>NZ_LVCF01000037.1 GCF_001594145.1 Branchiibius sp. NY16-3462-2 | reverse complement strand
AGACCGGGTCAACCGCAGCAGCCGGCCCCGATCACCATCACGCAGCACCAACCCCGGAGCAGGACGATTCGCCATACCCCATGATCCCAAACCCAATCGTTAAATGATTAACGACGCGCCGCACTAGAACGCCTTTGCCATGTTGGTGAACCGCGCGAAATGCCCTTGAAAGGCAACGGTGATCGTGTCGGTCGGACCGTTACGGTGCTTGGCCACGATCAGGTCGGCCTCGCCGGCGCGCTCACTCTCCCGGTTCACCGCATCGTCCCGGTGCAGCAGGATCACAACGTCGGCATCCTGCTCGATCGACCCACTTTCACGAAGGTCGCTCATCATCGGCCGCTTGTCGGTGCGCTGCTCGGGACCACGGTTCAACTGCGAGATCGCGATCACCGGCACCTCGAGCTCCTTGGCCAACAACTTCAGCGCCCGGGAGAACTCCGACACCTCCTGCTGCCGGGACTCCACGCGCTTGCCCGACGACATCAGCTGCAGATAGTCGATGACCACCAGCTTCAGGTTGTGCCGCTCCCGCAACCGCCGGCACTTGGAGCGAATCTCCATCAGCGACATGTTCGGCGAATCGTCAATGAACAGAGGCGCATCCGACAACCGCCCCGAGGTGTGCGCCAACTTCGCCCAGTCGTCATCGCGCAACTGGCCCTTGCGCAACTGCTGCAACTGGATCTGCGCCTCCGCCGACAACAGACGCATCGTGATCTCCGTGCGACTCATCTCCAGCGAGAAGATCACCGTCGACATGTGATGCTCGATCGCCGCCGAGCGGGCAATGTCCAAACCCAGCGTCGACTTGCCGACCGCCGGACGCGCCGCGATCACGATCATCTGGCCCGCCGACAAGCCGTTCGTCAGATGGTCCAGATCGGTGAAACCCGTTGGCACACCGGTCATGTCGTCCGAGGAACCCGACGCTGCCTCGATGATGTCCAGCGTCGGCTCGACCACCGAACCGATCGGCACGTAGTCCTCGGAGTCCTTGCCGCCACTGACCGCGAACACCTCGGCCTGCGCCGCGTTGATGATGTCGACGACATCACCGTTGCCGGTCGCCTGCCCCATCTGCACGATCCGGGTGCCCGCCTCGACCAACCGGCGCAGCACCGCCCGCTCGGCCACGATGTGCGCGTAGTAACCCGCGTTCGAGGCCACCGGCACCGAGTTGATCAACTCGTGCAGGTACGCCTGGCCACCCACCCGCTGCAGGTCACCGCGCTTGGTCAACTCATCGGCGACCGTGATCGCGTCCGCCGGCTCACCGCGACCGTACAGATCAATGATCGCCGCATAGATCGTTTCGTGCGCCGGGCGGTAGAAGTCCCGGGAGTCCAGCTCCTCGGCCGCCTCGCCGATCGCGTCCTTGGACAGCAACATCGACCCCAGCACCGACTGCTCGGCGTGCACGTCCTGGGGAGGCAACAGCCCCGGCCCACCCGGCCGATCGCCGTACGCCGAGTCCAACCCTGGGTACCCGGCCTCCGCCTGCGTGCTGGTCACCGACCGCCCCTTCGCCTGATGTCACCGTCCGACCCAATGCAGCCAAACACGCAGCACCGACAACCTCGTCGAATCGGTCGTGAGCAGGGGGTCTGGATCGACGTTAGTGGGGCTCACCGCGCAGGCGAAGTCGCGGGAGAGATCTCACCGGAACGCCTGTGGACAACGTGTGGAACAGGTGCGTAAAACGCCGTACCTGACAGTGCACAGGCTGGGGATACGACTGTGGACAAGTCGGGGGAACTGTGCCAGATAGCTCTCTGACCTGCAGTGATGCGGCTCCCAGTGTGTGCACAGAAAAATCTTGATGCCCCGTCCATCCTTCGGACTATCCACAGATCGTGACGCGAACGAGGTTCAACAAAGCGTCCCGAATATGCAGGGCGGCCCGGTCCACGCACCAACCGTCAGCGCCAGTTCGACGGCATACCGAACTCATGGCTCCGGGGTTGACGGTGGTTGGCACGGAACTGTTCCGGACGCACGTGATTGGCACGGGATTGTCGAGTTTCGCACGGATCCCGACAATCCCGTGCCAGTCGTCATCCAAGCTGACAAAAGCATGCCAGGAGCCGATCAGACGCTGCGGCGGCACCGGGTCGACCGGTGAAAATGCAGCGTCAGCTGTTGCGGCTGGTCGCCCACTCACCGGCGACGTAGGAAGTGCCCTCCTCGTAGGTGTCCACCACCGATGCCGCCTTCCAGGTCGAGCAGTTGACCATCTGGAAGTGCAGGTGCGGGCCCGTCGAGTGACCGGTGCTGCCCGACCGCGCGATCGGACTGCCCTGGGCGACCTTCTGCCCCGCACGCACCGAGGAAGAACTCAAGTGGAAGTACTCCTGGCACAGGCCGGAGGCGTCCTGGATCAGCACATAGTTGCCGCCACCGGAGATCCACCCGGACCCCCTGACCACCCCGTCGCGGGAGGCCAGCACCTGGGTGCCGGACGGCAGCGCGAAGTCCACGGCGTACTTGTCATAGACCCCGTTGTGCGAGAACGCCCCGTGCGCGCCCTGGCTGACCCGGTAGGAGACTCCCGCCTTCCAGGGCAGCCGGTACGGCGAGTCAGCGTCTCCCGGGGTATCCCCCGTTCCGCCGCCGGCCGAGCCCGGGCCCCCGGACGAGCCCGTGCCCCCAGACGAGCCAGTACCCCCTGAACCGCCGGGGGCCTTGCAGCCCAGCGCTTTCCAGGTAGCAGAGTCGACGGTTCCGGTGACGGGCAGCTTCTTGGCGCTCTGGTACTTCTTCACCGCGGCCAGCGTCTTGGCTCCGAACACCCCGTCGACACTCAGCCCGCCCAGCGCCTTCTGCAACGTCTTGACCGAGGGCCCGCTCGCGCCGTACCTCAAGGTGCTCGAGGCGCTGCACGACACGGGGCCGGACGGCGCCGATCCCGAAGACCCCGAAGAACCCGAAGAACCGGAAGACCCTGCGGACCCAGGCGGTGAACCGGCCCCCGTCGGCAGGCCACCCAGGGCGGTCCACGTCTTAGCGCCCACCACCCCGTCGGCGGCCAGTTTGTGCGAGCGCTGGAACGCCTTCACGGCGGCCAGGGTCTTGGCCCCGAACCGCCCGTCGACGGTCAGCTTCCCCAGCCGCTGCTGCAGCACCTTGACCAACGAGCCGCCGGACCCGTAGCGCAACACCTGCGCCGCGCTCGGTGTCGCCAGCGCAGCAACAAGCCGAGGGGCCGCGGGAGCCGCGGCCGGGACAGCGGTGGCGGCTTCGGCGGGGGCAGCCGCTAGGGCGCTGCCTCCGACGACGGCCGGCAGCGTCACTGCGGCTCCAGCAGCGGTCCGGGTCCGACGACTCACGACCAGCGGGCGGACAGCATCGGCCAGCCCAGGTCGCTGCCGCTGATGAGCAGGAGCAACCGCCATCGATCAGTTCCCGGTCACGTGGCCGTAGCTGGACGGGGTCGTGTAGATCGGCTGGATCCGGACAACCTCGCCCGGGTGCGGAGCGGCCAGCATCGTGTTGTTCCCCAGGTAGATGCCGACGTGGTACGCGGGGGTGCCGAAGAACACCAGGTCACCCGGGACCGGGTTGCTCGTGTTGCCCAAGTAGGCCTGCTGCGCGCGAGCGGTCCGCGGCAGCGTCACACCCAACTGGGCATAGACGTACTTGGTCAGCCCGGAGCAGTCGAACCCCTGGGCGGGCGTGTTGCCGCCGAGCACGTACGGGATACCCAGGTACTGCTTGGCGATGGCGATGGCCTTCTGCTGCAGCGAGCCCTGTACCGGGGCGGTGGTGCCGCCGCCGGAGCCCGTCCCGCCGCCACCAGTGCCGGTGCCCCCGCCAGTGCCCGTTCCTCCGGTGGCATCGGTGCCGCACGGGAAGCCGCCGAGTGCAGTCCACGTCGCCGGACCGGCGATCCCGTCGACCACCAGGCCCTTGGCGGCCTGATAGGACTTCACAGCGGCCAGCGTCAACGCACCGAACTCGCCGTCGTCCACCAGGCCGCGGCCCAGCCGCTGCTGGAGTACCTGGACGGCGTCACCGGAGGAGCCGTAGCGCAGCACCTTGACCGTGCACGAGGTCCCGCCGGAGCCGGTGCCCCCACCCGTGGAGCCACCGGTGCCGCCAGAGGCGCCAGGGAAGCCGCCCAGGGCGGTCCAGGTCAGCGGGCCGACAACACCGTCAGCAACCAGACCCTTCGAGGACTGGAAGGCCTTCACCGCGGCCAGCGTCTTCGGTCCGAACCAACCGTCCAGTTCGAGGCCGCCCAACCGCTGTTGCAGGGTCTTCACCAGCGCGCCGGTGTCGTTGTAGCTCACGGTCACCACGGGGCTGGCCGGCGTGGTGGTCACGTGCACGACGCTCGGGGTGCGTACGGCGCTCGCGGGCGTCACGGCCGCCTCGGCGGGGGTGGCGGCCAGGACAGCACCCGCAGAAGCAGGTACGGCCAGCGCGGTGCCCGACAGCACCAGTCCCTTGCGGGAGGTCACGATCGGCGCAACCTTCGCCGACAGACCGGGGCGCTGCCGCTGGTGGCGCGGCCTGGCGGCCTCACTCCAACGCGCGTCGGGAATCGTGGGGGCAGTCGTGGTCATGAGACCCTCTCGTCGTCATCCGGCCGTCTGTGTCGGCGCTCGCTGTCAAAACCGCACCACCGATGGCCTCGGTGGCAGGGGTGGATCTGCGTGCAGGAGACGGCGCGGGACCCCATCCGGTCGCCTACGACTAAGGACTATGCCGGGCGTGTGACGAATGTGAAAGATGGGAAAGACGAGACTGTCGGGGCTGGCGAGACCGGTGGTGTCAAGCATCGACACGCCGGTGCCGCCTCACGAAACGGGTGAAATCCGCGGTATATCGGCGTAGACAGCGATTTGCGGCGGCGAATACTACAAACGTGTCATTTAGTTCTCTTCGTACGACACGCCGAACGAAAAAAGTTCCGCCGGCTGTCTCATTTGGTGAGACAGCCGGCGGAACCGGGAAAAGCGAGGGCTCAGCGCACCTGGCCGTAGCCCGAGGGACGCTGGTAGATCGGCTGCACCTTGACCACCTTGCCCGGACGGGGCGAGGCGATCATGCGACCGGGGCTGACGTAGATGCCCACGTGGGTGGCGGGGTAACCGAAGAAGACCAGGTCGCCAGGGACCGGGCGGGAGGTACGCGGCACAGCCGCCTGCTGGCCACGAGCGGTCCGCGGCAGCGAGATGCCCGCCTGGCGGTACACGTACGAGGTCAGGCCGGAGCAGTCGAAGACCCGCGGACCGGCGCCACCGTGCACGTAGGGCGCTCCCAGGTAGCGATAGGCGATCGAGACGATGTTGCTGCGGCTGCTGCTACGAGACGGCGCAGCGGCCTTGGGGTAGCCACCCAGCGCACGCCAGGTGCTGGCGCCCACGACTCCGGTGGCGCCCACGCGGGCCTTGGCCTGGAAGGCTCGCACGGCAGCGCGGGTCTTCGGCCCGAAGGCCCCATCGACCACCAGCCGGTAGCCCTTGGCGTTCAGTTTGCTCTGCAGGGTGCGAACGGCGGATCCGTAGGAGCCGTACCGCAGGGTCGGACCGGTGCTCGTCGCCACGGCGGCAACAGCGGCCGGTGCCACGGCGGTCTTGGCGCTCACCGGGGCGGCGACCGCCTGGTCAGTGACGGCCAGCGCGGGTACGAGCACCGCTGCCGAGGCCGCCAGGGCGGCGCCACGACCGCGCAGAGGAGACGCTGAGCGCTTGAGGTGGCGGGGGCGGTAAGAAGCCATGATCGGAGAGGGACCCTTCGGTGTATGGACATGGAGAGCGCCGAACCAGCAGTGATTCCCGCAGCGCTCCCGGCCAAAGACTCCCCGTTGCTTCGACCGGCGCCAGAAACTATGACAGCAGCCCGGAGCGGATCCCAACCTTTCGCCAAGCCTGCGCACAGCTGCACCTAGCCCGATGTGCGGATCAGGCGGTCACCGGGCCCGAAACGGTCCGTAATCTTTTCGTGATATTTCCGCGGAACGACGCGGATCTACGCCTTAGTCGCATTTTTGGCTGTAACACTGACAGTGCCGAGAAAATCGTCCGGCATTCGGATGCGCGATGTCTCACATTTCGAACAGATAGCATCGACGCGTGGATCAAGCGCCGGCAACGACGGTGTCGGCGCGTCAAATCGCGGCCCTCGCCGTCCCTGCCTTTCTTGCTCTGATCGTCGAACCACTCTTCCTGCTGGCAGACACCGCGATCGTCGCCCACCTCGGCACCGTCCCGCTCGCCGGTCTCGGCGTCGCCAGTGCCGCACTGCTGACCGGTGTCAACATCTTCGTGTTCCTCGCCTACGGAACGACCGCACTCGTGGCTCGCCGGATGGGTGCCGGACAGCACAGCGAAGCCCTGGCGGGAGGCGTCGACGGTATCTGGCTGTCGATCGCCCTCGGCGCAGTCACTGCCGTCGTCGTCGGGGCGACGGCCGGACCGATCTGCCGGCTGTTCGGAGCATCCGACGCCACGGTCGATCAGGCGGTCATCTATCTGCGCATCTCGGCGATCGGGATCCCCGGCATGCTGGTCATCCTGGCCGCGACCGGGGTCCTGCGTGGCCTGCTGGACACCCGCACGCCACTGATCGCGGCCACGCTCGGCTTCGGCGTCAACATCGCACTGAACTACCTGTTGGTCTTCCCAGCGGGACTGGGTATCGCAGGATCCGCCTGGGGCACGGTCATCGCCCAGACGGGGATGGGCCTGGGCCTTGCCCTCGTCGTCGCGCATCGAGCCCGCTCCATGGGTGCGCGACTACGCCCGCACCCGGCCGGGGTACTCACCTCGGCCACGAGCGGCGTACCGCTGCTGATCCGCACCCTGGCCCTGCGCGGGGCCCTGCTGCTGGACACCTGGCTGTCGGCGGGAGTGAGCACCGTAGTCCTGGCCGCCAACCAGGTCTCGATGACGGTGTTCTCGTCCATGGCCTTCGCGCTGGACGCCCTGGCGATCGCCGCACAGACGATGACCGGGCGGGCCCTGGGCGCCGGGGACCGCCACGCGGCGCGGACGTTGACGCGCATCCTCACCTGGTGGGGCGTCGGCCTCGGGGCGGTCCTGGCCGTACTGCTGGCCGCCACCCACACGGTCCTTCCCCGCCTGTTCACCAACGACCCGCATCTGCAGCAGACCCTCGGTGCGGCGCTGCTCGTCCTGGCGGTGCTGCTGCCTGTGTGCGGCATCGTCTTCGTCCTGGACGGGGTGCTCATCGGAGCCGGCGACGGTCGTGCGCTCGCCTGGGTGCAGGTACTGGTGCTGCTTGGCTATGCCCCCGTGGTGATCTGGTTGCGCACGCGCGCCGCCGACCTGGCCGCTCTCGGCGATGCCACCGCCATGGTCATCGTCTGGTTGGCGTTCGGCTGGTTCCTGGTGCTGCGCTGCGTGGGGCTGGGCCTACGTGCCCGCTCCGACCGGTGGCTGGTCACCGGCACCTGACTGTCCGCCGCCGCGCCCTACCAGCGACCCCTCGCCGGCCGCGGTTGTGGGAGGAATCGAGGTTCTAGGAGCCGTTCGGCGCCGCATTCGCCTCCCACAATCTGAAAAGCTCCTGCAACCTCGGCGCCGGAAACGTCGAAGGCCCCGTCCCGCTGGGGGGACGAGGCCTTCGGACGTACGCCGAGTGGTTACTTGGCGGGGACCACGTTCAGGGTCACTGTGGCCAGGACCTCCGGGTGCAACCGGACGGTCACGGTGTGCTCACCGGTCGTGCGGATCGGGGAGGGAACCTCCACGGTGCGACGGTCGATGCTGCCACCACCGGAGGCCTCGACAGCCTCGGCGATCTCAGCGGTCGTCACGCCACCGAAGAGGCGGCCGTTGTCACCGGCACGAACGGGCAGGGTGACCTTGGCGTTCTCCAAGGTGCCCTTCGCGCTCTGCGCCTGCTCCAGCGACTTCACCGCACGCGTCTGGCGGGCACGGTTGATCGAGTCGACCTGCTTCTGGCCGCCCTTGGTCCACGGCAGCGCCAGGCCCTTGGGCAGCAGGTAGTTACGGCCGTAGCCGTCCTTGACCTCGACCACGTCACCGGCGGCGCCCAGACCGGACACCTCGTGAGTCAGGATGATCTTCATCGTTCAGCTCTCCTTACGCGGGCTCAGCGAGCCGAGCTCGAGTAGGGCAGCAGCGCCATTTCGCGGGCGTTCTTGACCGCGGTCGCGATCAGCCGCTGCTCCTGGACGGACACGCCGGTCACGCGGCGAGCACGGATCTTGCCGCGGTCGCTGATGAACTTGCGCAGCAGCGCGACGTCCTTGTAATCGATCGCTTCGACCTTGGCGGCCTTCAGCGGGTTGGCCTTCTTCTTGGGCTTACGCACAACGGGCTTTGCCATCGTGGTGCTCTCCTTCTTCTTATGAGAGCCCGAGCGGTGCTCGGGATGGGTAATTCGTGTTCAGTGGGTGATCAGAACGGCGGCTCGTCGTAGGACGGGCCGGTGCTCCAACCACCCTGGTTGCCACCCGACGGTGCCGACTGGGCCGGCGCCTGCGGACTGGAGCCACCGGTGGCCCACGGGTCGTTGTTGTCACCGCCGCCGGAGTTGCCTCCGCCGGTGTTCCAACCACCGCCACCGCCGCCGCTACCGCGCTGGGTCTTGTTGACCTTGGCAGTTGCGTACCGCAGGGACGGTCCGACCTCGTCGACCTCGAGCTCCATCACCGTGCGCTTCTCGCCTTCCTTCGTTTCGAAGGAGCGCGACTTCAGCCGGCCGGAGACGATCACGCGGGAACCGCGCACCAGGGATTCGGCGACGTTCTCAGCTGCCTCACGCCACACCGAGCAGCGCATGAACAGCGTTTCGCCGTCCTTCCACTCGTTGCTCTGCCGGTCGAACGTGCGCGGCGTGGACGCCACGGTGAAGTTCGCGACGGCAGCCCCGGACGGAGTGAACCGCAGCTCCGGGTCCTGGGTCAGGTTGCCGATGATGGTGATGACGGTGTCGCCTGCAGCCATGGAGGTCGTCCCCTCGGGAATGGTGGGTGTGGGTCAGTGGGTGGTGAAGGGATGACGCCCGATCAGGCGTCGGCGCGCAGCAGCTTGGTCCGCAGAACCGACTCGGACAGGCCGAGCTGGCGGTCAAGCTCCTGGGCAGTGGCGGACTCCGCGGTCATGTTGACCACCGCGTAGATGCCTTCGGACTGCTTCTTGATGTCGTACGCCAAGCGCCGACGGCCCCACAGATCGATGTTGTCCACGGTGCCACCGTCCTTGGTGACCACGGTGAGGAACTTCTCCAGCGTGGGGGTTGCGGCCCGGTCGTCCAGCGACGGGTCGAGGATGATCATCAGTTCGTACTGACGCATGCGTGAACCCACCTCCTTTGGTCTCGGCGGTCACGGTCTTTCCGTGACAGGAGGGTTGCAGCGTGCCTGCCTGTCCGTCGATGACCCCACTGTCTCGCAGAGCACCGACAACCCGCAGAATTTATCCACAGGCCGACAGATAAGCCACCCGAGTCTATCGGCAGCGTGGGCCGGGTCCCTAATCGCCGACCGCGAGCGCGACCACTGCGGCCGGGCGCACCGGGACCGGACGATGCACCGGATCCCCGCCGATCGCCGTACGTGCCGCGGCACTGGAGTCCCACGCCGCCCAGGCGATGCCCACGTAGGCCAGCGACCGCGCCAGGCTGAACACGGCGTACGCCGCAGCCGGCAGACCCTTGGCCGCGTTGCTCGGCGCGGCGATGTACATCCAGACCATGATGAAGTAGACGATCTCCACCCCCGCCCAGATCAGGTGGTCGCGCCAGCGCACGGCGGACAGGGCCAACAACGGCAGGATCCACAGGCAGGTCTGCACGGACATGGCCTTGCCGGAAGGCAGGACGATGACCAGCAGCATCAGGGCCAGCGGGGCGAAGGCTGCGTCCGGGCGCACTCGCAGCGCGACCACGCCGATCAGCAGCGCGATGACCCAACCGGCCACCGCGATCACCGTCAACGGGTGCGCCGGGATCGCGATACCGGCGGTCTGCAGCAACAACCAGACCGAGCCGTAACCGGGTCCGGCGTTGTTCCACGCGGCGTACGGCGCGAACGGTTCACCACCGACGGCCACTGCCAGACCGATACAGATCGCGATGACGCCCAGCGCTCCGGCGAGCAATCGCGCCAGGTCGTGCCGGCGCCCGTCGCGCAGACACAGCATGACCAACACGGCGATGAAGACCAAGGGATAGGTGCGCGCCATCACGGCCGCACCGAGCAACGTGCCGGCCAGCAGCGGGTGGTGGCGCGACCACGCCCACAGACCGAGTGCGGCCAGGGCCACCCCGAACACGTCGAAGGACACCATCGACGCGGTGATCAACACCGGGCTGAGGGCGACGTGCGCGGCGAGCCAGGGCGTGTCCCGCAACGTCGCTGCCGTCGCGGTGACGGTCAGCGCGATACAGAGCACGACGATGACCGCGCCGACGGCGAAGAGCATCTGTTGCTCTTCGAGGCTGCCGCCGCCCGGCACCACCTTCTGCGCGAACCAGGTGAGAACGGCGGTCAGGACCGGCTGGGACTGGCCCGGTCCGCCCGCGGCCCACGGGCCCCCGGAGCCGCCGACGCCGATCGGGATATCGGAGTAGCAGGCCCGCCACAGTGAGCCCGGCGACCCCCACCCCACCTTCACGCAGTGGCTCTTCTGCAGGACCGACAGCGCGACCATGACGCTGGCGGCAGCCGACAACAGAGCGGCCACGAACGGCCATCCACGGCGGCCGATTGTCGCGAACCGGCCGACGGGTCCGCCGAATACCTGGGAGCCGACCCGTGCCGGTTCCTCGACCAGGCTGGGGGTGCGCACCCGGGCGCGTTCGTGCCGGTCCCGGGCCGCCTTGGCGCGCGCGGCTTTCTCCCGTACGGCGCGTTCCTGGTCCGCCTCGTCGCTCACCTGGTCACCCGGACCGGTGTGGTCCTGCGCCCCATCCTCGATCACGCTCATCGCCGATCAGACTAAACCGGGCCGGCCCTCGCCTACGGCGCCGAGGACGATGCGGGAGCCTTCGGCTCTTGGCTCTGACTGGCCGTCGGGCGCTCGCTACTGGGCGCCGGCTGCTGCGTCTCGGTGGAGGTCGGCTCCTGCGTGCGCGTCGGCGACGGCGACCGGGTGGTGGTCGGTGTCGGTGCCTGCGTCGTGGTGCTGGTGGGCGCCTGCGTCGTGGTGCTCGTGGTGCTGGTGGGAGTCGGGGGCGCGGACGACGTGACCGTGCTCGACGGGGTGGACGTCGTCGTCGTCGGTTGGGTCTGCCGACTGGTGTAGGTCGGCTGCCGCGTGATCGTCGGTCCGGTGTCGCCCGATGGGTTCGGCAACTGCGCCACCGGCTGACCCGCGAGGGCGCTCTTCATGAAATAGCCCCACACCTGTGCCGCGAGCGCACCACCGGTGGCCGGTTTGCCGTTGTAGATGATCTGCCCGTCGGTCCCGCCTTCGTTGTTGGGTTTGAACATGGAAACCGAGGTCGTGAGCTGGCCCGGGGTGAAGCCGGTGAACCAGATCGCACCGCTCTCGCTCGCCGTACCCGAGGTGCCGGTCTTACCCGCCGCCGGGCGGTCCAGGATGTCGTTGGCCGTCGCACCGGTGGCACCGCGGTCGCTGAGCACGTGCGACATCGCCTGGGTCAACGTCGCTGCCTGGTCCTTGGTCAACACGTCCTGACCGGACTGGCTGTGCGTGTAGTCCGCGTCGCCGTCCGGGCTGGTGATCTTGCTGATGAAGTACTGGTCGACCCTGGTTCCGTTGTTGTTGATGGTGTTGTAGGCGGTCGCCATATCGGCCACCTTGACCGCGGGCGTACCCAGGATGTTGTTGATGAAGGTGGCGGGTTCCTTGGTGCCGAGCATGCCCGGATCCGTCGCCGGAATACCCAGGTCCTGGGCCGCCTGCAACGTCGGCTTGTAGTCATCGCCAAGGTCCTTGTTCAGTTGCACGAAGACCGTGTTGACCGAGTGGGCCAGGGCAGTCACGAGGTTGATGCGCCCGAATGACTCGTTACCGAAGTTGTGCACGACCGAACCGTTGCCGGTGCCGCCGACGTACAACTCAGCCGGCCCGTTGTAGTAGGTCGTCGAGGGGTTCATTCCCTGCTTCAGCGCCGCCGCCAGACCGAAGACCTTGAAGCTCGAACCACCCTGCATCGTTTGGTACTGCGTCGTGGAGGCTTCCTTCTGCGGATCGGTCCCCGCATACATCGCCACGACCGCACCGTCGGGTTTTTGGGCCATCAGCCCGGTGTGGATGTTGCCGAGGTTGCGGATGTCCTCGGGGACGACCTTGTTCACGGCGGCGATCGCCGCGTCCTGGTCCTTCTTGTTGATCGTGGTGACGATCCGCAGGCCGCCGCGGTCGATGTCGTTGTCGGTCATGTCCAGCTTGTTGATCATCTCCTTGCGCAACGCCTGGATGATGTAACCGTTGGGGCCGGACACGCTCGACTTCTGTTTGATCACCGGGAAGCTGGGCAGCGTCAAATTCGCCCGTTCCGCCTCGGTCAGCCAGCCCTTGTCGACCATGCCGTCCGCGACGTACGCCGCCCGGGACTGCGCGCGCGCCAGGTTGCCATCGGCGTACGCCGGGTCGAACAAGCTGGGCGCGTTGATTACGCTGGCCAGGAAGATGCCCTGATTGAGGGTCAACTTGTCGGAGTCGACGCCGAAGTAGGCCTGCGCTCCTGCCTGGATGCCGTAGGCGCCCCGGCCGAAGTACACGTTGTTCAGGTAGTCCTCCAGGATCTGGTCCTTGGAGTACCTCTGGTCGATCTTGATCGCGATCATCGCCTCGCGCAGTTTGCGCGACAACGACTGGTCCTGGGTCAGGAAGTAGTTCTTGACGTACTGCTGGGTGATCGTCGAGCCACCGCCCTTGATCCCGCCGCCTCGCACGTTGGACCACAACGCGCGCAGGATGCCGGTCGGAGAGACGCCCTTGTTCTCGTAGAAGTTGCGGTCCTCCGCGGCCAGGAACGCGTGCTGGGTCTGGACCGGCACCTTGTCCAGCGTCACCGGCACCCGGTTGATCGAGCCGAGCCGCCCTATCTCAGTCTTGCCGTCGTCGTAGTAGGCGATGGAGATCTGCTTGGTGGCATCCGCATTCGCCTTGGGGATATCGGTGGTGAAGTAGATGACCACCAGGGCCGCGATGACCGCCAGCAGCAGACCGAACAGACCCAGGATCGTGCCCACGACGACCTTGAAGAAGAGACTGTGCTTCTTCTTCTGCTTCTGCTTCGGACGCCCCGCGGGCCGCTTGGCCGGCCGCCCGTGGGTCGTGGTCGCCGAGTCGGCGGGTACGTCGGACTGATCACTCACGATCAAGAAGAGTAACCGCGGAATATGGCACTTCCTGCGAGCTGACAGATCGGCGTACTGCTCGACGAGGTCGGCAGGGGCAGCCTGGCCGCACATTTCGGCGGTACCGCGGCCACCTGGGGTGTTAGCGGATTCACAGGGTTCGATGTATCATTTCGATACATCGAGCGCTAACGTTGTCTCGTTATATCGCACACCATCATCTCCGCCAGGAAAGAATCCGCTATGAGCCCGACCCGCGCGAACCGCCGCGGCGCGATGCTCGAACTCGCCGTCCTGGGCCTGCTGCACGACTCACCGCTGCACGGCTACGAGATCCGCAAGCGGCTGTCGGGAATCCTCGGCGCGTTCCACATGGTGTCCTTCGGTTCCCTCTACCCCTGCCTGAAGACGCTGCAGCAGCGTGGCTGGGTCACTGCGCGGGCTGACGATGCGGCCGGACATGCCATCAACTCCCGCTCCCGGATCACCTACGCGCTCACGCCGGAGGGTAAGGACCAGCTCGAGGCGATGCTTTCCGACGCCGGTCCGGGCTCCTGGGAGGACGGCTCCTTCGACGTGCACTTCGCGTTCTTCGGCCAGACCGGCCAGGACGTGCGGTTGCGCATCCTCGAGGGCCGCCGGTCGCGCTTGGAGGAGCGCCTCGACGACGCCCGTGAAGCGTCCCGGCAGCGTCGCGAGCGCGCCGACGCCTACACCACTGAACTGCACCGCCACGGTTTGGAATCCACCGAACGAGAAGTCCGGTGGTTGTCCGAACTCATTGAGACCGAGCGGGCCGGCCGTCCCGCAACCCAGCAGTCCACCGCTGAAAACAAGTAAGAAACCCGCACAAGGAGCTATGTCCATGGGATCCATCCGCGTCGCCGTCGTCGGCGTCGGCAACTGCGCCAGCTCGCTGGTCCAAGGTGTCGAGTACTACAAGAACGCCCCGGCGGACACCACGGTCCCCGGCCTGATGCACGTGAAGTTCGGTGAGTACCACGTCGGTGACGTGGAATTCGTTGCCGCCTTCGACGTCGACGCCAAGAAGGTCGGCTTCGACCTGTCCGAGGCGATCAACGCGTCCGAGAACAACACCATCAAGATCGCCGACGTGCCGCCGACCGGTGTCACCGTGCAGCGCGGTCACACCCTCGATGGCATCGGCAAGTACTACGCCCTGACCATCGATGAGTCCGACGCCGAGCCCGTGGACGTCGTCCAGGCGCTCAAGGACGCCAAGGCCGACGTGCTCGTCTCCTACCTGCCGGTGGGCTCCGAAGAGGCCGACAAGTTCTACGCGCAGTGCGCGATCGACGCGGGCGTGGCCTTCGTCAACGCGCTGCCGGTCTTCATCGCTTCCGACCCCGAGTGGGCTGCGAAGTTCGAGGCCGCGGGCGTGCCGATCATCGGTGACGACATCAAGTCCCAGGTCGGCGCCACCATCACCCACCGCGTGATGGCCAAGCTGTTCGAGGACCGCGGCGTCACGCTGGACCGCACCTACCAGCTGAACGTCGGCGGCAACATGGACTTCAAGAACATGCTCGAGCGTGAGCGTCTGGAGTCCAAGAAGGTCTCCAAGACCCAGGCCGTCACCAGCAACCTGAACGGTCCGCTGTCGGGCAAGGTCAACGACAAGAACGTGCACATCGGCCCGTCGGACTACGTCGCGTGGCTCGATGACCGCAAGTGGGCCTACGTGCGCCTCGAGGGTCGCGCGTTCGGTGACGTGCCGCTGAACCTGGAGTACAAGCTCGAGGTCTGGGACTCCCCCAACTCGGCCGGCATCATCATCGACGCGATCCGTGCGGCGAAGATCGCCAAGGACCGTGGCATCGGCGGCGCCCTGCTGTCCGCCTCGTCCTACCTGATGAAGTCCCCGCCGGAGCAGCGCGAGGACACCGAGGGCCGCGCGCGGCTCGAGGGCTTCATTGCTGGCACCGAGGCTCGCTGAGTCTGCCTACTGATTGACGTACGGCGGCCCATCCCTTCGCGGGGTGGGCCGCCTTCGCGTGCGTCCGGGTCGGAATCAGTGGGTCGGGGTCACCGTGACGGTGTATCGGTAGTCGACCAGGACATCGCAGCCGTTATCCGCTGTGCTGGTCGACGGACTCGCCGTGGGCGTGGCGGTCACCGGCGCGGCAATCTGGGTGCCGCCCGCCGACACGTTCGCGGTGACCGTTGATGCACGCTTCCACATCGCCATGTCGAGCGGCACGTCGACGCGATCGGTGCTGGTCGCGGTTGCGGAGGAGCAGACAGTCTTGTCGCAGACCTGTGCGGTGGCCGACGTCGGGATCCCGGAGCCGACTACGACCGCCTGATGGCCCTCGGCAAGGCCGGCGGTGCACGCTTGATTTCCCCCGGACGAACACCCCGTCAGCAACCCGACGCCGGTCAGCGTGGCTACCGCAATAGCTGCGCTCCACAGACTCCCCATGGGCTGACAGTAGCCATCCCGAGCTACCACCGACGGGAGATCAGTCCAGTTCGAGGTCTCCGGGGCGGGCGCCGAACTTCTCCCGTAGGAAACGCTCGCTGGCCCGCATCTCATCGCCACTGGCCATCGCTGCCGACACCAGCTGCTGGTCGACACCCTTGATGAGCAGATCGAGTTGCTCGTTCAGGAGCACCTCACCGGTCTTTCCGTCGACGATCACGGTCGTGCGCGCAGTCGACGGCGGCAGCGCGAGGTAGGTCTTGATCGCGTTCGGCGCGAAGTCGTCGCGGATCTGCTCCAGGTTGAACCCGTGCAGACCGGAGTCGAGGTTGCGCTCCTTGACGTACTTCACGGCTTCGGCCAACCGGTCGTGCAACGCGCCGATGCGCTCGCGGCTGGACTCGGGCAGCCGGGTATCGGCAGCGAACTGCAGTAGACCCTGGTCGCCACCGGCCACGCGGGTCTGCGTCTGCGGCGGGTCGTAGGGCCGACGACGGCGGGGCGTGTCAGCCGTGGGTACTTCGTACGGCCGGTGCCGGTGCGGCATCGGGTTGTCACAGCATGGTTGACCAGAACCTGTGTCAGCCATCTGCTGCCACCTTCCCTCGATGTGCGTGCGCCGCGCCGCTCTCAGTGAGCGCTTGTGCTCTCGGCGGGTCGGCCCCAGTAGGACCCAGCCTACGAACACTAACGGTAGAACTGGCAATACCCACGCGGCACCCAGAAGTCCGCAGACGACGAGACCAAGGAACGCGCCCCCTGTCGACAGCTGGGGGACGCGTCCGGCCATTCGGCCGACCAGCAACGCCAGGCAGGCGAATGCGAAGACGCTCACGATGGGCATGACATTCCTTCGGGACAGACACACAAGCGGGTTAATTCACGATACATCGCGAGTTGGCCGGCCAGCCATGACCGATGTCATGAACGAGCGCTCGCAACCCCCCCTGTGTAGAACGCACAAAGAACCTGGGCGGTTTCCGGCGGATCACACCGCGCGGCGCCGACCCGGGCGGTGCTTGACTGGCCAGGTGCCCCATCAGGAGATTGCCTCGGACTTGGTCGCCGAGGTTGCTGCCGTCCACGTGTCCGTCGGCGACCACGTCGAAGCCGGCCAGGAGCTGGTACTTCTGGAGTCGATGAAGATGGAGATCCCGGTGGCTCCGGAGTTTCCCGGCACAGTGACCGCCGTGCGGGTCCGCCGCGGTGACGTGGTGCAGGAGGGCGAAGTCCTCGTCATCGTGACCGACTGATCACGACAACCAGCAAATACGCCGAGTGGTGCAGTTTGTGCCGTGGTTCAGTTGGTCGGGCTCAGTTGGTGCCCGGGTCGCTGCTCGGGCAGCCGTACCGCAGTCCGTCGAAGATCAGATCCACCAGCGGTAGAGCGGTGTCGTCCGCGTTGTTGGCCGCGGCCAAGCAGATACCACCGAGCGCGCGGGTAATCTCGCTGGCGCTGACGTCGGGCCGGACTGCTCCCGACTCGATCGCCGGCTGCAGGACGCGATCCGCGGACGCGAGCAACTTCTCCCGAGTGCCCTCGAACGGCGTCTGATTGGTGCTCTGCATCGAACGCAGCAGATTCACCATGCCGCGTTTGACCGCGTAGAAGTCCACGAAACCGCGCATCCATTCGTGCAGGGCCTCCGCCGGAGGAAACTGCGTCGGCAACTCCTGCGAGCGCTGCTCCAACGCACTGACCTGGTCGGCGTAGACCGCCAACACCAGATCCTCGCGCGTGGGGAAGTTGCGATAGAGGGTGCCGATCCCGACCCCGGCGGCAGCGGCGATGTCCTCCAGGGACACCTCCACCCCCTGGTGGGTGAAGGCCTCCGCCGCAGCAGCCAGTAGCTTGGCCCGGTTGCGGGCAGCATCGGCACGCAGCGGCTTCTTTGCTTCTGCAGCAACGGTATTCGCGGCTGTGGCCGCCGTCGCAGTCCCCTGATCACGCGACACCGTCGTCGACGTTTCCCCCATGGACTCCACACCACCTTCGAGGCACCACTTGCATAACCGGAGGATGCCTCCGTATAGTCGTTCTATCGCAACCGGAGAAATCCTCCGCTTCAGTCGATTCTACGCCCCATACTCCTTGAAGGGCCAACTGACATGACACACACCGAGACCACACGTAGTGCGGCCCCCAAAACCCAGTCCCCTCCCACGGAAGGGATGTCACGCCGTACCGGCGTGATCATCGCCGTGGTCCTGATCACCCAGCTGATGATCGTGCTGGACGCGGCCATCGTGAACATCGCCCTGCCGGACATCCAGCGGGATCTGTCGATGAGCTCGGCCAGCCTGTCCTGGGTGGTCAACGCCTACACGCTCGCCTTCGGCGGCCTCCTGCTGCTCGGCTCCCGGCTGGGCGACATCGTCGGCCGGCGCAGCACCTTCCTGGCGGGGCTGGTGCTGTTCACCGCTTCCTCGATCCTCGGCGGGTTCGCCACGAACGCCGTCGTACTGCTCAGCGCCCGCGCGTTGCAGGGGGTGGGGGCCGCGATGCTCGCCCCGGCCGCCCTCACCATCCTGATGTCCAGCGTGGCGCCCGGCCGTGAGCAGACTCGTGCGATCGGTTGGTACACCGTTGTCTCCGCCTCGGGTGCAGCCATCGGCCTGATCGCCGGCGGTCTGCTCACTGACCTCGCCTCCTGGCGCTGGGTCTTCTTCGTGAACGCCCCCATCGGCATCGCCGTCTTCGTCGCTGCGCTCCTCGTCCTGCCGCGGACCGCCCGGACCCGGACGCCTGCCGACGCCCTGGGCGCGATCCTGGTGACGCTCGGCATGAGCACGGTTGTTTACGGATTCATCCGGGCCGCCGAGGACGGCTGGGGCGATGCCGGCACGCTGATCGCCTTCGTCACCGGCACCGTGCTCCTGGGCGCGTTCATCTTCAACGAGTCGATCGTCTCCCACCCGATCACGCCGCTGCGGCTCTTCGCGCACCGCGAGCGCTCCACGGCGTACGTCGCGCGGCTGCTTCTGGTGGCCGGCTCGATGGGTGCGTTCTTCTTCATGAGCCAGTACCTGCAGTTGGTCCTGGGCTGGACGCCGCTGCAGACCGGTCTGGCCTTCCTGCCGATCCCGCTGTCGGTATTCACCTCCTCGCAGATCGTGTCGCGGTGGCTGGCCGACCGCTACAGCGTGCGGGTGATCGCCGGCGTCGGGATGGCGCTCTCGGCGATCGGGCTGGGGTCGATGGCCCTGGTGCTGGGTGCCCACACGACGTACGCCGCGATGGTCCTGCCGATGATCCTGCTGGGGCTGGGCAACGGCACCGCGTTCGTCCCGCTGACCGCCGCAGGGTTGACCGGTGTCGAGCCGGCCGACCGCGGGGTGGCCTCGGGTCTGGTCAACGTCACCCAGCAACTGGGCGGCGCCCTCGGCCTGGCCGTGCTGGTGACGGTGTTCGCGACGGCTCACCCGGTGTCGGCGACGCCGGCAGCGGTGACCGACGCCTTCGTGACCGGCGCGGACCGCGGGTTCGCGGTAGCAGGCGCGTTGCTGGCGGTGGGTTTCGCGGTGCTCATGGTGGCGCTGCGTCCGCGCCGGGGTAGCCGTGGCACCGAGGAACTGGCGCTCGACGACGAGTTGATCCTCGCGGAGAGCTGACCGCCCGCCCCTCCTGCCCCCGGGTTTGGTCACGGATGGCCCCTTTGAAGCTTTCAAAGGGCCATTCGTGACCAAACCGACTGCGGGAGCGCGGCACCGGGAATGCGATCCGGCGTCCGGGGGTTGCCGCGAACAGACCCTCCCTGCGAAAGGACCCTCATGACCATCCTCGTCACCGGCGCCTCCGGACACCTCGGCCGACTGGCCGTCGAAGCATTGCTGCAACGCGGCGTACCGGCGAACCAGATCATCGCCGGCGCTCGCACCCCGGAAAAGATTTCCGACCTGGTCGATCGCGGGGTGGGCGCCGCCGAACTCGACTACGACCGGCCCGAAACCATCCTGGCGGCGCTGGTCGGGGCGGAGCCGGTGGACAAGGTCCTCCTGGTCTCCGGCAGCGAGGTCGGGCAGCGCGTCGCCCAGCACACCGCGGTCATCGACGCAGCCGCGTCGCGGGGGACCATCACCGAATTCGTTTACACCTCAGCGCCGTTCGCGACCACCAGCCGGCTGATCCTGGCCCCGGAGCACAAGGCGACCGAGGAGGCGCTCGCGGCGAGCGGTCTGCCGAGCGTGATTCTGCGCAACAACTGGTACAACGAGAACTATCTGCCGAAGCTGGACGAGGTCCGGGGCAGCGGTGTGTTGCTGGGCAGTGCCCACGACGGCAAGGTGGCCTCCGCGTCCCGCGCCGACTATGCGGAAGCGGCGGCCGTCGTCCTCACCACCGAGGGCCACATCGGCCAGGTCTACGAGCTCGCCGGTGACACCGCGTGGACGTACGACGATCTGGCGGCCGCGCTGGGCGAGGTCCTGGGTCGCGCCGTGGTCAGCAAGGACGTTTCGACGCAGGAGCACGTGGCGGCACTGCAGCAGGCCGGGTTGCCCGAGGGGGCGATCGGCTTCGTCACCGGACTGGACGCCAACATCGCCGAGGGTGATCTGGCCTTCACCGACGGCACCCTGAAGAAGCTGATCGGCCGTCCGACGACCCCGCTGATCGAGACGCTGCGGTCGGCTCAGGCCTGAGCCTCGGGCTGCTGCGCCCACCAGCGCAGCAGCTCCTCCCGCGCCGCGTCCGCACCGACAGGGCCGGCATCCAGGCGGAACTCCAGCAGGTGCTTATAGGCCCGGCCGAGCACCGGACCCGGTTTGATACCAAGGGTTTCCGCGATCTGGTTCCCGTCGAGTTCCGGGCGGACCGCGGCCAGCTCCTCGGCCGCCTGCACCACCGCGATCCGACGTTCGAGGCTGTCGTAGGAGGCGGCGAGCGCCGCAGCCCGGCGCTTGTTACGCGTCGTGGAGTCCGAGCGGGTCAACAGGTGCAGCCGGGACAGCAGAGGCCCGGCGTCGGTGACGTAGCGTCGCACGGCCGAGTCGGTCCACTCCCCACCGCCGTAACCGTGGAAGCGCAGGTGCAACTCAACCAGTCGCGATACGTCCTTGACGATGTCGCCGGGGTAGCGCAGTGCCTTGAGCCGCTTCTTGGTCAGCTTGGCGCCCACCATCTCGTGGTGATGGAACGACACCCCACCGCCGGCTTCGAAACGGCGGGTGGCCGGTTTGCCGATGTCGTGCAGGAGCGCAGCGAGCCGCAGCACCAGGTCGGGAGCGGGCACGGGTTCGACCGGTCCGAGGCCGGGAACCTCGCGCGGACCCTCCAGAGCGATGGCCTGCTCCAGCACGGTCAGTGAGTGTTCGTAGACGTCCTTGTGCCGGTGGTGCTCATCGACCTCCAACTGCAACGCCGGTAGTTCCGGCAGCATCACCGCGGCCAGACCGGTGTCGACCAGCAACCGCAAACCCGGGGTCGGATGGTCGGCCAACAGCAGTTTGGACAGTTCGTCGCGCACCCGCTCCGCCGAGATCATCTCCAGCGACGAGGCCATCGCGGTCATCGCGCCGACGACCTCCGCGGAGGCGGTGAAGCCCAACTGAGCCACGAACCGGGCCGCCCGCATCATCCGCAACGGGTCGTCCGCGAATGACTCGACGGCCGGGGCCGGGGTACGCAGGATGCGCGACGCCAGGTCGGCGAGTCCACCGAACGGGTCCACGAACTGCGGGTCCGGCAGGCGCAACGCCATCGCGTTCACGGTGAAGTCGCGCCGACGCAGGTCATCGACCAGCGAGTCGCCGAACATCACCTCCGGTTTGCGACTCGTGCGATCGTAGACGTCCGCACGGTAGGTCGTGATCTCGACCGTGTCAGCACCGCGCTGCCCGCCGATCGTGCCGAACGCCCGGCCCATGTCCCAGGTCGCATCGGCCCACTCATCGAGGATCGCCTGGGTCTGCTCCGGTCTGGCGGAGGTGGCGAAGTCCAGATCGCTGGGCGTGCGGCCGAGCAGCGCGTCCCGCACGGGGCCACCGACCAGCGCCAGTTCGTGTCCCTGCGCCGCGAACCGTGCCCCGAGATCGGTCAGCACCCCCAGGACGGGCGCAAGGTGACGTACGGCGCGAGCTTGCAACTCGGCGTACGGCAACTCATCGACGGGGTCGGGCTGGGGCACCCGCCAAGGTTAGGCGAAGACACCCTCAGTGCCGCGCCCGTGGTTAAAGTATTGAAATGAGTCTGTCCCCGCCCCGAGCCAGCCGCAGTGTGCGGCGGCTGCCCGCGGTGGAGGAGATCTCCGCAGGCGGGGTGGTCATCGACGTCAACGACGGATTGGCCTGGATCGCGCTGATCGCCCGGCACAACCGAGCCGGCAAGCTCGAATGGTGCCTGCCCAAAGGTCACGTCGAACCGGGCGAAACGCTGGTGGAGACCGCGGTCCGCGAAGTTGCCGAGGAAACCGGGATCGTCGGGCAGGCGCTGCTGACGCTGGGCACCATCGACTACTGGTTCACGACACCCAAGTTCCGGATTCACAAGCGCGTGCACCACTATCTACTCGAGGCCGTCGGCGGATCGATCAGTGTCGAGGGCGACCCCGATCATGAGGCAGTGGACGCGCGATGGTTCAGGCTGGACACAGTGCACCGCTACCTGACCTTCCCCAACGAACGCCGCATCGTGCAGTTGGCGTGGGAGCGCTTGGCTGGAACCGCCTGAGACTCGTGTCTTCTGGACCCGACCGCCGGCGCTGGCCGCATGTCCTGTTGCTCGTCATCGTGGCCATGCTGTCGGTGGGGATCGCGCTCGGTAGTACCGCACCGGTTTCATCGGCCAGTCCTACGAGTCTCGCCACCGACTGGAACACCCCCGGTTCACTCACCATCGGGACGGTGACGCCGCAGATCTCCGGCGGTGACGCCGATGTGACGATCACGGGTACCGTCACCAACCAGTCGACCGACCCGATCAGCCCGATCATCACCATCGGGCTCGGCAACCGATCACTGGACACCACGACCAGGCTCGCGGACTGGCAGAGCGGCAACACGACGTACCTCACCAATTCGGTGGCGACTGCGACGTTGCCCCAACTGGACCCGTCAGACCAAACGAACTGGTCAGTCAGAATCCCCAAAAGCGCGCTCCCCCAGGATAATTCGTACGCAAGTCTTCCGATGGTCGTGAGCGTCAGCAGCGCGGGCGGCCCGGTGTTGCGCAGTGTGCGCAGCTCGTTGCAAGTCGTGACCGCGGACTCGGTGACACCCAGCCTGGCGATCGACTGGGTGGTCCTGCTCACCCTTCCGGCCGATCCCGCACTGTTCGGGCCCAGTGGCGGCCAACGCACGCAGGCCTGGCAGAAAGCGATCGGCAGTGGGTCCACCATCGACCAGTTGCTCACTGCACTGGCCGGACAACCGGTGATCTGGCTGGTCGATCCACGCCTCGTCACCGAACCGGTCGCCCAGGACGACAACCTGCCGGCGGTAGCGGTGTCACCCACCAACCCCGCGACCCCGACCAGCCCAGCGGGTGCGACAACGTCAGCGAGCCCGACCAGTACCCCGGCAACCGGCACCGAACCCACCGCCTCCACTCCGACTGCGACGACGGCTCCACCGTCCACCGGGGACGCTGTCGAGACGGAGATGACGGCCCTACGGGCCCGGTTGCAGTCAACGACCGACGGCGGCCAGCAGAAGATTTGGTGGACCCCCCTGGACGACCCTGACCTGTCCGGGTTGCTCGCCAGCGGTGACCAGGGCGCGCTCAAGCGGGCGATCAGCCCGGCACTGCCGCAGGACCTGCGTGCCATCAGCGACACGGTCGTCGCCGCTCCGGTCGAAGCCCAGCCGGCACAGAAGTTGACGCAGTTGAGCACGACGTGGACCGCCGCGCAGGGCACGGCACCGGTGCTCCTCCAACCCGACCGGGTCGTCACCAACTCCGGCTTGGTGACCACCGCCACCCGCCGAGCCACCGGCACCAACGGCATCGTGCTCTACGACGAAACCCTCAGCTCCCTGCTGTCCTCGCCGGATCCCTCCGGAGAGGGTGCCGCATCGGCGCATCTGCTTGCGTACACCCTGGCCATCTATCTGCAGGGACCGGGCAACCAGCGCTCGATGGCCGCGCTGGTACCCCGGCACCTGACCCTGAAGCCGGCCGCTCTTGCCGGCCGCCTCACCGCCGTCCGGGACGCCGCGTGGACCGCGGATCAGACGGGTGACCAGGCCACGGCGGCGATCGCCACCAGCCCCACAGCACAGCTGCGGGCCACGCCGTCGCAGGGCACGCCGTACCCCACCCCTGGTCGCACCACCATCACCGCCATCCTGCTGGAAGGCGTTGAGCAGCAACGCCGCCGGCTGACCGGGTTCGGCACGGTCCTGGTCGACGGCGATGCCGATATCGCCGCTCGCAGCGCTGCCTTGGATACCACCTTGTCGACCCGTTGGCGGGCCAGTTCCCCGAGTGCCGCTGAGGCGCTGCGCCTTGCCAGTACGGCGACCTCCGGCTTACTCGCGCGGGTGGCGGTCAGTCCGGGCAACGTCAATTTCTTCGCCGATTCCGGACAACTGAGCGTGACCGTCACCAGCACCCTGACCCGCGCCGTCCAAGGGGTGCAGCTGACCCTGATACCGCGCCGCGCCATCCTGCAGGTGGAGAATCCGACCCAGGCCCTGGATCTGGGGGTGACCGGCCGCACCACAACCCGGTTCCGGGTCCAAGCGCTGGCTCAGGGCCAGGTCCCCGTGGATGCGACCTTGAGTACCCCGGGGGGTCTGGTCCTTGGCAGTCCTGATGGTCAGAGCACCCAGGTGCAGGTCGACGTGCGACCTACCGCGAGTTGGATCTACTGGGTGCTGGGCTCGTTGGGTGGCATTGTGTTCATCATCGGGTTGATCCGGGCGGTCCGGCGGGGTCCGCGCACCGCTGAGCATCTCGATCCCAGCGCACGGACTCCCCGGGATGCGGTTGTCACCGTCACACCTGCACCCCTTATCGACGACGACGAAGAAGAATGAGCCCCAGAGAACCCGCCAAGGACGCACCGTCGGGTGTCGAGCCGCCACCGATCGCGGCGAGTCTGGGTGGCTTGTACAACGCGTGGGTCCGCAGCGATCTGCCCGAGACACCGGCTGAGACCGAGTTCGTGGCCGCGGTCGACCTGTTGCAGAACGGCGCGGTCGAGCATCTACCGGACATCACGGTCGACACGCGGCGGGACCGCACACCCAGCACGCAGGAGGCACACCCCGGTCAGTCGGTACCCGCCGCCGTAGAGACACCCCCTGCGCAGCCGCCGACCCCCACCTCGCAACCACCCACGACGTCCGGCGGGGGGATCCTGCGGTCCAGCGCGGTCATGGCCTCCGGCACCATCGTCTCCCGGCTGATGGGCGTCCTGCGGGTGGTCCTGCTGGCGCACATCATCGGCGTCAACAGTGCACCGGCCAGCGTGTGGGACACCGCCAACAACCTGCCCAACCTGATCTATCTGCTCCTGGCCGGCGGGGTGATCAACGCCGTACTCGTCCCACAGATCACCCGGGCGATGAAGGAGGCCGACGGCGGCAAGAGCTTCACTGACGCCCTGCTCACCCGCGCCATGATCCTGCTGGGCGCGATCACCGTCATCCTGATGCTGGGCTCGCCGTATCTGTACCGCATCTTCGACAGCACCAGCGACCCGGATCGGCTGCGACTGGGTATTGCCTTCACCTTGGTCTGTCTGCCCCAACTGTTCTTCTACGGTGCGTACACCCTGCTCGGTGAGGTCCTGAACGCCCGTAGCCGCTTCGGTGCCCTGATGTGGGCACCGGTGCTGGCGAACATCGTCTCGATCCTGGGCCTGCTGGTGCTGTGGGGGATGGCCGACCCGGGGCGGATCCAGCAGACCGACGGGTGGTCGTGGGCGGAGATCCTGGTGCTGGCCGGCAGCGCGACCCTCGGCATCGCGGCGCAGGCGCTGATCCTGGTCATCCCGCTACGCCGCAGCGGTTACAACTTCTCCATCAACTGGCGGTTCCGCGGCCTGGAGGCACGCACCACGACCAAGATCGCCGGCTGGGCACTGGGCGCTGTCGCCGTGCAACAGGTCGGTCAGATCATCACCTCCCGCGTGCTGAACTCCGTGCCCCCCGGCTTCGGCGGAAAGGCGGCCCAATCCAACGCCTTCCTGCTGTTTATGATGCCGCACTCGGTCATCACGCTCTCCCTGGTGACGGCGCTGTACACCCGGCTGTCGCACGCCGCCCATCGAGGTGATCGCCCGGCCGTGGCGGACGATCTGACGCTGGGACTACGCCTATCGGGTGTGTCCACGGTGGCGGTCACCATCGGGTCGTTCATCCTGATCGGACCGATCGCGATCGCGATGTTCGGCACCCGGGACAACGCCGGAGCCGCGGTGGCGGACGCGACGATCGCGATGTGCCTGGGCATGATCCCGTTCACGATGTGCGTGCTGATCCAGCGGGTCTGTTATGCGTTCAGCGATGCCACCCGGCCGTTCTACCTCCAAGTCGTGTGTACGGCGATCGCGATCCCGTTCACGCTGTTGGCGGCGCACCTACCCGTGCAGGCCATCGGAGCCGGTGTCGCCGGGGCACAATCCCTCAGCTACGTCATCGAAGCGACCGTCGCCTGGTTCCTGGTCCGTCGACACCTGGGCCGGGTGCCGGGCAACGGGGTGCTGCGGACGTACGGCAAGCTGGCCGTCGCCGCGCTCGTGGCCACCGCGACCGTCGGCGTCGTCTACGCGTTGACGGTCGGTGTCTTCACCCCGTCCAGCCCGCTGGAGTCGCGAGGGGTGGCGCTGCTGGCGACCGTGATCGGGGTGCCGTTGTTCTGCCTGGTCTACGTCTGGATGGCCAAACGCCTGCGCGTTCCCGAGATCGAATCGTTGCTCGCGCGTGCGCGAGCCATCAGCGGGAGACTGCGCCGCACCGCATAAGATGCCTGCGTTACGTGCAGGGCAACGAGTCCTGGACACCGGAGATTCGAAGGGACGGCTGGGTGCGCGAGGTGCAGGGCGGCAGCGTATTCGCTGACCGTTATGCCACAACGACACTCCTGCGACGGGCCGACGACCACGAACTGTGGCTGGCCCACGACGCAACCCTCGACCGGGAAGTCACGATCACCCTGTTCGAGGAAGATCTCCCAGGGGCCGCCGCTGCCGTCGACAGTGCACGGCGTGCCTCGGCCGTCGAGGACCCCCACCTGGTGCGGGTGCTGGATGTGGGTTCACAGGACGGCCTGGCGTTCATCGTCAGCGAGGCGTTGCATCGCACCGATTCCCTGGCCGCCCTGGCGCAACTCGGCGCACTGCCCGCCGAGGAGGCCCGGCGGATCGTGGGTGAGGCCGCTGTCGGACTGGGCACCGCGGCCAGCCGCGGACTGCACCACCTCGCGCTGACTCCGCATTCGATCGAGCGATCCCGCTCCGGAGCCGTCTCCGTGCGGGGGCTGGCGATCGAGTCCGCCCTGGCCGGCACCGACGACCTGGATGCCGACGCGGCCTCGCGTGCCGACACCGTCGCGTTGGTCCATTGCCTGTACGCCGCGTTGACCGGTCAGTGGTCCGGTCCCACCTCCGTGGCCGGGCTACCGGATGCACCCACCGGACCGAACGGCACCCTTCAGCTGCCCAGCTCGTTGAGCCCCGGCGTACCTTCTGACCTCGACGGCCTGGTCGAGCAGATCCTGATCGACGATGCCGGCCCGGCCACACCCACCGCCCTGGCACACCGTCTGTCCCCCTGGTCCTCCGAGATCGTGCACTCGGTGTCGGGTGATCAGGCTGCCCGCGCCCGCAAGGCCGCCATCTCCGGTGGCGGTGCCGCCGCTGCGGCGGCTCCGGTGGATCCCACCGATCCGGACGCGACGATGGTCGGGCGACATCCCGAACTCGAGCAGGACGACACTCATACGTTTGATCCCTCGACGCTGCGGGGTGCCTCAATTCCGCGAGGCGCCTCGACCCTCAGGGTCGCCCAGGCGACCGAGCCGCCGAAGCACCAGGAGGAGTACACCGATCTGGAGCCGCCCGCACCGTTGATCCCCGACGTGTACGGCGACCCGGATCCCACCACCAGTCGTCTCGCCCTGGTCATCGTGGGCGGCCTGGTCGTGATCGCCATGATCCTGGGCCTGTTGGGACTGCGCTCGTTCTTCGACCGGGGCAGCTCGACGGCCGCGCCGTCGGCGAAGCCGTCGACCTCGGTGTCCGCGTCCAAATCCACCTCACCCACAAGCTCTGCTCCGGTCACCGGCCGGAAACTGACCATCGAGAACGCCACCAGCTACGACCCCGACGGCGACGGCAACGAGAACAACCAGCTGACCTATCGGGCGATCGATGGCAACGCGTACACCTCGTGGTCGACCCATCCGTACAAGCTGGAGACGTTCACCGAGACCGGCAAGCACGGCGTGGGTCTGCTGCTGACGTTGGATGGCAGCCAGTCCGTGAATCGGGTCGAGGTCAACGTCCTGGGTAACCCGACAACGATCGAGGTCTACGTCGGCGACCAGCAGGCGCGCAGCCCGCAGAATCTCCTGGGCACGTTGAACAACGGTTCGGGCCAGCAGAACGTCACCGGCGGTCCGCTCACCGGCAAATATGTCCTGCTGTGGATCACCAAGCTGAGTGCCTACAACGACGTTTTCCGCACGCGGATCGGCAACGTCGAGGTCTTCTCCTGACCGTCCGGCGCGGCGGGAACACCCGGGGCCTACGATCGGTTATCCAGTAGGCCGATTCCGAAGGCGGACGGCTACGCGCAGCAGTGGAGAGACAAGTGACGCAGCAGGTGCACGATCTGATCATCGTGGGCTCCGGGCCCGCCGGCTACACGGCCGCGATCTATGCGGCGCGGGCCAACCTCGCCCCGGTCGTCTTCGAAGGTTCCGTCACCGCCGGTGGCGCACTGATGAACACCACCGAGGTCGAGAACTTCCCGGGGTTCATCGAGGGTGTCATGGGCCCGGACCTGATGGAGAACATGCGAGCGCAGGCCGAGCGGTTCGGTGCGACGCTGATCCGCGACGACGTCGAGGCCCTCGACCTGTCCGGTCCCATCAAGGAAGTCACCGACTCGGAGGGCTCGATCCACCGGGCCCGAGCGGTCATCCTGGCGATGGGTTCGGCCTACCGGGAGCTGGGCCTGATCGAGGAGAAGCGGTTGTCCGGTCACGGTGTGTCGTGGTGCGCCACCTGCGACGGCGCATTCTTCCGGGATCAGGACATTGCAGTGGTCGGCGGCGGGGATTCGGCCGTCGAAGAAGCCACGTTCCTGTCCCGTTTCGCACGCAGCGTCACGATGGTGCACCGCCGCGACCAGCTGCGGGCCTCCAAGATCATGGCCGAGCGGGCCCACAGCAATCCCAAGATCTCCTTCGCCTGGAACAGCGAGGTCGTCGCGCTCCACGGCGAGCCCAAGCTCACCGGCGTCACCCTGCGCGACGTGCAGACGGGTGACACCCGCGAACTGGGCGTCACCGGACTCTTCGTGGCGATCGGACACGTCCCGCGCAGCGAACTGGTCGTCGGGCAGGTCGACACCGACGAGGCCGGGTACGTGCTGGTGCAGGGTCGTACCACTGCGACGAACCTTCCCGGCGTCTTCGCCTGCGGTGACCTGGTCGACCACACCTACCGCCAGGCGATCACCGCGGCGGGTAGCGGCTGCGCGGCCAGTCTCGATGCCGAGCGTTTCCTGGCCGGGATCGCAGCAGATGAAGACTTACCAGACGCAGTAGTCATTTCGTGAGTTTCGTTCTGGCATAGGTAAGTTCGGTGACAAACTCATGACAATGACGTCAGTCGGATCGCCCAATATCGAGCGTGGCGGGGAATCCCTGAGCACGACCGGTTGTTGTTGCGACCGTCAGCACCATTCCACCCCTATCGACCTCAACCCGCTGTCCCTGAAAGGAACTCCCATGGCTGCCACCAAGGAGACCACCGACGCCACCTTTGATTCCGATGTCCTGAAGTCCGAGAAGCCGGTGCTTGTCGACTTCTGGGCACCGTGGTGCGGCCCGTGCAAGGCCGTCGCCCCGATCCTGGAAGAGATCGCCGAGGCCAACGCGGACAAGATCGACGTCGTCAAGCTGAACACCGACCTGAACCCGCAGGTGTCGGCCAAGTACGGCATCACCGGGATCCCCACGCTGAACGTCTATGTCGGCGGCGAAGTGGTCAAGTCGATTGTTGGCGCACTGCCCAAGCCGAAGCTGCTGAAGGAATTGCAGCCGTTCCTGGGCTGATCCAGACAACACACCAGGAGGGCCGCACCGAACGTTCGGTGCGGCCCTCTTGGTTGTTGTTCGCCGTCTCGTCAGTCGGCGGCCGTACTCACGCCCAACTCCGACAGGATCCTGCGCAAGTCGTCGGGGCCGGCGAACTCGACGGTCAACCGGCCACGTTTGCGGCCCAGGTTGACCGTCACCCGGGTGTCGAGGCGATCACCGAGTTGGTTCGCCAATTCGGTCAGTTCAGGGTCGGCTGATGCCGGTTGGGACACTCGGGGGACGGGCGCCGGGTCGCCGCCCATCGCCACGACCTCTTCGGTCCCACGTACGGACAGACCTTCGGCGACCACTCGCTGGGCCACCCGCTCCATCGCCGCGGCGTCGGGCAGACCCAGAAGGGCGCGGGCATGTCCCGCGCTCAGAACACCTGCGGCAACCCGTCGCTGCACCAGGGGCGGCAGCTTCATCAATCGGATGGTGTTGGACACCTGGGGCCGTGATCGCCCGATACGTGCAGCGAGTTCTTCCTGGGTGCAACCGAAGTCCTGGAGTAACTGCTGATAGGCGGCGGCCTCTTCCAGCGGATTCAACTGGGCCCGGTGGAGGTTTTCCAGGAGGGCGTCGCGCAGCATGAACTCATCAGCAGTGTCCCGGACGATCGCCGGGATGGTGGATCGTTCCGCCTCCCGACTGGCTCGCCACCGGCGTTCTCCCATGACGAGTTCGTAGACCGGGCCACCGGAGTCGGTGGTGTGGTCGGGCAGAGAGCGCACCACAATCGGCTGCAGGATGCCGACTTCCCGGATGCTGTGGACGAGCTCGGCCAGGTCGTCCTCGTCGAAGACACTACGCGGCTGGTCGCGGTTGGGCCGGATGCTGTCCAGCGGCAGTTCGGCGAAACTGGCCCCCGGCACGGGCTGCAGGTCAGTGGCGCTATCGCCATCCCCTGCGACAGGTGTCGACCCAGCCTGCTCATCACGCTCCTGGACGGCAATGTTTCCCGTGAAACGTTCAGCGGGTGCAGCCGAGTCAACGCTTTCGCCGTAGAAGACGTCCGTCGGACGCGCTCCCGCAGGTCCAGTGGGGATGAGGGCACCGAGTCCGCGGCCGAGACCACGTCGCTTATCGTTCACGCGCCAAATCTATCGGTGCTGTCGCTCTGGCGGCGCCGCCGACCCCCCGGAGCGGCTCAGGCTGTGGACACAGCCGGCGCGGAGCGCAACGCGAGTTCTTTGGCGGCCTCGAGATAGGACAAGGCACCGCTCGAGGAGGGGTCATAGGTGAGCACCGTCTGGCCGTAGCTCGGAGCCTCAGAAATACGCACGGATCGCGGGATCTGCGTCCGCAGCACGTTATCGGGGAAATGCGCCCGGACCTCGTCAGCGACGTTGGAGGACAGGTTCGTGCGTGCGTCAAACATGGTCAGCAGAATCGTCGACACGTCCAGCCGTGGGTTGAGGTGGCGGCGGATCATCCCGATGTTGTTGAGTAGTTGGCTCAGGCCCTCGAGCGCGTAGTACTCGCACTGGATAGGGATGAACACCTCGGCGGCGGCGACGAAGGCGTTCACCGTGAGTAGACCGAGGCTGGGTGGGCAGTCGATCAGCACGTAGTCGAATCGCTCGTCATCGCCCATCGCCGCCAACTGTTCGTCCACGGCTCGTTTGAGCCGCGACTCCCGGGCGACCAACGAGACCAGTTCAATCTCTGCGCCGGCCAGGTCGATAGTCGCTGGCGCACACCACAATCCCGGAATGTCCGGGCACTCCTGCAACACCTCAGCGAGCGGCCGGTCGTCGGTGATGACGTCATAGATGCTGGGTACTTCCGCATGATGCGGGATTCCCAGCGCCGTGCTGGCGTTCCCCTGCGGATCGATATCGATCACCAGCACGTTCAGACCGGACTGCGCCAGCGCCGCGGCGACGTTGACGGTGGTGGTCGTCTTGCCCACCCCGCCCTTCTGGTTGGCGATCGTCATCACCCGTGGTTCCGGCGGCCGGGGCACGGCGGTGCGCTGCACGACAGCCCGGCGGCGCTGCTCATCGGCGATGCGGGCCGCCAGAGGTGTCTCCGGTGCTTTCGGCTCAGGCTGGGCCGGTGGTTCGGCAGAGCTCGCAGCCGTCGTGGTCATCATCGGCGGCGACGGTGATTCGCCCTGCGCATCGTCATCGGCCGGGCTTGTTTCACGTGAAACGAGGGCGTGATCCTCCCCGTCCTCGTCCTCGCCGGAGGCCTCATCACCCAGGGCGTCGTCACCCGCGCCTTCTTCATTCGCGACTTCTTCGTTCGCGCTTCCATCGCCTGCCGCTAGGTCACCCTGGGCCGGGTCGCTGTTCTGCGCGTTCTCGCCGGCGGTCGGGCCGGTCGAACCCACCGGTACGTCAGGGCGGCTGGGCGCCGAAGCAGGCGATCCCGTGGTCGCGTCGGCCATGTCGGTCGACCCGAGAGTCGGCACGGTCTCGTCGATCCGTACGCGCGGTTGTGGACTCGGCGCTTGCCATCCCACCGCTACCGGTCGACCTACCCCCAGTCGATCTACCGCCGCTCGACCTGGCGCCGTGGACCCTACCGAGGACCTCTGCGTATCGCGGACGGTTCCCACTCGTGCAACACCGCCCAGCGAAGGGGCGATCCAGCCAATCGCGTCGTCGTGTCCATCAACGGTGTGTGGCGATCGTCCCGGCATTCCTCGATCTTCCCATCCTTGACGTCTGCTGCCCCGGTACGACTCCGGGCAACTACGGGTGAGCCACCCATCCCTGGGTGTGTTGGTCTCAGCCGGCGCGGCGGCGGTTCTTGGCTTTCGACTTCGTCTTGCGACCCGCGCCTTTGGTGCGCGCACGGTCGGCAACCGATCGATCCCCGAAGACCAACTCGACCGCCGTCGTCGGCGGATCGACGACCCCCTCGCCACATTGCGTGATCCGTGCATCGATCACACCGAGCGTGGCGAGCGCGTCCCGCGTGAGGTCCAGTTCCTCCTGCGCGGTTGCACCCTTGATCGCGATGACCCGCCCGTGCGCTGCGACCAATGGCGCACACCAACCAGTCAACCGATCCAGCCGGGCCACTGCCCGGGATGTGACGACGTCGGCCTGCAGGTCGTGCACTGCCTCGGCTCGATCCCGACGCACCACGACATTGGTCAAGTCCAGATCCTCGACCACCATCGACAACCAGGTGCTGCGACGCAGCAACGGTTCGACGAGCGTCACCTCGAGGTCTGGCCGACTGATCCCGAGTACCAGGCCGGGCAGGCCAGCACCCGATCCCACGTCGATCACCGAACTACCGGGGTCGATGATGTCGCCGAGCACCGCGCAGTTCAGCACGTGGCGGGTCCACAACGTCTCCCGTTCACGGGGTCCGATCAGACCATGGCTGATGGCGCTGGTCGCCAGGTGCCCGACGTACCGGCTCATCAGCTCGAACTGATCACCGAGGTACTCCCGCGCTGCGTCCGGCGCTGCCGGCACCTCATCGACGTCGTCAGTCTCGCTGCCGGCGTCGGGGGACGGTTTCACGTGAAACCCGCCTCGTGCAGTCAGGCGGGCAGGACGACGACCCGGCGGTTGGGCTCGGCGCCCTCGGACTCCGAGCCGAGGCCCTCCTTGAGCACCGCGTCGTGCACGACCTTGCGCTCGAAGGCGCTCATCGGCTCCAGCGACTGGGGCTGACCGGAGCTGCGCACCTTCTCGCAGGCTTCGTGCGCGACCGACTCCAACTGGGTACGGCGCGTCGAGCGGTGCCCCGCGATGTCCAGCATCAGACGGGACCGGTCACCGGTCTCCGCCTGCACCGCCAGGCGGGTCAGTTCCTGCAGGGCTTCGAGCACCTTGCCGCGCGGACCGACCAGGCTACGGGGCGCGCGACCGTCGTCGCTGTCGACGATGGAGATCGCGGCGCGGTCGCCGTCCACGTCGACCTCGATGTCGCCATCGAGGTCCGCGATGTCCAGCAGGGTCTCAAGGTAGTCGGCCGCGATCTCGCCGTCCCGCTCGAGACGGGCCGCTTTGCCGCCGCCCACAGCGGGCTGCTCGGAATCCTCGGACTGCGTTGCTGTCGCCGACTCGGGCGTGCTCTCGTCGGCGACGTCCTGCTCCAGAACGGGAGCTTCCTCGGTGGCAGTGGCGTTGATATCGGTGTTGATGTCGGTCATGGGACTCCGATCACAGGATGAATTGACAGCTGGAGGGGGCGGTGAAGCCCTAACGTTTCCGCTTCTTGTTGTTCTTCTTCGGTTGGACGCGTTGACCGCCGGTCTTGCCCGCTGCGTTTCCGTCAGCGGTTGCCAGGCCGGGGCTACCCGGGGCAGGGGCGGCTGACTCACCTTCGGCGATCGTCGCAGCCGACACACCCGGGATCGTGACCTTGGCGATTGACTGGCCCTTGGCGGCCCGGCGGGCCTCCAGGGCCTTCTCTGCGGCCGAACCGGGAGCCGGCATCCGCCGGATGACATAGAACTGCTGGCCCATCGTCCACAGGTTGGTGGTGACCCAGTACAGCAGCACACCGATCGGGAAGTTCACGCCGGAGATGGCGAAGAACACCGGCATGATGTACATGATCATCTTCTGCTGCTTGGCCATCGGGTTGTCCAAGGCAGCGGACGGCATGTTCTTGCGCATCAACTGCTGCTGGGTGGTGAACACCGTGGCGGACATGATGATGATCAGGACGACGGCGACGATCTTGGTCGCCGAGTCGGTCGATCCCAGGAACGTCGAGGACAACTTCGCGCCGAAGATGGTCGACGATTCGGCCTGCCGGGCCAGTTCCTGGGTGAGGGGGCCGATGGGCTTCCTCGCCCCGGATCCGATCTGACCCAGGTGGTTCAGCACCCGGAAGAGCGCGAAGAAGAACGGTGCCTGCAGCAGGATCGGTAGGCAGGAGCTGAACGGGTTGGTGCCTTCCCGTTTGTACAGCTCCATCATTTCCTGGGTCTGCTTCTGGCGGGACTCAGGATCCTTCTTGCCCTTGTACTTGGCCTGGATCTTCTGCATCTCCGGCTGGATCAACTGCAGCCGGCGGGAGGACTTGATCTGCTTGACGAACAGCGGAATCAGCAGAATCCGCAGGACCACGACCAGCCCGACGATGGAAAGCGCCCACGTCCAGCCCGACGCCGGGTTCAGCCCGATCGTCGAGAAAATCTTGTGGAACCCCACCATCACGAAGGCGACGAACCATTCGAGTGGGTAGAGGATCGTGTCCATGCTGTCCTTACCTGCTGCAGGGCGGGCGGTCGCGTGACCGGCCGTGGTGAGTTTCGGTGGAGCTACCTGGTTGACGGTACGGCGGTGGGCTCCGGATGGTGGACGCGCTCGGCGTGGCCGGTGGCGGGCTCCGAGTCGCGATCGTGCTCACTGTGCGGAACGTGGTCGACGCCCCCTGGGTTCCAGGGATTGCACCGCAGCAGCCGGCGGATGGTCAGCCAGCTACCGCGGATCAGGCCGAACCGGCGCAAGGAGGTCGCGGCGTACGCCGAGCAACTGGGATAGAAGCGGCAGGTGGGCGGCGTCATCGGACTGATCAGGTGCTGGTAGCACCAGATCAGAGCCAGCAACGGTGCCGTCGTCACCCGACGCAGAACGACACGGCCACGATCGAGGAAGCTCATCGCGACACCAGCGGCGACGGACGCGAGGGGGACGATTCGCAGACGCGGTCCAGCAGAGTGTCGACCTCGGCGCGTAACCGGCGCGATCCAGTGGTCGAGACACCGTGGCTCGCCGAGGGAAGGGCGCGGATGACGATGTCCTGCCCTTCGCCGATCTGGCTCAGCCGGGCGGCAACCGCATGTCGCAGGATGCGCTTGACCCGGTTGCGGGTCACGGCATCGCCGACGGCCTTGGACACGACAAAACCGACCCGGGTCGGGCCCGGGTCGGTCATGCTGTGAGTGCGCATCTGCACCACCACCATTGATCCGCTGGCTCGGCGCGTACCACCCCGTCGAGTCGCCGCCCGGAACTGGTCCGGGGTGCGTAAACGGTGGCGGCGCGCCAACATGAGCGCAGCAGCTCAGGCAGAGATGCTCGCGCGGCCCTTGCTACGGCGGGCAGACAGAATCGCCCGGCCGGCGCGGGTCTGCATGCGGTGCCGGAAACCGTGCTTGCGGGCACGGCGGCGGTTGTTCGGCTGGAAAGTACGCTTGCTCACGTCAATAACTCCGTCGGTGGCGGGCCGGGTGGCCCATGGGTGTCACTGCAAACCGCGGACTACCGCGGAAGTTCTCGGCCGGTCGCATCAGGTTGGGCACCACCGGCAAAACCGGACGCACGCATGGACGCAACAGGCCTCATCAACTTTACGTGGGTGCATAGGACGGGTCAAACCAGCACGAGCCGGGACCGCGCCGTCGCAGACGAGAACGCCGCATTCTGTGCAGAACCGGCCAATACAGCGCAACTTTGTGCCAGGGGTCGGTAGCGACACGCCGACGAAGCAAAATTTGTCGCTCTCTCGGTTGCCCCAAGCGTGACCCGGTTGTTACGGTCGGGTCTTCTAGTCGCCGCTCCTCCCCCACCGAAGACCGCTGTCCACACCTGTGCACACTGTTGTGGATAACTTTTGGTGTGCCGTGGTCTGTGGTGGCACGCTGAAGCACACGAGACGTGTTGGACGGTCTGCGCAGAGGGGGCACCGGTGGTTTTGGAGGATTCCGAACCGGATCTGGCGCACATCTGGCACACCGTGATGCTCGACCTGGCTGACTCCGGGATCCCCGCCAAAGAACGCGGTTTTCTGCAGATCGCGCGCCTGGTCGGCGTATTGGGCGACACCGCCCTGATCGCCGTGCCCTTCGATAACACCAAGACAGCCGTGGAGTCCACGCTGGCCGAACCCGTGCGCAGTTCGCTGAGCCGCGCCGTCGGGCGGGACCTGACCATCGCGGTCACCGTGGACCAGTCGTTGCGCGGCGCCGAAACCGGCGGCGATACCGGCCTCGAGGCCGGCGACAACTCCATCGAAGCCCTGGCGAGCACGGATGAGGCTCCGACGCTGACCTTGGTGGACACCTACCCCGAGGACCCGGTCGCCGTCTCCGCACCCGCTGCCTTCGATCCCGCTCCTCCCCGGGGCGCGGCCCAGCCGATCAGCCAACGACCCAGCACCCCGGGGCACGGACCGGCCACGGTCAGCGACCGGGATGACACCCGGCTGAACCCCAAGTACACGTTCGACACGTTCGTGATCGGTGCGGGCAACCGGTTCGCCTGCGCCGCTGCCCAGGCCGTCGCGGAGACCCCTGCTCGCTCGTACAACCCGTTGTTCATCTACGGCGATTCGGGACTGGGCAAGACCCACCTGTTGCATGCCATCGGCCACTACGTGCGCTCGTACTACCCGCAGTCCCGCGTGCGGTACGTGAACTCCGAGGAGTTCACCAACGACTTCATCAACTCGATCCGCGACGACAAGGCCAGCAGCTTCCAGAAGCGCTATCGCGACAACGTCGATGTCCTGCTGATCGACGACGTGCAATTCCTGCAGGGCAAGGAGAGCACGCAGGAAGAGTTCTTCCACACGTTCAACGCGCTGCACAACAGCGAGAAGCAGATCGTGCTCACCAGCGACCAGCCGCCCAAACAGCTCAACGGTCTGGAAGAACGGATGCGCTCGCGGTTCGAATGGGGTCTGACGACCGACGTCAAACCACCCGATCTGGAAACCCGCATCGCGATTCTGCGTAAGAAGGCCATCACCGACCACATCGAGATCTCCGATGACGTCCTGAGCCTGATCGCCGACAAGGTGCCCAGCAACATCCGGGAACTCGAGGGTGCGCTGATCCGGGTCGCGGCCTACGGTTCGGTCACCCAGAGCCAGGTGGATCCGGCGCTCGCGGCGCACGTGTTGAAGGATCTGGTCCCCAGCGCCAGTGCCGGCCAGGTCACCGCGCCGCTGATCATGCGCGAGACGGCCCGCTACTTCGGCGTCACCATTGACGAACTGTGCGACGCCTCGCGCTCACGAACCCTGGTCAACGCCCGGCAGGTCGCGATGTACCTGTGCCGCGAACTCACCGACCTGTCCCTTCCCAAGATCGGGCAGTACTTCGGCGGCCGCGATCACACCACCGTGATGCACGCCGACCGCAAGATCCGCCAGTTGCTTCCCGAACGCCATTCGCTCTACGACCAGATCAGTGAACTGACCCAGATCGTGCGCCGCGCGGCCACGTCGGGCAACTCCTGACCCCTTCCAGCGACGCAGCGTTTACCGGTACTTCACGTACCGCTATCCCCCGATTGTGGATAAGTGTGTGGAAAAGATCTGTCCCGAGTTATCCACAGATCTGTGCACAACTACCGATAAAACGGTGGATAACTGTCGTCAGTACGTCCTCCGGGCCGGGGATCCGACGTGGACGACGCCACGAGGACCCCGCAGGCCGGGGACAGCCACCACAACTGTCCCGACGTTATCCACAGGCCACCACCCGCTCTGACCAGCGGCGTTGCGAGTTATCCCGCTGATCCACAACCGCTATTACGACGACGAGAACTATTCAGCAAGGTGTTCCCGGAACCCCAACGACCCTGAGGACTGTGGATGGACTGACTTCGAGTGCTGGGTGGGTGTCGGGTCTGGATCCGGATGGCTGGTGTGACGCGATCTGAGGGGCCATCCATATCCGAACCCGGTTGGACTAGGGTCGGGGGCGGAACGCCCGTGACCACCCGTACTCCAGGGTGCAAGCGGGCTATGACACCCAGCAAGGCACTTTCGAAGAAGCAAGGACGGTCTGGTCGGTGAAGCTGCAAGTCGAACGTGACGTTTTGGCGGATGCGGTCACCTGGGCCGTGCGCGGCCTGGCCGCCCGGCCGCCGGTCCCCGTCCTCGCCGGAGTCCTGCTCGAAGCCAATGACGACGGGCTGACCCTCAGTGCCTTCGACTACGAGGTCTCGGCCAAGGTCACCGTCGCCGCCCACGTCGACGAGCCGGGCACCGCCCTGGTGCACGGCCGCTTGTTGTCGGACATCGCCCGATCCCTTCCGGACAAGCCGGTCCTGCTGACCTCCGATGGCACCAAGGTCCAGTTGGTCTGTGGCTCAAGCCGGTTCGCGCTGCACGAGATGCCGACCGCCGACTACCCGACCCTGCCGACCGCGCCCGATGGCAGTGGGTCGATCGACGGTACGGCGTTCACCCAGGCTGTTGCCCAGGTCTCCATCGCGGCGGACCGCGGCGACACCCTGCCGATCCTGACCGGGGTCCGGGTCGAGGTCGACGGCGACAAGGTCACCCTGCTGGCCACCGACCGGTATCGCCTGGCCCAACGCGAACTCAGCTGGAACCCCACCAGCCCGGACGCGGCGTACGTTGCGCTGATCCCGGCGCGGACCCTGTCCGACACCGCCAAGGCGCTGGGCGCCGGCGGCAGCGTCGACGTGGCCTTCGGTTCGGCCGCCGGCGGGGACGGACTGGTCGGGTTCGAAGCCGGTCAGCGGCGCACGACCAGCCGGGTGCTGGATGGCGAATACCCCAAGGTCGCCTCGATCTTCCCGACCACCGTCGACACGGTGGCCGTCGTGCAGACCAGTTCGCTGATCGAGTCGGTCAAGCGCGTCGCCCTGGTCGCCGAGCGCAACACCCCGGTCCGGTTGCGCTTCAGCGAGGGCGTGCTGGCGATCGAAGCCGGCCAGGGCGAGGAGGCCCAGGCCAGCGAAGCCCTCGAGGCGAGCCTGACGGGCCCGGAGATCGAGACGGCGTTCAACCCGCAGTTCCTGCTCGATGGGTTGCAGGTGCTGGGCACGGCGTACGCCAGATTGTCCTTCACCCAACCCGGGCGCCCGGCGGTGTTGTCAGGGCAGAATGAAGCCGACGGCGAGTCCGACGACAGCTACCGCTACGTGTTGATGCCCGTCCGGTTCGCCAGCTGATCCCTTCAGTACATCCTGAACGACCAACGCTGAATCCAAGGAGCGTCATGCAGATCGGACTTATCGGCCTGGGCAAAATGGGCGGTTTCATGCGCGACCGGATCGTCGCGGCTGGTCACGAGGTCGTCGGGTACGACACGAACCCCCAGGTGAGCGACGTGGCCACGGTCGAGGACTTGGTGAAGGCGCTCACCCCGCCGCGCGTGGTGTGGCTGATGGTGCCGGCCGGCCGGATCACCCAGAGTCTGATCGACGAGCTCGGCGGCCTGCTGGACAAGGGCGACCTGGTCGTCGACGGCGGCAACAGCAAGTTCACCGACGACGCCATCCACGCCGAGGCACTCGGCAAGAAGGGCATCGAATTCGTCGACTGCGGTGTCTCCGGCGGTGTCTGGGGCAAGACCGAGGGCTACGGCCTGATGGCCGGTGGGTCCGATGAGAACATCGCCCGTGTGCTGCCGATCTTCGACGCACTGCGTCCTGAGGGTCCGCGCGACGAGGGCTTCGTACACGCCGGGGATGTGGGCGCCGGTCACTACGTGAAGATGGTTCACAACGGCATCGAGTACGGCATGATGCAGGCCTACGCCGAGGGCTACGAGTTGCTCGAGGCCAAGGAGATCGTCAAGGACGTCCCGGCGGCGTTCAAAGCGTGGACCCGCGGCACCGTGGTGCGTTCCTGGTTGCAGGAACTGATGGCCGACGCGCTGGCCAAGGACGCCACGTTGGAGGGCATCGAGGGCTTCGTCAATGACTCCGGCGAGGGCCGGTGGACCGTGCAGGAAGCCGTAGAGTACGGCGTGCCGATGCCGGTCATCTCCTGCGCGCTCTACCAGCGGTTCTTCTCCCGCCAGGGCACCGCCTCCCCGGCGATGAAGGCTGTCGCCGCGCTGCGCAACGAATTCGGTGGCCACGAAGTGACGAAGAAGGGCGAGAAGCCCATCGTCACCGACCACTGAACCGGTGCGCGGGGTGCGCTGAGTCCTGATGTACGTCGCCCATCTGGTGCTGACGGACTTCCGCTCCTACGACCGCGTGGACCTGCCGCTGCGGCCCGGGCCGAGCCTGTTCGTGGGACTGAACGGGCAGGGCAAGACCAACCTGGTCGAGGCCATCGGGTACGTCGCGTCGCTGGGTTCACATCGGGTGGCCACTGACGGGCCCCTGATCCGGGCGGGCTGCGAACAAGCCATCATCTCCACTGCAGTGGTCCGCGACGGCCGCACCCAACAGGTCGAACTCGAGATCAACCCGGGCCGGGCTAACCGCGCCCGGCTGGGCGGGCACCCCACCCGGCCGCGGGAAACGCTCGGCACGTTGCGAACCGTGCTGTTCGCTCCCGAGGACCTTGCGCTGGTCAAGGGTGACCCGGAGCAGCGCCGCCGGTTCCTGGACGACCTGCTGGTGGCGCGGCAACCGCGCTGGTCGGCGGCGCGCAGCGACTACGACAAGATCCTCAAACAGCGCAACGCGTTGCTGAAAACGGCGCGGAACTCTGCGGACCGGGCCGGTGTGCTGGCATCGCTGCCGGCGTGGAACGACCATCTGGCCACCGCCGGTGCCCATCTGCTCTATGCGCGACTGCGGTTGCTGCGTGATCTGGCGCCGCACGTGGCCCAGGCGTACGAGCAGGTGAGCGCGGGCGCGGGAGGTGCGCACGCGACGTACCGCAGCAGTCTGGATCCCGAGGTGGCGCAACGGATCGCGGCAGGGCAGGTGCCCGAGGTGCAGGAGTTGACCGAGGCCACCCACGAGCGGTTCGCACAGGTCGCCCAGGCGGAGGTCGAGCGCGGACTGACGCTGGTCGGACCGCACCGCGACGACGTCGAACTCGAACTGGGCGACCTGCCGGCCAAGGGCTACGCCAGCCACGGCGAGTCCTGGTCGTTCGCCCTGGCGCTGCGCCTGGCGGCTTACCAGTTGCTGCGCCACGACCTGGGCACCGACCCGGTCCTGGTGCTGGACGACGTGTTCGCCGAGTTGGACACCGGCCGCCGCGAGCGCCTGGCCGCGTTGATCGAGGATTGCGAGCAGGTGCTGGTGACCGCGGCCGTGCCGGCCGACATCCCGGCGAGCCTGGTCGGTCCCCGGTTCGAGGTGACCCGGGCGGCGGTCAGCGCGATCACCGTGCCGCAGGAGACGCCCCGGTGAGCGACGAAAACGACTCTGCCCGTGAGGAACCCGACCCTCTGGAGGCGGCCCGGGAGGCGCTGAACCAGGTACGCCGAGCCGCCCGTGAGCGGGGTCTGCGGCCCGGTGTACGTCCCCGACCCTCGAGCACCCAGCCCGGAGTCGCGCCGCGGCGCGACTCGCTGGAGCCACAACCGCTCGGGGCAGGCATCGAGAAGTTGATCGAGGAGCGGGCCTGGCAGGTCGACGTACAGGCCGGGGCAGTTTTCAGTCGCTGGGCCGACATCGTCGGGGCGGAAGTGGCCACGCACTGCATCCCGACCACGTTCGAGGACTCGGTGCTGACCGTGCGCGCGGAGTCGACGGCCTGGGCGACGCAGTTGCGGCTCCTGAGCTCCACCCTGCTCGGTGCGATCGAGCAGAAGGTGGGCCCGGACGTGGTGCGCGAACTGCGGATCGTCGGCCCGGGGGCACCATCGTGGAAGCACGGATACCGCGGGATCACCGGCGGTCGCGGACCTCGGGACACCTACGGCTGAGCGCCCCGGCAACCGCCACGACCCAGGCGGGGTCGCTACCCTGGGGCGTTCGTCGTACCAAGGAGTGTTCCTGCGTGACCCCGAACGAACCGAACGACCCGGAGCAGACCCGGCCCATCCCGAACGAGTCCGACCCGACGCGGCCGGTCCGGTTGCCCGGCCAGGCCGGCCCTGCAGCCAGCGGTCCCGACCGCTCGGAGGACCCCACGGTCGGGGTACCCCCGGGGGTCGCTCCGCACGACCTGCCGGTGCAGAAGCCGAAGATCTACATCGACCCGGCCTACGGTCAGGGCCAGGAAGCTGATGCCCAACCGACCAGGGCGCTGCCGGCGCAGCCGTACCCGACGCAGCAGTACGCCCCCCAGCACTACGCCCCGCAGCAGTACGGCGGGGACCAGCAGTACCGCGGCGGGCAGCAGTACGCCGAGCGGGACCCCTACGAGCAGGCGGCCTATGAACAGGGTCGGTACGAAGCAGGTCCGGAGGATCCGGTGCGCTCGATCTGGTGGCCGGTCGCGGTGATCATGGCCTCGCTGGCGATCGTTGGTGCGGTGGGTGGCTATCTGTGGGCCAGTCGGGACAACCGCAGTACCCCCGCGGTCACCAATTCGGTGCTGCCGACGGCGACCCCGACGAGCCCGACGCCCACCCAGACTTCGGCGCAGCCGTCGCCGACCTCCACCTCGACGTCGAGCGAAAGTTCCAGCACGTCCTCGGAGTCCTCCTCGACGACCTCATCCACGTCGACGTCGGAGACCAGCACTGCCGCCGGCACGTTCCCCGCGGGCGCGAAGGTCTGCGCGCCGACCGTCGGTGGCAATGCCCGCGCTTCCTGCGGTTTCGCCACCAATGTGGCGGCCGCCGCGGCCGGTCCGATCAGCCAGGGGCAGACCCAGTTCCAGGTCACGGCGCACTCGCCGGCGACCGGGCAGGACTACACGTTGAACTGTGCGCGGACCGACCTGGTCACCTGCACGACCGACTCCGGCGCCGAGGTGTATGTGCTCGTCCCGTGATCGCGCCGCAGAGCCCGTGAGGCCCCTATCGACGTACGGGGAGTCACTCGGCAACTGATTTGGCGGTCTGGCTGGGGATTAAGCGGGTCTGAGGGCCGGTTCTGCCGCGGCGCACGGTAGACTGATAGGCGAACAGCGCGCTCATTTCGGTGGGGGCGCTGCCCGTCCGTCAGACAGCGGTGAAGCAGCCCGCGGCGTACCTCCGATCATCGGTACCCGCCACGAGTGTGCGCCTGCGCTGGGCCCGTCGGCCGGGCGATCCGTGGAACAGGAGCAACCAGCTAGTGGCCGACGCGACCAACCCCCAGCCCGACGACGAGCAGGCACCCCAGCGGGAAAACCAGGAGTCCCTGCGCAGCCCGGACACCTCGACCGATGCGGTGTACGACGCCAGCGCGATCCAGGTCCTGGAAGGTCTGGAAGCGGTCCGCAAACGACCGGGTATGTACATCGGCTCCACCGGTCCGCGCGGTCTGCACCACCTGATCTGGGAGATCGTGGACAACGCGGTCGACGAGCGACTGGCCGGCTTCGCGACCACGATCGACGTGACCCTGTTGGCCGACGGCGGCGTCCGCGTCATCGACGACGGCCGCGGTATCCCCACCGGCATCCACCCGACCGAGGGCGTCTCGACCGTCGAGGTCGTGTTGACCCAGTTGCACGCCGGCGGCAAGTTCGGTGGCGGCGGTTACAAGGTCTCCGGTGGTCTGCACGGGGTGGGCTCGTCCGTGGTGAACGCGCTATCCACCCGGATGACCGCCGAGGTGCGCCAACTGGGCAAGCGCTTCTTCATCGAGTTCGAGCACGGGGTGCCCAAGGCGCCGTTGTCGGTTGTTGGTGACCTGGGACCGCAGGACCAGACGGGTACGACGATCACCTGGTGGGCCGACCCGAACATCTTCGAGTCGGTCGAGTACGACTTCGACACGATCCGGGCCCGCTTCCAGCAGACGGCGTTCCTGAACAAGGGTCTGACGATCACCCTCACCGATGAGCGGGAGCAGGAGGTCGACGAGGCCGCGGTCGAGGAAGCGGCCGCCGAGGGCACCACGGTCGAGGAGGCATCCCCCAAGACGGTGACCTACCGGTACGACGAGGGTCTGTTGGACTACGTGAAGTACCTCAACTCCTCCAAGCGCAACGACCCCGTGCACGACAGTGTCATCGCCTTCGAGGCTGAGGACACGCAGCGGCTGCTGTCGGTCGAGATCGCGATGCAGTGGACGACCGCCTACTCCGAGTCGGTGCACACCTACGCCAACACGGTGAACACGCACGAGGGCGGCACCCACGAAGAAGGCTTCCGGGCCGCGATGACCTCGCTGATCAACAAGTTCGCGCGGGACAACAAGTTGCTCAAGGAGAAGGACGACAACCTCACCGGTGACGACATCCGGGAGGGTCTGACCGCCGTCATCTCCGTGAAGCTGGGCGAACCGCAGTTCGAAGGTCAGACCAAGACCAAACTCGGAAACTCAGAGGTCAAGGGTTTCGTGCAGGGCGCCGTACGGGACAACCTCGAACACTGGCTGGCCAGCAACCCCCGGGACGGACGGGCGATCGTCTCCAAGGCGGTCTCGGCCGCCTCAGCCCGGATGGCGGCCCGTAAGGCGCGCGAGACGGCGCGACGCAAGGGACTGCTGGAGGGCGGCGGGCTGCCCGGCAAACTGCGCGACTGCCAGTCCAAGGACCCGACCATCAGTGAGGTCTTCATCGTCGAGGGTGACTCGGCGGGCGGGTCGGCGACGCAGGGTCGCAACCCGTTCAACCAGGCCATCCTGCCGATCCGCGGCAAGATCCTGAACGTCGAGAAGGCCCGGATGGACAAGGTCCTGGCCAATAACGAGGTCCAGGCGCTGATCTCCGGCTTCGGCACCGGTATCGGTGAGGACTTCGACATCGAGAAGGCGCGCTATCACAAGATCGTGCTGATGGCCGATGCCGACGTCGACGGTATGCACATCCGCACGTTGCTGCTGACGCTGCTCTTCCGCTTCATGCGGCCGCTGATCGAGCACGGCTACGTCTACCTGGCGCAGCCGCCGCTGTACCGGATCAAGTGGTCCAACCACGAGCACGAGTTCGCCTTCTCCGACAAGGAGCGCGACGGCCTGGTCGAGCTGGGCCAGAGCAAGGGTTGGCGGCTGCCGAAGGACTCGCCGATCCAGCGGTACAAGGGTCTGGGCGAGATGAACTACGAGGAGTTGTGGGAGACCACGATGGACCCTGACACCCGCACGTTGCTGCAGGTGACGATGGACGACGCGGCCGCTGCCGACGAGATCTTCGCGGTGCTGATGGGTGAGGACGTCGAGTCCCGAAGGGGATTCATCCAGAGGAACGCGAAAGACGTGCGCTTTCTGGATATTTAGTTCCGTCGCCACCGAAATTGCTTGATACACAGAGGGATTCATGACTGACGACACGACCGGCGGACCGGACGAGCCCACGCCGCCGGAGAACACCGGGATCGACGAGATCGATCTCAACACCGAGATGCAGCGCAGCTACATCGACTACGCGATGGCGGTCATCGTCTCGCGGGCGCTGCCGGATGTGCGTGACGGGTTGAAGCCGGTGCACCGCCGGATCGTCTACGCGATGTACGACGGTGGGTACCGTCCCGACCGCGGGTACAACAAGTGCTCCCGCGTGGTCGGCGAGGTCATGGGTCAGTACCACCCGCACGGTGACACCGCGATCTACGACGCGATGGTCCGTCTGGTGCAGCCGTGGTCGATGCGCTACCCGCTGATCGACGGTCAGGGCAACTTCGGCTCCCCCGGCAACGACGGCGCTGCTGCACCGCGGTACACCGAGTGCCGGATGGCGCCGCTGGCGATGGAACTCGTGCGCGACATCCACGAGAACACCGTGGACTTCGAGCCGAACTACGACGGCAAGACCCTGCAGCCGACCGTGTTGCCGGCCCGCTTCCCGAACCTGCTGGTCAACGGCTCTTCGGGTATCGCCGTCGGTATGGCCACCCAGATCCCGCCGCACAACCTGCGCGAGGTCGCCGACGCGGCGCAGTGGCTCCTGGCCCACCCGGGTGCCTCACGCGAGGAGCTGCTGGACGCCGTACTCGAACGCATCCCCGGCCCGGACTTCCCCACGGGCGCTCTGATCATGGGCCGCAAGGGGATCGAGGAGGCGTACCGCACCGGGCGCGGCTCGATCGTGATGCGCGCGGTGGTCAACGTCGAGGAGATCCAGGGCCGGCAGTGCCTGGTGGTCACCGAGCTGCCCTACCAGGTCAACCCGGACACGCTCGCGGAGAAGATCGCCGGGTTGGTGCGCGACGGCAAGGTTGCCGGCATCGCCGATCTGCGCGATGAGACCTCCGGTCGCACCGGTCAGCGCCTGGTCATCGTGCTCAAGCGCGACGCCGTGGCCAAGGTCGTGCTGAACAACCTCTACAAGCACACCGGGTTGCAGCAGAACTTCGGCGCCAACATGCTGGCGCTGGTCGACGGCGTGCCGCGCACCCTGCCGGTGTCGGCGTTCATCCGCTACTGGGTCGAGCACCAGATCGACGTGATCGTGCGGCGCACCCAGTTCCGCCTGGACAAGGCCGAGCAGGACATCCACATCCTGCGCGGTTACCTCAAGGCGCTGGAGATGCTGGACGAGGTCATCGCCCTGATCCGGCGCTCGCCGAGTGCGGACGAGGCCCGGGTCGGGTTGATGGAGTTGCTGGACGTCGATGACATCCAGGCCCGCGCGATCCTGGACCTGCAGCTGCGGCGGCTCGCGGCGTTGGAGCGTCAGCGGATCCTGGAGCAGCACGATGAGTTGCAGCGGCTGATCGATGACTACAAGGACATCCTGGCCAAGCCGGAGCGACAGCGGACCATCGTCAGTGAGGAACTGGCGGAGATCGTCGAGCGGTACGGCGATGACCGTCGCAGCCAGATCGTGCCCTACGACGGTGACATGTCGATGGAGGACCTGATCCCCGAGGAGGACGTGGTCGTCACGATCACCCGCGGGGGGTACGCCAAGCGCACGAAGGTGTCGGAGTATCGCGCACAACGCCGTGGTGGCAAGGGAGTTCGCGGCGCGTCCCTGCGCGGCGACGACGTGGTGTCGCACTTCTTCATCACCTCTACGCACCAGTGGCTGCTGTTCTTCACCAACAGCGGCCGGGTCTACCGGGCCAAGGCGTACGAGCTGCCGGAGGCGGCCCGTGATGCCAAGGGCCAGCACGTCGCGAACCTGCTGGCGTTCCAGCCGGGCGAGGAGATCGCCCAGGTCATGACGCTGCAGGACTACGACGCGGCGCCGTACCTGCTGCTGGCCACCCGCAACGGCCTGGTGAAGAAGACCCGGCTGGCCGAGTACGACTCGCCGCGCTCCGGCGGACTCATCGCGGTGAATCTGCGCGACGGGGACGAACTGGTCGGTGCGGCGCTCGCGGGGCCCGCGGACGACGTACTCCTCGTCTCCCGCAAGGGGCAGTCGGTGCGCTTCCACGCCACGGATGAGTCGTTGCGGCCGATGGGCCGGGCGACCTCGGGCGTGACGGGCATGAAGTTCCGCGACGGGGATCATCTGTTGGCGATGAGTGTGATTACCGCTGGGACGGACCCGGACGTCTTCGTGGTCTTCGAGAACGGCTTGGCCAAACGTACGGCGGCCTCGGACTACCCGACCAAGGGCCGGGCAACGCTCGGGGTCAAGGTCGCGAACTTCTCCGAGCGCGGTGGCGACCTGGTGGGCGCGCTGACCGTCGACGAGGGCGATGAGGTCCTCGTGGTGATGGAGAAGGGCAAGATCGTGCGCTCCCGCGTCGATGAGGTACGCCGCACCGGGCGCTCCACGCAGGGCGTACAGTTCGCGACGCCGGACCGGGGTGACGCGATCGTGGCGGTGGCTCGCAACGTGGAGGCGGAGCCGGAGGACGCTTCCCCCGCTGAGGCTCCAGAGGATTCGGAGGTGGATGCCGTACCGTCGGAGCAGACGCCGGATGTTGCCGGCGACGCCGAGACCGAGACCGACGAATCCGGAGACGACGAGTGAGCCAGTCCGACGGCCCCAACGCTGGAGCGACCGCAGCCCGGTTGCCCGGTAGCGCGCAGCGATCGGCCGCACCGCAGAACGGTTCACGTCCCGCGGCCGCGCCCACGCGTAAGGGTTCAGCGGGATCTGCTGCGTCAGCGCGCGGGCGGCAGCCGGCGGCCCGGTCCGGTCGACCGCCAGCGGTGAAGGGTGGCGCGCCGGCTCGTCCCGCACGGGCGACGCCGCGCCGGGTACGGCTGTCGGTCTCGCGGGTCGACCCGTGGTCGGTGATGAAGATTTCGTTCCTGCTGTCGGTGGCGTTCGCCATCGCCAGCGTGGTCGCGGTCGCCCTGCTGTGGATCGTGCTGGCCGGGATGGGGGTCTTCTCCGACCTGAACGATCTGCTGCGCTCGCTGGACAAGCAGGGTTCGACGTTCGACCTGATGGATTACATCGGCTTCGGCAAGGTCGTGTCTTTGGCGGTGGTGATCGGGTTCATCGACATCATCCTGATCACGGCGTTCGCGACGCTGGCGGCGTTCCTCTACAACATCTGTGCGTCACTGGTCGGCGGCTTGCGGCTGACGCTGTCGGACGACTGAGGTCGCTGCCTGGGCTTCTCCACCCTCGAGTTTGGATACGGATGGCTGGTTTCGTGTTGCGAAACCAGCCATCCGTATCCAGACCTGGCTAGCTGTGGCCGTCGCTACGGTGTCGAGAACGTCTGCTCGTCGTAGGGACTGGCCTCGACGACGTCCTCGAGGCTCAGCGCGGCGTAGATGTGCGGGAAGTCGTCCTCCCACTTCACGTGGTCGCCGAACTCGTCGGTGTCCAGGGTGACGATGACCAGGTTGGTCTCGCCTGCGAAGAACCGATCGATGGTGCCAGGCACCTGCTCGCGCGTCGAACAGTGGACATAACCGTCCTGCTGGTCCAGCGGCGTACCTTCGAAGAGGCTCTCGGTCTGCCACTGGTCCCACTCGGCGGGCCGCAGGATCTTGTAGATGAGCACGGGTTGATCTTGGCATCCCGGGCGCGCTTGGATCTGCGCGGCTTACCGACAGTTGCGCGGGTTGTTAGCCGCGCGTCTGTCGACAACCCGCGCATCTGTCCCACCGGGGGACGTCAATTTGGGCGGCGTCCCGCGGGTGGGGTAATCTCGACCGGGCTTCCGGCACTGCTGGGAGTCGTGCGTGAGGGCCTATAGCTCAGTCGGTTAGAGCGCTTCCCTGATAAGGAAGAGGTCAGAGGTTCAAGTCCTCTTAGGCCCACGTCTGACTCGGTCATCTGTGGGATGCACCGTCCGCTGCCCGCCGGAGGTCCGCATGAAGAAGCTCGTCGTCCTCGCCGGAGTCGCAGCAGCCGCCGCGGCAGCCGTGGTGAAGCGGCAGCAGGCGGCAGCGGCCAAGCCGGGCGTCTGGATCCAGGCATCGGATCAGCCGCCGGCCCGCTGAGTCACTCCCTCGTCGGTCTTGAGGTCGACGTCAGGGGCCATGGCGCAATTGGTAGCGCACCTGCTTTGCAAGCAGGGGGTTACGGGTTCGAGTCCCGTTGGCTCCACCACACATAACCGCAGGTCAGAAGCGGTTGAGCGGCGTAATCCCCAGATTATCCACAGCCCGCAGAGCGCCGCTGGTGCCAGATCTGTGCCAGATTGACCACCGATTTGGCACGAATCCTGACCCCCGAAATGCCCGTGACCTGCGGTTTCCACAAGGCACAACGGTCCCCTCCCCGGACTTGGTCGATGAGATTGCAGCCCAGCTGGGACTATTCATGTATCCCTTTGGATACACTAGCTCTATGGATGGCGCATCCCTCCTGGAAGAGGCCCGCGCGGCGGCGGGCCTGTCGCAGGCTGCTCTGGCGGCCGCTGCTGGCACCTCGCGGCCGACGTTGTCTGCGTATGAGAACGGTCGTAAGTCGCCCTCTATTCAGACTGCGAGTCGGCTCTTGGAGGCGGCCGGCTTCGAGTTGACTGTCGCCCCGCGGGTGGAGTTTCAAGAGATGGCTATTGACCGGGGACGTCCCATCCTCGTGCCGACCGAACTCCCGCGACTCCCGTTGGATCGCGCGTTCGCCGTGGTGGAATTGCCGTTGCACCTGAACTGGTCGGATCGGGGCCGAGTCTTCGACTTACGTGATCGCCGACAGCGGGCCCGAGTCTACGAGATTGTCCTGCGTGAGGGGCGCCCGGAGGATGTTCTGTCGTACGTCGACGGTGCCCTGCTGGTGGATCTCTGGGACGAACTCGTACTGCCTAGACCCGTTCGCTTGGGTTGGGACAGTCTGGTGAAGCGTGCAACTGAGCCCAGGATCGCCTGATGGAACGCCCGGGTGAACTCTCCGAACTACAGGTGACGGTGGCGCACTTGTTCTTCGGTCTGCCAGAAGCGGACGGCTTCCTCGTCGCCGGTGGCGCAGCGCTCGTTGCTTCAGAAATGATCATGCGTCCCACCGAGGACATTGATTTGTTCACGTCAGCACCGACGGCCTCAGTGTCACAAGCGTCGCGGGCGTTCATCAGCGCGCTGCGCGAAGTCGGCTTCGAGGTGGTCGTCGTCCAGGACGCGCCCACGTTCTGCCGGTTGGTTGTGTCGCGCGCGGCGCACGAGACCATGGTTGACCTGGCTGTGGACTCGCCGCCGCAGCAGCAACCCACGGTGACCGTGCTCGGACCTACATTGGCTCCGCTTGAGCTGGCGGGACGGAAACTGCTCGCACTCTTCGGTCGTGCCGAGGCCCGAGACTTCGCCGATGTGTTCGTACTCGCCGACCAGTTCGGCAAAGCCGCGCTCATCGAGGAGGCTCAACGCCAGGATCCTGGTTTCGACCTTGTGGTGCTGGCTCAGATGGTCGGCACGCTCGGCAGGTTCGATGATGATGAAGTCCCGTTGCACCCACAACGGGCGGCGGCGGCGATCAGATTTTTCAAAGACTGGGCTGAGGAGCTACACGAAGCGTAGTCGGATACGTTGAGACTACTTGAGCGCAGCCATTTCGAGACCCGTGCCTTGGCACTAGCTAGACCGAAAACCGCACACACGGAACGCCCACACGCAGCGGTATCAACCCGTCTGGGCCGGCCGCAATGGACCACCGAATCGCTGAGTGGATATGACCGAACTCTTCGGTGCATATCAAGATTAGGTGGGTCTGCTGTTGATGGGTGTCCGGTCGGGTAACTCCCTCAATCGCGGCCAGCGCCTTATCCACCGCACTTTGGACCTGTCCCTCGGCGCCGTTCCAGTCGACCCACGACGGGAACACGGCGATCATGTTTTGGGTCGGCATGTTGGTTAGATAGAACAACGCAGGAAGCGACTCCTCAAAACTGCCTCCAGGCACGACGTGCAGCCAACTTGTGATCCAAGGCCCATCTTCGTGCTCAGTTCCGGTGACAGTGCCGAAAGCCCTGTACATCGGAAACGCGACGCCGAACTCCACAGCGGCCTGAAGTGTCGTACACGCGAGCGCAACCCGCTCCATGACGCGGTCTTCGAACGTGCCTGCCAGCAAGCGTTGCTGCAGCATCCGCATGTCGTCGGGACTGGCCTGCTCAGCCTTCTCGACGCCTGCCACGAAGACGGTGCCCTCCTTGAAGGATTCGAAGGACTTACGCAGTGTGTAGATGGGGTCGCCATCCTGTGGCGGAGCGATTTCGATCGCGAGAACGACCTCGCCACCCACCCCGACGTTGACGGGCCTCCATGCCGGGGCATCCGTGCCTTGTCCCAAGTACTGACCGAGCTTCTGTTCAAGGGTCGCAGTTGGCCACTCGCGGGTTCCCTGGATGCCTTTCTCGCTCACGCCGACCAGTACGTAAGACCAGCCTAGGCAGTTAGCTAGTGAACGGATGACCGGACGGTTTGCCTTCGCGAGGACCTCCTTGGCCAGCTCGAATCTGCCCGCGGCAGTGGACAAGTCCAACTCGCTCTTCCATTCCAGCCAATCCTCTTCCGCATTGGCATCTTGAGCAGCGGCGACCGCATAAACGAGGTGGGACAAATCAGTTGGTCGTTGAGTTCTATCGACAGCCACGGGCATAGATCACATCCTCCCCGACCACCCTCGTACGGATGATGCGGCCCGCAGCTTGCCGCCAGGCGTCTTCACGGCGGCGCACGTCCAAAGGTCAACCGGACGCTAGTCCACTTGTGTGTCGGCCGGTGCGGTCAGCCGAACTAGCAGTCGCACGTGCAGACCCGCCGCAGGAGGGTTCACGCGCGCAACAACCAACTGATGGTCGCTCCGAACCACGTGATGGACGTCTTTGACAAGAGGATCAGGTACATATCCCGACCGCCAGCCATCTCGCGTGACCAGGAGCGCTCGATAGTTGACCCTGTTCGTCTCATCACTTCGGACAGAGAGTGAATCTCCTGGCGTGAGAGGGTTTATCCGGTCCCTCTCCGCTGCAGTCAGGTGGCGAATGCCGCGAACGACGAAGGGAATGTCGGCAGGGCCCGGTTGGGGTAGGGGAGTGAGTTCGTACGTGTCGCCGGTGCGACGACCGCCTGACACTGAGAGCACCTCAAACGGACCAGCGTCCGCCGATAGCCCCAGTTGAGCTAACGTCTGCGTCCGCTCGGGCCGATGATCATCGATCACGCGCTCCGCGAAGATTGGGAACAACCGCTCGCTTCCATGACCGGTGCCCAGGGGCAGCCCAGGGAGAGGACGATCCACACCGGGCTCGTAGGTGAAGGTGTAGCGGTGGCCGTCAAACGCCAGAATCCCAACCCGCTGGTGCCGCCAGTTGCCAGGGCCCTGACGGCTAACTAGCAACCGCTGGGTCTTGGAGTTCGTTGTCATCGCACTGTTCAGTCCTGCCAAGTCCAGTGCCGCCGGTGGGCGTGGACCATCCACTCACTGGCGACGTCAGTGTCCGGCTCATCGGGTACGGCGAGGGGTCCGTTCAGCAACTCAGCCAGACGAGAGCGGGCCGCGTCGATCCGACGCAGCGCCTCGGCGTACCCGACCTGTTCGCGCTTGATCTCCATGCACGGCCCCAGGTCTGCGGCACGCATGGGCAGGCTGAGCTGACCGGTCGTGATCAGCTCAATTCCCTGCAGGCCCAGACGAAGAGCCTGACTGGCGTACTTGGTGTCGTACCCGTGGGCGGCCACCAGCTCGGGCCGGTTGGGCACGTGGGACTGACGCCCGTGACCGGTCAGGCGGTCGCATTGACCAACGAGGTAGCCTAAAAACCGGAAGCCGGCGTGCCGGGTCGCGAACTGCGAGCGGCCCAGGGACCGTAGTTCGTCGCCGAGCGACGTGGTCACCAACAGGTCAGACTGCGGTGACCAGAACGGGATGAGGATCGTCGGGTTGCCTGCCGCAGCGAGTCGGATGAACTTCCGTAGCGCGTAAATCACCAGATCGGTGTCGCCGGGCCCGGATCTCGCACCTTCAGGCTGGGTGCGAGAGACGTAGTGCTCCTTGGTCGGGGCGAGTCCGAGCAGCTGTGATGGGTGCTGGATGTAGACGCCCATCTCGTCGTTGTCGTCGTGGCCCTCGATGGCCATGCCGTGCGCGCCGGATCCGACGGTCACGCGCAGGATCTCGTTGGCCAGCGCGACGTCTCGCTCGCCGTGGTCGACGTTGGGCCTCGGGTCGGCGCTCACCGGGCAACTCCTTTCAGCCGAAGAGCGTCGCAACAATCTATGCGCGTGATTGGTGCGACGCCTCTGGGTTTTGTGTCTGCCCGGCTCTCGTCGGGCTTGGTCAGCATCTCGGAGACCAGAACCGGATGCCCCGGAGGTATCTTGCAGATGCCTAAGAGATATGCCATACTTATCTCAAGAGAGGCACAAGGCCTCGAAATGAAGGGATGGCTAAGATGCCTGACGTTACAGTTCCCGTTCCGGACGAGCGGGTTGCAGAGTTTTACAAGTTCTTCGGGACGTGGCTCGCGGGGGAAGCATCGAGCTTCAGCAAGCTCTCTGAGGTACCCAGTGAGAGTCACGAGGTATCTTCATGGTCGTTGAACGATGGCGATGAAGCCAACATCTTGTGGCCCAAGTTGTCGCCGCAGGCCCGTGCTGTGTTCGGGTACCTGATGGACCGTCCCGGTGAGCGTCACACGGGCCGCGAGATCGCGGATGCTGTTCAGATTTCGAACGGTGCCAGTGGTGTGGCCGGTGTTCTCGCTTGGCCCGCGCGGCACTGCGCCAAACTGAACCGCGCGCTCCCCACTGAATGGCGCGAAGGTGAGGACGGCAGCGACTCGGTCTACTGGATGACCCAGGAAGTCGCTGAGCTGTTTCGCGAGACACGCAAGGCCGCGGAGCACTGATCGGACGGATCGAGCCCACTAGCGAAGGCGTCGCGACAACCCCAGTCGGTTGCCGCGACGCTTGTACCGCGCTCACCTACTGCAACGGCTGCATCAAGTTGTCGAGATCTTCGCGCCGGACTCGAAGGCCCCGTCGGCCGCATAGGTAGGCACACAGTTCGCCAGCCGCGATCCGTCGGCGAACGGTCTTCACCGAAGTGGAGATGTAGACCGCCGCTTCCTGCAGGGTCATCCACTGATTCATTTCATGCAACGTCGTTGGAGTTCTGGGTGGGGTCGGCATAGCTGGCACCTCCCCGCAGGAAGCGTCGGAGGTCGGCGACGGTGACGTAAAGGGCGCCATTTCCGTTGAACCGGTTCCACCGAGGACCGCGCCCGGAACGTCGCCATTCCCGCACGGTGCGTTCGGGAGTCCGGATGAGCTGGCAGAACTCGGCGAACAGGATGATGCCGTTGTCGTCCCACTCTTTGGGTACGACGATCGGGGTGATGTTCATAAACTGCCTCCCTTGGAACGGTCACGCGGCGGTTGTACCGCGTCGAGGAAGGCGGCCTCGGGTTCCGACTCGGCTGGTCGGCCGGGGCAACGTTCCTTACCTCCTCAAGGGGATGAGGTGCCCTCCGGCGGTCAGAAGCAGCCAAATCTTTACGAATGTTGTTGACGCCGCCCTTTGTCAGGCAAGGGGTGTGGCCAGGGTCCCGTCCACAGGTGCGACCGCAGCTGGTGGCAGGTGTGAGTGCCGTCTGCGAGAGTCGCGTGCGTCAGGGCTGGTGTTGGCAGGAGAACGCGACCAAAGGTAGGCAGCGTGACTGAAGGTGCTGGCGTCGTTCCGATCTATCGCATTGCCCAGGACAGCGGCGACGTCGTGATGGATCTGACGGTGGACGTCGGCTTCCAGGACTTCGGGTTCAGGGTTGAGAACGCAGACCGTGCTTCCGCTGTGACGGTCCGCGTCTATCACACCGACGAGATCCGGCTGTTCTGCCAACTCCTTGCCGTAGCGGTCGCTGACCGGTCAGCGACCAGCGCCGTCGCGAACATCGAGCGGGAACTCCGAAGGATCTGCGTTGGGATGAAGCCGAGTGAGCAGGGTGAACACCGCCTTCACGAAGCCGAGCACACCTGGAAG
>NZ_LVCF01000036.1 GCF_001594145.1 Branchiibius sp. NY16-3462-2 | reverse complement strand
CCTTGCGGGCCACTGCCACGACGTCGTCGCGGAACTCCTTCGGATACGGCTTGGGCATGGTGAACATCCTTCCAGCGAGGACCACGATCCTCACAAGTCAGGTGTCAACCAAACCGGGGGCAAACCCGGATGGTCGTTCTCGGGGTAGTACACGTATGGCTCAAGCAGTTCGTGGGCCGATCGAGCTGCCGTCGACAGCCGCCGCCGCTTCCAGAAACCCATCGGCTACTCCGGCAGGTGCGGGGGCGCGAGGCGGTAGGTGACCGGCGTCTGCGAGAGATTGATCGGGTTCGCGACGACCGGGGTACCGGCGCAATCGCGGACCGGCGTCAGGCCCATCTCGTCCGCATAGGCAAACGCGTCAGCCACGTTGTTGATCGGGCCAGCGGCGATCCGTTGAGCGGCAAGCGCTTCGCACCATTCGTGCGCGGTCCGTTGCGCGAGAAGCGAATTCAAGACTTGTGTCAGTTCGGCAGCGTGCTCGGTCCGATCCACGTTGCGAATGAATCGCGGGTCATCGGCAAGTTCCGGTGCACCGACCACCGCTGCGAGAGAGCGGAATTGGGCGTCGTTGCCACACGCGATCACCATCTGTTTGTCGGCGGCTTGATACACGTCGTACGGCGACAGTGACGGGTGCGCGTTGCCCATCGCGCGAGGCACGTTGCCAGCCAGCAGATAACCGGAGGCCTGGTTCACCAGGGTGGCGAGCGACGTACTCATCAGGTCGATATCCACCCGCTGCCCCTGCCCGGTGCGCTCCCGGTGGAACAGGGCCGCGATGATGCCGACCGCCGCGTGCACACCGGTGAGTACGTCGATCAGCGCCACCCCCGCCTTCGTCGGCTGCTCGGGGCCGGGGCCCGTGACGCTCATCAACCCACCGGCCGCCTGGATCAACAGGTCGTAACCCGGTGAGGTCGACTGTTGACCGAATCCGCTGACGCTGCAATAGATCACGCCAGGATTGACCGCGCGCAGGTCGTCGTATCCCAGGCCGAGCTTCTCCATCGTGCCCGGCAGGAAGTTCTGCACGACCACGTCCGCGCGAGAGGCCAGCTCGCGCGCGGCCGCCAGATCCTCGGGATCCTTCAGGTCGAGCGCGCGAGAGGTCTTGTTGCGATTGATCGCCTCGAAGTACGTCGAGCGACCATCCGGCGTGTACGGCGGACCCCAGCCCCGCGTCTCATCTCCTGTGCCGGGCCGCTCGATCTTGATGACCTCGGCACCGAGATCGCCCAGCAGCATGGTCGCGTACGGCGCCGCGAGCACCCGCCCGAAGTCGGCGACGACAATCCCGTCTAAAGCGCCCGACTCGTTGGTCACCGACCTATTGTCCTGTCTCCCGACGCCGCGCAACTCATCGCTCGAAGTCAACAGACCACGACGAGCGCGGTGTGACCGCGGCCAGCCAACTTCTTGTCGCACGTAAGTAGCGACGCATCCAGACCCTCGGCAAGCGCGATGTAGGACGCGTCGTACGCCGTGAACTGATGGCGCAACTGCCAGATGCGTTCCGCGAGGGGCTCGGTCTCGTATCGAGTAATGGCGAATTCGAAGAACGTCGCCTTCGCCGCCGCAGCGACGGCCTCCGGGATCTTGTTCGCCAGCTCGAGGCCGCGCAACGCCGAGAGAACCTCAACGTCGAGCACGTACGGGGCATGGAGATCCCCGGCGAGCATCTCGAGCAGTTGATCGTCCGGCGCACGACCAACCAACGCCTCCACCATCGCGGAGGCGTCCACCACCATCACCTCCGCTCGGCCTGGATCGCCGAGACGATTTCGAGGGAGGAGGGCGCTGCGGAGCGATCGAGGCGACGAAGCCGGGCGACGACCTCATCGTTGGAGGGCCGGGCGCCAAGCTTCACCAGTTCGGTTGCTACGTAAGCCGACAAAGAAGTGCCCTGGGCTGCTGCTCTTCGCTTGAGCGTCTCAGCAACCTCGTCGGGCACATCGCGGACATACAAGGTCGCCATCTACGGAATGCTAGCACATTGCAAGCACGGAAGTGGCGTCAGGTGCGGCGGAGCACGCGCAACGAACCGTGCCGCGCGATCTCGACGAATCCTTCGGACAACGCCCGCTGCACCACATGCCACGGCGCCTGTCCCCCGTCGGCCGGATCGGGGAAGACGTCGTGCACCAACAGCGTCCCACCGGGCACCACAAACGGAGCGAAGGCAGCGTAGTCGTGCTGCGCGGTCTCCTCGGTGTGGTTGCCATCCAGGAAGAGCAGCGCGAGCGGCGAGGCCCACCACCGTGCGACGACCTCCGTCGAGCCGACAACCGCGCTGCACACGTCCGACAGCGAGTCGAGCACCGGCCGGAAGGTCGGCAGTGTGTCCAACATGCCCGACTGCGGATCGACCATCGAGGTGTCGTGCCACTCCCACCCGGGCTGGTTCTCCTCCGACCCGTGATGGTGATCGACCGTCACCAGCGACGACCCGACCCGACGGGCCGCGTCCCCCAGGATGAGCGTGGACTTGCCGCAGTAGGTGCCGATCTCCAACCAGGTCCCGGGCAATGACGACATTGCGTGGGCGTGGAGTGCCTCGCCCTCCGCCTCCGGCATGAAGCCCTTGGTCCGGGCCACGGCCGCCGCCACCTGCAACGGCAGCGGCGCGGGCAGCATCTCGGTCAACTCACGGCCTCCTTGTCGACCTCGATAACACCGGACCCGACCCCGAGGTCCCGCCACAACGATGCGCCACCCGTCGCCCCGACCAGCGCGTCGGCCGCCAGCAACATCGCCCCGGCCGTCCACGACGTCTGCTCCACGGGCCACACCTGGTCGTTCACGACGTTGCGGCCGGTCCAGTAGCCGCCCGTCTCGTCGTCGCGAAGCGACTGAATCTCCGCGAAAAGCTTGCGCGCAGACGCTGATTCGCCGATAGCGTCCAGAGCGGCGACCAGCTCGACCGTCTCCGCAGCCGTCACCCACGGTTCGTCGTCCACACAGCGCACACCTTCGCCGGGCATGACATACCGGGACCACGAATCGCACACCCGGGAAGCTGCCCCGGGCCCACGCAACGCGCCCGACAGCACCGGGTAGTACCAGTCCATCGAGAATCGCGACTTGTCCAGAAAGAGCGCGGGCCTGTCGCAGATCGCCTCGGCCAGTATGTTCGCCGCCCACCGCCACCGCGGTCGATCCACTCCGATCGTGTGCGCAATCAGCTCGCCGCACCGCAGCGCCTGCCAGGAGCTCGAACATCCCGTAAGCAACGCGCCGTCGACCAACCGTCCGGAATCGTCCGCCGCCCAGGCCAATTCACCACCGGGTCGTTGCGCTCGCACCACGAAGTTCAGCGCGCGCTCCACCGTCGGCCAGATCCAGGTCAACGCATCGATCCGTTGGGTGACCAGATAGAAATGCCAGGCGCCGACCGCGATGTAGGCGCACTGGTTGGTGTCCGCAGCAGCGTCGATGACCACCCCGTCACGCACCGACATCGGCCACGAACCGTCGGGCCGTTGCGTGTCGATCAACCATTGATACGCCGCGGCCGCTTCGGACAGGTGGCCGGTGACGGTCAGCCCCATCGCTGCTTCCACGTGGTCCCAGGGATCGACGTGACCACCGGAGAACCACGGGATGGCACCGTCCGCCGCCTGCAAGGAAGCGATGAAATCCCCTGTGCGGCGGACCTGTTCGGTGCTCAGCACACCAGGGACAGCGAAGGTCACGGCTTGGTCAGATAGACAACGAAGCTCTTACCGAGGACGGGATTCAGCACCCGCTCACCGACGCGGGTGATCGCGGGCGCCTTCATCATGTCCCACACCAACAGCTTGTGATAGCCGCGCGTCGCGAAATTCTCGTTGTCCGGCCCGACCGCGCATTTGAGCCACCAGTACGGCGCGTGCAGGGCGTGCGCGTGCTCCGTCTTGTACGGCGTGAGGCCGGCTGCCGTGAGCTTCGCGACCAGGTCACTGGCCTGGTAGATGCGGATGTGACCACCCTCGACCTCGTGGTACTCATCGGACAACTTCCAGCAGACCTGCTCGGGCCAGTTGCGCGGCACAGTGACGGCAACCCGCCCCCCGGGTTTGGTCACGCGGGCGATCTCGGCGATCGCGGCCTCGTCCTCATGGATGTGCTCCAGGATCTCCGAGGCCAGGACCCGGTCGAAGGACCCGTCGGCAAACGGCATCGCGCGGGCATCCCCGTGCTGCACCGTCGCCGTAGCTCCCGCAGGCACCTCGCCCTCCAACTCCATCGCCCCGAACATCGACTTCACGTCGGCCAGGTCGGCCTCGTTCATGTCGAACGCAGTGACGTTCGCACCCCGTCTCAACGCGGCGTACGAATGACGGCCCTGCCCCGCGCCCACGTCCAGGAAACTCATCCCCGGCTGCACGTCGAACGTGTCGTAATCGATGGTGATCATCGTGAACTCCCCTGCTGCGCCGAGATTGCCGCGGAATACTGCGCGACCGTCTGCCGCGCCACGGCCCGCCAACTGTAGGTGTCGACCGCGCGGCGCCGACCCACCGCCCCCATCGACGTACGCCGATCGGGCGCCTCCAGCAGCTGCGCCAGCCCCGAGGCCAAAGCGGCGGCGTCCCCGGGGGGAACGAGCAGACCAGCGGCAGCCGACGACCGGCCCACCAGGTCCGGCAACGCCCCCACCGACGAGGCCACCAGCGGTGTCCCGCAGGCCATCGCCTCGACCGCGGGCAACGAGAACCCCTCGTAGCGCGACGGCACCACATGCACCTGCGCGGAGCCCAGTAGGGCGGCCAACTCGGCCTCGGGCAGACCGCTGCGGAACGACACCCGGTCCAACAACCCCGCGTCGGCCAACTCCTTGTTCGTCCGATCCGACGGTGATCCGACGACGACCAACTCCCGCCACGCGGCCGGGTCGAGCTGAGCCAGTGCGGCGATGAGGACTGACAAACCCTTCAGCGGTACGTCGGCACTGGCCACCGTGACCAACCGCCCCTCCACGCGGGGTGCGGCGGGCGGTGCGAACACGTCCACGTCCACACCGACCGGCACCACTGCGATGCGATCCGGAGGCACCTGGAAGTCCCGCTCGATGTCGGCCTTCGAGGTCTCCGACACCGTCAGCACCGCAGGCAGCTGCCGCGCGACCCGGCGCTGCATCCACACGAAGTCGTAGAACCGCCGCTTGGTGATCCGTTGCCAGCCCCGCGCGTGGGCCAACTCCAGCGCCCGGTCCGCAGTGATCGGGTGGTGGATCGTGGTTAGCAACGGCAACCCACGCCGGTGCAGCCGAAGGATCCCCGGAGCCAGCGTCTGGTTGTCGTGCAGGATGTCGAATGCGCCCAGCCGAGAACGCAATAGCCGCTCCAGGCGCAAGCCGAAGATGCGCGGCTCGGGGAAACCCGCCGTACACATGGTGGCGTATTCGAGCACGTCCAGATCGGAGTGGAACTCCCGCAACCCCGGCCGGCGGAACGGGTCCTCGGGGCGATAGAGATCCAAGCCCGGCACCTTGGTGAGGTGCACACCGTCGTCCAGGACGGCGTACGGCGCCCCGGAAAACACCTCGACCCGATGACCGAGCGCGGTCAACTCGCGCGACAGGTTGCGCACGTAAATGCCCTGCCCCCCGGAGTGTTCCTTACTCCGATAAGAGGCCAGGGCGATACGTAGCGAGGTCAAGCCTTCACTCTAGGCGGGGACGGACTCGGGCTGGGTTACGCCGGTGTGAACGTCGTCGGCGGGTTTGCGGGCCTCGCCGGCGCGCACGTAGACCACGTCGTCCGTCACGTTCTTCTTACCCAGCGTCTTGCGCTCGGAGAAGAAGTTCTGCTTGACCGCCCACGGGTTGCGGTCGCCGACCTTCGGGAAGTCCCAGATGTCGCGCTGGATGTAGGTCGAGGTCGCGTCCATGAAGGGCAGCGGCTCCATCGGCCCACCGGAGTTGACCGGGTAGCCGAAGGCGTAGCCGCCGTTGTCGACGTGGTTGACGAAGGTCGTGAAGAACTGCGCCAACATGTCGGCCCGCAGCGTCCACGAGGAGTTGATGTAGCCGACGCAGATCGCGAGGTTCGGCACGCCCTCGATCATCGCGCCGCGGTAGGCAAACCGCTCGGCGAGGTCGACCGGCTGACCGTCGACCTTCAAGGTCATCCCGCCGCCGAGCTGCATCCGCAGACCCGTCGCCGTAACGATGATGTCGGCCGTGAGGACCTCACCGCTGGAGATCCGAATGCCCTCGGGGACAAAGGAATCGATGGTGTCGGTGACGATGCTCATCCGACCGCTACGCACCTCGCGGAACAGGTCACCGTTCGGCACCACACACACGCGCTGGTCCCACGGCTTGTACTTCGGCGTGAAGTGCTTCATGTCCACACCACTGCCGGCCAGCTGCGCCTTGACCTGGTTCAACAACACCTTCGTCGCGAGCTTGGGCGCACGGCGGGTGAACTCATAGAACCCGAGCGTCATCCCGGCGTACCGCATCCGGACGATGTTGTAGACCTTCTCCTTGCCCAGCTTGCCCTCGAGCTTCTTCAGCGACAGGGCGATCGGGTCCTTGCCCGGCTGGGTGATCACGTAGGTGGGTGAGCGCTGCAGCATGGTGACCTCGGCGCCGCGCTTCGCCATCGACGGCGCCAGCGTGATGGCCGTGGCGCCGGAGCCGATGATGATGACCTTCTTGCCCTGGTAGTCCAGGTCTTCGGGCCAGAACTGCGGGTGCAGGATCTGCCCCTCGAAGCTGTCCTGACCCGGGAAGGTCGGGTTGTTCGGGTTGTCGTAGCTGTAGTAGCCACCGCTCCAGTAGACGAACTTCGTGCGCACGGTGCGGGTGCCGTTCGGACCTTCGACCTCCAGGGTCCACCGGCCCTCGGCGCTGTCCCAGGCCGCGTCGGTGACCTTGGAGTTGTAGACGATGTGCTCGTCGATGCCGTATTTGCTGGCGGTGTCCTGCAGGTACTTCAGGATCTTGTCGCCATCGGCGATCGCATCCGGTCCGGGCCACGGCTCGAAGGGGAAACCCAGCGTGTACATGTCCGAGTCCGAGCGCACGCCGGGGTAGCGGAACAGGTCCCACGTGCCACCCAGCGCCGAGCGGCCCTCCAGGATCAGGTAGTCCTTGCCGGGGTTCTGCGTCTGCACCCGGTAGGCGGCGTCGATGCCCGACAGGCCCGCGCCGATGATGACGATGTCGTGCTCTTCGACCTGCGTTGCCGACTCGGCCGTGTCCAGAACCTGGGACATGCAAGGACTCCTCGATGGTTACGGTGCGGTTACTACGTGTGTAGTAGACCACATTCAGGGCGATGATGTGTAGTGGATCACATCCGGATTTGCTTGGAGCCGTCTCCTAGGATCGGGCGGGTGACCGGGGAGATCTTCGACGTAGCCGTGGTCGGGGGCGGCCCGGCCGGGTCCAGCGCAGCGCGCGTGGCGGCCGAGTCCGGCGCCCGGACCGTGCTGATCGATCGTGCCGTCTTCCCGCGGTACAAGACGTGTGGCGGCGGACTGATCGGGGTCACCCTTGCGAACCTGCCGCCGGATCTGGACCTGCCGGTGCAGCAGCAGGTGCGCTCGGCGACCTTCACCCTGCGCGGCGGGCGACCCGTTTCACGGGAAACGACCGACCCGTTCCTGACGTTGGTGGATCGCACCGAGTTCGACGCCGCACTGCTGGAGGTCGCGGTACGCCGAGGGGTCACCACCCGCCTCGGCGTCGCTGTCACCGGGGTCACCCAGGGCGACGACGTCGTGACTCTGGCCACCGCCGACGGCCCGGTTCTCGCGCGGGCCGTGGTCGGAGCGGACGGTTCGGCCAGCCGGTTGGGTCGGGCCGTCGGGGTGCAGTTGGCCCAGACCGACCTGGGGCTCGAAGTCGAGCTGGGTTCGCAGATCCCGCCGGAGTGGATCGGCCGCATCCTGATCGACTGGGGCCCCGAACCCGGCTCGTACGGTTGGGTGTTCGCCAAACGACAAGGCCTGACGGTGGGGGTCATCGACAGCAAGGGCCGACCGGAAGCCACCCGCGGTTACCTGGCTGACTTCATTGCCGGTCTCGACCTCGGCGACCTACCGGAGCGGATCAGCTCCGGACACCTGACCCGGTGTCGCACGCCTGACTCCCCCTTGGGCGACGGCCGGATCCTGCTGGCCGGTGATGCCGCCGGGCTGCTCGAACCGTGGACTCGCGAGGGGATCTCGTACGCCGTGCGATCCGGTGCGCTCGCGGGTGCGGCAGCCGCCACGCTCGCGAAGTCAGGTGACCCGGGGACGGTCCAGTCGGCGTACGCGCTGCAGATCAACTCCACCCTGGGCCGCGAGATGCTCGCGGGCGCCGCGGCGCTGCGGACCTTCGAGCGGCACCCCGGCCTGGTGCACAACCTGCTGCGATTCAACCCCTGGGCCTGGCGACAGTTCGTGAAGGTCGCCGGCGGCCAGGTGTCAGTCGCTGACCTTTTGGACCATCCCGCCGTACGCCGATCGGCAGCACTCCTGCGCCGCTGACCGTGTCCTGCAGGTAGAACTCATTTTGCGGGGAGCCAGTCGGCGGGTCCGTCGGAACCCGCCGGGTACTCCTGCAGCGGAATCTTGTTCTCGCTGAAGGCTTTCAGCACCGGCTCCACGATCCGCCAGCACTCCTCGGCCGCGTCGCCGCGCACCGATAGCAGCGTCTGCCCGTCCAGGATGTCGGCCAGGATTTCTCCGTAGGGCTGCATCCGGCCCGGCGCCAACTCGGCTCGCAGTTCTTTTTGCTCCAGGTCGTAGGGGCCGCCCTCGGCGTTCATCGACAGCACCAGCGTCACGGCACCGGGTTTGAGGTCGATGATCAACCGGTCAGCGCAGTCATTGCCACTGAATCCCGTTGGCACGTGGGGCACTTCGCGGAAATAGGCGACGATCTGTTTGCAGGCCACGCCGAGCGCCTTACCGCTGCGCAGCGTGATCGGCACGCCCTTCCAGCGGTTGTTATTGATCTCCAGAGTCATCTGGGCCAACGTCTCGGTGTTCCGCGCCGGATCGACGCCCTTCTCGTTGACGTAGGACGGGATCTTGCGATCGCCGATCTTCCCGGCGGTGTAGCGCGCTCGCTTGCCCGCCCGGCGCGGGTTGTTGCCCCACAGCCGCGTCGCCCGCAGCACCTGCGCGATCTGGTCGTGCACTTCGGTCGGCTTCAAGGTCGCGATGGACTCCATCGCGAACAAGCCCATCACCTGCAGCAGGTGGGACTGCAGCATGTCTTTGAGCGCACCGGCGGTGTCGTAGTAGCCGGCCCGGCCCTCCAGAGCCAGCGCCTCGTCGTACACGATCTCGACGCGCTCGATCGCCTCGGCGTTCCACACCGGCTGCAACAGACGGTTGGAGAAGCGCAGGCCGATCAGGTTCAGCACCGTGGAGACGCCGAGGAAGTGGTCGACCCGGAAGATCTGGCTCTCGGGGACGACCCGCAACAGGGTCTGGTTGAGCGCGTGCGCACTGTGTGCGTCGGTGCCGAACGGCTTCTCCAACGCCAGGCGGGTTGGGTGCGGCAACTCGATGTTCTGCAACAGGTCACAGATCTTGGCCGTGACCGCCGGCGGCAGGGCGAAGAAGATGACCAACGGACTTCCGGTCGCGCACTCGTCGATGACCGACTGGAGGTGCTCAGGATCCAGCAGATCCGCCTGGAGGTATTTGGTGCCCTTCTGCGCCCGGCGCAGGACCTTCGCCGGTGCACCCGCCGCGTCGAAGGAGTCCTTCATCAGGGCACGCCATTCGGCTGCGGTCTTCGCCGCGCGATCCGCGCCGACGACCCGCACCTCACGGTCGTCCTCGATCATCAGCAGGCTGGCCAGGCCCGGCAGGAGCAGCCGATGGGTCAGATCACCGCCGGCACCCAGGATCAGCAACGTGGCGGGTTGGGGTGCGTGGGTGGCCGGCTTCCGGCGCGCAGTCGGACTCATACGCCGAGCATGTCACGGGAAGGTTGGGCTTCGGCTGAGTCGGCACCTCGTCGCAATAGCGTTTTGCTTGCATCGTCGTTATGTCATCGGTAACCTTGCGTCATGTCCTACCGAACCAGTGGAGATGGCATCCTCGCCGTTCCGGCCCGGTGGACTCTTGCTCGCGGCCAGATCGAGTGTCCGTACGTCGTGTCCTGACCCCACGCCGTACCTCACCCCGATCCGAAAGAACCGCCATGTCTCTTGCTCCCGCCCTTCGGTCCTCGACCGCGCTCACGCCCCGTCAACTGCTCTCGATCACCCACCTGTTCGCCGACGAACCCCGGCTGAAGTCGTTCACCGACGCCGACGGGGACGACTCGGGCCGCCGGTGGTACCAACTGGCCCGTACCTCGCGCGTCCAGGTCTGGGGGATCTACTGGCCTGCGGGGTCGGCCACCGGATGGCACGACCACGGGGATGCCAGCGGCGCCTTCCTAACCGTGAGCGGGACACTGACCGAGCACTGGTGGCGCTCAGGCGAGCAGGTCCGCCAGCAACGGCCCGGAGTGGGACGGCCGTTCACCGCCGCGCACATCCACGACGTCCGCAACACCTCCTCCGAACCGGCCATCTCGGTGCACGCCTACTCACCGGTGCTGGACGTGATGACTCGTTACGCGCTACGCGACGGCGAGCTGTGGGTCACCGGGACCGACCGGGACGGCGACGACTGGTGAGCGCCGCGACGATCACGGCGCTGCATACCGAGCTCTTCCGGCGCTCCGGTCGAGGCACTTTCGCGCCGACCTATGACGGCGTTGACGATCAATTGGCCGACGCCAGAAGCCGATTGGACCGATTGAGCCCCCGAGCGGCGTACCAGGAAGTGCTCTGGGAGCGCGGCATCCTGGTCGACATCCGACCCGCGGCGCAGCGTCAGCAGGAGGGTGAGGTGCACCCGTCGCTGTCACCGCTGGTCGTCGAACGCAACGTGCTGGAGTGGCGCTTCGACCCCCGCCATGATGCCCGGTTGCCGCAGGCGTCCTATGACGCCCGGGTCATCGTGCTGTGCCAGGAGGGCTACACCTCGTCGCTGGCCGCGGACTCCCTTCTGCGGCTGGGGATTTCGCGGTCCACTGACGTTGTCGGTGGCTTCGCCGCGTGGCAGGCGTTGTCCCTGCCGGTTGCCTGAGGTCAGGCGATCAGGTCCAAGCCACGGCAGGTGCTGTCGCGACGGTCCGATGCACCATTCAGGACGGCCGCGTAGGCATCCGCCAGACGGTGCACCCCTTCGGTCAATTGCGCTGCACCGGTCACGAAGGGCAGCCGCAGGTGTCGCTCGCCCGCCTGACCCGGTTGGGTGAAGAAGCGTGGACCGGGTGTCAGCAACAGGCCACGCTGCGCCGCGGCGGTGACCAGGGCACTCGACACCGCAGCAGGCAGGTGGACCCAGAGGTTCAATCCCCCTGCAGGACAGTAGGTTTCGAAGTCAGGCAACTGCTCGGCGAGCAGCGATAGCAGCAGGTCCCGGCCGCTGCGCAACCGGGCGCGACCGCTGGCCGCCGTCTGTCCGCCCTCGGTGAGCAACTCGGTCACGACGAGTTGATCGAAAGCGGACGCGCCCAGGTCGCTGGCCATCCGGGTCTGGATGAGTGGCATGACCAGGTGCTGCGGCGCGCGGATCCAGCCGACCCGCAACCCACCCCAGAACGGCTTCGACGACGAGCCGATGCTGATCGCGCTGGGGTCGAAGGTGGCGTACGGCGCTGGCAGGGTGACGCCGTCGAGATTCACTGCGTGCAGGGACTCATCCACAATGACCGTCACGTCGTGCCGCTTGGCACTGCGGGCTATCTGCTCGCGTTGCTCGGCCGCCATGATCGCGGCCGTGGGGTTGTGAAACTCCGGGATCAGGTACGCCGCCCGTGCACCGCCTGCGGCCAATCGGGCGAATTCGTCGGTTTCCCAGGGTGTTTCGAGGACCGGCATCGCGCCAAGACGCGCCCCGGCGGCGCGGAGGGCATCGATGCCGTGCGGGTAGCTGAGTCCCTCTGTAATGGCCCGGTCCCCACGCCGCACCAGCGTGCGTGTCACCAAGGAGATCGCGCCCATCGCGCCGGCTGTCACCACGATCTGGCCCGGATCGGTCGGTAGGCCGCGATCGACGTACGTGCGAGCGATGGCTTCTCTCAGGACGGGTAGCCCGTCGGGCAGGTAGCCGGTGCTGGTGAGCAGCCCGGGCAGGGCGGCGGTGGCGCGTTCGAAAGCACGAGCGGTTCCCGGCGGCGCGGGGGGCGCGGAGTAGGTCCAGGCGATGGAGTCGGGGTCGCCGGACTCAACGATCAGGGTGCTGGCCGAGGACTGCGCCAGGGGCAGTGCGACGACCGTCCCGGATCCGCGGCGCGCAGTGGCGAATCCGGCATCGCGCAACTGCTGGTAGGCGCGGGTCGTGGTGGTGCGACTGAGGCCGAGCGCCGTGGCCAGTTCGCGCTCGCCGGGCAGTCGTGCGCCCACTGTGAGGCGGCCGTCGACGATCAGGAGCCGCAGCGCATCAGCCAGTTCCAGGTATGCCGGCCGGTTGCCGGGCTGTGTCCCGAGCATCGCGGTGAGCGTGCGTGCCGTGATCGCCATGGCGCCACTTTGTCACAAGTGGCTATTGATGAGATAGCCACTTCACCCCACCATCGTTAATGTGAATCCCATGCGCAGTGCCCCCGGACGCCTCGTCCAGCTCGTGATCGGGCTGTGGCTGTACGGCGTGACCATGGCCTTCATGGTGCGTGCCGGTCTGGGGCTGGACCCGTGGGATGTCTTTCACCAGGGATTGGCCAAGCACTGGCCGCTGTCCTTCGGTCTGACGGTGAACGTGGTTGGCGCGATCCTCCTGCTGGCCTGGATCCCGTTGCGGCAGAAGCCCGGCATCGGCACCGTGCTCAACGTGCTGCTGATCGGAACCGCCGCGGACATTACGCTGCGCTGGCTCCCCACCGCTCATGTGCTGCCGGTGCAGGTGGGCTACCTGGCCTTCGGCGTCATCGGCAACGGTCTTGCCGGCGCGCTCTACATCGGAGCGGGCTTGGGACCCGGACCGCGCGACGGCCTGTGGACCAGCATCGTGCGTCAGCGGGGATGGTCAGTGCGCGTGGCCCGCACATGTATCGAGGGGACGGTCCTGCTGATCGGCTGGTTGCTTGGCGGCAGCGTTGGGCTGGGGACCGTGCTGTACGCGGTCGCGATCGGACCACTGGTGCAACGCTTCCTGCACCTGGTGCCGGTGACACCGCAGTCCCCCTTGCTGACCCGCCGCCCCTCCACCGACCTAAGCCTGGTGGATCTGCACCAACCGGCCGTCGGGATCGGCCACCTCGATCATTGCGCCGAAGCTCGTGTCGATCCGTAGGTCGTCGTAGCCGGCAGCTCGCAGCTTCTCCCCAAGCGCCTTGACGTCACCGGTGGCGGTGAAGGTCAGGTGCACCTGCGCCCCGCCTCCGGTTGCCAGGTAACGCGCTGACTCGTCCGGTCGGTCGACGTGCAGACCCACCGATCCCTGGTCGGCGACGAGCGCCACGTAGTCGCCCTCGCCATCAGGACGCAGTCCTAGCCCGACCAGGAACTCGGCGTACGGGCCATGCGGATCCGTGAAGCGCACTGGCACAACGGCGATCGCGGCGTCGGGATGAGCTGCGTGCTGTTCGTATCCGTAGTGATCGGTCTGAGCCTCGTTGATCACAACCTCCGCGCCGAGGGGGTCGGTGACGAAGAGCGAACGACCCCATGACTCGTCGACCGGGACCGCACCGAATTCCTTTGCGACCACATCGAGTTCGTCGGTCTCGAAGGTGAGTTGGGTCCAGCCGGACTGCGCGCCGCTGGTCGCGTTGGCGGTGCCGTGCAGCAGCACCTTCCCCGAGCCGGACTCCATGACGGCCCAGTCGCCGCTGGTGACCGACGCGGAGAGGCCAATCGCCTCGAGGAACTGCTGCATCGCCGGCACGTTGTCACTGAACCGGATTGCTTGGACGGAAATCATCGGGAACCACCTTCTTCGAGATAGCTGCGGAGAACTCGTTCGACCAAAGTCGAGAGACTGGTGCCGTCGTCGATCGCGCGGTGCTTGACCTGCGTCACCAGGGATTTGGGCAGGTAGACGTTGAACTGGACCTTGCCGTCGGCGACGGCTCGCTCACTGGACATGACAGAATGCTAGCATCCTACTTAGATAGCCGTCAGACGCCGCCGGTTTGGGACGGGTTAACCCACGGATTCGCGAGTTGTGGGTCAAACCCGTCCCAAACCCGACAGCGGGTGTGAGTTGGCCGACCAGTAGCTGGATCAGCGGGCTGCGCTGGGTGCGTAGACGCGCAGTCCGCGCGGCTTGGCGGCCAGCCGCACGGCGTACGTCCCCTGCGGCACCTCGGTGGTCTCACCGTCGTGCGCGACGATCACGGGACCATCCGCCGGGTCGCGGGGCGCCCATGACACGTTCAGGTCCTGCACCGTGTAGTCCTCAACGCCCAGGTGCTTGCGAACATAGGGCGTACGCCGCGCGATCCGGTCCGCAGTCGACCCACCGGCCGCTTCGAGGAAGGTTCGCAGTCTGCTGCCTCGACCCTCCACCCGAGCCTCGCGAACATCGAGAACACCGTCGTCGAGGCGCTTGCGCTCGACCGGTGCGATGGTCCGCGGGAAGTAGCGGTTGACCCCGGCGAAGAGGACCCAACGCTGCCCGTCGTGATCGTTCACCGTGAGCGGCAGAGGTTCTGCCTGGCGCAGCACCTTGCCGGCCGCGTAGATCCCGGCCAGGCCTTTGCCCCAACGCTTTTCGTGTTTCTCGCGCTCGGTGACCAACTCCGGATAGACCCCGATCGAGAAGGTGTTGAGTACGGCGTTCGCCGGCTTTCCGTCGATCTCCAGGACCCCTGTGGTCACCGAAATCCCGTCGCCAGCCTGGACCACGTCCAGCACGGTGTCGTATTCGCTCAACCCCACGGCTTTGGCGAAGTGGTTGAGCGTGCCGCCGGGGAAGACGACCAGCGGCACATCGCGCTCCATCGCAACCGTCGCGGCGGCCGAGACCGATCCGTCGCCACCGTTCATTCCGATCGCGGTGGCTCCGTTGTCGACGGCATCGCGAAAGAGCTGCGGAAGGTCGTCACCCTTGGCCAGTTCGTGAATCTTTGTCTGCGGCAGGCGGTCCCGGATGATCTTCACCGGATCGGGAGCGTTGCGCCGCTCGGCGCCGGACCCCGGGTTGACCACGACAAAGAGCCCTTGACCGTCTTTGATCGGGGTCAACTCAATGGGCTGACCCGCCGGGATCTGCGCCTCGCCCGGGGGCTTGCCCGGGAACAGGACCTTTCCGGCGATTGCTATCCCGGCCCCCAGCGCCGCGCCGCCTACCACGTCGGATACCCAGTGCGCGCCGACGTGGATGCGTGAGTAACAGACGGCAGCGGCCAGCGGGATAAGCACGATTCCGGATGTCGGCCACTCCAAGGTCGCACCGGTTGCGAAGGCTGCGGCGGAGGCGGAATGCCCGGAGGGGAAGGAACCCGACGTGGGGTGTTTCATCAGGCGCCTGGCCAGCGGCACTGATTTCGCCAGCGGCCGCGGCCCGCCGAAGACCGTCTTGCCGATCACGTTCGCGGTCGCACTGGAGACAGCCAGCGACAGGATGCCGCGCAAGGACGCTCTCCGTCCGCGCTGCCCCATCGGCACCATGGCCAATGCGGTGACACCCCACAACTTCGAGTGGTCGGCGAAGCCGCTCAACCGGACCGGACCCTTGTCTACCTTGGCCGGGACATCGTGCCGGGTGATCCATTGGTGGACGGCAGTGTCGAAGCGGCCGACGGCGGGTGGTTGTGGGATCAGCGGCATGACGTCACCTTACGGGCAGTTCTGTTCGCTTACGTCGAGTCGCCGGCGGAGTTATCCCCAGCAGCTGAGCATCGCCCAACATGCCTGGTTGCAACCTGCTTAAGGTCGGCGACATGACGCCGGGACCCCACAACATCTGACTCATGGCTCATTGGCTCAGCGGCTTCGTCTACTCGCCCGGTTTCGGTGGCCTGGCCGCGGTGGTGGCCGCCACGATTGCCTATGCTGCCGCCGTCAGCAACGCCCGAGCCCAGAACGAACGCGCCGACGAGGACCGATGGTGGGACCAAGCGAGATGGGCGACACGGCTGCTGGCCGGAGAAGACAGCGATGTTGCCATCGGAATAGGCACGCTGCGATTCTTGATGGACCGTGCGCCAGACTCCCAGGCTGCGGCATTCGTAAACTCAGCCGTAATGCCGGTAGTGGGAGCGGATCGGGCACCTGTGGACGCACCTGCCGATGGTGATTCAGACTTGGACGCAGGAAGGGGATCTGGCAATGGCAACTGGGAGTAACAGCTACAACGGGCCGAAGCGTGCCCCGGTGTCTAGGGCCAACCAGATTGCGGCCGCACAACTTTTCATCGCCGCTAGCAAGAAGTCAGGCGTCCCGGTGCCCGACTGGATCAAAGCGATAGCCCGTGAGGGCTCCTCCTGAACTCCGGCTGCAATTCGATCTGAGTCCGTAGCGAGTTCGCGATGAAACACTCGCGGTGGCCGATCTCGACCATCCTGTGCAGCTTGGCTTCCGGGACGTCGCCGCGCACGGTGATCTGCGGTGACAGCGTGATCGTTGTAACCCACATCGGACCCTCAGACTGTGGAGGCATCACGCCAACGGCGCGATCGACGTACGTGATGACATCGACCCGCGAGCGGGCGGCAACGGCCAGGAACGACAGCAACTGGCACGAGACGGCCGCCATCACCAGCAGCTGCTCCGGGTTCGCGAGCGCCGCGTCGCCACCGAACGCAGGATCCGCAGAGAACGGGCCGAGCGCGCCACCAGTGCTCATCTCATACGTCCTCGCATAATGCTCGTACCCCTCACCGGTCGATCCCGACCAGCTCAGGTCAACGACGTACTCGTGTCGATCGGTCACGACGCCAGCGAATCACAAAACGGGACCGGGTTCGGATATGAATTGCTGGTTTCGGCCGGTCGGACCAGCCACTGGTATCCGAACCCGGAAGCAGCAAGGGAACCGCGGGGAGCGGAGGCGGGAAGGTCGCGGGGAATGCGTCCTAAGGTGGCCAGGTGCGCGTAGCTGTCGACGGGGCCGAACTCGACGTCTCAGTGACTGGCGAAGGCCCGCCGGTGGTCGTCCTGCACGGCCTGACCGGCAGCCGCGCCAACGATCAGGCTGTCGGCACGGACTGGCCGTCAGCGCTGAGCGATAGCCACCGGGTCATTGCGTACGACGCGCGCGGGCATGGTGCCTCCAGCGGCCGGCCCCAGCCGAAGGACTACGACTGGCGCAACCTGGCCACCGACCTGTTCACGGTCCTCGCTGCGACGGGCGTCAAGGAACCGGTCGACGGGATCGGGGCCTCAATGGGCACCGCGACCTTGCTGCACGCGGCCGTGCGCGAACCTGCCCGCTTCCGGCGGCTGGTGCTCACCATCCCACCGACTGCGTGGGAGACCCGTGCCGCTCAGGCCGACGGGTACCGGCAGGCGGCGGATCTGGCTGAAACGTACGGCGTGCGGCGGCTGATCGCGATGAACGCGTTGCAACCCGTTCCCCCGGCATGTGCGGGGCTGGTGACACCGGCACCCGCGATCGCCGAGGACCTGCTGCCCAGCGTGATGCGTGGTGCGGCGACCACGGATCTGCCTGCACCCGAGGCGATTTCACGACTCACGCAGCCGGTGCTGATCCTCGCGTGGACCGACGACCCGGGTCATCCCTTGAGCACCACCGAAGCCCTCACCGACCTGTTGGACGACGTGACGGTGTCCGTGGCCGCGTCGCCCGAGCAGCGCGCGGCGTGGCCGCAGATCGCCCGGGACTTCCTGGCGGAAGGGCTCAGCTGACGGCGGCCAGGGGCTCCTGAACAGGTAGTCCCTGACGGGAGGCTTCGGCGGTCTCGCGAATGATGTCCGCCGCCAGCTCCGGGTGATCGAACATCGTGATGTGGCCCGTGTCGGGCACCGAGACATGCTTGCTCTGCGGCAGCAGTCGCTTGGCCCGCTTCGCCTGTGTGGTCAGGAGCAGGTAGTCCTTCTCACCCCAGGCGATGGTCGCGTTGGTCAGCACCTCCGGCTTGTTACTGCGGAACAGGGTGTAACTGCGGGCGATGACCGGCCAGAAACCGCGGGCCCGCCGCAGCTGCTGGGCATCGCTCCAGGCGTGCTCAAATTGCAGCTTCTCCGGGTGCTTGTACAGGCTGCCGAAGATCGCATAGCGACCGACCGGCGTCTTCAGCACTGCCTTGGCCGCGGGTGCCGGCGTGTAGCTGGAGAACTTCAGGAAGAACAGCACCGTCCCGCACCACAGGAAGCCGGGGACCTGGAAGAACCCTGCCGGGGAGAACGCGGTGGCCGACGAGACCTTGCCGCGCTTGGCCAGTTCGAGTGCGTAGGCGCCGCCGAGGGAGTTGCCGGCGACGTGTGGTTTGTCCAGGCCGAGTTCCTCGAAGAACAGCTCGAGGCGGTCCACGGAGCTCTTCAGGGTGGCGTTGTACGGCTTCTCCAGCCGCCGCGACTCCCCGAAACCGGGCAGATCGATGGTGATGACGTCGAACTCCTCCGCCAACCGGTCGGGCACGTCGCCCCACGCTGAGCGGTTGTGCCCGATCCCGTGGATGAGCACCAGCGGCTCGCCAGAGCCCTTGCGGCTGTAGTGGATCGGAGCAACCATGACGAACCTCGCATGCTGGGAAAGTGGGCACCACAGGTGTAGTAGAACGCCACCTTACCAACCAGTAGGTGTTCTGGGTCACATTCGGTCGTCCACTTCTGCGACCACCCGCAGACTCACCGCGGTGAGGTGGTCGTTGTCCTCGCCGTACGTCGCCGCCAACTCCACCCGCTCCCCCCGCAGCACGTGCGGCAGCCACACCCGTCCCTCATCCCACATCTGCGGATACGGCAGGGCGTCCACGGGGAACCACTCGGGCCGGATTTCGTCGCACTCGCGCACCTGCCCGGCCCATCGACGTACGACGAAGACGTGGCTGGTCATGTCCCACTCGGGGCGGTGGGGGAAGCGGAAATCGAGGTACGCCGCGAGGTCCGCGTCGGCCGGATCGACGGTCAATCCCGCCTCTTCGTGCAGTTCGCGTACGGCGGCCTGGACCAGGCTCTCCCCCGGCTCCACCTTGCCGCCGATCCCGACGATCTTGCCCGCACCGAAGCCGCGCAGTTTGTGGCCAGCAGCACCTGGCCGTCGCGCAGGGGCAGGGTCAGACAGGTCCGCAGCGTCGGCACGGTCACAGTCTGCCGGTCCAGCAGTCGGAAAACCCTTGCCAGGGGCGGTCGCTCCGTAAAGATAGGCCTATGAAGATCGGCATCCTGACCAGCGGTGGAGACTGTCCGGGCCTGAATGCGGTGATCCGCGGTGCCGTCATCAAGGGCGACCAGATCTACGGGGTGAAGTTCGCGGGGATCCTGGACGGCTACCGGGGGCTGGCCGAAGGGGACATGATCCCCTTGCCGCGCAAGCGGGTCCGTGGTCTGTCCTTCGTCGGCGGCACGATTCTCGGCACGTCGCGCACCAACCCCTACGAGCGCGGCGGCCTCGAGAACATCAAGGAACAACTGCACGACAACGAGGTCGACGCGATCATCGCGATCGGTGGCGAGGGCACGCTGAGCGCGGCCAAGCGGATGGCGGACGACGGCATCCACGTGGTCGGGGTGCCGAAGACCATCGACAACGACGTGTCAGCGACCGATTACACGTTCGGTTTCGACACCGCGGTGGCGATTGCGACCGAGTCGATCGACCGGTTGCGCACGACGGCTGAGTCACACCACCGCTGCATGGTGGTCGAGGTCATGGGCCGCCACGTCGGGTGGATCGCCCTTAACGCTGGCATCGCCGGTGGTGCGCATGCCTCTCTGCTGCCGGAGTTCCCGGTGTCGATCGACCAGATCTGCGTGTGGGTGAACAAGGCCAAGAACCGTGGTCGTGCGCCGGTGATCGTGGTGGCCGAGGGCTTCAAACCGCTGGGCCAGGAGGGTGAGACCACTAGTCGCGGGATGGGCAACGACGGCCGGATGCGCCTGGGCGGCATCGGTGAGCAGCTGGCGCCGATCATCGAGAGCAAGACCGGGATCGAGACCCGCGCGGTGCAACTGGGTCACCTGCAGCGCGGTGGTGTCCCCACCGCCCGCGACCGGGTGCTCGCGACCCGTTACGGCACTGCTGCCATTGACGCCGTGATGGAGGAGAAGTGGGGCCACATGGTCGCGCTGCACGGTGAGGAGATCACCACCGTCGATCTGCACGATGCGACGACCGAGTTGAAGTCCGTGCCGCGCGAACTCTGGGACGAGGCCGGCATCCTGTTCGGCTGATCAGGGTTACTCGACAGCCAGATCCTGCCGCTGCACCAACACCTGCTCCAACGCCCCGTTACGCCGCCACGTCATGACCAGCACCCAAAGGCCCGACCCGACCATCACAGCAAGGGTGAGGATCAGGAACCACCGATAGCCAGTGGGTGGGTTGTCGATGTTGGCCATCCGCCACCAATACAGGCCGATCGGGAAAGCGACGATGGCCAATCCCCACACAACCAGGCTGCGGTCGCTTCGATAACGCTCCGCGGCAACCCGGAACTCCAACGCCCGCAGGTCGGGGTCGTCATCGAGCCGGCCGACCCGTAGCGCTTGGTTGACCGCCACCTGGCGCTCGGCCGTTTCCCCGCCGAGCACTGACTGGCCACGCGTGAAGTAGTTCATGAGCCAGCCCCACACGCCACCAAGAACCACGGTCGCAAGGAGCCAGGCAACGACCTCGCGGACCCCGAACCGATGATGCCGCGACACGTCGGACGACACCATCTGCAGCCCCATTAGATTGCCGAACCACAGGATCCCCATCACCATCATCGGCCGTGCCCCCCGAACCATCGCCCTGTCCTACCAGCGACAACTGCACGGCCCTCACCCCCAAGGGGCCTCCAACCGCTACTGCGGACCGCCGGTCGAGACCCAGGTGCCCAGCGGCTCGACCGGGACCACTTCTTCCGTCGTGACCTCGGCAAAGTCGACGAAGCCGCGAGCGCGGTAGTTCGGCAAGGCGGCCGGCCCATCGAGTGAGCAGGTGTGCAGCCACACCCGCTGGGCGGGCGGCAGGCCGTGGTCGGCGGGCAACTCCCACGCGCGACGTACGGCGTGGGTCAGCAAAGCGCCCCCGATCCCCTTCCCGATCGCGTGCTCGAGCAAACCGAAGTACTTGATCTCCACCGCCTGCGCGTCACCGTCGGTTGACCCACCCAGGTGTACATACCCGGCGGGTGCGCCATCGGCGTACGCCACCCAGATCTCGGTGCCGGGCAGGGCGAGATCGGACGCCCACTGCGAGCGGGTCCAGCGGATGCAGTCGGTCCAGGTCCACGGGCCGCCCACCGCCGAATACAGCCACCGCACGAATTCCGGCGTCGGCGTCAGCACCCGCTCGAACCGCACCCCGTCCGGCGTGGGACCCGCGGGCCGCAACTGGGACGGCGAGGTCATCTGCAGCGACGTCGTTACAACGGTCCGCGGTGCCCACTCCATGCGCGAAGACTACGGCCGGCGGGAGACGACGTCCGCGATAGCTGCCACGCGGGAGGGCCGATCCGTGGCGGACTCGCGGCGATCCGCAAAGCGATACGCGGCGTACATGCCATGAACTCCCAACCAGCGCAACGGTTCTGGCTCCCACTTGCGGACTGCGCGGTTGACCCAGGGCAATGAGGTACGTCGAGTGGAGACCCCCAGCGCCAGCTCGGCCAGCGTCCGCCCGGCCAGGGAGGACGACGTCACCCCGTGCCCGACGTAACCGCCGGCGAATCCCACCCGGGTCGCGGGATCGAAGGTCACGGTCGCCGACCAGTCGCGCGGCACACCCAGCACCCCGGACCACGCGTGCGCGATGCCGATGCCCTCCGCGGCCGGGAAGAGCCGGACCAACGCGCCATAGAGCTCCTCGACGGTCCGTTGCGGCGTCTGTCCGTCGACGTCGGTGCGCGACCCGTAGCGGTAGGGCACCCCACGGCCGCCGATCGCGATCCGGTCGTCGGCGGTGCGCTGCGCGTAGATGCAGGCATTGGCCTCATCGCCCAGGACCTCGTAACCGGACCAGCCGATGGAGTCCCAAAACGATTGCGGCAGAGGGTCGGTCGCGATCATCGAGGAGTTCATGGGCAACCAGGTACGTCGCTGCCCGGCGAGCACTGCGGTGAAACCTTCCGTGCCGCGCAGGACAGTGCCCGCCGACACAGTCCCGAACGGCGTGCCCACCTCACCCGGCGCCAGGGACGTCGCCGGCGTGCCTTCAAACAGCTGCACCCCGGCGGCCTCCACGACACGCGCGAGCCCGACGACGAGCTTGGCCGGCTGGATCCGGGCACAGTGCAGGGTGAACGACCCGCCCAGCGCGCCGTCGATCGCTATCCGCGACGCGACATCCATAGCGGACAGGAAAGCCGACGGCGGCGCGATGTGCCCACGCAACCGCGCGAGTTGCGGGCCCGACGTCGCGACGGACAGTTCGCCACCCTTGATGATGTCGGCGTCGATGTCCTCGCGGTCGCAGACCGCGATCACCTCGTCCACCTGGTCGCGCAACTCCTGCTCCAACGCCGCCACACCGGCCTCGCCACCGGAGCGGGCCAACACCGCTCGTGACCCGGGCAGAGCGGCAGTCAACCAGCCCCCGTTCCGCCCCGACGCGCCGTACCCGATGAACTCCCGTTCGAGCACTGCGACAGACAGCGAGGGCTGAATCTGCTTGAGGTAGTAGGCGGTCCACAAACCTGTATAGCCGCCACCGACGATGCACACGTCGACCGACAGGGGCCCGGCCAGCTGCGGGCGGGTGATGTCGCCACCGCCAAGCTGCTGCCACCAGAAGGAAACTCGCCCGTTAGATGCAGGAACGGGGGCGCGCACCGTAGGCACGCTACCCCCGTTCCCTCAGCCCCCGCGGAATGAACCCCCTGGCTAGTCACCCAACCAAACACGCCGCAGGACGTTTATGCACCTGGGCTCGCACACGGGCATGGCGGTTGCCGTGGGTTCCGCAGGTGTAGTGCTATTTCATCGTGTCTGGCCTGCTAATGGCTTCCACCGAACCGACCATTTCAACCTCCTTCGTTCAGCGGAGGCGGGTGTTACGCGAAGAGTGGATCTTTCTGACTCGACACAACCCCTAACGTTTGCTTATGGCCAGCATGGACAGCTCTCCCACAGGTCGGCCCGTCGACCCGTGGTCGCTCGTGCGGTCGGTGTTGATCGTGGTCGCCTGTGCGCTGACCGGACTGGTGGCCGTGCTGCTCGCGACCGCTGCCAAAAATCCACAACTGGAGATCAACTGGCCCAAGGACGTCGACCCGGTGGTCACCGTCGTCGAGATCGTCGTGGTGCTCAGCCTGGCGGTGCTGACCGTGTGGCGTGGTCGGTGGCCGGTGCAGTTGAGTCTGATCTCCTCGGCCCTGACCATCGTGCTGCCATTGGGCGGGATGGCCCCGACGATCCTGATGTTCAACGTGCTGATCGCCGACGTCCGGCGGCGCTCGCGGGTCCTCTGCTCCGCGGCCGCCACCCTCGCGATCTTCGTCTCGATCTGGCGGGACACCCAGCGGCGCTCCCACGACACGTCGTTCTGGCGCAACGTCCTGGCGATGCGCGACGACCAGAGCTTCCCGTGGTGGCTGGTCATCGCGCTGACCGCGCTCATCGTCGGGGTGGTGATCGGTCTGGCGGCCCTGGTGCGTGATTGGCGACGCGCCCACCGCGCCGAACGGGAAGCCGCACAGGCCCGCGGTGAAGTCGGCCAACTGAGTGAGCGGTTGCTGCGTCAGCAGGAGCGCGAAGAGGTCGCCCGCGAAGTGCACGACGCCCTTGGCCACCGGCTGAGCCTGTTGAATCTGCACGCCAGCGCGTTGGAGATGCAGGCCGGGGGCAACGAGTCGCTGGCCCGCAGCGCCCGGGTCGTGCAGGAGAACGCCCAACAGTCCGCGGCCGACCTGCGGGCACTGCTGGCCATGTTGCGCGATCCACAGACCCCTAACCTGCACGACGGATTGCCCGGTCTGGCCGAGGTGCCGCAGCTACTGGAGGAGACCCGGCTGGCGGGCACCCCGATCACGGCCACGTTTTTCGTGGACGATGCGGGCCCGTTGGATCCGGAGTTCAGCCGCGACTGTTATCGGATCGTGCAGGAGTTGCTCACCAACGCCCGCAAGCACGCACCGGACCAACCGTTGCGCATCCACATCGACGTCACACCGCAGGACGGCGCCGACATCACCGCGGTGAACCAACTGCCCGCGACCGCTGCGCAGGAGTTCACCGAGGGCAACGGCCTGTTGGGTGTCCGGGAGCGAGCCCGACGAGCCGGTGGTGACGCCGCGGCGGCCATTGAGCACAATGTCTCCACCGGGTCTGGTGACACCCCGGTCTTCCGGACGACCGTGCACCTACCCTGGCCCGACGCAAAAGCCCCCTGAGCGACCCCCTTCGGAGGACACCGGATGAGCGACCAGCCGCCCGCTGCCATCCGCGTGCTCCTGGTCGACGACGAGCCAATGGTCCGCTCCGGATTGTCGGCGATCATCGGGACCACCTCCGACATCGTCGTGTTTGGTGAAGCTGCCGACGGCCCCGAGGCCCTGGCCCGGATCGAGTCCGAGGCACCCGACGTGGTGCTGCTCGACATCCGGATGCCCGGTGAGGACGGGGTTGCCGTGACCCGCAGGATCGTGGCCCTAGACAATCCGCCGGCGGTGCTCATCCTCACCACGTGGGACTCCGACGCGGTGACGCTGCAAGCAATCGGAGCCGGTGCCGCGGGCTTCCTGCTCAAGACAGACGCCGGGTTGGACATCCCCGACGGGATCAGGGCAGTGGCCGCCGGACGCGGAGCGCTCAGCCAGTCGCCGGTGCACGCTGTCCTGTCAGCCGCCGCGAGCTCCGACACGGTGATGCGCGCGCAGGCCCGCGACGCGGTCCGGACCCTGTCGCCGCGCGAACGCGAAGCCATCGTCGCGTTGAGCGGTCCGGGCAGTCTGGATGAGGTTGCCGCCCGCATGTTCGTGGCCAAAAGCACTTTGAAGAGCCACATGGAGAGTGCCCAGCGCAAACTCGGGGTGAGCAGCCGGCACGAGTTGGCGGTCATCGCCGCCCACGCCGGCTTGATCTGACCCAACCCCGACCATGACGTACGCCGAGTGCGGACTCGCGCACTCGGCGTACGTTCGGATCGGGCTGGCGCCCGTTACTTCAGCGCGACGGTGACGCCACCGGAGAACGGTGAGTCGTGCAACTCCAGCTTTGCCGGCACCGCTCCAGCGGGCAGGTCGAAGACCAGGATCCCGTCGACGGCGTTGCCGGGGTTGATCTGGGCGAAGAGGACATCGTTGTTCTTGATCGCGGACCCGGCCATCGAGTCGGCGCTGTACTGCTTGCCGTCCGCACCAATCAGCTTCTGGTCGCTGTCGCTGAAGGACTGCGCTTCGTCGCCGATGTTCTTCACACTGAGGTGCACCAGGGTGTAGCTGCCCTGTGCGGTCTGCTCGAGGTACTGCTCACCGACCTGCTTCTTACCGCTCTCCACCTTCGCGACGGTGAACTCGAACTTGCCGTCGCGCACCGGTGTCCCGATCCCGGGATCCTTCGCTGCGGGAGCCTCGCTGGCCGATGCTGCGCCAGCGGGCGAGGAGGCTGCGGGCGCGCTTGTCTCACCTGACTTCCCGCCCCCGGAAGCGGCCACGATGATCGCGATGAGCACGGCCAGACCGATCAGCGCGGTCAGGATCGTGTGCCGGGCGAACCAACTACGCTGCTTGGGCGGCGTCGGCGGCACCGCCGGGTAGTGCGAAAACTCCTGCGGGGGTTGAGCATTCATGGTTTCTTCCTCTCGGTTGGGCTGTTGGGAACAGTCCACCGGGAGCGCCCGGTCGGCCGCTTCGGGGAAACGGCTGCTTCTGATCGGTCGATCCGCCGATCCTGACCATCGGCAGATCATCCGATGACCGGTGTCGGTGCCGCGCCCTACTTTGTGCCCATGACCGCCCAGCGAGCACTGCAGGCAACGCGTACGACGTTGCTCGTGCTCGCGTGCGCGCTCAGTGCCGTGATGGCGGCGGGCTTCGACAACGCCGGGCGCCACAACAACGGCAACGCGGTCCTGGACGACTTTGCGACGGCCAGCGCCCTCGCCGGCCTCGCCCTCGCGATCGCGGTCATCTGGCGGTGGCGTTGGCCGGTCGCCCTGAACCTCATCGCCTGCGTCGTGCCGCTGCTGCTGCCCCTGGACGCGTTGCCCGCGCTGGTCTTCCTCGTCGCCGTGCTGGCCTCCCAGACCAACCGTTGGTGGCTCGGGGTGTGCGGTGCCGCCACGACGGTCGCGGTGTTCTACAGCGTGTGGCGTGATACCCGCCCGCTGGTCAACGACCAGTCACTCTGGCGCACGACGTCCCTGATCCGCAACGGGCAGACCTTCCCCTGGTGGCTGGTCGCACTGATCAGCGTGATCCTGCTGGGCGCGGCCGTGGCGATCGGTCTGCTGCTGCGCAGCCGTCGCGCATTGCGATCGGTGCAATCGACGTCGGCCCGGCAGGAGAACCAACTCGCCGAGCTGGGTCAAGAAGTGTCCCGGCAGGCCGAGCGGGAGCGGATCGCTCGGGAGGTCCACGATGCGATGGGGCACCGGTTGTCGTTGCTGTCCCTACACGCGGGGGCGTTGGAGCTGAAGGCGTCCGGGGCCGGCACCGATGATCCGGGCATCGCGCAGAGCGCACGGGTCGTCCGAGAGGCCGCAGCCCAGTCGATCGATGACCTGCATTCGCTGTTGAGCGTTCTGCGGCAACCGGATTCACCCGACGCAGCGGCTGCGGTGCCCACCCTCGCGGACCTGCGGACGTTGCTGGAGGAATCCATGGCCGCGGGCAGCATCGTGGCGGCGACCGTCTTCGTGGATCCCGCGATCGACCCTGCGTTGAGCGCTGCTGCCTACCGGATCACCCAGGAGATGTTGACCAACGCCCGGCGGCACGCGCCCGGCTCACCCATCCGTCTGGATCTGAGCGCCGACCCGGGCGAGGGCCTACGGATCGGGGTGGCCAACCGCCTGCCCGACGGCGCCGTCGCACCGTTGCAACCGGGCGGCGGGTTGACCGGGATCAGCGAGCGCGCAGCGCAGTTCGGCGGTCAGAGCTGGGCCTGGATCGATGAGGATGAGCACGCCTTCCGGGCTCTGGCGCAACTGCCGTGGCGGGCTTCGGTCGCGACCGACGGGGCGGTGCCTCGATGAGCCCCACATCGATGAGCGCCACCCCGATCCGGGTGCTCATCGTCGACGACGAACCCATGGTGCGATCGGGCCTCGAAGCCATCCTCACGACCGCTGCGGATATCGAGGTCGTCGCGAGCGCGGAGGACGGCGACGAAGTGCTGCCCCTGCTTGCGACGCAACCAGTCGACGTCGTCCTGTTGGACGTCCGGATGAAGCGACAGGACGGCATTACGACGACCGCGCAGTTGCGCGAGCTCGCCGATCCGCCTGCTGTGCTGGTCCTGACGACCTGGGACACCGACGACATGATGTTCCGCTCGATCGAGGCTGGCGCGCACGGCTTCCTGCTGAAATCCGCTGCGCCACAAGACATTCTGGACGGTGTACGCCGAGTGGCCGGCGGTGCCGGTGTGGTGTCACCGGACAAGGTGCCGGCTCTGTTCGCCCGCGCGAGCACCGGCACGACGATCGAGCCACCGCAGGCCTGGCGCCGGTTGTCCCAGCGGGAGCAGCAAGTGGCGATTGCGCTGTGCGGGCCACAAACCCTCGCGGAGGTGGCCGGCGCCATGTTCCTGAGCCTGAGCACGGTGAAGACCCATCAAGAGAGCATCAACCGCAAGCTGGGGATCTCCAGCCGCCAGGAGCTCGCGACGATTGTGGCGCGGGCGGGACTGACGGACTGATACGCCAATCGGCAAGCCGTCAGTCGGCGTCGGGGGTCAGCCGCCCACGATCGGGCAGCAAGCCGTGCTGCACTCCCCACAGCACCGCCTGGGCACGCGTGGTGACGCCCATCTTGCGATAGGCGGTGCGGATATAGGACTTCACCGAGTTGATGCTGATGAAGGACTGTTTGGCGATGGCCTCGTTGGACAACCCTTGCGTCACCAGGGAGACGACCTCTGCCTCGCGGGCGGTGAGGCCGTACTCCCGGCCCGGCCACTGACCTCTGACCTTGCTGGACCGGGTCGTCTGGTCGGTGATGACGACTTCACCACCGTGGATCCGCATCAAGGAGGCAGCTAATTCGGCCGCGTCGACTGACTTGGAGAGGTAGCCGCTGACGCCCTTATCCGTGGCCAGCCGCACCAGGGTGGGGTTGACGTTCCACGTCAGCACCACGACCTTGCCGGCCGCGGGATCGTTCAGCAGGTCATCGACGTCGCTGCCGTCGATCTGGCTCTGGCTGAACGCGTCGTACAGCGTGATGTCGACCGGCGTGCACTCGCCGGATTCGCCGACGATGACTTCGACGATCTCGATCTGATCCTGGTACGGCTCCAGCATCGCCGCGATCCCGAGAACGACCACGACGTAGTCGTTGCGGATCGCGAGCCGGAGGGGGGTTGCGTCGGCGTCCTGCGACATACCGGAAGAATAAGTCGCCTACCTGCAGCTTCGCCCCTAGGGGTGAAGGTCAGTTCTCGACGACCGCGGCTTCAGGCTCCATGAGGCCGTTCTGGACTCCCCACAGCACCGCTTTGGACCGGCTCGACACGTCGATCTTGCGGTAGGCAGCCCTGATGTAGGACTTCACCGAGTTGATCGACAGGAAGCTGCGATCGGCAATCTCCTGGTTGCTCAGTCCCTCGGTGATCATCCGCAGCACGTCGAGCTCCCGCTCGGTCACGCCCACCTCACGGCCCGGCCAGTCACCCAGTGCACGACGGGCCGCGCGGGCCGAGGTGCGCTCGTGGTCGCGGGACAGCGCCAACTCGCTCAGGTCGCCGTACCCCTCTGGTGGCGTCGGGGAGTCGGAGCGCTTCCAACGGGCCAGTGGGTCGGACGGGATCGTTGAGTGCAGGCCACGGGGGGCCAGCATCTGCGCGATCCCGACATTGATCGCCCGACACAGGCTGGGCAGATCCTCGCGCAGGGCGGGCGGAACGGCGCCGCGCTCCTCCATCACGGAGAACTCGCTGATGCCGCCGGTCTCGCTGAAGAACTCGGCCACGGTCAGGCCCAGCAACAACCGGTAGTGCCCGATAGCGGTCGGCGCCTGCTGCAGCACGGACGGCACAGCGAACACCAACTCATCACGCACCCCGGTGCCCTGCAGGACCCGCAGACCCTCCGTGGGCACGTACTGCGACAACTCCATCCGCAGCTGGTGCGGGTCGATCTGGTGGGACGCATGCCGGACGGTGTCGTGCATGCCGTCGCGGCTGGCGTAGGCGAACAGGGCACCCGCGAGCATCTTGCTCTTGCGGTGCGGCACCGCGAAACGAGTGGCAGTGACGTGGACGTCGAACTCGTTGTCGTGGTCGGGCGTTTGGGCTTCGGCGACGTGATACATATCGGCCTCCGATGATGGGGGTTGTCGTCGTCCACGGACATGTTCCGTTGTGAACAACTATTTGTAACTATAAGTGATTTATTGCCCCAGTTGAACCAATAACGCCCACCAATCAGCAATACCCGCCAATCCCATCCGCAGGGGTGAGGAGCACAATGAAGGGGTGGGCGGGAGCCCGCAACTGCACCGGCGGAGCGCCGGTCTCGGCTCGATCAAAGGAGCGCACGGTCATGAGCAACGACAGCAAGAACACCGTAGTCGTAGGGGTGGACGGGTCGGACCCGTCGGTGAACGCGCTGAAGTGGGGTGCCTTCATGGCTAAGACCAGTGGCAGCCGGTTGGTGGCCGTCACCGCCTATGCGTTGCCGACTGCGATGTACGGCGCGGATTGGGTCACGCTGCCCGACTGGGACCCGCAGGCGCTGGCCAAGGAGTCCCTCGATGCGACACTCGCCCGGGTCCTGGAGGACCCCAGCACCGTCGACACCGTGATCCGTGAGGGCTCGGCCGCCAACGTGATCCTCGACGAAGGGGACGGCGCCCACATGATCGTGGTCGGCAGCCGCGGGCACGGTGGGTTCAAGGGTTTGCTGCTCGGCTCCGTGAGTTCGGCGGTCGCTGAGCATGCCAAGTGCCCGGTGCTGGTCGTTCACGGTGACACCGCACCGCCGCCTGCCGCCTGACGGTGACCGACCCGGAGGTCTGGCACGCGGGGGATGCCGAACGCCATGAGACCCCGACCGAGAAGCTCGACCGCAACTGGACCGAACTCCTGCAGGAGTTGCGCGTCGTACAGACCGGCGTGCAACTGCTGTCCGGTTTCCTGCTGACGCTGCCGCTGCAGTCCCTGTTCAACGACCTCGCGGGTTGGCAGAAGGCCATCTATATGGCCGCGACCGTGTGCTCGGTCGTGGCCAGTGGCCTGCTGATCGCACCGGTGAGCGCCCATCGGCTGCTCTTCGCCAAACACGAGAAGGGTGTCCTGGTCGCGCAGGCCGACCTGTTGGCCAAATGTGGTCTGGTCACCTTGGCCATCACCGTGACCCTTGTCCTGATGCTGGTCTTCTCCATCGTGGTCGGACCCGTGGCCGCGATCGTCAGCGGTGTGTTGAGCGTCCTGGGCTTCCTAGCGTTGTGGGTTGCCCTGCCGCTGCGCACCCTGGTGAGGGCACAGGATGCAGCTGCCGATCGGCGTACGCCGGACGAGGACTAAGCGCCGAATCCGCCTCAGCGCGTGGGCAATTGGCGTACGGCGCCCGTGGATGCCGAGGCGGCCATCGCGGCGTACGCCTGCAGAGCCTTGGAGACGACCCTGTCACGGTCGATCGGTGACCACGGATGCTCGGAAGCCTCCATCTTGGCCCGTCGCTCGGCCAGGACGTCGGCGGGCACGTTGACCTGCAGGAGCCGGCGGTGGACGTCGATCTCGATCTCGTCGCCGTCCTCGACTAGCGCGATCGTGCCCCCGGAGGCCGCTTCGGGAGAGATGTGGCCGACCGAGATGCCGGAGGAGCCACCGGAGAAGCGGCCGTCGGTGATCAGCGCGCACACCTTGCCCAGGCCGAGGCCCTTGATGAACGAGGTCGGGTGCAGCATCTCCTGCATGCCCGGACCGCCCGCAGGGCCTTCGTAGCGCACCACGACGACGTCGCCGGGCTGCACGCGCTTGCTCAGGATGGCCTCGACGGCGGCCTCCTGCGACTCGACGACCAGGGCCTTGCCCACGAAGTGGAAGAGCTCCTCGTCGATTCCGGCGGTCTTGATGACGGCGCCGTCCTCAGCCAGATTGCCGAAGAGGACTGCTAGGCCACCATCGACGGTATAGGCGTGGTCGACGTCGTGGATGCAGCCGCCCGCGGCGTCCAGATCCAATGTCTCCCAACGGTTCTCGGTGGAGAACGCTTCAGTGGTACGCACTCCCCCAGGAGCCGCGTGGAAGAGCTCGATGGCCTGGCGGCTCGGGTTGGCTGCGCGCACGTCCCACGCGGACAGCCACGACTCCAGGTCGGGCGAGTGGACGGTGTGCACGTCGCGCTCCAGCAGGCCGGCGCGGTCGAGTTCGCCGAGCAGCGCAGGGATTCCGCCCGCGCGGTGCACGTCCTCCATGTGATAGCTCGGGTGGTTGGGGGCGACCTTGGCCAGGCACGGCACCCGCCGGGAGATCGCGTCGATGTCGGCCAGGGTGAAGTCGACCTCGCCCTCCTGGGCGGCGGCCAGGATGTGCAGCACGGTGTTGGTCGAGCCGCCCATGGCGACATCGAGGGCCATCGCGTTGGTGAAGGCCTTCTCAGTGGCGATCGACCGGGGCAGGACCGACTCGTCGTCCTGCTCGTAGTAGCGCTTGGCCAGGTCGACGACGATGCGGCCGGCGTTGAGGAAGAGTTCCTTGCGGGCAGCGTGAGTGGCCAACGTGGACCCGTTGCCGGGCAGCGACAGGCCGAGCGCTTCGGTCAGGCAGTTCATCGAGTTGGCGGTGAACATGCCGGAGCAGGAGCCACAGGTCGGGCAGGCCGAGCGCTCGACGGCGGCCAGTCCTTCGTCCGAAACCGCTTCTGCCGCAGACGCATTGATCGCAGTGATCAGGTTAGTGGGCGTCTGGGCAACGCCGTCGACGATGACCGCTTTGCCGGCCTCCATCGGGCCACCTGAGACGAAGACCGTCGGGATGTTCAGGCGCAGGGCGGCCATCAGCATGCCGGGGGTGATCTTGTCGCAGTTGCTGATGCAGACCAGTGCGTCAGCGGTGTGCGCGTTGACCATGTATTCGACGGAGTCGGCGATCAACTCGCGGCTGGGCAGCGAGTAGAGCATGCCGGCGTGGCCCATCGCGATGCCGTCGTCGACTGCGATGGTGTTGAACTCCTTGGAGACCGCACCCGCCTCGCGGATCGCTCCGGCGACGAGGTCGCCCATGTCCTTGAGGTGCACGTGCCCGGGGACGAACTGCGTGTAGGAGTTGGCGATGGCGATGATCGGTTTGCCGAAGTCGTCATCGGTCATGCCGGTCGCGCGCCACAAGGAGCGCGCACCGGCCATGTTGCGACCGTCGGTCGAGGTCTTGGAACGCAGTGCGGGCATGACTACATCGTAAGACTCTCGTCCGGATGCTGATATTCGAGCCCGGGATGCGGGCGATTGGACACCATCCGCCGCTGGGCAAGGGCCACCAGAGTGGGTGCGAGTACGCCGAGGATCACCAGAGTGCCACCGGCCAGGTCACCTGCGGCTGGCCGCTCGCCCAGGACGACTCCGGCGGACAGGAACCCGGCGACCGGCACCAGCATCGAGAACGGCGCGACGCTGGAGGACGGGTTGCGCGCCATCAGCATCGACCACAGTGAACTACCGGCAACGGTGCCCAGCAGGACCGTGTAGGCCAGACCCAGCCACGCCGGGATCGCGCTGGCCGCCAACGACGTGGTCAGCGAGGTGGCGATCCGGTGCGGACCTTCGACCGCCAGCGAGAACGCCAGCATCGGGATCGGCGGGATCACGCACATCCACATCATCAGTGCGAACGGCTCGGTGGTGCGGGCCTGCCGGTTGCCGATGTTGCCGATCGCCCAGCCCAGCCCACCGGCCAGCACGAGCAGCACCGGGACCAGTTGGGCGGCCAGTCCGCGGGTGACTGCAATGACCGTGAAGCCGACCACTGCAACACCGATCCCGATCAACCGCACCCGGCCCGGCTTCTCCCGGAGGAAGACTGCCGCGAGCAACACCGTGAACGGGGCTGACGCCTGCAGGACCAACGACGCCAGTCCGGATGGCATCCCAGCGGCCATCCCGGCGTACAGGAAAACGAACTGCAGGATGCCGAAACCGACTCCGTAGAGCAGCAGCCAGCGCAGTGGCACGTTCGGCCGGCGGACGAAGAGCAGCGCCGGGATCGCCAGCAGCGCGAACCGGAGCGAGATCAGGAAGAACGGTGGGAACTGTTGCAACGACTCGTGGATCGCCACGAAGTTCGCACCCCACAGGGCCGCCACCAGGCAGGCGATCGCAGTGTCACGTCGAGTCATGGGACCAGCGTGGCGTCGGTCTGATCATCAAGTCTATCGAGAATGATTTGAGCATTCTTGTAGCGTTACTTCATGGATGAACGCAGGTTGGACATGCTGCGCGAATTGGACCGTCGCGGTTCGGTGACGGCTACTGCTGCGGCGCTGCACGTCACTCCGACCGCCGTCTCCCAGCAGCTGCACCTGCTCGAACGCGAGGCGCGGGCGACGTTGCTGCGGCGGGTCGGCCGCGGGATCGAGCTCACCGATGCTGGCCGTGAATTAGCCGCTGCGAGTGTGCATCTAGCTGCCGCCCGTGAGGAACTGCAGGCCCGTTGGGATCGCTATCGGGGCCAGGTCGCGGGGATTGTGCGGTTGGCCGTCTTCCCGACCGCCGGCCAGCGATTCGTACCCGGATTGCTGTCGCGCCTGGCCGCACAGCCGGAGATCGAACTGATCGCCACCGACCTGGACGTGCACAGTGACGACTACGCGCCGTACGCCGATCGCTTCGACATCGTCGTCGCGCACCGACCGGTGGGAGACCCATCTCCTGTGAGGACACGCGACGGCGACTCCTTCACCGTCGTACCGCTCACCCGCGAGCGCCTGGCCGTCGCCGTCGCTCCGGGCCATCGACTTGCGGATCGGCACCGGGTGCGCCCGGTGACGTTGGCGCGGGAGTCTTGGATCGGCGTACCTGCGGATTGGCCGTTCGACCGGTTGCTGACGCAGTGGTTCGGCACGGCGGGTCTGACACCGCGGGTCGTCCAACGCTTCGGGGATCTGCGGATGCAGGAGGCGCTGGTCGCGGCCGGGCACGGGATCGCTTTGCTGCCGAAGGATTCGGTGGACGATCGCGAAGGGCAGCGGTTGCGGCTGTTGGACACGCTGGATGGGGAGCCGACCCGGCAGATCGAGGCGATCTTGCGGCCGGACCGGGCCGCGCGGGCAGTCGTCGCCGAGGTGCTGCGCCACCTGCAAGAGTTGACCGCTCACTAGGGTCAGTCCATGGAACTGCTGGTCCTCGGGGTCCTCGTGGTGACGGTGGTTGTCGCGGTCAGTTTCTTTGCATCGAAGATCAACATCGCCACCCCGCTGGCCCTGGTCGCTGCGGGGATCGCGCTCACGGCGGTTCCCTCCCTGCGGCACATCGAGGTCGATCCGGAGTGGATCCTGGCGGGCATCCTGCCGCCGCTGCTCTATGCGACCTCGACGCGCCTGCCGGTGATGGATTTCCGGCGCGACCTTCCCGCGATCTCTGGTCTGTCGATCGTGCTGGTGGTCATCACTGCGCTGTCGGTGGGTTGGTTGATGTCACGGCTGATCCCGGAGATCGGTTTCGCGACGGGGGTGGCAATCGGCGCCGTGGTCAGTCCCACCGACGCCGTGGCGACCTCGATCGCCCGCAGCCTCGGGGTCAGTCCGCGCCTGCTCACCGTCCTGGAGGGCGAGAGCCTGCTCAATGACGCCTCCGCGCTGGTGTTACTGCGCGCTGCGGTGGCCGCGATCGGCGCTTCTGTGTCGCTGGCCGGAGTGCTCGGCTCGTTCATCTACTCGATCGTTATCGCGGCCGCGATCGGCTACGCAGTCGGCCGGCTGGCGGTGTGGGTTCGCTCCCGCATGCAAGACGAAACCCTCAGCACCGCAGTCTCTTTCGTGGTGCCGTTCGCGGCGTATCTGCCGGTCGAGCGACTCGGCGGATCCGGCCTGGTCGCCGCGGTGACTGCTGGCCTGGTGACCTCGGTCGGCGCCGGCAAGCACCTGCGCGCCCAGGACCGGCTCGCCGACCGCGCCAACTGGAGCACCATCGGACTCATCCTGGAGGGCACGATCTTCCTGCTGATGGGCATGCAGCTCATCGAGTTGGTGCAGGACGTGCGCGAGGAACACGAGAGTCTGTGGAAGGCGGGCTGGCTCGCCCTCGCGGCGGGACTGACCGTGCTTCTGGTGCGCGCGGCGTACGTCGCGCTGTTGCTGTGGACCGGTAACCGCCGGGTCGAGCGGACCAAGAAAGCCAAGGAGTACTGGACAACAGACGAGGCCAAACAGCACCTCTACGAACGGGTCAGTTCCTCGCGGCGGACCGCCGGGATGGACGAGGAGCAGGTGGTGCGCGCCGGGCGGCGCATGTGGAATCAGCGGCTCGCCGATTTCGACTACATCCTGCAGGAGCGCTGGGGCGCTCGCGATGGCGCGATGTTGGTGTGGGCGGGGATGCGCGGGGCGGTCACCGTGGCGGCCGCCCAGACCCTCCCGGCCAACACTCCGCAGCGCTCGCTGCTGATCCTGGTGGCCTTCTTCGTGGCGGGCGGCAGCCTGCTGATCCAGGGCGGGACGCTGAGTCCTCTGGTACGCCGACTCGGACTGACCGGGAACGTCACCGATCGCAGCGAGATCGAGAGTCTGATCTCGACGATGCAGGTTGCGGGCGAGAAGTTCCTCGACAGTCCGGAGCTGCGCCGAGCGGATGGATCGACGTACGACGCGGACCTGGTCGACAGGATGAAGGGCCGCACCCAGTCGCGGGCCGACCTGCGTCCTGCCGCCGACGACCCGGAGGGTATCGATCGGGCCAACCAGATGCTTGAGTTGCGGATCGCGGTGCTGGACGCCGAACGTCGACGGCTGTTGGAGATCCGCCGGGCCGGCACGGCTCCATCCGAAGTCCTGTCGGAACTGCTCAATGTCCTGGATGCCGACCAGATCAGTCTGGAGATGCGGCGCCGGGAGCCCGGTCCGATGGACGGCTGACTGAGGCACCTCGCCTGCTCTCAGTCGCCGGGGGTGGTGAGGTAGGTGCGGCCGGTGGGGCTGGTCCAGGTGCAGACCCCGGTGGGGGACATGATCACTTTCCAGCCGCCTTCGTGTTTGGCGCGGTGGTGGTGTCGGCACAGGCATTGCAGGTTGTGCGCCGCGGTCTCTCCGTCGGGGTAGCGGATGACGTGGTCGATGTCGGAGAGTTTCGCGGGCCTGGTGCAGCCGGGGAAGCGGCAGTGTTGGTCGCGGGCTTGGACGAACCGGGCCAGGCGGGCACCGGGCCGGTAGGAGCGGTCACCGGTTTCCACCACAACACCTGTTGCTGCGTCGGTGAGCGCGCGGGACAGTTTCACCCCGAGTAGGTGGGTCATCTCCACGATGCTGTCGACGGGGATCACCCCGACCCGCGGTAGCAGCAGGTCACTGATCGCGCGGGATTCGGTGGTGATGGTGTCGGTGAGGGTGGGTGTGGTGCGGTACCTCGTGAGGTGACCGCAGCTGGTGTTGTCCGGGTCGGGCACATGCTCACACCCCGGTGGACTGGCGCCGGGCGACTCCGGTGGACTGTCGTGTTGTTGGTGTTCGGTGGATCCACTGGCGATGGCGTTGAGTTCGGCGAGTTCGGCATCGAACAGCGCCCGGAGTTCTTCATCCATCAGGTCGCGGCCGTTGATCGGGACCAGGCCTTGGTCGCGCAGGTCCTGCTCGATCAGCGCTTCGTGGGCTAGCAGGGATGCCTCGTCGAAATCCAGGCCATCGAACAGGTCCTCGCCGAGGTCACCCGCGAACGGGTCATCCCCGCCAGTTCCGGCCGAATCGCCGGATGCGGCCGCCGCTGCCGGGTCGACGCCTGCTGGGGCAGCGGTGTCGATCGGGATCAGGAACGTCAGCTGCGTGTCGACACCGACCCCGGCCAGTGTCAGGTCGGTGAGGGCATCCACCCGGCACTCCGCCAACGTCTTGTCCGTGGTGGTCACCGAGTGCAGGTCGCGGGCTAACTGGTCGATCGCGGCCATCAGCTTCGCCGCATCCAGGGTCGGGAGCACCGCGGTCAGTTCCGACAGCCCGGGTTCGTGATGCTCCCGCACGAACACCCCCACCGCCGAGCGACGCCGGGCAGCCGCGGCGGCATCGGCTCCGATCGGGTCCAGGCGCACCCGTAACCGGCGAGCCTTCGCCCGCAGTTTCGCCGCCGTCGTGGTCTCTGGGTCACCCGCCAGGACCCGGTCCTCCACCGCGACGGTGACGTGCTCGGGTGCTCCGTGAGTCACCTCAGCAACAACGGTGGCTTTGAACGGGTCCAACCCACCAGCACCAACCCGGTCCAACAACCGAGGACAACGCCCCAGGGTAGTGACGGCGTCACTGATCCGGTTGCCGGCTTGCCGATCCGACCAGCCCAACCGGGTGGCCACTTCGAGGGGGAACCATTCATCGACGAAGCTGCCCGGCTCATGAACAACGACGCGGGAGATCAACCGCGGCAGAGCACCTTCGACCGGGTTGGGGTCCTCGCGGTGTTCGATCGCCGCCGCCTGAGCGATCCGATGCGTTTGCACACCCCAGGCACTGTTTTGCACCCGTTGCGCGGCCGTCACATCAGACAGCAACGCGTCCTGCGACAGGGCAGCAGCACCCGAACCGACCCGGTCATACGCGACCCGCAGCAACTGCTCAGCAGCCGCCAACAACTCCGCGACCGAGGCCCCCGTCAGCACCGCATCCGGGACCGCGGCAACGATCCCAGAAGGGGACTCGGAGGGGGTCGCGGACATACCCATATTGTACTGGTGTTCGACACCTGTATCCAGGTTATGCACAGTTAAAACTCAGAAATCTCGGCCGGGCTAAATCGGCACAGGCCGACTCGCAAACGCGCGACTTATCGACAAACGCGCGGTTTACACCCGCGCAGCTGTCGACAACCCGCGCAAATAGAAGCCATCCAAACTCGGTTTCCGTTTAACGGAATATCGTTTCCAAAAGACTTTACGCTCCACCCATGGACCGCACCCAGCTGACCCGCCTCCTCGACGTCATCGAGACCGACGTCGTCCCGCTCACCCGGGAAGGCGTCGTCAAGGGCAACAAGCTGTTCGGTGCGGCGATCCTGCGCAAGGACGACCTCTCGCTCGTGCTCGCCGCGACCAACAACGAGACCGAGAACCCGTTGTGGCACGGCGAGATTCACGCGATCAAGAAGTTCTACGAGTTGCCCGCGAACGAGCGGCCGGCGCCCAAGAACTGCGTCTTCCTGGCCACCCACGAACCGTGCTCGCTGTGCCTGTCCGGTATCACCTGGTCCGGCTTCGACAACTTCAGCTACTTCTTCAGCCACCAGGATTCGGCCGACTCCTTCGCGATCCCCTATGACATCCAGATCCTCAAGGCCGTCTACGCCGTGCCCGACCCGGATCGCGACGAGGCCGCCCCCCGACCGCGACCTCTACAACCGGACCAACGCCTACTTCACCAGCACCGACCTGGCTGCGCAGGTGCGGCAATCCGATGACCCGGAACTGGCGGCGACAGCGCAACGCCTGCACGCGACGTACGACGAGTTGTCCCAGACCTATCAGGCAGACAAAGGGGACAAGGGCATCCCGCTGAGTTGATCGGGGGTTCCCAGCGGCGCCCCCGCACAGCACGATGAAGGCGTGACCACTCTCGACGGACAACAGATCTCCGAACTCGGCCTCAGCGGATGGGCGTATCTGTCCTACCCGGGCGGCGGGCTGATGACCCGGGTGAAGACCGGCGACTTCGCGACCGGTCTGGCGCTGGTCAACGCGATCGGCGAACGCGCGGAAGCGGCCAATCACCATCCGGATCTCGACCTGCGCTACGCACACCTGGACATCCGGCTGGTCTCCCACGACGAGCACGGCGTAACCCAGCGCGATGTCGACCTGGCCCGGCAGATCACTGACCTCGCGAAGGACCTCACCCTCGAACCCGCTGTCACCAAGGTTGAATGGGCGCTCGACACCCCTGATGGCGGCCGGATCAGCCCCTTCTGGGCAGCGATCCTCGGCCTTCCGGACCAGGGCAGCAAGGACCTGGTCGACCACTCGGGCGCGTTGCCGTCGCTGTGGTACCAGCCATCGGGCTCCGACGAACCGCGCCAGCGCTGGCACCCCGACGTGTGGGTCGATGCCGCCGAGGCCAAGGACCGCCTTCGGGCTGCGCTGGCGGCTGGCGGCACGATGGTCTCGGACAAGGAGGCGCCCAGCTTCTGGGTGCTGGCCGACCACGACGGCAACCAGGCGTGCATCTGCACGTGGCAGGACCGAGCGGCCATGGGCTGACGGTGCGCGCTCGCCACGCGTTCACGATCGCGGCGATCTGCGGGTTGGTCCACGCTGCGGTCAGTGTCTACTGGGCACTTGGCGGTACGGCGCTGCTCGCCACTCTGGGTCAGACGATCCTGTCCGCCGTGGGCGACCGCATCTGGTTGCTGTGGCCGGTCGCCGCCGTCAAAGCGCTGGTCGCTGTCCTGCCGCTGGTCTTCGATCGCACCGGCTGGCCGCCCATCACGCGCGCCCTGGCCTTGCTGGCCGGCGCCGTGCTCGTGGTCTGGGGAGGCACCAACACCATCGTCGGGAACCTGGTCCTGAGCGGAATCATCACTCCCGCAGGCGGATACGACCGCCAGGCGATGATCGGGCACGCCTGGCTGTGGGATCCGCTCTTCCTGATCTGGGGCCTGGCCCTGCTGGGAGGCCTCTGGCTCACCCGGGTCTCTACTCGGCGTACGGCGATGATCACTAGTGTTTGAAACAAGGGATAGTCGACGACCACCTAGGAGACCTTCATGAGCACTCCGATCGACGCGACGCAGACCGCCGCGTGGAAGCAACTGCTGGAACTCAAGGAGAACTTCTCCCTGAATCTTCGTGAGGCGTTCGCGGAGGATCCCGACCGAGCGGAGCGCTTCACGTTCACGGCCGGTGACCTGTTCGTCGACCTGTCCAAGAACCTGATCACCGACGACGTCGTCGCGGCGCTCGTCGCGTTGGGTGACGAAGTCGGTCTGGAGGCGCGGCGGGACGCGATGTTCGCCGGCGAGAAGATCAACGTCACCGAGAATCGGGCGGTCCTGCACACGGCGCTGCGCGCCCCGGCCGATGCGGTCATCGAAGTGGACGGGCACAACGTCGTCCCCGATGTGCACGAGGTGCTCGACAAGGTCTTCGCCTTCGCCGACAAGGTCCGCTCGGGTGCGTGGACGGGGGTCACCGGCAAGCGGATCGAGACCGTCGTCAACATCGGGATCGGCGGCTCCGACCTCGGACCGGTCATGGTCTATGAGGCGCTGAAACCGTATGTGCAAGAGGGCCTTTCCTGCCGGTTCATCTCGAACATCGACCCGACGGATGCCTATGAGAAGACGGTGGACCTGGACCCGGAGACCACGCTCTTCATCGTCGCTTCCAAGACATTCAGCACCCTGGAGACGCTGACCAACGCGCGGTTGGCTCGCACCTGGCTACTCGACGGACTGATCGCCAGCGGCGCGATCGAGGATGACGATGCTGCCTGCAAGGAAGCCATCGAGAAGCACTTCGTCGCGGTATCTACCGCTCTGGACAAGGTCGAGGAGTTCGGCATCGACCCGCAGAACGCGTTCGGCTTCTGGGACTGGGTCGGCGGCCGCTACTCGGTGGACTCCGCGATCGGTACGTCGGTGGCGGTGGCGATCGGGCCGGACCATTTCCGGCAGTTCCTGGCCGGCTTCCGCGAGATCGACGAGCACTTCAAGAACACGCCGCTGGCCGGGAACGTGCCGGTGTTGATGGGTCTATTGAACGTCTGGTATTCCAACTTCTTCGACGCTCAGTCGCACGTGGTCCTGCCGTATGCGCAGTATCTGCACCGGTTCCCGGCCTACCTGCAGCAGTTGACGATGGAGTCCAACGGCAAGAGCGTGCGGTACGACGGCAGCGACGTCACCACCACCACCGGCGAGATCTTCTGGGGTGAGCCCGGGACCAACGGCCAGCACGCGTTCTACCAGCTGATCCACCAGGGCACGCGGGTCATCCCGGCCGACTTCATCGCGTTCGCGAACCCGGCGCACGACCTGAAGGATGGCCAGGAGGACGTCCACGAGCTGTTCCTCGCCAACTTCTTCGCGCAGACCGCTGCACTCGCGTTCGGCAAGACCGCGGACGAGGTGCGGGCCGAGGGAACGCCCGAGAACGTCGTACCCGCAAGGGTTTTCAGCGGCAACCGGCCGACCACCTCGATCATGGCGCCGGCGCTCACACCGTCGGCCGTCGGTCAGTTGATCGCGCTCTACGAGCACATCACCTTCACCGAGGGGACCGTGTGGGGCATCGACAGCTTCGACCAGTGGGGCGTCGAGCTCGGCAAGCAGCTGGCCAAGCAGGTCACGCCCGCGGTCGGTGGAGACGAGGCGGCGCTGGAGAAGCAGGACCCCTCGACCCAGTCACTGGTGCGCTACTACCGAGCCCTGCGCCGATAACACCCCGCAAAGTCGCTGCCGCGCAGAAGGTCCACGTCGCGATCAGGGCCACGAGCGCGCAGCGGCCGATGGTGGTGATCCACGCATCGCCAGTCTGTGCGCCGAGCAGGTGGGCGCCCAGACTGAGCGTGCCGATGGGGAAGGTGAGCGCCCACCAGTTGGTGGCGAACGGCATGCGCGCGCGGAAGCCCGCGACCGTCGTCCAGGCCGCAAAACCGACAACAGGTACGGCGAGTAGCAGCATCGCGTACCCGTAACCGTGCGCGATCGCTTGGTAGCGCGTGCCGTGGGCCAGGGCAGTTGCCGCTGCCATCGACTGGCCGACCACACCCAGCGGGATCCAACTGGTGGCACTGAGTTCCAGCGGGAGCGGGGCGACTCGCAGATGGTGGTGATACGCGGCGCCGAAGACGACCAAGCCGAGCACCAGCGCCAGCACGAACGCCGCCATCGACAGGTCGCGCACGGGAGCATGCAACGAGTCAGGTAGCGAGGCCGCCAGGGTCGCACCCGCCGTCGCCGTCACCATCGGCGGCACCACCGCCAGACCCCACACCATGGTCGGTCTACCGAAATTCCCTCGTGCCACGAGGGATCCGAAGACGGCGGCGGTCGCGAGTCCCAGCATGGACCCCACGACCCACATCGCCATATCCACGCCGACGGCCCAGCCGGCGTGATCTCCCACCGCCAGCGTTGCGGACCCGGTCGCGAGGATCCCCATCGAGACCGTTCCCCACATCGAGGTCGTGCTCGGATCGGCAAGGCTCGCCCGCAGCTGGCCCGGACGGCGACGACAGTTGCCTATGAAACCGACGCTGAGCCCAAGAAGCAGAACCCACGCCGTGACCAACCAGACGGTGGCAGCCAGGTGACCGATCGACGTACTGCCGAGATGGAGCTGGACCAGCAGCGCGAGGATTGCGGTGCCCATCACGCTCGGGAACCACGCCGGACCCGCCGGCGGCAGCGCGGAGGCAGGGCGAGTGGGCGCTTGCAGGATCGTGCTGGTCATGGTCACAGCCTGTCGCGGACGACCGGCCCGAGGTAGCGGCTGGATCCCGTGCAGCTACAAGCAGCGCTTGTAGGATGACGCCCGTGAACGCTGCCGGCCTGTCCCACGTGCCCGACCTGACGCAGTTGCAGGCGATCATCTCCGTCGCCCAGCACGGCAGCATGACCGCCGCTGCGGGCGAACTCGGGATCAGCCAGCAAGCCGTCAGCGAACGGGTCCGCATCGCCGAGCGCGTCCTGGGCGTGCCGGTATTCGAGCGCACGGCACGCGGCGTTCGGCTGACCACTCAGGGCGGCGTGGTCATCGACTGGGCGACCGACATCCTGATCGCTGCCGAAAATCTCGACCAAGGCGTGCGCACGCTCTGTGGAGCGGACCGGCGGTCGGTCACCGTGGCAGCCAGCAACACCGTCTCCGAATGCCTGCTGCCCGGTTGGGCCAGCCGCCTGCGCGCGCGAGACCCGGACGTGCAACTACACGTGCTACCCGGCAACTCCGACCAGGTCATCCACGAAGTCTCCACTGGCGCAGCACAACTCGGCTTCGTCGAGTCGCCCCGGATCCCCCGCTCGGTGCGGTCGAGAGTCGTCGCCCACGACGAGTTGGTCGCGGTGGTCCCGCCCGATCATCCGTGGGCCCGTCGCAGCAGACCGCTACCGGCGAGCGAACTGGCCCAAACGCCGCTCGTCCTGCGCGAATCCGGCTCTGGCACAAGGGCATTCCTCGAAGACGCAATCGGCAACCTCACAGAGGCGGCGGCCGTGCTCCCGTCCACGGCCGCCGTACGCGACGCGGTCATCACGCTTGGCGCACCCGCGGTCCTGTCATCGCTCGCGGTCAGTCGCGACGTCGAATCCGGCCGCCTGGTCGCGATCGAGGTAAAGGACACGAACCTTCGCCGAGCGCTGCGCGCAGTGTGGCACCCCAGCAGCCCACCCCGCGGCGCGGCCGGCGATCTGATGTCGATTGCCGCCGGCCGCCACACCGTCAGCTGACCGGCACCACGTCCGAGGCACCCATCCGCGCCGCGTCGGCGGTTGCGTCATCGGGCATCCGCTGGCTCTCCAACTCCGCTTCGACGCGCTTGCGGTAGTGGTCGATCTCGTTGTCGCGCTGCTCGTCGCTCCAACCCAGGACCTTGCCCATCAGCTCGGCCGCCTCTTCGCAGGCGCCGGTGCCGCGGTCGAAGGTCTCGATCGACAACCGGGTACGCCGCGCCAGGACGTCGTCCAAGTGCCGCGCCCCCTCGTGGGTGGCGGCGTAGACGACTTCGGCCCGCAGGTAGTCGGTGCCACCGGTGAGCGGCTCCTTCAGCGACGGGTCGTCCTTGGTGGCCCCCAGGACCTCGTGGATCAGCGAGCCGTACCGCTTCAGCAGGTGCTCGATCCACACTTCGTGCAGCCCGTACTGCTGCGCCAGCGCGTTGCGACCGTTCATCAGCGCCGGGTAGCCCTCGGCTCCCAGCAGCGGCACGTTCTGCGTCGTCGAGGCCGGGATGGCCCGGTCGAACTGGGCGTTCAGGCCGAACACCGCCTCATCGACCGCGTCCTTGGCCATCACCCGGTACGTCGTGTACTTACCCCCAGCGATCACCACCAGACCCGGGGCCGGGTGACCGACGGCGTGCTCACGCGACAGCTTGGACGTGGCCTCGGACTCGCCGGCGAGCAGGGGCCGCAGACCGGCGTACACACCCTGCACGTCGTCCTTGGTCAGCGGCGTCTCGAGCACGGTGTTGACGTGCTCCAGCAGGTACTCGATGTCGCTCTCGCTCGCGGCCGGGTGCGCCTTGTCCAGGTCCCAGTCGGTGTCGGTGGTGCCGATGATCCAGTGCGCACCCCACGGGATGACGAAGAGCACGGACTTCTCGGTGCGCAGGATCAGGCCGACGTCGCCACGGATCCGGTCCTTGGGCACGACCAGGTGGATGCCCTTGCTGGCCCGCACGTGGAACTGGCCGCGGGAGCCCGCCATCGACTGGGTCTCGTCGGTCCACACGCCGGTCGCATTGACGACCTGCTTGGCGCGGACGGTGAATTCGCGACCGGACTCCAGGTCGTGGATGACCGCCCCGGTGACGCGCTCACCCTCCTTGACCAGGTTGACCACACGCGCGCGACTGACGACATGGGCGCCGTACGCCGCGGCCGTGCGCGCCACGAACATCGTGTGCCGGGCGTCGTCCACCTGCGCGTCGTAGTAGCGCAGCGCGCCGGTCAGCGCGTCCTTGCGCAGCGACGGGAACTGCCGCCGGGCGCCGGTCCGCGTCAGGTGCTTGTGCAGCGGCACACCCGCCTTGCCCGACAGGCGGCTCATCGCGTCGTACATCGCAACGCCGGTGCCGGCGTACGCGCGCTCCCACACGTGGTGCTGCAACGGATAGAGGAAGGCAACCGGGTGCACCAGGTGCGGAGCGATCTTCTGCAACAGCAGACCCCGCTCGGTCAGCGCCTCGGCCACCAGACGGAAGTCGAGCATCTCCAGGTAGCGCAAGCCACCGTGGATCAGCTTGCTGGACCGGCTGGAGGTCCCGGACGCGAAGTCTCGTGCCTCGACCAGTCCGACACTCAGACCGCGGGTGGCGGCATCCAGGGCGCTACCGGCGCCGACGACCCCGCCGCCGATGACCAGAATGTCCAACTCCTGGTCCGACATTGCCTGGATCGAGTCTTCCCGGAACTGCGGTGACAGGGCGATCGCTCTCATGGTTCAAGCCTCTCAGATATTGATGTCCGCGGCACCCCGACCCGGGGAGACGCGACGGTGCCGGGACCCGCATCACTGCGGGTCCCGGCGGTGGTCTCAGTCGGCGTCGACGTCAACCCAGTTCAGCGTGCGGTCGATGGCCTTGCGCCAGCCGACGTACCCCTCAGCGCGCTGCTCGTCGTTCCACTCCGGCTTCCAGCGCTTGCCTTCGTGCCAGTTGGCCCGCAACTCGTCAGTGTCCTTCCAGAAACCGACAGCCAGACCAGCGGCGTACGCCGCGCCCAGACAGGTCGTCTCGGCCAGGACCGGGCGGCTCACCTCGACACCGAGGATGTCGGACTGGATCTGCATGCACAGGTTGTTGGCGGTGACACCGCCGTCGACCTTCAGCACTTCCAGCTTCACCCCGGAGTCCTTCTCCATGGCGTCGGCGACGTCCTTGCTCTGGTAGCAGATCGCTTCGAGCGTGGCCCGCGCCAGGTGCGCGTTGGTGTTGTAGCGGGACAGACCCACGATCACACCACGGGCATCCGAGCGCCAGTACGGCGCGAACAGACCGGAGAACGCCGGGACGAAGTAGACGCCGCCGTTGTCCTCGACCTGACCGGCCAGCCGCTCGGTGTCGGCAGCACCGGAGATGATGCCCAGCTGATCACGCAGCCACTGAACTGCCGAACCGGTGACCGCGATCGAGCCCTCGAGGGCGTAGATCGGCTTGTCCTTGCCGAACCGGTAACACACCGTGGTCAGCAGACCGGCGTTGCTGCGCACCAGTTCTTCACCGGTGTTCAGCAACATGAAGTTGCCGGTGCCGTAGGTGTTCTTCGCCTCGCCGGGCTCGAAGCACACCTGACCGACGGTGGCCGCCTGCTGGTCACCGAGCACGCCGGTGATCGGCACCTCGGCGTGGAACGGCCCGTGCGGGTCGGTCACGCCGTACGCCTCGGCGTCGGAGGAGGAGACGATCTCGGGCAGCATCGCCCGGGGGATGTTGAACAGCGCGAGCAGTTCGTCGTCCCACTCACACGTCTCCAGATCCATCAGCATGGTCCGGCTGGCGTTGGTCACGTCGGTGACGTGCCGGCCGCCCTCGGTGCCACCGGTGAGGTTCCAGGTCACCCAGCAGTCCGTCGTACCGAACAGGGCATCGCCCTTCTCGGCGTCCGCACGCAACCCGTCGACGTTCTCCAGCAACCACTGGATCTTGCCGCCGGAGAAGTACGTCGCCGGGGGCAGACCGGCACGCTGCCGGATCAGGTCACCGTGACCGTCCCGCTCCAGGCGGGAGGCAATCTTGTCGGTGCGGGTGTCCTGCCAGACGATCGCGTTGTAGTACGGCCGGCCGGTGTTCTTGTTCCAGACGACCGTGGTTTCACGCTGGTTGGTGATGCCAATCGCAGCCAGGTCGGCGGCGGTGATGTTGGCCTTGCCCATCGCGGTCTGGATGACCGAGCTGGTGCGCTCCCAGATCTCGATCGGGTCGTGCTCGACCCAACCGGCCTTGGGCAGGATCTGCTCGTGCTCCAACTGGTGGCGCGTGACCTCTTCACCGTCGTGGTTGAAGATCATGAACCGGGTACTCGTCGTGCCCTGGTCCACGGCTCCTACGTAATCTGCCATCTGCTTTCTCCTTTGAAAGTCGGTCTGTCACTCGTTGGGGAGCGGCTCGCCGGCCGCTTCCTGCTCGGGTTCTTCGTGCACCGCGTCCAGGCCCCGGTCGACGAGCAGCTTGAACAGCCCGCCACCGACGACACCACCGATGAGTGGCGCCACGATCGGTAACCAGAAGTAGTACGTGCCGTGTTGATCCTTCATCGCCGTGCTGTATCCGGTGATCCAGGACGCCAGACGCGGACCGAAGTCACGGGCCGGGTTGATGGCGTAGCCGGCGTTCGCACCCCAGGCCATACCGATCGCGACGACCAGCAGACCCACCAGGAGCGGACCCATGTTGGATAGCGGCGGGTTGTTGCGCGCACTGGTCAGCGCGAAGATCACGAAGACCAGGATGGCGGTACCGACGATCTGGTCGAAGAAGGCCGTCGTCATCGTGACGTCCGGGCCACCATTGCCCGGCAGGGTCGAGAAGATGCCCTGCGTCTTGTAGGTGTGATTCGGGTCGATCGCGTTGATCAGATCCGCGTAGGTGAACCGCACGATGAGCGCTGCCACGAAGGCACCCGCGGTTTGAGCCAGGGCGTAGGGCAGCACCTTTTTCCAGGAGAACCCCTGGAAGGTGGCCAGCGCCACCGTGACCGCCGGGTTCAGGTGCGCACCGGAGATCCGGGCGGAGACGTAAACACCGAGCGTGACACCCAGGCCCCAGGCCCAGGCGATGGAGTCGTGATCACCGAGATTCCCGTCGCCGGTGACGACCTGCGCCACCACACCGACACCGAACAGAATCAGGATGCACGTGCCGGCGAACTCCGCGAGGAGTTCCCACGTCAGCGTGTCTTTCTTCATGGGCAGGTCCTTTCGTCGCCTCGTTGCGATGTGGATCACACAACCCTGACCGCGAGCTCAAAGCCAGAGCCACCGTTCGGTATACGCGAATGATGATTCGCCAATGTCGAACGGCCTACGATGAGGTGTGCCCGCACCCATCCAATCGATCGAGCGCGCTGCCAATGTGCTGCACCTGCTGGCCGCGGCGACCGAGCCGGTGATGCTGGGTGAACTGGCCCGGATGCTGGACCTGCCCAAGCCCACGGTGCACGGCATCGTGCGGACGCTGGTCGAGGTCGGTTTCGTGGCCCAGGAGCCGGAGACGGGTCGCTATCTGATCGGCGCCGACCTGGCCCGGTTGGGACAGACCCTCGACCCGCACTTGCTGCGCTCGCGGTCGGCCAACTGGGCCGACCAGCTGGCGGCGACGACCGGCCTGGAGGTGCAACTGGGTGTCCTCAGCGGCAACGGCGTCCTGCTGCTGCATCACGTGTTCCGCCCCGACGGCTCGCCCCAACGGCTGCGCATCGACGAGCGCCAACCACTGCATGCCACCTCTCTCGGCCAGGTGTTGCTGGCGTTCTCTTCGGCCGCCGGCCGGCTGCACACCCTCGAACTGCACCCGTTCACCGCCAGCACCATCACCAGCCGGACCCAGCTCGCGCGCACCATGTCGCAGGTCCGCCGCCAGGGGTACGCCGTGGTGGACGGGACACTGACCCCCGGAGTGGCCGCCGTGGCGGCCCCGATCCTGCACTACGCCGGGGTCAGCGTGGGCGCACTGGCCGTCGTGGGTCGGTCCGCACGGATGCTGGACTCCGCCGGCCGACCCCGCGAGCGCCTGCCCGAACGGGTCGTCGATGCCGCCACCGCGATCTCCCAGACCCTTCAGGAGCGACTGTGAGCGCCCGCTATGTCGCTGCCCTCGACCAGGGCACCACGTCGACCCGGTGCATGATCTTCGACCAGCGCGGCCGCATGGTGACGGTCGCCCAGCACGAGCAGCGACAGTTCTTCCCCCAGCCCGGTTGGGCCGAGCACGACGCTGAGGAGATCCTGACCAACACCTTGCGCGTGCTGCCCGAGGCATTGCGCTCGGCCGGTCTGCTCACCACCGACATCGCGGCGTTGGGTATCGCCAACCAGCGTGAGACCACGGTGGTCTGGGACCGGATCACCGGCAAGGCCCTGGCGCCCGCCATCACCTGGCAGGACACCCGGTCCAGCCAGATCGTCGCCGAACTACAGAACAGCGCCCATCGCGCGTTGTTCGAGGAGGTCTGCGGGCTGAGCCCGGCCGGGTACTTCGCGGCACCCCGCCTGCGGTGGCTGCTGGATCACGTCCCCGGTCTGGCGCGGCGGGCCCGCTCCGGTGAGGTGGCCTTCGGGACGATGGACAGCTGGCTGACCTGGCATCTGACCGGTGGCCCGGACGGCGGGGTGCACGTTACTGACGTCACCAACGCCAGTCGCACCATGCTGATGAACATCCGCACCCTCGAGTGGGACCAGCGCCTCCTGGACGCCCTCGACATCCCCGAGCAGCTCCTGCCGCAGATCCGGCCGAACGCGCAGGTGTGGGGCTCGTGTACGTCCGGGATGCCGGGTGTGCCCCTCGGCGGCGCCCTGGGGGATCAGCAGGCGGCGCTCTTCGGAGAGGCGTGCTTCAGCGCAGGTGAGGCCAAATGCACTTATGGCACAGGGGCTTTCGTGCTCACCAACACCGGTGAGCGGCTGACCGGTTCCAGCCATGGGCTCATCTCCACGGTGGCCTACGCCTTGGATTCCGAGCGCCCGGTCTACGCGATCGAGGGATCGATCGCGGTCGCCGGGGCGCTGGTGCAGTGGTTCCGTGACGCGTTGGAGATGATCGACTCCGCTCCGCAGATCGAGACGCTTGCCCGCCAGGTGGACAGCACCGGTGGCTGTTACATCGTCCCGGCCTTCGCCGGATTGTTCGCTCCCCACTGGCGCCCGGAGGCGCGCGGCGTGATCGTCGGCCTCACGTCGTACGTCAAGAAAGCCCACCTCGCACGCGCGGTGCTCGAGGCCACCGCGTGGCAGACCGCCGAGGTGGTGGATGCGATGAACGCCGACACCGGGTTGGCGATCACCCAGCTCAAGGTGGACGGCGGCATGACCGCGAATCACACACTGATGCAAATGGTTTCGGACTTCCTGGCCATTCCCGTCGAACGCACCCTGGTCTCTGAAAGCGTCTCGCTCGGTGCGGCGTACGCCGCGGGGCTGGCCGTCGGGTACTGGCCGGACCTGGAGGGCCTGCGCCGTAACTGGCATCGCGCGGGTCGTTGGGAGCCCAGCATGGCGGAGGGGTTGCGCCGGCGGCGGCGCACGCAATGGAACCGCGCCGTGGAGCACACCCTGGGCTGGGCGCGGGATGAGGACGGGGAACCGGTCTGATCCGGCGGTTCAGGCGACCTGCGTAGGCCGGCCCAGCGCGCGGTACTCCCAGCCGGCTGCCGACCAACTCCGGGCGTCGAGCGCATGTCGGCCGTCGACGACCCGCTTGGCGTTCACGATGTGTCCGAGCAGTTCGGGGTCGATCGCCCGGAACTGCGGCCACTCGGTGAGCAGGACCACCACCTCGGCGCCCCTGGCCGCCGCACCGACCCCATCGGCGTAGTGCAGCGTGGGCTGCACCTTGCGGGCATTGTCCATCGCCTCCGGATCGAACACGCTCACCAGCGCACCCTCCTCGACGAGCATGCGCGCAACATCAAGGGCCGGCGCGTCCCGCACGTCGTCGCTGTTCGGTTTGAACGCAGCGCCCAACGCGCACACCCGCACGTCGGTGAGATCGCCGCCGGCGACCTCCCGGACCAGGTCCACGGTGCGCCGCCGGCGACGCCGGTTGATGTCGTCGACCTCCCGAAGGAAGGCGGTCGCCTGACCCACTCCCAACTCGTTGGTCCGCGCCATGAATGCGCGGATGTCCTTGGGCAGACAACCACCACCGAAGCCGAGACCCGGTTTGAGGAACTGACCACCGATGCGCGCGTCGTACGACAACGCGTTGGCCAGCACCGACACATCGGCGCCGGTGGCCTCGCAGACCTCGGCCATGGCGTTGATGAAGGAGATCTTGGTGGCCAGGAACGAGTTGGCCGCGACCTTGACCAACTCCGCAGTCTCCAGGTCGGTGCGGATGAGGGGGCAGCCACGGTCGGTCAACGGCTCATAGACCCGGGCGACCAGATCCGTGGCGGTACCGCCGTCAGCGGCGCCGATCACCAGACGGTCGGGGCACAACGTGTCTTCAACCGCGAATCCCTCGCGCAGGAACTCGGGGTTCCACATCAGCTGCGCAGCCGCGCCAGCCGGTGCCAGATCGCTGACGGTCTGTGCCAAGCGGCGCGCGGTTCCTACGGGAACGGTCGACTTGCCGGCAATCACACACGGGCGGCGCAGGTGCACGGCCAGACCCGTCAGCGCGGCCTCGACGTACGTCAGATCGGCGCCGAGCCCATCGGCCCGCTGGGGAGTTCCGACGCATAGGAAGTGCACGTCCCCGAACTCGGCAGCCTCCTGCAGGGAGTCCGTGAACGACAGGCGACCGGTCGCCATGGCCTTGCCCAGCAGCGAAGGCAGCCCGGGTTCGAAGAACGGCACCTGGCCGGCGGACAGGTCCCTGACCTTCTGCGGGTCCACGTCGACGCCGAGTACCCGGTAGCCGAGGGCAGCCATCGCCACGGCGTGGGTCGCACCGAGGTAGCCGGTGCCGATCACGGTCAGCCGGGGGGCCTCGGTGCCCAGACCGTCGGGCGTGAGGTTCATCAGGGTGTCGATGGGCGGCGGCCAGTCGGCCGCGTCGGTGAGGGGAGCAACGGGATTGGTTGACATGGGATTTCTCCAATGGATGGACCAGCTCGTAAGAGGAGACGAACGACATCTGGACAGCCACGAAGGGCTGTGCACGATGGGGTCCCGACACCGTTCGAATCCGATTCGACAGCCCAGGGCAACGGTCCTGGCGGAGTCGGGTGATCGACCACGGTGGCGATTACTGAGATTTCCTTGACGCCGTCCCGACCGGCGTCTGAACAAAATGCTAACGCTGCCGATGGCGTCGGTGGTGTTACCGACCCGTCCGATTACGGTGACATCGCGGACAGTTCACCGAGGTTCAACGCTGATCCGGGTACCGCGGGTTGGGCTGGGTGGGGTACTCCCCCTGCTGGCCGGGCGCGTACTGGGCGGGCTGCTGCGGGTACTGGGGTTGCTGCTGGGCGTAGGTGCCCGCCAGGCCGTGCGCGGCCAGGTAGGTCTGGCGGTCCAGAGCCTCCGCGCGCTCGCGATCGAAACGATTCAGTTGCTTGGTGAGCCAGTAGATCGCCAGATGGATCACCCACGCGACGATCGCGTAGATCAACATCGCGAAGAGCACCGAGGTATCCAGGACCGCGATGTGCTGGCCGTTGGCACTCGAGGTGAGGTCGACGCTGGGAAAGATGCCGCGGAATGGTTCCATCGCCCGCTCCATCGAGCGATAGACCCACCGCACGAAGCCGGCGTCCTCACTTGCTCCGAACAACTGCAGGATGAAGCCCAGTCCGAGGACGATCTCGACGACGATCACGTAGGCGTAGGCGAAGTAGGCCAGCACCCGACCGAAGGTGAGCAGGTAGCGCTTCTCCTTCGGCGGTTCTTCGGTGAGATGGGCCGGGGGCGGGCTGCTGTGCTGGGACACGGTCCTGCTCCTCGCTCGATGCGCTGTCCCTTTCACTCTAGCCAGCCGGTCAGTGCCCGGGTCGTAGCCGGACCTTGCGACTGTGGTGGTCCTCTTCCAGCTCTGCGATCGAGCCCCGGGTCTTCACGAACTCAGAGAACGACGTCACCCCGAAGTCCTTCTCGTTGAACGAGGGGTCCATCCGTTTCATCTGGCTCTTCACCTCACCGGCGTTGAACCACTCGGCGTCCGGGTCCTTCTCCCGCAGGATGCGCAACGCGCGCAACAGCAACCGGGTGGCCTGACGCGAACTCAGTTGCTCCTCGTCCTTGTCCTCCTCCGCGACCGGTTCGCCCTTCGCGGACGACCGCGGTCCGCCCTTCTTCGCCGGTGCCTGCCCCACCTCCCGCTCTTCCTGCTCGCGGTCGGACAAACCGGGCAGGTTGTCGTAGGTGACCAACTCATCGACCGCCGCGGCCAGGGAGCGACTCGTGGCACCGGCGACCCCGACCGCGACCACGTAGCGGCCCATCCGCTTGAGGCGCTGGGCGAGCGGGATGTAGTCCGAATCCCCTGCGACCAGAACGACCGTCGCGACCGACGGCATCCGGCCCATGTCCTCGAGGGCATCGACGGCCAGGCGGATGTCGGCACCGTTCTTCGAACCCGAGGCGGGGAAGAGCTGGATCAGATCGACGGCTCGGTCGACCAGCTGTTTGCGGTAGTGGACGTTGGCTGGGACCGACCAGTCGGCGTACGCACGGGTCAGCGCCAGCCGGCCGAAGGAGGAGGCGAAGTCGAGGATGGCGTGCAGGTCGACCTCGGCAGCGCTGACCCGGTCCGGATCGAAACCCTTGTCGCGATCGCGCCAGAAGGCGCCCTTGCCGTGGACCTGGTCGTACCGGGAGATCACCACGTTGTCGAAGTCGATGTAGACGGCGACGGCGGAACTGGGTTCGGGCATATTGCCGAGTCTGTCAGGCCAGCGTCAGCCCGACGCCCGGATGCTCGGCGAAGACCTCCAGGACCAACTCGAAGTAGGTCTTACCGGTGCCGGCTTCGAGGTCTGCCAGCTGCTGCTGGATGAGGGCGTGGTTGAAGGGCCCCTCCAGTTTGGCGGTCAGCCAGGCCCGGGTCGCGGAGGTGCCCAGCGACGTACGACTCAGGTCGTGATCGGCCCACACGAACTGCGGATCGTCGTCATCGGCGAGCGCGCCGATTCCGCCGTAGAGCAGGTCGTTCAGCCCGTCGAGGCTGGCGCCCAATCGCCAGTTCTCACTGGTCATCACCAGCCGGTTGAGCTCGCCGTAGAAGTCGTCGATGCCGTGGATGCGGGCACCCTCGATCCGGTAGGTCGCCATACCAACCAGGATCCTCGCCGCCCGGCGCACTTTCTGTACGCTCGCCGGATGACCGGGCCTATCCGGATCGTCAGTCTCAACGTGTCGGCTCCCGGCGAGCGCCGGGTGCCGGCGTTGCTGCGCTGGCTGGCGGATCAGGACGCAGCGGTCCTGGTGCTCAGCGAGATCCGGAACGGGCCGGGCCACCGGGCGCTGTGCGCGGGATTACGGGACCTGGGCTTCGACCTGCACGACGCCCGCCGGGCCACCGGCGAGCGGGGCGTCCTGGTGGCTACCAGCGTGCCGACCCTTCCTGCCGATGACCCGTACGCCGATCTGTCCGGTCGCGCTGTACGCGTCCGGCTGGACGTGGCGCGCGGGCCGATCGATGTCGTCGCGATCTACGGTCCGTCATCACCGCCGCAGGGCATCCCACCGGACCGGAAAGCGCTGCAGCGCAAGGAGAGCTGGCTCTCGGAGTGCATGGCGCAGCTCGAACGATCCTGGCCCGCTCCCGATGCCGCCGGCAGCCTGCTCATCGGCGACCTGAACGTCATCCCGCCGGACCATCAGCCGCTCTACCCCTCCACGAAACTGTTCGAATACGAGTTCTTCTACCGGTTGACGACCGAACTGCACATGACCGACCTGACCAGCGCCATCCCGAGCGCGGACTACACCTACACCTGGGTGAGCCATCAGGGCCACGGGTACCGGTTCGATCACGCCCTGTGCGACGACCTCCTGGCCGGACGCGTCGTCGAGTGCGCGTTCGACCATGAACCGCGCCGCACCGGGATCACCGATCACAGCGCGATCCGTGTCGTGCTCGGGTGACGCCGGCTCAGGGCAGCGTGCTGATCGTTCCCGCGGACTGCAGGGCGTCGTACGCCGAGCCACCCGGGAAGTACGCCGAGTCGCTCGCGCCGTCGGCGAAGCCGGTCAGCCAACCGGTGGTCAGGGTCCGGACGGCGTTGGTGTTATTCGGTTTCGGTGTCCCGCAGACCAGGTTGAACAACGCGGTGTTATTCGTGCCGTAGATGTCCTGGTGTACGCCGGTGGTGATCTGGGCGCCGTGGAAGCGGCCCGGCAGCGCGTTGATCAGTTGTTGGGTGCCGCTCTGGTTGGCGTTGCACGAGTTCTTGGGGCTGGCCAGGGCGTACACCGGGACGCCGGCCGGGGCGAGCGCGTTCAGACCGGTCGCGAGGTTCGACCCGGCGGGCGAGGCGACCGGGTCTTCCAGCACCAGGCCCTTCAGCTGTGCGAAGGCGGCCGGGTAGGCCGTCCGCAGGCGGCCCGCGACGTAGCTGACCGCCTCGCCGCCCGCGGAGTGCCCGACGAAGGCCAGCGACTGCGGCATGGCCAGATCCGTGCGGCCGGCGGTGGCGCGCGCGGCACGGAAGGAGGCGTTCAACGCGCCGCTGCTCGCGTCCTTCGTGCCGAAGAGCGTGGCGATGTTGTTCAGGTACGACGTGTTGTTGCCCAGGTTGTTCACCGTGCAGCCGAACAGGTCGGCCGAGGGCAAGGTGGTGGCCGCGACCAGGAATCCCTTGTCGGCCAACTGCTGGGCGTACCCCGCGTAGACGTCCTTGTTCTCGGCGAACCCGTGCTGCAACCACACCAGGGCTTTGGCGTTCCCCGCCGGGAAGTACCAGTCGACCGGCGTCTGGTAGGTCAAAAACGCACACCGGGTCGCGACGGTGTTACTGACGACCGGTGCTTGGCTGGCTGCCTGTGCGGTGGGCGCCAGGCCCAGCGCACCAGCGCCGAGGACGCCCGCGAGGGCGAGGATCGACGTACGCCGAGGGGCGGCTGACCAGCGACGACGGCGGGCAGCGGGTGCGGACGAGAGATTCATAAAACAGAGTGTGCCTGATCCTGGGCCTCCATTCCTGGGGGTGGCGACGAATTGCTTTCGATTTCGTAAGTTTGATCCTCGCTGTCCGGTCACGGGGGGAACGCCCGATCGGATGGCCCCGTTCATTCGTTCCTCCACCCCGAAAGGGTTCGTTATGTCCCCGTGGCTTGCACTCGTCGTGATCGGCGTCATCCTGCTCATCGTTGGTTTCGCCGGAGTCGGCAAGATCCTGATCTGGATCGGCGTGGCCGTCCTGGTCGTCGGCGCCGTCCTGACTCTGCTCGGCCGGGGTCGCAGCAGCATCAACCGCTAAGACCCTCCTGGACGCCCCTTCGCGATCCGCCCCGTGGTGGATCGCGAAGGGGCGTCCTGTCATTCTGGGGACCCGGGCGCAGGCGGAGGTGCAGGATGGCGGCGAGCACGACGACGTTCGTGATCCTGGTCGTCGCCGTCGCCGTCTTCATCTGGAACAAGCTGCCGCCCTCGGTGGTGGCGCTCGGCGTGGCGCTGGCGCTCTATCTGACCGGGGTGTTGACCCTGGGACAGACTGTCGCCGGTTTCGGCGATCCGCTGATCATCTATATCGCCAGCCTCTTCGTGATCAGCGAGGCGTTGGACGCCACCGGGGTGACTGCCTTTGCCGGCCAGCAACTCATGGCGCGCACGGGCACCAACCCGAGATCCGTCGTACTCGGGCTCATGCTCCTGGTGGCGGTCCTGACGGCCGCGATCAGCGTGAACGGCTCGGTCACGGCGCTGGTGCCGGTCGGGGTCATCCTGGCGACCCGGATCCGTCAGGCTCCCTCAAAACTGTTGATGCCGATGGCTTTTGCCGCGCACGCGGGCTCGCTGCTGACACTGCTGGGTAGCCCGATCAACCTGCTGGTCTCGGAGGTCTCGCAGGAATCAGGCAGTCGGCCGTTCGGCTTCTTCGAGTTCGCGCTGGCGGGTATCCCGTTGGTGGTAGGGACCTTTGCGATCAACCTCTTCCTCGGACCCAAGGTCCTGCCGGTGCGGACGCCCCGGGATGCCCCCAACGATCTGAGCCGGTACGCCGAGTTGATGGCCCGCGAGTACGACCTGGCCTCGGAGGACGCGGCGATCTCCTACCACGAGGGCCTCAAGGAGATCGTGATCCCGCCCCGGTCGTCGTTCATCGGCGAACACGTCTACGTCGGGATGCCGATGCAGGGCGAGGACCTGTTCGTGGTGGCGCTGCGACGGGGCGGGTCGGCGCTGGAGAACGGTCAGTTGCAGGCGGGCGACATCCTGGTCGTGCGGGGCGGCTGGTCGGCGCTGGACGAGCATCTGGCGGAGCCGGATGTGGTGAGTGTGGCTGAGCCGGAGCAGGTTCGGCGACAGAGCGGCCGCTTCGGGGTACGCACCTACCTGACCCTGGCGATCGTGATCCCGATGGCGGTGTTGTTGGCGATCGGTGCCGCCCCGCCGGCGATCATCGTGCTCGGCGCGGCGGTGTTGCTGGTGGCGCTGAAGGCGCTGACGCGCGAGCAAGCGCAGAGCGCGATCCAGTTGCCGACCTTGATCACGATCGCGGGGATGATCCCGCTGTCGACCGCGATCCAGACCAGTGGCGCTGCCGACCTGATCTCCGACCGGTTGGTCTCGACCTTCGGAGACTCGCCGCGACTGCTGCTGATCGGGGTGGTCGTCGTGGTGCTGATCCTCGGGCAGTTCATCAGCAACCTCGCGACGGCCCTGATCGTGGCGCCGATCGCAGTGGCGGTGTCGCAGAACACCCACACCTCGCCGTTGCCGATGCTGATGGCGATCGCGGTGGCGGCCGCGGCGGCGTTCCTGACGCCGGTGGCGACGCCGGCGAACCTGATGATCCAGGAGCCGGCCGGATACCGGTTCGGGGACTACTGGCGGCTCGGGCTGCCGAATCTGATCTTCTTCGGCGCGGTCGCCGCGTTCCTGGTGCCGGTGATCTGGTCGTTCTGAGATCTCAGGCCCAGTCGCGCTGCGAGCGGGCGGTCCAGTAGGCCTGCGGGTCCTGCGCCGCCACCAGGAGTTCCTGGATCTGACTGTCAGACAGGGAGATTGAAGCGGCAGTCACGTTCTCCTCTACCTGCCCGGCGGTGACCGCACCGGACAGCACGTGACCGACCCACGGCTGGGCGGCGACGGCCGCGAACGCGGCTTGGCGCAGCGGCAGCCCCATCGATTCGGCAGCCTCTTCCAGCGGGCGGGTCGTCGCATCGTCGCTGCCAGTCACCAACCGGCCGTTTGCCATGGCTTCCTTGACCACGACGTGCACTCCGACATCGGCGGCTTCCTGCAGCGCCGGGCCGACGGAGGGTTCGAGCAGGTTCCAGGTCGATTGCACGACGCGGAAGAGCGGCTGGCCGCCTCTGGTGATGCTCAGTGCCGCCCGTACTACCTCGGCTTGCTGCGGCCCGGACGTGGAGAAGCCGATCCGAATTCCGTTGTCCCGCAACGTGGCCAGCGCATCCAACAGGGCATCGTCGTTGAGCGCGGGGCTGTCCGGAGTGAGCGAGTGGATCTGGTAGATGTCGACGTGGCCGCCCAGTTCGTGCTCAGTTGCGGCCCACTGCTCCTGGAAGGCAGCCAGCGAATGGTCCTTCTGCTCATGGGTTTCGGCGGCCATCTGCCAGTCGCCGACGTAGCGGTAACCCCACTTCGAGGCCACCGTGACATCGCTGGCTGCCGGCCGGGTGGCCAGCCAGCTCGCGAGGAAACTCTCGGAGACGCCGTACGACCGGGCGCAGTCGACGTACCGCACGCCCGCGGCGTACGCGGCGTCGAGCACCTGGGCGGTGCGCTCCCGCATCTCCTCGACGGTGCGGTGGCCACCCAGGTCGCTGCCTCGCCCGGAGGTGATGTACGCCGGGCGGCCGAGTGCCGCCAGACCCAGCCCGACCTTCTCTGCACTCATCCGTTCCCCTCCTTCTCCTGCGCGAGTTTGGTTGCCCGCGTGATGATCTCGTCGAACATGTCGTGAGTCAGTCGGCCGGTGTAGGTGTTGTGCGGGGACGGGTGGTAGCAACCGATCAGGTGCAGGCCGCCGACCGTTGCTTCTGTGCCGTGGCCGAATTTCGGTCGGGGTCGCGGGATGTCGATGCCCGCGCTCTCGAGTGCCGTCAGGGCCGCTGACCACCCAATAGCACCGAGGCACAACACAACTCGTGCCGTGGGCAGCACGAGTTGGAGTTCGCGCGCGACCCACGGGGAGCAGGTCGACAGCTCGGTCGGCGTTGGTTTGTTCTTGGGTGGCGCGCACCGCACCGGGTTGAGCAATCTGACCCCGGTCAGGTGTTGCCCGTCCCCTGCGTTCTCCGAGGTGGGCAACGCGGCCAGGCCGGCTCGGTGAAGCGCCTCGAAAAGCCATGTGGCAGAGGGGTCTCCGGTGAAGTTACGACCGGTGCGGTTACCGCCGTTGGCCGCCGGCGCGAGGCCGAACGCCAGCAACCACGGTCTGGTGTCGCCGAAACCAGCGACCGGTCGGCCCCAGTAGGGCTGGTCCGCGTAGGCCGCCTTCTTCACCCGGGCGCACTCTTCGCGCCAGCTCACCAGCCGGGGGCAGGCGCGACAGACGGTCAGCCGGGCCGTGAGTTCGGCGAGGGAGGCATCTGCTGCCCATCGGCGTACGTCGCTCGCGGACGTGGCCTGTGGCGTGGCCGGGGTAGCCAGGTCACCGGGCCATCCCTCGCCCGGGGTCGCCGGCGAGGTCATCATCGCTCCGGTGACCGGGTGCGGGAGGCGTTCCACCCAGCCGACGCTACCGGGATCGCGTCAGGTCCCTCAGGACAAGCGGTGCACGCTGAACTCTTCGAAGTAGGCCAGCCCCGCCCAGCCGTGGTCCTCGCGCGAGGAGAAGTTGGTCCAGACCTTCTCGTCCGCAGTGGTCGTGCTGATCGTGGCGGTCAGCCACTTGGTCTGGGAATTGGAGTTGGACGGCATAGTGACGTCGCCGAACGGGCCGCTCATCCGCATCGTCTGGTTGAGGCCGCGGAAGGCCAAGGCGACCAGATAGGTTCCCGGATCGGCGATCGTGTACGAGGCGTATCCGACGGTGCCTTCCCACTCCCCGATCGACTGGCCGACCTGATGGATCGAGCCCATGAAGACCAGGCCCGAGGTGCAGTCCCAGCGTCCGGGCGCGTAGAAGTCGAGCAGCCCGTTATCGGCGTACGGCGTGCGGGTGGTCAGGGTGAGGACCGCCGGGCCGAGGTCGGGGTGATCTCCCTGCAGCAGCCGGATGATGCCCGGGTTCAGATGGAGGCTGACGGAGTCGAACTGCCGGGCGCGCAGATCGCGCACCGTCATCGGAAGTTCGGTGGTTATCTGCGAGAGGTACTCGCGAGTAACGGTTTCAGACATGACGGTCTCCTCGTGACGGGGTTGATCTTAAGGAGATGCCGCTGCCCGTGGAGATACCCCGTTTCGTTTGGTGATGGACTCCGGGAATGAGCCCCCGCCGTCGTGGCGTTCACCTGGGTACCACTGAGGAATCGAGGAAATGATGGCCGTCCAGCCAAGACTCGAACCAGGACCGGATCATCCGATCACAGTTGAACCCGAGCAGCATCGGGTGACAGTCAGATTCGGAGGTCGGGTGATCGCTTCCAGCACCTCGAGCCTACGACTCGCAGAGTCGACCTATCCCGCGGTGCAGTACCTCCCTCGCGCCGACGTGGACCCAGCAGTGCTCACCGAAAGCGACCACACGACGTACTGCCCGTATAAGGGGACGGCGCGCTACCACGGGTTGCGGGACGCGGATGGAAACGTCACCGCCGACAAAGTGTGGTTCTATCCCGAGCCGTACGACGCGGTGTCGCCGATCGCCGACCACCTGGCGTTCTATCCGGACGCGGTGGACATCTCGCTCGAGGACTGAGCTCGGGCAGGATGAGTTGATGCGACGAGTGCGGGTGGTCGTCACTGGATCAGTCCAGGGCGTCGGATTCCGGTGGAGCACGCAGACGGTGGCCGACAAGTACGGGCTCGCGGGTTGGGTGCGCAACCGCTCCGACGGCGCGGTCGAGGCCGAGTTGGAAGGGTCGCCGGAGGCGGTTGACTCGATGCTCGCCTGGCTGCACAAGGGACCGCCGTCAGCGAGCGTGTCGCACGTGGACGTCATCGAGGTTCCCGCGAAGGGCGAGACTGAGTTCGTCGTGGAGCCGCACTAGCCCTAGGCGGACTTCTCCCGCTGTGGACGGTAGGTCAGCCAGAGCGCTCCGGTGTCAGTCGCGGTGCAGCTGATCAATTGCCAGCGAGCCAGTTGCTCCATCCCGGCAAACAATCGTCGGCCGACGGGATCAGTCACCGGCGCCACCCACCAGTTGGACCTCATCGGCCAGCTGGTGGGTGATCAGCGACTGGACCAGGGTGATGCTGCCGTGGACGCCGACGTCTCGATTCCCGGGCAACCCCTTCAATTCCGCGACAACGTCTGCGAGCGGACCACTGGTCGTACATCCCACGGCCCAGTAGCACCGCCTTCTGGGAGGCCAGAAGTTGCGCCTCCAGGTCGGCCATCACTGCGTCGTACCCAGGCGGGGACGGGCCGTCCGCGCCCGGGTTGGGGAAGTAGCGACCCGGGTCGTCGACCGCGCCGTCCAAGGTGGTCAGGGTGAACGTCACGATTCGGGTCAACGGCTCGCGCCGATCTGCATCAGAAGGCGCACGCTCATGCCCTCATGATGCTCTTCGCAGCAACATCCCGCGCCGTCATCCACCAAGCTAGGCGGTCGAAAATGCGTAGCCGCCCCGTCCGCGACCTGGTTCGTTGATGACGTGACGACTACCCTCCACGCGGCCACGATCGACGTACTTCCCGAAGTCATCGATGCGGTTTCGTCCTGGCAGGACGGGCGATCGGTCCAGGTCCACCCCGGCGATCTGGGGTGGAACTCCAGCTTCGGTGCACAGGCGCTCGCCGATGACCTCCGGCTCTGGCGACGTGACGGGCGTGTGGTTTCGATCGGCCTGGTGGACTCCGAGAGTGCGATGATCCGGATGAGCATCGACCCGCAGGTCGACGAGGACAAGGACATCGCCGCGCAGGTTCGGGACGACCTGAGCGACCCGGACCGGGGAGTCCTGCCGGCGGACCGTGGAACCGTCGAGGCGAGGTCAGGTACGGCGTTCCGGGCCTTGCTCGCCGACAGCGGGTGGCTGCCGGGCGAGCCGTGGACCCCTCTTCGACGGAATCTTGCGAACCCGGTGGAAGACTGCGGCCTGCGTATCGTCACGCTCGATGCCTCGACGACCGATGAGCGGCTCATCCGCGACCGCGTCTCGGTGCAGCGAGCCTCTTTCGCGGGCTCGACTTTCACGATCGAGCGCTGGCACACGATGGCAGCATCCCTCGCCTACCGCAACGCCTGCTGCCTGGTCGCCTACGACGCCGATGACCACGCCGTCGCGGCCGCAACGGTGTGGTCGGCGGGACAGGGAAAAGCGGGGCTCATCGAGCCGCTCGGTGCCCACCATGAGTTCCGGGGCCACGGCTACGGCCGGGCCATCACGCTTGCTGCTGCGAGCCAGTTGGCAGCCATGGGCGCTTCCTGCGTAGTGGTCTGCACACCCGCCAGTAATGTGGGCGCGGTGGCGGCTTATGAATCAGCTGGGTTCGAACGGCTCCCGGAGGTCGCCGACTTCGAGCCACCGTCATAACAATGGACCGGGCCACTCTGATCAGTCTTACCGTTGCAGTCGCAATTGCGGTCGTTTTGGAGATCATCTGCAGGCTGGTCTTCAACCTGGGGAACGGATGGACTCCGGCGATTGTCATCCCTGTAGCTGTGGTGTCATACGCCGTTACCCGGTCACGTCTGACCGGGCGTAATCACTAGACCAGGTCGTTGCGATCGCCGAGGATCGCCCGTCTTCTCGTCGAGATTCTCTGTCTCACAGTTTGATTGGCGCCTGCATAGTGACATCGGACTCTCGCCGTACTCGGCCAACCGTCGTACGCATCGTCGGCGGCTTGGTCTGCGGCGGGGAGAGCCGCCGCGCGGTTGCACGCCGCGCCACCCCCGCCGTGGCCGAGTAGTCAGTGCCAGCAGCGGCCGGTCGAGGTAGACGGCCTGTTGCAGTTTCCGCCGTTGCTGGACCCGGAATGCGCGTGGGTGGTCGCCAACAACGTCGTACCCGCAGACGTCGTCGACCGCTGTCGCCAGCTTGCCCGTCCCGCGCTGCGCCCATGGAAACCGGCGTTCATCCATGGCGACCTGCAGATCGTGCACGTGTTCGTCGAAGGGGACCAGGTCAGCGGTGTGCTCGACTGGTCCGAGGCCGGTCACGGAGACGCGATGTACGACCTCGCCACCTTGACGCTAGGGCACCCCGAGCACCTCGCCGATGTCGTCACTGGGTACGACGGCGAGGTCGATGTCGACGTCGTTCGTGCTTATTGGGCGCTCCGGAGTCTGATGCAGATCCAGTGGCTGACTCAGCACGGATACGGTGACCCGGCCACCTTCCCGGAGGTCGAAGTCCTTCGCTCATTGGCTGCAGGGCTCTAGAACTGGGCCCGGTCCCTCGGCGACGGCATCCCCGTCCAAGGGTGCCGTCCGCCTCGCCGTGCTAGGCGCGGTCGTGAAGGGTGATCAGGTAGCCGTCGGGGTCAGCGAAGGTGAACGTCCGGCCGAACGGTCCGTCGATGGGAGCGGCCGCGATGGTGTGACCGTCTGCGACGAGCGCGTCGTGGATGGTTTGGACGTCGGTGGCGTGCAGCCAGAGGGCTGGTTCAGGCGGTGGGTGCAACACGAACCGTGGAGGTTGTGTTGCGAGATTTGTCTGCAGAGCGTCGTCGGGCGTTGCGGTTGTTGTCGCAGGGTATGAGCGCTGAGCAGGTCGCGCGTGGTGT
>NZ_LVCF01000035.1 GCF_001594145.1 Branchiibius sp. NY16-3462-2 | reverse complement strand
GTCGCTGACCTGCTGAACACTCGACCCCGCCAAACCCTGGAATGGGCAACACCCGCCGAAGCTCTCCATCAGATACTCTCAACGCCACCAGAAACCGACGGTGTTGCAACGACCGCGTGAAACTGCCTGCCCTATCATCCTGGTATGCGTCTGATCCCGAGCATGAACTGGTGGCTGCTGCGATAGCGGCCCATCGACGGATGTTCGTCAACCAACCAAAGGGCTGCCACGGCAGCCCTTTTCGTTTGCCTGCCGGCGGCCCACGATCCCGCAGGAGAAACCCATGAGCACCACCTCTTTCCAAGCCACGCTCGAACGCATGCCGTCCCTGGAGCAGTTACGTGCGCACCCCGATGGTCACCGCGTGTTGTCGGGGGACCGACCCACCGGACCACTACACCTGGCCCACCTGTTGGCCAGTATCCAGAACCGGGTTCTGCTGCAGGACAGTGGAATCGAGACCTTCGTAGTAATCGCGGACTACCAGGTGATCACCGATCGGGAGACCACCGGACGGATCGCTGACTACGTGCGGTCCGCCGTACTCGACTACCTGGCAGCCGGCATCGACCCCGACCGGTCGGTGATCTTCACCCACTCGGCGGTGCCTGCGCTGAACCAACTGTTGCTGCCGTTCCTCTCCCTGGTCACCGAGGCCGAACTGCACCGCAACCCGACGGTGAAGGCCGAACTGGCCGCGTCGGGGCGGGCGCTCTCCGGTCTGCTGCTGACGTATCCGGTGCACCAGGCGGCCGACATTCTGTTCTGCGACGCGGACCTGGTGCCGGTCGGCAAGGACAACCTGCCGCATGTCGAGATGACCCGGACCATCGCTCGCCGGTTCAACGAGCGCTACGGGGCGACGTTCCGGGTCCCGGAGGCGCTGCTCACGCAGACACCCGACATCCCGGGTCTCGACGGGCGCAAGATGTCCAAGAGCTTCGGCAACGCCATCAATCTCTCGATGACGGCCGACGAGACCGCCGCCCTCATCCGGCGTACGCCGACCGACAGTGAGCGGGTCATCAGCTTCGACCCGGCCAACCGCCCCGGAGTCTCGGGATTGCTCAGCACGGCGGCGCTCGTGCTGGGTGAGGCCCCCGACCAGATCGCCGGGACAGTCAGTGGCGCAGCGGAACTCAAGGCGCTGGTCACCACCGCAGTCAACGACTATCTGGCCGGCCACCGCGCACGGCGCGCGGAGTTCGCACGCGATCCTGGCCTGGTCGAGGAGGTGCTGCGCGAGGGAAACCGGACCGCGAACGAGATCGCTGATCGGACGCTCGGGCGGGTGCGCGCGGCGATGGGAATGACGTACTGAGCACAATGGGCCTATGGCGACCCTGCGCACCCCTGATCCGAACCCGGGCTGGCTGTCCGAGCTTGCGTTGCAAGAGACCCGTGCGCGAGTGCCCATGCTGTACGTCGAGGCCATCCCGGTCCGCCTCGACGACACCGGTCGCATCGAGCACGTCGGGCTGCTGCTTCGGGGATCGGCCACGGGGGAGATGTCGCGCAGCTTCGTGTCGGGACGTGTCTTCTACGGCGAGTCGGTGCGGGAGGCGCTCATGCGCAACCTGGAGAAGGACCTCGGACCGGCCGCCTTCCCGCGTCTACCGGTGAGCACGGTGCCTTTCTCGGTGGCTGAATACCTTCCCGTACCAGGGGTCTCACCACTGCACGATCCGCGCCAGCACGCAGTGGCCCTGACCTACGTGGTGCCCGTGGTCGGGGAATGCGACCCGCGTCAGGACGCCCTCGAGCTGACCTGGCTGACGCCGCAAGAAGCGGTCGACGCCAGCATCGCCGCCGAGTTGGACGGCGGCCGCGCACACCTGTTGCGCCAGGCATTGGCGTACGCCGAGGCGCTGGGCTGACCGTCTTTTACAGTGACCCAACCATCCCGCACGGATCAGGAGCCAGCCATGCCGCAGAAGGTCACCGGAGTCATCGCCCGCACCAAGGGCGCACCGGTTGAAGTGACCACCATCGTCATTCCCGACCCAGGGCCGGGAGAGGTGGTCGTTGCCGTCCAGGCGTGTGGGGTGTGCCACACCGATCTGCACTATCGCGAGGGCGGGATCAACGACGACTACCCGTTCCTGCTCGGCCACGAGGCGGCCGGGGTCGTCGAGGCGGTGGGGGAGGGCGTGACCCACGTGGCTCCCGGCGACTACGTCGTCCTCAACTGGCGCGCCGTGTGCGGTGAATGCCGCGCCTGCAAGAAGGGCAAGCCTTGGTACTGCTTCGCCACCCACAACGCGACCCAGAAGATGACGCTCGAGGATGGCACCGAACTCAGCCCCGCCCTGGGCATCGGTGCCTTCGTCGAGAAGACCCTGGTCGCGGCCGGTCAGTGCACGAAGGTCAACCCGGCCGCACCACCGCAGGTGGCGGGGCTGCTCGGTTGCGGCGTCATGGCCGGACTCGGAGCGGCGATCAACACCGGTGGGGTGACCCGGGGTGATTCGGTGGCCGTCATCGGCTGCGGCGGTGTGGGGAACGCCGCCGTCGCCGGAGCCGTCCTCGCAGGAGCGACCACGGTGATCGCCGTCGACGTCGACGACCGGAAACTGCAGTGGGCCAAGGACTTCGGTGCCACCGATCTGGTCAACAGCAAGTCCGTCGACGCGGTGGAGCGGATCAAGGAACTCACCGACGGCTTCGGCGCCGACGTGGTCATCGATGCGGTCGGCCGTCCGGAGACCTACGAACAGGCGTTTCTCGCCAGGGATCTGGCGGGCACGGTGGTGCTGGTCGGCGTACCCACTCCTGACCTCAAGGTCCCCGACCTCCCACTCATCGAGTTCTTCGGCCGTGGCGGCGCGCTGAAATCGTCCTGGTACGGCGATTGCCTGCCCGAGCGGGACTTCCCGACGTATACCGACCTGTTCCTGCAGGGCCGGTTGCCGCTGGACAAGTTCGTCAGCGAGACGATCGGTCTCGGCGACGTCGAGGAGGCATTCGCCAAGATGCATCGCGGTGAGGTGCTGCGTTCGGTGGTGGTTTTCTAATGGGGGTCGATGTCGAGAAGGTCGTGACGTCAGGCACGTTCAGCCTCGACGGCGGCACCTGGGAGGTCGACAACAACGTGTGGCTGGTCGGCGACGACCACGAGGTCATCGTGATTGACGCCGCCCACGACGCTGCGGCGATCACGGCGGCAGTGGGTGATCGCCGGGTCGTTGCGATCCTGCTGACCCACGCGCACGACGACCACGTCGACGCCGCTCCGGCGCTGGCGGAGGCGACCGGCGCGCCGGTGTACCTCAACCCGGCCGACGAGCCGCTGTGGGACCTGGCCCATCCCGGCCGGCCACTGCCCGAGCCGCTGACCGACGGGCAGGCCTTCGAGGTGGCTGGTACGACGTTGATCGCCCGGCATACGCCCGGACACGCCCCGGGCGCAATGGTTTTCGTGGCGCCCGACCTGGGCGCGGTGTTCACCGGCGACACGCTCTTCCAGGGTGGACCGGGTGCGACAGGGCGGTCGTACAGCGACTTCCCGACGATCGTCGAGTCCATCACCGATGTCCTGCTGACCCTCCCGCCGGAGACCGTTGTCCACACCGGACACGGTGACGACACCACGATCGGGGCCGAGGCGCCGCACCGGCAGGAGTGGCTGGACCGCGGTCACTGAACCGAGTTCGCATACCATTCGGGGCGTGGTCGAGCAGGAGGTCCCCTGGCGGGTGTGGACGGTGCCCAATGCGCTGTCCCTGCTACGCCTCCTGGGCATCCCGCTCTACCTGTGGTTGCTGTTGTCGCACCACGACGTGTGGGCGTTCTGGGTGTTGGTGGTCTCCAGCTTCACCGACTGGGCGGACGGCAAGATCGCCCGCACCTACAACCTGACCTCCCGGGTTGGCCAGTTGCTCGACCCGCTGGCCGACCGGCTCTACATCATCGCCACCATCGTCGGTCTCGCGATCCGATCGATCATCCCGTGGTGGCTGGTCGTTCTGTTGCTGGCCCGGGAAGTGTTCGTGTTCAGCTTCGGTCCGTCGCTGCGCGCTCACAAGTTGCCGATCCCGGCCGTGCACTTCTCCGGCAAGGCGGCCACGCTGTGCCTGGTGGTCGGCTTCCCGCTGGTCCTGCTCGGGGCCACCGACCTGCCGTTCGCCACCCCCGCCAACTGGATCGGCTGGGCGTTCGTATGGTGGGGGACCGCGCTGTACTGGTTCGCCGGGTTCCTCTATGCCATCCAGATCCGCCGGATGATTGCCGCAGCATCATGAGCACACCGACCAAACCCCGCGACCCTGCCGCCTCGATGTCGCTGATCCGCGAGATCACTGAGCATCCACTGGATCCCGCCTACGAGCAGGTCGCCGAGCAGCGCCGGGCTGCCGGGTTGCCCCAACAGACCTCCCTGCGCTCGCCAGGGGTGATCATCGCCTGTGTGCTGGTCGGATTCGCCATCGCCGTCGCGGCTCTGGCCCTGCGGGTGCCGCGCACCGAGGTCCAGGCGCAGAAGGATGCACTGATCCAGCGGATCGATTCAGCGCAGAGCCGCATCGACAAGGCCAACACCACTATCCAGCGCACCCAAGTGGAGATCAGCACCCTGCAGAACCAGGCGCTCCAACGGGAGGACCAGGACGCGCTGGCCAAACGGCTGGCCCAGGCAGAGGTGACCTCGGGCACGCTGCCGGTCACCGGTGAGGGATTGGTCCTGGAGGTCAATGACGCCGAGGACAGCGCCGCCGGCAGCGGGGACGATCCACGGGATCTGGACGATTCGAACGGTCGGCTGACCTCCGCCGATATGCAGATCCTGGTCAACGGGTTGTGGCAGGGCGGTGCCGAAGCAATCGCGATCAACGGTCAGCGACTGACCTCGCTGAGCGCGATCCGGTTCGCGGGGCAGGCGATCCTGGTGAACTTCCGGCCGCTCCAACCGCCGTACGACATCGTGGCCATCGGCCCCTCCTCCATGCGCTCGGCGTTTCAGAAGTCGGCTTCTGGTGCCTATCTGGATAACCTGACCCAGTCGTTCGGCCTGCGTGCGTCGTGGCGGACCGGTAAGCAGTCGTTGCCCGCTGCGCCCGCCCCGGTGCTGTCCCACGCCACCGTCCCAGAGGAGAAGAACCAGTGATCCCCGCCATCGGGCTCCTGATCGGTCTGGTCGTGGGAGTCGTCCTGCACCCGGACGTCCCGTTGTGGCTGCAGCCCTATCTGCCGGTCGCCGTCATCGCAGCGTTGGATGCCGTCTTCGGTGCCGTGCGGGCCGTCCTGGACGGGATCTTCAACGACAAGGTCTTCGTCATCTCGTTCCTGTCCAACGTGATCGTCGCGGCGCTCATCGTCTTCCTCGGTGACCAACTCGGCGTCGGTTCCCAGTTGTCGACCGCCGTGGTGGTCGTGCTGGGCCTGCGTATCTTCAGCAACCTGGCCGCTATCCGCCGGCACATCTTCCACGCCTGAACCATGACCAGCGACGACCCCCAGCACAGCCCCGACCAGGGGCATCGCCACGGCTTGCACCGCAAACGACCGGCGCGCAGGGCAACCGCCGATCAGACGAGTCTGGGCGAGCCCATGGTGGTGGTACCGGCCGCGCAGGAGGACCCTGCACCATCACCCCAGAGCACGCCCGAAACCTCCCGGTCGGCCTGGCGCACTCTGGCGAAGATGGGACGGCCCCGGGCCACCAAAGCCAACCTGTTCGCAGCGCTCCTTGCGCTCCTGCTCGGTTTCGGTATCACCACGCAGATCCAGCAGACCGACGCCAGCGGTCTTGAGGACCTCCGGCAGGACGAGCTCGTTGCGTTGCTGGACAGCGTCAACAGTCAGGCGTCGCGTCTGGAACAGGAAACCGACCGACTGACCACGACGCGCGATGAACTGAAGAACTCCAGTGGCGACGCCGCCGCTCTGCGGGCGGCCGAAGAGCGTCTGCAGATGCTGGGCGTCCTCAACGGCACACTGCCAGCGACCGGTCCCGGCATCACCATCACCATCCAGGACAACGAGAAGGGTGTGCAGGCGGCCAACCTGCTGGACACCATCGAGGAACTGCGCGACGCCGGCGCGGAAGCGATCCAGATCAACGACCAGCGGGTCATCGCCAGCACTTGGTTCGGCGGTAGTTCCGACACCGCACTGACTGTGAGCGGCCACCCGGTCCGGCCGCCGTACACCATTGTCGCCATCGGTGATCCACACACGATGTCCACCGCCATGGCCATTCCCGGCGGAGTGGTCGAAAGCCTGCGGTCGATGGGCGCTACGGCCACGGTCACCAGTTCGCAGCAGGTGAAGGTGACCGCGTTGCAGCCCACGCAGACGCCTCAGTACGCTCAACCCGAACCGTCCGCCACCGCCAAGGAGAGCTCATGAGCGACCTGGACTACCCCGACGACCTGCACTACACCGCCGACCACGAATGGGTGCGCGAAGGTGCAGACGGCGTGGTGCGGGTCGGGATCACCGCCTTCGCCCAGGACGCGTTGGGTGACGTCGTCTACGTGAGCCTGCCCGAGGTCGGTGACACGGTGGCCGCGGGTGACTCGGTCGGTGAGGTCGAGTCCACCAAGTCGGTGAGTGACCTCTACTCGCCGTTGGCCGGCGAGGTCGTGACCGTGAACGAGGCCCTGGACGCGACGCCCGAGTTGGTCAACAGCGACCCTTATGGCGAAGGGTGGATGTACGAGCTGCGTCTGGCCGAGGGCGCCTCCCTCGGCGAGCTGCAGGACGTGGCGGCCTACACCGCTTCACTCGACTGATCTAGGGTTAGCTGCATGATGGGTGAAGGCGACGCCGCAGAGTCCGCCGAGCAGCCGCCCGCCGACGCCACCGCGTTCTTCGAGCCGGGCAGCGGCCAGCCGGCGCCGGAAACTGTTGGTACCACTGCTCTTTCCGCGACCGACCGTGCGACAGTCGACGCGCTGCGCCCGGGGACGGCATTGCTCATCGCACAACGCGGCCCGAACACCGGTGCCCGTTTCCTGCTCGACGCCGACGAGGTCAGTGTCGGACGGCACCCCAGCAGCGACATCTTCCTTGACGACGTCACCGTCTCCCGCCGGCACGCAGTCTTCCGGCGCACGGACGTGGGGTTCGCCGTACAGGATGTGGGTTCACTCAACGGCACCTACCTCAACGGCGCGTTGATCGACTCGACGGTGCTGCGCACCGGTGACGAGGTCCAGATCGGCAAGTTCCGGCTGGTCTTCTACGACGCGCCGTCATCGAGCTGAATCGCCGCGCAGGTGGCCATCGCCGAACGTGGCCGCACCGTCGGGGCGGTCCTGCAAGTGTTGCAACCGGAGTTTCCGGACCTCACGATCTCCAAGCTGCGCTATCTCGACGCCGAAGGGTTGGTCAGTCCGACCCGGAGCGCCTCCGGCTACCGCCGGTACAGCGCCGCAGACGTGGACCGGCTCAGATTCGTTCTCACCGCTCAGCGCGACCGGTTCTGGCCGCTGAAGAAGATCTCCGAGGCTCTGGACGCCTACGAGCGCGGCCTGGCCCCGTCACAGGAAGTCCCGCTGCCGGTCCCGCCGACCCCGCAGCCCGATCCGGACGTGAGCGGCCTGGAGCTTCAGGTACGCCGTGGTGCCCGACTGACCGCGGGCGAACTGCGACAGGGCGCCGGCCTCGACCGGGCCGCACTGGCGGACCTCGAGGCATTCGGTCTGTTGCGTGCCGACAAGGACGGCTATTTCGACGAGGGTGACCTGTCGGTCGCGGCGGCCGCTGCGACGCTTATGAGCCACGGGGTCGAAGGCCGGCACCTGCGGCTGTTCCACCTGGCCGCCGGTCGCGAGGTCGATCTGGTCCGGCAGATGGCAGCGACCACTGACGTCGAGGCCGCCGACTTGGTGCGCGAGTGCCTCGCCCTGCACGTGGCACTGGTCCGATCGCGGCTGTCGCGACCGTGACCGCGGGGTAGCGTGGTCTCGTGCGCGAAGTCGAGGTCATGGGTGTGCGGGTCGAGATGCCGACCAACAAGCCGATCATCCTGTTGCGCGAGCGCGGCGGCCAGCGGTATGTACCGATCTGGATCGGTGCGCCGGAGGCGACGGCGATCGCCTACGCCCAGCAGGGCGTCGTTCCGCCGCGGCCGCTGACCCACGACCTGATCGTCAACCTGATTGACGGCCTCGGTCACGCTCTGTCTTCGGTGGTCATCACCAAAATGGAAGAGGGCGTGTTCTTCGCCGATGTAGTGATCGATGAGGATCGCCGGATCGGGTCGCGTTCGTCGGATGCCATCGCCATCGCCCTGCGCGCGAACATCCCGATCTACGTTGCCGATCAGATCCTCGACGAGGTAGGCGTGGAGATCGCGGACGAGGAGGAAGAGGCCGAGCAGGTGGAGAAATTCCGCGAATTCCTGGACAACGTGTCGGCCGAGGACTTCGAAATGGGTCCTGACTCCGATGCTCCGCACGAGCCACCGGGCTAGGTATAACCCTCATGTCGAGCTTTATGGTACGACGAGCACCCGCGACACGCCGGGGCGCCTCGTTGACCGGTGGGTGGCCCGGCCATAGCTTTGACCAGCAACCAGTACAGAACTCCGGAGGTAGCCGTGGCCCACAATGAGGCTCCGAACCGCGCGCAGGACGGCCGCGGCAGCACTCCCGCGCCACTCCAGGGCGCGCTGTTCACCCCTGACCTGCCCGAGCAGATGACCGAAGCCGTGGGCTACCGCGGACCCGTGGTGTGCAGCACCGTCGATGTCACCTACCGGCAGTTGGACTACTGGGCCCGCACCGGTCTGGTCGAGCCATCCGTGCGCAACCCCTCCGGCTCCGGCCACCAGCGCCTGTACAGCTTCCGCGACATCCTGCTGGTCAAGGTCGTCAAGCGGCTGCTCGACACCGGGGTCTCCCTGCAGCAGATCCGCGTGGCCGTGAGCCACCTGCGCGACCGCGGCGTCGAGGACCTGGCGTCGATCACCTTGATGTCCGACGGCGCCAGCGTCTACGAGTGCACCTCCGACGCGGAGGTCATCGACCTGGTCCGCGGCGGGCAGGGCGTCTTCGGCATCGCGCTGGGCACGGTCTGGCACGAGGTCGAGGGCTCCCTGGCCGAACTGCCGAGCGAGCGACCCGACGCAGCCACTCCCGCCGACCACCCGGGTGACGAACTACGCGCCCGCCGTCAGCGCCGCAACGTCAGCTGAGGTTGTCCCACGTCGGTATACTCGGGGCAGCTTTCGACGCCGGGTGGGAGAGCTTCCGATAGGGAAGCGCCGACGGGGCAACTCTCCCCAGAACCTCTCAGGCACCAGGACCATCCGGAAGAGGCTGCTCTGAAGGTCATGCGCTGACAGAGGGGGAGACGCCGTACGTCTGCGTTCGTCTCGACCCTCAGGACTGTCATGACTGATTTCGTCTCCCGGCACATCGGCCCGTCGTCCTCGGACGTCGAGCGCATGCTCAGCTCGATCGGCCAGCCGTCGCTGGACGCGCTGATCGCGACCGCCATCCCCGGCGGCATCCGCCAGTCGGCTGCGCTGGATGTCGCAGCCGCCGACTCCGAACCGGCCGTCATCGCCGAACTGCGCGCCAAGGCCGAGCAGAACACGGTTCTCACCTCGATGATCGGCCTGGGCTACTACGGCACGCACACTCCGCCGGTGGTCCGGCGCAACATCCTGGAGAACCCGGCCTGGTACACCGCCTACACGCCCTACCAGCCCGAGATCAGCCAGGGCCGCCTCGAGGCGCTGCTGAACTTCCAGACCATGGTCATCGACCTCACCGGTCTTGACGTCGCCGGCTCGTCCCTGCTGGACGAGGCAACCGCCGTCGCCGAGGCGATGACGCTGATGCGCCGCGCGAGCAAGGCCGCCAAGGACGCGGTCCTGCTGGTTGACGAGCAGGTCCTTCCGCAGTCGATCGCCGTGACCCGGACGCGCGCCGTACCGCTGGGCCTGGAGGTCGTCGTCGCCGACCTGCGCTCAGGACAGTCCCTGCGATCGCTGGCTGGCGACCGGGAGGTCTTCGGCGTGGTGGTGCAGTACCCCTCCGCCGATGGCTCCATCACGGACTGGTCAGCGCTGGCCGCGGAAGCCCACGAGACCGGCGCTCTGGTGACCGCCGCGGCCGACCTGCTGGCCCTGACCTTGTTGAAGCCGCCGGGGGAGTGGGGCGCGGACATCGCGGTCGGCACCACCCAGCGGTTCGGGGTGCCGATGGGCTTCGGTGGCCCGCACGCGGGTTACATGTCCGTGCACTCCGGGCTGGAGCGCAACCTGCCCGGCCGCCTGGTCGGGGTGTCTGTCGACGCCGACGGCGCGCCCGCCTACCGCCTGGCTTTGCAGACCCGCGAGCAGCACATCCGCCGCGAGAAGGCGACCTCCAACATCTGCACCGCCCAGGTGCTGCTGGCCGTGATGGCCTCGATGTACGCCGTGTGGCACGGCCCTGCCGGGCTCACCCGGATCGCGCAGCAGGTCCACGACAAGACCCGTGCGCTGGCCGGCGCTCTAACCTCCGCTGGTTATGAGTTGGCATCGGACTCCTTCTTCGACACCGTGACCGTCGTCGCGCCAGGACGTGGCGCCGAACTGGTCGCCGCCGCACTGGCGGTCGGCATCAACATCCACGGCGTCGACGCCGACCGGGTCTCGATCAGCCTGGATGAGACGACCACCGAGTCGGACCTGGCCGATCTGGCTGCTGCGTTCGGTCTCACGGCCGTCCCCGCGCTGGAAGGGGAGGTCGCCTGGCCGGCCGAGCTTCGGCGTACGTCGGAATTTCTCACTCACCCGGTGTTCTCCGCGCACCACAGCGAGACCGCGATGCTGCGCTACCTGCGCACCCTCGCCGACCGCGACTACGCGCTCGACCGCGGGATGATTCCGCTCGGCTCGTGCACCATGAAACTCAACGCAACCACGGAGATGGAATCGATCACCTGGCCGGAGTTTGCGAACCTGCACCCGTTCGCACCGGAGGACCAGACCGTCGGAATCCGTTCGCTGATCAGCGATCTCGAGCAGTGGCTATGTGCGATCACCGGGTACGACGCGGTGTCCCTGCAGCCCAACGCCGGTTCCCAGGGTGAGTTCGCCGGGTTGCTCGCGATCCACGCCTTCCACGAGGCCAACGGCGATCGCGACCGCAACATCTGCCTGATCCCGGCGTCGGCGCACGGCACGAACGCGGCGTCCGCGGTCATGGCCGGGCTCAAGGTCGTCGTGGTGAAGACCGCGCCGACCGGCGAGATCGACATGGACGATCTGAAGACCAAGATCAAGCAGCACGGTGAGAACCTCGCGGCGATCATGGTCACCTACCCCTCGACGCACGGTGTCTTCGAGGACACCATCACCGAGCTGTGCGACCTGGTGCACGAGGCCGGCGGTCAGGTTTACATCGATGGTGCGAACCTGAATGCCCTTGTGGGACTAGCGCAACCGGGCAAGTTCGGCGGCGACGTATCGCACCTGAACCTGCACAAGACGTTCTGCATCCCGCACGGCGGTGGTGGCCCGGGCGTGGGTCCGGTCGCGGTGCGTAGCCACCTCGCGCCGTACCTGCCGGGGACGCCCTTCGAGAAGTCTGAGGTCGGCCCGGTGTCGGCCGCGCCGTTCGGCTCGGCGTCGATCCTGCCGATCTCGTGGGCGTATGTGCGCCTGATGGGTGGTGCGGGTCTGACCCAGGCCACCGAGACGGCCATCCTCAACGCGAACTACATTGCCGCGCGGTTGAATTCGTCCTACCCGGTGCTCTACTCCGGTGACGGCGGCCTGGTCGCGCACGAGTGCATCCTGGATCTGCGCGGGCTCACCAAGGACTCGGGAGTCACTGTCGACGATGTCGCCAAGCGGCTGATCGACTACGGCTTCCACGCGCCGACGATGAGCTTCCCGGTCGCGGGCACGCTGATGGTCGAGCCGACCGAGAGTGAGTCGCTGGAGGAGATCGACCGGTTCTGCGACGCGATGATCGCCATCCGCGGCGAGATCCAGCAGGTCATCGATGGTGCTGTGTCCGCGGAGGATTCGGTGCTGCGGCACGCGCCCCACACTGCCGTGTCGCTGGTGCGTGACTGGGAGCACCCCTACTCGCGTGAGGACGCCGCCTTCCCGGCCGGGGTCGACCCGTTGCGCAAGTACTGGGCACCGGTCCGCCGCATCGACGGTGCGTACGGCGACCGCCACCTGATCTGCTCCTGCCCCTCTCCGGAGGCGTTCGAGCACGTCGGTGACTGAGGTCCAGATCGGTTCGGTGCCGGGTGACTTCGTGTCGCCCGGCACCTCCGCGTCGCCGGCGGTGCTGTTGCTGCACGGTACGGCGAGTGAACGCGACGAGGTAGGTCGCCTCTTCGTTCGGCTGAGTGAGAGTCTCGCTGCCCACGGAATTGCCTCTCTCCGAATCGATTTCGCTGGCTGTGGCGCTAGCTCACGTCCGCAGACGGATTTCACGGTGACCTCGGAGCTTGAGGATGCGGCTGCGGCACTGACCTGGTTGCGCGCGCAGCCGTCGGTCGCGGCAGATCGGGTGGCGGTCCTGGGTATGTCCCAGGGCGGCATGATCGCGTTGCTGCTCGCGGCGAGTGATCCGTCGGTTGCCGGGTTGGTGACCTGGTCCGCCGGTGTGCTGACGCCCTCGGAGTTGTTGGGTGCGTTCCCCGGGCTGCTTGCTGATGGGGCACCGTCTGCCGTCATCGATCTCGGGTATCGCACGTTCGAGTTCTCCCGGCAGTGGCTCGAGGAGTTCCGGGCGATGGACCTCGCTGCGGCAGCAGCGCGACTCACAGCCCCGGTGCTGGCCGTCTGCGGTTCCGCGGACACGGTCGTCCTGCCCGCCGCATCCGCTCGGCTCGTCGAGGGGGTCCCGCACCGGACGTTGGTCGAGATCCCGGATGTCGATCACATCTTCAACGTGTTGTCGCCTTCCTCCGCTGCGAGCCGGTTATTGGCTGTCACCACAGACTGGCTTGTGGCAACGTTGGCGCGGTGACCTCGACCAGCCAGGTTCAGGAGACCGTTGACCTCGCATCGACGTTGCTCGGCGAGCCGCTGGTCCTCGTCGGCGAGCCGCTACCAAGCGGATCACGACATCTGGTGCTGCGACTGCGTCGATCCTCGGCTGACGCCGGAACGGTCGTCGCCAAGCGCCGGCTTGTTTCGGAGCCGTCACCCGAAGTTGCTGCGCTGGAGGCGTTTTCGTCAGTTGGGTCGCCAGTCGCGCCCACGTTAGTGGCGCACTCAGCGGGGCTTCTCGTCATGTCTGACCTCGGTGACCATCCGCATCTCGCCTCCCAGATGCTGACCGGTGATCCGCTACTGACCCGGCGTGCGGTGCTCGCGTGGGTGACCGGATTGGCGCGGTTCCATCGTGCCGGACTCGAGGCGCGGGCCGGGGCACCGGACTCCCTCGCGGACTACATGCCCGGCCTACTCGACGAAGCCGCCGTAGACCTGGTGACGCAAGCGGCCGACCTGGGGATCGACGTACGTCATGGATTTGCTGAGTTGCGTGACGTGACAGACTCATTCGAGACGCCGCTGGAGGTCTTGTCGGCAGGTGACATGTGTCCGGACAACAACCTGTTGACCGACGACGGTGCGTTCTTTCTCGATCTGGAGTTCGCGACCATCCGCCACCTCGCGTGGGACCTGGCCTATCTCCTGGTCCCGTGGCCGTCGTGTTGGTGTGCCTGGCGCCTGCCGCCGGGGTTGGGGTGGTCGGCACTCGAGCGGTGGCGTCAGGTCTTTGAGTGCGACGAGGGCCTGTGGCGCGCCGTACGCAATGACGTCGAGGTGGCGGCCGATGCCTGGCGCTGGTTGTCGATCAGCTGGTTGCTGCCTACTCTCTCGACGGGATGGCCGGAACGGGCAGATCGTCCTGCGCCGCCGGTGCCGGACCGGATCGTGCACTCGTTGGACGCTCTGACTCGGAGTAATGCGTTTCCCCAATGGCGCTCTACCGCAGTTCAATTGGCCGACGCGATCACCGGTCGGTTTCCTGTCGCGCCGCTGCCCGTGGTGGGCTCGCGCAGCTAGCAGCTCTCGGTTCCGCGGAGGCTGTCGGTGGTCGCCCCTAGTGTCTGAAACATGAGTCAGACCGCCCTCGAGAAGGCCCCGGACGCAGCGTCCGACGTGCCTTCGGTAGTGCGCGGTTTCCAGGAGTGGATCGGCGATGTTTTGCTTAATGAGCCGACCTGGGAGATCGTCCGGTGCTTGGAGGATCTCAAGAACACCCTGACGGCCCGCCAGGCGGACGTCACCGTCGCGCTGCACCGGCAGCAGGCTGACGAAGACGTCCGTCGCGGCTTCGTCAATCCGAGCCACACCGATCGGCTGGTTGCCGCCCAACTCGGGCTCGCACGGCGTCGTTCCCCGGTGCAGGCCGGTCGGCTTCTGCGCATCGCCCATCTCACGGTGGCGTCCGAGCCGGTGCGCGAGGCGATGCGGACGGGTGAGTTGAACGAGGAGCAGGCCGGGATCATCCGCCGGGAGACTGATGGCCTCGTACCCGAGGACCGCGACCTGGTGATCGAGCGCGTCTCTGAAACCTTTGGGCGCACGTCGGACCGGCACCTCGCCGACGACGTACGCTCAGCGGCGCACCGGGTCGATCCCGAGCTAGCGGCCCGTCGTGCGGAAGCAGCCCGCGCTGATCGACACGTGAGCCTGCGGGCAGCCCGGGACGGGATGGCGCACCTGTCCGCCTTCCTGCCTGCTGTCGAAGGTCGGGCGTGCTTGGAGGCATTGCGGAAGTCGGCGACCACGGCCAAGCGAGAGCCGCGGCCCGATTGGGAGCCGGTGCGCACGCACCGTCAATGGACGGCCGACCTGCTGGTGCAGCGGATCTCGGGTCGCGATCCATTGACGCAGCCGGTGGATGTCACGGTGAATCTGCTCGTCCCCATCGACGCCCTGACCTCGGGTAAGGAACCGGGCTATCTGCCCGGTTACGGCCCGCTGCCGGCGGGGGAAGTCCGCGAGGTGCTCTCCCAGCATGAGGACGGGATCGACGTACGCCGACTGTTCGTCCACCCGGCCACCGGCCAGTTGGTGGGGATGGAGAGTAGGAGTCGGTTCTTCCGCGGCTTGCTCCGTGAGTTCGTGCGGTGGCGTGATCGGCGATGTCGTACGCCCTGGTGCGGTGCTGCTATTACCGAGATAGATCACATCACCTCCCACGCGAAGGGTGGGCCGACCAGCGCCTCGAATGCCGAGGGGGACTGTCAACACTGCAATCTCGTCAAGGAACACCCAGCGTGGCAGGTGACCGGTACCGCCAGCGAGGTGCTGGTGAGCAGTGGGGGACTCGAAGCGAGTACTCGCCCTCCTGCCGCGTGCCAGCCGTCGCAGACCTGGTCACCGTACGAGCAGTACCTGGTTGATCTGGAGTGGAGCTGGGCCATCCGGCGGGCCGCGGGTGGTGACGACCCGTGATCGGCGCGAGGGGTTGGCGCTATAGGTGCTTGGCCGCTTCCCGGCGGCTGAGCGGGGAAAGGTCGTGCCTGGCCAGATAGGTGCGCACCCACTCGGGATGGGCACGAGCAGCATCACGCAACGCCCAGCCGATCGCTTTGCGGATGAAGAACTCGGGGTCGTCGCGATTGGGCTCGATGACGTCGGCGAGCAGTGTGAGATCGGTGCCGTCACCGCGGTTCAGCTGCGCGATGATGGCTGCGCGTCGGATCCAGAAGTCTTCATCCCGGCTCCACGCCCGCAGAAGGTCAGGCATGTCGGCCGTCCCGGCATCGAGCAGCTCCCGCAGTCGGTGTGCCGCCTCATCGACGTAGTCCCACCATTGCCCGGTTCGGATGAAGTGCTCGACCACTGGCAGCGAATCAACTTGTCCAGCAACGGTTTTGGTCGCGAGAAGGGCAAGGGCCGCGTACCGTTCCTCCCGGTGACTTGCCTCGTCCCACAGTCGTCGCGCTGCGGCGCGGATCGCGACCGGGTCGGTGATGTCGCAGGCAGCCGCTCGCGCGATCCGTCGGGCAGCGGGCACCCGAACCCCGAGATAGGGCATGGCCGACTTCATGTAGCGCTGCTGCCCGGGGGCCAACGAGGGGTCTGCCGCCGCTCGCAATTCGTGGCGGATGTGCTCGACCAGGACCTCGACGGCCGGCACATCGGCGGCGGTCATGTCGACAGCGGCTATCGGCGCGGTGATCTGAAGGTCAGGTCAGGCGTCAGACCCGAATGGTCGCCAGGTAGTCGCCGATCCGGGTCAGCGCTTCGGTGAGGTCTTCGACCGGTGGCAGGGTCACCAACCGGAAGTGGTCCGGATCGGGCCAGTTGAACCCGGTGCCGTGAGTGACCAGGATCTTGGTCTCCCGCAGCAGGTCGATCACGAACTTCTCGTCGTCCGCAATCGGGTAGACCTGCGGGTCCAGGCGCGGGAAGCAGTAGAGCGCCCCCATCGGTTTCACGCACGAAACACCGGGAATGGCGTTCAGCATGTCGTAAGCAACGTTGCGCTGCTCCAACAGCCGCCCACCCGGAAGCAGCAGATCGTTGATCGACTGGTAGCCGCCGAGTGCCGTCTGAATCGCATGTTGCGCAGGGACATTCGCGCACATACGCATGTTGGCCAGCAGCGTCAGACCTTCGAGGAAGTCGGTAGCCCGACGCCGCGGACCGGTGATGGTCACCCAGCCGCTGCGGAAGCCGGCAACCCGGTAGGCCTTCGACAATCCACTGAAGGTCAGGCAGAGCACGTCCTCCCCGGCGAACGCCGCCATGTGATGGTGGACGGCGCCGTCGAACAGGATCTTCTCGTAGATCTCGTCGGCGAAGATGACCAGATCGTGGCGTCGGGCGATGTCAGCCAAGCCCTGGAGGATCTCGGGGGAGTAGACCGCGCCGGTCGGATTGTTCGGGTTGATCACCACCAGCGCGTGGGTGTTCTCGGTGATCTTCGACTCGATGTCGTCCAGATCGGGGTTCCAGCCGTCGGCTTCGTCGCAGCGGTAGTGCACCGGCGTCCCGCCCGCGAGAGCGACAGCGCCGGTCCACAGCGGGTAGTCCGGTGCCGGCACCAGGATCTCGTTGCCGTCGTCGACGAATGCCTGCAGGACCAGCGAGATCATCTCGCTGACGCCGTTGCCGATGAAGACGTCCTCGACGCGCACGTCGGTCAGTCCCTCAGCCTGGTAGAAGTTGGCGACCGCCGTACGGGCCGAGTAGATCCCCCGGGAGTCGCTGTATCCCTGCGCGTTCGGCAAGTGGTGGACCATGTCCTGCAGGATGGTTTCGGGTGCCTCGAACCCGAACGGGGCAGGGTTACCGATGTTCAGCTTCAGGATGCGGTGCCCCTCGGCCTCCAACCGCTCGGCCTCGACGAGAATCGGACCACGCACGTCGTAGCGGACATGCTGGAGCTTCTTGGACTGTCGGATATCGCGGGGCACGGCGGAATTATCGCACCGAGGCAGCTATGCCGCGCTGGCTCCGTCCCGCATCCGGACGCTCGAACCTGCTTCGGAGCGCTGCACCTCAAGCTGGGTGGGGATGCGTTGCCGCAGGTCAGGGACGTGACTGACGATCCCGACGACGCGATCACCGGCCCGCAACTCGTCCAGCACCTGAAGCACCCGGTCCAGTGTGTCCTGGTCCAGCGAACCGAATCCTTCGTCGACCAGCAGGGTTTCCAGCGGGCGCCCACCGGTCTCCGCGAGCACCGCATCTCCCAATCCGAGGGCCAGCGACAGCGATGCCATGAAGGACTCTCCGCCCGAGAGAGTTGCTGTGTCACGGGTCTGCCCGGTCCAGGCGTCCCTGACCACCAGTCCGAGTCCGCTGCGCGCGCCGTGCTTGGCCCGGGCGTCACTGTGCTCGAGGGTGAACCGCCCGTCGCTCATCGCGCTCAGCCGCTCGTTGGCGAACGTGGTCACCGACTCGAGCCGGGCGGCCAGCACGTACGCGGACAGCCGCATCCGCAACTCGTTGTCCTCGCCCGCCCCATTGACCGTGTCGGCGAGCGCCGCGACCGTGGCGAAGTCACGTTCGGCCGCAACGTACGCCGAGTGCACCGTCCCGAGGTCAGCGGACAAGGTTCGGAGCCGGGTGACCGTCGTTTCGAGTCCGGTCGCCGCCGCCCGGTCGTTGTTGGCACGGTCCTCCGCAGAGGCGGCGGCGGTCTGTAACGCGTCGAGATCGTCCGGCGGTGCGGCGCACGCGGCCACGACCGCTGGGAGTTCGAGCACGGCGGTCGTAGCCTGCAGGCGCGCGTCGTAGTCGGCGATACCAGCTTCGAGAGCAGCGAGTTCCTCTGTACTGCAACGAGACTCGTCGTACTCGTCGACCGATACGAAGTGCTGGGTTGCCAAGGCCGCGGCGAGGTCGGCGGCTGCTTCGTCAGCCAGCACCTTGTCAGCGGCCGCCGCGTCCAGCAAGCGCACGACGTCATCAACAGCCGTCATGACAACAGCGTGTCCGTCGGCGTCGCTACCGCAGGGGCAGGCGTCGGCGTGCTGCCGCCGGCCGGTATCGATGGCGTGTGAGACCTCGGCGATCTCGGTGTCGGTGTCGGCGATGCGGGCTCGCACGGTGACGACTTCGGCGGTCGCGGCAGACAGTTCGGCGGTCAGCAGGTCAGCGGTCTGCGCCAGATCGGCCAGTTGGTCAGCGGCCTGTCTCACGCGTTCGACCTCGTCGGCGGCAGCGTGCTGTGCTGTCCCCACCGTCGAGGTCAACTCGTCGATGAGGTGCGGGGCCAGCGGCGACGCGGCCGACCAGAGCGAACCCGCGGCCGACACGACCTTCGCCGGCAACCACAAGCTGACCGCACCCCACTCGGGCAGGTCGTCGTGCGCGGTCGCCCATTGCGCCTCCAGGGTGCTCAACCGGGCGCGTGCGGCGGCCAGGGCCTGATCGGCGGTCGCCGCGTCGGCCGCCGCGCGATCCGCCACCGCTGCGGCCGCCGAGACGTCGTCAGCGGTCACTGCGTCAGCGGTCGCAGCTGCAGGGCAGGGGTGCTGCGCCGATCCGCAGACCGGGCAGGGAACTCCGGTCTCGAGCTCGGCTCCGAGTTCCGCGGCGATGCCAGCCAGCCGGTCAGCACGCAACCGATCGAGGTCGGTCCGGGCACCAGCGCTGGCTGCTTGCGCAACCGCGGCGGCACGCACCGCCGATTCGCACGACGCGCGTTCGCTTGCGACCGCGGTGGCAACGGCGGACAGTTTGCTCAGCACACCCATCGTGGCGGTGATCGAGTTCCACTGAGCCGTAACGGCTTCCGATTCAGCCGTCACGTCGCGCAACGCAGTCTGCGCGGTCAACGTCTCGGTCTGCCGTGCCTGGAGTGAAGACACCCGCGCGGCAGCGGCGGTCTCGTCACCGCGCAACTGCTCCCGGCGTTCAGTCGCCCGCTGCAACGATGCAGCCAACTGGGGCAGGCCGACCAGGGGCTGACCGCCGTCGGTCAGCGCGATCGTCAACCGCGGCCACCAGGTGTCCGAGTCACCCCGCAGTGCCGGGGGAAGCGACGCGACGGCCGCCTCGAAGGCGGCCCGGGACGTATCGCGGCGCCCGGAGCGAAGGCGGTGTGCAGCGGCGAACGGATCGATCTGTTGTGCGCGACGGGCCGCGGCCACCCGCGCGCGTCGGGAAATCTGCGACGGTGCGGCAGCCAGCAACGCTTCACGTTCTGTCTCCGCTGCCTGCGCCTCGGCCCGTCGCACCGCACGCTGTTGCGCATCCACGAAGGCCTGCCGCGCCGTGACCGCGGCATCAGCCGCTGTCTGGGCGTGCGCCATCGCCTCGGTAGCGCTCTGCTCCAACTGCTCCAGGAGGGCGGCCAGGGCCGACGGAAGAGACAGTGCCGATGGAAAAGACAGCGCCGATGGAAGAGACAGTGCCGACGAAAGATCGGTGTCCGGCAGCGGTTCCTCGCAGCCGCTCGCCACGAGCACCTCGTCGATCCGGTCGCGGCAACGGGCGACCGCGACGGCCGTTTCGTCGCGCCGGGTGCGAGCGACCGACCGACGCTCGGTCAGCCAGGTCTCCACCCCGCGGAACCGGTCGATGGCGAACAGTCGCTCCAGCAGGACGCCGCGGTCATCGGGTTTGGCACGTAAGAACGCGGCGAACTCTCCCTGCGGCAACAGGATGAGTTGGACGAATTGCTGCAGGTCCAGACCGAGGGTGCGCTTGATGAACTCACCGGTCTCCTGCTCTTTGACGGCCTGCTCCTGCCAGTGACCGGCGCGCAATTCCTCCAGGAGCACCGTGGAGCGTCGCGTCGTGGTCTGACCCTTGCGACCGACGACATCGTAACTGGCGGTGCGGGTGATCCGCAGCCGGCGGCCCGCCACGGAGAACTCCATGCTGACCGTGGGCTGCTGACCCGGTGCGTGATCGCTGGCGACCTTGACCGCTGCCGTCGAAACCCGTTGGCGCGGAATGCTGCCGAACAGGGCGAAGCACATCGCATCCAGCAGGCTCGACTTGCCGGCCCCCGTGCGGCCGTGGATCAGGAACAGGCCCGCTGCACCGACCGCGTCGAAGTCGATGTCCTGGGTCTGGGCGAACGGGCCGAACGCAGACAGGGACAGGTGATGGATCTTCATGCGCTGCGCACCTCCTCGTCAGGGTGCTCCTCGCGCTCCTCGCGCGCAGCCGCGTTGAGGGCCGAACGCAGCAGCGCCGACTCCTCGTCAGTTGCGCCGGTTCCCCCGCGCACATGCTCCAGGAACCCACAGCACACTTCGAACTCGCTGCGGCCGCGGACCTTTTCGGCATACCCGCGACGCGACGACATGTCCGCTGTCCCGGAGGCGAACTGGAGACTGAGCGTGTGCGGGAAGCGCCGGCGGACCTGGTCCATGGCGCCCAGGGGTCGCGTCGGGTCAGTCAGGGTGACCTCGCACCAGGCGCCCTCGGCGTACGTGAAAGAGGATGACGACAACAGGTCCGCCAACTCGCCGCGCACCCGGACGACCGGGCGCTCGACCGGAGCGGGCACGGTCTCACGGGTGAGAACACCGTCGGCGATCGTGACCAGTTCGGTCCCCTTGACCTGGTCGGCCTCGCTGAACGACATGGCCACCGGCGACCCGCAATAGACCACGGAGTCGGTCACCGTCTGCGGTCGGTGCAGGTGGCCGAGGGCGGCGTAGTCGAAGCGGTCGAAGACGGCGGCGGGCACGGCCGCCAACCCGCCGACGCTGATGTCCCGCTCCGAGTCGCTGGAGGTGGCCCCGGTGACGAACGTATGCGCCATGGCCACCGTCGGTCCGTCGCAGGAGGGCAGGTCGGTCAGGGCAGCGCGCAGGACCGCCGCGTGGGTGCGTTCGGCGGCGCCCAGGGAGTCTGCGACTCCCGCCGGGTCCAGGTAGGGCACCGGCACCACGAAGCCGTCGCCCACCGGGATCGGCCGGCCCACCGAGGACACCTGGGAGCGGATGTGCAGGCCCGCGGTCTCCAGCATCCGGGCGCCGAATCCGAGGCGCACCGCGGAGTCGTGGTTGCCGCTGGTGACGATGATCGTGGCCCCCGTGGAGAGCAACCGGCTCAACGCGTCGTCGAGCAGCGCCACCGTCTCCGGCGAGGGGATGGCCCGGTCGTAGATGTCGCCGGACACCAGCACCGCATCCACCCGCTCGGACCGCGCGAGCGAGACCAGATGATCCAGATACAGCTCATGCGCAGCCCGCAGTCCGGCCCCGTGGAACGAGCGTCCCAGGTGCCAGTCGGAGGTGTGCAAGAACCGCATGGCTGCACCATAAGCGGGACCTCTGACAGCCTCGGCCAGGCGCGCCTAGGCTGTGCCCATGGGTGACGAGGTCGCAGGCACCGGATTCACACGCGAGGACCGTCAGCGGTACCGCGAGAAGGTGCGGCAGGACCTCGATGTCTTCGAGCGGATGCTGCGCACGCACGCCTTCCCGGCCGAGAAGCGGCTCACCGGGATGGAGATCGAACTCAACCTGGTGGGCGCCGATATGCAGCCGGCGATGAAGAACGCCAGCATCCTGGAAGCCATCGCCGATCCGGACTTCCAGACCGAACTGGGCCAGTACAACATCGAACTCAACGTGCCACCCCGGGCGCTGCCCGGCGACGCGCCGCTGCAGCTGGAGAACGAGTTGCGCGCCAGCCTGAACGAGGCCGAGCGCCGCGCCCGCGAACTCGACGTGCGGATTTGCGCGATAGGGATCCTGCCCACGTTGATGCCCGAGCACTTCGACGCCGAATGGATGAGCGCCAACAACCGTTATCAGGCGTTGAACGAGTCGATCGTGAACGCCCGCGGTGAGGACATCTTCATCGATATCCAGGGCATGACAGGGGAGCGATTGGCAACGTACGCCGATACCATCGCTCCCGAATCCGCCTGCACCTCAGTGCAATTGCACCTCCAGGTCGAACCGATGCAGTTCGCCGACTACTGGAACGCCGCCCAAGCGGTAGCGGGTCTGCAACTGGCGATGGGTGCCAACTCGCCGTACTTCTACGGGCGGCGCCTGTGGGCCGAGACCCGCGTCGAACTCTTCGCCCAGGCCACCGACACCCGGGCTGTCGAGTTGAAGAACCAGGGTGTTCGGCCGCGGGTGTGGTTCGGGGAGCGCTGGATCACCAGCATCTTCGACCTGTTCGAGGAGAACGTGCGCTACTTCCCCGCGCTGTTGCCGGAGTGCTCCGAGGAGGATCCGGTCGCCGTACTCGAAGCCGGTAGCGCCCCCGCGCTTCCGGAGTTGCGCCTGCACAACGGCACCATCTACCGCTGGAACCGGCCGATCTACGACGTGGTCGGCGGCCAGCCGCACCTGCGCGTCGAGAACCGGGTCCTGCCCGCGGGGCCGAGCATCGTTGACACGCTTGCGAACTCAGCCTTCTACTTCGGGCTGATGGACCGCCTGACGGCAGACGAGCGGCCGGTATGGACGCGGATGAGTTTCGCCGCGGCGTACGCCAACTTCACCGAGTGCGCGCGGCGGGGGATCGAAGCCGAGGTCTACTGGCCGGGCTACGGCACCGTGAACGCCGTCGAGTTGGTGCAACGGCACCTGGTGCCCCTGGCGTACGACGGCCTGGCCCACCGCGGCGTCGCCCACGACGTCGCGGCGCGCTACCTGGGCATCATCGAGGAGCGTTGCCGCCGCGAGGTCAACGGTGCCTCCTGGCAGGTCGCCTGCGTGGAGGAGCTGGAGCGCAAAGGTGCCGATCGGCGTACGGCGCTGGCAGGGATGCTGGAACGCTACCTGGAGCACATGGGCGACAACGCGCCCGTGCACACCTGGTAGGCCTCACTTGCGCTCGCGGCGGTTCCATATCTCGATGCTCGGGTACTGGTGGTAGTAACCCAGGATCGAGACCGCGCCCGCGTCCAGGCGCAACTGCCCGGCGAACCGGGGGTTCTTCTGCAGGAAGGTCGCCGCGAAAATGCGCAGGGAGTGGCCGTGCGCGACCAGCGCGACGTTGGACTCCTCCAGCAGCGGCAGCACCTGGTTGACCACGTGACTGACCCGGGCCGAGACGTCCTCGACGGTCTCGCCGGGGGTGTCGCCAGGCACGACGCCGTTGGTGAAGATCTCCCAGTCCGGGTTACCGATCTTCTCGCGGATCTGGTCGGTCGTCAGGCCCTCGTAACCGCCGTAGTCCCATTCGCGCAGGTCCTCGTCGATCTCGTAGTCCTTGAAGCCGGCGAGTTCGGCGGTCTGCCGGGCACGCAGGAGGGGAGAGACGAACACGTGACCGATGTCCAGGTGCTTGATCAGTTCACCGGCCCGCCGTGCGCCCTCCTCGCCCTCGGGCAACAACGGCAGATCGGTGACACCGGTGTGCTGACCGGTGAGCGACCACTTGGTCTCTCCGTGTCGGATGAGGACGATGTAGTTGTCCGGGAAGTGCTTGCGGTCGGTCTGCTGGGTCACCCTCTCTACGCTAGTGGAATGACCAACCACCGCAGCGTGAGCATCACCCGTACTGCCGCCGGCCACTTCACCGCCACCAACGCCCGCGGGGGCACCTTGGACTTCGGTGACGCCAGTGACGACCTGTTCAGCCCGGTCGAACTGCTGCTGACCGCGATCGCCGGGTGCAGCGCGATCGACGTCGACATCTTCACCACCCGCCGCGCCGAGCCGACCGGGTTCGACGTGGTCGCCGAGGGCGACAAGCTGCGGGACGAGCAGGGCAACCACATGGGTCCCATCGACGTCACCTTCACCGTGCGCTTCCCCGAGGGCGAAGCGGGCGACGCGGCGCGCGCGGAGCTGCCGGACGCCGTACGTCGATCGCATGAGCGCCTCTGCACCGTGAGCCGGACCGTGGTGCTGCCGACCGAGGTCACGATGCACATTGACTGAGGTGCACATTGACTGAGTACGTCGTCCTGCTGCGGGCCGTGAACGTCGCCCCGCGCTGGGTGAAGATGGCGCGCCTGCGAGAAGTGTTGCAGGACAACGGCTTTGACGTTGAGACCTACATCCAGAGCGGTAACCTGCTGATCGGAACCCGCAAGCGCAGCGTCACCGCGGTGCGGTCGTCGCTGCAGGACGTCATCGAGCAGGAGTTCGGCTTCGAGGTGCCGTGCATCGTGCGGACACCGGCGCAGTTGCGCGAGACCCTCGACTGGGTGGACGGGTTGAAGTCTCCGTTGCCGGACGCGATCCGGCAGTACGTGACGTTCTTCGCCGATCCCATCCCGCACGAGAAGGTGGTCGAACTCGACGCGTGGGACGTCGATGGCGAACGGTTGCACGCCCGGGCCGGTGAGGTCGCCTGGTGGCTGGCGAAATCGACCCACGAAGCCAAGATCAGCAACGCTCGGTTGGAGCGCGGCGGTCACGTGGCAACGACGCGGGATCTGAAAGTCGTTCGCACTCTCGTGGATCGGTGGGCAAGCTAGGGCAGATGGAACTGCTCTGGACCGGGATCGCACCGAAGGACGTCCCTGCGTGGACCGATCTGACCAACGAGTTGGCCCACTTCGACGACACCGACGAGTTCTACGACGAGGAGGATCTCGCCGAGGAACTCGATGAGGACGGCGTCGACCCGGCGAACGACCTCATGGCGGTGTGGGAAGGCGACCAGCTCGTTGCCTACGGCCAGGTCCGGGTGCGCGGGGTCGACAACCAGGGTTTCGCCGCCGCGATGCTGAGTGGCGGGGTGCGCCCCTCCCACCGGGGCCGGGGTATCGGCCGGCAGTTGATGGAACGCGAGGAACAACGCGGGCTGGCGCTGGCAGCGCAGCGCCATCCGGGAGTCGAGATCCGGCTGAAGGCCGACGGGCTGACTGAGGGCAGCAGCGTCCGGGGCCTGCTGGAGCACCGCGGGTACCAACCCGTGCGGTACTTCACCCAGATGCAGATAGCTGACCTGGCGGCCGCGTCGATCCCGGAAGACGACGACACCGTCCCGTTGGACGTGGCCGATGCCGACCTCGTCGAGGAACTGCGCACCGCGCACGCCGAGGCGTTCGCCGACCACTGGGGCTCGTCCGCGCCGACCGTTGCACAGTGGGCCGACGTGATGACGGCGCGGTCGCTGCGTCCCGAGCAGTCCGCGCTGGTCATGGACGGCGACACGGTGCTGGCCTACGCAATCAGTGAGAACTGGGTCGAGGGGGAGCTCTACCTCAGCCGGATCGGCACGCGCCCCGGCGCCCGCGGCCGGGGATTGGCCCGACGTGCCCTCCTTGGTGCGCTTCGCCGTGGCCAGCAGGCCGGTTACCGCAACGCCGACCTGCACGTGGATTCGCAGAACCCGACGGGCGCACTCGGCCTCTACGAGAGCGCGGGATTCATCCCACGCCGGGTCTTCGCGGCATATGCGAAAGATGTTCCAGCCAATACCGTGGGGTGATGGCCCGCTACTTCGATGTGCACCCGCAGGATCCGCAACCACGCAGTGTCCGGCAGGTCGTGGACATCCTGCGCGAGGGCGGTCTGATCGCCTACCCCACCGACTCGTGCTTCGCGCTCGGCGCGATGCTGGGAAACGCCGACGCCAAGGACCGGATCGTGCGCATCCGACACCTGGATGACAAGCACCACTTCACGATCGTCTGCCACGACTTCAGCCAGCTGGGCCAGTTGGTGCAACTGGACAACGCCACCTTCCGCGCGATCAAGGCAGCGACCCCGGGCAGTTACACGTTCATCGTGCCGGCGACCGCCGAGGTGCCGCGGCGGTTGTTGCAGCCCAAGAAGCGCACCGTGGGGGTGCGGATCGTCGACCACCCGGTAGCGTGCGCCATCCTCGAAGAACTGGGTGAACCGATGCTGTCCAGCACTCTGCTGATGCCGGGTGAGGAGGAGCCGATGGTCGACGGGTGGGCGATCAAGGAGGCACTGGACCATCAGATCGACGCGGTCATCGACTCCGGCGAATGCGGCACCGAGCCGACGACCGTGGTGGACTTCTCGGCCGGCTACCCGCAGGTCACCAGGGTCGGCGCCGGTGACCCGTCCCGGTTCGAGTGAGCTTGGACCTGCTGGATCACCCGCCCGCCGACGGTGGCTGGACCCGCATTGATCCGTGGTCGCCCGGCCTCTACGCGGTGATCGCGATGACCGGGCACGCCTTCGTCAGTGCGCCGCCCTCGTGGAGCGACGACGCGTTGACCGCGTTGGGCGTCGACGGTTTCGGGGGAGCGCACGACCCTCGCGTGCTGGCAGCCCTGGCGGGCTCGGACGGATGGATCGACGTACTGGACCAGATGCTGATCGCCGACCCGCTCGACGAACCTCCCACGCTGACCCAGCGGCACGATCTGGATGACCATGCCCGCGTACGGCGTGCGCGTGAGTTGCGCTCGGACGTCAGGGTTTTCGGCGATCGGCAGAGCGTTCTTGCGCTCGGGCGTGGCATCGCCGGCTATCTCGAAGCGGCATTCGAGGTGGACCCGGCACTGCGGGGCCAGGGGTTGGGCCGCAGCCTCCTGCTGGAAGCCCGGCGGCTGTCCGACGAGCCGGTTGTGGTGGCGGTCTCGCCGGGGAACGTCGCGAGCACTCGCGCGGCACTGGCCGCGGGCTACCGTCCGGCGGGTGCGGTGCAGCTGTACCGGCCTATGGTCGGAACATGACCAGAGCACTCGTTGTCACTGAACACGGCGACCGGTCCGTCCTGGCGGTCCGCGACGTGGAGATCCCAGCACCCGCTGCTGACCAGGTACAGGTCCGGGTAACAGCCGCCGGGGTGAACTTCATCGACGTCTACAAACGCCAGGGCGTCTACCCGCAGAACACCCCATTCACCCTCGGCGAAGAGGGCGCCGGTGTCGTCGAACAGGTCGGCTCCGCGGTCACCGACGTCTCGGTAGGGGATCGCGTCGCCTGGGGACAGGCTCCCGGCAGTGCCGCGGAGTTGGTGAATCTGCCTGCAGCACTGGTGGTTCCGGTGCCCGAAGGTCTGGACCTGGAGGTCGCGGCGGCGGCGATGCTGCAGGGGATGACCGCGCACTACCTGGTGAACTCGACGTGGCCGGTGCAGGAGGGTCAGGTGGCCCTGGTGCATGCCGCGGCCGGTGGGGTCGGGCAGTTGCTGGTCCAACTGATCACCGCGAAGAAGGCCACAGTCGTCGCTACTGCGGGTACGCCGGAGAAGCTGGAGATCGCCCGCGGGCTCGGCGCGCAGCACGCCATCGACTACACCGGGCTCTCGAGCGACGACCTTGCGGCCGCGGTGCGGGAGGCGGCCGGACGAGGCGTCGACGTGGCCTACGACGGCGTCGGCAAGGCGACCTTCGACGCGTCGCTCAAGTCGCTGCGGCCCCGGGGGATGGGCGTGCTCTTCGGTGGCGCGAGCGGGCAGGTGCCGCCGTTCGACCTGCAGCGTCTGAACCAGCTCGGCTCGCTGTTCGTCACCCGCCCGTCGCTGGGTGCCTATCTGCAGACCCGCGAGGAACTGCTGTGGCGGGCCGAGGACATCCTGGGTGGGTTGGCCGACGGATCGCTGAAGCTGGAGATCGGTGGCCGGTACCCGCTTGCCGATGCCGCAGATGCCTACGAAGCACTGGAAGGCCGGCAGACGACGGGCAAGCTGATCCTGACGATCTAGGTTTTCCACAGGCGCTGGGTTGGACTCGGCGAGGTGGCGTCGAACGCTCGTACGGTGACGGGCATGTTCCGAATCGCAGGAAATGCCGCCATCGCCGTCTCGTTGATCACCGGTCTCGCAGCGTGCTCGACAACGAGCACCGCCCAGCCGCACAGCTCGGCCCTGCCGAGCACCACGACCGCCGCGACGAAACCATCCACGACATCGACGGGAAGCCAGCCGACGGTGAGCGGGACCGCCTGGACCCGCCAGGACATCGAGCCTGCAACCGAATTCACCATCGTCGGCTCGACCGTCTTCTTCCTGGGGATCCAGGGCAACCAGCTGTACGCGTTCGGTCTGGACCTGAAGACCGGCAAGAACCGATTCCGCATCGGTGCCTCGCCGTCGGGTGCCACGCAGGGGGTCGCCGTCGCCTACGGCACCCTGGGTGACACGGTCGCCTTCTACGGGGAGAACGAGGACCTCAAGGGCTCCGCGCCGATGTGGTTGGTCAATCTGAAGACCGGCAAGCAGACCAAGACCAACAAGACGTTGTGGAAGTCGACCCCGGTGGCGTGCGATCACGACCATGCGTTCTGCGGCCGGACCGAAGACACCACGTGGCGAGCGGATCTGCGAACCGGTGAGCTGACCAGTTTCACGCTGCCACCCGGCCGCACGCTGGGCGACGGGCTGTCCGACCCATTGCAACGGGATCCGGAGATGCTCACCTACACCAAGGACGACGTGCAGCAGTGGTCGCTGCCGCTACAGACCATGGCACCCGGAGCCAGCACCGACCGCGGCTGGTCGACCTGGTCCGATGACCGCACTCGCATGGTCGGCATCGACCTGTACCAGGGCGAACAGAAGGCCGGGGCGTGGCAGTTCGATCTCGGCGCCACCCGGACCCTGGGTATCGAGCAGGCTTCGGGTCACGTCGCGTGGACCGGGCGCGGCCAGTTGACCGACTGCGGCGCATCCCATCCCGGCGAACAGCGCGCGCTCGTGCGCTGCGCTGTGCGGGGGACCGAGACGATTACCGGTGACGGTTCGGCCGCCAAGCAGGTCTACCACGGGCTCGACCTGACCATCCAGGGGTTCAATCCCGCGACGGGTGCAACCACGTGGCAGGTCCCGCTCGGGGGTGATGCGGACAATCTGGCCGACGACAAGGCGATTCCGACCGATGCGCGGGGGCGGTGGATCTATTCGACCGGCCACGGCTATGTGGCGGTCGACCCGGTCACCGGTGCCCACGACACCACCGTTGGCGACCAGAACTGGTGCGAATTCCGCACCCGGATCGTCATCCGTCCGGAGATGACCGCACAGGATCTGAAGCGAGTCGGCGCCCAGACGGCGCCGTGCGACCGGGCCGGTCGCCGTAGCCCACAAGCGCCCCGGACGATCAACCCCACGATCACCCCCGTCCACCAGGGCCTCGTGGTGACGGCGGGTCAGACCTCGGTGTCCGCGCTCCGGGTCTCACCCAGGTGATCACGCAGGAAGCTGGCGGTCAGGTCCAGCACGTGGCGGCCGGCGACGGTGTCGTAGCGCACCTCGTACTCATGTCCGAGGCCTTCGCCGGTTGCCTCGTGAATGTCGGTGACGGTCTGAACCCCGTTGCGGTGCAACGCGTCTCGCAGCTCGATCACCTGGGCCGTCATGGGGTCGGCGTCGCCCCCGGTGAGCAGGGTCGGCGGCCAGTCAGGTGTCACCCACTTCACTGCGGACAGTTCGTCCAGCCGCGCGAGGGAGTGCCAGTCGCGCCGACCGGTGTAGGCAGGCAGGAACACCTTCAGAAACGGGAAGCCGGTCTGGGCCAAGGTGTCCATGTTGGAGGGGCCGCAGTAGAGAACGGCTCCCCGGACGGTCAGATCCGCCGGAGTGGTGCCCATCCGCTGTGCGAGTTGCGGGTTGGTCTGCATCCCGACCAGTTGCGCGGCCAGTCCGCTGCCGGCAGAGTCGCCTCCCAACACGACCCGCTGGGGGTCGATGCCCAGCGCGGCGGCGTTCGCCGCGACGTACGTCAGCAGGGTGTGGCCTTGCAGGACTGCCGTCGGGTACGCCGATTCCGGGCTGAGCGCGTAGTCTGCCGAAATCACCACGCACCCAGTTGCCTCCGCGAGACCGGTCGCCAGACAGCACGCGGCGCTCTTCTCCCCGGCCACGAAGCCGCCGCCGTGCCACCAGATCAGCACCGGCAACGGATCCGGGCGACCGATCGGCCGGTAGATGTCGATCGCGAACGGCGATTCGCCACCCGGGATGGCGACATCGTGAGTGATGAACAGCCGCGCCTGCTTCGCCGCCACGTCGGCCAGGCTGTGCTGGTGCCGCGCAGCCAGCGGCCGGATGAGACGTAACGCCGGACGCCAGCGCTGATAGGTCGGTGCTGTCACACTGGAAAGTGTGAACGACGCCACCGAAGAGCCCGTCCGCACCCTCATCCCGGTCCCGGCCCATGAACGTCCGCGCCGGACGCGGCGCACTGCGCGCGTGCTCCTGCTCGACGAGCAGAACCGGGTGCTGCTGTTCACCGACACCGACCCCGGGATGGCCGACTCCCGGTGGTGGATCACTCCCGGCGGCGGGATCGAGGAGGGCGAATCCGAGCGGGTGGCCGCGATCCGGGAGGTCTGCGAGGAGACCGGTCTGCAGTTGAGTGACGAGCAACTGTTGGGTCCGGTGATGGTGCGCCACGTGGTCCACGGCTACACCGACGTGGTCATCGATCAACACGACACCTTCTTCTTCGCCCGTGTTCCCGCGTTCGAGATCTCGACCGCGGGACATACCGAGGAAGAGCGGATCACGATGGTTTCCTGGTCGTGGTGGAGTGCCCAGGAATTACGCCGCACCGCCGAAATCGTCTGGCCCATAGGTTTGCTCGACTTGCTGGACGAGGTCGCGCGATTCGATCCGGCAGGTGACCGATCGACGTACCCGATCGATTACGGATCAGTGGAGGAGTCCACCGTCCCGGGTGTGCTCTAGCCGACGACGCCGTGTCAGGGTTGGGCCATGGTCACCACGGAGCGCACCTTCCGCGTCAACGTCCCGGTCGAGCGCGCCCGGGCCTACCTGCGCGACTTCGCCAACGCGATCGACTGGGACCCCGGCACGGTATCGTGCGTGCAGCAGGACGACGGTCCGATTGCGCAGGGCACCAAGTGGGACAACGTCTCCGAGGTGTTCGGCCGCAAGACCGACCTGACCTACGAACTGACCCGGGACGATCCGCAGCGGATCATCTTTAAGGGCACCAATAAGACCGCCACCTCGATCGATGACATCACCCTCACCGAGATTGGCGACGGTGCCCTCGATCTGCGTTACCGCTCGGAGGTCACCTTCAACGGCATCGCGAAGGTGGCCAGCCCGTTCCTGAAGGTTGCGTTCACGAAGATTGCCGCGGAGATGGAACGGGACATGCCCGGCATCATCGAGCAGAAGGCGTAACCAGGCTGGCGAGGGCGGCCTCGAGTCGGCGCGCTCTGGTCTCCGGCTTCTTGGCCTCGGCGACGGTCCTGGCCAGTTCCTTCTGCCGGGACATCGACAGCGCGTCGAAGGCCGCACGCGCCGCCGGATCCTGATCCAACGCGGCCGCCAGTTCGGGCGGCAGCTCCACGGTTCGCGGTGCGTCGTCCGGGCTGAGGGTCACCTCGACGTGCTGCCCCACCTGCACCTGGAGCTGCTCGCGCGCCGCTTTGCTGAGACCCACCAGGTTTTCCCCGCCCATCCGCGCCACACGACCGGCGAAGGAGCGATCACCGATCGTGACGGTCACGGGGAAGACCTTCTTGCTGCTCAGGCCAGCGACCTGATCGTCGGTGAGGACGATCGCCGCGGCCGGGCCGCGGGCGACCAGTTCGGTGCTCAGCTTCAGGGACGACATGACCCGATCATGCCTGGTGCGCCGACTCTGTGACAGGTTCGCGGGAGTAGTGCCCGGCCAGCCAGGAACACATCATCAACTGGATCTGGTGGAAGATCATCAGCGGCAGCACGATCAGCCCGACCGTCCCGGCCGAGAACAACACTGCCGCCATCGGCAGACCACTGGCGAGCGACTTCTTCGTGCCGCAGAACTGGATGGCGATCATGTCCGCGCGGTTGAACCCCAGCCGCTGCGCCGACCAGCGGGTCAACCACAACATGAACAGCACGAGCAGCACCGACAAGACCACCAGCACGATGATCTGCCAGACGGCGACCTTGCTCCAGATCCCTTCGCGAACACCCTCGCTGAACGCCGAGTAGACCACCAGCAGGATCGAGGTGCGGTCGACGTACTTCAACCACGCCGCGTTCTTCTTCACCCAGCGACCGATCAGCGGTCGGGCCAGCATCCCGAGGACGAACGGCAGCAGCAACTGCACGACGATGTCGACGACCGCACTGCCGGTGATCGTGATGTCACCATCGACGCCCATCAACCCCGCGGCCACCATCACCACCACCAGCAGCGGGGTGAGGAACACCCCGAGCAGGTTGGATGCCGACGCGCTGACGATCGCGCCGGCGACGTTGCCCCGAGCGATCGAGGTGAAGGCAATCGAGGACTGCACCGTGGAGGGCACCAGCGTCAGATAGAGCACGCCGGTGTAGAGCGGTGCGGACAGCAGCCAGGGCGACAGGGCCCGCAGCGCCACCCCGACGATGGGAAAGACGACGAACGTGAAGGACAGGATCAGCAGGTGCAGCCGCCAGTGCGCCAGGCCGTCCAGAGCTTCGCGCGGGTGCAGCCGGGCGCCGTACAGGAAGAACAACAGACCGATCGCGACGGCGACGATCTTGTCCAGGGTGGGCGCGAACGAATCGCTTGCCGGGAAGATTGAGGCGACCACGACGGCCAGCAGAATGGACAGGACGAAGCCGTCGATACCGATCCGTTTGAGCCACCCCACGGTCGGCTAGCCTACGCAGCGTGACATCTGAGGCGACAGCGGACGTATACGACCGGCTCGGCGAGGCGCTGGACTCCAGCTCTCTGACGTGGCGCACGTACGGCGGTCGGCCGGCCTTCAGCGGACCGGCGAGGACCGTGCGCTGTTTCCGCGACAACGCCATCGTGAAGGAGTTGCTGAACTCTCCCGGTGATGGTCTTGTGCTGGTCGTCGACGGCGGCGGCTCGATCGAGAGCGCCCTGTGCGGGGACCTCATCGCCAAGGCGGCGGCCGACAACGGCTGGGCCGGTGTGGTGATCAACGGCGCCGTCCGCGACACCCAGGTGCTGGCGACGCTGCCCATCGGCATCGTCGCCCTGGGCTCCAACCCGCGTAAGTCCGCGAAGGACGGTGCGGGGGAGATCGACGTACCCGTCACTTTCGGGGGCGCCACCTTCACCCCGGGCGCGACCGTGTGGGCCGACCCGGACGGCGTCCTGGTCGAGCGTCGCTAGCCGGCTGGCTTGGCCTGGCAGTTCCCGAGACTGTCCATTGCCTTCACCACGCGGCTGTACGCCGTGGGGTTCTGCGTCGGCGACGTGGTGTGGATGATGTGCCGCGCGGGGATGTCCACGTGCGTCGGCTGGTAGGTGGCGCTCTGTGACCAGCCCGTCGCGGTCCTCGTGAAGGTCACGGTCGGGATCACCCCGTCCGCGTTGGCGTCGGTCAGGATCGAGGCCTGGCCCTGGCCCTGATTGGACAGGAAGTTGCCCATTCCGTAGAAGACATACTTGCCGTTGAGGGTGGAGCAGGGCTGGATGACGTGCGCGTGCGCGCCATAGATCGCATCGACGTACGGCGAGGCGAGCAACTGTTTCGCGTACGTCGTCTGATCGCTGGTGGGGGCCTGCTGATACTCCTTGCCCCAGTGCATGCTGATCACCACGATGTCCGCGCCGTCTTCTTTGGCCTTCTTAGCTTCAGCGAGAATCCCCTTCACACCTTCCGCAGGCCACGACGCGTCGGCCAGCCACGGAGCACTCGAGGGCACCTCGGGGCTCGGGCCCGCCTTGTTGATCACGCTGTAGGCATAGGCGAACTGGGCAACCTTCACCTCGCCCACCTGGTAGGTCGCCGGCTCACCCGCGCCGCTGGCGGTCGGGGTCGCGCCAGCAACTTTCAGGCCGGCCTTTTTCAACGTGGTCGGGGTCTGCTGCACTCCGGCCAGTTGCATATCCCAGGTGTGGTTGCTGGCGAAGGAGCAGCCGTCGAAGCCGGCCTTCTTCTCGGCGGTCGCGATCTCCCGCGGCGCGTTGTAGACCAGCCCGGTGTGCTCGAGGTTGGCGTCGTTGGCCGAGATCGGGGTCTCCTGCTGGCAGATGGTCACGTCCGCCTTGCTGAGAGCAGCCTTGACCGGCGCGAACATCGGGTCGAAGTCATAGCCGGCCTTTCCGTTCTGCTTGGCGAAAGCGGCCGCGTTGCGGCGGACCGGACCGTGGATCAGGATGTCGCCGGATGCCGCGACCGTCACGGTGGTCCCGGTGGCGACCTGGGAACTGGGGCTGGCGCTGGATCCCTTGGTCGAGGATGCCTTGACCGACGGAGCGACTGCGGCCGGCGGTCTCCCGGAGTCGTTGGAGCACGCGCCCAGGGCGACGACACCGCTCAAGCACGCGGCGACGGGTAGCAGACGGCGCATGGCCGCACTGTACCCAGCGACCTACCCGGTTCGACGCAGCAACACCAGAACTTCGTGATGTTGCGTCTGCGGGAACATCGCGAACGCGCGGGCGGCAACGGGCTGCATCGACGGCATCGCGGCCAGGTCGCGGGCCAGGGAGGTCGCATTGCAACTGGAGTACAGGACGTGTGGCGTGCCCGATTCCTCGATCCGGGTGGCCAACGTGCCGATGCCGCGCCGGGGCGGGTTGACGATGAGCAGGTCCGGGTGGTCGCTGTGGAGTTCGCGCTCGGCGTCGGCTGCTTCGAAGACGCACTGCGTGCCGGGCAGATCGAGCGCGCCGGCTGCGCGCTGGGCGGAGGCTACCGCGGCCGACGAGATCTCGATCCCGTGCAGCACCGCCGGGTGGCAGGCGATGGCGACGTGCAGACCGAAACCACCGACCCCGCAGAACAGATCCCACACGGTGTGCGGAGTCAACGCCGAAACCCATTGCTGAGCTTGCTGATAGAGCATCGTGGCGACGGTTGTGTTCGTCTGGAAGAAGGCCTGCGGACCGAGGAAAAGGGTCAGGCCGGGCAGTCGCATCGGCAGCTGGTCCTCCTGCGTGAGGACCAGTTCCTGGCTGCCTTCCACCGCTGCGCGATGCTCCGGCAGCAGGTTGACCGACACCACCCGGGTCTGCGGGAGCCGGGCGAGCAGGTCCGGTAGTGCGCGTTCCAGTTTGGCCAGCTGACCGGTCGAGCGCAGCACGAACCGGATCATCAATTCGCCATCGGGGGAGTGGGTCACCAGCAGGTGTTTGAGTTCCCCGGTGCGGTTCGGCACGTCGTACGGCGTGAGGCCGGTCTGTGCCACGAAATCGGCCAGGTGCGGCAGGGCTGCGTGCAATCCCGGCTCGTAGAGACCGCAGTTGCGTAAGTCCACGCCGCGACCGGCCGTGTCGAGAATCCCGAGGGTGGGTGCTCCGCGCCGGCCGCCGACGACCAGCTTCGCCTTGTTCCTGAAGTGCGACTCCGGCCCTGCGGCCGGCGGCGACCACCTGTCGGAAGGGACGGTCGGCAGCGCCGCGCGGACGTGACGGTCAAGGTCAGCCAGCTGCTCGGCGTACGGGAGGCCCATCAGCTCACAACTGCGGCAGCGGTGTTCGTCGAAGTAGCCGCACTGCATGTCCCGACTGTAGGCGGTTCACAGGATCGCTTCTCCGGGGACAGGTCGCACACAACATGGCGACAGTGCGGCACAAACTCGGCTCCTTAGCGTCCCGAGTCATGACACAACACCCGGGACGCGTGCGTCGCCGGGCGATCGCGGGAGTTGTTGCCGTGGTCGTCGCGGGCGGCGCAGGCGTCGGTTGGTGGGCGACCCACCGCACAGATGATCAGACCCAGGCCGCGGCCCAGACCACGACCACCTTGCAAGCTGCGACCGTCGGAACCGTCAGCCAGACCCTCACGATCTCGGGCACGTTCGCGCCCGCGCAGGAGGCCGATCTGGACTTCGCGAGCTCCGGCACGGTCACCGCGGTGAACGTCGCGGTCGGGGACAAGGTGACCAAGGGTCAGACCCTGGCGACCATCGATGACACCGACCTGGCAGCGTCGCTGGCATCGGCCAAGTCGACGCTGTCCAGCGCGCAGGAGAACCTCGAATCCGTCGAGAGCAGTGGGACATCCACTCAGATCGCAGCGGCCAAGGCGACGGTTGCCTCCGACGAGAGCAAAGTGACCCAGGCACAGAAAGCTCTCGCCGCGGCCACTATGACGGCGCCGTTCTCCGGGACGATCGCGACCGTCAACATCGCCACGGGAGACAACTCGGGCAGCAGTTCAGCAGGCACCGGCTCCGGGGGCTCGGGCGGAGCAGGAGCGGGGGGCGCGAACGCTGCCGGCGGCGGGTCGTCGTCAACGTCCTCCTCCTCGGCCATCGTCCTGGTCGACACCTCCTCGTGGACCGTGAATGCGAACGTGAGCTCCGCCGACCTGGCCCAACTGGCCAAGGGTCAGAGCGCGCAGGTGAGCATCTCGACGTCGAGCAGTTCCTCAGGCAACTCCCGGGGCGGCTTCCCCGGATTCGGTGGAGGCTCGGGTTTCGGCGGCGGCAGCGGGTTCGGTGGAAGCTCGGGAGGTTCCGGTTCGTCCTCCTCGGGTTCCTCCTCGTCCGGTTCAAGATCGACGAGCACGACCACGGGCACCGCATTGACCGGCACCGTTCAGTCGGTGGGAATCGTGGGTTCGACCTCGACCGGTAGTACGGCGACCTTCCCGGTTGTGGTCAAAGTGTCCGGCACGGAATCGGGCATCTACGTCGGCACCAGCGCGTCGGTCGTGGTGACGACGAAGTCGGTGAACAACGTGCTGACCGTCCCGACGACGGCGATCTCTTCGAACAACGGAAAGTCCGTGGTGACCGTCTCGAAGAACGGCGGAACCGCGCAGGTCGAGGTGTCGACCGGTTCGGTCTACGGCACCCGCACCCAGGTCCTGTCCGGTGTCGCCGCCGGCGAAATGGTCCAAGTGACCTCGCGCGGGCCCGGTGGTTTCGGCGGCGGCTCCCGGATGGGCAACTCGGCGGCACCCGCAGCGGCGGCGGCGCAATGATCGCCCCGGCAATCGTCTCGCTGCGCGGGGTCACCAAGACCTACGGCTCCGGCGAACTGGAAGTGCACGCACTTCGGGGCATCGACCTCGACGTCCCGGAGGGTGACTTCCTGGCGATCACCGGTCCCTCCGGATCGGGCAAGTCGACCCTGATGCACATCCTCGGATGCCTCGACATCCCGACCGATGGCACCTACGAACTCGCCGGCGTGGACGTCTCCCAGATGTCGGAGTCCGAACTGGCGCAGGTGCGCAACCGGGAAATCGGCTTCGTCTTCCAGCAGTTCAACCTGCTGCAGTCGCAGTCCGCGCTGCGCAACGTCGAGTTGCCGTTGGTCTACGCCGGCGTGGGGCGCGCGGAACGGCAGAACCGGGCGACGGAGGCGCTGAACCGGGTCGGTCTGGGTGACCGGCTTGATCACCGGCCGACACAACTGTCCGGCGGACAGCAGCAACGCGTCTCTGTCGCACGGGCCCTGGTGACCGACCCGTCGATGATCCTCGCGGACGAGCCCACCGGCAACCTGGACTCCGTTGCGACGCAGGATGTCCTGCAACTCTTCCACGACTTGCACGACCAGGGGCGCACGGTCGTGGTGATCACCCACGAACCGGACGTGGCGGCCCAGGCAGCGCACGCCGTACGGATCAGTGACGGGCAACTCGACGCCGAAGCACCCGCCGCATGAGCTGGGCAGAGACGGTACGCAGCGCGCTCGACGCGATCAGCGCACGGCGGTTGCGATCTGGGCTCACGGTGCTCGGCATTCTGATCGGAATCACGGCGGTGATGCTCACCGTGGGTCTCGGTCAGGGCGCCCAGCAGAAGGTGGCCGATCAGATCAACGCCCTGGGCACCAACCTGCTGGTGGTGACGCCCGGGAGTACGACGAGTTCGGCCGGAGTGCGGGGCGCCGCTGGATCCGCGACGACCCTGACTCAATCGGACGCCACGATGCTCGCCAACACCACGGTTGTTCCGGACGTTGCGGGGGTCGCCGCCACGTCGAGCGGGTCGTTCTCGGTGCTCAACGGCAGCAGCAACACGACGACGACGGTCGTCGGCACCACGCCCAGTTGGCTTCAGGTCCGTGCGCGGTCGGTGTCCACCGGACGGTTCATCGGTGCTGCCGACGTAGCCGATGCCAATCCCGTTGTCGTACTTGGCCGTACGGTCGTCACCGCACTGTTCTCAAACAACCCCGACCCGGTCGGTCGACAGGTGACGATCGACGGTCAGACCTTCACCGTCATCGGTGTGCTGGAGTCTGCCGGCACCGTCAACAATGTCGACCAGGACGACACGGTCGTGATTCCATCAACGACCTACGCGCATCGCCTGTCGACCTCCAGCTCGGACAGTGTGTCGAACATCTACCTGGAAGCAGCCAGCAGCGACCATCTGGCGGCGGCGAAGCAGGAGGCCACCAACGCGTTGGCCACCGCGCACGAAGTGTCGGTCACCAACGCCGACTTCTCGATCAGCAGCCAGCAGTCGCTCGTCGACACGGCGACGAGCACCACGAAGACGTTGACTGTCCTGCTGGCCGGGATCGCCGCAATCTCGTTGCTGGTCGGCGGCATTGGCGTTATGAACATCATGCTCGTGTCGGTCACCGAGCGGATCCGCGAGATCGGTCTGCGCAAAGCACTCGGTGCGACACCGCGAACCATCCGCAAGCAGTTCCTTACCGAGGCAAGCATCCTCGGCCTGGCCGGCGGTGCCCTGGGCATCGCTCTCGGTGTGCTGGGCGCATTGGTCCTACCGCACTTCCTCGACCAACCGGTCGCGTTGTCCTTCGAGGCTGCGCTACTGGCCCTAGCGGTTTCTGTCGTCATCGGCGTCGGAGCCGGTGTCTATCCAGCCAGCCGGGCCGCCCGCCTGGCACCCATCGAAGCTCTGAGGAGCGAGTAAGTATGTTGCGATCCCAGCAGATCCGTCGGTTCGACAAGGCGATCAGCCTCGGTGGCGCCGCCCTCCTGGCCGTCATGGTGGCTGGCTGTTCTTCCGGTGGCTCGGGCACCGCGGCCGCCGCAGGCACCCCGACCGCTGGGGCCACCAGTCAAGGTGGGCAGCGCGGCGGCCCGGGAGGCGGCGGGTTCAACCCCGGTGTCAGCGGCGTGATCGCATCCGTGAGCGGGACGACCTTGACCGCCACCACGTCACAGGGCAGCACCAGCTCGGTGAAGTGGACGGACAGCACGAAGATCAGCAGTCAATCCACCGGCAGTGCAAGCGATCTCGCGAAGGGTGCCTGCGTCTCGGTGCGCCAGCAGTTCTCCGGGGCGGGCGGCGGCGAGCGACCCTCCGGGATGCCATCGGGTAACCCGACCAGCGGCAGCCGGCCCACGGGATCGATGCCCAGCTACACGGTGCCGAGTGCGGTCACTGCGAGCTCCGTCACGATTCTCCCGGCGAGCGATTGCATTGCCAGCACGGCGACGAGCACCCCGTCCAGCAGCGGCGCGAAGTCCGATGGCCGCGGCTTCGGCGGCATGCGCGGGCTGACCGGCAAGGTCACTTCGGTCACCAACAACGGGTTCGTCTTCCAGACGACTGGCAGCACAGCGAAGTCGGTCACGGTAACCACCTCGTCCAGCACGACGTACACGAAGGAATCGTCTGCGACTGCCTCCGCGATTCAGGCCGGCAAGTGCGTCGAAGCCCGTGGCACGACGGCAAACTCTGTGCTCACGGCGACCAGTCTGACCATCAGTGAATCGGTGAACGGCGAATGCACCTCGCAGATGGAAGGATTCGGTGGTGGCAATGGGGGTGCACCGAATGCTTCGTGACCCCGACCGGCGCCGCCGCGTCGTTCTCGGGTCCGCCGCTGGTCTGTGCGTGGTCGCCGTCGCCGGGGCCGTGACGTACGGCGTGGCGCATGCGGCCGCCGCCGATGCGCTGTCCGATCACTACCGGTTGGCGACCGCCAGTACCGGCTCGGGCAGCAGCCAGCTCAGCGTCAGCGGCACGGTCGCCCGGGTAAATCAGGTCTCAGCGGCATTCCCCAGTTCGGGTCAGGTCACGGGGGTGAAGGTCGCGGTAGGGGACACCGTGACAGCCGGACAGGCCCTCGCGACGATGGACACCGCGGGGCTGAACGCTGACCTGTTGTCGGCCCAGGCCGACCTGGCCCAGGCCAAAGCGGCCGCGGCCACGACGACAAGCAGTACGTCGTCTCCGAGCTCGTCGGCCGCTGCCGCTGCGACCGCGAAGAGTTCGTCCTCCGCCGCTGGTTCGTCGACACGATCGTCCTCCGCGCCGACGGCCACACCCACAGCCACCAGTACTGCTTCACCGACCCGGTCCAGTGGCGCCGGATCCGGGAAGCAGACCTCGAACGGCGATACAGCGCAGTTGAAGTCGCTGTCGGCGACGCTGTCGCAGCAGGTCCGGTCGATGAAGGCGGCGGTAGATAATCAGAAGGTCACCTGTGCGCCGGTGATGGCGGCTGGCGGGTCGACCGGGACCACTGGCGGGACGTCGCGCTCTGGCACCCGAAGTTCATCGAGCAGCGCCACCTTGCAGGCGTCTCCCACCTCCACGGACACACCGAGCCAGACCTCGACCGCGACGAGCACACCGACGTCCACCGACACGGCGTCACCGACGAGCACCGGCACCAGCACCTCAGCACCAACGACCGCCGAGCCGTCGACCTCGGAGTCGACGACGAGCACGGGTACGCCAAGTAGTTCCAGTTCCTCCTCCGCATCCCCGTCGGCATCGCTCGATCCCGCCGTGGTGAAGGCCTGTGTGTCCACGACCCAGACGGCCTCCGCCACCTTCGAGCAGGCCTCATCGACTCTCACGCAGTTGAACACCGTTCTTGACCAACTGAGTTCGAAGTCCGGCTCGGGCGGTTCCTCATCGACCCAGGGCGGCGCCGGGGGTACGAGCGGCGGAACCACAAGCGGCTCCAGCGGGTCGTCGAGCGGCTCACCGAGCAGTGCCAGCAAGAGCGGTGGCACCCAGAGCGGTGACACTAAAAGCACGGGATCGGGAGGCACCGGGTCAGGCGCAACGGGTTCGAGCAATGAGCGCTCAGGCAGTTCTGGGTCCAGCGATGGCGGCGCGTCGAGCAACGGTGGCGCGTCCAGCAATGCTGGTGCAGCCAGTGGGGATGGCACCGGGGGCGGCACCGGCGGTGGTGGAACGATGACCGTCAGTGCGGCCGAGCTCGAGGTCAGCCAAGCCCAGGAGGCAGTCAACTCAGCCACGCTCACAGCCCCCATCAGCGGGACCGTCGCGACCGTCGGGCTGACCAGCGGCAAGGACGCATCGACCTCATCGAGCATCACGATCATCGGGACGGGCGCTGCCCAGGTGACGGTCGACGTACCGCTATCGGCGCTGCCCACGCTCGCGGTCGGCCAGGCCGCAATTATCACCCCGGCCGGTGGCGGTGGCACGGTCAACGGGTCGGTGACCCAGATCGGGATCCTGCCGACGAACAGCACCAGCAGCACTCCCACCTACCCGGTCACCATCACGGTGGACGACCCCCCGCAGGCGTTGGCACAGGACTCGCAGGCGCAGGTGGCCGTGACCACCAAGAGCGTCAGCAACGTGGTGACGGTGCCGGCGTCGGCGCTGACGATGGTGGCCACCGGCCGCGCCACCGTCCAGGTGGTCTCCGGCAGCGACACGGTCACGACGAAGTCGGTCACGGTGGGCACCGTGGGCGGGGGAAAGGCTCAGATCACGGGTCTCGACGCGGGCACCCAGGTAGTGCTCGGTGACCTCACAGCCACCCTCGGAGCCGACGGGTCCAGCAACGAGAATGCGTTCACCGGCGGTGGCGGGTTCAGCGGGCGCAGCGGTATGGGTGGCGGCGGAATGCCCGGCGGAGGGTCGCGGTGATGAAGCACACAGCGTCCGTACTGACGTCTGCGCGTAACGAGACCGACACATAGGTCACCTACCGTCGAACAACAGACCGCGCCACTCGCCCGAGGGGAGCCGCCATGTTCGACCTGGTTGACCCGTTCATCGGCACCGCTGCCACTGACCTGCCGCAGCCGCATGGCATCGCGGCCAGTTGGTGGTGGCCCAAACCGCAAGTCGGCAACACCCATCCCGGTGCGACGTATCCCTTCGGCATGGTGTCGGCCTGCGCCTTCTCGGGTGCCTATCCGACGGGGTACGGCATCTATGAGTTGGGCACCGAAGGGCTGCCGGTGCCCATGACCGACCGGATGCGGGTCTCAGGCTTCACGCATTTCCAGCAGTCAGGCACCGGCGCAATCCGCAAGTACTACAACTACTTCCGGGTCACGCCGATGCTGAGCACGCTGGACGACCTGGGGACCGCGTGGCAGGTGCGCGACGAGTACGCCGAGCCGGGCTACTACCGCGCGGAACTCGAGACAGGAATCGTCTGCGAGGTCACCGTCGGACCCAAGAGCGCGGTGCACCGGTACACGTTCCCCGAGAGCCGGGACGCCCGCCTGGTCGTGGACTTCTCGACCGGTGGTCTGGCGATCCCGTACGGCGAGACTATCCCGTTGCGGGCGCATCTGGAGTTCCTGGGCCAGGGCAGCGCCCGCGGTGAGGTCGTCATGGAAGGCACCCCACTCGCCGTACACCTGGAATGCGATGCGACCGACTTCCGCCAGGTGCTGTGGTACGACCGGCGGATCATGCCCGGCGGCTCCCGGTTGGATTTCGCCGACATCAGGCCCACCACGTTGCGCCCGTTCGGGCTGATGTGGGCCGGACCATCGGTAGCCGGGCAGACCGTTGAGTTGCGAATGGGCTTCTCGCTGAGGGGGACTGAGCAAGCGAAGGCCAATCTTGCGGCGGACACCGCGAATTTCGTCGGTGGTTTCCACGCCCGTCGGCAGCAGACGCAGGACGTCTGGCGCGATCACCTGTCGCAGATCAAGGTCTCAACACCGGACCAGGACCAGGGCACGGTCATGGCCACTGCGCTCTACCACTCGCTGATGAAGCCGTGCTTCGCCAAGGACGAGAGCCCCTTCTGGCCGACCAACGGGCCGTTCGTCTACGACCTGTGCACGATGTGGGACATCTACAAGACGCAACTGCCGCTGATGACCCTGCTGCGACCGAAGCGGGCAGTGGATCTCGCGAACGCGCTGCTGAAGATCTGTGAGGAAGAAGGCAACTTCCCGATCGGCTACCGGATGGCCCGAGGCGCGGATCGTTTCTCCCGGCAGGGAAGCGCGTTGGCGCACACGCTGTTTGCCGACCTGTGCCAGCTACGGATGCCGGGCGTGGATTGGGACCGGGCCGTGGTGCACATGCACACCGATCTGCGTCGGACGTACGGCGAGGAGTACCTGCGCGACGGCATCACCCACCCGATCAGTCACGTCCTCGACCTTGCCTTCGGGTACTGGTGTGCCGCAGTCGTCGCGGACGCCATCGACGATCAGGCGCTGGTCGCCGATCTCGAACCCTGGGCGGACGGCTGGCCGGCTGCGTTCAATCCCGAGACCGGGCTGATGGCGAAATCGACCTTCTACGAGGGCGGTCCGTGGAACTACTCGTTCCGGTTGCTGCACGACATGGCGGCTCGGATCAAGGTGGCCGGCGGTGAGGATCGGTTCGTCGAACTGCTGGATCGGTTCTTCGGGTACGGCGCCCCGGCCGTGGTTCAGCCGGGCTTGCGGCCGGGTCGCGATGAGCTCGAACGAGGTTACGAACTGGGCCGATTCGAGGGAATGAACAACGAACCGGACATGGAAGCCCCGTGGGCCTACCACTTTGCCGGTCGTCCTGACCGCACCGCGGAGGTGGTCCACGCAGCCGTCCACCAGATGTTCGGTACCGGCCCGGGCGGCCTGGCCGGCAACGACGACTCGGGTGCCATCTCCTCGTGGTACGTATGGGCCAGTCTCGGTCTCTTCCCGGTCGCCGGTCAGAACCTCGTCCTGCTTCATCCACCGGCGTTCGAGGAGGCTGAGATTCGCACGGCGGAATCAGAGATACTCATTCGTACCAGCGGTTTCCGGCCCCCGAGCCGGGACACCGCAGCGCAGTACATCCAGTCAGTGCGACTCGACGGTGTCGAGGTCCCGCAGACCTGGTTGACCATGAGCGATCTGCATCGTGGCGGAGAGCTGCACATCACCCTGGGCGACACCCCCTCTAACTGGGGGTCCTCGCTCCGGCCACCGTCCCGGCCCAGCGTTGGGACATCCGCACTCGCAACGGGGGTTACGAAATGATGCCAGCACCGGAAGTCGTCCTGGAGCGGTACCGCCGCCTGGTGATCGTGGTCCGCGCGGACCCGGTTATCTGCGGCCACTCGGTCGAAGCGCGCAACATCGCCGAGGCCGCCCTGCAGCGTGGATTCACCGACGTGCGGATCGTCAGCTGGCCGTTGGACCGGCTGGAGGCCGCCGGTCTGCCGCTCAAACCGTTGGAGGGCGTCCAGCCCTACAGCCCCGGTATTACCGTGGAACGCCCTGAGCCCGTGGGCGATTACCGTGTCGTGGACGGCCGTTGGTACGCCGGACTGGTCGGCCGGCTGGTCGAACTGTTCACCGACGGCACTCCCACGATCTGCCTCAGCCTCTATCTGTCGCCGCATACGACGGCAGTCACCGACGCGCTCACCGTCGCCCAGCGCGTGGGCCTGCCCCTCGACGTACTCACGATCGCGGAGGCGGTCGGCTCGGACATCACCAATGTCGTCCGCGAGTGCGTCGAGAAGGACAGGTACGGCGCCGCCGTGCACCTGCTGTCGGCCTACCTGACCAACGACTGTGTGCTGGCCGTCTCGCGGTACACCAAGGAACTGATCGTGGCGGAGGCGGCCGAGCTCGACGCCAAACACGGGACCTCGTTCGCCTACGAGTGCCGTCGGCGGATCCAGATCTCCTATCCCGCCCTCGACACCGCCTCCTACCGTTCGATCCCGCAGTCGGAGGCGGACGCGGTGATGGCCCGGCGCGGACTGGCAAGCGAACGCTACGTGCTCTTCCTGTCCCGCCTGGTCAAGGCCAAAGGCATCGCCGACCTCATTGCCGGCTATGAGCGCAGCGGCGTCAGCGACCAGGTGCGCCTGATCATCGCGGGCCAGGGTCCGCAGGAGGCCAGCGTCCGGGAGATGGCGGCGGCGTCTCCGTTGGCGGACCGCATCTCCGTGTTGACCGATGTCGACGACGACGAGAAGCCCGCCCTCATGCGCGGCTGCACGGCGTTCGTGCTACCGACCCTGCCGCGTCCGGAATTCGTGGAAACGTTCGGAATCGCCCTGGTGGAGAACATGCTCGCGGGCGGGGGACCGGTCATCACCACCGAGACCGGTGGTGTCCCCGAGGCCGTGGGCGACACCGCCATCACCGTCCCGGTGAGCGATCCGGACGCGATCGCGCAGGCACTGCGCACCGTGACCGCCATGACGCAGGAGGAATGGGTCGCCCACAGCAACAAGGCGGTCGACTATGCCCTGCAGTTCGACCGGGCGGTCGTGCTGGACACGATGCTGGGCTACCTCACCCACTCTTTGGAAGGCGTCGCCTGCTGAGGCCGATTGGCCGTTCTCAGGCTGATTTGCTTCGGTAGGGCTGTGCCCACCTCGCTGCCCGCTGCCACCGACACCTCCACGGCGTCCGACACGGCGCCGGTGAGCGGGACGGCCACCGACACTGCGACCGAGACGTCCCCCGCCCCGGAAACCACGACAACACCGAGTACGCCGAGCGAAGGCGCAACGCCGTCCAGCCCGGCCGGTGCCGGTCAGACCACCGAGCCGCCCACGACGCAGAGTCCCGTCGACTCCAGTCCGACCACCACCACGGTGACGGCGACCACCACGACAACCACGACCACCACGAGTGAGACGGTGGCGTGGATCACCCGCCCCGCGTCAAGCGGTGGCGACGTGCCATGGCCGTTAGGGCTGACCGGTGTCATCGTGGTGCTGGCCGCCATCGCCGCCGGAATCGTGTGGTACGTGAAGACGCGGGCCACGGGACGGCGGGCTGCCGGCCGGCCAGTGGCGCCGGAGGCTGCGCCACACAGTCCGCAACCGACGTCTCCCACCGATCGGCGGGACCTGCTGCGTTTCGTCACCGTGCTGGGTGAGGCGATGCTGGATATCAGCGCGCCGCTCATCCAGGTCAATCACACGTTGCACAAGGTCGCGACCGTCGGTGGAGTGCCGGAGGCCGAGATCATCACATTGCCGACTGCCCTGTTGGTGTCGGTGCCGGGCGTGGATGACACGGCGACCGCGGCGATCGGCGCGGGGGAGCGGGACATCGACCTGGGACAGATGCAGGGCATCACCGAAGTGGCCGATCAGGCGAGCGACGGACGGCTGTCTCCCCGCGACGGCCTGGCCCGGCTCACCGCGATCGCGGACGCTGACTACCCGTACCCGCCGGTCGTGCAAGTGGCCGGATACGCCGCCATGAGCGTCGGCCTGGCGCTCCTGTTGGGGGCCAATCCGCTGGATTTACTGGTGGCGGCGGTGCTTGGTGGCCTCACTGCCCTGGTGCTGCGGTGGACGGCGCGGATCGAGTCGATCTACTCCGTGATGGTCGTCCTGGGCATGTCCTTCGTCGTTGCTTCCATCGCGTTTCTGTTGGCCCGCACCGGGTGGGATCTGAACCTCCTCGCGGCCCTGGTGCCACCACTGATCACCTTCCTCCCGGGTGCTCAGTTGACCAACGGGACGATCGACCTGGTCACCAAACAGATCGTGTCGGGTTCCGCCCGCCTCGCCTCCGGACTGATGCAACTGGTGTTGCTGGCGGTAGGGATCACGGCAGCGGCCTCGCTCGTCGGCGTACCGGCCAGCCTGGCCCGCACCAGCGGTCAGTCCTTCTTCGGACCGTTGGCGCCGTGGGCCGGGGTGCTGATCTATGGCGTCGGTCTGGTGTTCTACAAAGCGGCCCGGCCCGGGGCACGGCGCTGGATCCTGCTCGTCCTGGTGATCGCGTACGCCGGGCAGGTCGTCGGCGGCGTGCTGTTCGGCAGCGCCGTGTCCGCGATGGTCGGTGCGTTCTTCATGACCCCCGCCGCGATGATCGTCTCGACCCGACCGACCGGGCCGCCGCCCCTGGTGTGTTTCCTGCCCGCTTTCTGGTTGCTGGTGCCTGGTGCGTTGGGGCTCGTCGGCGTCACGTCGGCGGTCGGGGGTGGAGCGAGCGCCGCGGCGACGTTGGTGACGACCGGTACGACGCTGGTGACCATCTCGCTGGGCGTCATCGCCGGCTTGGCGGTCAGTCGTCCCCTCGAGGACCGCTTGCGAGCCAGGTCAGGGCGCTAGGGAACCGGTCAGGTCCTTCAACCGCACGCCGGTCGCGCCCAGTTGCCGCGCCCCGGAGATCAGCGCGGCGATGGTGCGGGCGGCCGTGTCGTAATCCAGGCCGTGTGGCGGCCGGATGTTGGAGACGCAGTTACGCGCCGAGTCCAGGATCCCCGGTTGCGGTTGCCAGGTGAGATAGGCACCGAGTGAGTCCGCCGCGGACAGTCCGGGGCGTTCCCCGATCAGCACCAGCACCAACCGGGCACCCAGTGCCTGCCCGATGTGGTCACCGAGCGCGACTCGCGCCTGGGTCGCGACGACTGGTGCAGCGACCGTGGTGGGGGAGTCCAGCAGGGGGAGCAGGGCCTGCAGGAGCGGTACGGCGTGCGTCTGCGTCGCGACCGCGCTCAAGCCGTCCGCGACGACCACCGCCAGCTCCGCATCGCCTGGCTGCGGCAAGTTACCGCCGGGGGTGCGGCCCAGATCCGGCCGGGTCAGGTACGTCGATCGGTCCGGCGCCGCCGAGGGCACCACCAGCGCGGGGCCGAGTCCGAGCCCTTCGAGCTCACGCTGCAACGTGGGCACATCCAACTCCGCATGGACTGCGTCACGAGCCGCGGCATGCGCAGCTGTCGCGGAAAGCACTGCAGCCGTGGGTGTTCCGGACCCGGACCGGCCAATACCGATCCGCGCAGGGGTGTGGGTCCGCAGTCGTTCCCACAGATCCGTCACGCCAACTCCCGCAGCGGGCTGGTACCCGGTTCGACGGCCCGGATACTTCCGTCGGCGGCCAGCAGACCCAACCGGTCCAACCAGGCCTCGAACTCCGGTGCCGGCCGCTTGCCGAGCACCTGACGCAGGTAGAGCGCGTCGTGGAAGGAGGTCGACTGGTAGCCGAGCATCACGTCATCCGCGCCCGGGACACCCATGACGTAGGTGCAACCGGCCGCTCCCAGCAGCGTGAGCAGGGTGTCCATATCGTCCTGGTCGGCTTCGGCGTGATTGGTGTAGCAGACGTCCACGCCCATCGGGAGTCCCAGGAGCTTGCCGCAGAAGTGATCCTCCAAGCCGGCCCGGATGATCTGCTTGCCGTCGTAGAGGTACTCCGGTCCGATGAAGCCGACGACGGTGTTGACCAGCAGCGGTTCGAACGCCCTTGCCACCCCGTAAGCGCGTGCTTCGAGAGTCTGCTGGTCGACCGGCCGACCGTCGGTTCCCCAGTGGGCGTCGGCGGACAGTGCCGCTCCCTGACCGGTTTCGAAGTACATGACGTTGTTGCCGACAGAGCCCCGGTGCAGAGAGCGGGCCGCTTTGAGAGCCTCTGCCAGAGTTGGCAGCTCGACACCGAACCCCTCGTTGGCGCGTTGGGTTCCGGCGATCGACTGGAAGACGAGATCGACCGGCGCGCCGGCGGCGATCAACTCCAGGGTCGTCGTGACGTGGGTGAGGACGCACGACTGGGTGGGGATCTCGTAGCGGGTGATGATGTCGTCGAGGAGTCGGAGGAGATCGGCGACGGTGCGGGGATTGTCCGACGCGGGATTGATCCCGATGACCGCGTCGCCGGACCCGAGCAGCAGTCCGTCGAGCACGCTGGCCGCGATCCCGGTGCGGTCGTCGGTCGGATGGTTGGGTTGCAACCGGGTGGAGAACCGCCCGGGCAGACCGATCGTGTCGCGGAATGCGGTGGTGACCTGGCAGGCGGCAGCGACGGCGATCAGGTCCTGGTTACGCATGATCTTGCTGACGGCCGCCGCCATCTCGGGTGTCAGCCCGTCACGCAGGGCGATCAGCGACGCGTGGTCACCGCGACCCACCGTCTCCAGTAACCATTCCCGGAACCCGCCGACGGTCAACGCGGCGACGGGTTCGAACGCGCCAGGATCGTGAGCCGACAGGATCAGCCGGGTGACGTCGTCGGTCTCGGGTGGCACGACGTACTCGGAGAGGAACAGGGACAGTGGCAGGTCGGCCAGAACCCATTGCGCCGCAGCGCGTTCCGCACCCGACTCCGCCGCGCAGCCAGCCAGCACGTCGCCCGAACGCAGGGGCGTCGCCTTGGCAAGGACGTCGACCAGCCCGTCGAACTCGTAGCTGCGCTGGTTGATCGTCTGGCGGTACTTCACGTCGTGGTCGGCTCCGGTTCGGAGTCAGTGGCCGCTGACTCGATGGTGGTGACCGGTCCAGTGAACCAGTGCTTGACCGAGACGTGCCAGTAGATCCACAACAGCAGAAGCGCCACCGGGACCACGATGATGGCGTAGTTGACGTACTTCATCGAGAAGCCGTCGACCCAGGGGACTCCGACGTTCAGGGTGGGCAGTAGACCGACGATCGACATCACCGTGATCTCGATGACGGCCACCAGGTTCATCCAGCGGTACTTGATGCCGTTGTTCCACGAGCCGACCTTGAAGTTCGACCCGGCTCGCCAGCGCAGGAAGATCGGGATGCCGAAGGACAGGTACAGGCCGATGACACCGATCGACACGACCGCGAAGAACGCGACCGGCACCGGAGCGCCGTTCACGTCGACCTTCACCAATGCCGGCAGCGTCAGCAGCAGAGCGATCACCGCAGCAGCGATCACCGCGTAGACCGGAACCTTGTTGGCGTTCAGCCTGGACCAGTACCGGGAGCCGGGGACGGCCCGGTCCCGACTGAAGGCGAAGAACATCCGGCTGGTGGAGGTCATGCAGGCGCAGGTGCAGAAGAACTGTCCCGCGGTGGAGATCAGCACGACCAGACCGGCGACCTTGGGGTCGAGTGCCTGGCCGAAGATCGCGAACACCGACCCACCGCCTTCGCTGACCTTGTCCGAATCCTGCACCGCGAACAGGAAACTCAGCAGCAGAATCCAGCCGCCGATGGCGGAGTAGAAGATGGATCGCCAGATGCCGCGCGCCGCGGAGTTGGCGGCTGACTTGGTTTCCTCAGACAGGTGCACCGAGGCGTCATAACCGGTGATCGTGTACTGCGTGAGGATGGCCGACAGCGGCAGGACGTAGAGCAGGAATCCCCATCCGCTGGTGTGACCGCCGAAGAAGCCGGTGTTGTTGATCGTCTTGGTGAAGACGTCTGAGAGGGACGCGTGGTGGGCGCCGGACTTCAGGAAGAACCACAGGATCGCGACCACGACGAGCGAGCCGATGACATGCCACCACACCGAGATGTTGTTCAGGATCGCGAGCAGGTGGCTGGAGAAGATGTTGATGGCTGCGGCGAGGGCCAGGATCACGATGAACTCGATGAAAACGCGGGTCAGCGAATAGCTCGAAGCCCACGAATCGCTGTAGTACCCGATGAAGGTATCGAAGAAACTCGCGCAACCGTAGGCAACCGACGCATCGATCGCCAGCAGTCCGATCAGATTCAGCCAACCGGTGAAGAAGCCGGCCTTCGGACCGCCGAGTTTGCTTGCCCACCAATAGATTCCGCCCGAGGTGGGGTATGCCGACACCAGCTCGGACATACAGAAGCCGATGACCATGATGAAGGCAGCCACGATCGGCCAGCCCCAGGCGATGGCCGCAGGTCCGCCGTTGTTCCACCCCAGACCGAAGCTGGTGAAGCAGCCGGCCAGGATCGAGATGATCGAGAACGAGATGGCGAAGTTGGAGAACCCCGACCAGTTGCGCGACAACTCCTGTTTGTACCCCAGGCTCGCCAGATGAGCTTCGTCGTCGAGGGGTTCATAACCTTCGGGCATGGCGCGTGCGTCCTTCCGCGGTTGGCCGGGGGACCCACTCCGGCGGGGGCAGCTGCAGCCCTTAGTGTGCCGCGCCGGTGCCTGATGCGGTGGGAAATCGACCGCAACGTGTCGCGGGGCCGGGCGACTGCCCGGCCCCACGTCGATTCAATGCGCCGATCCGGTCAGCGACCGTGACCCAGCAGCTGGGCCAGGCTGAAGGACATCGCACCCATACCGGTGACGTCGTCGTAGCCGGCGGTCGTGGTCAAGGAGGTGTCCTTGTCCATGGTGATCAAGAACCGGTGACCGCTCGAGGCGGAGGTGTACTCCACCGCAACGGGCGTGCTCGAGGGCTTGACGTCGCGGAACGACCCGGGCAGGAAACGATCCAGCGTGTAGAGCGTCGGGTTGGCGAAACCGACACTGCCGTGGGTCAACTGCTGCGAGAGCGCCACCATCGCGGCGGTGAGCGGCGAGGCCAAGGAGGTGCCGCCGTACGTCTCGTTCTCGTAGTCCGCGGTCGCCAACGTGCCGTCATCGGTGATCGGGCTGATCCCGATCTGGAAACCGGTGTACGGGTCGGCCAGGGCCGACACGTCCGGGGAGACGCGCTTGCCACCGGACAGCGAGTTGGGCACGACGCCCTTCTGGTAGGCCGGCTCGGCGAACAGGGTGCTGACCCCGCCGCCGGCGCCGCCCCCGAACGCACCCGGCAACGCGCCGGCGTAGCTGGAGGTCCCGTCGGCGTTGTCCAGGATCCGCTGGTACGCAGTGCCCCAACCGGTTTCGACGGCCAGCTTGCCCTTCTTGTCGATACCCATCGACGTGCCGCCGACGGAGGTGACGAACGGGTCGGACGCAGGGAAGTCCGGCTCGGCAGTGCCCAGCGCAGCAGCCTCGTCGCCGTTGTCACCGCTGGAGAAGTACAGGCCGATACCCTCGCCGGCAGCCTGCACGAAGATGTTCTGCTCACCCGCGAGGACCTCGGCCGGGACATCCTCACCGACGTCACCCCAGCTGTTGCTCACGACCGTGGCCAGCTTCCGGTCGATGATCGTCGACAGCGCGATGTCGAGACCGCCGCCGCAGTTGGAGCCGCCGACGTAGAGGATGTTGGTCTTCGGGGCGAGGGAGTGGACGGCCTGCACGTCGAGAGACTGCTCACCCTGCCAACCGCTGGGACCGCCACAGGCCTCTTCGTCGTAGAAGGTGCTGGGGACGATCTGCTGGTACTGACCGGCGCCCAGCGCGGGCTCGCCGCTCTGTGCCGCCAGCGCGTTGGTGTCGGAGACGATGGTGGGTGAGGCGTAGGCGTCGGTGATCGCGACCGTCTGGCCAGAACCGTTAACGCCCAGGCTGTTCCAGGTGTTGAGGTTGTACCCCGAGCGCAGCTGCTTGGCGTCGTAGCCACAGATGTTGGTCGGGTACGACGTCTGACCGTTGTAGGCGGCCGGCACCGAGGCGGTGTACTGGCCCCAGTACTGCGAGCACGCGGCCGTGGTGGACGGCGTCGTCTGCGAGCGCAGCTTGCTCTGGGCCTGCGCCTTTGACTTGTTCAGGCTCGAGGAGCCCGCGGTCTTGTCCACGTGGCCCGGCGAGACCAGGTTCGGCCGGGTCTGCAGACGAGACTGGTCCAGGCTCACCGCGCTCACCAGTTTGGCGATGCTCGAGGGCAGCGCGGGCGCCTTGGCAGGTGCGGCAAGGCGGGTGCCCGCGTGGTGGTAGAGGTGCATCGAGGTGGAGAAGGCGGCATTGACCTGGTCGGCGGTTCCGCGGAACACGACGTACAGCCGACTCGCCGGCGTGCCGGTGATCGTGAGGCCTTCGGACTTCAGTTTGTTCACCACGGTCGCGTACTCACCGGCAGTGGGGGAGAAGCGGCTGATCCACTGGCTGGGGGACAGGGGGTGGCGGTAGAGCGGGCTACCCGGGGTGGAGACCGCAGTCGCGAGGGTCTCGGCGCCCTGCTTGTCCTGCAGGTTCAGGTAGATCTCACCCTCGACGGTGTCGTCCGCGGGTGCGGCTCCGGCGTCCTGGGCGGTGACCGCCCATTTGGGGACCGACCCGGGGTACTTGATGGACCCATCGGCCGTGACCGACGCGTTCGCGGCCGCGGCTCCGGCGACGCTCAGGGCGAGAGTGACGGTGACGGCAGCCATCTGTTGCGATGTCCGCCGCCGGTTGTTGCGCAGTCCCATACTGTCTGTCCTCGATCTGTTGGATAGTGCGTCGATATGGCACACCTCCGGCAAGTTACCTGTCGGGGGGCCGCGATTTGGCCGAATTGCCGCTATGGATTACGAAAACGAAAAACATTGCGGCGCATACAGATTCACCTGAATCCAACCTTGAGTGAGGCTGAGTTTTCGCTGGGAACACCACGATGTGACAGGGTCGCAGGATGACCTTCGACGTCGCCGCGTTCCGATCCCAGTTCCCGGCCCTGGCCGCCGGTGAGGCGTATTTCGACGGTGCGGGCGGCACCCAGACGCCGGCATCCGTCGCCGACGCGATCGCGGGTGCCCTGCGTGCACCGTTGTCGAACCGTGGAGCGGGCAGCCTGGCCGCCCGGAACGCTGCGCGGTGCGTCGAGGAGTTCAGGTCGGCGTACGGCGACCTGGGCGGGGTGCCCACGGCCGGTATCGTGCACGGCCGCTCGGCCACCGCGCTCACCTTCGACTTCTCCCGGACGCTGGCGCGTACCTGGGGGAGCGGCGATGAGATCGTGCTGTCGCAACTGGATCACGACTGCAACGTGCGGCCGTGGGCGATCGCGGCCGAGCGTGCTGGGGTGGTCGTTCGGTGGTTGGAGCTGGATCCGGCGACGGGGCAGTTCACGGCCGAGTCATTGGAGTCGGCCATCACGCCGTGCACGCGGTTGGTGGCGGTGACGGGCGCGTCGAACCTGATCGGTTCACGCCCGGACGTGGCGGCCATCGCTGCGGCAGCGCACGACGCCGATGCCCTCGTCTGGGTGGACGGTGTGCATCACGCGGCGCACTCCTTCATCGACGTTGCTGCGTTGGGTGCGGACTTCTACGTGTGTTCGCCGTACAAGTTCTTCGGTCCGCACTGCGGGGTGTTGCTCGCGAATCCAGCTGTGCTGGAGGAGCTTTCACCGGACAAGCTGCTTCCGTCAACGGACGAGTCGCCGGAGCGTTTCGAGTTGGGCACGCTGCCGTACGAACAACTGGCCGGCGCAACCGCCGCAGTTGACTTCATCGCTTCCTGGGGTGCGGGGCAGTCGCGCAGGGAGCGGCTGCGGTCCGCGCACGAGGCGTTCGCCGCCCACGAGAGCCAGCTACTCGGCGTACTGGATGAGGGGTTGACGGACCTGGTTGCTGACGGTCGGGTGGTGAATCACTCACGGGCGCAGCGGCGTACGCCGACCACATTGCTGACGTTCGCGGAGGCGAACCCGGCGGCGATCGCCGACGCGCTGGCCGCACAAGCGCTGATCGCTCCGGCAGGTTCGTTCTACGCCTACGAGCCGGCGCGGGCGTTGGGGCTGGGGGAGTCCGGGGGCTTGCGGATCTCGCTGGCGCCGTACACCAGCGTCGATGAGGTCGAGCGACTGGTGGCAGGGGTGCGCGCAGAACTCTGAGACAATGAAGGGGCCACGCTCGTGGCACCCGGACGAGGGAGCCGTACCCGGACAGCGACAAGACGGCCACGAAAGGTCGTGGCCGCGATGGCGTGGTTGATTCTGATTCTCTCCGGTGGGCTCGAAGCGGTGTGGGCCACGGCGCTGAGCAAATCCGAAGGCTTCTCCCGGTGGTTGCCGACGTCGATCTTCGCGGTTGCGGCGGTGGCCAGCATGGTCGGCCTGGGCTACGCGCTGCGGACGTTGCCGGTCGGTACGGCGTACGCGATCTGGACGGCGATCGGCGCCGCGGGCACGGTGATCTACGCGATGGTCACCGGCGCCGAACCCGTCTCGGTGTTGAAGCTGGTGTGCCTGGTCGGCATCGTCGCCTGCGTCATTGGCCTGAAACTGGCGCACTGATCAAGTCGGGGTGAGAACCCGAGGGGAGAGGGTAGGTCGCGGAGCATTTGATTCAACTTGACATAATGTAGATTATCGGACATCCAATCAATCGTCACCGAGGACTCGACACCGGTACGGAACCTACCCGCGGGCGACGCGGCGCAGGAGGTCCTCGAGGTCGCGTTCTCCGTCGACCGTCTGGGCGCCCCGCTCGAGGCTCTCACGCATGATGCGCTCGGTTTCGGGCCGACCGATGAGCGCGCTCCACTCGGTCTCCTCGCGCTCGTAGCCCTCGAGCGGAGTGGTCGCCGGGAGCACGCGCTTCGCCGCGCGCGCGACTCCGGGCGGCAGCTCCCCGATGCGGCGGGCGGTGCGCTCGACGAACGCGTCGAGCTCGTCGGCGGGCAGCGCTCGATTGATCCATCCGTAGAGCGCGGCGGTGTCGGCGTCGATGGCGTCGCCCGTGAGCACCAGCTCGAGCGCGCGGTTGCGTCCGACCCGCTCGAGCAGGTACTGGGTGCCCCCTCCGCTCGGCACGATGCCCATGAGGCTCTCAATCTGCCCGATCCGCGCGGTCTCGCGTGCGGCGAAGGTCAGGTCGGCCGCGCCGACGAACTCGGCCCCGCCGCCCCGCGCGATCCCGGCCAGCTTCACGATCGTCACCTGCGGCTGGGAGCGCAGCAGCTCGCCGGTCGCCTGGAACACGTTGACGCCCGCGGGCGCCTGCGCCGCCAGCCGGCCGAGCTGATCCATCTGGTCGCCGAGGTGCATGTCGACGTGCGCGATGAAGAACTCGGGATTCGCACTGTCGAACACGATCACCGCGATGCTCTCGTCACCCCGCACGCCGAGCAGCAGCGTGCGCAGCTCCCGCATCACGTCGGCGCTCAGTGCGTTGACCGGCGGGTTGTCGAACGTCACGTTCACCACGGCGCCGTCACGACGAACGCGCAGGGCGGCGTACTCGGCGGTAATCGGGTCAGCGTTGAGGGGATGTGCGGATGCGGTCACGAGATCTCCAAAAGTATGCGATGCATACCCGGTATGGGATGCATACTTATCTTGGAGCGCCGCTCCCGGTGCGTCAATAACGCACTTCTCCTATCCCAGGGATGCCGGAGGACACCACCGTGAAGCCCTACAGCGCGCTGCTCGACACCGCGACCGAGACCTTCAGTGTCGACTGCGAGAGTCGTCCGATCCTCGACCAGATCGCCAACAAGTGGTCGATGATGTGCCTCGCCGTGCTCACCGAGCCGCGCCGGTTCAACGAGATCAAGCGCCGCCTCGAGGGCATCACGCAGCGCGTGCTCACCCAGACCCTGCGCCGGCTCGAGCGCGACGGCCTGATCGAGCGGCGCGTGCTACCGACGTCGCCGGTCGGCGTCGAGTACGCGATCACCCCGCTCGGCGAGTCGCTGCGCGAGCCCTTCGGCCGGCTCTACGACTGGACGGTGCTGAACGCCGCCGCCATCCGGTCGAACCAGGCCGCCTACGACCAGCGCACGCAGCGCGAGGCACCGAACGCCGGCTGACTCCCCCTGCACCGTTACTCGCCCGCAGGGACTCGTGCGGGCGTAGGCGGTCGAAGCGCGTGCCGTTAGGCCAGCCTGCTCTTCGTTGTCATACCAAGCGATCTGGACCATCCTGGAATCATTCAAGTTTCATCAGGGCGACATCAGGAGATTGATATGGCTACCAAGACCCAGACCACCGAGATCCCCACCACTCTCGCTGCCTCCCACGAGGTCGCCGCGGGTGCGGCGCAGTTCCTCACCCCCGTCGTCCTCGACATGGAGGCGCTGGTCGTCAACGGCAAGCAGGCGCACTGGCACGTGCGCGGTGGCAGCTTCATCGGCATCCACGAACTGCTCGATGACGTCGTCGCCCACGCCCAGGACTTCGCCGACACCGCCGCCGAGCGCGTCGTCGCCCTGGGCCTGCCCTTGGACTCCCGGCTGGCCACCGTCGCCGCGAAATCCTCGCTGCCGGCGCTGTCCGATGGATTCCAGCCCTGGGAAACCACAGTCGCTCAGGTGGTCGGCTTGATCGACGCCGCACTGGTCACGGTCCGCGCCGCGATCGTGGGCCTCGACGACATCGACCTCAGCAGCCAGGATGTTGCGATCGAGATCGAGCGTGGCCTGACCAAGGACCGCTGGTTGCTCCAGGCGCACATCGCCGCCTGACCCGCTTGCGGCGTTTCGGCGCGGATCTCACGAAGGTAAGGCTATGCTTATCTTCGTGAGGTCTCATCGTCGTCGCGTTCCGCTGGAACATGTCCTGGTTGCTGGTCACATCGCCGACCTGGACGACATCGCCGTTGCCCTGGCACTCCTGCCCGAGGACGCCTACGGCCAGGTCCTGATCGAAGGCCCCGAGGGCAGCATCAGCACGCTGACCGCTCCGCCCCGTGTTTCGATCCACCGGGTCGATCCGGTGACCAGTTCCCTCGAGAGGGCGGTGGCCGCCTGGGTGGCCGAGTGGGTCCCCCAGGAGCTGGATCTTCGCCGTACCGTCACGGTCTGGCTCGGCGGACACGCCAGCAACCTGGTCGATCTGGACCACTTGGGCGTCGACCACCTCACGATTTGAGCGCCGTCGCACTCCCCCAGGACGTGTGATCGACTTCGGCCCATTCAGGGCACAGATACTTCACTGCCGCTGACATCACGCGCAGCCGGGTCTCTCCGAAAAAGGGCCCACTGCCTTCGTTGGCGTTGTTCACCAGAGCCTGGTAAAGCCCGTCGGCATCCGCGGAGTCGGTGAGCGATTCACAGACCGCGTCCCCCTGCCGGATCAACTCGTCCCGGTCGATCTGCGGCGTTTCGTACTGCTTGACGGCAGCTAGGAAGGCCGACTCGTCGCGAGCCGGCGGCACGTTGTCGGCAGTTGAGTCGCTGACGCATCCCGCGAGGCTCACCGCCAGGACGGGTAGCGCCAGCAGGGACCAGATACGTGTAGTCATGAGCAGTCGTCCTCAGATCAGGATCGGCGCGATCAGGAAGCCTAGGGCGATCGAGCTGGCGACCGCCACCAGGCCGGGGATCATGAACGAGTGGTTGAACAGGTATTTGCCGATCCGGGTCGTTCCGGTGTCGTCGAGCTCGATTGCCGCCACCACGGTTGTATACGTGGGGAGCAGGAACAGCCCGGTCACCGCGGGGAAGCACGCGAGCAACGTCGAAGCGGACACGCCCATGCCTGCCGCCACAGGCATCAGCGCGATCGTGGTCGCCGCCTGGGAGTACAGCAGCGCCGAGGCCAGCAGCAGGACGATCGCCAACATCCAGGGATGGTCGTGGATAACGTCGCCGCCGATCCGCTCGATGTCCTCAACGTGGTTCTGCACGAAGGTGTTTCCTAACCAGGCCACGCCGGTGATGCAGACTGCCGCGTTCATCCCCGCCCGGAAGGTGGGGGTCTCGATGACCGCGGGCGGTTCGACCTTGCAGAAGACCAGGATGAGCAGCGCGGCCAGCATCATGAACGTCATGATCGCCGCCGACCGGTCGATCGTCGGATCGCTGATCAGACCGACCGACTCGGAGATCGCGGTGGAGTACAACACCACGACCACGAGGGTCACCGCGAAAATGATCAGCGATAGCCCGGCCCCTTTGCGGGCCTTGAAATTTGCCTTCGCCTCCGGATCGGATTGCGCGACCAGACCACGGGCCAGGCGGTCCTGGTAGATCGGGTCATCCTCCAACTCACAGCCCTGTTTTGAAGCGACGAAGGCGGCGATCATGCACCCGGTCAGGGTGCAGATACCGGAGATCGTGAGCATCTTGATGAAGTCGACGCCCATGGGTTCCAGGACGGCGGCCATCGCCACCGTCGCGGCAGAGATCGGGGAGGCAACGATCGCCATCTGGGAGGCCACCACGGCGATGGACAGTGGCCGGGACGGGCGGATCTTGGCTTCCTTGCTGACCTCGGCGATCACCGGCAGTGTCGAGAAGGCGATCTGTCCGGTGCCGGACAGGACGGTCATGAAGTAGGTGACGATTGGTGCCATGAACGTGATGTTGCTCGGCCGCGACCGTAGTAGTCGTTCCGTGCGGTGGACGAGCAGTTCCAGTCCCCCGGCGGCCTGCATGGCTGCGATCGCTGCGATGACGCAGATGATGATGCCCAGAACATCCCACGGCACACCGGTCTTGGCATCCACGTGCAGGCCGAGCAGCCCCAGCACGATCACCCCTGCGCCACCGGCCAGGCCGATGGCGATACCGCCGAGTCGCGCTCCGATGAAGACGAAGAGCAGGACGACCAGGAACTGCAGGATGATCATGAGCTCGAGGAGTCCGTGTCCGCCGCGGTCTGCTTCTCCAGCGGCGGGATGCCTTTCTCGTCCGGGGTGTAGAGCCGGCCGGCGAACGTCGGATTCAAGAAGTTGGCCGTCGACAGCAACTGGTCCAACTGCGTTTCGGACAACAGGCCCATCTCCAGGGCCACCTCGCGCACTCCCCTGCCGGTCCGCGCCGCTTCCTTGCCGACTTGATCGCCGGCGTGGTGCCCGATGACCTCATTGAGATAGGTGACGATGCCGACGGAGTTCATCACGTAGGCCTCGCACACCTCGGGGTTGGCGGTAATACCGGTGATGCACTTGCTGCGCAACGTGGCGCAGGCGTTGGTGAGCAGCCGCGTCGACTCGAACAGCGACTCCGCCAGCACCGGCTCCATGACGTTCAACTGGAGCTGACCGGCCTCGGCTGCCATGGTGATCGTCACGTCGTTCCCGATCACCTTGAAGCAGACCTGGTTGACGACCTCGGGGATGACCGGGTTGACCTTCGCCGGCATGATCGAGGAGCCGGCCTGCATCTCTGGCAGATTGATCTCGTGCAGTCCCGCGCGAGGTCCAGAAGACAACAGCCGCAGGTCATTACAGATCTTGGACAGCTTGGTCGCCAGGCGTTTCACGGCTGAGTGCACCGCGATGTAGGCGCCGTTGTCGTAGGTCGCCTCGACCAGGTGGGCCGCCGGTACCGTCCCCAGTCCGCTGACCTGGGACAGGTGCCGGGCCGCTGCCGCCGGATACCCTGGCGGGGTGTTCAGCCCGGTGCCGATCGCGGTGGCTCCGAGGTTGACCTCCAGGAGCAGTTCGGCCGCCGTGCGCAGCCGGGTGATCTCCTCGTGCACGTTCACCGCGAACGCCTCGAACTCGCTGCCGAGGCTCATCGGGACCGCATCCTGCAACTGCGTCCGGCCCATCTTCAGGACCGTCGCGAACTCCTGTGCCTTGGCAGAGAAGGCGAACGACAGTTCCTGCACCTCCTGGACGAGGGCTTGGACCATCGTGTACGCCGCGACCCGGAAGCCGGTCGGGTAGGCGTCATTGGTCGACTGGGATTTGTTGACGTGGTCGTTGGGGTTGATCACGTCGTAGCGGCCCTTGTCGTACCCGACCAGTTCGAGGGCCAGGTTGGCGACGACCTCGTTGGTGTTCATGTTGACGCTGGTGCCGGCACCGCCCTGGAAGACGTCGATCGGGAACTGATCCATGCAGCGCCCGTCGTCCAGGATGGCGTCGCAGGCGGCGACGATGGCGTCAGCGACATCGACCGGCAGGACGCGCAATTCCTTGTTCGCGAGAGCGGCGGCCTTCTTCACCATGACCATGCCGCGGATGAATTGGGGGACGTCGTTGATCGTGATCCCCGAGATCGGGAAGTTCTCGATCGCTCGCACGGTGTGGATGCCGTAGTACGCGTCTGCGGGCACTGGTTTGGAGCCCAGCAGATCCTCTTCAGTTCGCGTCGTCATGCTGGGAACGCTAGTGCCTTGGGGCGATCGTCCGGAAGGGTTGGAGGTTACCCGATCCGCAGCGCCGAACGCGCCGCTTCGAGCGCTTGATCGGCGTATCCGCGCCCGAAGATCACCACGTGCGCGAGCAGCGGAAAGAGCTGGTGCAGCGGGACGCGGGCGCGCCACCCGGGTGCCAACGGCGAGGCCTCGTCGTACGCCGATCGGATGCGTTCCAGGTTCGGGCACCCGAAGAGTGCCAACAGGGCGAGGTCGCTCTCCCGGTGGCCACCGTGGGCGGCAGGATCGATCAGCCAGGCGGCATCGTGGGACCACAACACGTTGCCCGACCACAGGTCGCCGTGCAGTCGTGCGGGTGGCTCGGCCGGACCGGCCAGCTGCGGCAACCGCGCACAGACCTCCTCGAACACCGTCGACTCCCCCGCGCTCAGCGACCCGGCGTCAACCGCCTGACGCACGTAGGGAAGTACCCGGTCCTGGGCATACCACGTCGGCCAATCATCCTGGGCCACAGGTTTGTTCAGCATCCGGGTCATTCCGAACCAGGCGAGCTCCGGGCCGCCGGGTGGCGCGGCGCCGAAGGCATCAGCCCCGGCCGCGTGCAGCGTCGCGAGACGACGCCCGAACTCCTCGGCGACCTGGGGGTCGGGTCGGCTGGACTCGACGTACGCCGTGACCAGCCTTCCCGGGTCACTCACCAGAACCTCGGGGAGCGGCGGGCCGCCCTCCACCTGCAGCCACTCCAGGGACGCAGCCTCCGCATCGATCGATGACTGTGGCGCGTCCTTGGCGAAGCCGCGCCGGCCGTCGCTCAGCGTGACTGGTCGCGCACCCACTGCACCACTCCGGAGGTAGCAGACTCGACCATGGTGAGCACGTCCTGGAACTCGGCCGGACCGTCGTAATACGGATCCGGGACCTCCGCACCGTCCGCGTCCGGATCGAACGAACGCAGCAGATGCACCCGGTCTGCCGGTGCGCCCAGGCGCCGCAGGTCGCGAGCGTGCCCGCTGTCCAGGGCCACCAACAGATCCGCGGACAGGTCACTGTCGGTGATCTGATGCGCGACGTGCGATGCCGAATATCCCGCTGCCGTAAGCACATCCACCGCACGGGAGTCGGCTGGCTCACCTTCGTGCCAAGGGCCCGTCCCTGCACTGGTCACGGTCGCCGCATCGGCGAGTCCGGCGTCTTGGAGGTGGCGCTGCAGCACCTTCTCGGCGATCGGCGACCGACAGATGTTCCCGGTGCACACGAAGACGATGCGCAACGGGTCAGGCATGTTTGCCGGGCCAGGGGAAGAAGAAGGAGACACGCTGCTGATAATCGCGGTAACCGGGCCGGTCCTGCATCTTCTTCTCGGTCCGCTTCGCGCCGGTCGCGTAGATCAGGAAGTAGTTCATCGCGATCGGTGCCGGGAAGGTCCACCCCGCCGGTGGCGATGCAGCCGCCGCTACGTACGCCCCGTCCCAGAAGAGCGAGTCGCCGAAGTAGTTGGGGTGACGCGACCAACCCCACAGGCCCGTGTCGAGCACCGACGGCCGCTCCTCCCGGGGACGGGCGGAGTAGGCGTCCTTCTGACGGTCCGCGATCGCTTCCACCACGGCACCGGTCACCATGATGGCGGCACCGAGGGGGAACAGCAGGCGGCGCTTGCCCCGCGGCAGGGTGGAGGATGCTGCCAGCTGGGTGGGCGTTGATACCAGCAGCTGGGAAACAGCCTGTGTCACAAACACTTTCCCGATGACACCGGCAGTCGATGCGCCGGAGAGGAACTCGGTGTAGCGATCGTCTTCCGTATCCTTGCCGCGCAGCCGCCCGAGCATCAGGTGTTCCAGCCGCGCCGCCCAGGCGGTGGTGAGCACGGCGGTCGTCCATCGGCGTACGGGATCACCATTGCCCAGCACGGCTCCGGTGAGGGCGACCGCAGCCAGGCCGGGGCCCCACGCGCCGTCGGCGTAGTCGCGGCGCTGCCGTGGGATCGCCACTGCAGCGGTCGCGGTCTGGATGGTGGTCACTGCCAGGGCGGAGACGGCGACGACGCGGCGCAGATTTCGGGTGTCGAGGTTCATCACTGCCACGGTAACCGCGCGATCAGCGTGCCACGTACCTGGACAGGTACTCCCCCGTCAGCGTCGACCGGGCGGCCACCAGATCTGCAGGTGTGCCTTCGAAGACGATCCGGCCGCCGTCGTGTCCGGCGCCCGGCCCCAGGTCGATGATCCAGTCGGCGTGGGCCATGACCGCCTGATGGTGCTCGATCACGATCACCGACTTCCCGGAGTCCACCAACCGGTCCAGCAGGGCCAGCAACCGTTCCACGTCCGCCAGGTGTAGACCGGTCGTCGGCTCGTCGAGGACGTAGATGTCGGCCTTCTCCCCCATCTGCGCGGCCAGCTTCAAACGCTGCCGCTCGCCTCCGGACAGGGTGGTGAGCGGCTGGCCAATGGTGACGTAGCCCAACCCCACATCGACCAGCCGGGTCAGGATCCGTTCTGCCGCAGGAAGTTTCACCTCTACGCAGAAGGCTGCCGCCGCGTCGGCGGACATCTCCAGCACGTCCGCGATGGACCGACCGGCGAGGGTGTAGCCGAGCACCTCGGGCTGGAACCGGCGCCCTTCACAGTCCTCGCACACCGTGCTCACCCCGGCCATCATGCCCAGGTCGGTGTAGATGACGCCGGCGCCGCCGCAGGTCGGGCAGGCGCCTTCGGAGTTGGCACTGAACAGCGCCGGTTTGACTCCGTTGGCCTTGGCGAACGCCTTGCGCAGCGGCTCGAGCAGGCCGGTGTAGGTGGCGGGGTTGGACCGACGAGACCCGCGGATCGGCGTCTGGTCGATGACCACGACCTCGTCGCGCCCGCTCAGCGAGCCATCGATGAGCGAGCTCTTGCCGGAGCCGGCCACTCCGGTGACAACGACCAGCACCCCGAGCGGGATGTCCACGTCGACATCCTGCAGGTTGTGCGCGCTGGCGCCGCGAATAGGCAGGGAGCTAACCGATCGACGTACGTCGACCTTCAGTGCCGCTCGATCGTCCAGGTGCCGCCCGGTGACAGTCCCAGACGACCGCAGGTCGGCCACCGGACCCTCGAAAGTCACTGTGCCACCGGCAGATCCGGCACCCGGTCCCAGGTCGATGACGTGATCCGCGATCGCGATGAGTTCTGGCTTGTGCTCCACCACCAACACGGTGTTGCCCTTGTCGCGTAGCTGCAGCAGCAACTCGTTCATCCGCGCGATGTCGTGTGGATGCAGCCCGACCGACGGTTCGTCGAAGATGTAGCTGATATCGGTGAGCGCAGAACCCAGGTGCCGGATCATCTTGACCCGCTGGGCTTCTCCCCCGGACAACGTGCCCGCCGGCCGGTCCAGCGACAGATAACCCAACCCGATGCGGTCAAACGCAGACAGACTGTCCCCCAGTGCGGTCAGCAACGGCCCGACGGACGGTTCCTCCAGAGAGCGGACCCAGGTCGCCAGGTCCGTGATCTGCATGGCGCAGGCATCAGCGATGCTCACGGTCCCGATCCGGGAGTTGCGAGCCGGTTCGGCCAAGCGGGTCCCCTCGCACTCGGGACAGACCGAGAAGGTGATCGCCCGGTCCACGAAGGCCCGGATGTGCGGCTGCATGGCTTCCCGGTCCTTGGCCAGCATCGACTTGGTGATCTTCGGGATCAGACCCTCGTAGGTGACGTTGATGCCGTCGACCTTGATCCGGGTGGGTTCCTTGTAGAGCAGCGCGTCCAACTGTTTGGCGGAGAACTTCGCGATCGGTTTGTCGGCCGGGAAGAAGCCGCAGCCCTTGAAGATCCGCCCGTACCACCCGTCCATCGAGTACCCGGGGATCTTCAGTGCGCCATCCTCCAGCGACAGGTTGTCGTCATAGAGCGCGGTGAGGTCGAAGTCGGAGACACTGCCACGACCTTCGCAGCGCGGACACATGCCGCCGAGCCGGGAGAAGGTCGCCTTGGTCGCTCGCTTGGTCCCGACACTGATCGCTCCGGAGCCCTGCACGGTGGGGGTGTTGAACGAGTAGGCCGGCGGCCCACCGATGTGCGGAACCGCCAATCGGGAGAACAAGATTCGCAGCATCGCATTGGCGTCAGTCGCGGTGCCCACGGTCGAGCGGGGATCGGACCCGATCCGTTCCTGATCCACGATGATCGCGGTCGTCAGCCCGTCCAGCACATCGACGTCCGGTCGCGCCAGGGTGGGCATGAAGCCCTGGACGAAGGCGCTGTAGGTCTCGTTGATCAACCGCTGCGACTCGGCAGCGATCGTCCCGAACACCAGCGAACTTTTGCCCGATCCCGACACCCCGGTGAAGACAGTCAGGCGGCGCTTGGGGATGGTCACGTCGACGTCCCGCAGGTTGTTCACCCGCGCCCCGTGCACGGTGATCACGTCGTGCTGGTCGGCCGGGGCGATTGGCTGTCCGGAGCGGGTCATGTGGCCATGATGGTGGGCATGCTCCCCTCCGTGCGACCCCGCCGCGCCGACATCACCGGCCACCACGTCCTGATCACCGGTGCGGCCAGCGGCATCGGACGCGCGGTGGCCGACCAACTCGCGGCCCGTGGGGCGATCCTGCATCTGACCGATATCGACGGCGAGGGTCTGGCCGATGCGCGCACGTCGATCGCGGCCTCCGGGGGCAGCGTCGCTACCGCCCGGACCGCTGACGTGACGTCGCTGGACGCAATTCGTGACCTCGCTGAGGAGGTTCACGCCCAGACCCCGGCTGTGGATGCCGTGCTCAACGTCGCCGGTATCGCCATCTGGGGCAAGGTCGAGAAGATGTCCGCCGAGCAGTGGCAGCAGGTGATCGACGTGAACCTGATGGGACCGATCCACGTCATCGAGACCTTCGTGCCGCCGATGATCGAACACGGCCGCCGCGGCCACCTGGTCAACGTGTCGTCTGCCGCCGGGCTCCTCGGTCTGCCGTGGCACGCCGCGTACAGCGCCAGTAAGTTCGGGGTGCGCGGCGTCAGCGAAGTGCTGCGGTTCGATCTGGCCCGGCACGAGATCGCGGTGACGCTGGCCTGCCCCGGTGCGGTCGACACGCCGTTGACCGAGTCGATGCGGATCGCCGGGATCGACACCAGCACAGCACAATTCGCAAAGTTGCGCCGACGCTTCCAGCACCGGGCCATCAGCCCGCAGGTTGCCGCGGAACGCATCGTCGGCGGCATGCTGGCTCGCAAACCGCTGGTGTACACCTCAGCCGACATCCGGGCGCTGCACGCGGTCCAGCGCTACGTACCACCGGCCTACGCGGCGATGATGCACGCGGCCAACCGGATGGCCGACCGAGCGGAACGGAGTCTGCGATGACCAGCGGACAGAAGAGCAGCAGACAGCTGAGCACCGGACGACAGGTGACGCGGGTGCGGCCCGGCCGGTTCGGCGAGATCGGTATCAGTGCCTGGGTGCTGGCTCGCGGTGGTGGCCGGCTGGCCAGGACGGAGCCGATGAACCTTTTCCGGGTGCTCGGCCGCAACAAAGGACTGTTCCGCGGGTGGCTGCACTTCGCCGCTCGTTTGATGCCGTTCGGGACACTGCCACGCGCCGAGTCCGAACTGGTCATTCTGCGCGTCGCCGCGCTGCGCGGATCGGACTACGAGTTGCGCCAGCACCGCCGGATTGCCCGGGGCGCGGGCCTCAGCCGGGAGCGGATCGCGGCCGTCGAGAGCGAGTCCGCTGACGGTGACTGGACGGACCGGCAACGGGCCATCCTCGCGGCTGTGGACCAGTTGGTGCTGACCCGCGATGTCGACGACGCCACATGGGCGGCCGTTGCGGAACACCTGGATGACCGGCAGTTGGTCGAACTGGTCCTGCTCGCAGGTCATTACGACATGCTGGCCGCCGCCATCCGCGCGTTGCGTATTCAACCGGAGGTGCCAAGCCCCTGACCCCAGGTCATGGCACGTCGCGGTAGGTCACCCGCCGCACGATCTGGCTGATTACCTGTTGCGACGTGCCGTACTCCTGCGCCAACAAGGACTGGGGCGTCCCCGAGGCCGCTGCGGAGCGAATCTGGCGGATCTGGTCGTCGCTCAACGGCTTCCGGGTCGCCGTACCGCGACGACCGCTGATGATCGAGTCGATCGTGGACCGCGAGATACCCAGGTCAGCAGCGATCTCGGTGCGCTTCTCACCCGAGGCGACCCGTCGGCGTACCTGCTCGATCTGCTCCGCGGACAACGTCTTTCGCGGAGCGGCGGCTGGCCGGGGTGACGTCGCGGGCGCCGAAGCCGACCGCAGGGAACGTGTCGCGATCGGACCCCCCGCCGAAGCGCGGGTGCGACCGTTGACAATGGCCGACACCGCAGTCTGGGCGATGCCGAATTCCGTTGCCAGATCGACCTGTCGGGCACCGGCGGCATATAGCTCGCGCAACCGCACCACCTCGGCGTCACTGAGGGCCATCAGCGCCACCGGTCCGTGGACAGGAATACCCGCAGTGCAGAGGTGAACGCCTCGGGCTGGTCCGAGTGCAGCCAGTGGCCGGCGCCCTTGATCACCACGTAGGTCATCCGGGGAAACAGCCGCTCCATCTCCGGGCGGTCGGCGTCGGTGATGTAGTCCGAGCGCTCCCCCGCCAGCCACAGCACCGGATGGTCGAAGGTGGCGTCGATATCCGGGAAGCCGGCGATGGGAATCAGACTGTCCCGCAACAGATCCAGGTTCGCCTGCCAGCGGAACCCCTCTGGCGTGGACCGCAGGTTCTGCAGCAGGAACCCGCGCACCGCATCGTTGGGCACGAGCGGGCGCAACTGCTCCTCGGCATCGCCGCGACGGTGGATGGTGCTCAGATCCAACGACTTGAGCGAGTCCAGCAGATGCTCGAACTGCCCCGCGCTCTCGGAATGTCGCGGTGAGATGTCCGCAACGACCAACCGGTCGACGATGTCGGGGTGTCGCAGCGCCAGCACCATCGCCACCTTGCCGCCCATCGAGTGGCCGACGATGTGCACCGGGCCGTCCGCGGCGAAACCGTCCCGCAGGAACTGCGCCACCCGGTCGGCCAGGTCGACGTAGTCCACGGTCTCGGTCCACGCGGACCGGCCGTGGTTGGGCAGGTCGACCAGCAACGAACTGAACTGCGGTGTCAGGGCTTTGGCGATGCGCGTGAAGTTCTTGCCCTGACCGAACAGGCCGTGCAGGAAGACGATCCGATCGCCCTCGTCGCCGATCTGGGTTGCGTGAATCTGCGTCTGCTCCACGGCACAGAACGTACTAGGCAAGGATCGAGCCATGACATCGCTTCCCGAGTGGGCATCCGGACTGGGTCTGCAACCGCATCCCGAGGGCGGCTGGTATGCCGAGACCTACCGGTCGCAGGTGGCGGTCGGTGACCGGGTCAGCGCCACCGCCATCGTCTTCCTGCTGACGCCCGGGCAGGAGTCGGCGTGGCACCGGGTGCGATCGGATGAGCTGTGGATCCACCAGAAGGGCGGCCCGCTGGAACTGGATCTGGGCGGCTCGGGTGACCACCCGGCGTACGCCGATCGCACCCTCCTCGGGTCCGACCCGTCCGCGGGGCACCGCTTCCAGTCCCTCGTGCCCGGCGGTCACTGGCAGGCGGCCCGCCCCGCCGGGGACGAACCGGTCCTGGTCGCCTGCATGGTCACGCCCGGCTTCGACTTCGCGGACTTCGAACTGGCCACCGGGTCGTAACGTGGCCGTATGACCACCACCGCGCAGTTGCTCCAAGATCTCTTCGACCGGGTCCGGCAGGAGGCGGCAGCGGTCCTCGACGACAGCACCGGGGCCGACCTTGCGGCGACGCCCGGCGGCAACAACTCGGTGGCGTGGTTGCTGTGGCACACCGCCCGGGTGCAGGACGCCCAGATCGCCGACGTCGCCGGCACGGAGCAGGTCTGGACCGCCGGCGGCTGGGCACAGCGGTTCGCGCTGCCCTTCGACGAATCGGCTACCGGCTACGGACAATCGCGTGAGCAGGCAGCGCAGGTGACGGCGAGCGCCGAGTTGCTGCGCGGCTATCTTGACGCGGTCGCGGAGCGCAGCGACGCCTACCTGGCCAGCCTCACGGACGAGGATCTCGACGCCATCGTCGACGAGAACTGGGACCCGCCGGTCACCCTCGCGGTCCGGCTGGTCTCCGTCGCCGCCGACGATCTGCAGCACGTCGGTCAGGCCGCCTACGTCCGCGGGATGACTGGATGACCATGCATCCTCTGCGCGACCTCACCCTCGAGCAGTTGCGCAGCCGCACCAGTGTGAAGTGGCGGGCCTATCCCCCGGACGTGCTGCCCGCGTTCGTGGCCGAGATGGACGCCCACCCGATCCCGGCGGTGGTCGAGGCCGTGACCCGGGCGATGCGCGACGGTGACACCGGCTATCCCGCCGGCAGCGGCTACGCCGAGACCTTCGCGCAGTTCTCCGAACAGACCTGGGGTTGGCGCTGGGACCCCGCCCGGGCGCTGCCCATCATCGACGTGGTCACCGGTCTGGCGCTGGCGATCGAGGCCCTGACCGACCGTGGCGACACGGTCGTGCTCAGCTCGCCGGTCTACGGGCCGTTCTTCATGGTCATCGAGCGCACCGGCCGTACGCTGCTGGATGCGGCCCTCACCTCGGATGGCCGCCTGGACCCGGTGGCTCTGGAGAGCGCCTTCCAAGCGGCCACCCGTGGCGGCCGATCAGCCGCGTACCTCCTGTGCAATCCGCACAACCCGAGTTCCGTTGTCCATACCGCCGACGAACTGGCCGGCCTGGCGCAGCTGGCCGATCGGTACGGCGTGCGCGTGGTCTCCGACGAGATCCACGCACCGCTGGTCGCGAGCGGGTTCACGCCGTACCTCGACGTGCTCGGGACCGAGCGAGCCCTGACGGTGACGTCGGCGTCCAAGGCGTTCAACCTGGCGGGGCTCAAAGGCGCACTGGTGATCGCGGGAACCGACGCGATGCCGGCCCGCGCGGCCATCTCGCGCATGGTCGGCGCGCTGCCCAGCCACCTCGGCTCGATCGCGCACACCGCTGCCCTGCGCGGCGGCCGCGACTGGCTGACGGGACTGCAGCAGGACCTCGAGGAGAACCGGGAACTACTGCGCGAACTGCTGAATCGTGAACTGCCCCAAGTGGGTTGGGGCGGCGACCCCGGCACCTATCTGGCCTGGTTGGACTGCCGCGACCTCGGCCTCGGTGACGACCCGGCGGAGCACTTCCTGACGGTGGGCCGGGTCGCCCTGGCCCACGGTCGCGACTTCGGCCCGACCGGCGCCGGATTCGCCCGGCTCAACCTGGCCACCACCCCCGAGTTGCTCACTGAGGCAGTCGCCCGGATTCGGCGCTCTCTCTAGCAGGGCGAGACCGCAGCACCATGCCGATCGTGCCGGGCGCGGACGGCACGAAACCCACCGATTCGTACAGCCGCACCCCGGGCCCATCAGCCATCAGGGTGACGTACGGGTCTTCCGGGGCGTGCTGCTGGATCAGGCCCAGCAGCCGGTCGATGACCGCCCGGCCGATCCCCTGCCGTTGATACTGCGGATCGGTGGCCATGTCGGCCAGGTGGAAGTACCACCCGCCATCCCCGATCACCCGACCCATCCCGACCACCGCCCCGGTCGCCGACTCCGCCACGTGGCACCAGGCCCAGCTGTTGGTCAGCGCTGGAGCGGCCTGGTCCGGGCGTTTGGGCGTCAGGCCGGATCCGGCGCGCAACCGCAGGTAGTCCGCGAGCGGCGGTGGGCCATCGATCAACTCGTAGCGTTCGTCCACGTCGCCCAGTCAAGCCGACCGTGCGGAAACGACCTCGGCGACCTGCGCGATCCCGGCCGGACCGACGCGGCAGCAACCGCCCACGTACTGTGCGCCCGAGTCCAGCCACGCTGGGACCAGGCGCACGTCGTACGTTGGATCACCGACCCACCGGTGGTGCTCGGCATCCCAGGTCTCGCCCGCGTTCGGGTAGGCGACCGCCGGCTTCCCACTGGCCTGCGTGGCCAGTCCGATGGCCGGTAGGACGTCGTCCGGCACACAACAGTTGACCCCGGCGGCCACCACGCCGGGCGCGTCGGCAGCGACCGCGAACGCCTCGGTCAGTGGTTGCCCTGCGCGCGTGTGGTCGCCGTCGATGGTGAAGGACAACCATGCGGGTACGCCGACCTGGCCGATGAGTTCGACCAGCACCTGGGCCTCGAGCAGGTCCGGGATCGTCTCCACCGCCAGCAGGTCCGGCTGCTCGCCGGCCAGCAGTTCGATCCGGGGTGCGTGGAAGTCACGTAGTTGGGCGGCCGACAGACCGTAGTTGCCGCGGTACTCCGAGCCGTCGCCCAGCACCGCGCCGTACGGACCAACGGATGCGGCGACCAGCCGGCCCGGCACCTCGTCGGTCGCCTCCCGGGCCAGGCGGACACTGCGCTTGATGAGTTCCTCGGCCGTACGTCGCGACATCCCGGCGGCGGTGAACCCGCCGACGCTGGCCTGATAACTGGCGCTGGTGGCCACCTGGGCTCCGGCGGCGAAGTAGTCACGATGAACGGCCACGATCTCTGCCGGGTCGTCGGCGAGCAGCCGGGCGGTCCAGAGGTCGTCAGCCAGATCGTGACCGCGGTCGACCAGCGCGTTGGACAGTCCACCGTCCAGGACGATGGTCACGACGCGGGCCTCAGCTCCAGACCGATCCGCACCTCGTCTCCGAGGCCGACCCGCTCGGCTCGCTGCACGCTCACCCGCAACGGCACCAGGTAGCGGCCGTCCTTGGGCATCAAGGATGTCTCCCACGTCGTGGCGCCCAATCGCGCGGTCACGGGGATGCAGCCCCAGCCGTAGCTGAATTCGATCCAATCGGCGACGTCATCGGTCGCCGGGCTGGTCACCGGCGCGAACAGGTACGGCGCCGGTCCCCGCCATTCGATGACTTCGCTCACGAAGGAAACCTCCACCACCGCATCTTGCTGCATACCGCGCTGGTGAGCCGGACTTAGGTTGCATCCGATCCCTGGGGTAAAGTGACGCACGCCACTTTCCGGTTCGGTAAGTTAGCAAGCCGATCTGGTTCACCGGCGGCTGTTCACTCACCTGTCCGGTCGTTCGTTCTCGCGCCCGCCGCGACCTCGGGAGGTTCCCATGCGCATCGATGAGTACTACCGGATCCTGCGCCGCCATTGGAAAGTCATCATCGCCGCCACCCTGGCCGCGATCGCGGTGATGTTCGTCTGGGACCTGTTCCAACCCAGGGTCTACCAGGCGTCGTCGTCGGGTTATGTGACGGCGGGTCCGTCGCAGAACCTGTCCGAGGCCTCGTTCGGCGATCAATTGGCCAAGTCGCGCGCCACGTCGTACGTCGATGTCGCACAGAGCCGGGCCGTCGCCGAACGCGTGATTGACGACCTCAATCTGCAGACCACCCCCGCGGCCCTGATCAACCAGATCAGCGTCGAGCAGCCCACCGACACCGTGCTGCTGCGGATCTCCGCCAACGCGAGCAGCCCCGAACAGGCTCAGGCGATCGCGAACGCCTGGGTCAAGGCGCTCGCGGCCCAGGTGAAGCAGATCGAGGGCAGCAGCGCGAACTCCTTGCGCGTGGACGTGGTGGACCCGGCCCAGTTGCCGTCCTCGCCGGTGTCCCCCAATACCAAGCTCGACCTGATCATCGCTGGCATCGTCGGTCTGCTCGCCGGAATCGGCCTTGCGATGGTCCGCAGTCAGATGGACGGCCGGTTGCGCGACCCCAACAAGGTCCGCGAGCAGTTCGGCGTACCCGTGCTCGGGTCGGTGCCGCAGAACTCCCAGCTCAGCAAGTCCGAGCAGAGGATCCCGATCGTTGTCGGCGAGGGAGTGCGCACGGACACCGAGGGCCTGATCACCGCTGAAGCGTTCCTAAAGATGCGGACCAGTCTGCAGTACATGAACGTGGACCGCACGCTACGCGTGATCGTCGTATCCAGTCCCAACCCGGACGACGGTAAGTCCACGGTGGCGGCCAACATCGCGGCGTCCGTCGCCCTGTCCGGAGAGCGAACCCTCCTGGTGGATGCTGACCTTCGGCGGCCCTCGGTGGCCACCGGCTTCGGCCTGCTGGATGGCGCCGGCCTGGCGGAGGTCCTTGCCCACCGGGTCGACCTGGCCGACGTCCTGCAGGAAGCTCCCGAGACGCCCAACCTGTCGGTACTGGCAGCGGGTCTCACCCCGCCCAACCCCAGCGAGATGGTCGGGTCGAAGGCCATGAAGGCTTTGTTGGATGACCTGTCACAGGAGTACTTCGTCGTCATCGACGCTCCCCCGCTGCTGCCGGTGACCGATGCGGCGATCCTGGGCACCCAGGTCGATGGTGTCGTGGTCGTGATCACCGCGGGCAAGACCCTCGATCACCAGTTGGAGACCTCTTTGCGCAGCCTGCGGGAGGTGCACGCGGACATTCTCGGTGTGGTGATGAACAAACTCACCCAGCGGGACATGCAGTCCTACTACGGCAGCGGGTACGGCACCTATTACGGACGCGAAGTCGCTGCCCCGTCAACGCAGCGCGGATCACGCGAGCGCGCATTGCGCCGTCAACGCTCCAAGAAGTGAACAGGTAGAAAGGAAGGCCCCCGGTCCGTTCGGACGGGGGCCTTCCTTTCTATCCGCTCTATCTGCGGGCTGGGGTGTCAGCTGCGGGCGACGATGCGCAGGAACTGGGCGTTGCCGACCAGATAGCGGTGGGCAAGGCGGCGGGGTTCGCTGGCCAACCGGAAGAGCCATTCGACACCGGCGGTCTGCATCCAGCCCGGCGCCTCCGGCTTGGTCTTCGCGACGAAGTCGAACGCCGCGCCGACTCCGATACAGATCGCACCGGTTGCCTCGGCCAGGCGCAGCGCAGCAACCTCCTGCTTCGGTGCGCCGACGGCCACCCAGATGAGGTGCGGTCCGGTGTCGGCGATCTGCTCGACGGCCGCAGTCACGAAGGCGTCGTCGATCGGTCCGAAGGGCGGCGCCCAGTGGCCGGCGATCTTGGCGGCGGGGTAGCAGTTGGAGATCTCCGCCGTCAGCGATGCCAGGGTCTCTTCGGTCGTGCCGAGCAGGAAATGCCGGACCCCGAGGTCCTGGCCGCGGCGCAAGCACTCCCGGAAGAGCGAGGGCCCACGGACCCGTCCCGCCCCCGGGACCCGGCGATGTTTCATGATCCATTCGATGGGGGCGCCGTCGGCGTAGGTGGCGCCAGGGCCGTTGAGGATTTCGGCGTACGCAGCGTCCTCCTCGGCAGTCACCACTGCGTGGGCGCCCGCCAACCGGATGGACCATCCGGTGCTGCGCCCGTCCGAGACGGCATCGGCGAGCACCTGGTCCACCGCCTCGTCGAGGGTCGCGACGGTGAAATCGATCCGACCGATGCGCTCTTCGCGGGCGCGTCGTGCCGAGTCGAACACTGTCGTGGTGTCGAACACTGTCTTGGTCGCCGGTGCGGCGGGGAGACTCACGAGTCCCGGGCTAGTGTGTAACACGCGTCACATTCCACCACCTACGCAAGCGTAGGTCAACGATCTCTTACTGTTCGGTAGCTAAGAGTTTGGTAAACCGCTCGTCGTGACTTGGTTCACACGGTGCTGCGGATTACGCTGACGTAGCTTCACCGGTGGCGATGCCTACCGGTCGGTCCGTGAGGTGCAAATGAACCAGGTGCATGTGAACTTCGGTGTGGTGACGATCCACTACCGTCACCCTGCCATCGTTCAGGACCTGGTCGGTCATATCGCCAGCTGGACTGTCCAGCCGGAGCGTGTCGTCGTAGTCGATAACAGCGCCAATGACGACCCGGTGACGCTCACCGCTGACGATCGCTACGAGGTGCTCGCCGCCCCGGGCAACGTGGGCTATGCCGCCGCCGCGAATTACGGACTGGCGCGCTTACGGGAGTTGGGCCTGCGGTATGCCTTGGTGCTTACCCAGGAAGCGCGGCTGACATCGGACGGGGTCGCCCTGCTCATTGATGCGTTGATAGCTGATCCGGCCGCCGCGGTGGCGGCGCCCCTGCTGGAGTACGCCTCGGCACCAGGGACCATGTTCTCCACCGGGGGCTACATTCATGCCGATGGCCGCTCTGGTCACTACAACCTGCGGCGGCCGCGGGCCGAATGCGTGCTGGGCACCACCCCGGAGGTTGTGGACTGGGCCGACGGCGCAATCCTGCTGATCGACCTCGAGAAGGCGGCTGAGGTTGGCGACTTCGACCCGAGCTACTTCCTCTACGTCGAAGAAATCGACCTGCAACTCTCGCTGCGGGCAGCCGGCTTCCACACGTTGATGGTTCCCGCAGCCACGGGTTACCAGGAGCCGGGGGCCTATCCGACCTACCTTCGCTACCGTAACCAGGTCCGTCTCACCGACAAGTTCGCGGACTCGCTCGCGCCGTGGCCGTGGCGCCGGGAAATGCTGCGGGACGCAGCGCGGTTCGCGACCCGCCGCCGGCAGGATCTTCCGGAACTTTTCCAGGCCGTCCGGGGAGTCGTCGATGCCAAGCACGGACGACTCGGCCCACCCGATGCCGCTGCAGACTTCTCCGGTCGTTCCGTTGTGATCATTACGGAGTTCGAACCACAGTTTCTCCACACAGGTGTCGCCTGCCGGCTGGAGCATCTGACACGGCTCTTTCCGGACGCCGTGGTCGCACCGATCCATACCGGACCCCGCCATGAGGTGAGTCTGCGGGCCAGGATGGCCGCGGCGCGGCATTACCAGCCGCCCCAGGAGGCACATGTCACGATCCTGATCGCCCTGGGGTCCCCGCCCATGGGCCACCTCGCCCGGCGGCTACATCGCGGCGGCCGGAACGTGATTCTCGACGTCTGTGACGCTGCGGCGTTGCAATGGCGGGCGCGGCGCACGGCCGGCGACCCCAAACTTCTCGCGGTCGGCGCCTGGATGTTCGCCCTGCAAGCGCTCTCCCCCGGGCTGCCCATGTCCTACATCGCCGGGCGTGACGCTGACGCCGATCGGTGGCTGAACGTGCTGCGTCCGACCAGCATCTTCCCCATGCAGACCTCGCCCGACCTGGGCAGACTCTCGCCGTTTCGCTGGCCGGCCGAACGCATCGTGCTTTCCGGTGACTTCCGCTCATTCCACAATCAGCGCGGTCTGGCCGCGCTCTGCCAGGCTGTCACGATGGCTGGACCCGACATCGCCATCCATCTGTTCGGGCCCACCTCCCCGACCGGCCCCTTGCCTTCCGGGATGACCTACATCGGATGGGCGGACTCAACAGCAGAGATCCTCGAGGGCAACACAGTTGCTTTCATCTCGAACCGTCTTGGTAGCGGCGTCCCGAACAAACTGTCGGAGGCGATCGTTGCCGGCCGACCCGTCATCGTGCACCGCGAACTGGCCCCCGTCCTGTCGGACATCAGTGGTGCGGACGATGCCGAGGTGTTCTGGTACGACGATCCGAGCTCTCTGTCAGCCGTCCTTCGAACCATCTGTGGGCGCAGAGAGGCTGCCGCATGACCATCGCGCTCCGCGACTCGCCCGAGTCGGCCACCGCAGTGGCGTCGCGACCCGAGAGCACTCGCCTGGGCTTGACCTTCAAAGTGTCTGTCGCCGCGTTCCTTCTCGGTGTTTACAACTTCTCGCTGTTGGCAAAGACCGGCGTGCCGGGGCGAGTGACCCTCACGGCGCTGCTCGTGCTCGTCCTCCTCATGGGGATCGGGCCGCACGGCCCGGTGAAGGCGGTCCCCGGCATGGGTTACCTCCTTGCTCTTCTGGTAGGCGCGGCCGGATACACGATGAGTCTCCTGGTGAGCGGATCGGTGCTCGCGGACGCCAACGGGCAACGTTTCTTCGTGACGTTCCCACTGGCGATCTGCGCGGGCTGCGTGATCTGCAGCTCGCGCGACGCGATGAACTACCTCGCTAGATCCATCACGGCGGTCGCCTGCCTCTCCGCTGCCCTGGCAGTGGTGGAATTCGCCATCGGCACGTCGATCTTCGGCCGCGACGCGGAGTTCGCCAGCTACTTCCGGGACAATTCGGCGCGCGCCGTGGTGGGAGCCGAACATCCGCTGATCCTCGGGGTCCTTCTGGGTCTTGCCATACCGTTCGCCTACGCCTGTCTGCGGGCGTGGTGGCTGCGATGGCCGACCATGCTGCTCCTCATGGCCGGGATCTACGCGACCGGCAGCCGTGGACCACTCGGGATCGCCGTAGGCGTCGTGATCTTCATGGTCCTACCCGGCCTGGCCCGCTTCATGGCGCGCCATTTCGGTGTCCTGTTCCTGGCTGCGCTCATCGGATTGGCGACCCTCTGGTACTACGCGAGCAAGGTCTGGCAGCCGGTCACCAGCAGCAGTGACGCGCTGGCCAACAGCATGGAATACCGTGCCGCCATCTACTCGCTTCTCCCCCGGATCCTGCTGGCCCGTCCCCTCGGCTACGGTCTGGGCGACCTTCCGGCGAACGTATGGCTCATCCAGGCGCCGGACCGCGCCCAGGACATCACGGTGACGGTCGACTCGCAGTTGGTGCTCAGTGGGATGCGGTTGGGCTGGTTGGGTATGGCCTTGTTGGGCGTGATTCTCGTGGTTGCCGTCCTGGCCATGCGACGCCGCGTCGACTTTGGCCTGTCGTTGTTCCTCATCACCGGCGCTGGCACCTTCGTGGCCCTGGATGCCTGGGACGGCGCTGGCACACTGTGGATGATGTTGTTCGGCTGCGGCCTGCGCCTGTTGTCCTACCCACCCCACGGCGCCGGCATTGCCACGATCGCGCACACCCACTGGGACCGGGATATCGGCGAACCGCCCACGTTGGATCCCGTCGCCAGCGACCCTTCCACAACCGTTGAACAGCGAGACGAATACAGATGACCCGCAAACGCGCCTTGATCACCGGCATCACCGGCCAGGACGGCTCCTACCTCGCCGAATTCCTCCTGCACCAGGGCTACGAGGTGCATGGCCTGATTCGCCGGGCCTCGACCTTCAACACACACCGGATCGACCACCTCTACCAGGACCCCCACGACGCGGACGCCCGGCTGTTCCTGCATTATGCCGACCTCGGGGATGGTGCTCGCCTGGTCACCCTCCTGAGCCAGATCCGACCCGCGGAGGTGTACAACCTGGCCGCCCAGTCGCACGTGCGGGTCTCCTTCGATGAGCCCGAGCACACCGCCGATGTCACTGGCACCGGGTCGATACGCATGCTGGAGGCGGTGCGTCTGGCCGGTATCGACACCCGCTACTACCAGGCCAGTTCCTCAGAGCTGTACGGAAGTACGCCCCCGCCCCAGGATGAAGACTCACCTTTCTATCCCCGGTCGCCGTACGCCGCGGCCAAGCTGTACAGCTACTGGATCACCAAGAACTATCGTGAGGCCTACGACCTGTTCGCGGTCAACGGGATCCTCTTCAACCACGAGTCACCGCGTCGTGGTGAGACCTTCGTGACCCGCAAGATCACGCGCGCCGTCGCCGCGATCAAAGCAGGCCAACAAAAGGAACTGTTCATGGGCAACCTGGACTCGGTGCGGGACTGGGGCTACGCGCCGGAGTACGTCGAGGGGATGTGGCGAATGCTGCAGACGGACACCCCCAACGACTATGTCCTGGCGACGGGCGTCGGCATCACGGTGCGTGACTTCCTGCAGACCGCTTTCGAGCACGCCGGATTGAACTGGGAGGACCACGTGCGCTTCGACGAGCGGTACTTGCGCCCGACCGAAGTCGATGCCTTGATCGGCAACCCCGCCCGCGCCGCGCAGGACCTGGGCTGGAAGGCATCGGTCGATGGCCATGCTCTGGCACGACTGATGGTCGATGCGGACATCGCCGCCCTCAGGTGCGCGGGCACACGATGGGTCGACACCGTGCAGCTGGCAGGGTGGTCCAATGCCTGAACCCCTGGATCGCGCCCGTCCCATCTTCGTCGCGGGACATCGCGGACTTGTCGGCTCAGCCCTGGTCCGCCGGCTGGAGGCGGACGGGTTCGACCAGATCCTCACCGCGCCCTCTGACGAACTGGACCTGCGCGAGCGATCCGCCGTGTTCTCGTTCTTTGAGCAGCACCGTCCGGTGTATGTGGCCCTGGCTGCCGCGAAGGTCGGCGGCATCCTGGCCAACAGCACCTACCCGGTGGATTTCCTGTCCGACAATGTCCGCATTCAGGTCAACGTCATGGACGCCGCCCTCGAATTCGGCGTCGAGCGGCTGATTTTCCTCGGGTCCGCCTGCATCTATCCCAAGTTCGCCGAACAACCGATCCGCGAAGAGGCTCTCCTGACCGGCCATCTGGAGCCGAGCAACGACGCCTACGCAGTGGCCAAGATCGCCGGCATCATGCAGGTCCAGGCGGTCCGCCGGCAGTACGGCCTGCCGTGGATCAGTGCCATGCCGACCAACCTCTACGGACCCGGCGACAATTTCTCCCCGACTGGCTCGCATGTTCTGCCCGCTCTCATTCGTCGCTACCACGAGGCAGTCCAGACGGGGGCGACCGAGGTGACGAACTGGGGCACCGGCACACCGCGCCGGGAGTTCCTGCACGTCGACGACCTCGCGGACGCAGTGTTGTTCCTGCTGGACCACTACGACGGACCCACCCAGGTCAACGTGGGCACCGGCAAGGACGAGAGCCTGCAGGAGATCGCGCGACGGGTAGCGGCCACCGTCGGATACCAGGGCGCCACGAACTGGAACCCTGAAGTACCCGACGGCACACCGCAACGTGTGCTGGACGTCTCCATGCTGGAGTCGCTCGGTTGGAAGTCCCAGATCGACCTGACGACTGGTCTGGCGTCCACCTACGACTGGTTCCTGGAACACCAAGACGCACTGCGGCTGTGAGCGTATCCACCCCGGAGCAGCGGCAACTCCAACGACGCTGGTACTGGAACGATCTGGGCGTCACCGGGTATCTGACCGTGACCATCACGGTCCTGCTCGGCCCGTACCTGACGACCGTCGCGAACGCTGCGGCGTGTCCGGGCCAGCCCACGGATCAGACCTGCCGCACCAACCTGCACGTTCTGGGCATTCCGATCGCACCCGGGTCGGTAGTGCCGTACACCCTGACCGCCGGAACCATCGTGGCCGCGGTGCTGCTGATCCTGGGAGGGGCGCTCGCCGATCGGGCGAGGCGGCCGGCCCGCTTGTTGGCCTTCTTCGCAAGTGTCGGCTCGCTGGCGGCGATGGGGCTGTCCCTGGTCGCGGGCACCCGGTGGGGCCTGGGTGTGGTGCTGGCAATGATCTCCACAATCTGCATCGCCCTGAGTACCAGTGTCTACAACGCGATCATGGTGCGGATCACGCCCGCGGAGGACCGGGATCGGGTCTCCAGCATCGGCTGGTCCTTCGGTTACATCGGTGGCGCCATTCTGCTGATCATCGCGCTGGTCCTCCTGGGCCTGCACTCCTCGATCGGGCTCAGCACCACCGGAGCCGTGCGCGTCATCTTCCTGATCTCCGGGCTGTGGTGGGCGGCGTTCGCGTGGTACTCCGCGACCGGACTGGACTCGGTCCGGGGTGAGGCAGCTGCCGGATCGCTGGCCGCGAGCCTTCGGGCGGGCGTGGCCCAACTGCGGGCGACCTTCGGGCAGATCCGGCGCTACCCGCAGACCTTCCGCTTCCTGGTGGCCTTCCTGCTGTACAACGACGGCATCCAGACCGTCATCAGTTCGGCCAGTCTCTACGGCAACCGGCAGCTCGGGTTCAGCGACAACCAATTGGTGATCACGATCCTCTGGGTGCAGATCGTCGCGTTCGTCGGTGCCCTCTTCTTCGCCCGGTTGGCGGCCCGGTTCGGCTCACAACGCAGCATCCTGTGCAGCCTGGGCGCTTGGACCGCCGTCGTGACCGTGGCGTTCTTCCTGCCCCGGGGGGCCTTCGTGCTGTGGCTCCTGCTGGCCACGGGGATCGGCATGGTGCTGGGTGGTAGCCAGTCCCTGAGCCGCTCGTTGTTCAGCCATCTGATCCCCAGCGGGGAGGAGACGAAGTACTTCAGCTTCTACCAGGCCATGGAGCGCGGCACGAGCTGGTTCGGCACCCTGCTGTTCGGCCTGATCTTCCAGTGGGTGCACGACTACCGCTGGTCGATCCTTGCGTTGGTCGTGTTCTTCGCCGCGGGTGCGGCGATCCTGCGCACGGTCGATGTCCGCGCCGGGATCACCGCTGTCGGCAACCAGGTTCCCGCCACCTTGCGGTGATCACTCTTTGACGATCTCGCCCTCGATGATCGGCAGCCCGTTGCGTACGTCGTCGGTCCCGGTGCTCGTCTGGCCAGGAACCGTCGGCTGCTGAACGGCGGCAACCACGGATACTGCCCGCGCCGTCACGACCCCCGCCAGCAGGCGGCCGACGGTGCGACGAACCCACGGCACCAGGAGCAGCGCGCCCACCACGGCGCTGACGAAACCAGGGACGGTCATCAGGACGCTGGCGGCGATACCGACTGCCGAACCGCCCACGCTGCCGGGATCGATCGGGGTCACGACGGTCTCAGCGCCGTAGCGCGAGCGCGTGCCGCCTTGCCGCCAGGTGCGCAGTGCCCCAGTCAACTGATGACGGGTGATGCTGATCCCGGCGAAGCTGAGCCCCAGCAGCACCAGGAGCGCCGGACCCCAACCGATGAGGTGAGCCACGGCGTACAACACGGCAATCTCGATGGCCAGCCACAGCACAACCCCGACCACCAGCCATCGGGGACGGCGGCGACGGGCGGCTCGTGGGGCGTTCATACCCTGGAGAACGTCCGAACCCGGCCGCGGATTCCACGCCCACACCGGGCACAGGAAAATCACAGCACCCCAATGGAACACCACGGGACTGTGGGGCGTTGAACCCACTGACAGCACGGAGAGCCGGACCGGCCTCCCGCCTGGCTGCCGGCCCCCAATATCCGGTGAGCAGCCTTGTGATCAGAACGAGTCGGAAGGAACCGACATGGCAGAGCGTTCCCTGCGCGGCACCAACTTGAGCACCCTGTCCTTCGAAACCGAGGACGGCATCACCTTCAGTGAGCGCCAGATGGTGAGTTACGTCTGCCCCGAGGGGCACGTCAGTGAGCTGCCGTTCTCGGTGGAAGCGGACGTTCCGGCCATCTGGGAATGCCGCTGCGGAGCTGAGGCCAAGCTGGTCGACGGCCCCGAGCCGGACCGCAAGCCCACCAAGGCACCGCGCACCCACTGGGACATGCTCCTCGAGCGCCGCACCATCCCCGAGTTGGAAGAGCTCCTGCAGGAGCGGCTGACGCTGCTGCGCGCCTCTCGTGGTGAGAAGTCGGCTCAGCGCACCGCCTGAGTCCCTCGACCGGGGGAATCCCCGATGTGCCCACCGGCACATCGGGGTATTTCTTTGGTTGGGGTGTTTCTTTAGTACGCCAGCGGCCGTCAGCGGCCCACCAGCGACCGCAGTTGCTGGGCGCGGTGCTTCACACCCCAGCCGGTGATCGAGCGCATCGACTCGCGAACGACATCGCCGCTCATCTTGGAATCACCGTATTCACGCTCGGTGAAGGTGATCGGCAGTTCGCGGATCTGTAGTCCGGCCCGGGCCGCACGCCAGGTCAGGTCCGTCTGGAAGCAGTAGCCCTGCGACTGCACCGTGTCCAAGCCGAGCGTCCGCAGCGCGTCCGCGCGATAGACGCGGTACCCCGCCGTGGCGTCGCGAACCGGCATCCCCAGCAGCAGTCGCACGTACTGGTTGCCGACCCGGCTGAGCAACTGCCGGTGCACGGGCCAGTTGACCACGGCTCCTCCGGGCACATAACGCGAACCGATCACCAGGTCAGCCTGGTCGGCGGCCTCGGCCAGCATCGCGGGCAGCTCCTCCGGCGGATGGGAGCCATCGGCGTCGATCTCGATCAGGAATTCGTATCCTCGCTCGAGGCCCCACTCGAAACCGGCGAGGTAGGCCGCCCCCAAACCCTCCTTGGCCGTGCGGTGCAGCACCGTGATCGCCGGATCCTCGGCCGCCAACTCGTCGGCAAGCTTGCCAGTGCCGTCGGGCGAGTCGTCATCGAGAACCAGAACATCGGCATCCGGGACAGCTGTCCGGATGCGGTGCATCACCCGAGCCAGGTTGTCGATCTCGTTGTAGGTCGGCAGCAGAACGAGAGTCGCTGATGGGGAGTGCGGGGTCATTTCGTCCGATCAAGCTTGTCGACGGCCGGTTGCGTTCCTACCGTCCTGGGTTGATCGCTCACCATACCGGGCGGGCCTGGGGGGCCAGTAATCCCTCGCCGGCGCAGCCGGAGTACGACTGCGACCACGGTGCCGGCCACCGCCAGTCCCACCGGGGCGACTCCGATCCGGTCGGCGACCGTCCGCTCGGTGCGCAAGGGCAGCGTGCCATCCAGAATGGCCGGGGTGAACAGATCCGTGCGCTGGTGCGTCACCCCGTCCGGAGTAATCAGCGCGCTGATACCCACGGTGGAGATGTGCACCACGGAGCGCCCGAACTCGACCGCGCGGACCCGGGAGATCGCTAGTTGCTGTGCTGATTCTGCGCTGTAGCCGAACGTCGCGTTATTGGTCTGTACGGCGATCAGCTGGGCCCCGGCGTCAACCCCGGAACGCACCAGATCGTCGTACGCCACTTCGAAACAGATGATCGGGGTCACCGGCACCACACCGCGGGCGGTGGGCATCTTGAACAATCCGACCTGGTCCCCCGCGGCGAAGTCGGCGCGCACGAGGTCCACCTGCTTGCTGAAGAAGCGGAAGAACGATCGGTAGGGGATGTACTCCGCGAACGGCACCGGGTGGCGCTTGACGTACGTCTGGGCCAGCCCCTTGTCCGGCAGGTAGAGCAGCGAGGCGTTGGACACCTTGGGTGCGGGCTGCTGCAGGACGGCGCCGATGATGGTCGGCGCCTTGATGGCGTTCACGGCCCGAACGATCTGCGTCGCCGCATCGGCATTGCGCAACGGGTCGATGTCGGAGGAGTTCTCCGGCCACACCACCAGATCGGGTTGCTGCCGTTGCCCGTCGGCAACCTCCTGCGCCGCCTTCTCGGTGAGGCGGACGTGATTGTCCAGTACGGCACGGCGCTGGGCGTTGAACTCCAGGCCCGCGGTCGGGACGTTGCCCTGGATACCCATCACCCGCACGGGCCGCCCGTCGACGGGCACGGTCACGGCCAGCGGCGCCAGAGCCAGGACGATCGCACCGGCCGCGGCGGCCAGGGCCAGGCGCGGCGTACGTCGATCATGGACGATCGCCGCCAGCAGGCCGCCGGTCAGGGCGACCGCGAAGCTCAGACCGGTCGAACCGGCGAACCGAGCGATCGGCAACATCGGACTGTCAGCTTGCGACCACGCCAGCTGCAACCACGGGAAGCCACCGAACGGTACGGTTCCGCGCAGCCACTCCTGGACCACCCAGACCAGGGCGACCACCACGGGCCGGACCCGGGCCGTCCCCGTGGGTCCCTGTAACCAGGCGAGCAGCCCGGCCATCGCTGCGAAGTACAACGACTCGGTGATCGCCAGGGCGAACCACGGCACGTGGCCGACGTAGATCCCCGACCAGGCGAGGCCGGGTACGAAGAACGCCAGACCGGTGACCAGGCCGATCAGCAGACCGCCACGCACCCGGGCGCCACAGCAGGCCAGCGCCAGACCCGCGACGCCGATGGGCGCCAGCCACCACCAGTTGACGGTCGGAAAGGCTGCCCACAGCGCGACGCCGGAGGCGGCAGCAAGAAGGAGGCGGCGCAGCACTGCCTCAGCGTAGTCGGCGGGTGGGTCTCGGCCGCGTCGTTGGGGCCGCCGCGCGGTGTCCGCGCGCACGTTTTCTACTAGAACTGCAACCGAGACCCACCGCGATGGGCCGTCGGACCTACTACCGACGCAGGCAAGAAAACTCCGTCGACGCCGTCCTGTCAACCGGCCTCTGGCCTGCGCAAACGCGCATCGGTGCAGGTCAGAAAGGTGAACAACGGGCAACGACAGACTGGATTTTCATCGTCTCCCCGGCGTGTCGCTCCCGACACGCCGCTGCCCATCGCCTACGGCGAGGCCAGCAGAATGAGAGCATGCCCGCTACTCCTGCCACGCGCGCTCTGCGTGCCGCGAAGATCCCGTTCACCGAGCACGTGTACGACCACGATCCGTCGGTGACCGACTACGGTCAGGAGGCCGCGGACGCGCTGGGCGTGTCCGCGGACCGGGTGTTCAAGACGCTGGTCGTCGCCTCCGAGGCCGGGCTGGCCGTGGTCGTGGTCCCGGTCGCGACGATGATGGACACGAAGGCGGTCGCGGCAGCGCTCGGGGTCAAGAAGGTCGGGCTCGCCGAGAGCACCGACGCACAGCGCAGCAGCGGCTACGTCGTGGGTGGGATCAGCCCCTTCGGGCAACGCCGACGCCTGCCCACCGTGCTGGACCAGTCCGCTACGGACTACCCGAGCATCCTGGTCAGCGGCGGCCGCCGTGGTTTCGACATCGAGGTGGACCCGCAGGATCTGGTCCGGCTTCTGGACGCGTTGGTGGCACCCGTCGCGCGGTGAACCTCACGAGTCGCTGAGCCTTCAGGAATCGCTGAGCCTTCAGGAGTCCCTGAGCCTTCAGGAGTCGTTGCCGAACAGGTCGCGCGTGTAGACCTTGTCGCGCACCGGCTCCAGTTCCTCCACCAGGCGGTTGGCCACGATGACATCGGATCGTGCGCAGAACTCCTCGAAGTCGCGAAGCACCGGCGCGCCGAAGTACTCGTCCGCCTCGAGTTCCGGCTCGAACAAGACGATGGGAACGCCTTTGGCGTTGATCCGCTTCATGACGCCCTGCACACTGCTGGCCCGGAAGTTGTCCGAACCCGCCTTCATGATCAGCCGGTGGATACCCACGACCTTGGGTTGCCGGGCCAGGATCTCCGTGGCGATGAAGTCCTTGCGGGTCGTATTCGCCGAGACGATGGCCTCGATGAGGTTCTGCGGTACGTCGTTGTAGTTGGCCAGCAGTTGCTTGGTGTCCTTGGGCAGGCAATAGCCGCCATAGCCGAACGACGGGTTGTTGTAATGCCCACCCACCCGTGGGTCCAGGCTGACCCCTTCGATGATCTGCCGGCTGGACAATCCGTGACGCACCGCGAAGGTGTCCAACTCGTTGAAGAACGCGACCCGCATCGCCAGATACGTGTTCGCGAAGAGCTTGACAGCCTCGGCCTCGGTGTTGTCGATCAACAGGACCGGCGCGTCGTCCACCGCGCCCTCGAGCAGCAACTGGGCGAACTCCTTGCCCCGCGGGCTGTCCTCACCCACCACGATCCGTGAGGGGTGCAGGTTGTCGTAGAGGGCTTTCCCTTCGCGCAGGAACTCCGGCGAGAAGATGATGTTCGGGTTGCCGGTGCTGTCGCGCAGCGCTGCGGTGTATCCGACGGGGACGGTGGACTTGATCACGACCACTGCGTCCGGGTTGATCCGCGCCACCTCGGCGACCACCGACTCCACGCTGTGCGTATCGAAGTAGTTGGTCTGCGGGTCATAGTCGGTCGGCGTGGCCACGATCACGAACTGTGCGTCGGCGTACGCCTCGTGCGGGTCGGTCGTGAAGGTCAGCCGCAGTGGCTCGTCGCGGAGGAACTGCTCGATCTCGGGATCGGCAATCGGACTCGTACCCGCCTGCAGCAGAGCCACTTTGGCCGCATCCAGATCGAGTGCGACGACGTCGTTGCGTTGGGCGAGCAACACGGCGTTCGACAGGCCGACGTATCCCACACCGGCGACAGCGATCTTGGCATCCATGCGTGACAGGTTAGTTGTCGTCGGCAGGTGGCTGGTCCACTTCGGGCCGCATCACGCACCGGTCTTCCCACGGCGTGCTCAACACCACCGTGGTGTGTGTCGTCACCGCGGCCGCCGCCCGGATCCGCGCCAGCAACTCCTCGAGGCGACCGGGGCTGGCCACGCGCACCTTCAGCACGTAGCTCTCCTCCCCCGCCACGGAGAAGCACGAGTCGATCTCTTCCAGGTGCCGCAACCGGTCCGGCACATCGTCGGGAGCCGCGGGATCCACCGGGGTGACCGACACCAGAGCGGTCAGCGGGATGTCAGCGGCCTCGTAGTCGAGGACGGCCCGGTAGCCCTTGATCACCCCGCGCTCCTCGAGCCGGCGGACCCGCTGGTGCACCGCTGAGGTGGACATCCCGGTCAGCCGGCCCAGGTCGGTGAAGCTCAACCGCCCGTCGCTGCCCAGGAGTTGCACGATCTGCCGGTCGAACGCTTCCACGTGTTGAAAGATAGCGCCTCGCGAAGCCGGGGTCGGCTTCTGACACAGTGGGCTTGTGACATCGCGGTTGATGCTTCTCGACTCGGCCAGTCTCTACTTCCGGGCGTTCTTCGGAGTTCCTGCTCGCCCGGACGGCGCGCCCATCCCCACCAACGCGATCCGGGGCTTCACCGACATGATTGCCACGCTGCTGAACGACCATCACCCCACGGACCTGGTGGCGTGCTGGGACAACGACTGGCGACCGGCGTTCCGGGTGGCCGCGATCCCGACGTACAAGACGCACCGCCTGACGGCCGGCAGCGACGTGCAGGAAGAGTCGCCGGAGGATCTGACGCCGCAGGTGCCGGTGATCGTGGACCTGCTGGCCGCCGTCGGTCTGTGCCGGATCGGCAGCGACGGCTACGAGGCCGACGACGTCATCGGCACCCTGGCCGTGGCCGCTGATGGTCCGGTCGACATCGTGACCGGGGACCGCGACCTGTTCCAACTGGTCGACGACGCGGCGGGTGTGCGCGTGCTCTACACGGCCAAGGGTGGCGTGCGGGCACCGGACATCATTGACCAGGCCGCGCTGTTCGAGCGGTACGGCGTGCGCACCGGCGCTCAGTACGCCGACCTGGCGACCCTGCGCGGTGACACCAGTGACGGACTCCCGGGGGTAGCCGGTGTCGGTGAGAAGACCGCCGCCACGTTGATCGGCAGGTACGGCGATCTGGCCACTTTGCGGGCCGCGCTGGCTGACGGGGATGGCGGCTTCACGCCCTCCCAACGCAGCAAACTGCTCGCCGCCAGCGACTACCTGGACGCCGCGCCCGAGGTGGTGCAGGTCGCCCGGGATGCACCCCTACCGGCGGACCTCGACCCCTCGCTGCCCACGGCCGTCGCCGATCCGCAGCGGTTGGCCGAACTCATCGACGTCTACCGGGTCGGCAACCCGGTCAGCCGGTTGCGCACTGCGCTGGGGATCTAGCGACCGTCGTCCAACTGCGTCCCGTCGTCATCGCTGCCATCGTGCAGGTCGAGCAGCAACTGGGTGATCTCCACCTGGACCTTCTTGACCTGCGGGATGTCCCGGAAGGACAGCCCGGCCTGCTGCGAGGCGTCGGAGATGACCAAGGTGCCGCAGCCGAGAAGGCGATCGAGCACTCCCTGGTGGGAGGACACATCGTTGATCCGGTAGAGCGGAATGTCCCGGCCGGTCTTCGACAGAACCCCGTGGCGGGTGATGATTCGTTTGTTCGTGACGACGAAATGTGTGCTGTACCAACGCAATACGGGCCGAAGCACCCAGATGACGATCACGACTCCTGCGGTGACGAGCAGCGTGAGCACCACCACGAGTCCCCGGTCGTGCAGGTAGAACAGCCCGATCGCCAGCAGGACCAGCGTGACCAACAGGATCAGCAGCGAGCCCCAGATCTCCTTGCTGTGCGTGCGAAGGGAGGCCACGACGTACTCGCCCTGGGTCAGTTCCTCGCGGGTGAAGACCATGCGCGCAATCCCGATCAGTCGAGCCGGTCGGCGGCCACGACGCCGCGCAGGATGGCGTCGACGGCCCGATCCGCGGTCCGGCGCAGCCCCTCATCGGGTGCGGCGTCCTTGATCTGACCCAGCAGATCGACCAGTTGTTTGCAGCGCCGCACGAAGTCACCGGCCGTCAGTGACCCGTCCCGCAGGACCGTCTCCAACCGTGCGCCACTGGCCCACCGATGGACACTCCACGCGAGCCCACCGTCGGGCTCACCCATCTGCGGCACGCCGGCCTCCTGCTGGCGGGCGACCAGGCCGGCCCACATATCCCGCAGGTCCTCCAACGCGTCCCGCACGTCGGCGTTGGGGATCTTCGGCGGCTCCCCCGCCGAGTCACCGCGCGGCTCGTAGATCAGCGCGCTCACGATCGCAGCCAACGACGCAGCGTCCAACTGTCGCCAGGTGCCCTGGCGCAGGCACTCCGCGACCAGCAGATCCTTCTCGGCATAGATCCGGGCGAGCACCTGGCCCTGGTCAGTGACCGTCGTACCGGTCGGATCGAGGTATCCCAGACCGGCCAGCAGGTCGCAGATCCGCTCGAAGGTGCGCGCCACGGTGTGCGTGCGGCGGTCGACCTTGCGTTGCAGACCTTCGGTCTCGCGCTCCAACTGCCACCACCGCTGGGACCAGCGCGCGTGCTGCTCGCGGTAGGGGCAGCTGTGGCAGGGATGCTCCCTGATCTGCGCCCGCAGCGAGTCGATCTGCTCGTCGTACGCCGATCGCTGGGCTTCCCGGGCCTCCTGCGCCTCATCGGCGGCCTGGCTGATCTCCCGCTGCGTCGGGACGTCGCGACCGGCCTTCGCGCGCACGGTCGCTGCCAGGTCGCGACGCGACTTCGGGTTGCGCGGGTTGAACTGCCTGGGCAGCGGGATGTGGGCGATGGGACGCACCGGTCCGTTGACATCGGATGGTTCCAGGCGGCGTACCTGCGCGTCCTGGGTGAGGACGGTCGGCACCGGCGAGGACGCCTTTCCCGGCCGGTGCGGGGTGATCACGATGCCCAGGCCGGCCCTGCGGCCCTCGGCGAGGTGGATCACGTCACCGGGTTTCAGATCATCCAGCGACACCTGGGTGGCGGCGTGCTCGGAGGCGAGGCGGGCTTTGCGAGCCTGCTTCTCCAGATCGCTCAGGTGCCGTCGCAGGCCGGCGTACTCCTCGAAATCGCCCAGGTGGCAACGCATCGCGTCGCTGTAACCCTCCAACGCCTCTTTGTTGCGCTGGATCGAGCGGGCCACACCCACGACGGACCGGTCGGCCTGGAACTGCGCGAAAGAAGCCTCCAGCACGGCGGTGGCGCGCTGCCGGCCGACCTGGCCCACCAGGTTGACGGCCATGTTCGCGGTAGGGACGAAGGAGGAGCGCAACGTGTAGGTGCGGGTGGAGGCCAGGCCGGCCACTTCGGCGGGGTCGACACCTCGCTGCCACAAAACGACTGCGTGTCCCTCGATGTCGATGCCGCGACGACCCGCCCGGCCGGTGAGCTGGGTGTACTCGGCCGGCGTGATATCCGCGTGGGTCTCACCGTTGAACTTCACCAGCCGTTCGAGCACCACGCTGCGGGCAGGCATGTTGATCCCCAGCGCAAGCGTCTCGGTGGCGAACACCGCGCGCAGGTCGCCGCTGGTGAACAACTCCTCGACGATCTCGCGGAACGTCGGCAACATGCCTGCGTGGTGGGCGGCGAACCCGCGGGTCAGCCCCTCCAGGAAGTCCCAGTAACCCAGGACGACCAGATCCTCCTCAGGGATCGAGGTGACGCGCTCCTGCACCCGCTGTCGGATGCGTTCGCCCTGCTCCGGTGGGATCAGCCGGGTGCCCCACGCCAGACACTGCGAGACCGCTGCGTCGCAACCTGCCCGGCTGAAGATGAAGGTGATCGCCGGTAGCAGCGCCTCACGGTCCAGCGCCTCGATGACCTCGGGCCGGCTGGGCCCGCGGCCGGGGCGGCCGGCGCGCACCGGGCCCTTGGGTCCTCCGCGGTTCTGCCCGCGGCGCCCCCGCGGCCCCCCGGCGTCGTCGCGCCGGCCATGGCGGGACTCCGCTTCCTGCGCTGAAATGGCCTGCAGCAGTTGAGGATTGACCCGAGCATTCTCGCTCGCGTTGACGAAAAGGTCCATGATGCGCTTGCCGACCATCATGTGCTGCCACAGCGGCACCGGACGGTGTTCTTCGACGATGACCTCGGTGTCGCCGCGGACCTCTCGCAGCCAGTCGCCGAACTCCTCCGCGTTGCTGACGGTGGCGGACAAGGAGATCAGCTGGACCGATGCCGGCAGTTGGATGATCACTTCCTCCCAGACCGCGCCGCGGAACCGGTCGGCCAGGTAGTGCACTTCGTCCATCACCACGAAGCCGAGGTCCAGCAGGGTGCTGGAGCGGGCGTAGATCATGTTGCGCAGCACCTCGGTGGTCATCACCACCACCGGCGCTTCGCCGTTGATCGAGGAGTCGCCGGTCAGCAGGCCGACCTTGTCCGCGCCGTGCTGCTCGACCAGTTCGTTGTACTTCTGGTTGGACAGGGCTTTGATCGGCGTCGTGTAGAAGGTCTTACGGCCGGTGTGCAGGGCGAGGTACGCCGCGAACGCGCCGACAACGGTCTTACCGGATCCGGTGGGTGCGGCGACCAGGACACTACGACCCTGCTGCACGGCCGTGCACCCGCGGATCTGGAAGTCATCCAGCTCGAAGTCAAAGGTTTCGGTGAACCGGGTCAGGTGGGACCGGTCGAACCGCTTGGCCGGATCGTCGGGCTGTGCGGCGCTCACAAACACACTTTAGAGCGAGGACCGTTCGTCATCGGGGACGTCCAGCCACTCGGGGCGGTTGGCGCCGCGGCGCTTATCCATGAACATGGCGATCCCGCACGCGGCGAAGTACAGCACCACCATCGGGGCCATCAGAGCCAGCATCGACCAGGCGTCCGGAGTCGGGCTCATCATGGCGGCGAAGACACCGATCACCATGACCGCGACCCGCCAGCCCTTGAGCATGATCCGGCCGGGGAAGACGTGCGCCATGTTCAGGGCGACCAGGAAGACGGGCAGCAGGAAGGCGAAACCGAACGCCAGGATGAACTTGGTGACGAAGGTGAGGTATTCCTGCGCGCTGAACAGGTTGGTCGCACCGCTGGGCGTGACGCCGAGCAGGAAGCCGACCGCGTTCTGCATGACCAGGGTGGCGACCCAGCAGCCGGCCAGGAACAGCGGCACCGCGGTGAAGATGAACGCGACGCCGACCTTCTTCTCCTTGCCGGTGAGGCCGGGGGCCAGGAACGCCCAGATCTCCCACAGCCACACCGGACTGGAGATGATCAGCCCGGCCCACAACGACACCTTTAGCTTCACGCCGAACGCGTCCGTCATGGAGGTGAAGTTCGGCGCGATCTCCTGTCCGGGATGCCTCGCCGCCACTTCCAGGATCGGTCGCTGTAGCCACGGCCAGATGCCGACGTGGGTTCCGTCGGCCTGCTGCACGTCGTACTTCAGCCAGGCAATGATGCCTGCGATACAGATCGCGAGGACCGCGATGAGGGTGCGGTTACGGAACTCCTTGAAGTGGTCCCCCAACGACATCCGGGCTTCCGGATTGTTCTTACGCGTCAGTACGGCCATCGGTGCCCGGGTACGTCAGTGGTGAGCGCAGTCAAGCGATTGCGGTCAGGCGCCGGTGCCGCGATCGGGGTTGGAGGCCGAGGGCTGCTGTTGCACCGGCTGCTGGGGGTAGCTCTGGACCGGCGGCTGCTGCACCGGTGCTTCACCGGGCACGGTGCTGCCGGTCTGCTGCGGTGGGACCGTCTCGCCGGGGACAGTCGTGCCGGCGCCGGGGCTCTTGCCCTCGTCCTTCATGTCACCGATCTCGCTCTTCAGGATCCGCGCCGAACGACCGAGGCTACGAGCGGCGTCGGGCAGGCGTTTCCAACCGAACACCACGACCAGCAGAAGGATGATGATGACGATGTGCCATCCATCGAACAGACCCTTGAGACCCATGGTGGTGTTGTGCTCCTCGATGTGTGACTGCGGTTACGGTCTTCGGCCAGCCTACGTTACATAGGCCGAAAGTGCGTCGCGGGCGCCGCCTGCAACCTGCTGCCGTAACTGCTCCGGTTCGATCACCTCGGCCGCTCCACTGAGCCGCCAGACCAATTGCCGCAGCCAGGTGAGGTCCGCCGTACGCAACGTCACACGCACCGACCCGCCGGGCATCACCCGAACCGACTCGACCGGGTAGTAGTCGGCGACCCAGGCGGCGTGTGGTTGAAGCTCCAGAGTTACCAGAAGGTCCTCCGGACCGCTGGTGAAGACCTCGGCGTTGAAGCTGGCCACATCCCGCGGCGCGGCATCCGGTGGCGGGGTGCCGTCCAGGTCGAGCACCTGCCATGCCTCGACACGGTCCAGGCGGAACAGCCGCTGGTCCTGGGCCCGGTGGCACCAGCCCTCGAGATACCAGTGCCCGTCGATCGACAGGACCCGCATCGGATCGACGTCGCGCTCGGTGGTCTCATCGCGCGAGGCGACCAGATACCGCAGGTGTACCCGGCGGTGGTCTCGCACCGCGCTGCGCAGGTCGGTCAACAGGTCGGCGGGCAGGTCGGCCAGTCGCACCTGGACGTTCGCCGAAGCAGCACTGGCGTCCCCGGTCGCTTCGACCAGTTTCGCCAGGGCCCGGTCGACGGCGTCCCGGTCGCCCAGTCCGGGCACGTCGGCAAGGGTGCGCAGACCGACGATCAGGGCCAGCGCCTCGTCGACACCAAGGCGCAGCGGCCGGGCGATGGTGTCGGCGTTGCGCAGGAACACCCGGCCCTGCTCCCATTCGGCTTCGATCAGGTCGTCGGGCATGTGCCCCGGTGTCCCGCACATGAAGAGCAACTCCAGATCGGATTCGATCTGCGCCCGGCTGACGCCGAACTCGGCGGCGGCCTGTTCGATGTCGATGCCCTGCCGGTTGACCAGCCAGGGCACCAGTTGCAACAAGCGACCCAGCCGTTGGGTCGCGGACTCTGCAGCCATCAGGCACCTTCCTGCTCGGCTGGCTGGTTGGCATCAAGAGCAGCCTGCAATCGACGTACGACGCCCTGGACGACCTCGGGGGGTTCGAGCGCCCGCACGACCGGGCCGAACCCGGCGAGTTCCTCGGCGAAGGTCTCCGCGTCGCCGTACTCCAACGTCAGTTCGTTCCACCCTTCCGGACCCTCGCTCGTTGCGACGGCCCGCCGGCGCAGCGCGTGCGCCGATCCCGGACGGGCCAGGACCCGGGCGTGGCTGCTCACCTGCGGGCCGTCCGTCCCGGAGATCATCGCGATCGCGTCGTGCGGCGGGATCTGGTACTCCCCCGGTGTGCCGGTACGCCGCACGGCGCCCTCGATGCGGCTCAGCCGGAAGACGCGGGGCGCCTGACGGTCCAGATCGAAACCCGCGACGTACCAGCGCCCGAGATGGTTGACGACCGACCATGGCTGGACGGTGCGTTCGGTCGCGGCGCCGCCGGGGCGGCGGTAGGTGAACCGCACCGCGACACGGTCCAGCACGGCGTCCTTGACCGGTGCGAACGCCGGTTCGCTGGTGCGTACCCGCGGTTCCAGACCGATGATCGAGTCCACGTCGCGTTCGACGTCCGCGGCCTGGAGTTTGCGCAGGGCGGACGCAGCCGGACCGGCCAGACTGGCCTGCTGCCAGGTGCGGCTGGCCAGGCTCAGAACGGCCAACTCATCCGGTTCGAAGGCGATCTGCGGCAGGGCGTAGTCGCGTTGGTCGATGCGGTAGCCGGGCTCGTCGTCGAACAACGGATCCAGCGGCTCGGTGCGCAGCGGAATGCCCAACTCCCGCAGTTCGTCCTTGTCCCGCTCGAACATCCGGTCGAACGCCTCGTCCGAGGCGGTCTGGGCGTACTGCGGGACCGCCTCGCGGATCCGCGCCTTCGACAGCGGACGGCGGGTATAGAGCAGGCAGATCACCAGATTGAGCAGCCGCTCGGTCTTGACGGCCGGTGACGGTGCGCTCACAGCGCCGACGGTATCCCACCCCGGGCCCCGGACGCGCCGTACTACCCTGCGTGCGTGATCAAGTGGCGTCAGGGAACCGTTGAGACGGTCGAAGAGTTGTGGTCCGGTGCGTGTCAGGTGCAGGCGCGGGTGGGTCAGGAGTTGGTGCCGGCGATCGCCTACGTGACGCTCACCGGGCGCCCGAACGTCGGCGACCGGGTCCTGCTGAACGTCACGGCACTGGAGAAGGGTCTGGGCACCGGAGGTCTCGCGCTGGTCGTCGCCACACCCGACCGGTTGCCCAGCGATCCCGCGTTCACCCAGGGCCACGTCGTCAAGGCCCGCTACACCCCGTTGCAGGACATGGTCCTGGGGGTCGATGAGCAGGACAGTCCGCATCACCAGGTCCTGGCCGACGCGGACTCGATCGACGGGATGCCGGTCATCGCCGCCGACCTGCATTCCTCGGTGCCGGCCATCATCGCCGGGCTGCGCGCGCAGAAGCCGGACGCGAAGGTCGTCTACGTGATGACCGACGGTGGTGCGTTGCCGCTGGCGTTCTCGCGCAACGTCGCCGGACTGCGCCGGGCCAACTGGCTGACCGGCGCGATCACCGTGGGCCAGGCCTTCGGCGGCACCCTGGAGGCGGTCAACGTGCACACCGGTCTGCTGGCGGCCCGCCTCGTGCTGGGCGCTGACGTGGCCGTGGTCAGTCAGGGTCCGGGCAACCTGGGCACCGGGACGAGGTGGGGGTTCTCCGGGACCTCAGCCGGCGAGACGCTCAACGCCGCGCACACCCTGGGTGGCCGTGCCGTTGCTGCCCTGCGCGTGTCGGAGGCTGACGAGCGACCCCGCCACCGTGGTCTGTCCCATCACAGTCGTACGGCGTACGGCCGGGTCGCGCTGGTCCCCGCCGATGTGCCGATCGCCAGCATCGACTCCGATTTCGGCCGGTCGCTGTCGGAGCAGGTCGACGAACTCATCGCCAGCACCGACGGCCGGCTGCGCCGGGTCGACGTCGATGTCACCGATATGCGCGCGGTCCTCGACGAGGCGCCGGTGCTGATGCAGTCCATGGGCCGCGGACTCGCGCAGGACGAAGCCGCGTTCCTGGTCGCTGCTGCGGCGGGCAAGCACGTCGCCAGCCTGCTGTAGCCTGCGCCGACCGTTGCCCCCGCACATTTGACCCCCAACATTTGGAACGGGATGCACCCGAAACCAGCTGTTTCGCGTGCATCCCGTTCCAAAAGTGCTGAGGCTCAGCGCAGACCGAAGGCCGATCCCGCACCGGGCTTGTCGGCGCTGACCAGGTCGACCACGAAGATCAGGGTCTCGCCCGGGCCGATGGCGTTGCCAGCCCCGCGATCGCCGTACGCCAGGTCGGCAGGGATGGTCAGCTTGCGCCGCCCGCCCACCTTCATCCCCAGGATGCCGGTGTCCCAGCCCTGGATGACCTGACCGACGCCCACCTGGAAGCGCAGCGGCGCGCCCCTGTTCCAGGAGGAGTCGAACTCCTCACCGGTGGACCAGGCGACACCGACGTAGTGCGCCTGGATCGTGTCGCCGGCCTGTGCTTCGCGGCCGTCACCGACGGTGATGTCCTCGATGACCAGATCGGTCGGCGGCTCGTCCCCGGGGAAGTCGATCTCCGGTTTGACGTTCGGGTCGTGGGCCATGCGTTACTCCTTACGTGGTGACGGGTGGGCTCAGGCTCAGGTGATGCCTCAGGGGACGGCTCAGGTGATCGCGAGGATGTCGACCACGAACACCAGGGTGTCGGTGCCCTTGATGCTGGCCTGCGTGTTGCCGGCGGTGCCGTAGCCGTCGGCCGGGGGCACGACCAGCAGCACGCGGCTGCCGACGGTCTTACCTTCCAGACCCTTGACCCAGCCACTGATCAGCTGACCGGGGACCAGCTGGAAGGTCGTCGGCTGTCCACCCTGCTTGGCGGTCGAGTCGAACGCGGTGCCCTTCTTGCCGTTGGCCCAGATCACGCCGGTGTAGCTGACCATGACCGTGTCACCCTCGGCCACCTTGGCACCCTTGCCGGTGATCAGATCCTGGCTGACCAGCGTCTTGGGCGGGTTGGCGTTGGGCATGGTGATCGTGGCTTCCTTGCCCTTTCCGGCAGGGACGCTCACGGTGGGCAGACCTGCCTTCGGGGCCACCGGGGTGCCGGTCGCCTCAGTCAGCGGCTGCGTGGCGCTGATGACGTCCATGTAGAAGACCATCGTGTCGTTCTCGGTGATGCCCAGGCTCTTCTGACCGTCGCAGCCGAACGCCTCAGCCGGGGGTACGGCGATCGTCAGCGTGCTGCCGACCTTCTGACCGATCAGAGCCTTGGACAACCCCTTCACCAAGGTGGTGTCGGTCAGGTCGAAGACCACGGGCTTGGTGGCGAAGGTGTTGGCGGCTTCCTTGCCGGAGGTGCCGTTGACCAGGGTGTAGTTGACCGTTGCCAGGTCCTTGTTGGTCAGGGTCGCACCGGTGCCGGCTTTGATGACGTTGGTCTCGGTCTTGGCCACCTTGAACGGCTTCTTGGCCAGTGTCACGGCCGGCTTCTTGGCGTCCTTCGCGTCGACGGTGACCGTCGACAGGCTGGACACCTCAGCGGCGGACGCGGTCGGCGGCGCCGTGCAGGTCGCGGTCGAAGAGGCCTTGGAACCGCTTGCCGACGAGGTGGAACTGTCGCTCCCGCAGGCGGTGAGCAGGAGCAGGGGCAGGGTGCCGGCGGCGGCCAGGCGCAGAGTGCGGCGCACGAATGCAAACCTCAATGTTGAACGGGGAATGGTCGGCTCACCATAACCCGGCGAGTTAGGAGCGCTTCACATCCCGTCGATCAGGCGCTGCACCCGGGCGTCCACCGCGACGAACGGATCCTTGACCAGGACCGTGCGCTGCGCCTGGTCGTTCAGCTTCAGGTGCACCCAGTCGACAGTGAAGTCGCGCCGACCGGCCTGCGCAGCGCGGATGAAGTCCCCGCGCAGCTTGGCCCGGGTGGTCTGGGGCGGTCGCGTCTTGGCCTCGAACACCTCGACGTCGGTGCTGACCCGGGCCGCCCGCCCGCTGCGCTGCAGCAGGTAGAACAGTCCGCGGCGGCGGTTGATGTCGTGATAGGTCAGGTCCAGTTGCAACATGCGCGGATCGTCCAGCGACAACCCGTGCTTGGTGGAGTACCTGTCCAGCAAGGTGTGCTTGATGACCCAGTCGATCTCGGTGTCGACCAGGCTCAGATCCCCGGTGTCGACGGCGTGCAGGGTGCGTTCCCACAGGTCCATGACCCGTTTGGTCTGGGCGTCGACCAGCCCGTGCTGGTCCACGAACGCCTTGGCGCGCTCGAAGTACTCACCCTGGATCTGCAGCGCCGACATCTCCTTGCCGTTGGCCAGCCGGACCTCGGTGCGACCGGTGATGTCATGGCTGATGTCGCGGATCGCGCGGATCGGGTTCTCCAGGCTGAGGTCGCGCAGCGCAACGCCTTCCTCGATCATCCGCAGCACGAGGTCCGCCGAACCCAGTTTGAGCATCGTCGTGGTCTCGCTCATGTTGCTGTCACCCACGATGACGTGCAGCCGGCGATAGCGTTCGGCGTCCGCGTGCGGTTCGTCGCGGGTGTTGATGATCGGCCGTGACCGCGTCGTGGCGCTCGACACGCCTTCCCAGATGTGGTCGGCACGTTGGCTGACGCAGTACGTCGGGCGGTGGCCCAGCAATGCGATCTTGCCTGCGCCACAGGTGATCTGACGGCTCACCAGGAACGGGATCAGGTGGTCGGAGATCCGCTGGAACTCCCCCTGGCGGCCCACCAGGTAGTTCTCGTGGCAGCCGTAGGAGTTGCCCGCCGAGTCGGTGTTGTTCTTGAAGACGTAGATCTGCCCCTCGATACCTTCCTCGGCGAGGCGCAACTGCGCGTCCTCGACCAGGCCCTCGACGATGCGCTCACCGGCCTTGTCGTGGATGACCGCTTCGCGCACGTCATCACATTCGGGCGTTGCGTACTCGGGGTGGCTGCCCACGTCCAGGTAGAGCCGCGAACCGTTGGACAGGAAGACGTTGCTCGACCGCCCCCAGGAGACGACCTTGCGGAAGAGATAGCGCGCGACCTCGTCCGGCGTGAGCCGACGCTGCCCCTCGAAGGTGCACGTCACGCCGTACTCGTTCTCGATCCCGAAGATCCGACGGTCCATGCACCAACAGTAGTCGCGCAGGGCCCTCCTGCCTGGTTGGCTGGCGGGATGGACCTGTTGGTGTTGGGCGGTACGGCGTGGCTCGGCTCACAGGTGGTGCGCACCGCCGTCGATCACGGCCACACGGTGACGGTCATGGCCCGTGGTCAGTCGGGGCCACCGCCGCCCGGTGTCCGGTTCGTCCGCGGCGACCGCGCCCGGGTCGAGGCCTATCCGCAGGGCCGGTTCGATGCCGTCATCGACGTGGCCCGCGATCCCGCACTGGTCACGACTGCGCTCGACGCGCTCAGCGATCAGGTGGGTCATTGGCTGTTCGTGTCGTCGTGTTCGGTGTACGCCGATCAATCCCACCCGGCTACCGACGAACACGCCGCGCTGCTGCCCGCGTCGGTGGGTGACTACACCGATGAGCAGTACGGCGAGGCGAAAGTCCGCTGCGAGGAGCTGGTTCGCGGGCGGCTGGGTGCCGACCGTTGTTTCATCGCTCGCAGCGGACTGATCGCCGGTCCCGGTGACAGCACCGACCGCACGGGCTACTGGCCGCTGCGGTTCGCCCATCCCGCCACCGACGACGGTGCCGTGCTGGTCCCCGATGCGCCGGACCAACCGGTGCAGTGGATCGACGTGCGTGACCTGGCGGACTGGCTGGTCGCGGCGGCCGACGCTGCGACCTCCGGCATCTTCGACGCGGCCGGTCAGTCCATCCCGTTCGCGGAGTATCTGGCGAGCGTCCGATCGGTCGTCGGACACTCCGGCCCGGTCGTTCCTGCCGCACCCGGGTGGCTCGAAGCGCACGACGTCAACCCCTGGTCCGGGCCACGGTCACTGCCGATCTGGCTACCGCAGGAGTACGCCGGCATGCTCGGGCGGCGCTGTGAGCGGGCCGTCGAAGCGGGCCTGACTACCCGGCCGTTGGAGCAGACCGTCACCGACGAGCTGGCCTGGGAACTGCGGACCGGGCCGGGGCGCGTCCGCCGCGCCGGCCTGTCCCCCGATGACGAACGTGAGCTGATCAGCGCCGCGGTCGCGTGATCACACCGGTACGTCGATCCAGTCCCGGCCGGTCGGCACCGCTGCGTGTGCGCCGGCGGTGAGCCCGGCGATTAGTTCCGGCAGGTGCCGAGCGCTGATCGGACCGGCGGCCAGGTGCAGGACCGCGTCGTCGCGATAACTGGTGCCCAGCACCTGCAGATCCGGCCGGTCCAGCGCCGCCGCACGAAGTCCCGCCTCGACCCGACCGGCCTCCGCGTGCGGCACCGCCAGGTCGAAGAGTTCCACCGGCTCGCGGCGCACCCGCTGACCATCGCCGTCCAGGGCGGCCTGCACCGCGTCGGCGTACGCGCGGGCGAGTCCACCGGTGCCGAGCAGCGTGCCGCCGAAGTACCGCGTGACCACGGCGACGACGTCTGACAGCCCGGCGCTGCGCAGCACCTGCAGCATGGGTGCGCCGGCGGTGCCGGAGGGTTCCCCGTCGTCGTTGCTGCGCTCGGTGCGCGGATCGGGCCCGAGGACGAACGCGCTGCAATGGTGCCGCGCATCCGGGTACGCCGAGCGGCGGCTGGCGATGACTGCCCGGGCGCCCGACTCGTCCCCCACCCGGGTGACCTGCGCGAGGAACCGCGAGCGGCGTACCTCGGTCTCGGCGGTGAGGTCACGCCCCGCCGGAAGGGTCAGGTAGCCGGCCATCAGGCCAGCGAGGATACCCATGCATCGTGCAGCGCGGCGTACTCCCCCTCACCGCTGGCGACCAACTGGGCCGGGGACCCGTCCTGCAGGATCCGGCCGTGCTCGAGCACCAGGACCCGGTCGGCGACCTCGACGGTCGAGAGCCGGTGGGCGATGATCAGCGCCGTCCGATCGGCCAGGACGGTCTCCAGCGCGCGTTGCACGAGCCGTTCGCTGGGGATGTCCAGGGAGGAGGTGGCTTCGTCCAGGATCAACACAGCGGGGTCGGCGAGGAAGGCGCGCGCGAACGCCACCAGTTGCCGCTGACCGGCGGACAGGCGCCCACCCCGTTTGGCCACGTTGGTGTTGTAACCCTCCGGTAGTTCGTTGATGAAGCGATCGGCGCCGACCGCCTCGGCGGCAGCGCGCACCTGCTCATCGCTGGCTCCGGGTCGCCCGAACCGGATGTTGTCGGCGATGCTGCCCTCGAACTGGAAGTTCTCCTGGGTCACCATCACCACGTGCTGGCGCAGTTCTTCCTGCGCCATATCCCGCAGATCCACACCGTCGAGCCGGACGGTGCCATCGGTGGGGTCATAGAAGCGGGCCATGAGTTTGGCGATGGTGGTCTTGCCCGCACCAGTGGTGCCCACCAGAGCGACGGTCTGGCCGGCCGGGATGTGCAGCTCCAGGCCGGGCAGGACCGGCCGCCCCTCGACGTACTCGAACTTCACGTGGTCGAAATCAACTGCGCCGCGGACCTTTTCGGGCCGGACCGGCTCCGCGGGGTTCTGGATGGCGGGCACCTCGGCGAGCACACCGGCCAGCTTCTCCAGCGCCGACGACGCGGACTGGAAGGTGTTGTAGAACTGCGTGATCTCCTGCATGGGTTCGAAGAACATCCGCAGGTAGAGCAGGAACGCGGTCAGGACACCGATGGTCATGTCGCCCTCGAGCACCCGGTAACCGCCGTAGAGCAGCACCATTCCGGTGGTGAGGTTGCCGACCAGTTTGACCGCCGGCATGAAGATGGCGACCAGGCGGAAGGTGCGCTCGTTCACCACCCGGTAGCGGTCGGCGACGTCGTCGAAGATCTCCTGGTTGCGGGCCTGGCGACGGTAGGCCTGCACCGCCTGGATCCCGGTCATGGTTTCGACGAACTGCACGATGACCAGGGCCGCGTTCTCCCGCACGCCACGGTAGGTAATCGCGGACTCACGGCGGAACCACATTGCGAGCACGACCAGGAACGGGAAGCTGATCAGGCACATCAGACCCAGCTTCACGTCCAGCACGATCAGCAGTGCGGCGGTGCCGAAGAGGGTGAGCACCGCGGTGATCAACCCATCGAAGCCGTTCTCCAGCATCTCCTGGATGGCTTCGACGTCATTGGTCGAGCGGGACACCACCCGGCCGGAGGTGTAGCGGTCGTGGAAGGCGACGTCGAGCGCCTGGAAGTGCCGGAAGACCCGACGGCGCAGGTCGAGCAGCGCGTTCTGGCCGATGAATCCCGAGCGCCGCAGGAAGAACATCCGGGTGATCGCCTGGATCGTCACGACGACGCACAGCGCGACCACGACCTGCAGCAGCGGCCCGGCGCTGCCGTCCCGCAGCAGGGGCGGCACGCCATGGTCGATGCCGCGCTGGACCAGGATCGGCACCGACAACCGGGCGGCGTTCTCCACGACCACGACCAGCGCGAGGACCAGGATCATCCACCGGTAGGGCCGTAGTAGCGACCACAGCAGTTCGCGCGCTTCACGCCCGCGGGGAATGCTCTCGTCGATCGGGGTCTGGTCGGGGCGCTCCTCGAAGCGTCCGCGCCAGCTCGGATCGGTGGCGGGCGCGTCGCTCGCGGTCGTCGTCACGACAACACCTCCGCGAACTCTTCGCGATCTTCGTCCTGGTCCATCTCCGCGCTGAGCAGATACCGGTAGGCCGGAACGTTCGCGAGCAACTCGCTGTGCGTGCCTACGTGGGTGATGGTGCCTCGTTCGAGCAGGGCGACCTTGTCCGCCAACAGCACGGTGGAGGCCCGGTGGGCGACCACGATGCCGGTGACGTCGTGCAGCACCCGGCCCAGCGCCTCCTCCACCTTGGCCTCGGTGTGTACGTCGAGTGCGGACAACGTGTCATCCAGCACCAGCACCCGGGGTCGGGTCAGGACGGCGCGGGCCAGGGACAGTCGCTGGCGCTGCCCGCCGGACAGGCTCATCCCCTGTTCGCCGATGCGGGTGTCCAGGCCGTAGGGCAGGTCGTGCACGAAGTGTGCCTGGGCCACCTCGATGGCCTCCTGGACATGGTCCGGATCGGCCCCCGGATTACCCAGGGTGAGGTTCTCCAGCACCGACATCGAGAACAACGTGGGGTCCTCGAACGCAGTCGCCACCGTGCTGCGCAGGTCGGGCAGACTCATCTCGCGGATGTCCACGCCGTCGATGCGGATCGAACCCTCACTGACGTCGTGCAGCCGCGGAATCAACGCTGTGAGAATGGATTTCCCTGATCCGGTCGAACCCACCAGGGCAACTGTCTCCCCTGGCGCCACGTCGAGATTGACGTGCCGCAAGGCCCATTCCCCATCCGGTGGTGTGTCGTCGAAGCGGAAGCCGATATCGACCAGTTCCAGATGTCCGGTGCGCGGTTGGTGACCTGAGGTGCCGTCGGTGATGTCCATCGGGGCATCGAAGATCTCCACGATGCGGGTCGAGGCGGTCATCGCCTCCTGCGCCATCGACAGCAGGAAGCCCAGCGAGGAGATCGGCCACACCAGGGACAGCATCAGGGTGATGAAGGCGACCAGGGTGCCCAGCGTCAGCCGGTGCTGACCGGCGGCCGCCGCGCCAAGACCGAGCACCGCGATCAGGCTGAGGGTGGGAATGACCTCCAGCAGCGTCCAGAACTTCGCCTGGAGCTTCACCTTCTCCAACTGGATGCCGTAGAGCTCCGTAGCGCGGTCGTCGAAGCGTTCGAAGATGTGCTCCTCGCGGCCGAAGGACTTGATCACCCGGTTGCCGAGTGCTGCTTCCTCGACGGTGGTGGCCACGTGGCCGGCCTGGTCCTGCGCGGCCCGTGACAGCCGGATGAACTCGCGTTGGAAGTGCCAGATGACGGCCACGATGGGCACGACGCTGACAATGACCAGGACCCCGAGCGGCCAGTACATCGCCAACAGGATGCCGCTGACCACGATGATCTGGATGACGTTGAGCACCAGGAAGGTGAACCCGAAGCCGAGCAGTCGGCGCACCGTGGCCAGGTCATTCATCATCCGCGACAGCAACTGCCCGGACTGCCACTGGCTGTGGAAGGACATCGGCAGCACCTGCAGCCGGGCGTAGAGATCCTTGCGGATACCCGTCTCAGCACCCAGCGTCGCGCGGGACACCAGCCACCGGCGGACGAACCACAAAGTCGCCTCCAGGATCCCGAACGCCAGGGCCCCGCTGCCAAGCACCCACAGACCGTGCCGGTCCTTGTGCGCGATCGGGCCATCGATCACCGCTTTGGTGACCAGCGGGATTCCGATGGTCGCCACGAGGCTGAGGATCGCCGCGGTGAACATGGTGATCCAGCGGGCCCGGTAGGGACGCAGGTAGGGCAGGAGGCGGACCAGAGCGCTCCACGTGTGCGGCGTGGCGGGCGGTGGTGCGACCGCGGGTTGGTGATCCGGCATCGGCGAGCAGCCCCCACTTCTCCCCCAGCAGATCGTGCGGAGGGTGATGAGCCGCCGGGCAACTTCTTTGCCTGGCTAACTACTTGGCCATTATGCCCTGCGGCACCGACAGCCTCGAAACGCCGTGCGGCCCCGCCGGGTGTGACCCGTGGCTACTCCGGTTCGCTGAGGGTGTCGCGGGAGCCGGCGTGGGGTTCATCGGTCGCGGGCACGTCGTGCGTCGGGTCCGCGGGGTTGAGCAGCGCCTCCAGCAACGGCCCGGTCAACCGGCGGAACAACCGCCGCTCGCGATGCCGATCGAGTACGGCGACCTCCAGTTGGTCTGCGCCGAGCACCCGCGGGGAGCCGTTCTCGTCGTCGCCACCCAGCAGTCGCACGGTGAGGCGCAACACCGACCCCAGGTCCTGCCCGCTGCTCCACTCCTGCTCCAGACCGGTACCGATCCGCTCGGCAGCCCCGCCCATCGCGACGAAGCCGCGCTCGTCGCTGACCGAACCGTCGTAGGTCAACCGGTAGATCTGGTCCGCTTCCGCGGTCCGACCGACCTCGGCGACGACGAGTTCGATCTCGTACGGTTTGGACTCCTGGGTGAACACGGCGCCAAGGGTCTGCGCGTAGGCATTCGCCAGGCCACGCGCGGTGACATCGGCGCGGTCGTAGGAGTAGCCGCGCATGTCGGCGTACCGCACTCCGGCGACCCGAAGGTTCTCGAACTCGTTGTAGCGACCCACTGCCGCGAAGGCGATCCGGTCGTAGATCTCGCTGATCTTGTGCAGCGCGCGGCTCGGGTTCTCCGCGACGAAGGCGATTCCCCCGTCGTACGCGACGACGACCACGGACCGGCCACGGGCAATTCCCTTGCGCGCGAAGTCAGCCCGGTCCTTCATCAACTGCTCGGGCGAGACGTAGAACGGCATGCTCATGCGCCACCACCTCCCTGCGCGCGGCGGGCGCCCACAACGTCCTCGACCACCGACTCGAGTTGATCGGTCGTCAGGAACCGCACGCCGTTCAGGTCGAGCACCGCCAGGGTCGGGAAAATCCGCCGACCCAGATCGGGACCGCCGGTCGCGGAGTCATCGTCCGCCGCGTCGTACAGCGCTTCGACCGTCACCCGTACGGCGTCGGCCTCGTCCAGACCTGGGCGCCACAGCTTCTTCAGCGCGCCCCGGGCGAACAACGAGCCGGACCCCACGCTGTGATGGTCGTGCTCCTCATAGCAACCCCCGGTCACGTCGTAGGAGAAGATCCGCCCGACCGAGGTGTCCAGGTCGAACCCGGCGAACAACGGCACCACGGACAGGCCCTGCATGGCCATGCCCAGGTTGCCCCGGATCATCGAGGCCAACCGGTTGGCCTTGCCGTCGAGGGACAACAGGGCGCCCTCGATCTTCTCGTAGTGCTCCAACTCGACCTGGAACAACCGCACGAGTTCGATTGCGACACCCGCCGTCCCCGCGATGCCCACCGCGGAGTACTCGTCCGCGGCGTACACCTTGGTCATGTCGTGGTTGGCGATCAGGTTGCCCATCGTGGCGCGTCGGTCACCGGCGATGAGCACGCCACCGTCGAAGGTGACCGCGACGATCGTCGTGCCGTGCGGTGCCTCCAGCGTGGTGCCCGGTGGCAACGTGCGGGCCGAGGGCATCAGCTGCGGTGCGTAATGGGACAGGAACTCACTGAACGACGACGACCCGGTGCGGGTGAACTCCAGCGGCAGCCGGCCATCATCGCGGACGTCTCCAGCGCTCACTGGCCGCCCTTCTGGACGAAGCCACGCACGAATTCCTCGGCGTTGCTCTCCAGGACGCTGTCGATCTCATCCAGGACGTCGTCGATGTCGGCGTCCAGTTCGGCCTTGTTGGCCTGGGCGACGGGGGTGGGCTCCGGTGCGTCGTCGGCCGGATCGCCGTCGCGGCGCTGTGTGCTCTTGTGCTCCTGGCTGGGCATCGTTAGGCCCCTTTCGGGAGGTGGGACGTCGTGGTGCCCACCCTATGTCGTGGGACCGACAGGATCGCGGCTTTTACCCCCGCGTGGTCATCGCCCGGTGTCGGTGGGCGGCAGCGCTTCCAGGGACCGCAGCAGATCCTGCGCGGTCGCCGACTCCTCGAGCAACTGGCCGACGTGCGCGCGCGTGCCGCGTTCCGGTTCCAGGGTCGGCACCCGTTGCAGGCTGCTCTGGCCGGGAATGTCGAAGATGACCGAGTCCCAGGACGCGGCGGCCACCTCGCGCGGAAACTTGGTCAGGCACATGCCGCGGAAGTAGGCGCGGGTGTCCGAGGGGGGCGCGGTGACCGCGTGCTGGACGTCTTCCGCGCTGACCAACTCATCGAACCGTCCGGCGGCGGCCAACCGGTGGAAAAGTCCCTTGTCGGGACGTACGTCGGACCACTGGATGTCGATCTGGCGCAGCTTCGGGTTGCCCCAGTCCAGGCCGTCGCGAGCCCGATAGCCCTCCAGCGTGGCCAGTTTCGCGACCCAGTCCACCTGCCGGGCGGCGTCCATCGGGTCCCGCTCGAGCGTGGTCAGCACCTGCTCCCAGTGCCGCATCACCTCAGCGGTGTCCTCGTCCACGTCGGAGCCGTACGTTGTGTCCAACCAGTCGGCGACGAGCTCGTGATAGCGCCAGAGCAGTTGGAGGGCGGTCATCTGCCGACCACCGGCCAGGGACACCTTTGTCTGCAGGGTCGGGTCGTGCGAGATCGCCTGGAGCGTCGCCACGGGTTTGTCGACGGTCAGGTCCTCGGTGATCGCCCCCGCCTCGATCAACGCCAGCACCAGCGAGGTGGTGCCCATCTTCAGCAGGTTCGCCACGTCGCAGTGGTTCGCGTCGCCCAGGATCACGTGCAACCGGCGGTACTTCTCGGTCGTCGCGTGCGGTTCGTCGCGGGTGTTGATGATCGGCCGCTTCAGGGTGGTCTCCAGGCCGACCTCGACCTCGAAGAAGTCCGAGCGCTGCGCCAACTGGAAGCCGGGCTTGCCCGACTCGACCCCGATGCCGACCCGGCCGGAACCGCACATGACCTGCCGCACCACGAAGAACGGGATCAAGTGTTTGACGATGTCGGCGAACGGTGTGGTGCGGCTCATCAGGTAGTTCTCGTGAGTGCCGTAGCTGGCGCCCTTGCCGTCGGTGTTGTTCTTGTAGAGGTTGACCCCGGGGGTGCCGGGCGCGGACAGCAACCGCACCGCACGGGCCATGACGACCTCGCCGGCCCGGTCGTAGGCCACGGCCGCGCGTGGCGTGGTGACCTCCGGTGAGCTGTACTCCGGGTGCGCATGGTCGACGTACAACCGGGCGCCGTTGGTGAGCACGACGTTGGCGAGGGTCGGGTCTTCCTCGTCGGTCAGCTGGCTGGGATCGGCGTGCACCCGGGAGATCTCGAATCCGCGCGCGTCGCGCAGCGGGGCTTCGTCCTCGTAGTCCCAGCCCGCGCGCGCCGCCCGCATGCCCTGGTCCGTGGCGTACGCCGTGACCACCCGCCCGGACAGGACCATCGGGTTGGCAGTCGGGTTGCCGGGCACCGAGATGCCGTACTCGGTCTCGATACCCATCACGCGGCGTACGGTCATGACCTCAGTCTCCCACCTCGGCATTCGCTCAGCGGGAGGCGCGTAGCGCAGACCGTAGAGCGCGGCGCGCAACGGGACCGAGGCCGTCGAGCGTGGCGGCGAGCCGGCTGACTCCGGCCAGCGCCTGCTCGAGCGTCGCGGAGTCCGCGCGCGTCGGCTCTGTGAGCTCCAGTCCGATAAAGGTTGCGCTCACCAGGTCCGTGAGGGCGCCAGCATCGAGTACGTCGCTCAGCGGCGAGTCGCGCAGCAACCGGGTCAGCGTCGTACGCACCTGGTCATTCCACAGCCCGAGTGCAGCGCCGGTCGCTTCGGCGAGCGCGGGGTTGCCGTGCGATCCGGCAAGTACCTGCGCCAGGACGGTCACGTTGCCGACCTCGCGTTCCTGCCGGTGCAACCGACCGGCGACCTCGACGAGTTCGGTGAAGGTGGAGACGGCGTCGAGCTCTGGTCGCATCAGCGCCACGCGTTGCGCTGTGGAGTCCAGGCACGCAGCCGCGACCAGGCCGTCCACGCTTCCGAAGTGGTAGAAGATCAACGCCTGATTGACCCCGCCGGCTGCGGAGATCGTCCGGGTGGATACGGCTGAGATTCCCTGCTCGCGGATCACGCGCATGGTCGCGTCGACGAGAGCCTGCTTCGTCGCTGCTGCGCGGGTGTCAGACACGGATCTCCTCCCGGTAGGGCTGGACCGCGGCCGGTACGTGCTGCGCATCGACATAGCTGGCGGTGAACCGGCCGTGGTAGCCGAATACCGGGCCGAGTATCCGGTGGTGCACCTCGACCTGGATCCGGAAGCACGCCGCCTGCTCATCCCAGTGCTCGCGCACCGTGGCCCGACCGCTGATCCACGAGGGCATGGTGCCGCTCAGCACGCCCTCGTGCAGTCGCATCACGTCGGAGTCGATGCGCAAGCCACCGCGCTCATCGACGGTGATCTCCAGGTCTGCGGCGATGTGCTGGTGGGTGCCCAGGTAGTCGACGACCTTTTGGCGGGTCGGGTCGAACACCATCGTTGCGTCGAACCGGCGACGGCGACCCTGACCGACCTCGAAGGTACGCACGAAGGTCACCGTTTCGCGGCCGTAACCGTCCAGATAGGGATAGTTCTCGATCGTGAACGGCACACCGACACCGGTCTCGGGAAACAGTAGGTTCCGCTGGGCACCCAACCGTAGGAAAGGTGCGACGACGGCGTGTCCGCGCCAGATGCGATCCATCGTGCCTCGACCGATACAGGCCCGGCCGCCGGCGACGTCCAGACCGAACCGCTCCTGCATGCGCGGATGCAGGTTGTAGAAGTCTGAGCCGAGCGCCCGCGCGAAGATCGAGGTCATCGCACTGACCCCACGCTCCAGCTCGTCCGGCGCGCCGACGGGGCCCACGGCAGCGGCGGCAGTCGGAGCGCCAGGATCGTGAGCACGCCCGCCGCGAGCAACCCGACCGGCCCGTCCGTCATCAGCGTCGCTGCAATCACGACGCCGGCTCGTATCGCCGCGTCTGCCAGCGCGATGCTTGCACTGAGTTCTGGTGGCACGCTGCGGTCCGCCCACAGCCGCAGACGGTCGAACGACCACGCGGTGCCCCGGGCCATCAGGGGTCGGAAGAACCGGTCGATCCTGGGGTACCGCGACCGATAGTCGTACCAGGTCGCGAAGGTCACTCCCCCGTCCTCGCGAGGCGTGTATCGCCAGTAGCCGGAACCCTCCTCGATGGGAGACAACGGATGGGCACACGCGAACCGCAGCGCCGAGGTCGCCGACCCATCAGTCGCCCGGCGGTCACCGGAGTGCTCGCCGGTGCCGCCCACTCCGAAGCGGCGGTAGCAGAACGTCCCGGCCCCCGTCGGCGTGATGCGCCCGAACCTGACGTCCCAGCGGGCGTGCTTGCTCGGATCCTGGGTCAACGCCCACACGCGTTCAAGGCTGGAGTTGAGTTCCGCGCCGACGTCAATCCCGGTGCGTGGCCGAACTGCTGAGCCCTGCATGATGTCCTCCGTCCTTTTAAGCGACTGCTCAAAAGGCTACCAGCCACCTTGAGCACGTGCTCAAATCCGAGAAAGAGGACTGCTCAGGCGATACTGGGCGGCGTGACCAGCCCCGCCCTGCGCGCCGTCGGCGCGTTCGTGCTCGATGCCCTGCTCGTGCTGTTGTTCGCGGCCATCGGCCGCAGGTCCCACGACGAGTCCGGTGCCGCGGCAGGTGTGCTCACGACCGCCGGGCCGTTCCTGGCGGGTCTGGTGCTGGGCTGGGTGGTGAGCCTCGCCGTACGCCGATCGGCACCGTTGAGCGTGAACGCGGGCGTGACCGTGTGGTTCGCGACCGTCTTCCTGGGCATGGTGCTGCGGGTCGTCACCGGTCGCGGGATCGCCGTGTCGTTCATCATCGTCGCAAGCATCGTGCTCGCGGTGTTCCTGCTCGGCTGGCGGTGGGCCGCCGGGTTCATCGCCCGGCGGCGCCACGCCACTAGCTGAGGCTCAGAGGTACTGCCCGGTGCTACCGACGGAGTCGATCGAGCGACCGGGGTTGTCGCCGTTCTTGCCGTCGATCAGCGTGCGGATGTAGACGATCCGCTCGCCCTTCTTGCCCGAGATCCGCGCCCAGTCATCGGGGTTGGTCGTGTTGGGCAGGTCCTCGTTCTCCTTGAACTCATCGACGCAGGAGCGCAACAGGTGTTCCACCCGGATGCCCTTGGCGCCGATGGTCAACTGGTCCTTGATCGCCATCTTCTTGGCCCGGTCGACGATGTTCTGGATCATCGCGCCGGAGTTGAAGTCCTTGAAGTAGAGGATCTCCTTGTCACCACTGGCGTAGGTGACCTCCAGGAAGCGGTTCTCGTCGATCTCGGCGTACATCCGCTCGACCGTCGCCTGGATCATGCCGTCCACCGTGGCCTGCGCGTCACCGTCGTTCTCGGCCAGGTCGTCGGCGTGCAGCGGCAGCCCCGCCTCGAGGTACTTGCTGAAGATCTCCCGGGCGCTCTCGGCATCCGGGCGCTCGATCTTGATCTTCACATCGAGACGGCCGGGTCGCAGGATGGCCGGGTCGATCATGTCCTCACGGTTGGAGGCACCGATGACGATGACGTTCTCCAGGCGCTCCACACCGTCGATCTCGGCCAGCAGCTGCGGCACGATCGTCGTCTCGACGTCGGAGGAGACACCGGATCCACGGGTGCGGAACAGCGACTCCATCTCGTCGAAGAACACCACCACGGGAGTGCCGTCGGAGGCCGCCTCCCGGGCGCGCTGGAAGATCAACCGGATGTGCCGCTCGGTCTCACCGACGTACTTGTTGAGCAGCTCAGGTCCCTTGATGTTCAGGAAGTAACTCTTGGTCTGCTCGCGGCCGGTGATCTCGGCGACCTTGCGCGCCAGCGACGCAGCGACCGCCTTGGCGATCAGCGTCTTGCCACAGCCGGGTGGGCCGTAGAGCAGGACACCCTTGGGCGGGCGCAGCGCGTGCTCACGGAACAGGTCGGCGTGCAGGTAGGGCAACTCCACGGCGTCGCGGATCGCTTCGATCTGCCCGGACAGCCCACCGATGTCCTCGTACCGGATGTCCGGCACTTCCTCCAGGACCAGGTCGGCGACCTCCGCCTTCGGGATGCGCTCGAAGACGAAACCACTGCGGGTGTCCAGCAACAGCGAGTCGCCCACGCGGACGGCCTCATCGACCAGCGACGCCGCGCGACGGCAGATCCGCTCCTCGTCGCCGTGGGCGACCACCAGGATGCGGTCCTCGCCCAGCAGTTCCTTGACCTGGACCAGTTCGCCGATGTTCTCGAAGCCGACGGCCGCCACGACGTTCAGGGCCTCGTTGAGCATGACCTCACGGCCGGGCACCATCTGCTCGCCCTCGACCGAGGGGCTCACCGCAACCCGCATCTTGCGGCCGGAGTTGAGGATGTCGGCGGTGCCGTCGTCGTGCACGGTCAGCACGACTCCGAAGGTCGCCGGCGGCTGCGCGAGCCGGTCGACCTCGGACTTCAGATTGACAATCTGCTCGCGCGCTTCCTTGAGGGTGCGGGCAAGGCGTTCGTTCTGCGCCGACAGCGTGCCGACGGAGGACTGGAGTTGGAGGATCTGCTGTTCGAGTTCCCGCGCGCGGCTGCTACCCGGTGCCGTGGCAAGGCGGTCGCGGAGCGCGGCCACCTCGGATTGCAGGCGGGCGACGGACTCCTCATCGGAAGAACCGTGGGGCGTGAAGTGCTCGGTCATCGTGGCCTCCTCTGCCGCGCCGGAGCGCGTCCAAGTGATGCCAACCGACCCTAACCCGCGAAGATCAGTTTTCGTCGGGTGGCGCGCTGATTGCCCTCCGTAAGCGCCGAATCTTCTTCTCCGACACGGGTCTTTCGCCAAAGTCCGCACTGTCCCACCCGGATGTGTCCTTGATCACATCGTCCTCGGACGTCTCATCCCCCGGGACCTGCGTCTCGTCGTACGACCCCTTGGCTGGTCGGCGCGTGCGCCGCGGCGGGGTCACTCCCGGAGCCAGTCGGCGCGTCGTGATCAGGAAGCCGGTGTGCCCGTGCATCCGGTGCGCCGGGCGGACGGCCAGGCCCTCCAGGTGCCAGTCGCGCACCATCGACTCCCAGGCGGCCGGTTCGCTGAACCCGCCGTGCAGCCGGATGTCCTCCGCAACCCGGGACAGCTGGGTCGCGGTGGCCACGTAACAGATCAGCACCCCTCCGGGAGCCAGGGCGTAGGCGACCGCGTCGAGGCACTCCCAGGGCGCGAGCATGTCCAGGACGACCCGGTCAACCGATCCTTCCGGTACGGCGAGTGGCAGCTCCTCCTGTAAGTCACCGATGCGCACGTCCCAGGCCGGGTGGTCCTCACCGAAGAACGCTCGCGCGTTCGCCTTGGCGATGTCCGCGAAATCCTCCCGGCGCTCGATGGACAGCACCCGGCCCTGATCGCCGACCGCGCGCAGCAGCGACATGCTGAGCGCGCCCGATCCCACACCGGCCTCGACGACCACCGCACCCGGGAAGACGTCAGCCATCGTGATGATCTGCCCGGCGTCCTTCGGATAGACGACAGCAGCGCCGCGCGGCATCGACATCACGTAATCCGACAGCAGTGGCCGCATCGCGAGGTATTCGACACCGGCGGTGTTGCGCACGGTGATGCCGTCGGTGGAGCCGATCAGGTCATCGTGCTTGATATGACCACGGTGGGTGTGGAACTGCTTGCCGGGCACCAACTCGATGGTGTGCATCCGGCCTTTGGCGTCGGTGAGCTGGACACGATCGCCCGCCCGGAACGGGCCTCGGCGACGGTCGGCTCCGGTGGGCTGATCAGTCATCGCAGCAGATTCTATGCGTGGCGGGGCGCGCCGACGTTTCTGAGGATTTCGAGGTTCCTGAGGACGTCTTTGGCGCGTTGGCCCTCAAGAACCTCACAGTCCTCACAATCCGCGCCCGTTGAAGGTCAGGCCACCGCGTTGAGCGCGACCCGTAGGTCCTCGGTGCGTACGATCCCCAGCACCTGACCAGACCCGGTCGCCACCAGTAGGTAGCTCGCTGCTCCCCCGCCGGCCTGGTACACGCGCACCAGCTGTGACACATCGGCCTGCGGATTCTCGACCTGCGCCACCCACGGCTCGGGCTGTCGCAACGCGGCCGACTCCACCGCGAGCCCCGGTTGGCTGGCGCGGACCTGGGTCGCGATCTCGGCAGGCACGACACCCCAGGGCGTTCCGTCCGCGGTGGTCACCACGATGTCCGCGTTCTGCGGCAGGCTCGACAGTGCTGTCGGGCCGGAGGCGACGAACACCGGTCGCAACAGTTGACCCACCTGCACCTTGCCCAGGACGTGGGCGGCCTGGCCGCGGTTGATCGCGGCGCCGGCGCCGAACCACAGGAAGCCGCCGATCATGATCGCCCACACCGTGGTGATCATCGACGGTTGCTGACCGCGCATCAGCGGCAGGCCGATCGCCCACAGGACGGCCAACACCGCGACGATGCGTCCGCACCACCCGGCCACGACCGCACCGCGCGAGCGGCTGCCGGTCACCGCCCACACCAGGGACGACACGAGGTAGCCACCATCGAGCGGCAGGCCGGGCAAGAGGTTGAAGATGGCCACGAACCCGTTGGCCCACACGAACGCCGACAGCAACAGTGTGGGCACGCTGATCGGATCGAACCGGGTCACGGCCGAGCCATCCCCCTGCATCTGCAGGACGAGCCAGCCCAGGATGGCGAGTACGGCGTTGGCGAGCGGCCCGACGACAGCGACCAGTGCACCCGTGGCCGGGGAGGTGTCGTCCTGGTCGAAGCTGGTGTGACCACCCCACGCGTCGGCGACCACCTGGTGCACGGCCATCCCCCGCGCCTGGGCCACGAGCGCGTGCGCGGCCTCGTGGACCAGCACCGACAGCAACAGCAGGATCGCGAAGGCAGCAGCCACCAGATACCCGCCCGCGCCGAGGTCGGGCCGCAGGTAGGTCACCTGGGGCCCGAAGGTGAAGATGATGATGATCGCGATGATCGGCCAGCTGCGGCCGATATAGACCGGTGCGCCACGCAGGGACCCGATCCGCAGACCCGGACTTTGCGCTGCATTCGCCATGCCGGCCAGCGTAGTCGGGAAGGTTGTCGGACCCCCGTCCTACAGTTCTGGTTATGACTTCTCCGGTGACCCAGACGGCCGCTCCACCGCGTCGTGCGGCTCTGTCGCCGAGCCGTGCGGGCGACTTCATGCAGTGTCCGCTGCTCTACCGGTTCCGGGTTGTCGACCGCTTGCCCGAGGCCCCCAGTCCCGCGGCTTCGCGCGGGACTCTTGTGCACGCCGTACTCGAGCGGCTCTTTGATCTGCCTGCGGGGCAACGGGATCCGGACACCGCACGCGACCTGATCGAGCCCCAGTGGCGACGATTGGTGCAGGAGAATCCGGACCTGGGAGACCTCGTGGACGAGGACGGTCTGGCCGACTGGCTGGCCGATGCGTTCCGGTTGGTGCAGCGCTGGTTCGAGATGGAAGACCCGACCCGGTTGGAGCCCGCGGCGCGTGAGCTGTACGTCGAGGCCGACGTGGACGGGTTGACGCTGCGCGGGTACGTCGATCGGCTGGATGTCGCACCCGGCGGCCAGGTCCGGGTCGTGGACTACAAGACGGGCCGCTCACCCTCTGAGTTTTTCGAGGGCAAGGCGCTGTTCCAGATGAAGTTCTACGCGCTGGTGTGGTGGCGCACTCGCGGAGTGATCCCGGCGATGCTGCAGCTGGTCTATCTCGGCAACGGGGAGATCGTCCGTTATCAGCCGTCCGAATGGGATCTGCTGGCCACCGAGCGCAAGGTGAAGGCGCTGTGGCGGGCGATCGAGCGCGCCGCGACGACCGGTGACTGGCGGCCGCGGCCGTCGCGGTTGTGCGACTGGTGTGACCACAAGGCGTTGTGCCCGGCTTGGGGTGGCACTCCCCCGCCGCTGCCGGAGTATTCGATCGAGCGCGCGACCGATCCGGCGATCACCGGGGCTATCGACCCGGACTGACGCGACGCTGCTACCCCGATGACGTTCAGTCAATGACAAGGTGCACCGCCGCGCCGTCGTTGCGCAGATAGACGTGTCGGCCGATGATCTCCCGGAACGCCTGGATGTCGGCGAGGTCGGCCGCGGCGAACTCCTGGTAGCAGGTCCGAGCGCTGGATGAATTCAGGTCGGGATAGAAGTCCGAGACCCACACATTGAACCGGTCGAGGAGATCTTCCAGCGGGTACTGCGAGATCCGCGCCGGGCTGTCTCCTTCACCCAGGTCGGGCTCCTGCTCGAAGGTCAACGACGTCACGTACTCCTCCGAGCCGTCCTGGAGCAGGTAGATGCCCGGCTCGATGGACTCGTAATCGGGATTGTCGACGTACTTCTCAGCGTCGTAGTTCGCGATGCTGCGCATGTGCCGAGGGTACAAAGGCCCGCGCTGTCGCTAGGGTGCGGACATGTCGAGGGCTGGTACGGGCGGCATTGGCGCCACGCTTCTGGCGATCTCGGTCGCCTTCTTGTCCGGTTGCTCATCCGACGAGGAAGTTTCGTCCTGCCCCATGGACTACTCGTCCCTGGACCAGGGGGTGGTCGTGTCCGTCAGTGGAGCGACTCCGACCTCTCCCACCTTCGCCTATCCACCGCCACCGTCGTGGGTCGGCACGGTGTGCATCAACGGCGCGTGCATGTTCGACAGTGCACAATCCGGTGCCCCGATCGCCGTCAGGGATACCGCGGTCGGCACGAAGGGCCCGGTTGTCGTGACAGTTGACGTCGCCGATGACGCTGGGCGTATCGGACCGACCAGCACGGCCACCGTGACGCCGTCTAAGCAGATCCCGAACGGACCGACCTGCCCGCCAACCAATTACGTTGCGACCGTGACCGTTACGCCGACTCGGTAACCGCTCGGGGCGTGAGACGAGTGAGCTAGTGCCGGGCCGGCGCCGCGGTGAACAAGCCGGTCAGGTCACGCAGCCGCAAGCCGGCCAGTGAGTCCACCTGCACTGCACCAGCCATCTGCGGCACCTCGACCACGTGCGGTACGGCGATCGTGGGCACTCCGGCGGCCACCGCCGAGCGCACGCCCGTGGGCGAATCCTCAATAGCCACAGCATCTTCCGGCTGCACGCCAAGTTGCGAAGCGGCGGTCAGATAGGGTTCCGGATGCGGTTTCCCGTTCGTCACTACGTCGCCAGTCACCACCGTTGCGAATGAACCTTCCGGCAACGCCGCCACCAGTTCATCGGCCAACACGGTGTAGGACATCGTCACCAGCGCGTTGGGCACACCGGCCCGCACCGCCTCGGCCAGCAGTTCCCGGGCACCGGGACGCCACGGCATGTGCCGGCGCATCTCGGTCAGCACCTCGCCGATCAGGTAGTCGACGACTTCCTCGGGCGTCATCGACACGTCGGAGTTGTCGATGATGATCTGGGCCGACCGCAGCAGGGTGTTGCCGACGCACTCCTTGGCCATCGCGTCGGTCCACACACCACCGTGCGCTGCGACCAGCGCCTTCTCCGCCCCGATCCAGTACGGCTCGGTGTCCACCAGCGTGCCGTCCATGTCCCACAGCACTGCTGCTGGCAACAACACTTAGGAGTCCTCCGGCTCGTAGCCCAGGTTCGGGGACAACCACTGCTCGGCCTGCGCCATCGTCCAGCCCTTGCGCCGCGCGTAGTCACCCACCTGGTCCTGCCCGAGCCGGCCCACGACGAAGTACTGCGACTGCGGATGTGAGAAGTACCAACCGCTGACCGCAGCCCCCGGCCACATCGCCATCGACTCGGTGAGGGAGATCCCGGCGCGCTCCTTGACCTCCAACAACTCCCACAGGGTCGCCTTCTCGGTGTGGTCCGGGCACGCGGGATACCCCGGCGCCGGGCGGATACCGGTGTAGCGCTCGTCGATCAGCGCCTCATTGTCCAGCGACTCCTGCGGCGCATATCCCCACAGTTCCGTGCGCACCAACTCGTGCAGTCGCTCGGCGAAGGCTTCCGCCAACCGGTCGGCCAACGACTCCAACAGGATCCCGCTGTAGTCGTCCAGCGCCGCCTTGAACTCGGCCACCTTCTCGGCTGCACCCAAACCAGCCGTCACCGCGAATCCGCCCACGTAGTCGGCGATTCCGGTCTCGACCGGTGCCACATAGTCGGCGAGCGACCGGTTCGGAACGCCCTCGCGGTGCTCCCCCTGCTGGCGCAGGTGGTGCAGCGTCGTGACCACCTCGGAACGGTCCTCCGAGCCGTAGACCAGCAGGTCGTCACCCACCGCGGCCGCCGGGAAGAAGCCCACCACGCCGTTGGCCTGCAGCCACTTCTCCTCGATCAACCGGTCGAGCATCGCCTGCGCGTCGTCCCACAGTTTGCGGGCCGCCTCACCGCTGGCCGGGTTGTTCAGGATGTCGGGGTAGCGGCCCTTCATCTCCCACGCGTTGAAGAACGGCTGCCAGTCGATGTACTCCCGCAGCTCAGCCAGCGGGTAGTCGTTGAAACTCCGCAGACCCGTGAACGTCGGCTTGGTGGGCTCGTAACCAACCCAATCAATCGGCGTACGTCGATCCAGGGCTTGCGCGTACGACGCCAGTGGCCGTTCGATCCGCTTGGCGGCATGCCGCTCACGGATCGAGGCGTAGTCACGCGACACGTCCTCCAGGAACGCACCCCGTCGCTCATCCGACAACAACGCGGAAGCCGTTGGTACAGAACGGGATGCGTCCTTCACCCAGACGACCGGGCCGTGGTACTTCGGCTCGACCTTCACCGCGGTGTGCGCCCGCGAGGTTGTCGCGCCACCGAGCAGCAGCGGGATCTCGAAACCCTGCCGCTCCATCTCCGAGGCGAGGGTGACCATCTCGTCGAGCGACGGCGTGATCAACCCGGAGAGGCCGATGATGTCCGCGTTCTCGGAACGGGCCGCGTCCAGGATCTTCTGCGGCGGCACCATGACGCCGAGGTCGACCACGTCGTAGTTGTTGCACTGCAGGACGACACCGACGATGTTCTTGCCGATGTCGTGCACGTCGCCCTTGACCGTGGCCATGACGATCTTGCCCTTGCTGTGCGCCGCGTCACCCGGCTTCTTCTCCGCTTCGATGTACGGAATCAGATGTGCCACAGCCTTTTTCATCACCCGCGCCGACTTCACGACCTGCGGCAGGAACATTTTGCCAGCGCCGAAGAGATCGCCGACGACGCCCATGCCGTCCATCAGCGGGCCCTCGATCACCTCCAAGGGCCGGCCACCGGAAGCAGCCAACTCCACTCGCAGTTCCTCGGTGTCATCCACCACGAACTCGTCGAGACCCTTGACGAGCGCGTGCGTGATTCGTTCCCGCACCGGCAATGAACGCCACTCAGCGGCAGCGGGTTCGGCCTCGTCGCCCTTCACGTTGAACTTGTTGGCAATCTCCAACAGGCGCTCGGTGCTGTCCGCCCGCCGGTTGAGGATGACGTCCTCGATTCGCTCCCGCAGCTCGGGATCGATCTCGTCGTAGACCACCAAGGCACCGGCATTCACGATGCCCATATCCATGCCCGCGGAGATCGCGTGGTAGAGGAACACCGCGTGGATCGCCTCCCGCACCGGGTTGTTGCCCCGGAAGGAGAACGACACGTTCGATACACCACCGGACACCAGGGCGTGCGGCAGGTTCTGCTTGATCCAGCGGGTCGCCTCGATGAAGTCGACACCGTAGTTGGCGTGTTCCTCGATGCCCGTGGCCACCGCGAAGATGTTGGGGTCGAAGATGATGTCCTCCGCCGGGAAGCCCACCTCGTCGATCAGGATGCGGTAGGCCCGCTCGCAGATCTCCTTGCGGCGCTCCAACGAGTCAGCCTGACCCTGCTCGTCGAAGGCCATGACCACAACCGCCGCACCGTACTTGCGGCACAACCGGGCGTGCTCCACGAACGGCTCGACGCCTTCCTTCATGGAGATCGAGTTGACGATCGGTTTGCCCTGGACACAACGCAATCCGGCCTCGATGACGTCCCACTTCGAGGAGTCGATCATGACGGGGACCCGGGAGATGTCCGGCTCGGACGCGACCAGCTTGCAGAAGCGGTCCATCGCCTCGATGCCGTCGAGCATCCCCTCGTCCATGTTGATGTCGATGACCTGGGCGCCGGCCTCGACCTGCTGGCGGGCCACGTTGAGCGCCGTGGTGTAGTCCCCCGCCTTGATCAGGTTGCGGAAGCGGGCGGAGCCCGTGACGTTGGTGCGCTCGCCCACGTTGACGAAGAGGGATTCGTCGGTGATGTTCAGCGGCTCCAGACCCGATAGACGGCAGGCGGATTGGACCGACGGAACTTCCCGCGGAGAGTAGTCCCGGACCTGCTGGGCGATGGCCGCGATGTGCGCCGGAGACGTGCCGCAGCAGCCGCCCAGGATGTTCACCAGGCCGTCGGCGGCGAACTTGGCGATGATCTCGCTCATCTGCGACGGGGTCTCGTCGTACTCACCGAAAGCGTTCGGCAGGCCCGCGTTCGGGTAGCAGGACACGAAACAGTCTGCGATGCGGGAGATCTCGGCCAGGTAGGGCCGCATCTCCTCCGCCCCGAGTGCACAGTTCAGGCCGACGGCCAGCGGGCGGGCGTGCCGGACGCTGTTCCAGAAGGCTTCGGTGACCTGCCCCGAGAGGGTTCGTCCGGAGGCGTCGGTGATCGTGCCGGAGATGATGATCGGCCAGCGGCGACCGCGCTGCTCGAACAGGGTCTCCAACGCGAAGATCGCGGCCTTGGCGTTGAGGGTGTCGAAGATGGTCTCGATGATCAGCAGGTCGGATCCGCCGTCGACCAGACCGTTGGCCTGCTCCAGGTAGGCCTCGACCAGTTGCTCGTAGCTGACGTTGCGGGCTGCCGGGTCGTTCACATCCGGGGAGATGCTGGCCGTGCGGTTGGTCGGTCCGATGCCTCCCACGACGAACCGCTGCTCGCCCGGATGGGCGGCCATGAACTCATCGACGGCGGCACGTGCCAGACGCGCCGACGCCAGGTTAAACTCGTACGCCAGATCCGACATGTCGTAGTCGGCCAGTGAGATCCGCTGGGCGTTGAAGGTGTTGGTCTCCACCAACGTCGCACCTGCGTCGAGGTAGGCAGTGTGGATGGCCTTGATCGCCTCGGGCTGGGTCAGACTCAGCAGATCATTGTTGCCGCGCAGGTCACTGGGCCAGTCGGCGAAGCGATCACCCCGATAGTCGGCCTCGGAGAACCCCTTCGCCTGGATCTGGGTACCCATCGCTCCATCGAGGATCAGGATGCGTTGGCTGAGTAGGTCGCGCAGTGCCGCCGTCTGGTCCGGCTGGATCTGCGACGCCTGGGTGGTTTCGGAGCGGCTGCTCACATCGGTCCCCATTCGGTCGAATCTGAGGAGGATTCTACCGAGCCGGTCGCGGCAGTCCGTACGCTGAGCGGGTGATCGAGTTCGAGGAGTTGCCACTGCTGCGGGATCCACTCGTCATTGCCGCCTTCGAAGGGTGGAACGACGCCGGCGAAACGGCCACCTCGACCCTGGCCCACTTGGTTCAGATGTGGGATGCGCAACCCCTGGCGGCCCTTGATCCCGAGGAGTACTACGACTTCCAGGTGAACCGCCCACGGATCTCCGGGGAGGCCGGCGACCGGGAGATCACGTGGCCCACAACCAAGCTGTTCCTGGCCCGGGACACTCCCCTGGACCGGGACGTCATCCTGGTGCAAGGTATCGAGCCGTCCATGCGGTGGATCGCCTTCACCCAGGAGATCATCGACCTGGCCGCCGACGCGGACGCCAGCATGTTCATCACTCTGGGGGGCCTGCTCGCCGACGTGCCGCACACCCGGCCCATCCCGGTCACGGTCTCGAGCGACGACCCGGACATCCGCGACCGCTACGACCTCGAACCCAGCCGCTACGAGGGTCCGACCGGGATCGTCGGTGTGGTTTCGGATGCTGCCCACCGGAACGGGATCCCGACCATCTCACTGTGGGCCGCCGTACCCCACTATGCGGGCGGTTCGCCCTCCCCCAAGGCGACGCTGGCGCTGCTCACCCGTCTTGAGATGCTCTTCGACACCCTGATCGGCCACGCCGATCTGCCGGACCTGGCCCGCGCCTGGGAGCACGGGGTGGATGAGTTGGCGGCCTCGGATGAGGAAGTCGCCGATTACGTGCATTCCCTGGAGGAGCAGCAGGACACCACCGAACTGCCCGAGGCCAGCGGTGACGCCATCGCCCAGGAGTTCGAGCGCTACCTGCGCCGCCGCGACGAGGACTAACCGCGAGGACTAAGCAGAGTCCTCGTCCCGCAGACGAGCGACCAGCCCTTCCAGCCACTTGATCGTCACGTTGCTGGTGGCGATCCCGTAGTCGACGGTCGCGATGATCAGCGCATCCGCCCCGCTGTCCACGAGTCGCGCGCGTTGCGCCTCGTACTCGGCGACCAGGGCCCGCTGCGCGCCCAGTTGGGCCCGCAACTCCTCCAGCAGGCGCGCCGTACCGATGTGTCGACCCAGCGACACGAACAGCAGCAACGGCAAACGGATGGTGGCGGCGCCCGGACCCTGCGCCGCCCAGGCCGCGAACGCCTTCCTGCCGTCGTCGGTCAGGGTGTAGGGCCGGGCGTCCCGTCGCCCGGTCTCGCCCGCCTCGACGAGCCCCCGGCGGGAGAGGTCGGCCAGTTCGCGGTAGACCTGGCTGCGGGTGATGGACCAGAAATCACCCAACCTCGTCTCCACCAGGCGGGTCAGGTCCCAGCCGCTGCACGGTCCGTCGTGCAGAAAGCCCAGGAGCGACGCAGCGGTGGCGTTGAGCGCTACGGCGCCTTCGCGATCGACCCGAAGGTCCTTGCCACCCATGGTTTGCGACCGTACGTGAGGATCTTCCCGGTGGCCACCGCTCGCCACAGGGGAGCCCGGTTGAATCCGACCAGCAAGCTCCACGGGCCGGTCATGGAGATGACGCAATCCGGGCTCTCCCCCACCGCTTGAGCGGTGACGGTGCCGCCTGCCGCCCGGAGCTGGAAGCGGTCACCGCCGCGGATGTGGATCTCGTACGTCGTGGCCGGGGCTGCCGGTTCGGGCGTCGCGCTCGCGGCGGGTGCCGCCAGGAACGGGACCATCTGACTCATCACGGTTCCGGCGGCAGCGGTCGCGGCTCGCGGTTCGATGGTCCGCGGGCGGCCGAATGCCCCCTGCACATCCCAGCCGTGGACCAGTAGTTCGGTCACCGCCACCGCGAGAAGGGTGCCCGCGGTGCGGGTGCGCCCAGGGCCGTACCACGGTGTCGGACAGTCGCGGTCCAGATCGAGCGGTTCGCGCGCGAGACGGGCCAACTCCTCGCCGCCGTCCTCGATGGTCCGCGCCAGGGCGGCAGGTTCGGCCGGGGAGCGTTCCATCGTCGCCAGCGTGGACAGGGCCAGATAGTCGCCCACTGGAATGTCGGGGTCGGCGGCCGACAGACCCAGATCGCCGAGACTGCCCAACTCGTCGCGGATCGCGGCTGCGAAACCGGTTAGGACTGCCCCCACATGGCGGGCGCACTGGCCGCCCGTCCACTCCAGACCCGGGACCGTAGCGTCCCACGACCCCGGCCGGACATCACTCAAGAGCGACGCCACCCTTGCCGACTCCCGCTGGATAGCGTCGGCAAGGGCATACGGGTCGGGTGTGACGGGGAACACGAGGGAATCCTCGACCGTCCACATTGTCATGTCAAGACCAGGCCAGGTCCGCTTTACCAGCCCAATCCCGCGGCGTCGTCCGCCGACGGCTCGCCCGCGGCGATGGCGAAAGCATCCAGGGCAGTGATCAGTGATTCGTACTGATCTGCCGGCATCCCGCGCACGATGGCGGTCAACGCTTTGCGCCGGGCCCGGGTCACGTCCTCGACGATGCGCTGACCCGTCGCCGTCAGGGCGACCACCACCTCGCGGCGATCGGCCGGATTCTCCTCGCGCGAGGCCAGCCCGGCACTGACCAGCCTGTCGATCTGTCGCTGCGCCGAGGACGGGTTGATCCCCAGTCGGGCGGCCACGGCACCGACCGTGCTGTGCGGCTGCTGGGACAGGACCACCAGGGTCCGGAACTGCACCAGCGTCACCTGCTGCTCCACGGACGCCAGCGAGGCGGCCGACACTCCCACCAGCGCCCTCGATGCGGTCAGCAGCGAGGTGACGAGTTCATCGGACCTACCTCGGCTCATACGCCCATCATGCCGTGCGCGGATGAGGATTTCATATGCAGAGTGCATCTATTGCATACTGCACATATGGACCGGAATAGGTCGTGGTGGGCATTCGCGGGCATCGCCGCGATGGTCGGTGCCCTCACCGGGATCGCCGCTGCCACCTTCCGGATCGCCCTGTCCTGGCTGACATCTCGTCGCGGCCAGGTCGTCGACTGGTCGCACGCGCATTGGTGGGCGCCCCCCGTTTTCGTGGCGGCATGCGCCCTGGCCACCACTGTTGCGGCAGGACTCGTGCATCGCGTCGAACCCCATGCCGAGGGCAGCGGGATCCCACGGGTCGAAGCCGTCGTCGAGGGCCGCGCCGCACCGGGACGATTGCGGATCTTCCCCGTGAAGTACGTCGGCGGATTGCTGTCGATGGGTGCCGGCCTGGCCCTCGGCCGTGAAGGGCCGTCGGTCCAGATGGGCGGCAACATCGCCGTCATGGTGTCGAAGCTGACGCGGCGCCACTCCGAGCAACTCCGGTTGCTGGTCGCCGGCGGAGCAGCCGCCGGGCTCGCGACCGCATTCAACGCACCTATCGCGGGCGGCGTCTTCGTGCTCGAGGAGCTTCTGAAGCGATTCGATGCCAAGGCGACCGTCGCAACCCTGACCGCCTCCGCTGCCGGCTTCGCCAGTGCCCACCTGCTCGTCCACGACGACAACGCGTTCCACGTCGCCCGCCTGGCGCAACCGCGACTGTCGCAGGCCGGATGGATAGCGCTGGCCGGTCTGCTCTGTGGCGTGGCCGCCGTCGCGTACAACCGCACCGTGGTCCTGGCGCTGCACGCAGCCGACACCAGCTCCTGGCCGGTCGAGCTGCGCGCCGCCCTCATCGGCGCCCTGATCGGCGTGATCGCCCTGGTGGCGCCCCAACTCGTCGGGGGTGGTGACAACCTGACCCAGCAGGCTCTGTTGGGTTCGGGCGCCCTGGCCGGCGTACTCGGCGTACTCGCAGTGCGTTGGGTCCTTGGCGTGGTGTCGTACGCCGCGTGCACCCCGGGCGGCCTCTTCGCACCGATGTTGGTGCTCGGCACGCACGTCGGTCTCGCCGTGGGCATCGTGGCCCGCGCAGTCGACCCGACCGCACCCCCGCCGGCAGCGTTGGCCCTCGTCGGCATGGCCGCGTTCTTCGCGGCGAGCGTCCACGCTCCCGTCACGGCCATCGTTCTCGCCAGCGAGATGACCGGCACGACCTCGCAACTCGCGCCCACCCTCGGCGCCTGCGCGATCGCGCTGACCCTCGCTCTGGCGATGCGGCAGGAAGGGATCTACGACCTGCTGACCACCCGCGCAGCGCGCGCCGCGCGGGAGAACGAGTTGGTCTAGGACAGCGTGACCCCGAGGAGGGCATCGATCATGTCCCGTACGCCGACACTCGGCTGACCGCCGGACGGCGCCCGGCCGGCCCACCGGTCGACCGCTCGTAACGCGGAGGGAGCATCGAGGTCCGCCCGCAGCGCGGCTCGCAATGTCACCAGCAGGTCGTCGGCGTCCCGGTCGTCCCCACCTGAGGTGGCTGCGCGCCACCGGTCCAGCCGACTCTGCGCTGCCTGCAGCAAGTCGTCGGTGTACTCCCACTCGGTGCGGTAGTGCTGGGCCAGCAACATGAGGCGGATGGCCATCGGGTCCACGCCATCACGGCGCAACTGAGCTACCCGGACCAGGTTGCCGCGCGACTTGCTCATCTTGTGGCCCTCGAAGCCGACCATCGCCTGATAGGCGAAGCTGTGCGCGAACGGCGGCGTCCCGGTCAGGGCTACCGCTTGCACGGCGCTCATCTCGTGGTGCGGGAAGATCAGATCCGTCCCACCGGCCTGCAGCGCGAAACCCATCCCCAGGTTGTCCAACGCGATCGTGGTGCATTCGACGTGCCAGCCGGGGCGGCCACGACCCAGCACCCCACCGTCCCAGGCGGGTTCGCCCGGTCGCTCGCCACGCCACAGCAGCGGGTCCAACGGGTCGCGTTTGCCGGCCCGCTCCGGGTCTCCGCCGCGGTCGGCGAAGACCGCCATCATCTCGTCACGGTCCCAGCCGCTGACCGAACCGAACGAATCCTGTTGGGACAGATCGAGATACAGATCCGTCTCCACCGGGTAGGCCGCGCCGGAGTCCAGCAGTTTCGTGACGACCGCGATGTGCCGGTCCATGGTCTGCACGACACTGGCGTAGACGTCGGGCGGCAGCACTCGCAGCGCAGCCATGTCGGACTTGAAGAGCTCGATCTCGCTGTGCGCCAGGTCCTGCCAGTCCACACCGTCCCGCGCCGCCCGCTCCAGCAGTGGGTCGTCGACATCGGTGACGTTCTGCACATACCGCACCTGCGCACCGCTGTCGCGCAGGACCCGGTTCGCCAGGTCGAACGTCACGTAGGTGGCGGCGTGACCAAGGTGCGTCGCGTCGTACGGGGTAATCCCACACACGTACATGCCCGCAACGCCATCGGTCGGGAGGACGGGCTCGAGCGCTCCCGCACGGGTCGCCAGCAGCAGCCGGCCGGGGACCGGCGGCACGGCCGGGACGTCGGGTGCAGCCCAGGGCTGCAAGGGAGTGTCGGCCAGATTCACGGGGTTCAGCGTAATTGGCTCACCAGAGCGGCCACGGCAACGGGTGCCGATGGGGCGGGACCGGGGGCATGGCCTCATCGCGCAGCAGCTTGCGGATCCGCCGGTCCAGCGCGGTGAGTTCGGTCTCGGTGATCAGTTGTCCGAGCAGGTCCCGCACCTGATCGCCGGACAACAGCGACTGCAGATCGGTCAGTTGCGCCGTCTCTTCCGGCGAGAGCGGTTCACCGGCGTAACCCCACAGCACGGTGCGCAGTTTGGGCTCCTCGTGCATGGTCAGCCCGTGGTCGATGGCGAACAGGTCGCCGTCGTCGATAATCAGGGCGGTTGCCTTGCGGTCGGCGTTGTTGAGCACCGCGTCCAGCAGAGCGATCTCCCGCAGCGCGGGATCGTCGGCATGCGAGACCACGACGTCGGCGAAGTACTCGTCCTGCGCCTGCACCACCGGGCGGTAGCCCTCGGGCAACTCCCCGGGTGGATCGACCCGCAACAGATCGTGGTCGCCGGTCACATCCAGCGGGCCCACCCAGACCTGCAGCGATCCGGGGCCGAGCGGACCCTCGCGCAGCACCGTCGGCGGAATGCGGTGCCAGCCGCCCAGGCGGGAGATGAGGTACGACGTCAGTTCCCTGGCCGCCAGCGTCCCGTCGGGGAAATCCCACAGGGGTCGCTCTCCCCGCACGGGTTTGTAGACCGCCCGCACGGACCCGTCGACGATGACCCGGTAGACCGCGTTGGACGCGTGCGTCAGCCGGCCTTCGACCTCCAGGTCGCCACGCTCCAGCAGCGCGGCGAGCTCGTCAGCGCCGGTATCCGTTGGCACGGGGGCAGATATGGCCGGATGCCTCCAGCGGTGCGCCGCAGAACGGGCACGGCGGTCGCCCGCTGGCGACCGTCGCGAGCCCGCGCCGGGCGAACTCCCGGGCAGCGATCGGAGACAGGACGATCCGTAGCACCGTTGCGTCCGGTTCGGTCAGTTCGACGACTTCGTCGCCGGAATCCTCGAGTTGTACGTCGCGGTCGTGGCATTCGATGACCACCCGCTGGACTTCCGCAACCCAGGCCAGGCTCAAGGTGCTGACCCGGAATTCGTCCTCGATCGGCGTACTCAACGGGTCGTTGTCCGGCGGCAGCACCTGCTCATCGGACTGGCCGATCTCGTCCAGCAGGTCGTTGAGACGCTCGGCCAGGACCGCCACCTGCTCCTTCTCCAACGACACGGTGGTGATCCGCGGGCCCTGGACCGCCTGCAGGAAGAAGGTGCGCTGCCCGGGCTCACCGACGGTGCCGGCGATGAAGCGCTCCGGCTCGTCGTACTCGATCAGCGGCATGGATCGACCCTAGTCCCGGTCACGATCCTCCGCCGACCGGCGCATCACCCTCCGGCGCGTGCTCGGGTTTCGGGATCAGGTCGCTCACGTCGCCGCCGGTGTCGTTCATCCGGACCACGAACGGGCGCGTGGGGCCGTAGCGGACCGCGCTCAGCGAGGCCGGTCCGACACTGATCCGCTGGAACTGGTCCAAATGGGTGCCCAGCGCGTCGGCGAGGATGGCTTTGATCACATCGCCGTGGCTGACCGCCAACCAGATCGCCTGGTCCCCGAACTCCTGCGTCACCTCGTGGTCGATCCGGCGCATGGCGCCGACTGCGCGCGCTTGCATGGCCCGCATCGACTCCGCCTCGAAATCCTCCGATGCGGGAAACGTGACCGCCGACGGTTGATCCTGCACGATGCGCCAGAGCGGATCCTTGGCCAGGTCCCGGATCGGCTGACCGGTCCACGCGCCGTACTTGCACTCCCCCAGGTCATCCACGGTCTCGATCGGCACGTCGAGTACGCCGCGCACCGCCCCAGCCGTCTCCTGGCATCGTTGCAGCGGGCTGGCGACGATCCGCCGGATCGGCAGGTCGGCGACCCGGGCGCCGACCCGTTGCGCCTGTTCGCGGCCGACGTCGTCGAGGCCGACTCCCGGGGTCCAGCCGGCGAGGGTGCCGGACGCGTTCGCTGCGGTCCGGCCGTGCCGGACGATGAGAGCGAGAGCCACGCGGTCACGCTAGCCTGCCCGGGTGCGTAGCCAATCGGTCGGGGACAGCGGATTGCGGGTCAGCAGCCTGACCCTGGGCACCAGTAGCTGGGGTCGTGAGGTCGACCTGGAGACCGCCCGGGACCTCCTGACCGACTTCCTGGCCGCCGGAGGTACGACGATCGACACCGCTGCGGGGTACGGCAACGGCGGTGCGGAGCGGCTGATCGGCGCTCTGATCAAGGACCTCGACCGTGACCGGCTGCGGTTGGTCGGTAAGGCCGGCATCGGTGGCGTCGACGCGGACCGGCGGGTGGATGCTTCGCGCGGGTCCCTGCTCACGGCGTTGGATGCCTCCCTTGACCGGTTGGGCGTGGACTATCTCGATCTGTGGCTGGTGCACACGTGGGACGAGCAGGTACCGCTGGCCGAGACCATGTCGGCCCTGGAGGCGGCCCATCGCAGCGGCCGGGCGCGATACGTCGGGGTGTCCAACTACACCGGCTGGCAGTTCACCGCGGCCCGATCATTACTCGCCGAGGCGCGAGTTCCCTTGGTGGCCAACGAGATTGAATACAACCTGCTGACCCGCTCGGCGGACGCCGAGGTGATCCCGGCGGCGCGGTACGCGGGCGCAGGCATTCTCGCGTGGGCTCCGCTGGCCGGTGGGATCCTGACCGGGAAGTACCGCCACGGCACGCCCGCCGACTCCCGCGCGGCTGCCGGCCAGCACGAGCGGTGGGCGGCGCGGCATCTGGGCGAGGCGGCCTCACCGATCGTCAACGCGGTCGTCACTGCTGCTTCCGGTCTTGAGGTCACTCCCGCCGAGGTGGCGCTGGCGTGGACGCGGGACCGGGTTGCCTCCAGCATCATCGGCGCGCGGACGACCACCCAGTTGGCCTCGCTCCTACGCAGTGAGGAACTGACGATCCCGGACGCTGTCCGTGACGCGCTCGATGAGGTGTCGACGCCGCGGATCTAGTCCTCGTCGTCCGCGTCGTCGAGCTCTTCGTCCAGTTCCTCGATCTCGTCTTCGTCGTCGAGTTCGTCGTCGTCCTCGTCGTCGTAGATCTCGAAGGGGGTGACCTCGCCGTAGGTGTCCATCAGGGCGCGGTCGTACTCATCGAAGGCTTCCGCCAGGGACTGGTACGCGGCCTCGACGGCCGGGTCCTGTTCTCCGCGGCGGGCTACGACGACCTCGAAGTGACGTTCCAGGGCCGCCACGAAGGCGGCCAGCGCGACGCGCGGATCGGTGGCCATAGACCAGACCGTATCGGTAATGACGCACAATGGGCGAACGATGGTCGAGTACGAGTTCCGCGAACTGCAGTTCAACCGCGACGCCACCCCGGGGCAGATCCGGCAAATGCTTGCTGACTTCGCCGAATACGAACACTGGGAACTGGCCCGCACGCGCATTTACACCGGCGGTCGCCGACGGATCTGGCTGCGCCGGAAGATTATTCGGGTCATGCGGACGGCGTGAGCCCGGTCAAAAACTGCCTCAGCAGTCCTGCAACAGGCGCCCCAACACCCGGGTGCCGAAGAGCAGCGACTCGACCGGCACCCGCTCGTCGACGCCGTGGAACATCGCCGCGAAGTCCAGGTCGGCCGGCAACCGCAGGGGTGTGAATCCGTAACCCTTGATCCCCAGCAGGCTGAGCGCCTTGTTGTCCGTCCCTGCGGACAGGCAGTAGGGCAGCACCGCAGCCCCGGGATCCTCCGCCAGCAGGGAGCGCTTCATGGCCTCGACCAGGTCGGTGTCATACGGCGCCTCGACGGCGATATCGCGGTGCACCGTCTCGATGGTGACGTGCTCCCCCGCGAGGTCCCGCAGCGTGGCCATCAGTTCGTCCTCATGGCCCGGCAGGAACCGGCAGTCGATCCCGGCGGTCGCCGTCTGCGGGATGACGTTGTGCTTGTATCCGGCGTCCAACATCGTCGCGTTGACCGTGTCCTGCAACGTCGCGTCGACAAAACCGCGCGTGCTGCCGAGCAGCTCGAGCACCGGCTCGGGATCCTCATCCGTGTACGTGCGACCCGACAACTGCGCCAGCCCGTCCAGCAGCGCCCGGACGGTCGCGCCGTACTGCCGCGGCCAGGGGTGGTCGTTGATCCGGGTGAGCGCCTGCGCCAGGTGCATCACGGCGTTGTCCGGGTTGGGCACCGACCCGTGGCCAGCACGGCCGGTGGCCCGCAGCGTCAGCCAGGCCAGGCCCTTCTCCGCACTCTGCAGCAGATAGGCGCGCTGTTCCTTCCCGGCCACGTCGGGGAAGGTGATGCTGTATCCGCCCACCTCGCTGATCGCCTCGGTGGCCCCTTCGAAGAGTTCCGGGTGGTTGGCCACGAGGTGATGGCTGCCCTTGCGGCCACCCGCCTCCTCATCGGCGAACATCGCCACGACCAGGTCACGGGCGGGTTTGCGACCGCTGCGCACCAGCTCCCGCACGTTCGCGATGATCATCGCGTCCATGTCCTTCATGTCGACTGCGCCGCGACCCCAGATGCAACCGTCCTTGATCTCGGCACCGAACGGGTCGACCTGCCAGTCGCTGGCCGTGGCCGGAACCACATCAAGGTGACCGTGGACCACGAGTGCGCCCCGTGAACTGTCCTGCCCGGGGATCCGAACGACGACACTCGCCCGGCCGGGGTCGCTCTCGACGACGACGGGTTCGAGGCCCACCTCCTCGAACTGGCCCACGACGTATTCCGCCGCTTTGCGTTCACCGGGACCGCTGCCGTCACCGAAGTTGCTGGTGTCGAAGGCGATCAGGTCCTGGCAGATCTGGACGACCTCGTCGAGGGCGGTGGGTTGGTCGGTCATGCCTTCTACAGTAAGCCGCGTAGTTCCTCGATCGAATCGGCCGCCTCAGCGCCCTTGTCGTCGCGGTAGCGCAGTACCCGGGCGAACCGCAGCGCCACTCCCCCGGCATATCGGCTTGAACGTTGCACTCCGTCGAAGGCGACCTCGACGACCTGCTCGGGACGCACCCGCACCGTCCAGCCGTCCGCCGGTCCGTCGGCCAGGTCGGTGAAGCGCTGGGTCTGCCAGCGCAACATCTCATCGGTCATCCCTTTGAATGTCTTTCCCACCATGACGAATTCGCCGGTCTGCGGGTCGCGGGCACCGAGGTGGATGTTCGACAGCCATTCGCTGCGCCGGCCGCTGCCGCGTTCGACCGCGAGCACCACCAGATCCAGGGTGTGGCGCGGCTTCACCTTGATCCATCCCGCACCACGCCGTCCGGCCGCATAGACCACGTCCGGGTCCTTCAGCACAACACCTTCGTGACCACCGGCGACCCATTCGGCGAACGCCGCTCGCGCCCCGGCGAGGTCCGCACCCGCGCGCCGTGGGATCCGGTGCTCCGGCGCGACGACCTGCTCGAGAGAGGCGATGCGCGCCTGCAGCGGTTCGTCCAGCAACGTGCGTCCGTCCACGTGCAGCAGGTCGAAGAAGAACGTCGTGACCGGGACGCCGTCCGCACTGGCGGTGCGCGCGCCGGTGACCTGGAACGGTTCGGGGCGGCCGTCGGCACGCAGCGCGATCGCCTCCCCGTCCAGGACCGCGGTCTGCACGGGCAACCCGCGCACCACGGCCACGACCTCCGGCAACCGGTCGGTGATGTCGTCCAGGCTGCGGGTGAACAGCCACACCCGGTCCCCGTCCTTGTGCGCCTGCAGCCGGATCCCATCGAGTTTGCATTCGACGTCGAACCGTTGCGCGTCATCATCGCCGTACGCCGCGTCAACACTGGCCGCGCTCCCGGCCAGCATCGGGCGCAACGGGCGACCGACCTGCAATCCCACCTGCTCCAGACCTGCGGTCCTAAAGGACCGGGCGGTGGCCGCAACATCGGTGAGGTCCCCCGCCAACATGGCCGCGCGGCGTACGCCGGCCAGGGGCACCTCGAAGGCCTCGGCGATCGCCGACTGCATGACCCCGTCCTGGGCGCCATGGCGCAACTCACCGGTGAAAAGCCCTACCAGGAAACGCTGTTCGTCCGGCGTGGCCGCACCGAAGAGGTCCGCCACCAGCGCCGCACGGGCCGCCGCCGACCCCGGACCGGAGAGGCGTTCCATCGCGCTGACGGCGGCGTCGACATCCCGCACGCTCAACGAGGGTTCGAGCGCTGCCGACGGCAGGTCGCGCACGCTGCGCCAGCCGACCCCCGGCCGACGTTGCGGCAGGGTGCCGGTCAGATACGCCGTGACCAGAGGGACGTCGTCGGCATCGGCAGCGCGCAGCACCGACGCGAGCTTGGCGATCTTGGCGTTACGAGCCCTGGTCGAGCCGACCCGGCCGGAGACCTCGACGATCTGCGACAGCAGCATCCCGTCAGTCAAGCAGTTGCCGCAGGTCGTCCAGCCGCCCTGCCACCCCGTCGGTGCCGGTCCACTCCATGGACGCCGATCCGTCGCCCAGGTCGACCGTCAGGCAGGCGCGCGGCCCGTCGGTGGCCCCACGGTGCAGGGTGAGAACGGTGCCGGTCAGATCGACCGTGAGGTCGTCGGCATCGAACGCGCCGATCGTGTTGCGCAGCCGACACAATTGCAGCAGCGCCCGCACCGCCGGTTGCTCCAGGGCAGCGTCGATCTCCGCCGGACTGTAGTAGTGCCGGTTGATGTCCCGGCCGACGTTCGTGCGGGCCAGCAACTCGGTGTCGTTGCCGCCGGCGAGTGCGCCCACGTAGTACACCTGCGGGATGCCGGGCGCGAAGAACTGGATCGCCCGGGCCGCGAGATAGGCCGCGTCGTCGCGACCCAGGGCGTCGTAGAAGGTCGAATTGATCTGGTAGAGATCAAGATTCGAGGCAGTAGCGCCACTCGCGGCCTGGCTGCTGCCACCAGTCCGTTCGTGGATCCCGGCCACCAGGGTGTCGACCTGCTCCTCGGTGAGCAGACCCGGCCGGACCGGATCGCCTGCCTTCTCACCCCGCCGTGGACCGGCGTCGATGATGCCGATGCCGTCGTGGGTGTCCAGCACCGTGACCGCGTTGGTCGGCCGGTCCCGCAACCATGCCGCCAGCGCCGCTCCGTCGCCGGTGGACAGCGCGTAGAGCAGCAGCGGCGGCAACGCGAAGTCGTAGACGAAGTCGACCTTCTCGGCGATCGCCACCTGGTCCCGGTAGTACGAGTGCACCTCGACCAGCACCTCGACACCGCGCTCCCGGGCCCGCTGCGTGAACGCCGCGATGAAGTCGAACGTCTCCGGGGTCATGAAACACGACGTACCCGGCGTCTTCACGGCGTACCCCACGGCGTCCAGGCGTACGAAGCCCACACCCGCTTCGGCGACTGCGTCGAGGATCTGGTGCAGGTAGTCCCGGCCGAGGTCGGAGGTGATGTCGATATCGATCTGCTCAGGGGTGAACGTCGTCCACACGTACCGCAGTTCACCGCCGAGTCGGAGCGCCGTGAACGGCAGTCCGGGTCGCGGGCGGTAGATGGCGGTGAGATCGGCTTCCGTCGCCCCGTCGGGGAAGACCGAGGACATGGTGAGGAACATCGGGGCGTACGCCGAGTCCCGCCCGTGCGCCACGACGTCCTGGAACTGCGGCGAGTGGGAGGAGACGTGGTTGACGATCAAGTCGGCCATCACGTCGTACGACGTGGCCAGGCTCTTGATGTCCGCCCAGGTGCCCAGGCGCGGATCCACGCTGGTGTGGTCGACCGGGTCGAAACCGGCGTCCGCTCCGTCGTACGGCGAGTAGAACGGCAGGACGTGGACCCCGCCGAACACCCCGGCGAACTTCTCGTCGAGCAGACGGTGCAGGCCGTCGATGGTGCCCCCGAACCGGTCGGCGTAGGCGATGAGCTGGACCTGGTTGCGCACCCGCAGACCCTAACGCGGTGGATCGACCAGGGCGTCCAGTTTGTCCAGGTCAGCCGCCCACGCCGGCGCATCGTCGGCCCGCTCCACCGTCAGCTGACAACCGGCGGCAGCCGGCGCAAAGGTCAGGACGGTGTGCTGCCCGTCCGCGTCGACCAGTTCGAGCAACGACCCCGGTTCGGAGCGGACAGTCTCGGCCGGCGCGGCCTTGGCCGCCGGCCACCAGGCGGCGAGTTCGACCGGGTCGGTGAAGGCCCGGAACAGCCGCTGCGGTGCGGTGGTGAACGTCCTGGTGGTCAGCGCCATGCCCGAAGTCTTCCAGCCACGAGAGCGATTCGGGGGGCAGCCACTCACCGTGCTAACGTTCACGGTCGCAACCTCGTCCGGGTGGCGGAATGGCAGACGCGCTAGCTTGAGGTGCTAGTCCCCGAAAGGGGGTGGGGGTTCAAGTCCCCCTCCGGACACTCGTGATCTAGCCAGACTTCGATGCTTGCCAGAAGTTGGTGCTTGCCAGAAATCGAGGAGCAGCCGGCGCAGTGGCTCGGGCTGGTCCAGCGGGATGATGTGACCGCATTCCTGCAGCAGTTCACTGCGTAGATCATCGGCAATGGGTTCCAGTTGCCGGCTCAGCGCATCACCAACCGGTTGGGCGCCCACCGCCATCACCGGCATCCTCAGACGTCCGGCGGCTGCTGCCGCCGCCGCTATCTGCTGCGCTGAGACCGGCATCGCGCGATAGGTACCCAGTCCACTGGCGATGGACTCGCGGCCGGAATATGCCTCGACGAAGGCCTGGCGCAGGTCCGCCGGGATGCCGCGACGGTCGTAGGTGCCGCTGGCGAAGAAGAAGTCGAGATACGGGCCCTCGTTGCCGACGATCACCGACTCGGCCAACCCGGGTACCTGGTGGAACCCGAACCACCACGGAGCACCGGCCGCAAAGAACTCCTCGGCTCCGGGCAGCCTGCCCAGGGTCGATTCCATCAACACCAGGGTGCGGACGCGATCGGGTCGCTGCAGGGCCAGGAGAAAGGCGGGCGGCACACCCGCATCGATGGCCACCACGTCGACGGCCGCGTCCGGAACGAGGTCATCGATGACGGTCGCCAGGTCGCCGGCCAGGGTGCGGGCGTCGTACCCCGTCGCAGCGCGGCTACTGCCGCCCACACCCCGCAGATCCGGTGCGATGACGCGGCGTACCCCGCCCAGCAGTGCGGTCAGCGGTTCCCACAGCCGGTGGGTGTGCGGCCAGCCGTGCACGAACAACACTGCGTCGCCCTGCCCAGAGACGGACACGCTGAGCCACACGTCGGCTTCAACCTTCACGTCAACTAATTCGCTCATCAGCTCCCCGTGGTTTCTCCTGGTGACCATGCATCAGAAAGTGACCATATGATGGCCGGGCACCAACCAGAAGAACGCACTTCTCCGAGAGCAGGTGAGGCCGAGGTGACCACCCCACGTCGCGGTGACCTGTTCAGTCCTGCGTGTCCCACCCGCAAGCTCCTGGATCGCGTCGGCAGCAAGTGGGTCGCGATGGTGGTCGCAGTCCTCAGTGCAGAAGATGAAGTCCGGTTCGCAGAACTACGCCGTCGGATGCCCGGTGTCTCCCAGAAGATGCTGTCCCAGACGCTGAAGGGTCTGGTGGCAGATGGCCTGGTCTCCCGGCGGGTGGAGGACTGCGTGCCGCCGGCAGTCCACTACCGACTCACCGACCTCGGCCACTCGTTGGCCCAGCCCCTTGGTCTGCTGCGCGAGTGGGCTGAAAGCCACATGGCGGAGATTGACGATCATCGGGATAGAGTCGGCCAGCCAGCGCACGTAACCCGATAGCAGTAGTCCCCCGAAGGGTCGAAGTGGCCGAAGACTCCCGCAAGTCCCCCTCGGGACGTTCGAGCAACGTACGCCCGGTGCACCGCGCCGGTGCCGCAGCCATGCTCCTGGGCGCCCTGGGCGTGGTGTTCGGGGACATCGGGACCAGCCCGCTCTACGCGTTCCAGACCGTCTTCACGCTTGACGGCGGAATCGTCAAGAACAACGACGCGGACGTGTACGGCGTTGTCTCCCTGATCTTCTGGGCGATCACCCTGATCGTCTCCGTGAAGTATGTGACGTTGATCCTGCGCGCCGACAACGACGGCGAGGGTGGCGTCATGGCCCTGGCGGCGCTGGCCCGCAAGCACGTACCCCAGGGCGGCCGCCGCTGGGCCGTGGTCATGGTGCTCGGTGTGCTAGGCGCCTCCCTGTTCTACGGGGACAGCGTCATCACCCCGGCAATCTCCGTCATGTCGGCCATCGAGGGACTTGAGGTGCCGGCCCCCGGTCTGGCCCACCTTGTGCTGCCCATCGGCGTCACGATCATCGTCGCCCTCTTCCTCGTCCAACGGTTCGGCACCGAATTGGTGGGTCGCGTCTTCGGTCCGGTGATGGTCGTGTGGTTCACCGTGCTCGCGCTGCTCGGCCTTCGCCAGGTCGTGCACGATCCGGCGATCCTGCGGGCGTTATCGCCGTCGTACGCCGTCCTGTTCGTCATCGACCACCCGGGCATCGCGTTCGTGGCCATGGGCGCGATCGTGTTGTCCATCACCGGCGCCGAGGCGCTGTACGCCGATATGGGCCACTTCGGTCGCTCACCGATCCGCCGGGCGTGGTTCTTCCTGGTGTTCCCGGCCCTGACGCTGAACTACCTCGGCCAGGCAGCGCTCATCCGGGAACAACCCGAAGCCCTGAGTAACCCGTTCTTCCGGTTGGCGCCGGACTGGGCGCAACTGGCGTTGGTCATCCTGGCCACCCTGGCCACCGTGATCGCCTCGCAGGCGGTCATCTCGGGGTCCTACTCGGTCACCAACCAGGCGATCCGCCTCGGATACCTTCCCCGGCTGACGGTGCGCCATACCTCCCACAAGGAGGGCGGCCAGATCTACCTGCCCGCGGTGAACTGGGTGCTGTTCGCCGGCGTGATCACCCTGTTGCTGATCTTCCAGCGCTCCTCGAGACTGGCGACCGCCTACGGGCTGGCCGTCACCGGAACCTTCCTGATCACCACCGTGCTGTTCCTGGTCCACGCGGATGCCGCGTGGCACTGGCCGCGCTGGAAGTTGATCCTGGTCGGCTCGTTGTTCGGCTGGCTGGAACTGACCTTCTTCGTCGCCAACCTGACGAAGGTCGCGCACGGTGGTTGGCTGCCGTTGCTCATCGCGGCCGTGGTGGTCCTGGTGATGATGACCTGGCAACGCGGGCGCACGTTGGTCACCGAGCGACGCCAGAAACTCGAGGGCAAACTCGTCCCGTTCGTGACCGAGCTGCAGCAGCAGGACCTGACGCGGGTTTCGGGCACCGCGGTCTTCCTGCACCCCGATGACCAGACCGTGCCGTTGGCGCTGCGGGAGAACGTCACCTTCAACAAGGTGCTGCACGAGTCGGTGGTGATCTTGTCGGCCATCTCCGCGAACGTGCCCTATGTGCCGGAGGACGAGCGCGTCACGGTCGCCACCATCGGGCATCCGTCCCACCACATCCACCACGTCACCGTGACCTATGGATTCCAGGATGTGCAGAACGTCCCGCAGTCCCTGGCCGGTGCGACCTCCTTGGGGTTACCCGTCGACCCGGACACGGCGTTGTACTTCCTGTCCCGGATCACCCTGTCCCGCACCGAATTACCCAATATGAGCACGTGGCGGAAGCGCCTGTTCACCGCGATGGCGCACAACGCGGCGGATCCCACCGAGTACTACCGGCTACCGCCGGCGCGCACGATCATCATGGGCACCAACGTCCTGGTGTGATCACGCAACCAGGTGCTTGCCCAGCGCCGTGAACAGCGTCGTGGACAACCCGTTGAGGGTCTGCACGCCGTAGTCGAAGCCCTTGGGTGACCTGCTGAGCATGGCCAGGGTGTACTTGCGGCCCTGTCCCTCGAGGTAGCCCATCGAATTGACCCGCCACACGCCCTTGTAGGGCAGCCAGCCGTTCTTGGTCAGCGCGACGGTCGCGGCAGTCACCGGAGGATTGGCAACACCCCAACGCTGCGTCGGGGTCACCCGACTCATCAGCGACCGGATGTAGGCCCGATCCGCTGGCGAAAGCACCGTACTGCCCCTGACCACGTGGTCCATCAACGTCACCCAGTCGGCGGGCGTGGTGGTCGAGATCCCCCACGCGGGGTTGATGGTGGTCCCGGACAATCCGAACAGACCGGCGACCCGCTGGACATTCTTGTATCCGGCCGCCCGGAAGAGCCGGGTGGTCGCGTTGTTGTCGCTGTACTCGATCATCTGCGTCGCCAGCGCCCGTTGGGAGGCAGTGAGCGAGCGTTTGTGCTCTGCTGCGATCCGCAAGGTGGCGGCGAGTACCAGAACCTTCACGCTGCTCGCGGTCTCGTTCTTCTGCGGCAGATAGTGCAGGTAGACCCCGGTGCGGTGATCGTGCAACGAGAAGCCCAGGGTCGCCGTACGGGTCGCCAGGTATTTCCTGGCCACCGCGGTCAGGGCCGCGCGGGTGATAGTGGGCACCGGCGGCGTGGTCGGGGTAGCCAGCAGGCGCACGCCGTTGGATGCCTGGCCCGCGGCACTGCGACCGACCGGTGGTCGACCTCCCGCATTGGCGCACGCCGCCAGTGCAGGCAGGGCGAGCGCAGCGGTCAGCACACTGCGGCGCGGCGGCTGGGCGGTCACGGTCGAAATCGTAGGGCCTGTTCCTGTCTCAGACAGGGAGGCGCTCCAACGGGATGACATCCACGGCCACCTTCAACGTGCTCTTCTTCGACTCGGTGAAGATGACACCCTTCAGCGGCGACACGTCCCGGAAGTCCCGACCCCAGGCGGTCACGATGTACCGGGAGTCGGCGAAGTGGTTGTTGGTCGGGTCCAGATCCACCCACCGACCGTCCGGAAGCCGGGTCGATGTCCACGCGTGAGTGGCGTCAGAACCCTCAAGCTTCGGTTTACCGTCAGGGGGTCGGCTCTCGATGTAACCGCTCACGTAGCGCCCCGGAAGCCCGACGACGCGCAGACAGCCCGCTGCCAGATGCGCGAAGTCCTGACATACCCCGGCCCGCTCCTTGAGCACTTCGGCCAGCGTTGTGGTGACCGACGTTGCGCCCTTCTGATAGCTGAAGTCGCGGTAGATGGTCTCGTACAGGTCCACCAGTGCGTCCCCGAGCGGCCGGTCCGGCGGCAGGATCTGCGCGGCGTACTCGTGCACCTCGGGAGAAAGCACCACCAGATCCGAGGGCAGCGTGTACGACGCGTGCTCGGCCGAGGGAAACGTCGCCGCATCCCGTAGCTGCAAGGCGGCCTGCGCAACGGTCCACTGGTTGACTTCGTCGACGTCGACCTTGGGCCACGTGACGTCGACCACCGAGGTCTTGGCGACCTGCAACTGGGTGTGCCGGGTCCGGATCTCGATGTAGTGGCTGTAGTTGCCGAAGTAATCGACGTGCTCGGTGAGCACATCGGCGCCCGGCAGCACCTCGATCCGGTTGCTCACGACCTGCTGGTGAGTGGTGCTGCGCGGGCGAAGACAGGAGCGCGCGAAGGAGGTCGTCACGAAGTCGTCGTAGTTGTACGTCGTGCGGTGCCGGACCTCATAGCTGCGGCGGGCGTGCACGTCACCCCAGTTGGCGGCCATCAGCTGATCACCAGCCCGCCGCCGGTGAGCGACATCTGGTTGGCACGGCGTACGAAATGCACCCGCTCGATCTCGGCGGCCAGCTCGTGCAACTCGGTTCCCAACTGAGCCAGGCTCGTTCGCAAGGCGGCCCGCTTGCCGCTGGTCAACTCTTCGAGATCCATCGTGGCGATCGTCGTGGTGACCGCGGCGATGCGTTCGTCGAGCTCCTTGTTGGGCGCATGCGACATCGCCGCCACCATCTGATCCAGCTGGTAGCGCACCGAGCGCGGGTTGGTCCGGTCCGACAGCAACAACGCGAGCGCACCCTGGACGGGGCCGCCGTCGCTGTGTCCGGCGGACAACCTCCGCCGGTGCGTGATCACACTGTCGGTGGCCCGCAGCACTGCCTCGATGACCTGGCCCTCGATCACCGGCGACCGTTCCTCGGCCAGCGTGTGCGACAGCATCGTCACGGTGTGCTGCGCCCGCTCGATGCGTCGGCCGGCCTCCAGGTAGGCCCAGACCTGGTCGCGCACCATGCTCTCGGCACCCAGACCGGACACCGCGATCAGCGACTCCAGCACCTGGGCCAGCACCGGCTGCAGCGGTTGCTCCTCGCTGAGCTCCTCGGGTTCGATGACCCGGCTCAGCCGGCTCACGATCAGCCAGGTGTCACTGGACAGCAGCTCCCGGACCGCCAGCGAGCTGCGGATCAGGTGCCGCACGGCGTACGAGATGGAGCCGCTCCCGGGGCCGACCAGGACGGTGCGCAACAACTCCTGGTCGTTGCGGGCGCCCTCATGCGACCCGGTTGCCCGCACGGTCGTCACCGCGCTCAGCGCGTCGAGGAACACCCGGGTCGCCGCGGAACCCAGTGAACCGGTGCGGCCCATCGTGTCGGCCAACAGATCGTCGGCGACGATCGACATGCGGGTCGCGGCCTCGGCGCGCTCGGCGTACCGGCCCAGCCAGAACAGGTCGTCGGCGACGCGGGGGGCGACCGCGACCTCGGCGGCGGCCAGCCCGGGCAGCTGTGCGGTGGCGTTGCCGATCGGGGTGAACAACTCCGGTCCGGCAGTCTCGTCAGCTGCCAGCACCCAGATGTCCTTGGCCTGACCGCCCAGGGCGTTGCTGACCATGCGGCTGCTGCTGTCGGTCGACAACCGGCCCAGGCCACCGGGCATGAACCGGTAGCTGCCGTCCCGGGCGACACCGAACGCGCGCAGCACCAGCCGGCGCGGCATCAGACCGTCGTTGGTGACCACGGGCACGGTCGACAACGACACCGGGTCCTGCAGCGCCCAAGCCCACGGCTGGGCCTCGATGCGGGCGCGCAGGTCGCTCAACTCGTCCTGGCTCAGCTCCCAGCCGAACCGGGTCACGAAGCCGCTGTCGCGACTGATCGCCTTGATGACCAGTTTGTCCAGTAGCGGCAGCGCCTCGCGCCGGTGCTGGGCGTCCCCGCACCACCAGGTGCGGGCGGTGGGCAACCGGGGGCTGGTGCCAAGGACCGCGCGGGCCAACTGCGGTAGGTAGGCCAGCAGGGCGGGGTTCTCCAGGATGCCCGCGCCGACCGGGTTGACGACGGCGACGTGTCCGCGCCGGTTGGCTTCGATGAGTCCGGGTACGCCGAGGCGCGAGCCCGAGCGCAACTCCAGGGGGTCGGACCACCCGGCGTCGACCCGGCGCAGGATGACGTCGACGCGCTCGTATTCCCCGGTGGTGGTGCGCATCCAGATCCGCCCGTCCCGGGTGGACAGATCCTCCGACTGCACCAGCGGGAAGCCGAGCAGCGCGGCCAGGAAGGCCTGGTCGAACGCCGTCTCGCTGTCCGGGCCGGGCGATAGCAGCACTACCCGCGGCGATCGGTCGTGATGCGGTGAGACGTCCATCAGGGCGAACCGCATGTCGTCGAAGAAACCGCGCAACCGGGCGATCGGGGTGTCCCGGTAGAGGGCCGGCATCGCCCGGGCGATGATCCGCCGGTCGGCCATGGCGTAGCCCGCACCCGACGGTGCCTGCGAGCGGTCTCCGATGACGGTCCATTCACCGTCGGAATCCCGGCCCAGGTCGATCGAGGGCAGGATCAACTGGTTCGGACCGGGGACCCGGGTGCCGACGGCCTGATGGATGAACCCTCGGTGGCCGAGGATCGCTTCTGCCGGGATGACACCCGTGGCGATCAGCCGTTGGTCGGTGTAGAGGTCGGTGAGGATCTCATCCAGCAACTGCGCGCGTTCGGCCAGACCGGCTTCGAGGCGCTGCCATTCACTGCCGGCCAGGATCGTCGGTAGCGGATCCAGGCGCCACCGGCCGGCGCGCGTGGAACCCGGCGCACCGCCGTACGTGATCCCATCGTCCTCGATGGCACGGCGCACCGTGGCCCGTCGGGCCCGCAGCCCGTTGACGCCCAGAGCGTCCACGCGCTGGGCGAGCGCTTCGTTGCCGTCACGGAGGTTGGCGTCGACGAGGAACTCGTCGCCGCCCGAACCTGCTTGCAGCAGATGGGCATACGCGTCGATGACGCCGGGGGAAGCGTCGGCGGGTTGGCTCATGATCGGCCCACCTTACGAGGTCGGTGGGGGACCCCCCGAAAAACGTCTCAGGTCCAGCGTGGCCGGGTACTCCCCCGCGCCGTGCCGCACGAGCGACTCGTACTGCGGCCATTTGCTGGTGTCCCCCCGCCCCGGGGTGTGCCCGGTCCGGGAGAACCGGCTGTTGCGGCGGGGTTCCGCGGCGGCCGCGTTGACCGGGTAGTCGTCGTAGGCACGGCCGCCGGGGTGGCTCACGTGGTAGGTGAACCCGCCGAGGGACCGGCCGTTCCAGCGGTCGACCAGGTCGAACACCAGCGGTGAGTGCACGCCGATGGTCGGGTGCAACGCGCTGGGCGGCGCCCACGCGCGGTAGCGCACCCCGCCGACCCAGGTGTCCGGCGCGGAGCCGGTGCCGGGCGAGCCCAGCCCCCAGCCGGAGCCGGCGATCGGCTGCAGCGGGACCGGGATGCCGTTGCAGGTGACGACGTGGCGGCCCTCGACCAACCCCGTCGCGGCGACCTGGACGCGCTCGATGGAGGAGTCGACGTAGCGGGCAGTGCCGCCCAGGCTGACTTCCTCACCCAGCACGTGCCAGGGCTCGACCGCGGTGCGCAACTCCAGGTGCACTCCGAGTACGTCGACCTCCCCCAGCCGCGGGAAGCGGAACTCCAGGAACGGGTCGAGCCAGGTCTGGTCGAAGTACGGACCGTCCTCGCCCAGGAAATCGTTGAGGTCACCGACGACGTCCCGCAGGTCCGCTGCGGCGAAAGCCGGCAGGAGGTACCGGTCGTGCAACGCGGTGCCCCAGCGGACCAGGGACCCGGAATAGGGCTGGTTCCAGAACCGGGCGACCAGCGACCGCACGAGCAGCGCCTGCACCAACGACATCTGGGCGTGCGGGGGCATCTCGAAACCACGCATCTCCAGCAGACCGAGGCGACCGCGGTCGGTGTCGGGGCTGTAGAGCTTGTCGATGCAGAACTCACTGCGGTGGGTGTTGCCGGTGATGTCGGTGAGCAGGTGACGCAGCAACCGGTCGACCAGCCACGGCCGCGGCTCGCCCTCGGCGAGCACCCGGTCCATCTCGGCGAAGGCGATCTCGAGCTCGTAGAGCGTCTCGTGCCGGCCCTCATCGACCCGCGGTGACTGGCTGGTCGGCCCGATGAACTTGCCGGAGAACACATAGGACAGCGCCGGGTGGTGCTGCCAGAAGGTGACCATGCTGCGCAGCAGGTCCGGGCGCCGCAGCATCGGCGAGTCCTTGGGCGTTCTGCCGCCGAGCGTGATGTGGTTGCCGCCGCCGGTGCCGGTGTGCGAACCGTCGAGGTCGAACTTCTCGGTGGTCAGCCGGGCGTGCCGGGCGTCCTCGAACAGGGTCGTGGTCAGTTCCTGCAGCTCGTCCCACGTCGAGGTCGGCTGCACGTTGACCTCAATGACGCCAGGGTCGGGCGTGACCGTGAGCGACTTCGTGCGCGGGTCGCCGGGCGGTGCGTAACCCTCCAGCACCACCGGCTGGCCGGCTGCCGCGGCGGCACCCTCGATGGCTGCGAGCAGATTGATCGCATCGTCCAGCTTGGTCAGCGGCGGCAGGAAGACGAAGACGTGACCGTCGCGCTCCTGGACCGCCAGCGCGGTGCGGGGCGCGTCCTCGATGTCGTAGACCTTGGCCTTCTTCACCTTGGACAGCCCACGCACCGGGCGGGTGGCCGGCAGATCGCCACGGGCCGCGAACGGTGAGGCGTCCGGTTCGTACGGCGCTTCCTTCCAGGCGATCGAACCCAGCGGCAGTCGCAGGCCGAGCGGTGAGGTGCCCGCGGTCAGGAACAGCCGACGCCGGCGCGTCCGCCATTGGGCGGTACCCCAGCCCTTGCCCTTGGGATTGGGGAAGACGGGGATGACCCAGCCGGCCGGCGTACCGGCGGCCTTGTCGATCTCGGCACCCAGCTTGCGGCGCGTCTTCTCGTCCTTCTGCTCCTCGGGGTCGGCGTCGTCGTCCGGGCGTTCCCCGGCGGGCTGGCCCACCTCCAGCGCCAACTGGTTCAAGGGGTCCTCGTACGCCGCGCGGGTGAGTTTCGCGTCGATGCCGAGTCGTGCGGCGATCCCCAGGGCGACTGCGCGCACCTGGCGGGCGGCCTGGACGCTGCCGGGTTTGAGGTCCGACTCGGTCCACGGGTCGGCCAGCAACTCCTGGTCGTGCCACAGCGGTTTGCCGTCGGTTCGCCAGATCAACCCGATCAGCCAGCGCGGCAATGGTTCTCCGGGGTACCACTTGCCCTGGCCGTGGAAGCTGAGGCCCTCCGGCGCCCAGCGCGCCTTGAGCCGGCGGGCCAGGTCGGCGGCTCGCTCGCGCTTGTCCGGTCCATCGGCGTCGGTCTCCCACTCGGGGGTGGAGGTGTCATCGACCGAGACGAAGGTGGGCTCGCCACCCATGGTCAGGCGGACGTCACCCTCCTGCAGCAGGGTGTCGACGTGATGGCCGAGATGCTGGATGCGGTTCCACTGGTCATCGGAGTAGGGCTTGGTGACCCGCGGGTCCTCGAAGACCCGCTGCACGGTGTTGCTGAACTCGAAGTCCACGCCGACGAAGTCGGTCGCCCCGGAGATCGGCGCCGCGCTGCTGGGGTGCGGGGTGGCGGACAGCGGGATGTGCCCCTCACCCGCGAACAGCCCTGAGGTGGCGTCCAAGCCGACCCAGCCGGCACCGGGGATGTAGACCTCGGCCCAGGCGTGCAGGTCGGTGAAGTCCTCCGTTGGCCCGCTGGGACCGTCGATGGCCTGGATGTCGGAAGTGAGCTGCACCAGGTAGCCGGACACGAATCGCGCCGCCAGACCCAGTTGGCGCAGCACGCTGACCAGCAACCAGGCGCTGTCGCGGCAGGAGCCGAGGTGCGCGGCCAACGTGTGATCGGGGGTTTGTACGCCGGGTTCGAGCCGGACCGTGTAGGCGACGTCCCGGTTGATCTTGGCGTTGATGTCGACCAGGAAGTCGACGATCCGGATCCCGTCCTCGGGGATGACGACGTTGTCGGCGACCCACTGGGTCACCAGCGGTCCCGGGCCGCTGCCGCTCTCGTCGACCGGCCGCAGGTAGGGCTCCAGGTCGGCCTTGAGGGCGTCGGGGTAGACGAAGGGGTAGTTCTCGGCGTACTCCTCGACGAAGAAGTCGAACGGGTTGATGACGGTCATGTCCGCCACCAGGTCCACGCAGATGTCCAGCGTGGACACCTTCTCGGGGAACACCAACCGGGCCAGATAGTTGCCGAACGCGTCCTGCTGCCAGTTGATGAAGTGGTTCGGCGGATCGATCGTGAGGGAGTACGAATCGATCGGCGTCCGGCTGTGGGGAGCGGGGCGGAGGCGGACAGTGTGTGGATGCACCGTCACCGGTTGGTCGAAGCGGTACGTCGTGCGGTGTTGCAGGGCTACCCGGATCGTCACAGGGTTACCTTGCCAGAGGTATGCGGCGGGGGTGTTGCGCCGGTGTTACGACGGCCCCTCACGGCGTGGTCCAGTCTGGTGGATCCGCGGGGCGTAACGCGTCGTCGGCGGCCCGGAAGGACCGCACCTTGCCCGGCTCGGTCCGCGGACCCTCGAAGCGGACCGTCACCACGCCGCGCCCGCTGCCCCAGACCCAGCCGGCGCCGTACTCCTCGTGGATGACGTCCTGGCCCGGGCGCCACACCGGGTCCCCGGGATTGATGGCGTACGCCGCGGGGCGGCTGACCAGGGCCTGTGCCGAACCCCAGGCGTTGGCGACCTGGTCGTGTGCCACCTCGTCCTCCGCGCTGGCCGTGGCGACGGGCAGGTCCTCCTCCCCCGGCCACTGCATGTCGAGCGCGGCCTGGGCGTGCGCGACGAAACCGGATACGCCGAAGCCGAGCAGGCGCAGCCCGTCACTGACGTCGTGGGCCTCCAGCAACCCGATCGCCAGGCGCAGTAACGCGGCCGGGTCGTCGGTGGGATGGCTGGCGGTGACGCTGCGGGTGAAGGTGCTGAAGTCGTGGTGGCGGACCTTGATGGTGACGGTGCGGGCGAAGGCCCCGTGTTCGGTGAGGCGCGCGCTGACCCGATCGGTGAGGCGGGCGAGTTCCTCGTTGAGTACGGCGCGGTCCACGACGTCCACGTCGAAGGTTTCCTCGGCGGAGATGCTCTTGGCCTCGCGTTCGGTGATCACCTCTCGGTCGTCTTGCGCGCGGGCAATGGCGAAAAGGCCTGAGCCGTGGGCGTTTCCGAAGATGCTGATCAGATCGGACTCGGTCATCCTTCGCAGATCGGCCACCTTCTCGACACCGAACGTGCGCAATCGGTCCGCGGTGGCCGGGCCGACGCCGCCGAGCGCGCGCACCGGTAGCGGAGCGAGGAAGTCCTCCTCGTCACCGGGATTGACAATGACCAGGCCGTGCGGCTTGTGCATGTCGGAAGCGATCTTGGCGATCATCTTGGAACTGCCGACGCCGGCGCTCGCGGTCAGACCACCGGTGCCCTCCTCGATGGTGGCCAGGAGTTCTTCGACGCGGGTCCGTACCTGCGCGACGGTCAGGTGCGCTTCCCCCTCTGCCGCCAGATCGACGTACGCCTCGTCGACGGACACCTGCTCGACCTTGTCCGAGAGCTCGCGCAACAGCTCCATGACTACGCGGCTCGAGCGACGGTAGGCCTCACCGCGCGGGAAGAGGAACGCGGTGCCTGGCGGGCAGCGGCGGCGGGCCTCGGAGGTCGACATCGCCGAGCGCGCGCCGTACGCGCGGGCTTCGTAGGACGCGGTCGCCACGACGCCGCGGTTGCCGATGCCGCCGACGACGACGGGTTTGCCGCGCAGGGAGGGTTTGTCGCGTTGCTCAACGGCGGCGAAGAAGGCGTCAAGATCCAGGTGCAGGATGCTCGCCGTCGTACGCACGCCCCTATCGTCGCTGACGTGCTGCCACGCGGGCTTCGCGGCTCACGTCGCGGCGGTGACCCACTCGGCGTAGAACAGGCCCAACCCGAAGACGACACAGACGCCGCAGACGATCCAGAACCTGATCGTGATGGTGATCTGCTCCCATCCGATCAACTCGAAGTGATGATGCAACGGCGCCATCTTGAACAGCCGCTTCCCGACACCACCGTTGCGACGCTTAGTGAGTTTGAAGTAGCCGGTCTGCAGGATGGATGACATCGTCACAGTGACGAACAGTCCGCCGAGGATGACCATGAGCAACTCGGTGCGGGTGGTGATAGCGAGACCGGCCAACGCGCCGCCCAGCCCGAGCGAGCCCACGTCACCCATGAACAGCCTTGCGGGAAAGGCGTTCCACCACAGGAACCCGAAACAAGCACCCATCACCCCCGCGGCCACGACGGCAAGGTCGAGTGGATCGCGGACTGCGTAACAGTGGGCTATGGCGACCGTCTGGCAACTTTGTTTGAACTGCCAGATGGCCACGAGGACATAGGCCCCGAACACCATCACGCACGCACCCGCTGCTTGCCCGTCGAGACCGTCGGTGAGGTTCACCCCGTTGCTCGCCCCGGCGATGATGACGTTGGCCCAGAGCACCAGGAGCACCAGTCCGATACCGGTGCCCGCGAAAGCGAGGTTGACCCAGGTGTCACGCAGGAAGGAGATATGGAAGCTCGCCGGGGTCAGTCCGTCGCGGGAGAACTGGGTGGCGAGCAGGACGAAGACGATGGAGACCAGTGCCTGGCCGATGAGCTTCTCCCGACCAGTCAGGCCCAATGATCGTTCCCGGCGGATCTTGCGCCAGTCGTCCAGAAAACCCACGAAGCCGGTGCCCAGCATGAGGAAGAGAACCAGCAGCCCGGAGGCAGTCGGGGGTGTCCATGTCACGAGGTGGGCAACGGCGTACGCCAGGACGGCGGACAACAAGATCGGGATCCCGCCCATTTGCGGGGTGCCTCGTTTGGTGTGATGGGAAACGGGGCCGTCATCGCGGACGTATTGGGCCCACCCTTTGCGAGTGGCCAACGTGATGAACCATCGTGTGCCGATCAGACCGAACACGACCGAGCACAGCGCGGAGATCACGACGAGCTTCAAAGGGGACCCCTCGATCCTGCCCTCGGGCCGTCAGTCCGGATGGCGTTCGAAGGCACGACGGACACCATGCCAGACGACACCAGCCCTCTTCTCCTGACACGCCGCCCACGGTCGTACGCACGCCCTCTATCGTCGCCGACGTGGACACCGCTTCCTGCTATCCCTGTCGTCACGAAGCCCTCGAGTCATTGCCGCCGCGGGAGAACGTTGTCTCGACAACGCACTGGCGTGCGGCGCACGCGTTCAACAGCACACTGCCCGGCTGGTTGGTCCTCGTGCCCCGAACTCACGTCACCTCATTCGCCGACCTGTCCCCGGCGGCCGCTGATGAACTGGGCGGGTTGATCCGCGATCTCAGCATCGCGCTGCGGGCGGTTACCGGGTGCGTGAAGACGTATTTGCTCCAGTTCGCGGAGGCAGCAGGCTTCGAACACTTGCATATTCATCTCGTGCCGCGCGCCGCTGACCTTCCCGCCGAACTCAAGGGACCACGCGTCTTCGGTTATCTGACCGATGACCAGTCTCAATGGATACCAGCAGACGAGCTCGACGACCTGGCTGCGCAGCTGACGGCCAGCCTCGCCGTCAGGTGAATGCTGCTCGTCGGCACATCACGGCCGGTTGCACCTCACCCCTGACGGCGAGTCGGTTGGGGTGTGCCTCGTTGGGTTGGACCTCCGTACGTTCGAGCGATGAAGGCGTTGACCTGGCAGGGAATTGAAGACGTTCGCGTGATCGAGGTTCCCGAGCCGACCCTGCAGGAGCCGACCGATGCCATCGTGCGGGTGACCTCGACCGCCATCTGCGGATCAGACCTGCACCTGTACAAGGTGCTCGCTCCCTATCTGACTAAGGGCGACATCCTCGGCCACGAATTCATGGGCGTCGTCGAGCAGGTCGGTTCGGCGGTGCAGAACCTCGCGCCCGGAGACCGCGTGGTCGTGCCGTTCAACATCTCGTGCGGCCATTGCTTCATGTGCGAGCGGGGGCTGTTCGCACAGTGCGAGACCACCCAGAACGTCGAACAGGACAAGGGGGCAAGTCTGTTCGGCTACACCAGCCTCTATGGCGCCGTCCCCGGTGGGCAGGCTGAGTTGGTGCGCGTCCCGCACGCGGACTTCGGACCCGTGAAGCTGCCCGCGGACCCGCCTGACGAACGGTTCCTCTACCTGTCCGACATCCTGCCCACCGCCTGGCAGGCCGTGGTCTATGCCGACGTTCCCCAGGACGGAACGCTCGCTGTTGTCGGTCTCGGACCGGTCGGTCAGTTGGCGGTCCGATCCGCCCTGCGTCGAGGGGTCAAGCGGGTCATCGGCGTCGACCTGGTGCCCGAACGCCTTGCCCTCGCGCGGGAGTGGGGCGTCGAGGTGGTCGACATCAACGAGACGGACGACGCTGCCGCGGCACTGAAGGACCTCACCGAAGGACGCGGACCGGACTGCGTGGTGGAAGCGGTCGGCATGGAAGCCCACGGCAACCCGGTCGCCGAAAAGCTCATCGGCGCGGCCTCCCGCCTTCCCTCACCGGTCTCCAAGGCGGCCACCGAGCGGTTCGGAATCGACCGGCTGGCGGCGTTGGACACCGCCTTCGATGCGGTACGCCGCGGCGGGACCGTGTCGATCAGTGGCGTTTACGGCGGGATGGCTGATCCGTTCCCGATGATGACGATCTTCGACAAGGGGCTGACGTTGCGGATGGGCCAGTGTCACGTACGGCGCTGGACGGACGAACTGCTGGAGATCCTCGGCGATGAGCGGGACACCCTGGGCGTCGAATCACTGGCCACCCACCACGCCCCGTTGGAGGACGCTGCCGAGATGTACGACATCTTCCAGCGGAAAGCCGAAGGGTGCGTCAAAGTCGTCCTTCGGCCGGGAGGAGCGTCATGAGCGACACGACTGATTGGCTCCCGCTGTACCTACGCGACCACTACGCGGGAGCGACAGCAGGCGTGCGGCTGTTCGGGCGGGTCGCCAACGGACACAGCGTCGCCGAGGTTCGGCAGCAGGTCGGGCAACTGGCCCAGAAGGTCGCCGAGGATCGCGATGCGCTTGCCCAGGTGATGCAGTCCCTTGGCGTTCGTCGCAGCTCGCTCACTGAATATGCCGCTGTCGCCGGTGAATTCGCCGGTCGCTTCAAACCGAACGGTTCACTATGGCATCGGTCAGCAGGTGCTGACGTGCTCGAGTTGGAGGCGTTGCAGGCAGGCGTAAACGCCAAAGCGCTGCTGTGGGAGACCTTGGTGTCTCTGAGTGAAACGCGCGACGAACTCGACCTTGAGAGATTGACGGGACTCAAGGAGCGGGCGCTGGAACAGGAGGAGACGTTGTCCCGGCTGCACGAGCACGTGGTCTCGAAGTGACCAGCGACGTCGCCCTGGTGATCGGCAGCTCCCGCGGCCTGGGTCTACTCATCGCGCGTGAGTTGCTGGCGCGTGAGTACGAGGTCGTCATCACCGCCCGTGACGCGATCGAACTCGACGCGGCCGCAAGGCAGTTGACTGAAGAAACGGGTAGGACCGCGGTCCGCCCGCGTGTCTGTGACGTACGCGACCGGGACGCGTTGTCCTCAATGATCGACGAGGTAGCGGCGACGTACGGCGGAATCGACGTGCTGATCTACGTTGCCGGCGTGATCCAGGCCGGGCCACTGGAATCGGTCGGTCTGGAGCAGTTCGATCAGGCCATGGAGACAATGGGCACCGGTCCGGTGGTGGCGGTGCTCGCCGTGCTGCCACACATGCGCCAGCGCGGTCGCGGCCGCATCGGAGTGGTGACCTCGGTCGGCGGGATGATCTCGCCGCCACACTTGTTGCCTTACGCCACAGCCAAATTCGCCGCGGTCGGATTCACTGACGGCCTGGCAGCCGAACTGTCGGGCAGCGGGATCACCGCGACGACGGTGATACCGGGTCTGATGAGGACCGGATCGCACGGGCAGGCCGAGTTCGCCGGCGACGCAGCCGCGGAGTACGCATGGTTCGCGCCGGCCGCATCGCTCCCTATCCTGTCCATCGACGCCGACCGAGCGGCCCGGCGGATCGTCGCCGGTGTCCTCGCCGGCCGGCCGAACGTCGTACTCACGCCGCTGACCTGGCTGGGCATCCGGGTCCGCGGACTTGCACCTGGCCTCACCACGCGGGTGATGGGTCTGGTGGTGCGAACCCTTCCCGCAGCTCCGGGCGACCAGCCCACGGGGACGGTCAAAGGTGACACGGCACGAAAAGAACTCGGACCCAGGGCATTACGCGTCGTAGGCGCGCTCACGACACTCGGTGATCGGGCCGCACGACGCACCAACCAGCGCCCCACGACTTGAGACCGGTTCAGTCGGTGTCGTCGTCCGATGTGTGCTCGTCATCCGCGTTGGAGCTGCTGGCGCCTTCGTCCGATCCACCGCTGGCCACGTCGTTGTCGGCGCCGCCGGAGTCATCGTCAGAATGCGACCCCGGCCCGCCGTCCTGCTGGTCGACGGCCGGCACATAGGTCTCTGGAGTGTCATCGCTCATTTATCGACGGTCCCATGTCGGCGCCCAGTGTGTAGCCCCCGTTGGGTGATCCGAGGCAACGGTCCTTGATCGCGCGCTCGCGGTACGTCGCGAGTTCCGCTGTGAGCGTAGTGAATTGGATCGAATTCGGGCTGTGCATATCTGGTTCCGGGTGTCGAACACCAGTACACTATGGGTATGTCCGCGACCCCCTCCGAGTCCTCTTCTGGGATCGTTGCCGCGGTCCCGGACGCGGTGCTGACCGGGGCCTCTGTCTGGGACCTGTTGCGGGCCTCTGAGCAGTTGCTGCAGATCGCGTATGACCGGGTCGGTTCGGGTGCTGCTGCCCTGTCGGAAGAAGCACTGCTGACGGATGTGGCGTTGGCGCAGCGGGTGCAGAACTGCGCGTGGGGTGTGCAGACGCATCGGATCGCGCAGGCTGCGGCGATCGAGCACCGCGAGGATCCGAACCCCGTCGAAGGTGCGCTGCCGCGACTGGTGTCCCGGGTCGTGCGGCATGAGCCGGGCACCTTCGTCGATGAGTGGTTCCCCCTCGAAGTCGCCACCCGGTTGGGGTGGTCGGACCGTCAAGCCGGTAACCGGATCAGCGACGCCATCGACACCCTCGATCGCTGCCCCCGGTTGCTGGACCGGGTCGGTGCCGGCGGGTTGGACCCGTTCAAAGCCACCGTGGTCGCTGACGTCACCACCGGCGCACCTGAACACGTCACCGCCGCGGTAGAGGACCGCGTTCTGGCTGGTGACCCCGAGACCACCACCGCAGCGAAGCTGCGGGCGAAGGCGTGCCGGCTGAGGGTGCGCCTGGACCCGATCGGAGCAGATGCCGCAGCCCAAGCACGGCGTCGTTCGGCGGTGGGGGTGTTCGTCCGGGAGCATCACGAACCGGGCCTGTCGGAACTGACCGCGGTACTCCCGACTCTGGAGGCGGCGAAACTGATGGCCGCGATCGACCAACTGGCCCGGGACCTGCGCTCGGTGACCACCACGGACAAGACGTTGGCGGAGTGCCGGGTCGACGCCCTCACCGACCTGACCCTGGCCGGGGTCGGTGTCGACACCCAGCTGACGTTCCTGATCCCGATCGACACCACTGCCCCAGCCGACGCTGACCCGCCAGCTGCGGCGGCGTCCGGCGATCCGGTCGGATCTGAGGAGGACGACCCGTTCGCGGGTGACCCCGGCGAGGACCTGTTCAATGGCCTGGATTTCATCGAGGCATCCCTGTTAGCCCACGAAGCGTTGATCGAGCAGGACCTGCGCGCCGAAGGACTGGTCCCGATCAACGGCCGCGACCTGATGGATGAAGAACTCCGGGCACTATTCGATCAAGAACTCGCCGAACTCAACGCAATCGCCAGCACCTCCACCGGACTTCAACAACGAACCGGACCACCGGGGTGTGAGCACGTGCCCGAACCGGACAACCTCACCCACCAACACCGCCCACCAGGCCAAGCCATCGGTGACCTGCTGCTACCCCGGGTCGGGGTCATCCCCGCACGGACCATCACCGAAATGACCCACCTCCTCGGGGTGAAACTCTCCCGAGCCCTCACCGACACGGCAACAGGCGTCGTGGTGGAAACCGGTGACCGCTCCTACCGGCCCGGTGCCCGCCTGGCCCGGTTCGTGCAAGCCCGCGACCAACACTGCCGCTTCCCCGGCTGCACCCGACCCGCGAAACTGTCCGACATCGACCACGTCGTCCGCTACCCCGACGGAGAGACCGCGGCGCACAACCTGCAATGCCTGTGCCGACACCATCACCGCGCCAAACACGAAGGCGGCTGGAAAGTGACCATGTCCCCCACCGGGGTCTGCACCTGGACCAGCCCCACCGGCCGCACCTACCTCACCACCCCCGGCGACTGATCAAACCGGCGACTGACGACCAGGCAACTGAGAAATCGCGACTGAGCAACCAGCGATGGGGGACGACAGCCCCCTGGAGGTTCCCAGCCCTAGACGTCACCATCCGAGTCGTCGTCCTGGTTGGCGTCGGCATCGGCACTCTCGCTGGCGCCCTCGTCCGATCCACCGCTGGCCACATCGTTATCGGCGCCGCGAAAGTCATCCTCGGAATGAGACCCCGGTCCGCCGTCCTGCTGGTCCACGGGAGCCACGTACGTGTCTGGAGTGTCATCGCTCATCTACCGACAGTCCCCGCCGACCAGCACCTCGTAGCCTCCCGCGGGTGAGCTCACGACCCGGCGTGCTGGGTGAATCGAGCCGCGCGCCGATCTATCCGGTGGGCCTGGCCTCTGATACGCGGTCGCGGCCCGGCCAGGTGCATCGGATCGTCGTAGAAGACCTTCTTGGTCGCCTCGACCAGGAGCAGGTATGCGATGGTCAGTCCCACCAGTGCGAGATAGAAAGCCAGAGGTAGCGAAGTGAAGCCCAACTCTGCCGCGAGCGGAGAAAGGGTGATGCCGACGCCGACCGCGATGGCGGCGGTGGTGGCGAACACCAGCGGCAGACTTGGCTTGCTGCGCAGGAAGGGGATCCGCCGGGTGCGGATAGCGAAGATGATCAGCGTCTGCGTCGCCAAGGACTCCACGAACCAACCCGTGCGGAACTCCGGCGGTCCGGCGTGCAGCACAGTCAGCATGAGAGCGAAAGTCAGGAAGTCGAAGAGCGAACTGATCGGACCGAAGGTGAGCATGAACCGCCGGATGAAACCCACATCCCAGTGCGACGGCGCGCGCAGTTGCTCCGCATCGACCCGGTCGGTCGGGATCGCCAACTGCGAACTGTCGTAGAGCAGATTGTTCAGCAGGATCTGGCCCGGCAGCATCGGCAGGAAGGTCAGGAAGGCCGATGCCGCGGCCGCACTGAACATGTTGCCGAAGTTGCTCGAGGTGCCCATCAGGACGTATTTGATGGTGTTGGCAAAGATCCGCCGGCCCTGCGCGACTCCGTCGGCAAGCACTCCCAGGTCCTTGTCCAACAACACGACATCCGCGGCATCCTTGGCCACGTCGGTCGCCGAGTCCACGGAGATCCCCACGTCTGCAGCATGCAGCGCCGGAGCATCATTCACGCCGTCGCCCAGAAAGGCCACCGAGCGTCCCCGGCCCCGCGCGGAGCGCACGATCCGCGCCTTCTGTTCGGGGGTGACACGGGCGAAAACGGTTGTGTTGGCGACCATTTCATCGAAAGCCGCATCATCATGCAGCGCATCGATCTGGCTGCCGGTGATCGCACCCTTGGACACCAGCCCGAGGTCGGCGCATACCTTCTGCGCGACCTGGGCGTTGTCGCCCGTGGCGACCTTGACCTCGATCTGCAGATCGTGCAGCTGCCGTAGCGAATCGCGAGCCGCTTCCTTGGGGTTATCCGCGAAGCACAAGAAACCGGCCAGGTGCAGTGCCCGTTCGTCATCCGGGTGCACGGCGGTAAGCCCGGGGGCCGGCCGGCTCGCGACCGCGACGACCCGCAGCCCCTGCTCGAAGAGGCCGTCCAGCGTGCGCTGCGCACCCGATGGCAGGTCCACGCACTGCACCATGACCTGTTCCGGTGCCCCTTTGGTCACCAGGAGGCGTTGGTCCTGCGCTCCCGGCACCTCGACCACCGTCGAAGTCATCCGGCGGGTGTGATCGAAAGCCAGCAGCGCGATCCGGGTGCACCCCTGCGTGATGGGTTGTCCGTCGGCTCGCGCGGCAGGTGCCTGCCACAGCGCGTCATCCATATCGTTGCCACTCGCCCCTCCGGTCGCCGGGTCGACGTCGGTCGACAACAGCCCCAGTCGCAACACCGTGGGATCAGGGTTGCCGGCCGGGTCGACGGCGGCACCGAAACTGATGTGTCCCTCCGTCAACGTGCCCGTCTTATCGGTCACGAGCACATCGACGTCGCCGAGGTCTTCGATACACACCAACCGCTTGACCAGAACCTTCCGCTTGGCCAACTGTGCCGACCCGTTGGCCAGGCTGCTGCTGACCACCGCCGGAAGAAGCTGAGGGGTGATCCCGACCGCGATCGCCAGTGCGAACAGCAGGGAGTCGATGACCGGTCGGCGCATCAGCAGATTGGTGAGCAGAATGAAGATGGTCAGCACGACAGCAACCCACAGGAGCAAGTAGGAGAACTTGCGCAGTCCGAGCTGGAACGGGGTCTCGGGAGCGCGAGTGTCCAGGCTCGCCGCGATGCGGCCGAACTCGGCGGACGCACCAGTTGCGTAGACGACCCCGACGCCGCTGCCGGCCGTCACGATGGTCCCCATGAACGCCAGATCAGTGGCATCAGCCATCGCAGTGCCCTCTGGAACGGGGTCCACCTGTTTGTCCGCACTCACCGATTCCCCGGTCAGGAGGCCCTCGTTACAACTGAGCCCGTCCACGCTGATCAGCCGCAGATCGGCCGGCACCGCCTCGCCAAGCGTCAACCGGATGACGTCGCCGGTCACCAGGTCACCCACATCCACAGGGGTGAACTGGCCGTCGCGTTGGACGACGGTGGTGTGCCGGACCCGGGAGTGCATCGCCTCGGTCGCCCGCTGGGCGCGGTACTCGTTGACGAATCCCAGGCTGATACTGACCAGCAGGATGATCCCGATGATCGCTGCCTGGGTCCGGTCCCCCAGGAAGACCGACGCGACCGCCGTGCCGGCCAGCAGGATCAAGACCGCGTTGTTCAGCTGGTGGGCAAGGATCACGATCGCTCGCACGCGTTCAGTGCGTACGGCGTTCGGCCCGTCCCGCTGTAGGCGAGCCGCCGCCTCGGTCGAGGTCAGCCCGTCATGGCTGGATTCCACCGTCGCCAGAACATCGTCTACCGAGGCCGAGGCGGCCTCCGCAAAGGTCAACGGCTGCGCCACGATTGTCACGATAACCCCGCTGCCACGGCTGCCGCAGGGGTACCACTTATCCCACCGTCCGGTGGACCACCAACGGCAGCACGCCGCTCGCTCCGGAGTCCCGCAGCGCCGCCGTCGCGACCGTGCACACCCAACCCGAGGACGTCTCGTCGACCACGAGAAGCACCTGCTGCCCGGCCACCTCCGGCGGGTCGATGAGCACCGTGCGCCACCAGGCCGCCTCCTCCCCCGAAGCAGCCGCACCGGGGTGGCCAGCGAGCGATACGTCCCAGGCAGCCGTCGGCAACCGCCCCGCTGCAGCCAGTCGTTCCGCCACGGACGCGACCAACTCGCGCCGGTTCGCAGCGGCCAGACTGACGATCATGGTCGGCCGGCTTGACCACGAGTCTTTCCAGCTGACAAGGCAACTCACAGCTGCATCCAAAAGGTCAGCAGAGGCCGGGCCATCGGATGACAACGCGCCGGCCAGTTCCCCGGACCATTCGACAGCATCAGCGTGGACCAGGACGCGACCTGGCTCGGCCTGCAACTGCGGCGGGATCCGGCCCTTCGTGCCGAAGGCACCGCCCGGCCACATCTTGCGCGGCTCGAGCACCTGGCTGCCGGTCCGCAACCGGGACCGCACACTGGCCACGGCGGCCGACGACACGTCCGCACTCAGACCGTCCGGCAAGCTGCCCAGACACACACTGCAGCGACCACACGGCGTTGCGGTCGGATCATCGAGCGACTGTTGGAGCAGCTGCATCAGGCACCGCTCGCCACGCACGTACGCACGCATGATGTCCGCCTCAGCGCGACGCTGCGCCAGCACGCCGTCGTAGTGCGCCTGGTCGAACTCCCACGTTGCGCCGGTGCTGATCCAACCGTCAGCCGTGCGGGACACAACGTCCTCCACTGCCAGCTGTTTCAACAGCAACTCCACCCGTGATCGCCGGATGCCGGACTCGGCCTCCAGAGCGGGGATCGACTGGGGCTGGTCAGAGAGCAAGGCCAGGAGCCGGGAGACCTCCGACGAGGTAGGGATGGTCGCTGTCGCGAAGTAGTCCCACACTGCATCGTCAGAAGGTGCGGGCAACAGAAGGGCGATGGCTGAGTCGATCGCGCGACCGGCGCGACCCACCTGCTGGTAGTACGCGACCGGTGACGGCGGGGCGCCGACGTGCACCACGAAACCCAAATCCGGCTTGTCGTAACCCATTCCGAGCGCGGAGGTCGCCACCAACGCCTTGACCGTATTGTCGCGCAGGGACTCTTCCAACCGCAGACGGGCCTGCGCATCCACGCCACCGGTGTAGGCAGCGACAGGGAACCCATCGCCGTACTCCGCCTGGATCGCGTCGGCCAGCCGCTCGGCGTCGGCCACGGTCAGGGTGTAGATGATGCCGCTGCCCGGCAGGGACGGCAGGTTGGCCACCACCCAGGCGTACCGCGACAACGGGTCCATCCGCGGCAGCACGGCCAGCTGCAGACTGCGCCTCGCCAGCGGACCGCGCAGCACGGTTGTCTCGGAACCCAGTTGTGCCGCAACGTCATCCACGACCCTCGAGTTCGCCGTCGCCGTGGTGGCAAGCACGGGAGCCGACGGTGACAGCGTCGGCAGCAGCCGCGCCAACCGGCGGTAGTCCGGCCGGAAATCATGACCCCAGTCGGAGATCGAGTGCGCCTCGTCAATAACCAGCAACCCCAGCCGACCGGCCAAGGCGTCCATGACGCGCGAGCCGAACGCGGGGTTGGCCAACCGCTCCGGTGACACCAGCAGGACATCGAGTTCGTCTGCCAACAAAGCGGATTCGACTGCCGACCACTCTTCGAAGTTGGCACTGTTCAAGGTCGCCGCCCGCAAGCCGGCCCGCTCCGCCGCCGCGACCTGATCGCGCATCAGCGATAACAGCGGTGACACCACCAGTGTCGGACCCGCGCCCTGGGAGCGCAGCGTCGCGGTCGCGATCCAGTAGACCGCTGACTTGCCCCAACCGGTCGCCTGCACCACCAGAACCCGTGCGCCGGGCTCGAGCAACGCGTCGAGCGCTTCACCCTGCCCGTCACGCAGTTGCGCGTCAGGTCCTGCCAGCGCGGACAGGGTGCGGGCGGCGACAGGAGTCAGGGTGTTGGTCGACATGCCCGTGACCTTTTCAGCAGGCACCGACAGTGCTCCGTAGCAGGACTCAGGAATCCTTCTGTGCGCGGCGGGCGGCCAGGGCAGCCTTCTTCTGGGCCAACTCCGCATCCTCGATCGCTGCGGCTGCCTCGAGCGTCGGCGCCTTGCCACCCAGGCGTGCGGGCAGGAACACCAGGTCGTCGCCGGTCAGCGGCTCGTAGGCCTCCTGGACCTCGTGCAGGATCGTCTCCATCACCGCATGCAGGTCCTTGGTCGCGACCTCGGCATCCGCGTCCGGCGAGATCCAGATCGGCTCACCCACCCGCACGGTGACCGGGATGTTGGTGCGGCCCAGGCGCTTGGGGTGGCCCTTGGTCCAGATCCGCTGGGAACCCCACACGATCAACGGCAGGACCGGCACCCCTGCCTCGGCCGCCATCCGCACCGCACCGGTCTTGAAGCCGCGCAGTTCAAAAGACCGGGAGACGGTGCTCTCCGGGAACACCCCAATCAATTCGCCGTCCTTCAGGGCCTGGACGGCGGCCTGATAGGCCCCGATGCCCGCCGAACGGTCCACCGGGATGTGCTTCATCCCCCGCATCAGAGGTCCGGAGACCTTGTGGTCGAAGACCTCCTTCTTGGCCATGAAGCGGATCATTCGATGCTGGTCGAGCGCTGGGTAGCCGGCCAGGGCGAAATCCATGTAGCCGATGTGGTTCAGCGCGATCACCGCGCCGCCCTTACGCGGGATGTTCTCCGATCCGATCCGGGTCACCTTCAGGCCCTGGGCCACGAAGGCGCCCTGCGCGATGCGGATGATGCTCCCGTAAAAAGGCTCCATGGACACACTTTAGGCGGAATGCGCCGCCGGGTCGGTGGGGTTGTACTGAGCGTGAACCTTCCGCTGTCTGTCCTGGATCTGTCCCCCATCGCCTCCGGCCGCACGGGTTCGGACGCCCTGCGTGAGACCGTGCAGCTCGCCAAGGCGGCCGAGTCGTTCGGCTATCACCGGTTCTGGGTCGCTGAGCACCACAACATCCCCAGCGTCGCCAGCAGCGCGCCGGTCGTGATGATCGCGACGGTCGCCGACCACACGGAGACGATCCGCGTCGGCGCGGGCGGCATCATGCTGCCCAATTATGCGCCCCTGCAGGTCGCCGAGCAGTTCCGCGTCCTGGAGGCGCTGCACCCCGGCCGCATCGACCTGGGTCTGGGCCGTGCTCCGGGCACCGACCAACTGACGGCGTTGGCGTTGCGCCGGAGCCGGGAAGCCCTGATGGCCAACGACTTTCCCCAGCAGTACGCCGAGTTGTTGGCGTACGTCGAGGGGTTCCCCGCCGAGCACCCGTTCGCCCCGATCTCGGCCCAGCCGACCGACGTACCGCTGCCCCCGGTGTGGATCCTGGGCTCCAGCCTGTACGGCGCGCAGGCGGCTGCCGCAGCCGGCGTCGCCTTTGCCTACGCCGGGCACTTCGGCGAGGCGGATCCGCGCGAGGCGATGCAGATCTACCGCGAGGAGTTCCGCCCTACCGGCAAACCCGGGTCCCTGACCCAGCCGCACAGCATGCTCGCGGTGGCCGCCATCGCGGCGGACAGTGAGCAGCGGGCCGCTGAACTTCAGCGGGCGGCCGCGTTGTCGATGGTCCGGCTGCGGCAGAACAACCCCGGTCCGCTCCCCTCGCCGGCCGAGGCCGCGGCGTACGCCTGGACGCCGCTGGACGAGCAGATCGCCGCCAGTTTCGCCCGGTTCGCCACGGTGGGCACCCCTGAGCAGGTCGCCGAGGGCATCGCGGAGCGGGCGGCCGCGTGCGGAGCCGACGAGTTGATGATCACCACCAACGTGCACGACCCGGCTGAGCGGATCGCGTCGTACGAACTGCTGATGAAGGCCTGGTCGAACTAGAGGCCGAACTGCTCGATCGTGTTGCGCAACGCGCGGGCGGAGGCCAGCAGCCCGGCTTCCTCCTCGTCGCTGATCGGGGTGTCCAGGCGCATGTCGCAGCCGCGCCGGTCGACGATCGATGGCAGGGACAGGCACACGTCGCCGATCCCGTGGAACCCGGTGGCCAGGGTCGAGACGGGCAGGATCCGTCGCTCATCGCCGAGGATGGCCTCCACGATGCGGGTCGAGGCCAGCCCGATGGCGTAGTTGGTGGCGCCCTTGCCTTCGATGATCTGGTACGCCGAGTGGACCACCTCGTGCGCGATACGTTCCCGGACTGCTTCATCCACCGGCGCGTACCCGGGCATCGGCGTCCAGTCGAGCAACGGCAGCCCGCCGATGGTGGCTGTCGACCACAGCGGGATCTCCGAATCGCCATGCTCGCCAGCGATATACGCATGCACGTTCTGCACTGCGACCCCGGTGGCCTGGGCAATGAGATAGCGCATCCGGGAAGAGTCCAGCACCGTCCCGGAACCGAAGAGCTGGTTGGGCGGCAGACCGGTTGCCTTGAGCGCTGCATACGTCACGATGTCCACCGGGTTGGTGACCATGATGATGATCGCTTCGGGGGCGACAGCCACCAGGTCCGGCAGCACCTTCTGCGCCAGTTTGATGGTGGTTTCGGCCAGTTCGAGACGGCTCTGACCGGGCTTTTGTTTAGCGCCGGCGGTGAAGACGATGACGTCGGAATCGGCGCACACGGACGCGTCGGTACCGCCGATGATCTCGGCGGCGGGGTTGAACTCCGAGCCGTGTGCGAGGTCGAGAACCTCCGCCTCGACCTTCGCCTTGTTGATGTCCATCAGCGCGACCGTGCGGGCCGCACCGCGCATCAGGAGGGCGTAGGCGGTGGTCGCACCGACCGCGCCCGCACCGATGATTGAGACTTTGCTGCCCTGGATGGGGTTCATGTCTCCATCTTGTCGGTTCCGACGTCTCGCTAGGCTCGTTTCGTGTTACCCACCGCCCGCGCGATTCGTTACGTGACGCCGCTTCGCGAGGGTGGCTCGCTGCCCGGCGTGGTCGAAGCCGACGACGACGGGACCTGGGTGCTGAAGTTCCGCGGAGCGGGCCAGGGTCTGAAGGTGCTGGTCGCCGAGGTGATCGTCGGTGAACTCGGCCGGGCCCTGGGTATCCGGGTCCCCGCCCTCAAGGCCATCGAGCTGCCGGAGCCGATCGCGAAGTACGAGGCTGACGAGGAAGTGCAGGACCTGCTCACCGCCAGCGTCGGACTCAATCTGGGCGTCGACCTGCTGCCCGGTGCGTTCGGGTACGACGGGTCGGCGCCTCCCCCGGCGTCCATCGCTGCCGAGATCCTCTGGCTGGATGCCTTCACCGCGAACATCGACCGGACGCCGCGGAACCCGAATCTGCTTGTCTGGCATGGCGAAACGTGGTGCATCGACCATGGCGCGGCGCTCTACTTCCAGCACGCGTGGCCCACGCGGGCACCGTCGCCGACCCGTTTCGCCGAGCAGCCCTACGACCCCGAAAGCCACATCCTGCGCCCCATCGCCCGCGATCTGACGGGCACCCATGCGCGCCTCTCCGAGTTGGTGACGCCCTCGCTCCTGGCTGAGGTGGTGGACCTCGTACCCGAGGAATGGTTGGAGACCACCGAGTGGCTGCCGTCCACGGCCAGTGTGCGATCGGCGTACGTCGATCACCTCCTCGCGCGGGTCGCCAACCCGGCCGCCTGGTTGCCCGAGGATTCGCCGTGACGTACGGCTACCAGTACGTCGCGCTGCGCTACGTGCCCGCGATCGAACGCGAGGAGTTCGTGAACGTCGGGGTCGTGCTCTACGCGCAGCTCGCCGACTTCCTGGGGGTCGCCTACCACCTGAATACCTCTCGGCTGCAGGCATTTTCGCCAGCGGTCGACCTGCCTGCCCTGGATGCCTCACTGCGTGCCCTGGAACGGGTCTGCGACGACGACCCACCGCCCGGCCTGCCGCAGCACGCCAAACCGGGACAACGGTTCGGGTGGTTGTCCGCGCCGCGCAGCACCGTCCTGCAACCGGGTCCGGTGCACGGTGGCGTGACCGACGACCCGCGGGCCGAGTTGGACCGGTTGCTGCAGCGCCTCGTGGGGTAGTCGGTCCCAGCCGATACCTAGCTGGTCGCCGTACTGTGGCGCATGTGTCTGCCCAGCGCGGGCTGGTCGTGGTCGCCGAGGACCAGACAGCCATCAGCGACATCATCCGGCGCTATCTGGAACGCGAGGGGTATCGCGTGCTCCTGGTGGCCGACGGCCGCTCTGCGCTGGATGCGGTGCGGTCGCGCCGCCCGGTGGCATTGATCCTGGACATCGGTCTGCCGACCATGGACGGCATCGAGGTGTGCCGGACGTTGCGCACGAACGACGACTGGACGCCCGTGCTGTTCGTCAGTGCTCGTGACGACGAGGTCGACCGGGTGCTCGGGATCGAGTTGGGCGCCGACGACTACCTGACCAAACCGTTCTCCCCCCGGGAGTTGGTGGCGCGCCTGGGTGGCGTGCTGCGCAGATCGGCGCATCCCGCCAGTGCGCCCGCGCTGAGTCTGGGGCCAGTCGTGCTCAACACCACGAGCCGACAAGCGTTCGTGGACGACAACGAAATCGACCTGACCGCAACTGAATTCGACCTCCTCGCCTACTTGATGCAGCATCCCACCCAGGTGTTCAGCCGGGGACAGTTGCTGCGGCACGTGTGGGGATATGACGAGTCCGCCGTGAGCCGGACCGTCGACGTGCACGTCGCGCAACTGCGCGCCAAACTCGGCGCGGCCGACATCCTGCGCACGGTCCGTGGCGTCGGCTACTCCGCCCAAGCTGCCCGATGAACCGGGGACCACACTCGCTGTTCCGGCAGATCTTCCTTGCGGCCGCCCTCATTGCGGTGGTGACCGCGTTGTTCTCCGGGTTGCTGACCGCCCGGCTCGTGCGTGCCGATGCGCAGTCGAGGGCTAGGCAGACCCTGTCCAAACTCGCCGACGCCGGCGCGATCGAGATCAATCAGAGCGTCAACGCCGACCGGGGCGGTCGGCGTACGTTGCGGACGTTGGACGCTCTGCGGGTCGAGGCCGTGCAGATCTCGCCGGCCGGCGCGGTCACACCTGCGTCCGCCCCCTTGAGGGGAGCTGTCAGCGCCAGCGACGAACGACGGTTGCTGGCAGGACACGACGTATCCAGCACCCGGCCCCTGAAGGGGACCGACGTGCTGGTCGAAGGCCGACCCACCGCCAATGGCGCGCTGGTCCTGCTGCAACGTCAGCAGGACGCGATCGGAGCGACGACCGCGGTGATCTGGCGCGTGGCCATTGCCCTGCTCGTGGCCCTCACGGTGGCCGCCCTTCTGGCGTTGGTGCTGAGCCGCCGCCTGGCCCGTCCGCTGCGGCTCACGGCGCAGGCCGCTCATGCCATCGCGGACGGCGACAGAGATGTGCGGGTGGACGCCACCGGCTCCACGGAGGCCCGCGAACTGGCCACCGCCATCAACTCCATGGCCGCCTCCCTGGCCGCCTCCGATGCCAGCCAGCGGGAGTTCCTGCTCTCCGTCTCGCACGACCTGCGCACACCCCTGACCACGATCAGCGGGTACGCCGAGTCGCTGGCTGACCAGGTAATCCCGCCGCAGGAGACGGCGGCAGTGGGCGAGACCGTGCTGGCTGAGGCGCGGCGCCTGACCCGGATGGTGAACGATCTGCTCGACCTGGGTCGAGCGCACTCCGGACAGTTGCGGTTGGACCTGACCCTCGTCCATGGGTCGGCGCTGCTATCGACCACTGCGGACGTGTGGCGACCACAGTTCGAGGGGGCTGGGGTCCAGTGGGAGGCGGTCCTCGCGCCGGGGGTGACGCTGCGGGTTGATCCCGCACGGCTGCAACAGGTCCTCGACGGTCTGCTCTCCAATGCGTTGCGGCTCGTGCCGGCGGGGGAGCGGGGCGTGCTCGCCCTGTCCCAGGACGCCTACGGCGCGATCATCGAGGTGCGCGACAGCGGTCCGGGCCTGACCCATGACGATCTGCCGGTCGCGTTCGACCGTGGCGTGCTGCACGACCGCTATCGCGGCAGTCGCGAGGTCGGCGCCGGGCTCGGACTGGCGATCGTGCGGCAATGGGTCGTCGCGATGGGCGGACAGATCGAAGCGGGCCACGCACCCGAAGGTGGGGCCCGCTTCACGATCCGCTTCCCGGCGGTCTCCTGAAATCAGCTCTGGGTGCCCGCCTTCGGCGCGTGGAACCAGATCTTCTGGGCGGTGGCGGAGTTGACCGCTCCGGTCCCCAGCACGATCGCCTCGTCGCCCACCGTGATCTTCGTCAGGCTGCTGTCTTCGGCCTTCTTCCCTGCGCGCTGATGGATCTTGGTGCTGGAGTTCACCGCCAGGGTCTCCTTGAAACCGTCGGCCGCCTGGACCGTGATCGACGTCGAGGACTGCGCGACCACCTTGCCGCGGATCTCCTCGTGCGTCACAAAATAACCCTTGTCCTTGGCGTCCCGGGTGACCCAGGTGGCGTGCAGGGCGTGGATGCCGGCGTGGTGCTTCTTGTGGTCGCCGTGCTTCTGAGCGTTTGTCGTTGCCGTGGCGGACGGCGCGGGGGTGCTGGCGTTGGCCGATTCGGCGTAGCCGACGGCTCCCCCGCCGACCAGGACCACACCGCAGGTGGCTGCCGCAGCAGCCGCCAGACGCTTGTTCATGACACAACCTCTTTCGTTGGCTGGAAGGGCCCGAAGGTTCGAGCACGTGAACGATCGTGCGGGCCGGTTGTTCGGTCGTTGACCGGGGAATGTAAGCGGACGGTAAAGGTTCACTGACCCCCCAACCACCGGCGTGGCGGTGGTTGGTGAGACTGGTGCCATGACGTCCCTGCTCTGGCAACCTGCTGCGTCGGCTCCCGAACTCATGGCGCCGTCCACCGCGGCCGCCGTCGCCGCTCTCGATTTCCCCGACGAAGTAGACGCGGTCGCCATAGACCCGGCGATCAGCGACACCGCCGCCCTGGTCGAAGCAACCGGGATGGACCTCGCCGACTCGGCGAACTGCGTGATCGTGGCCGGTAAGCGCGACGGCGTCGAGCGGGTCGCGGCGTTGCTGGTGCTGGCGACGACGCGGGCGGACATCAACAATGTGGTGCGACGGCACCTGGACGTCCGGAAGATCTCCTTCATGCCGATGGACGACGCGGTGGCGCGCACGCAGATGGAGTACGGCGGGATCACCCCCATCGGGCTACCCGCCGACTGGCCGGTGCTGGTGGACAGCGCTGTGTTGCAGCGTGATTCGATCGTGATCGGCTCCGGCATCCGGGCCGGCAAACTGCGAATTCCGGGCGCCCGTGCGGCGCAGCTGCCGAACGCGACCGTCATCGAGGGGATGGCCCGGGTCGTTGACGCGTGAAGGGTCGATGCGTGACCTCGTCCGGGCCGCGGTGACTTCGATCCGCCCGGTCGACGACCTGGCCCGACAGCACGTCCAGGAGTCATTGACCTGGATCGACAGCGGCGCTGGGTTGTTCCGGATCGAGCGACCGGCGACACCGTCCCCGCATCTGGTGTCGTACTTCGTGCCCGTCGACGTGCGGCAGCGGACCCTGCTTCTGGAGGAACACCTGCGGTCAGGACTCTGGCTGCCGCCCGGCGGCCACGTCGAGGTCGACGAGGACCCGCGGAACGCCGTACGACGGGAATGTCTGGAAGAGTTGGGGGTTCAGGCTCGGTTCCTTTGTGCGGATCCGCTGCTGGTGACCATCACCGAAACCAACCGCGAAGTCCACACCGACGTCAGCCTCTGGTACGCACTCGACGTCAGCGAGCAGGAAGGCCTGCGGATCGACCGACGGGAGATGTCCAGCGTGCGATGGTTCTCCCTTGATGAGGCGGCGAGCTTGGACCCGGCCACCACCGACCCGCACCTGACCCGTTTCGTAACCGCCCTGATGGATGTGTTGGATGATTAGCAATACCGAATTCACCGCTTACGCAGGGCAATCGCCCATCAGCTACCCGCTGGACGCCGCGCGATCTGCCGCCCACATCCTCGAACTTGGGCCGGGATGCGGCACGGGCACTCTGGAGTTGCTCAGCAGGTTCCCGGAGGCCCGCATCATGTGTCTCGAACCGGACGACGCCGCGCGCAATGCGTTGTTGTGGAACCTGCAGGACAATCCGGACAAGAGTCGAGTATCGGTGCTCCCGCTGACCGCGCAAGAAGCCGTCGGCCGGACGGGACAGTTCGACCTGATAGTCGCCCACCACGTCATCTGCCAGGTGCGCGTCCACGAACGAGACTCCTTCTGGCGAGCGATACGGAGTCTCGTCACTGCTACCGGAATTGTGCTGTGCGACAGCCATTTCGGTCGTTCAAAGGCGGGGTCGGATGTTCGGCGCCCGGGAAACGTGGTGGGACGCGACGGCGAATTCGCAGTCCACCGCTGGTTCAGCTGTGACGATCACGGTTCAGTGGCCGCGGTGACCAACGAGTACGAGTTCCTGGACGACCAGCAGTCAATTATCTACCGCTCGGTGCAGCGCACGGTGGTGGATGTGGTTGACGTCGCGATCGAACGTGGACGCCTGGCTTCGCACGGCCTGCTCATCGAGGATCTGGACGACCGGTGGATGCGGCTCACCCCGGCTTCCCCGCAGCGCGAGCCGGATCCTGCCACGATCGGTGCTCCCGGCCTACGGCCTGTGTCCGCTTCTGACGCCGCCGACGTCCTGGCTGCGTTCAGGTCCGATTCCGACATGGCTCGGCAGGGCGCGGTTGAGACGCTGGCCGATGCCGAGGTCTACGTTGGCCGACTCATCGACCCCAATGGTCCGACGGAGGCTTTCGCCATCACCGACGCCGACCGGTTGGTGGGACTCGTCGCGGTCACGGTCGATGAGACCAATCGCAGTGGCTGGTTCTGGTACTGGATGAACCGCACTCATCGCGGTCGCGGCTGGACCGCCCGCGCGGCGGCGACAGTAGCTGACCTGGTCTTGCGCGATGGGGGCCTTGACCGCCTGGAACTCGGGTATCGCGTGAACAACCCCGCATCCGGACAGATAGCACTGGGTGCGGGTTTCGTGCAGGAGGGTCTTGAGCGAGGCAAGTTCCTGGTCGAGGGAGCCCGTATCGACGTCGCGACCTACGGGCGTCTCGCCGCCGACCCCGCGCCCGGGTTCGTGCCCCTGCCGATCGGATGATGGCAAGCGCCCAGGCAGCAGCGGCGCACGTTCCTGCTAGTCGCCCTTGAGGATGCGCGCTACTCCGACGCCGAAGAAGCCTGCCCCGAGAGCCATCGGCACCATCTCGATCCCGGCCCAGTTGACGAGACTGCCCCAGATCAGCCCGGCCACAATCAGGACCACGCCAGCCAGCAGCCACGGCCACACATCGGACCTCAGCATCCGGCCACCGGGCGCGCCATTCATACGGACACTGTGACAGACCGACGGCCGTCAGTCGCGGACCCGCAGCGCCCAGGCGGCCACCGCTGTGGCAGCGGCGACGTTGAGTGAATTCACTCCCCCACGCATCGGAATGGTGACCACCAGGTCGCTGGCTTCCAAGGTCGCCGGGGACAGACCGTCCCCTTCCGTCCCCACCACCAGTGCCAGGCGTGACGGCGGGTCAGCAGCCAGCGAGTCCAGCGATACCGCGTCATCAGACAGCGCGAAGGACGCAACCGTCCAGCCGTCGTCCCGCAACGCCGCGACAGCACCCGGCCAGGGGTCGATCCGGGTCCACGGAACCTGGAAGACCGTCCCCATCGACACCCGAATTGCCCTGCGATAGAACGGATCCGCGCACCGCGGGGTGACCAGCACGGCATCCATCCCCAGCGCCGCCGCCGATCGGAAGATTGCCCCGACGTTGGTGTGGTCGACGATGTCCTCGCAGATCAGCACCCGGCGCGCGTCAGACAGCACTGCGCCGACGGACGGCAATGTCGGCCGGTGCATCGACGCCAACGCCCCCCGGTGCAGGTGGAATCCCGTCATCGCCCGGATCACCTCCGGCGACGCGACATAGACGGGCGCTGAGGTCGACGAGACGATGTCCGCCATATCTGAGAGCCACCGCTCGGCCATCAGGAACGAGCGTGGCTCATGGCCGGCCGCCAGCGCCCGCCGGATCACCTTCTCGGACTCCGCGATGTACAACCCAGAAGCCGGTTCAAGGATCCGGCGCAGCGCGACATCGGTCAGCGAGAAGTAGTCGCGGACCCGTTCATCGGCCGGATCGTCGATCCAGACGACCATCAGGTCGCGGATCGTGCGGCGTACCGATCGCCGTGCTGGTCCAGCACCAACGGCATCCCGAAGGTCGTGCTGAGGTTCTCCTCGGTCAGCGTCTCGTCGATCTGTCCGGCGACCACCACCGCACCCTCGCGCAGCATCAGGACGTCGGTGAAGCCGGGCGGGATCTCCTCCACGTGGTGGGTCACCATCACGATGGCGGGCGCATAGATGTCCTCGGCGATCTCCCCCAGTCGTCGCACCAAGTCCTCCCGACCGCCCAGATCCATTCCGGCAGTAGGTTCGTCGAGGATGAGCAATTCCGGATCCACCATCAGAGCCCGCGCGATCTGTACCCGCTTGCGCTCACCCTCGCTCAGCGTCCCGAAGGTCCGGTCCAGCAGATGAGCGGCACCCATCAGATCTAGCAACTCGGCGGCGCGCCCGTGGTCGAGGTCGTCGTACGACTCCCGCCACCGCCCCACCACGCCGTACGACGCGGTCACGACCACGTCGCCCACCCGCTCGTCGTTCGGGATCCGGCTGGCCAGCGCGGCGGAGGCAATGCCGATGCGCGGGCGCAACTCGAAGACGTCGACCTTGCCCAGTTGCTCATCGAGCACCCGGGCGACCCCGGAGGTCGGGTGCATCTGCGCGGACGCGATCTGCATCATGGTCGTCTTGCCCGCCCCGTTGGGGCCGAGAATGATCCACCGCTCGCCTTCGTCGACACCCCAGGTGACCTTGTCGAGCAGTTTCCGGCCGCTACGGACAATGGTCACCTCGTCGAAATCGAGCACGTCACCCATGCCCCCGAGGTTAGCCACCTACGATCGTGGGGATGTTCGCGCTCCCCGCCTCGACCCGCCTGTGCCTCTGGGTGACCGCTGCCTGGAGCGGCACCATGCGGGTAGAGGAGGCCGTAGTCCGCGCCCTGCCCGACGTCGACGACATTTCCGGCGCGGTGGGGCGGTTCACCGTCTGGGGCGAGTTCGGGGAGCAAGTGCTCGCGTGCGCCCTCCCCCGTCCCGGCGCGGCGGGCCTGCTGCCCCTCGGCCCCGACGAGATGCGTGAGGCCGCCATCGAGTACGGCGAGTGCGTGTTCGTGCCGGGCCTGGGCGGCGTGGTGGTGCCCGTGGTCAGTGAGTACGGCGCGGCGGGCGACCTCGGCGTCGGCGTGGAGTTCCTGCCGTTTGACGCCGATCCTGTCCCCCAGCACCGTCTGACCGGGATCGATGTGGGCTTCGCGGAGCGCGAGCTGCGCGCGGCACTGGGCTCGTCGACGGCCGCCCTGGAGGAGCTGGACCTGGGCGCCACCGAACTTCGCCGACCGGCCGTCGCCCGCCCCAGCGAGAACTGGGCCCTACCGGACGGCCTACCGCCCCGGGCGGCGCGCCTGATCGAACTCTCCGGCACCATCCTGTCTGCGGTGGAAGTGGCGCAGGAGCACACCGGCGACCTGGTGAACGGACGCGGCGGCGCGGTCGCCGTTCAGTTGCACACCCTCGAGGCGGCTGCCACGACCGCGCTGGAACACGCCACCAACTCGGCGGCTCTGCGCCTCGCCGGCCTCATCCCCGCTGAGTGACGTTCCGACCCGAGGTTCTGGGAGGTATTCAGGATCTGGGAGGCGGATGCACCGAATGCGCCTCCTGGAACCTCGATAGCTCCCCCAACCTCGCCGATGGCGAATAGCGACTCAGCGCAGGACGGACTCGTAGACCTCGACCGTACGCCGGGCGATCGCGTCCCAGTCGAAATCCGAGATCGCTCGTTCCCGGCCGGCGATCCCGCGGCGTCGCGCTTCTGCCGGGTCCGAAACAGCCTGCGCCAGAGTCGAACTCAACGCAGCGACAAAAGTCGATGGCGACACCGGTGTCCCCGTTCCGTCGGACACCTGCTCGATCGGCACCAGCCAGCCAGTCACCCCGTCGACCACAACCTCTGGGATGCCGCCGGTCGCGGTCCCCACCACCGGCAGCTCGCAGGCCATCGCCTCGAGGTTCACGATGCCCAGCGGCTCGTAGATCGACGGACAAACGAAGACCGTTGCGGCAGAGAGCAATGCCACGATCTTGGGTCGCGGCAGCATCTCGGTGATCCAGAACACACCATCCCGCGTCGACCGCAACGACGCCACCAGTGACTCCACCTCGGCCAGGATCTCCGGAGTGTCCGGTGCCCCGGCGCACAGGATGATCTGCACCTCCGGCGGCAGGGTGGCGACCGCCTGCAACAGATAGGGCAACCCCTTCTGCCGGGTGATCCGCCCGACGAAGATGACCGACGGTCGCGCAGGATCGACGCCCACTGACTCCACGAACGACGTCGCCTCCGGCGAGACATCACGCGACCACGACGAAGCGTCAATCCCGTTGTGCACCACGTGAACCCGCGCTGGATCCAGGTCCGGATAGGAGGCCAGCACGTCCTTGCGCATCCCGTCGCTCACGGCGATCACGGCGTCCGCCCCCAGGTAGGCGGTCTTCTCCACCCAGGAGGACACGGCGTACCCACCCCCGAGTTGCTCGGCCTTCCACGGCCGCAGCGGCTCCAGACTGTGCGCGGTGATCACGTGCGGCACCCCGTGCAGCAGCGACGCGAGGTGCCCGGCCATGTTCGCGTACCAGGTGTGCGAGTGCACCACCGAGGCACCCGCGCAGTCGGCGGCGATCGTCAGATCGACGCCGAGCGTCTGCAGGGTGGCATTCGCGGACGCCAACTCCGGCAGGTCGGCGTACGACGTGGTGTCGGTCTCCTGCCTCGGCCCACCGAAGGCGCGCACCTGGGTCTCGATATCGAGTGCCCGCAGGGCTTTCACCAGTTCGGTCACGTGCACACCGGCCCCGCCGTAGATGGTCGGCGGGTACTCCTTGGTCAGTACGTCGATCCTCACCCGAATGACGCTAGTCCAAACGGCGACAGATTCGCCCGCGGCGGCATAGGTTGAGGCCATGGCGAGACGAAGCGGTCTACGGGTTCTGGCGATCGTTCTGGCGGGTGGCGAAGGCAAGCGGTTGATGCCGCTGACCGCGGACCGCGCCAAACCGGCGGTACCGTTCGGCGGGATCTACCGGCTCATCGACTTCGCGCTGACCAACCTCGCCCACAGCGGCTACCTGCAGATGGTGGTGCTGACGCAGTACAAGTCACACAGCCTCGACCGGCACATCAGTAAGACCTGGCGTCTGTCGAGCATGCTGGACAACTACGTGACCCCGGTTCCCGCGCAGCAGCGCCGCGGGAAAAGCTGGTACTCCGGGTCGGCCGATGCGATCTACCAGAGCCTGAACCTGATCTACGACCACAAACCGGACATCGTCGTCGTGGTCGGCGCCGACCACGTCTACCGGATGGATTTCAGCCAGATGGTCAAGCGGCACGTCCAGACCGGGGCCGCTGTCAGTGTGGCTGCGATCCGCCAGCCGATCAGCCTGGCTGATCAGTTCGGCGTGATCGAACTGTCCGACGCCGGTGACAACAAGATCGCCGCCTTCCGCGAGAAGCCCTCCGACCCCAAGCCGTTGGCGGATGCTCCGCACGAGGTCCTGGCCTCGATGGGCAACTACGTCTTCGACGCCGACGCCCTGGTCAAGATCGTGCTGGATGACGCCAAAGAGGACAGCAATCACGACATGGGCGGCAACATCATCCCGGCCTTCGTCGATCGAGGTGAGGCCTACGCCTACGACTTCAGGGATAACGAAATCCCCGGCGCGACCGATCGCGACCGCGGCTACTGGCGCGACGTGGGGACCTTGGACTCCTACTACGAGGCCCATATGGACCTGGTATCCATTTACCCGGTCTTCAACGTCTACAACTACGAATGGCCGATCCTGACCAACGACGGCTCGTTCCCGCCCGCGAAGTTCGTCATGGGAGCTGAACAACGCCAGGGCGTGGCTACCGGGTCCATGGTCTCCCCCGGGTGCATCATCAGCGGCTCCAGCATCGATGAGTCCGTGCTCGGCCTGAACGTGCACACCCACAGCCGGTCCACCATCCGGGCATCCGTGCTGTTGGACGGCGTCGACATCGGACGTGACTGCGTCATCGAACGCGCCATCATCGACAAGGAAGTGCGGGTGCCCGCAGGCATCTCGATCGGCGTGGACCACGAGCAGGACCGGGCCCGCGGGTTCACGGTGACCGAGTCCGGTATCACCGTGGTCGGAAAAGGCACCATCATTGAGGGGTGACCGTCGCGTTCGTTGTCGTTCTCGCCGCTGACCGTGCCGCCGTCGAGGCTGCCCGGGCCGACGTACGCCGAGTGGTCGCCTCCGTGGGTGGCCTCACCGATACCTGGGCGAGCCTGACCGACGATCCGCTGACGGCCGTCTCCACCCAGGTCACGGGTCCGGACATCGGTGCGCTGCGGGAGGTTCTCGCCCAGGTGGCGACCGACCACGATGTCGACCTGGCCGTCACCGATGCTGCCTTGCACGAGCCGGGTCCCGGGCTGCTGATCATGGATGTGGACAGCACCCTCATCCAGCAGGAGGTCATCGAACTCCTGGCCGCCCACGCCGGCCGCGAGCGGGAGGTCGCTGCCGTGACCGAGCGCGCGATGCGCGGTGAACTCGATTTCGCGCAGTCCCTCACCGAGCGGGTCGCGGCCCTGGTCGGACTGCCCGAGACCGTCTTCGAGCAGGTCCGGCGACAGGTCGAACTCAGCCCCGGCGCCCGCAACCTGATCGCTACGGCCAAGGCGCACGGCTTCACGGTGGCCGTGGTGTCCGGCGGGTTCATCGAGATCGTGGGTCCGCTGGCCGCCGACCTGGGCATCGACTACGCCCGCGCCAACGCACTGGAGGTGCAGGGCGGCGTACTCACCGGTCGCACCACGGGACCGATCATCGACCGCGCCGCCAAGGCAGCGACCCTGCGCGAACTGGCGACCGCCCTCGACATCCCCGCAGAGCGCACCGTCGCGGTGGGCGATGGTGCGAACGATCTGGACATGCTCGCGGCGGCCGGACTGGGGATCGCCTACAACGCCAAGCCAATCGTGCGTGAGCAGGCCCATGCGGCTCTGAACCAACCGCATCTGGACAGCGTCCTGTTCCTGATGGGGCTCTCCGCCGACCGGCACGCCCAGAACCCGGTGCACTCCCTAGACTCGGTGCATGACTGAAAGACTCGGTGCATGACTGAGGACGCGAACATCGCGCGCACCCTGCTCATCGTCGGCGGCGCCGAGGACAAGGTCGGCCGGGTCACGATCCTGCGCCGTTTCGTGCGCCTCGCCGGTGGTCGCGCCGCCAACATCGTCATCATCCCGACGGCCTCCTCGGTCCCCGACGAAGTGGTGTCGGTCTACTCGACGGTCTTCAGCCGGTTGGGCGTCCAGGAGATCGGTGCGGTCAACCCGCCCACCCGCAGCGCGAGCAGCGACCCCGATCTCGTCGCCCGTCTCGACCAGGCGACCGGGGTGTTCCTGTCCGGCGGCAACCAATTGCGACTGTCCCAACTGGTGGTCGGCACGCCGATGGGCGACGCGCTGCTGCGGGCCTATCAACGAGGCGCCGTGATCGCCGGCACCAGCGCCGGCGCCTCGATCATGAGCCAGTTCATGATCTCGATGGGCGAGGAGGGCGTGACCCCGCGGCAACGCTCCAGCCAGCTGACGGTGGGCCTCGGGCTGCTCACTGGCGTCATCGTGGACCAGCACTTCGATCAACGCGCCCGCTACGGCCGCTTGATGTCATTGGTGGCCGGCTCCCCGAGCCTGCTGGGTATCGGCATTGATGAGGACACCGCGGCCGAGATCCGCGACGAGACCGAGCTGACCGTCGTCGGATCCGGTGCCGTGTTCGTTGTCGATGCCCGGTCCGCCGTGACCGACGCCCACGAGGCCAAACGCGATGCGCCGCTGCTGGTTTCGGGTGCCATCGTCCATTCGTTGCCGTTCGGTGCGACCTTCGACCTGAGCACCGCGACGCTGACCCATTTCGTCGAGAAGAACGCCGACATCTCGGTGTCCTTCAGCCGCGACCGGCACGACACCGCCGCCGCGGCCGCCGCCCTGCGGCACTGACTGCGCCGCGAGCCCGAGCCACTGACCTGATCCGGAGGCCCATGTTGTCCCGTCCCGAACGCCCCGAACCCTCCGGTCCGCCGGCCCCCGAACTCACCATCGCCGAACGCCGCGTCTACCGCGGGCCGAACGTGTGGTCCTTCGAGCAGGCCATCCATCTGGTCGTGGATCTCGGTGTGCTGGAGGCCTATCCGACCGACACGCTGCCCGGTTTCACCGACCGACTCCTCGAGGCCCTCCCGGCGCTCGCCGAGCACACCTGCTCGCGCGGCTACCGCGGCGGGTTCGTCGAGCGTCTGCGCGAAGGCACCTGGCTGGGGCACGTCACCGAACACGTCGCCCTGCAGCTGCAGCAGGAGACCGGTCACGACATGCGCCGGGGCAAAACCCGCGCGGTCAAGGGCGTGCCGGGCCGCTACAACATCGTGTTCGGGTACGTCGATGAGCGGGTCGGGCTCGCGGCCGGCGAGCTGGCCGTTCGGCTGGTGAACGACCTCGTGCAGCACGATCCGGAGTTCGACTGGGCCACCGAGCGTGAGAGCTTCCTTCGCCTGGCGGCTCGTACGGCCTTCGGCCCGTCGACCGCCGCCATCCTGGAGGAGGCGGTCAGCCGGGACATCCCGTGGACCCGGTTGAACCAGTACTCCCTTGTCCAACTGGGCCAGGGCGTGCACCAACAGCGGATCCGGGCCACGATGACCTCCCAGACCTCGGCCCTGGCGGTCGACATCGCGGGTGACAAGAACCTCACCACGACTCTGCTCGGGTCGGCCGGACTGCCGGTGCCGAAGGCGGAGACCGTGCGATCGGAGGATGGCGCCGTCCGGGCCGCTCGCTGGATCGGCTACCCCGTGGTGGTCAAGCCGCTGGACGGCAACCACGGTCGGGGGGTCTGCCTCAACCTGCGCTCCGAGGAAGAGGTCCGCGAGGCGTTCCGGGTCGCCGAAGCGGAGTCGCGACGAGGCGTGGTCCAGGTTGAATCCTTCATCACCGGAAAGGATTACCGCTGCCTGATCATCGACGGGCACATGGCCGCCATCGCCGAGCGGGTGCCTGCCCACGTGATGGGCGACGGTGAGCATTCGGTCACCGAACTGGTCGAGATCACCAACGCCGATCCTCGCCGGGGTGTCGGACACGAGAAGGTACTGACCCGCATCCGGGTCGACGATGCCGCGGTCGAACTGGTTGCCGACCAGGGCTACGCCATGACCGATATCCCGCAGAAGGGCGAGATGGTCAAACTGGCGCTGACCGGCAACATGTCCACCGGAGGGATCTCCGTGGACCGCACCTTCGATGCGCACCCGGACAACGTCGAGATCGCCGAAGAGGCAGCCCGCGTCATCGGTCTGGACGTTGCTGGGATCGACTTCATCTGCCCGGACATCACGGCACCGGTGCGGGAGACCGGGGGCGCGATCTGTGAGGTGAACGCCGCTCCGGGTTTCCGGATGCACACCCACCCCACGGTCGGCGAACCGCAGTTCATCGCCAAACCCGTCGTGGACCTGCTGTTCCCACCGGGCAGTCCGTCGCGGGTGCCGATCGTTGCCGTCACGGGCACCAACGGCAAGACCACGACCTCGCGGATGCTCGCGCACATCATGAAGGGCATGGGTCGCAAGGTCGGGATGACCTCCACCGACGGCATCGTGATCGACGAGCGGCTGCTCATCAAGGCCGACGCCTCGGGTCCGCGCTCGGCACGCATGGTGCTGCAGAACCCGCGGGTCGACTTCGCCGTCCTGGAGGTCGCCCGTGGCGGCATCCTGCGCGAAGGGTTGGGCTACGACCGCAACGACATCGCGGTGGTCACCAATATCGCCGCCGACCATCTCGGTACCCGTGGGATCGAGACTCTCCAGGATCTGGCGAACGTGAAATCCGTTGTGGTTGAAGCGGTTCCGCGTGATGGCTTCGCCGTCCTGAACGCGGATGACGACCTGGTCCGGGCTATGCGGCGCCGCTGTAGCGGCACGGTCGTGTGGTTCTCGATGGAGCCGCCCGGCAGTCGCATCAGGGAGTTCGTCGATGAGCGATGTCGGCGGGGAGCCCGGGCCGTCGTACTCGAACCCTCGGACCGCGGCGAGATGATCGTCCTGAAACAGGGGCGCCGGTCGATGCCGCTGGCCTGGACGCATCTGTTGCCGTCCACTTTCGGCGGCGCCGCTCGGATGAACGTTGCGAACGCGCTGGCCGCGGCCGGCGCGGCCTTCGCCGCCGGGGCACCGTTACACGACATCCGCCAGGGTCTGCGGACCTTCACCACGTCGTACTACCTGTCCCCCGGCCGGCTCAACAAGGCCGAGATCAACGGCGCCGACGTCTTCGTCGATTACTGCCACAACCCGCCGGGCATGCGGGAGTTGGGCGAGTTCGTCGAACGCTACGCCGAGCAGAAGGAACGCTCGGTCGAGCACCCGGTCACCCGGATCGGGATGATCGGTGCGCCGGGTGATCGCCGAGACGCGGACATCATGGAGCTCGGAACGATCGCTGCCCAGCACTTCGACGTCCTGGTACTACGAGAGGACGAGAACCTTCGCCGGCGCGAAAAAGGTGTCTCCGCAGAGCTTCTCGCCGAGGGCGTCGAAGCTGCTATCGCCGACGGCGCCCGCTGCCAGACCGTCGTGACGGTGCTCGACGAGCTGGAAGCCACGCGCGACGCCATGAGCCGGGCCCGGCCCGGCGACCTGGTCGTCCTATGCGTCGACCAGCACGCCAAGGTCGTCGCCGAGTTGGAGGACTACACCAACCAGGCCGGCGCAGGATCCCGCACCACCGAGTGGCAGCCGGGCGACCCCGACCTCGACCCACGCGAGTTGTCCGACCGTGCCGCGCAGCAATCGGCCCAGGACGAAGTCGACCTGCGCAAGGCGCTGGAGGAGTCGGAAACGTCTCCTACGCCACCTGCGCCGTCGTGACCTTGTTCTTGCTTTTCCACACGACAAACATGATGACGATCGAAAACACCGTAATTATCGCGCCGACGTAGTTTTCAAGGTTGCCTGACACGACCTGTGAAACGAAGACGACGTCGAGGAGGCCGTGGAAGAGAGCGACCGGGAGAATACTTCCGCGTGAATTGTTGAACAGCCAACTCAGAATCACTGAACCGGTTACCAGCGACGTGAGCCAGCCGACGCTACCCGCGACGCCCATGGTCATCATGTTCTCGTTGTAGAAGAACGCCGGTATGTGCCACAGCGCCCACGGCACGGTGATTGCCACGGCGGCGATCAACGGGTTGAGTTTGTCCTGCAGCCGCGGAAGGGCAAAACCGCGCCATCCTGTTTCTTCGCCAAACCCGAAACACAGAACCTGAATCAGTGCGAATCCCAGGAACGTCACACCGGGGTGGGAATCGGAGGAGCCCAGCTGCGACAAGTCGACCCACCGGCTCGTCGCGAGGCCGGAAACGACCACGGCGGCGACGAAGAACGCGAACGGCAGGAGAGCGCCGACCAGCACCCAGCGGTACGGGGCGCCCCGGCCGACCTGTCGCAGGAACAGGCGCCGGACACCACCATGACCATAGAGCAGGTAAGTGAGGACAAACGCCGCGAACATCGGCCCCGTGCCGCCGACATAATGAAGCCAGCGCAGCGAACTGTGCGGATCACCACTTCGCTGGACATCGATCAGCAGCGGTAGCCACGCTAACCAGGTAAATGCAAACGTCAGACAAAAGAATGCTTCGAGCGGATACGTACGCAGCAGGCGTTTTGCCATACTGACAGTTTACGCCGCCGTTCTCACGGCGCAGCGGTGCGTGTAGGGGTCCTCAACCGAGAATACCGAGCCCCTTACCGAGGAAGAAGCTGCCGAAGAAGAGCAGCGTCGTCAGGGTGATGGGCAGGATGTTTGCCTCGAGCCACTCCCGGAATTCGGCGAGGGGTCCGTTGAGCCGGTTGCCGCCGATCATGGTCACGACCAGCAGCGCGATCACACCCCCGGTGGCCATGACCCCGAAGAGAATGACCGCCAGGACTGACTGAGCACGATCAAGGCCAGCCGCGCCCAATAGTGCTCCGGAGCCCAGGGCCAGGGGCCAGTTCTTGATGACCACGAAGCCCTGAGTGACGCCCATGGCGTACGCCCCACCGACGCCGATGGTGTTGAGGCGATCCAACAGCTTGTGCTCGGGGCCCTTCTCGCCGTCCTGCCCCCTCTTGTGCCACGTCAGGTAGGCCAGCACGAAGAACAGCAACCCGAAGGAGAGGCTGACGATATCGACCCCCTTGGACGCCTGGACCGGGTCATCCTCCTCCGCGCGGTCGACCAGCACCATCGCGATGGTGGCCAGGATCACGATCGCGGTGAACCAGCCGGCACCGAAGAGCGCAGCCTTCGGTGCGCCCCGGTCACCCAGCAGGAGAATGAGGCCGGTGATCAGCGCGATGGGGCTCAGCGTGAGGCCGACTGCCAGGGGCAGGGTGTCACCCAGAGCACTCCACATATCGCGCTCCCTACTGGATCGCCTCGGTGAACCGGTGCAATGACGACGGGTAGCGCGCCGCGTCCGGATCGGTCGACCCGGACAGCGCCGTCCGGAGGACATCCCGCAACGCGTCAGCGTCGCGTGACAGGTCATGCAAGGTGAAAGCCCGGAAGGCTTGCACGACAAGGCTGTTCGGGCGCTCCTGGGCCAGCGCGTCCAGGATAGCCAACGATTCGTCCAACCGTCCCAGATGTCGCAAAGTGCTGGCTTTCTGGATCATCGCGCGGTGCCGGAACGGCTCGCTCAGCCCGCCTTCGATCGCCAGGTCGTAATGCCGCAGGGCTTCCTGCTCCAGACCGGCACTGTCGAACGTCCCGGCGTACTCGTACCGCAGCCGGGCGTCGTCCGGGTGCTCGGCCACGAGGGCCGCCGCCCGTTCGATGCGCAGCCGGTCGTCCTCGATCGTCCACAGTTGGTCGATCGCGGTGTCCAGTTCGTGGCGCCCGGCAGCGGTCAGGACCTTGCGGCGGATGCTGGCGGCGTCGTCCTCCTGTCCACCCTCCTCGATCAGCCACTCGTGCAGGGCCGCCCGGTCCTCGTGGGTCATCAACGCGACGACGTCCCCGGGCCTTGATCGCTCGACAAGCATTGCCAGAGCGGACGGTTCGTCATCGCACAGACCGATCGGCACCACTCCTGCACGCGCGAGTCCCTCACGCATCAGGCCCATCATCTCGTCCTTGTTGCGGTCGCGCAGATAGTGCTCCTTGTGCACCAGCAACACATGATCGGCGGCCAGACCGGCCTGCTCGCCCAGGTTCACCAGGATCTCGTCGGTGCGGTCCCCTCCGGTCCCGAGGCCCAACCACAACTCGGCCCCCGGTGGCCGCAGTCCGGAGGCGACAGTCAGCAACGCAGCGAGCCCAGCTTCGTTGTGCGCCATGTCGAGGACCACGGTGGCCGCACGCAACGAGTAGATGTTCATCCGTCCCGGGTTGTGCGCGACGTCCGGCGCGAACGTACGCAATCCCTCGACCACAGCGTCGCGCGAAAGCCCGGCCGCCAGAGCCGCAGCCGCCCCCGCCAGCGCATTGGCGACGTTCTGCTCCGACAGGCCGGAGAAAGTGATGGGGACGTCGAGAACGCTGACCAACCGTTCGAGTTCGCCGTGTTCGTCGATGGTGACGATGTCACCGTCGAGCACCGTGATGCCGCGGCCGCGCACCGCCTGGGCCTCGCGCAGGGCCGGCGAGTCAGGATTCAAACTGAAGCACCACGGCGGCGCGGGAGCCGTAGCCCGCATCGCCCAGACCCGCGGGTCGTCCCCGTTCAGCACGACCCACCCGGACGTGACCTTGGTGACGATCGCCTTGACCTCGGCCAACTGGTCAAGGGTGTCCACCCCCTGCATCCCGAGGTGATCGGCACTGACGTTGGTCACCACGCTGACGTCGTTCGTCGCTATGCCCAAACCCTTGAAAAGCATTCCACCACGGGCGGTTTCGAGGACAGCCAACTCGACCCCCGGTGCCGTCAGCACCGTGCGCGCACCCGCCGGTCCTGAGTAGTCGCCGTTGACGACCACCTCGCCCTGCACCAGTACGCCATCGGTGGAACTCCACCCGGTCCGTAGACCAGCGGTCATCGCCAGGTGCGCGATCAGCCGCGTCGTGGTCGTCTTGCCGTTCGTCCCCGTGACGGACACCGTCGGTACCTGCGGCGTGATCGGCTCGAGGGTTTCATCGGCCGGCGCGGTGCGCACAGTGGACGCTGCCTGCGTCCAGACGCCGGGATCCAGCCGGTCCTCGATAGCAGCATCCAGCACCGCACCCAATGCTGCGCCGACTGCGTGCGCGCGACCGCGGCTGCGCACCGGGCACGCGAGCACCACCTCCTGGGGCTGCTCGCCCGGGCGCACCCGGATACCCAGCCGCGTGATCCCCGCCTCCCGGGAGATGCGCCGCACGACCGGCGGCAGCAGGCTCATCAAGGCACGCTGCCGGGCAGCGCTGTCCGGCGCCCCGACGACCGATCGACGTACGCCGAGATTGCTCGACAGGACCAGGAAGCGAGCAGGCGGGCACGAGAGCAATTCCGGCAGGTCAAGCGTGAGTTTGGCTGCGGGGCGTGGGAAGTAGAGGTTCGGCCCCTCCAGGACCCGCACCGCGACTCGCGTCATGGGGGTAAGCCTATGCAGCTACTGCCCCATCGCGTGCACACCGCCGTCAACGTGCACGATCTCCCCGGTGGTAGCCGGGAACCAGTCGGACAGCAGCGCCACGCACGCCCGCGCGGCGGGCTCCGGATCGCGCACGTCCCATCCGAGGGGAGCCCGCGTGGACCAGGTGTCCTCGAACTGCTCGAACCCGGGGATGGACTTGGCCGCAGTGGTCCGGATCGGGCCGGCGGCGACCAGGTTGCACCGCACGCCACGTGGACCGAGGTCCCGGGCCAGGTAGCGGTTCGTCGACTCGAAGGCGGCCTTCGCGACGCCCATCCAGTCGTACACCGGCCACGCGAACTTCGCATCGAACGTCAACCCCACGATTGACGAACCCTGTTGCAGCAGAGGCAGAGTCGCTACCGAAAGCGCCTTCAGGGAGTACGCCGACGCGTGCAGCGCGGTGGCGACGTCCTCCCAGGCACCGCCGAGGAAGTCGAAGGCACCCGGCGGCGCGAAGCCGATCGAATGCAGGACGCCGTCCAGACCGTCCATGTGCTCACCCAGCCGCTCGGCCAACGAGTCGAGGTCGTCCTGGGACGTGACGTCCAGTTCCAGGACCGGGGGTGTCTGCGGGAGCCGCTTGGCGATGGTCTGGGTGATCTTCATCGTGCGGCCGAAGGAGGTGAGCACGACCTGCGCACCCTCCTCCTGGGCCAACCGGGCGACGTGGAAAGCGATCGAGGAGTCCATCAGGACCCCGGTGATCAACAGGCGTTTGCCATCCAGCAGGCCCATCTCAGTGCCCCATTCCCAGTCCGCCGTCCACGGGCAGGACGGCTCCGCTGATGTACGCCGCGTCGTCACTGGCCAGGAACCTGACCGCCCGCGCGACGTCCTTGGTGCCACCGAACCGGCCGGCCGGGATCGCGGCCAGGTAGGCGTCCTGCTGCGCCTGCGGCAGCGCCGCCGTCATGTCGGTGTCGATGAAACCGGGAGCCACGACGTTCGCGGTGATCCCCCGGCCGCCCAACTCGCGCGTGATCGACCGGGCCAACCCGATCAGACCCGCCTTGGAGGCGGCGTAGTTCGCCTGCCCCGGCGAACCGTAGAGCGCCACCACGCTGGAGATGAAGATCAACCGGCCGAAGCGGCGCTGGATCATGCTCTTGCTGGCGCGGCGGGCGACCCGGAAGGTCCCGGCCAGATTCGTGTCGAGCACGCGGTCGAAGTCGTCGTCGCTCATGCGCATCAACAGGGTGTCGGCGGTGATACCCGCGTTGGCGACCACGACCTCGATCGGTCCCCCGCACCACTGCTCGGCCTCGGTGAACGCCGCGTCCACAGAGGCACCGTCGGTGACGTCGGCCGTCACGGCGTACGCACCGTCCGGACCGTCCCCGCTGCGCGAGGTGACGACCACCTTGTGCCCCTGCTCGACGAACGCGGCGGCGATGGCGTAACCGATCCCGCGATTACCGCCGGTCACCAATACATTGCGGGCATTCGGTTGGACTACGTTGCTCTCGACCTCGACCTGGCTCACCCGCGCGACGTTAGTGCACTACTGAGGGGTAGTCCCCATCGGCGGCGCGGCGCCTATCCTAGGCGGGTGAGTGACAAGCCCAGCGTGCCGTCGGCAACGAATCTGCCGGCGTCGCCGAAGGGCGACCAATCCATCCGGATGCGCAACTACACCATCTCGATGACGATCCGAACGCTGTGCTTCGTGCTGGCGATCTTCACACACGGCTGGATCCGGTGGGTGTTCGCCATCGCCGCGATTCTGTTGCCGTACATCGCCGTCGTCATGGCGAACGCCACCAACCAGCGACGCGTCGACGTCCGCGGGTCGGTGCGCCCACGGCGACCCGATCAGCAGCTGCACTCCGGCCGCCCCTGAGCCTCATCGCCGCGTCCTGCTGTCGGGAACTTTCCCGGTTACGGCGTAGCCGGGATGAACTGGCCGTGCGGGCCATTCAATGCCACGATCAGAGGTATGTCCAAGAACCTCCTGATCACCGCTGCCTCCACCGTCGCGGCCGCGGCAGTGCTCACCGCGTGCGGATCCACCGTCACCGTCAATCCCACCGCCAGCGCCCCGGCCACGACCACCACTAGCACCACGACGTCCGAGACGCCCAGCGAGACCACCACCAGCGAGACCACCACCAGCGAAACGCCCAGCGAGACCACCACGTCGGAGACCACGACCTCCGAGGCGCCGACCACCACCAGCACCGCGCCGAGCCCGAGCACCAGCATCGACGAGATCCACAAGCAGGCCTTCCTGAAGGTCGTGAAGCAGCGCTTCCCCACCATGACCGATGCAGCGGCACTGGCCGAGGGTCAGTACGTCTGCGGCCAGATGGGTCAGGACAAGAACATCCTGACGGTGATCGGCGACCTCCGGGAGAAGCACCCGGACTGGAGCCTCACCAACGCCGGCTATTTCCTCGGGGTGTCCATCGGCGCGCTGTGCCCGCAGTACACCTCCAAGGTGACCGCCGGCGCCTGAGGCGCCGCAGCGGCGGCATCAGCCGCCGATACTGGACATCGGCCGGTCGGGTTGCACGAAATCCGGGCGGCCGATGCCATGCCCCCGGGCCTTGCGCCACATGGTCGCGCGGATGATGTCCACCAGGTCACCGTCGCTGGCGCCGGCCCGCAGCGGGTCGCGCAGATTGTCCTCGTCCCGCGCGAAGAGACAGTTGCGCACCTGCCCGTCCGCCGTCAGCCGCACCCGGTCGCACGATCCGCAGAACGGCGCGGTGACGCTGGCGATGATGCCCACCGTGGCCGGTCCGCCGTCGACCGTGAACCGCTCGGCCGGAGCACTGCCCCGTTCCTCGACGGGTGCCAACTCGAACGCCGCGCCGAGCGTGGTCAGCAATTCATCCCTGGTCAGCATCGTGGCCCGGTCCCACGTGTGGCCCGCGTCCAGCGGCATCTGTTCGATGAACCGCAGGTTGTACCCGCGGTCCAAGCACCAGGAGAGCAGCCGCACCGGATCCTCACCATCGCGCGTGGCCACCGCGTTGACCTTGACCGGGAGCAGACCAGCGTCCGCTGCCGCCTTGAGTCCGCGCTCGACGTCGTGGAACCTGTCCCGGCGGGTCAACCGGGCGTAGATCTGCGGGTCCACCGCGTCCAACGACACGTTCACCCGGTCGAGACCGGCCTGTGCCAGTGGTGCGGCCAACCGGTCCAGACCGATCCCGTTGGTGGTCAGCGACAACTCGGGGCGGGGCGCCAACCCGGCCAATCGGCGTACGACGCCCGGCAGGCCCCGGCGCAACAGCGGCTCGCCGCCGGTCAACCGGACCGAGGTCACGCCCTCGGCGACGAACAGGCCCACGACGCGCACCAACTCGTCGTCGGTCAGGTGTTCGCTGCGCGGCAGCCAGTTCAGCCCCTCTTCGGGCATGCAATAGGTGCAGCGCAGATTGCAGCGGTCGGTGAGCGACACGCGCAGGTCGGTCCCCACCCGACCGAACTGGTCGGTCAACGTCATGGGCCCCACCCTATGCCGAGTAACGTCAGGGGGTGCTCGCCAAACTGACCGAACGGCGGTGGCTGACCTGGTTGTTGGTCGCCACCGTCTGGGCCGTCGGCTGCTTCTTCCTCGGGTTGTGGCAGTGGCACCGCTTCAGCGACAAGCACACCGCCCAGGAACAACTGCATGTCAACTACGACGCCACCCCGGTGCCACTCGCCGACGCCGTCGGCAGTGGACGCAATTGGCTGAGGGTCACGATGACCGGCACCTACGTCGCCGACCAGCAGGTTCTGGCCCGTAACCGGCCCAACGACGGCGACTACGGCTACGAGGTTCTTGTCCCGCTACGACTCACCGCACCGGCCGACGGTGCGAGTACCGTGATCGTGGATCGCGGGTGGGTGCCCAACGGCAAGACGGCGTCGGCACCCGACTCGGTTCCCGCCGTACCCTCCGGTCAGGTCACCGTGGTCGGCTGGTTGCGGCCGTTCGAACCCAACCTGACCAAACCTCCGGTCCCGGGGCAGGTCGCGTCGATCTATCTGCCGGACATCGTGGCGGCGGCGGGACTGAGCCCCACCGACGTGGTCAGCAGCAATTTCGTGCTCATGCAATCGGAACGTACGGCGAGTGGCGCCTCCCCGGCGCGCCCCGCCTCGCTGCCCGAGCCGGACCCGGGCTCCTACGCGGGGATCAACCTGTCCTACGCGATCCAGTGGTGGATCGGGATGGTGGCGGGCTATGCGTTCGTCATCATGCGGGCCCGACGGGAACTGCGCGACGAACGCGCCGGCACCCCACGAGGCGGCGCGGCTCCACGACCGGCCAAACCCAAGAAGGTGCGGATCTGGGACGAGGAAGACGCCTGACCGCGCTCAGGCCAACGCCACGAGATCGGCGTAGTCGGGACCCCACAGGTCCTCGACGCCGTCGGGCAGCAGCAACACGCGGTCCGGTTCGAGAGCGTGCACCGCACCCTCGTCGTGCGTCACCAACACCACGGCTCCTTCGAAGGCGTGCAGCGCACCCAGGATCTCCTCCCGGGAGGCCGGGTCCAGGTTGTTGGTCGGTTCGTCCAGGAGAAGCACGTTGGCCGACGAGACCACCAGCAGCGCCAGCGACAACCGGGTCTTCTCACCACCGGAGAGCACCCCGGCCGGTTTGTCGACGTCATCGCCGCTGAACAGGAACGAGCCGAGCACCTTGCGGGTCTCGGTCTCGCCGAGCTCCGGCGCGGCGGACTTCATGTTGTCCAGCACGGTGCGATCCATGTCCAGGTTCTCGTGCTCCTGGGCGTAGTAACCCAGCCGCAGACCGTGCCCGTGCTCGACGACGCCGGTGTCCGGCGGATCGATCCCGGCCAGAATTCGTAGCAGCGTGGTCTTGCCGGCGCCGTTCAGACCCAGGACCACGACCCGGGATCCGCGGTCGATGGCCAGGTCGACGTCGGTGAAGATTTCCAGCGAGCCGTAGGACCGGGACAGTCCATCGGCCATCAGCGGCGTCTTCCCGCACGGTGCTGGCTTGGGGAACCGCAGTTTGGCGACGCGGTCGCTCTGCCGCTCCCCCTCGACCGAGCTCAGCAGCCGTTCGGCGCGCCGCGCCATGTTCTGGGCGGCGGTGGCCTTGGTGGCCTTGGCCCGCATCTTGTCGGCCTGGGCCAGCAGCGTGGCGGCCTTCTTCTGTGCGTTCTGCAACTCGCGTTTGCGTCGGCGCTCGTCGGTCTCGCGCTGTTGCAGGTAGGTCTTCCACCCCACGTTGTACTGGTCGATGACAGCCCGGTTGGCGTCGAGGTGGAAGACCCGGTTGACGACCTTCTCCAACAGGTCGACGTCGTGGCTGATGATGATCAGGCCGCCGGAATAGCTGGCCAGGTGGTCGCGCAGCCACACGATGGAGTCGGCGTCCAGGTGGTTGGTGGGTTCGTCCAGCAACAGCGTCTCGGCACCGGAGAACAGGATCCGGGCCAGTTCCACCCGGCGGCGCTGACCACCGGACAGCGTCGACAGGGGTTGCTCGAGGATGCGCTCAGGCAACCCCAGACTGGAGGCGATAGCGGCGGCCTCGGACTGCGCGGCGTACCCTCCGGCGGCTTCGAACTCGGCCTCGCGGCGCGCGTAGCGGCGCATCGCCCGCTCGGCAACGGCGGGATCGTCATCGCCCATCTGGGCCGCCGAGGTCGCCAGATCGCGCACGATCACGTCGAGCGAGCGGGCGGCCAGGATGCGATCGCGGGCCAGAACCGACAGGTCGCCGGTGCGCGGGTCCTGCGGGAGGTAGCCGACCTCGCCACTGGAGGTAACCGAGCCGGCGGCGGGCTGGCTCTGCCCGGCAAGGACCTTGGTCAGTGTCGTCTTTCCGGCGCCGTTGCGCCCGACCAGGCCGATGCGGTCACCGGCCGCTACCCGGAAGCTCGCATCGGACAGAAGGAGTCGGGAACCGGCCCGCAGTTCGATGTCGGCGGCTACGATCACGTGGAGCGACTCTAGTCGCGTGCCCGCTTGCACCCCCAATCGTTAACGGTGATGATCAGCGCATGACGTTCAATGACAACGTCGGACTCGACACCTCCCAGGTGCAGTCCGGTGGATCAGGTGGGGGCTACGGCGGCGGCGGGGCCCGCCGCGGTGGCATCGCAGTGGGCGGTATCGGCGGCATCATCATCATGATCCTGACCGCGATCTTCGGTGGGAACCTGTTGGGCTCCAGCGGGACCTCGAACGCGCTGGACAACACCAGTGAGGTGTCGTCGAACTCCGGCGCGATCACCGACCAGTTCAGTGAGTGCAAGACCGGTGCCGACGCCAACAGCAACGACACCTGCCGGGTCATCGCGACCGTCAACAGTGTCCAGAACTTCTGGTCGGGCTACTTGCCGAAGTACGGCCAGAACTACACCCCGGCCTCTACGGTCATCTACTCCGGCCGGACCCAGTCCGGTTGCGGCACTGCGACCGCCGATATGGGCCCGTTCTACTGCCCGCTGGACCAGAAGGTCTACGTGGACGTCTCCTTCTACCAGGAGCTCAGCAGCAAGTACGGAGCGGACACCGGGGCCCTGGCCAAGGAGTACGTGATCGCCCACGAGTACGGCCACCACATCCAGAACATCCTGGGTGTCCTGGGTGCCTCGCAGCAGGACCCGCAGGGTGCCAACAGCGCCTCGGTGCGCACCGAGTTGCAGGCCGACTGCTACGCGGGCCTGTGGGTGCGCTACGCCTCGCAGACGACGGACTCCCAGGGCAATGTGTTCATCCCGGACATCACCGACACGGACATCAAGTCGGCCCTGTCCGCCGCGGCAGCGGTCGGCGATGACCACATCCAGGCCCAGGCCACCGGCCGGGTCCGGCCCGACACCTTCACGCACGGCACGTCAGCGCAGCGGCAGAAGTGGTTCTACACCGGTTATTCGACCGGCGACCTGAACCGCTGTGACACGTTCAACGCGGCGTCGCTGGGCTGATCAGCATTTAGTGCTGGGGCCCTCGGGTGTTGAAGCCCGCGGGTGTTGAAGTCCTCAGATGTTGAAACCGAGGGCGCGCAGCATCTCGCGGCCGTCGTCGGTGATCTTGTCCGGTCCCCACGGCGGCATCCAGACCCAGTTGATCCGGTGGCTGGCCACCAGGCCTTCCAGCGCGGCGGCCGTCTGGTCCTCGATGACGTCGGTCAACGGGCAGGCGGCGCTGGTCAGGGTCATGTCGAGGACGGCGTTGGCCTCACCGTCGACGGTGACGCCGTAGACCAGGCCGAGATCGACCACGTTGATCCCGAGTTCGGGGTCGACGACGTCGCGCATCGCTTCCTCGACGTCGGCGACGTTGACGGGGTTGGCTGTCTCGGTCATGCGGTTTCCTCCTGGGTACGGCTGAGCGCGTCGAGATAGGCCGACCACGCCAGCAGTGCGCATTTCACCCGCGCGGGGTACTTGGCGACGCCGGCGAATGCGACACCGTCGCCGATGAGTTCCTCATCGCCGGGGTCCTGTCCCCGCGAGGTCAGCATCGCCTTCATGGCTTCGTAGGTGGCCAGGCTCTCGGTGATCGAGTGGCCGATGACTTCTTCGGCGAGCACCGACGCGGACGCCACGGAAATGGAGCAGCCCATCGAGTCGTAGGACACGTCCTTGACCGTGTCACCATCGACGTCGACCCGCAGGGTGATCTCGTCACCGCACGTGGTGTTGATGTGGTGCACCTGGGCGTCGAACGGCTCCCGCAGGCCCGCGTGTTGCGGGTGCTTGTAGTGATCCAGGATCACTTCCTGGTAGAGATCCATCACACGTCCAATCCGAAGATCACCGGCACCCGGTTGAGCGCCTCGACGAAGGCGTCGATCTCCTCGAACGTGGTGTACGGCGCGAAGCTGGCTCGCGTGGAGGCCGGCACCTTGAGCGCGCGGTGCAGCGGCCAGGCGCAATGGTGCCCGGTGCGTACGGCGACCCCCGCGTCATCGAGGATCTGTCCCACATCGTGGGGGTGAACTCCATCGATCGTGAACGCGACTGCGCCACAACGGATCTGCGGATCGGTGGGTCCGAGGATTCGCACCCAGGGCCGCTCGGCGAGCCGGTCGAGGGTGTAGGCGACCAACGCCCGGTCGTGAGCGGCGACGTTGTCCATCCCGAGGCGCGCCAGGTAGTCGGCGGCGACACCGAGGCCGACGGCCTGGGCGGCCATCGGAACGCCGGCTTCGAAGCGCTGGGGTGGCGCGGCGTACGTCGACTTCTCCATGGTGACCAGCTCGATCATCGAGCCACCGGTCAGGAACGGCGGCAACGCGGCCAGCAGCTCCGGCCGTCCCCACAGCACACCGATCCCCGACGGTCCGAGCATCTTGTGCCCGGAGAACGCGAGGAAGTCGACGCCCAGGTCGGTCACGTCGACCGGCAGGTGCGGCACGGACTGGCACGCGTCCAGGACAGTGAGTGCTCCGACGGCCTGCGCCCGGGCCACCAACTCCGCGACCGGGTTGATCGTGCCCACGACGTTCGAGACGTGGGTGAAGGCCAGCAGTTTGGTGCGCTCGCCGATCGGTGCGTTGTCGAGGTCGAGGGTGCCGTCGGGCAGCACCGGGATCCACCGCAGGGTCGCTCCGGTGCGTCGGCAGAACTCCTGCCACGGAACGAGATTGGCGTGGTGCTCCATCTCGGTGATGCAGACTTCGTCGCCGGGACCGATGCGCAACCGGTCCGCGATCGCCGGGTCCACACCGTCCAGGGCCCCGGGGGCCAGCGCGTTGGACAGGCCGTAGGCGACCAGGTTCAGCGACTCGGTGGCGTTCTTGGTGAAGACCACGTCATCCGGTGCGGCGCCGATGAAGGCGGCGACACGTGCCCGAGCGGTTTCGAACTCGTCGGTCGCTTCCTCGGCGAGTTGGTGCGCGCCGCGGTGCACTGCGGCGTTGTGCTGCTCGTAGAAGTCGCGCTCGGCGTCGATGACCGCCCGCGGCTTCTGCGAGGTCGCGCCGGAATCGAGGTACACCAACGGTTTTCCGTCCCGCACGGTGCGGGACAAGATCGGGAAGTCGGCCCGGATCGTGTCCAGGTCCAGCGCGGTGGTGTCCGGGATCGCCACGCCGGTGTCGGCGTGCGTCGTCACGAAGCGGTCGCCTCCTGCAGGTAACGGTCGTAGCCCTCGTTCTCGAGGCGCTCGGCCAGTTCGGGGCCGCCTTCCTCGGCGACCTTGCCGTCGACGAAGACGTGCACGAAGTCCGGCTTGATGTAGCGCAGGATCCGCGTGTAGTGGGTGATCAGCAGAACGCCCAGGTCGCTGGTCTCCTTGGCGCGGTTGACACCCTCAGAAACGATCCGCAGCGCGTCGACGTCCAGGCCGGAGTCGGTCTCGTCCAGGATCGCGATCTTGGGCTGCAGCAACTCCAGCTGCAGGATCTCGTGGCGCTTCTTCTCGCCACCGGAGAAGCCCTCGTTGACGTTGCGCTCGGCGAAGGAGGAGTCCATCCGCAGGTTCTCCATGGCGCCCTTGACGTCCTTGACCCAGGTGCGCAGCTTCGGGGCTTCGCCGTCGATCGCGGTCTTGGCAGTGCGCAGGAAGTTGCTCACGGTGACGCCCGGGACCTCGACGGGGTACTGCATGGCCAGGAATAGACCGGCGCGGGCGCGCTCGTCGACGGACATCGCGAGGACGTCCTCGCCGTCGAGGGTCACGCTGCCCTGGGTGACGGTGTACTTCGGGTGACCGGCGACGCTGTAGGCCAGCGTGGACTTGCCCGAACCGTTCGGGCCCATGATCGCGTGGGTCTCGCCAGAAGACACCGTCAGGTCGACCCCCTTGAGGATCTCCTTGGTGCCCTGTTCGGTCTCGACGGTGACGTGCAGGTCACGGATTTCAAGCGTGGACATTGGTTCTTTCCTTTGGCAGTAAAGCGGGTTCAGGCGGTGACGCCGTTAACGGAGGCGGTGGCGTCGACCAGCACGTCACCCTCCTCGACCTTCACGGCGTAGACGGCGATGGGTTCGGTGGCCGGCAGGCTGGTGGGCTCGCCGGTGTTCAGATCGAAGGCGGAGCCGTGCAGCCAGCACTCGATGGTGCAGCCGTCGACCTCGCCTTCGGACAGTGAGACGTTCGCGTGCGAGCAGGTGTCGTCCACGGCGTGCACGTGATCGTTCTCGTCACGCACGATCGCCACCGGCCGGCCGTCTATCTCGGCCAGGGCCGGAGTGTTGCGGGCCAGCTCGGCCAGCGCACAGACCCGGACGAAGTCGCTCATGCCGAAGCCTCTGAAACACCGGCCTCGGAACCGGCGGCAAGCTCGCGGTCGATCGCCTCCATCAGCGGGTCGACGACCTCCGGGATACCGATCTTGGCGACGATGTCGGCGAAGAAGCCGCGCACGACCAGCCGGCGCGCAGCATCCTCGGGGATGCCACGGGCCTGCAGGTAGAACAACTGCTCATCGTCGAACCGGCCGGTCGACGACGCGTGGCCGGCACCCTCGATCTCACCGGTCTCGATCTCCAGGTTCGGCACCGAGTCGGCGCGCGCCCCATCGGTCAGCACGAGGTTGCGGTTGAGCTCGTAGGTCTCGATGCCCTCGGCCGCGGTACGGATCAGCACATCGCCGACCCACACCGTGTGGGCCGAATCCCCTTGCAGCGCACCTTTGTACGTCACCAGGGACTTACAACGCGGAGCGTTGTGATCCACGAAAGACCGGTGCTCCAGATGCTGACCGGCATCGGCGAAGTAGACACCCAGCAGGGTCGCGTCACCGCCCGGGCCGTCGTACGTCACGTTGGTGTTGATCCGCACGATCGCACCACCCAGGGTGACCGCGATGTGCCGGTACGTCGCGTCGCGGCGTACGACCGCGTCGTACTGCCCGAGGTGGATGGCCGCATCGTCCCACTCCGCGGTGGTGACCAGCGTCAGGTTGGCGCCGTCCTGGACGTCGACGGTGAGGACTTCGCTGTAGTCGGCGATCCCGTGGTGGCTCAGGACCACGGTGGCGTGGGCGTGCTTGCCGACCCGCACCAGCAGGTGGCCGTGCACGGTCTTGCGCTCCATGCCGGTCAGGTCGATGCGGACCGGCTCGGTCAGCTCGGCTTCCGGGGCGATATCCAGCACGGCGACCCCACCGGAGTGGGCGGCCGCCACGGCGGCGGCGCGGTCGGCCGGGATGGCCAGGCCGAGGTCGCGCCACTCCTGGACCGAGATGGTGCTCAGGGTCGCGCCCGCGGGCAGCTCCTCGCGCCAGTCCAGGTGCTCGCCGGTGGCTTCATCGCGGAACAACGGACCCAACCGGTCAACCGGGGTGAAGCGCCACTCCTCTTCGCGCCCGTTGGGGATCGGGAAGTCGGCAACGTCGAAGGACGTGCGGCGCTCGGCGCGCGACTGGTCGGGGATGACCCCGGCCGACACCTGGGCGGACGGGTCGACGTGACTCTTTTCGGGCGTCAGCAACGACATCAGCCGACGGCTCCTTCCATCTGCAGTTCGATGAGGCGGTTGAGCTCGAGGGCGTATTCCATCGGCAACTCGCGAGCGATCGGCTCGACGAAGCCGCGCACGATCATCGCCATCGCCTCGGTCTCGGTCAGACCGCGCGACTGCAGATAGAACATCTGGTCCTCGCTCACCTTGGACACGGTGGCCTCGTGACCCATCTGCACGTCGTCCTCGCGGACGTCGACATAGGGGTAGGTGTCGCTGCGGCTGATCTGGTCGACCAGCAGCGCGTCACAGACCACCGAGGACTTGGAGTTGCTGGCGCCGGGCAGGACCTGCACCAGACCGCGGTACGACGTGCGGCCGCCGCCGCGGGCCACCGACTTGGACACGATCGTCGAGCTGGTGTTGGGCGCGGCGTGCACCATCTTGGAACCGGCGTCCTGGTGCTGACCCTCGCCGGCGAAGGCGATGGACAGCGTCTCGCCCTTGGCGTGCTCGCCCAGCAGGAAGACGGCCGGGTACTTCATGGTCACCTTGGAACCGATATTGCCGTCGATCCACTCCATGGTGGCGCCGGCCTCGCAGGTCGCACGCTTGGTCACCAGGTTGTAGACGTTGTTCGACCAGTTCTGGATCGTCGTGTACCGCACCCGGGCGTTCTTCTTCACGATGATCTCGACCACCGCGGAGTGCAGCGAGTCGGACTGGTAGATCGGCGCGGTGCAACCCTCCACGTAGTGCACGTAGGAGTCCTCGTCGGCGATGATCAGCGTCCGCTCGAACTGACCCATGTTCTCGGTGTTGATCCGGAAGTACGCCTGCAGCGGGATGTCGACGTGGACACCCTTGGGCACGTAGATGAACGAACCGCCAGACCACACAGCGGTGTTCAGCGAGGCGAACTTGTTGTCGCCGGCCGGGATCACGGAGCCGAAGTACTCCTTGAAGAGGTCCTCGTGCTCACGCAGACCGGTGTCGGTGTCGACGAAGATGACGCCCTTCTCCTCCAGGTCCTCACGGATCTGGTGGTAGACGACCTCGGACTCATACTGCGCGGCCACACCGGCGACCAGGCGCTGCTTCTCCGCCTCGGGGATACCGAGCTTGTCGTAGGTGTTCTTGATGTCCTCGGGCAGTTCGTCCCAGGTGGTCGCCTGCTTCTCGGTGGACTTCACGAAGTACTTGATGTTCTGGAAGTCGATCCCGGTCAGGTCGCTCCCCCAGGACGGCATCGGCTTCTTGTCGAAGAGGGACAGCGCCTTGAGCCGGAGTTTGGTCATCCATTCCGGCTCACTCTTACGCCCGGAGATGTCGCGCACGACGTCCTCTGACAGCCCTCGACGGGCGCTGGCGCCGGCGGTGTCTGAGTCGGCCCAGCCGTACTCATACCGTCCGATGCCCTCCAAGCCGGGGTTGAGCTCTTCGATCGTGCTCATGATTCGTCCCTTCGGGTGGTGGATTGCGGGTGCTGACCGATGCCTGGCTGGGCAGGGGTCGGCACGAAGGTCGTGCACACGTGATCACCGTGTGCCAACGAAGCCAGTCTCTGTACGTGAACACCGAGCGCCTGCGAGAACATTTCCGTCTCGGCCTCACACAGTGCTGGGAACTGCTCGGCGACGTGCTGCACCGGGCAGTGCCCCTGGCACAACTGCACGCCAGCCCCCAACGGGCGGGTCGACGTTGCGAAACCACGGGCGTTCAGGGCTGTCGCCAACGCTTCGGTGCGCTCGGCGACGGTGCCTTCGGCGGGTAGCTCCAGACCCTCGGCGATCACCGACGCACGACGCCGTGCGTAGGCCTGTACCGCTTCGTCGCCACCCTGCTCGGCCAGGAAGGCCAACAGGTCGGCGGCCAGGTCGTCGTAGTCCGAGCGCAGCCGCGAGTGCCCCGCGTCGGTGACGACGTAGGCCCGGGCCGGGCGGCCGCGGCGCCGCTCACCGTGCTGGTCACGCTGGGCGTCGCGTTCGGACAACTGACCCTCGGCGACCAGGGCATCCAGATGCCGGCGGATCGCCGTGGGAGTCACCTCGAGACGCTCAGCGAGTTCGACGGCCGTGATCGGGCCCTGCTCGGAGACGGTACGAAGCACCCGCTGGCGGGTACCCGTCTCGATATTCACAACACGAGTGTTACCTAATTATCGACGGCACTTCTAGGCAGGTCAGCCTTACCTGGCATCGTTCACTTCCGACAGCCGAGCAGGCCCCAGGCCTGTTTGACCCCCAGGTTCTTCGTCGCTGCGGCCCGCACCTTGGCCCGGAACCCCGCATCGGTGCCGGCCCGCCGGTACACCGCCTGCCACATCGCCGGGAGCACGGCGGGCGCGGCGGACACCAGCACCATGGTGTCCCCTGCATCGATGGCCTTCGTCGCGCGTACTCCGGGCGCGAAGACCGCGGGCGCTTTCGCGGCGCTGAGATCGTCGGTGATGATCGGACCGGAGAATCGCAAAGTACCCCGCAACCAGGCGATGATCCGGCTGGAGAAGACCGCCAGGTTGCTGTTGTCGATGCGGCTGTAGCGCGCCGAGGACATCATCACGAAAGGTGCGCCCGCGCGGAGCGCCGCGACGAACGAGTTGATGTACGGCGAAGCGGTCGTCGTGCTCCGGTCGACCACGTTGGCAGTGGTGTCGGTGTTCGCCGACACCAGGCCCAGTCCGGGGAAATGCTTGACCGACACCGCAACGCCCGCTCGCACCTGACCCCTGGTGAAGGCCACGGCCCCCTTCGTGGTCGCGTACGACGTGTGACCAAACTCGCGCTGGAAAGTCCCGATCGGCGGGTTGCGGCGGCCGATCGGCACGGTGTCGGCGACCGGGGCGAGGTTCATGTTCAGTCCGGCCATCCGTAACTGCCCCGCCCAGCGCGCCGCCCTGGCCTGGATGGTCGCGGCCGACCAGCCACCCTGGACCAGCGCGGTCGGCATCCGGTCGAACCCGCTGCCCTGCAGCACCTGGACGTAGCCACCCTCCTGGTCGGTGGCAATGAACATCCGGACGCCGCCCGTCCCGCTGCCGGTCAGGGACTGCACCGAACGGTTGACCGCGCCCACGGAGGCGACAGTCGCGTGGGAACGCCCGGTGAGCATGATGTTGCCCACGTGATAGGTGCCTACCTGCCGGCGCAGGGTCGCACTGACCGATCCGACCGGGTTTCCGACCATGAACACCTGACCGACCTGCTGGGGCAGGGACATTCGGGCCACCACAGCGGCCGCGCTGCACGTGCTCGCCTGTGCCGCCGGCGACACCGTAACCAGCGGCGCGGCGAGCGCCAGCACTCCCGCAGTCGCCATCAGCTTGTGCATGTCACCAGTCCCATCTGTTTTTTGACCGTGATGACCCGGGTCGCGGCCTGGGTGAGCCGCGCCCGGAACTCCTGGTCGGACGCCGCGCGATCGCGGACCGCCTGCCACATCGTCGGCAGCACCTGGGGTGCAGCCGATAACAAGAGCAGATCGTCACCGGCCGCCAGAGCGGTGACCGCCCGCTGGCCGGCGGGCAGGATCTGGGGTGCCTTGGCGCCGCTGAGATCGTCAGTGATCACCGCACCGGAGAACCCGAGACCCGAACGCAGCCAGGACAGGATCACCGGTGAGAAGACCGCGAGGTGGTCCGGGTCGATCTTCTGGTACGTCGCGGAAGCGACCATCACGAACGGCACCCCTGCGTCGATCACCTGCCGGAACGCACCGACGGACGGTGAATCCTTGCCGGTCGCTGTGTCGACGACCGACGCGGAGAAGTCGGTGTTGCTGGTGACGGACCCCAGCCCGGGGAAGTGTTTGACGCTCAGCGCAATTCCTTGTGCCAGTTGGCCTTTGGCGAAGGCGGCAGCGCCCGCACCGGCCGTTTGCGGCGTGTGCCCGAACTCCCGGTCGAGGTCGCCGACCGGTGGGTTGTGCGCGCCGGCCGCCGGCGTATCGGCCACGGGCGCCAGGTTCATATTCACCCCGGCCGCTGTGAGTTGCCGGGCCCAGCGTCCCGCGCGCTCCACGAGGGTCGTGCCGCGCCAGCCGCCCTGCACCAGCGCGGTCGGCATGCGATCGAAGCCCGGGCCTTTGAGCACCTGGACGTTGCCGCCCTCCTGATCGGTGGCGATCAACGGGCGCACACCGGACACGGTGGTCAGCTGCCGCAGACCAGCGGTGAGGTCGGCGATCTGGCCAGCGGGCGCCGTACTGCGACCGGTCAACATCACGTTGCCCACGTGATGACGGGACGCCCACCCCGACAGCAACGAGCTCACGCCCTTAGCGGGATTGCCCACCATGAACACCTGCCCCACCTGCTGGTCCAGGCTGAGCCGGGCCACCACCTGCGCCGCAGTGCAGGGCCCGGACGTCGAGGTGGTGCCCGACGAGGGGGCTGAGGATGGCGAGCTACTCGCCGAGGAGGTGGGACTCGACGGGGTCGTGGTCGACGTGCCCGTGGCCGGGGCGGTGGGAATCGATGTCGAGGTGGGTGCCGGCGGCGCCGTCGTCGGCGAACTGCACGCGGAGAGGCCCAGCACCACCCCGGCAATGGTCGCCGTCCGTACGCGCCGGTTCACCCACCGACCCTAACCGAGGCACCCGCGCCGCTCGCATAGAATTGACCCTCGTGACGTCCGCAGCAGTTGAGATCCGCGACGTCGTGCATTCGTACGGAGCCACCCGCGCGTTGGACGGCCTGACCTGGTCGGCAGCGGCCGGCCGGATCACCTGCGTGCTCGGTCCGAACGGGGCAGGCAAGACCAGCATCATCGAGATGGCCGAGGGTCTGCGACGGCCCGACTCCGGGTCCATCACGGTGCTGGGAGTCAACCCGTGGGGCGCCGATGCGCAGCACCGCGCCCGGGTCGGGGTCATGCTGCAGGACGGTGGTCTGCCCGGCAGCGTCGCGGCCGGCCGCTTCCTGACCCACCTGACCCGGCTCTATCCCGACACCGGCGCCCTGCCGCAGTTGCGCGACCGGCTCGGGCTGGCCGCGTTCGAGAAGACCACGGTACGGCGACTGTCCGGTGGGCAGCGCCAGCGGGTTGCGCTGGCGGCAGCCCTGCTACCCCGGCCCGAGGTCGCCTTCCTGGACGAACCCAGCGCCGGCCTGGACCCGCACGCCCGGCTGGACGTCTGGGATCTGGTGCGCGAGGAACGCGACCGCGGCTGCGCGGTCGTCGTGACGACCCATTCCTTCGAGGAAGCCGAACAGTTGGCCGACGACATCGTGATCATGGCCGCCGGACGGGTCGTAGCGGCCGGAACGCCCGCTACCGTGGCGGCCGGGGCGTCCCTCGCCGACACCTACTTCGAGCTGACCCGGCCGGTGCGATGACCACGACCACCACGGCGACCCTGCCCTCCCCTGCCGCGCGGGTGCGTGCCCAGGGCGTCTATGAGGCGCAGACCCTGTTGCGCAACGGCGAACAACTGCTGGTGTCCGTCGTGCTGCCGGTGGTGGCACTGGTCGGCCTCGCGGTCTCGACCATTCCCTCGCTCGGTCCGGGCCGGCGCATCGATGTCGCGGTGCCCGGCGTCCTTGCACTGGCGGTCGTCTCGACGGCATTCACCGGACAGGCCATCGCGACCGGTTTCGATCGACGGTACGGCGTGTTGCGGCTCCTGGGAGCCAGCCCCCTGGGACGCGGCGGCCTGCTGGCCGGCAAAGCACTCGCCGTACTCGCTGTCGTTGCCATCCAGACCGTGGTGCTGTCCGCGATCGGTATCGGTTTCGGCTGGCGACCGCACCTGCCCGGAATCCTGGCCGGTGTGCTGCTGCTGATCCTGGGCACCTGGACGTGGGTAGCCCTGGCGCTGCTGCTGGCGGGGACGCTGCGCGCCGAGGGGGTCCTGGCGGTCGCGAACCTGATCTGGGTGCTGCTGGCGGCCGGCGGCGGCCTGCTGATCCCGACCGACCGGCTGGGTGGTCTCGGCGACGTCGTGCGGTACCTGCCCTCGGGCGCGCTCGGTGACGGTCTGCGCGCTGCTCTCCAGGGGCATGACACCTCATTGGTGCTGCCGGTCCTGGTCCTGATTCTCTGGGGCGCGCTGGCCACCGCGCTGACGGCCCGGTTCTTCCGATGGAGCGATTGATGAGTGCCCTGTTCCCGATCCTGCCGCGCGCCGTGCCGACGCACCGGGTCCTGCGATTCCTGGTCTGGCTCAACCTCGTCGTCGAGGTGCTGATCGTGTGCACCGGCGGTCTGGTGCGGTTGACCGGCAGCGGGCTGGGTTGCCCGACCTGGCCGCAGTGTGTGCCGGGTTCGTACGTTCCGGTCGCGCACCAGGAGCAGTCCTGGCATAAGTACGTCGAGTTCGGCAACCGCACGTTGACCGGCCTGGTCGGCCTGGTGGCGATCGCCCTGCTCGTCGCCATCTGGCTGTGGGCCCGCGACCGCAAGGGCCTTCTGCTGCCCGTCGGCCTGATCATCCTGGGGATCGCGATCCAGGCGATCGTCGGCGGGATCAGCGTCCACCTCGAACTCAACCCGGCCATCGTGGCGATCCACTTCCTGACCTCGATGCTGCTGGTGTGTGGGTCAGCGTGGCTGGTGTGGCGCGAACGTGAGGGTGACGCACCCCGGAACTGGTTGGTACGCAAGGAGATCCGTTGGTTGGCGGTCGCCGCTTCGGTGATGACCGTCATCGTGCTGGTGCTCGGCACGATGGTGACCGGGTCCGGCCCGCACTCCGGCGACGCCACGCAACCGGCCCGGTTGGCCATCGATGCGCGGACGACCTCCTGGCTGCACGCGGACGCAGTGATGTTGCTCCTAGGCCTGGTGCTTGCCGTACTCATCGCTATCCGGCTGACGGCCAAGGACTCCCAGCCCTGGCGCAACTGGCTGTGGGTGCTGATCGTGATCCTCGCGCAGGGGGTTCTGGGTTACACCCAGTACTTCCTCGGGGTGCCCGCGCCGCTGGTGTTGCTGCACATGCTGGGCGCCAGCCTGCTGGTGGTCTTCGTGACCTGGGCCGTGCTCAGCCTGCGCGAGCGGGCCCCGGTCAGTGCCAGGGCGTCAGATGCAGCAGCGGGTCGATTGCCACTCCGAGGAACACCAGCGTCAGGTAGCTGATCGAGAAGTGGAAGAGCCGCATCGGTTTCAGCACCGAGTACGGCGCGCCCGCCTTGGCGCGGGCCAGCAGCAGGTGTGACTCACGCAGGAAGACCGCACCCGAGGCAATAGCCACGACGATGTAGATCAGACCCATGTCGCCGACCGGGATGAGCACCAGGGTCGCGATCAACGTCGCCCAGGCGTAGGCGACGATCTTGCGGCCGACAGCCACGTCCTCGGCCACGACGGGCAGCATCGGCACGCCGGCGGCGGCGTAGTCGTCCTTGAAGCGCATCGACAGCGGCCAGTAGTGCGGTGGCGTCCAAAAGAACACCACCAGGAACAGCACCAGCGGTGTCCAGTCGAGGCTGTTGCGCACCGCCGCCCAACCGATCAGCACCGGCATACACCCCGCGACACCACCCCAGACGATGTTCTGGGCGGTGCGGCGTTTGAGCAGCATCGTGTAGAAGCCGACGTAGAGCGCGATGGCCGCGAACGACAGGGCTGCCGACAACCAGTTGACCAGCAGACCCAGCCACAGCACCGAGATCACACCGAGGGCGGTGGCGAAGATGAGCGCCGACCCGGGCCGGATGGCGCCGGTAGCCAACGGCCGGTTCTGGGTCCGGTGCATCTTGGCGTCGATGTCCCGGTCCACGTAGCAGTTGAACGCGTTGGCGGACCCGGCGGACAACGTGCCGCCGACCAGCGTTGCGAGGATGAGCCACACCGAGGGGACACCGCGATCGGCCAGGAACATCACCGGGAACGTCGTGACCAGGAGCAGTTCGATGATGCGCGGCTTGGTCAGCGCCACGTAGTCGCGCACCACGGTCCGCCAGGTCCGCAGACCGGTGTCCGGGGCGTCGGCCTCACCGCCGATCGGATCCACCGCTGCCGTCTCCTCGGCACCGGAGTGCGGGCGGATCGCGGTCACGATGTCCTTGTCGTAGATGCCGGTCAGGAGGGCGGGTGCTCGGGCCCATGCAGGTGCCGATGAGCATCCCGAAGCGCGAGCCCATCCTAGCCTCCCCCGCCGGGACCCTCGTCAGGGCGACATCACATCTCCCGAGTGTCGTGGCAGGACTAGGCTCGGCACGAACGGTTATGCGACCTGCGTCCTGCCGAAGGAGTCTTTCCCAGTGAGTGTCGAAACCCAGTCCCCCATCGCCCAGCGCGATCCCTCCCTTGCCCTTCCGATCGCCGACAAGGTCGGTTGGACCGACGTGGATATTCGCGCCGTCGACACGGTCCGTGTCCTCGCGGCCGACGCCGTCCAGAAGACCGGGAACGGTCACCCGGGCACAGCCATGAGCCTGGCGCCCCTGGCCTACCTGCTCTACCAGAAGGTCATGAAGCACGACCCGACCGATCCGCACTGGCTGGGCCGCGACCGCTTCGTACTCTCCTGCGGCCACTCCAGCCTCACCCAGTACATCCAGCTCTACTTCAGCGGCTACGGCCTGGAGTTGTCGGACCTGGAAGCGCTGCGCACCTGGGGCTCCAAGACCCCCGGTCACCCCGAGGTACACCACACGGTCGGGGTCGAGATCACGACCGGCCCGCTCGGATCGGGTCTGGCCTCGGCGGTCGGTATGGCGATGGCGCAGCGACGTCAGCGCGGCCTGTTCGACCCGGACGCCGCGCCCGGTGAAAGCCCGTTCGATCACCACATCTACGCGGTGGCCAGTGACGGCGACATCATGGAGGGCGTTTCCAGCGAGGCCTCGTCCCTGGCCGGGCGGCAGAAGCTGGGCAACCTGACGCTGTTCTACGACGAGAACTACATCTCGATCGAGGACCAGACCGACGTGTCGTTCTCCGAGGACGTCGCGGCCCGCTACGCGGCGTACGGCTGGCACACGCAGGTGGTCGACTGGCGGCAGTCGCGGGCCGAGGACGGCACGTACGTCGAGGACGTGGATGCGCTGTACGCCGCCATCCAGGCCGCTCAGAAGGTGACCGACCAGCCCAGCATCATCGTGCTGCGTACGGTCCTGGGCTACCCGGCGCCCACCAAGGAGGACACCGGTAAGGCACACGGTGCTGCCCTGGGTGACGAAGAGGTAGCGGCCACCAAGAAGCTGCTTGGCTTCGACCCGGACAAGACCTTCGAGGTGTCCGATGAGGTGATCTCGCATGTCCGCGAGGTCGCCGCCCGCGGTAAGGCGGCGCACGAGGCCTGGCAGCCCGGCTACGAGAAGTGGCGCGCGAACAACCCCGACGGCGCGGAACTGCTGGACCGGCTGGTCGCCGGCGAGTTGCCGACCGGGTTCGCTGGCGCGTTCCCGACGTTCGACGCCGACGCCAAGGGCATCGCGACGCGCGCCGCGTCCGGGAAGATCCTCACGGCGCTCGCACCCGTGATGCCGGAACTGTGGGGCGGTTCGGCCGACCTGGCGGAGTCCAACAACACGACCATGGAAGGTGAGCCCAGCTTCCTGCCCGAGGGCGTCGAGACCCGCGAGTGGAAGGGCGGCCCCTACGGGCGCACCCTGCACTTCGGAATCCGCGAGAACGCCATGGGCATGATCCTGAACGGCATTGCGCTGGAAGGACTTACCCGGCCCTACGGGGGCACCTTCCTGGTGTTCTCCGACTACATGCGCCCCGCCGTACGCCTGGCCGCCATCCAGCAGCTACCGGTGACGTTCGTGTGGACGCACGACTCGATCGGCCTCGGCGAGGACGGTCCCACCCACCAGCCGATCGAGCACCTGGCGGCGCTGCGCGCGATCCCCGGCCTGGATGTCGTCCGGCCGGCGGACGCCAACGAGACGGCCATTGCCTGGCGGACGATCCTGCAGCACAAGGACCGCCCGGCCGGTCTGGCCCTGACCCGGCAGAACCTGCCGATCGTTGACCGCACCGTCTATGCCAGTGCCGACGGGGTCTCCCGCGGTGCCTACGTGCTGGCCGACGCGGCCGGTGGGCCGCCGGACGTCATTCTGATCGCCACGGGTAGTGAGGTGTCGTTGGCCTTGACCGCCCGCGACCAGCTCGCCGAGGAGGACATCAAGGCCCGGGTGGTCTCGATGCCGTGCCGCGAATGGTTCCTGGAGCAGGACCAGTCCTACCGGGACGAAGTGCTTCCGCCGACCATCAAGGCCCGGGTCAGCGTCGAGGCCGCCAGCCAACTGGGCTGGCGCGACTTCGTCGGTGACGCTGGCCGGACCGTGGCCATCGACCACTTCGGCGCCAGTGCCGCAGGTCCCGTGCTGTTCGAGAAGTTCGGCTTCACTCCCGAAGCCGTCGTCGACGCAGCCAAGGCGTCCATCACCGACGCCACCGCCTGATCAGCACCGTCTACCAGCCCACCCCATCCAGGAGGTTCTTCCATGAGCAACGCACACACCCAGGAACTGAGTGACCTGGGCGTCTCCATCTGGCTCGATGACCTGTCCCGCACGCTCGTCTCCTCCGGTGATCTCGAGAAGCTCACCCAGGAGAAGAACGTCGTCGGCGTCACCAGCAACCCGACGATCTTCGCCGGCGCGCTGTCGGACGGATCGGCGTACGACGAGCAGGTCCGTTCGCTGGCCGCCGACGGCGCCGACGTGGACGAGGCGGTGTTCGTCATCACCACCGACGACGTCCGCAGCGCCTGCGACGTGCTGCGCCCGGTGTACGACGCCACGGACGGCCAGGACGGCCGGGTCTCCATCGAGGTCGACCCGCGGCTGGCCCGCGACACCCAGGCCACCATCGACAGCGCCCGCAAGCTGTGGGACACGGTCAACCGGCCCAACGTGATGATCAAGATCCCGGCGACGGCCGAGGGGCTGCCGGCGATCACCGCCTCGATCGCAGCAGGCATCAGCGTCAACGTGACGTTGATCTTCGCTCTCGAGCGCTACCGCGAGGTCATGGACGCCTACCTGTCCGGGCTCGAGCAGGCCGAACAGGCCGGCATCGACCTGTCGACGATCCGCTCGGTGGCCTCGTTCTTCGTGTCCCGCGTGGATACCGAGGTCGACAAGCGGCTGGAGAAGATCGGTACCGATGAGGCTGCCGGCCTGAAGGCCAAGGCCGGAATCGCCAACGCACGACTGGCTTACCAGGCCTTCACCGAGGTCTTCACGACCCCTCGCTGGGAGAACCTCGCCACTGCAGGTGCGCACCTGCAGCGCCCGCTGTGGGCCTCCACCAGCGTCAAGGAGCCGTCGCTACCCGACACGCTCTACGTCGTGCAGCTCGCCGTGGCCGACACCGTCAACACGATGCCGCCCAAGACGCTGGACGCGTTGGCCGACCACGGTGAGCTCGAAGGTGACCGGGTCAGCGGTGAGTACGCCGACGCCGCCGCCGTCATGGACAAGCTGGACCAGCTCGGCATCTCCTACGAGGACGTCGTGAAGGTCCTGGAGGACGAAGGCATCGAGAAGTTCGAGGCCTCCTGGAAGGACCTGCTCGAGTCCGTCTCCGGCGAACTGTCCAAGGCCCGGGCCTGAACGCCGGCGACTGAGCAGAGACGGTGAGCCCCGCACGAGTAGCCCGGGGGATCAATCCCCTCCGTAACGCCGATGACCGCCGCATGCCGCGGATCGCCGGCCCGTGTTGCATGGTGATGTTCGGTGTCACCGGCGACCTGGCCCGCAAGAAGCTGCTGCCGGCGATCTACGACCTGTACAACCGCGGGTTGTTACCGCCCAGCTTCGCGCTGGTCGGCTTCGCCCGGCGGGACTGGGCAGACCAGGACTTCGGCAAGATCGTGTACGACGCGGTTCGGGCCGGTGCCCGCACGCCGTTCCGCGAGGACGTCTGGCGCAACCTGTCTGAGGGATTGCGTTTCGTACCAGGCAGTTTCGATGATCCGGAAGCGTTCGCGGAACTCGCCAACACGGTCCGGCAGTTGGACGAGGAGCGGGGCACCGGTGGCAACATCGCGTTCTACTTGTCGATCCCGCCCGGCTCGTTCAGCACGGTGTGCGAGCAGTTGGATGCCTCGGGTCTGACCGACCAGAAGGAAGGGTCCTGGCGCCGGGTTGTCATCGAGAAACCCTTCGGGCACGACCTGGCCAGCGCCCGGGCATTGTCGGAGGTTCTGGAGCGGGTGTTCCCGCCGGACTCGATCTTCCGCATCGACCACTACCTGGGCAAGGAGACAGTCCAGAACATCCTGGCGCTGCGGTTCGCCAACCAGTTGTTCGAGCCCGTCTGGAACAGCCACTACGTCGACCACGTCCAGATCACCATGGCCGAGGACATCGGTATTGCCGGGCGTGCGGGCTACTACGACGGTATCGGCGCGGCCCGGGACGTCATCCAGAACCACCTGCTGCAACTACTGGCCCTCACCGCGATGGAGCAGCCGAACTCCTTCGACGCCGGCGGTTTGCGCCAGGAGAAGGAGAAGGTGCTGGCCGCGGTCAGTCTGCCGGACGATCTGGGCAAGTCCACGGCGCGCGGCCAGTACGCCGCGGGCTGGCAGGGCAGCAAGAAGGTCATCGGGTACCTCGAGGAGGACGGCATCGACAAGCGGTCGACCACCGAGACGTACGCCGCGGTGAAGCTCGAGGTGCACACCCGCCGGTGGGCGGGGGTGCCGTTCTATCTACGCACCGGCAAACGCCTCGGCAAGCGCGTCACGGAGATCGCCGTCGTCTTCAAACGGGCACCGCACCTGCCGTTCGCCGACACCGACACCGAGGAACTGGGCCAGAACGCGATCGTGATCCGGGTCCAGCCGGATGAGGGAGTCACGATCCGGTTCGGTTCCAAGGTGCCCGGCGCGACCGGGATGGAGGTGCGGGACGTGACGATGGACTTCGGTTACGGCAGTGCCTTCACCGAGTCCAGCCCGGAGGCCTACGAGCGACTGATCCTGGATGTCCTCCTGGGTGATCCACCGCTGTTCCCGCGGCACGAGGAGGTTGAGTTGTCCTGGAAGATCCTGGACCCCATCGAACGCTTCTGGTCCCGGAAGGGTCGGCCGGAGCAGTACACCGCGGGCACCTGGGGCCCGCACAGTGCCGATGTGATGATGCGCCGCGACGGACGCACCTGGAGGATGCCGTGATCGTCGATCTGCCGAGCAGCAGTGTCCAGGACGTCAGCAAGGCGATGGTGCGACTGCGCAACGAGACCGGCTCGATGACCCTCGGCCGGGTGATGACGCTGATCATCGTCACGGACGAGGAGTACGCCGAGGAGTCCATCGAGTCGGCCGCGCAGGCCAGCCGGCAGCACCCGAGCCGGATCATCGTGGTCGTGCGCTCCAACGTGCGGGCCGCTTCCCGGATGGACGCCCAGATCCGGCTCGGCGGTGACGCCGGCGCCTCGGAGATCATCGTGTTACGGCTGTACGGCGAGCTGGCCGATCACGGTGACGCTGCGGTGATCCCGTTGCTGCTCGCGGACTCCCCCGTTGTCGCGTGGTGGCCGCATGAGCCGGGGTACGACGTGGCGGGCTCCCCCATCGGCAAGATGGCCGACCGCCGGATCACCGATGCGTCGTCGTCCAAGGACCCACGTCGGGAGTTGCAGAAGCGTCGCGAACACTTCGACGAGGGCGACACCGACATGGCGTGGTCGCGGGCGACCCGCTGGCGGGGCCTGCTCGCCGCGGCACTGGACCAACCGCCGTACGAGCAGGTCACGTCGGCGGTGGTCACCGGCGCGTCCGACTCGGCCAGCGCGGACCTGCTCGCCGGCTGGCTGGCCATGTGCCTGAAGTGTCCGGTACGCCGCGTGAGCGGGCCCGCCGGCCGGGGCCTGATCTCGGTGCGGTTGCAGCGGGCTAGTGGGCCGATCGACCTGGTGCGCACGGAAGATCAACAGGCGACGCTGAGTCAGCCCGGCCATCCGGTGCGGCGCCTAGCGCTGCACCGTCCGACGACGGCGGACTGCCTGGCGGAGGAGTTGCGGCGCCTGGACAAGGACGACATCTATCGTGAGGCGCTGCTGAAGGGACTGCCCAAGGTCACGCAGTCGCGGACACCGTCGGCAACGGCGACCCGCAAGGGGCAGACGCCGTCGGTCGCCAAGGCGACCAAGGAGGGCGAGAAGGCGGCCCGCCGCGCCGACTCGAAGATGTCGGCCCGGTCCCTGGCCAAGCGTCCCGCACCCACCGCCACGAAGAGCGCCACCAAGAAGTCGACTGCGAGCAAGACCACGAGCAAGAGTGCCTCGACCGGACGGAGGAAATCCTCGTGACGACCGCGCGCAGCAGGATCGTGGTGCATCCCGACAAACAATCAGTCGCCGATGCCGGAGCCGCGCGGTTGCTGACCGCGATCATCGATGCGCAGGCCGAACGTGACGAGGCGCAACTAGCTCTGACCGGTGGGTCGATGGGTTCGACGATCCTGACGTCGTTGGTCAACCAACCCGGTCGCGATGCGGTGGATTGGCACCGGGTGCGTATCTGGTGGGGTGATGAGCGGTATCTGCCGGCGGGACACCCGGACCGCAATGACACGCAGAACGACGACGCCGGGCTCACGTTGCTGGGCCTGGACCCGGCCAAGATCCATCGGGTGGCCGGCCCGGACAGCAGCAGCTCGGTGCAGGACAGTGCCGCCGCCTACGCCGAGGACCTGCGGCAATACGGTCAGGGCGCGTTCGACGTCGTGATGCTGGGCGTGGGTCCGGACGCGCACGTCGCCTCGTTGTTCCCGCACCACCCGGCGCAACAGATCACCGGCGCGATCGCCGTACCCGTTGAGGACTCCCCCAAACCGCCACCGACCCGGGTGTCCCTGACCTTCGAAGCGCTGAACCGGACGCGTGCGGTGTGGTTCCTGGTGTCGGGCGCTGAGAAGGCGGATGCGGTCGCCGCAGCGACCGCACCTGATGCCCTCCCGTGGGACGTCCCCGCGGCAGGCGTGCACGGCTCCGAGGATTCGGTGTGGTTGGTGGATCGGGCCGCAGCTGCGTCGTTGCACCGGTAGACGGGCCGATGACCGCCCTGCTGGCGTTGCTACGTGCTGGCCGTGCTACGTGCTGGCGGTGCTACTTGATCAGGCCGCGATCGCGCAGTGACTTGAGCGCCTCGTCGAGAATGACGGCGCCCTCTTTGTCGCTGCGGCGTTCTTTGACGTACGCCAGGTGGGTCTTGTACGGCTCCGCCTTGGGTGCGGACGGCGGGTTGTCCTGCTCCTGACCGGCCGGGAACCCACAGCGCGGGCAGTCCCAGAACTCAGGGATGACCATTCCAGGCTCCTGCGCGAAGCTGGGGGTCGTCACGTGATCGTTCGCGCAGTAGTACGCGACGACGACGCGCGGCGCCGCCTCCCCGCGTTCGGCCTCACCCATCGGACCCGCACCGACCCGGCTACCCCGGATCGCATTGCCACCGGCCACGTATTTCCTCCTGATGCCTGACCGGACCAGTAGGCAACCCCCGATGCCCGCCAGCCGGATTCTTTACTGAACCGGACCTAACTGAAACGGACGAGCAGACCTAACCCGATGATGGCCAGCACCCACAAGAGGCTCGCAGCCAGGGTCAGCCGGTCGAGGTTACGTTCCGCGACCGAGGAACCGCCGAGGTTGCTGGAGACGCCGCCACCGAACATGTCCGACAACCCACCACCTTTGCCCTTGTGCAACAGGATCAGCAGGGTGAGGAACAGACTCGTGATGGCAACAACGATCTCGAGCGCAATCTTTACGGCTTCCACAGACGTCGAGTGTAAACGGTGAATCAGCCAGTGACGTGCGCCTGGTAGCGGCAGATCGCAGCAAACTCGACCGGATCCAGCGATGCACCCCCGACCAGCGCACCATCGACGTCGGGCTTGGCCATGATCGAGGCGACGTTGCCGGACTTCACCGAACCCCCGTAGAGGACGCGTACGGCGCCCGCTGTCGCCTCGTCGTACAGCTCGGCCAGCTTGGCCCGGATCGCACTGCACACCTCTTGCGCATCGTCCGGAGTGGCCACCTCACCGGTGCCGATCGCCCAGATCGGCTCGTAGGCCACCACGACGGTGGCGGCCTGCGCGGCGCTCAGCCCATCGAACGCCGCGACGACCTGCGCGTCCACGTGCGTGACCTGTTCACCGGCCTGGCGTACCTCCAGCGACTCCCCCACGCACAACAGCGGCACGAGGTCGTTGCGGAAGGCGGCCTTGACCTTGGCGGCGACGATCTCGTCGGTCTCACCGTGCCCCTCGCGACGCTCGCTGTGCCCGACGAGCACGTACCTGACGCCGAGCTTGGCCAGGAAGACCCCCGAGATGTCCCCGGTGTAGGCGCCCTCGTCGTACGGCGAGAGGTCCTGCGCGCCGAGCACCAGGGACAACTTGTCGCCCTCGATCAGGGTCTGCACCGAGCGCAGGTCGGTGAACGGCGGCACGACACAGACCTCGACAGCATCGAAGTCGTGTTTCTTGTCCCGCAGGGTCCAGTCCAACTTCTGCACCAGAACGGTCGCCTGCTGATGGTCGATGTTCATCTTCCAGTTGCCGGCGATCAGCGGCGTACGAGCCATGGTTCAGTCCTCCAGAACGGCCAGGCCGGGCAGCGTCTTGCCCTCGAGGTACTCGAGGCTGGCGCCACCCCCGGTCGAGATGTGCGTGAACTGGTCGTCGTGGAAGCCCAGTTGCCGCACCGCAGCCGCCGAGTCACCACCACCAACCACGGTCAGCGCACCGGCTGCTGTCGCGTCGACGAGTGCCTCCGCGACCGCCTTGGTGCCCGCGGCATAGGGCGCCATCTCGAACGCACCCATCGGACCGTTCCAGAACACTGTCTTCGACTCGCGGATCTTGGCGCCGAACGCCTCGGCGGAATCCGGGCCGATGTCCAGACCCATCTGGTCGGCGGGGATGGCGTCGGCCGCCACCACCTCGTGGTTGGCGTCCGCCGAGAAGGCGTCGGCCGCCACGATGTCCGTCGGCAGCACGATGTCGACGCCGCGGTTCTCTGCTTCGGCGAGGTAGCCCTTGACGGTGTCGATCTGGTCGGCTTCGAGCAGGCTCTTGCCCACCTCGTAGCCCTGGGCAGCCAGGAAGGTGAACGCCATGCCGCCACCGATTAGCAGCGTGTCGGCCTCCTTCAAGAGGTTCTCGATGACACCGAGCTTGTCGCTCACCTTGGCGCCACCGAGGACCACGGCGTACGGACGGCGGGGGCGGGTCAGGCGTGACAGCACACCGACCTCGGTCTCCACCAGACCACCGGCGGCCTGCGGCAGGCGCTCCGCGACATCGACCACGCTGGCCTGCGCACGGTGCACCACTCCGAAACCGTCAGAGACGAATACGTCTGCCAGAGAGGCAAGTTCGTCCGCGAACGCACCTCGCTCGGCGTCGTCCTTGCTGGTTTCGCCTTTGTTGAACCGCAGGTTCTCCAGGACCGCGACGTCGCCGTCCTTCAGACCGGCAACGACCTCGTGGGCCGAGTCGCCGACCGTGTCGGTGGCGAACGCCACCGGCTGGCCGAGCAGCTCCGACAACCGCTGGGCAACCGGCCGCAGCGAGTACTGCGGATCCGGCTCACCCTTGGGCCGGCCGAGGTGCGCGATGACAATCACGCGTGCGCCCTGGCCGGTCAGCTTCTTGATGGTCGGGACGGAAGCGCGCACCCGACCGTCATCGGTGATGTTCCCGGACTTGTCGAGCGGGACATTGAGGTCGCTGCGCAGCAGAACCTTCTTGCCCCGCAGATCGCCGAGATCTGCGATGGTGCGCATCAGAGCGACTTGCCGACCAGATCGGTCAGGTCGATCAGGCGGTTCGAGTAGCCCCACTCGTTGTCGTACCAGCCCACGACCTTCACCAGATCGCCGGTGACCTTGGTCAGCGGCGCATCGAAGATGCAGGACGCCGGGTCGGTCACGATGTCGGAGGACACCAGCGGGTCCTCGTTGTACTTGAGGTACGCCGACAGCGGTCCGGAAGTGGCGGCCGCCTTGACGATCTCGTTGACCTCCTCGACCGAGGTCTCCTTGGGAGCCTGGAAGGTGAGGTCGGTCGCCGAGCCGGTGGGGACCGGAACCCGCAGCGCGTACCCGTCCAGCTTGCCCTTCAACTCCGGGAGCACCAGGGCCACCGCCTTGGCGGCACCGGTGGAGGTCGGAACGATGTTGAGCGCAGCAGCCCGGGCCCGGCGCAGGTCGCGGTGCGGACCGTCGTGCAGGTTCTGGTCACCGGTGTAGGCGTGCACCGTGGTCATCAGACCGCGCACGATGCCCAGACCGTCGTTGAGTGCCTTGGCCATCGGGGCGAGGCAGTTGGTGGTGCAGGACGCGTTGGAGATGATCGTGTCCTTGGCGGGGTCGTACAGGTCGTCGTTGACGCCCATCACGATGGTGATGTCCTCGTTCTTGGCCGGCGCGGAGATGATGACCTTCTTGGCGCCGCCGTCGAGGTGCGCCTTGGCCTTGGTCGCGTCGGTGAAGAAACCGGTGGACTCGATCACGACGTCGGCGCCCACGCTCTTCCAGTCCAGCTTGGCGGGGTCACGCTCTTCGAACGCGGCGATCGGCTTGCCGTCGATCGAGATCGACTTCTCGTCGTAGGTGACCTCACCGGGCAGCCGGCCCAGGATCGAGTCGTACTTCAGCAGGGTTGCCAGGGTGTGGTTGTCGGTGAGGTCGTTCACCGCCACCACCTCGATGTCCGAACCGGACGCCAGCGCCGCGCGCAGGTAGTTGCGTCCGATACGTCCGAAACCGTTGATGCCTACTTTGACCGTCATGATGACTCGCCTCTCTATCGCCGGCTCTCGCCGTGATCGGTAGCTGGGTTCTCCAGCCGTCAATTTGCGGGAATCTGTGCGTGCTATCGGGTCCGAGGTACCTACTACGACCCTAGGGGAAATTGCCGACCCTGGTGCCCGGGCGCCCAGCCTTCGAGCGATACCGGACAGTACGTCTCACTCTTCAAGCATGTCCGGTGTGAGCACCGCCTCAGTGTTGGGAATGTTGAGCTCTTCAGCCCGTTTGTCGGCCATGGCCAGCAGTCGCCGAATCCGGCCCGCGACCGCGTCCTTGGTCATCGGAGGATCGGCCAACTGGCCCAGTTCCTCGAGCGACGCCTGCTTGTGCTCGACGCGTAGCCGGCCTGCCTGTTGGAGGTGGTCGGGGATGTCCTCGCCGAGGATCTCCATCGCCCGTTCGACCCGCGCGCCCGCTGCGACCGCCGCGCGTACCGACCGGCGCAGGTTGGCGTCGTCGAAGTTCGCCAACCGGTTAGCGGTGGCCCGCACCTCGCGGCGCATCCGCCGCTCCTCCCACTGCATGAACGCGTCGTGGGCCCCGAGCAACGTGAGCAGCGCGCCGATGGCATCGCCGTCACGGATCACCACGCGATCGACGCCGCGAGCCTCCCTGGCCTTGGCCGAGATGCCCAACCGGCGGGCAGCGCCGACGAGAGCCAGCGCCGCTTCAGAACCCGGACACGACACCTCGAGGGCACCGGAACGGCCTGGTTCGGTCAGCGATCCGTGCGCGAGGAACGCGCCGCGCCAGGCCGATTCGGCATCACAGACCGAACCGTTGACCACGCGTGGGGGCAGCCCTCGCACGGGCCGGCCCTTGAGGTCGATGAGCCCGGCCTGGCGCGCCAACGCCTCACCACCCTGGATGACCCGGACCACGTAGTGCGTGGCGCGGCGGATCCCGTTGGGATTGACCACGATGAGTTCGGACTCGTGCCCGTAGACCGAGGAGATCGCCTGCCGCAGCCGCCGGGCGGCCGAGGCGGTGTCCAATTCGGCTTCGATCACGATCCGGCCGCCAACGATGTGCAGCCCGCCGGCGAAACGCAGGGTCGCAGACACCTCCGCCTTGCGGCAACACGCTTTGACGACCGGCAGCCGGCTCAACTCGTCTTTGACGTCGGCAGTCATCGCCATGGCTTCATCCTCCCACTCCCGTCCAGTACCTGTGCACCGCCATCGATACGGCCCGGTTCCACTACTCGAAAATGTCGCGGTAGGCGGCCGCCAGGCGCAGCGGATCATGGGTCCCGGGAGCGTCACTGTCCGCGACCTGGGTGAAAACGACTGTGGCACCTAGTGATTGCGCAGCATCCCGTAGCTGGTCGCCCGAATCGGTCACGACGCTGGGATCGGCCAGCACCACGTCCAGATGCAGCTCGGGGGCATGCGCCGCCAGCACTTCGAGGTGGTCTGCCGCGGTGTACCCCGCCGTCTCCCCGGTGTGCATGGTGACGTTCAGGGTGAGCAGCCGCCGGGCCTTGGTGTGCACCAGGGCGTCCCTCAGATCGGGGACCAGCAGGTGCGGGATGACCGATGTGAACCAGGAACCGGGGCCCAGCACGATCCAATCGGCGTCGCCGACCGCGTCCAACGCCTCGATGCAGGGTCGCGGTGGGTCCGGGTGCAGGCCGACGCTCAGGACGTCGCCCGAGGTCGTTGCGACGCTCACCTGGCCCGTCACCGTGCTGATCTGCTCGGGTTGGGCGGGATCGGCGCCGCGGACCTGCGCCTCGATCCGCACGGGTTCGATCGCCATCGGCAGGACCCGGCCACGGGCCTCGACGAGCCGGCCGACCAGGTCCAGACCGGCGACCGGGTCGCCAAGCAGGTCCCACAGTGAGGCGATCATCAGGTTGCCCAACGGGTGACCGCCAAGCGGCCCGTCGCCGGCGAACCGGTGCTGGAGCGCGTCGCGCCATTGCAGACCCCACTCCGAGGGGTCGCACAGGGCGGCCAGGGCCATCCGCAGGTCCCCGGGCGGCAGGATGTCGAACTCCTCCCGCAACCGGCCGCTGGAGCCGCCGTCGTCGGCCACGGTGACGATCGCGGTGATCTGGTCGGTGACGTATTGCAGGGCCTGCAACGAGGCGAACAGGCCGTGCCCGCCGCCGAGTGCGGCGACCGCCGGGCGACGACTCACTCGCGCCCCAGGTCCCGGTGTACGACGATCGCCCGGATCTCGTCGGAGTCCAGTTCCTTGGCGAGGGCTTCCGACATCGCCACCGAGCGGTGCTTGCCGCCGGTGCAGCCGATCGCCAACGTGATGTAGCTGCGGCCCTCCCTCACGTAGCCCTCGGTCATCGGGCGCAGCAGCTCGACCGCACCGCGCAGGAACTCCTTGGCACCGGGTTGGGCGAGCACGAAATCGGCCACGATCGGCTCACGACCGCTGTGCGGGCGCAGCTGCGGATTCCAGAACGGGTTGGGCAGGAAACGCATATCGAACACGATGTCCGCGTCCAGGGGAATGCCGTATTTGAAGCCGAACGACATGACCGCGATGCGCAGGCTGGGTCCGTCGTCGCCGCCGAACATGCCGCGGATCTTCGCGGTGAGTTGATGCACGTTGAGACCGCTGGAGTCGATGATCACATCGGCCGTGTCACGCAGGTCTGAGAGTGCTTCACGTTCGGCGAGGATGCCGTCGAGCATCCGACCCTCACCCTGCAGCGGATGTGGTCGGCGTACGGACTCGAAACGGCGGACGAGAGCCTCATCGGTCGCGTCCATGAAGACCACGATCGGCTTCCAGCCGGCGTCGCGCAGACGGTCCAGGCCATCGCGGAACTCGGTGAAGAACACCCGGGAACGGATATCCACCACGGCCGCCAGCGATCGTTTCTCATCGCCGGCATCGGCCAGCAACTCCGCCATCGAGGTCAGCAGCTGGGGCGGGAGGTTGTCGATGACGTACCAACCCCGGTCTTCCAGGACTTTGGCAGCGGTCGTCCGACCGGCACCGCTCATCCCGGTCACGATGATCAGCTCGGCTTGCGGGCTCACACCAGTGATCCAATCACTCCAGCACCTCGCCCGTCGTCAGGTTGACGGCAGGCACGTCTGCACCATCCTCGCGCAGCGCCCGGTGGATCGACTCTGCCAGCGCAGGTCCTATCCCTTTGACGGCCGTGATCTGGCTGACATCGGCAGCCCGCACCTTCTTCACCGAGCCGAAGTGGGCCAGGAGAGCCTTGGCCCGGACCTGACCGAGGCCGGGGATGTCGTCCAGCGCCGAACGCACCATGGCCTTGGACCGCCGCTGACGGTGGAAGGTGATGGCGAAGCGGTGCGCCTCGTCACGGACCCGCTGCAGCAGATAGAGACCCTCACTGGTGCGCGGCAGGATGACGGGGAAGTCATCGTCGGGCAACCAGACCTCCTCCAGCCGCTTGGCCAGGCCCACCACCGCGACGTCGTCGATGCCCAGTTTGTCCAGTGCGGCCGCAGCGGCGTTCACCTGGGGCTTGCCACCGTCCACCACGATCAACTGCGGCGGATAGGCGAATCTCCTGGGCTTGCCGGTGGTTTCATCGATCGGACCGTGCGGCAGAGCGTCCTCGCCCTCCCGGTCGTCGATCTCCAGACCGCCGGTGTCACCCTGCTCCTCGAGATAGCGGCGGAACCGCCGGGTGAGCACCTCGTCCATGGCCGCCGTGTCATCAACCCGCACCGAACCATCGGCCTGTGGGGTGCCGCGCACAATGAACCGGCGGTACTCCCCCTTGCGGGCCAGACCGTCCTCGAAGACGACCATCGACGCGACGACGTTGGTGCCCTGCACGTGGCTGACGTCGAAACACTCGATCCGCAACGGTGCCTGGGTCAGGCCGAGCGCATCCTGCAGATCCTGCAGCGCCTGGCTCCGCGCGGTCAGATCACCTGCGCGGGCGACCTTGTGCCGGGCGAGCGACTGGCTGGCGTTGCGCTCGACGGTCTGCATCAGCGTGCGCTTGTCGCCACGCTGCGGCACCCGCAGGTCCACGCGGGCGCCGCGAAGACCGCTCAACCACTCGGCGACCGAGTCGGCATCCGGCGGCAGGACGGGCACGAGGACCTCGCGAGGGACCCCCTCCGGTGACTCCCCGCCGTACACCTGGATCAGCAGACGCTCGACCACTTCGGCCAGGCCAAGGTCACCCTCCTCCTGCTTGTCCACTACCCAGCCGCGCTGACCGCGGACGCGCCCGCCACGGACGTGGAACACCTGGACCGCGGCCTCCAACTCGTCGTCGGCGATCCCGAAGACATCAGCGTCCGTGGCGTCACCGAGCACGACCGCACTGCGTTCCAGTGCCTTGGTCAGCGCGCCCAGGTCGTCGCGGCGTCGGGCGGCGGTCTCGAAGTCGAGTTCGCTACTGGCGTCGAGCATTTCGCGCTCAAGACGTTTCACGAACCGGTCGGTGTGGCCGGCCATGAAATCGCAGAAGTCTTCGGCAATCGCCCGATGCGCCTCCTCACTGACCCGGCCGACGCACGGCGCCGAACACTTCTCGATGTAGCCCAGCAAACACGGCCGACCGACCTGACCGGCGCGTTTGAAAACCCCGCTGCTGCAGGTGCGGATCGGGAACACGCGGAGCAACTGATCAAGCGTCTCCCGGATCGCCCACGCGTGCGCGTACGGACCGAAGTAGCGGGTGCCGGGGCGTTTGCGCCCGCGCATCACCTGCGCCCTCGGAAAGAGTTCGCCCATCGTCACCGCGAGGTAGGGGTACGACTTGTCGTCGCGGTATTTGACGTTGAACCGCGGGTCGAACTCCTTGATCCAGGAGTACTCCAGTTGCAGCGCCTCGACCTCGTTGCGCACCACGGTCCACTCGACGCTGGCCCCCGTAGTGACCATCGTGCGCGTGCGCGGGTGCAGGGCGGAGATGTCCTGGAAGTACGACGACAGCCGGCTGCGCAGCGATTTCGCCTTGCCGACGTAGATGACCCGACCGTCTTTGTCCCGGAACCGGTACACACCGGGATCGACCGGGATCTCCCCCGGCTTCGGACGGTACGTCGATGGGTCGGCCACGCCCCTACTCTACGAAGCGACGCCGACAGTCCCGGTCAGCTGACCCGGACTTCGCTCCCTTCGAGCGTCGCGGTGTAGGACGCGAGTGGCTCGGTGGCCGGCGGTTGTTTGACGGAACCGTCGGAGATGCTGAATTCGCTGCCGTGGCAGGGACATTTGATGACGCCGTCCGCGACCGAGGTCACCGGGCAGCCCTGATGGGTGCAGATCGCGGTGAACGCTTTGTACTCCCCCGAGGTGGGTTGGGTGACGACGTACTTCTCCTGCACGATCACCCCACCGCCGACCGGCACCTCCGACGCCGCCACTGTCGCCTTCGCGGCCGCGCCGCCGGACTGCGCCGAACTGGTCCCTGCGGCGGAGGAGGTGGTGGACGGGGTCGTCCCCGTCGTCGCACCGGTGCCGCTGTCCGAGGACTGCCCGCACGCGGCCAACGCAACCGTGGCGGCGACGGCTGAGCCGCCCAGCCCGGCGGACCGTAGGACCGCACGGCGGTCGGCCACCAGGTGCTGCATCTTCTGCTGCGGTGTGTCCTGTGTGTTCTTGTCGGGGCTCATGACCTCATGGTGGGTGTTTGAACCATCAATCACAACGCACCCTCCCTAAGAGGTGGCTGTGAGAGATGGCTGCAAAGAGATGGGTCACGCCCCTTTTGCCGTCTGCGCCCGGGCCCTGGACGGCGCCCTCTTGGCCGTCTTGCGGGGTGCGGCACGCTTGGTCGACGGCCGCGCCTTCGCCGGAGCGGCCAGCAACGGCGCGAGGAACTGCCCGGTGTACGAATCGTGCACCGCGGCGACCTCCTCCGGAGTGCCGGTTGCGACGACCGTGCCGCCGCGATTGCCGCCCTCCGGTCCCATGTCGACGATCCAGTCCGCCGATTTGATGACGTCGAGATTGTGCTCGATCACCAGCACGGTGTTGCCCTTGTCGACCAGACCCTGCAGCACCAACAGCAATTTGCGGATGTCCTCGAAGTGCAGACCCGTGGTGGGCTCGTCGAGCACGTAGATCGTCCGCCCGGTCGACCGCTTCTGCAGTTCGGAGGCGAGTTTGACCCGTTGTGCCTCACCGCCGGACAGCGTCGGCGCGGGCTGACCGAGGCGCACATACCCGAGTCCGACGTCGACCAGGGTGTTCATGTGCCGGGCGATCGCGGGCACCGCGGCGAAGAACTCCGCCGCTTCCTCGATCGGCATGTCGAGCACCTCGGCGATGTTCTTGCCCTTGAAGTGCACCTCGAGCGTCTCCCGGTTGTACCGCGCCCCGTGACACACCTCGCAGGGCACGTACACATCGGGCAGGAAGTTCATCTCGATCTTGATCGTGCCGTCACCGGTGCACGCCTCGCAGCGACCACCCTTGACGTTGAAGGAGAACCGGCCCGGTTGGTAGCCGCGGACCTTGGCCTCCGTGGTCTCGGCGAAGAGCCTACGGACGTGATCGAAAACCCCGGTGTACGTCGCGGGGTTGCTTCGCGGCGTACGTCCGATCGGCCCCTGGTCGACGTGCACGACCTTGTCCAGGTGGTGCAGACCCTCCACGGTTCGGTGCCGGCCGGGCACGTGCCGGGCGCCGTTGAGCTGGTTGGCCAGCACGTTGTAGAGGATCTCGTTGACCAGCGTCGACTTGCCCGACCCCGAGACCCCGGTGACCGCGATCAGGTTGCCCAACGGGAACTCGACGTCGACGTCGTGCAGGTTGTGCTCCCGGGCACCCCGCACGGTCAGCACCCGCCCGTCCTGCGGACGGCGTACGTCCGGCGTCTCGATCTCCTTCGCCCCCGACAGGTAGGCGCCGGTGATCGAGTCCTTGGCCTTCAGCAATCCCGGCACCGGACCGGAGTAGACGACCTTGCCGCCGTGCTCACCGGCGCCCGGGCCGATGTCGACGATCCAGTCCGCAGTAGAGATGGTGTCCTCGTCGTGCTCGACGACGATCAGGGTGTTGCCCAGATCGCGTAGCCGGGTCAGCGTCTCGATGAGCCGGTGGTTGTCGCGCTGGTGCAGGCCGATCGACGGCTCGTCCAATACGTAGAGGACGCCGACCAGCCCCGACCCGATCTGGGTCGCCAACCGGATCCGCTGCGCCTCGCCGCCAGACAAGGTGCCCGCCGGCCGGTCCAGCGACAGGTAGTCCAGCCCGACGTCGAGCAGGAAGCCCAACCGGGCGTCGATCTCTTTGATCACCCGCTCGGCGATCTGCTTCTCCCGCGGCGTGAACTGCACCGAGTCCAGGAAACCGGCGGATTCCGACAGCGGCATCGCGCACACCTGCGCGATCGACTGGCCGCCGATCGTGACCGCCAGCACCTCCGGGCGCAGCCGGGCCCCGTGACACGTCGGGCAGGGCACCTCACGCATGTACCCCTCGTACCGGTCCCGGCTCCAGTCCGAGTCGGTCTCCGCGTGCCGTCGCTTGACGAACGGGATGACCCCTTCGAAACCGGTCGAGTAGCTGCGTTCGCGGCCGTACCGGTTGCGGTACTTCACGTGCACCTGGTGGTTGCGCCCGAGCAGCAACGCATCCCGCGCCTTCGCCGGCAGGTCCCGCCACGGGTCGTCGATCGAGAAACCCATCTCATCGGCCAGCGCACCGATGACCCGCACGAAGTAGTCCGCCGCACCGGAGCCCTGTGCCCACGGCAGGATCGCGCCCTCGCGGATCGACTTGTCCTGGTCGGGCACCAACAGGTCGGGGTCGACCTGCAACTCGGTACCCAGACCCGAGCACTCCGGGCAGGCACCGAACGGGCTGTTGAAGGAGAACGTGCGCGGTTCGATCTCGTCCAGCGCCAGCGGGTGGTTGTTGGGGCAGGCCATCTTCTCCGAGAAGCGGCGCTCGCGGGCCGGATCGTCAGCCGGCAGATCGACGTACTCGATGAGCAACATCCCATCGGCCAGGCGCAGCGCCGTCTCCACCGAGTCGGTCAGTCGCTGCTTACCGGAGGCGTCCCCGCCATGGGCCACGAGGCGGTCCACGACCACGTCGATGGAGTGCTTCTTCTGCTTGGCCAGCGTCGGCGGCTCGGCCAGCGACACCACCTCGCCGTCGACCCGGGCGCGCGAGTAGCCCTTGGTCTGCAACTCGGCGAACAACTCGGCGTACTCGCCCTTGCGTTGACGCACCACGGGTGCCAGCACCTGGAACCGGGTGCGGTCGGGCAGGTCCAGCAGGGCGTCGACGATCTGCTGCGGCGTCTGCCGGCCCACCGGCTCACCACAGACCGGGCAGTGCGGCCGACCCGCGCGCGCGAACAACAGCCGCAGGTAGTCGTAGACCTCGGTGATCGTGCCGACCGTCGACCGCGGGTTGCGGTTGGTCGACTTCTGGTCGATCGAGACCGCCGGGGACAGACCCTCGATGAAGTCGACATCCGGTTTGTCCATCTGACCGAGGAACTGCCGGGCGTACGCCGACAGGGACTCCACGTAACGGCGCTGCCCCTCGGCGAAGATCGTGTCGAACGCCAGCGACGACTTGCCGGATCCGGACAGCCCGGTGAACACCACGAGGGCGTCGCGGGGAATGTCGACGTTGATCGAGCGCAGGTTGTGTTCGCGGGCGCCGCGAACACGCAACTGGTCGTGATTCACAGAACCCCGAGCGGGCACGGACCGGGAGGAGACAGGCACCCGTCAATGCTAGGTGGCGCCACCGACAGCCTCCCACCCGCTGACCGGCTGCGGGGTATTCGCATCCGCACGCCCTACGCTCGGAGCATGGTTGATGCCCGCGATCACGCACGTTCCCACCGGGAGGTGCCCGGTGCGTACAACTCATCCCCGGACACCCCACCCCGGGTGCCGATCGCGGAATACGCCATTATCGGCGACACCGAGACCGCCGCCCTGGTCAGCCGCCGCGGCTCGTTGGACTGGATGTGTCTGCCGCGCTTCGACAGCGCGGCCTGTTTCGCGGCGCTGCTGGGTACGCCCGACCACGGTCGCTGGCTGATCGGCCCGGTCGGGGATGCGACCTCGACCCGCAAGTACCGCGGCAACAGTTCGGTCCTCGACACCGTCCACACCACCTCGACGGGACAGGTCCGTGTCACGGATCTGATGCCACTGGGAATGGACCGCGCCGACATCGTCCGGGTGGTGGAAGGCCTTGAGGGCGAGGTGGAGATCGAGCACGAATGGGTGGTCCGGTTCGGCTACGGCCGGGTCCGGCCGTGGGTCGCGCGGCACAGCGGCCACAGTGAGCAGAGCGACGTGCTGACCGCGATCGCCGGTCCGGACATGCTGGTGCTGCGCGGCACGCGTCTGCCGCATGCGGTGGACGGCCACCACTACGACCGCTTCACGGTGAAAGCCGGTGAGCGGTATGAGTATTCGCTCAACTGGTTCGCCTCGTGGAAGCCGATCCCGCCGCCGTTGGAGATCGAATCGCGGATCCAGCGCACCATCGAGACCTCCGAGGCGTGGGCTTCGTCGAGCTCCTACGAAGGGCCCTACCGGGAACAGGTCGTGCGGTCCCTGCTGGTGCTGCGGCTGCTCACCGACACCCGCCGCGGCGGCATCGTCGCCGCGCCCACCACCAGCCTCCCGGAGGAATTGGGCGGCGTGCGCAACTGGGACTACCGCTACTGCTGGCTACGGGATGCGTCGCTGACCCTGGAGGCACTGCTCGGCGCCGGATTCACCGGCGCCACCGGTCTGTGGCGCGACTGGCTGGTCCGGGCTCTGGCCGGTGATCCCGAGGACATGCAGATCATGTACGCCGTCGACGGCAAACGGGATCTGCCGGAAAGCGAACTGAGCCATCTGCCGGGCTACGCCGGGTCGCGGCCGGTGAGGATCGGCAACGGTGCGGTCGATCAGAAGCAGACCGACGTGCTGGGCGAGGTGATGATCGCGTTGCACGATGCGCGCGAGATGGGCCTGCAGGAGAGTGCACACGCCTGGTCGGTCCAGCGGGCGCTGGTCGACGAACTGGTCAAGCATTGGGACGAACCGGATAACGGGCTGTGGGAGATCCGGGGTCCACTTCGGCACTTCACCCACTCCCGGGTCATGGTGTGGGCTGCCTTCGACCGGGCTATCCGCGCGGTCGAGGACCATGGCCGCCACGGCTCGGTGGAGGAATGGCGCCGGGTGCGTGACGAGGTCCATGAAGAGGTGTTGACCAAGGGGTTCAACACCGAGATCAACTCGTTCACCCAGCACTACGACACCACCGAGGTCGATGCGAGTCTGCTGCTCATCCCCGCGGTGGGTTTCTTGCCGGGTGATGATCCACGGGTGACCGGCACCATCGAGCGGATCGAGAGGGACCTCATGCACGACGGGTTGCTGTTGCGGTACCGGACTACTTCCGGGGTGGATGGCCTTCCCGGCGAGGAGCATCCGTTCCTGGCTTGCTCGTTCTGGCTGGTCGGCGCCTACGCCCTGACCGGACGCCTCGACGACGCGCACGCCCTGATGCAGCGACTCGTCGCCCTCACCAACGACCTCGGACTGCTGGCCGAGGAGTACGACCCCAAGTCCGGCCATATGGTTGGTAACTACCCACAGGCGTTCAGCCACCTCACGCTGGTGCAGGCCGCGGTGACGATCGCCCGCGTAGAGGCTCAGCTGGGGGCTCGGATGGAGGCGAAGGCGTGATGACGTACGACGGGCGCGTGACTCCCGGTGGATCGTGGGCAGTGCGCGAACTTCTGGAGGCGACGATCTACAAGCTGGCAGTCTCGGAGATGAGCAACAACGTGTACCTGGTCGAAGACCGGGTCACCCACGACGCGTTGCTCATCGATGCGGCCGACGACTGGCCCGCGATCGAGGCCATGATCGAGGACAGCCGGGCCCGGGTGCGCACCATCCTGACCACCCACCGGCACTGGGACCACGTGCGCGCCCTGCAGGAGGCCGTCGAGGCGACCGGCGCACACACGGCTGCCGGCGCCGACGACGCCGCGGCGATGCCGGTCCGCACCGATCTGCTTCTCGCGCACGGCGATCAGCTGACCGTTGGTGGTCTGACGTTGGACGTCATCGCGCTGCGCGGTCACACGCCGGGTTCGGTTGCGGTCGCCCTCGCGAGCGCGGACGGGACGCAGCTCTTCACCGGTGACTCACTCTTCCCGGGCGGTGTCGGTGCCACGAATCACTATGACTACCAGTCGTTTCCGTCGCTGATCGCCGATGTGTCAGACCGGGTCTTCGATGTCTACGACGACGCGTGGGTCTACCCCGGCCACGGGGACGACACGACCCTCGCCGCGGAACGGCCGCACCTGCAGGAGTGGCGCGACCGGGGCTGGTGATTGGATGGCTCGGTGACCTCGAGCCAGCTGTTCCTCGTCCGCGTTCCCGTGTCGCCCGTCTGGGTGTCGCCCCGCTCGCCGGGTGCGGTGGACGGCCCGGTGACGCTCGACGTACCTGACCACTCCGCCTGGCTGGCAGCGCTCGACGCCTCGGGCCCGGACGCGGACCGACTGTCCTTGCACGGTCGCCTGGACACCGAGTTGGTCGAGGGCGAACCGTTCTGGGTGGACGAGCAGACCGATGACGGGTGGAGCCACGGGTACGCCGCGTGGCAGCCCAGCGCGAAGGACGAGCGGGGCTACCCGGGCTGGGTGCGGACCGCTCACCTGCAGGTGGCCGAGCGGCAGGAAGTCCCCCCGCCGGCGTCGCCACGGATCGTTCCGCGACCGGAAGTCTTCATCCAGCGCGCACAGGAGTTTGCGGGGACGAAGTACCTCTGGGGCGGCAGCGCACCGGACGCCGTTGACTGTTCTTCGTTGGTACACAACGCAGCTCGGTGGTTGGGAATCGTCGTGCCGCGGGATGCCGACGACCAGGCCGATGCGCTTCCGTCCGTGCCGATCAACGACGTCGAGCCCGGCGATCTGTACTTCTTCGCCCATCCGGGCAAGCGGATCCATCACGTCGGCATCGTGACGGCGCCCCAGCGCATGTTGCACGCTCCCGAGACCGGTGCGGTGGTCGTCGAGGAGTCGCTGCCACCGGAGCGAACGACGACTCTGGTGGCGGCGGCACGGATTCCCGGCCTCATGCGGTGACCTCAGAGGTCGGACCGTCGCGCGGCGATCGCGTGCCGGCGCCGCTGCTGGTCCTGGCCGGGATCGTCTCGGTCCAGTTCGGCGGAGCGCTGGCTGCGACGTTGTTGCCGTTGGTCGGTGCACCTGGCTCGGTGGCTCTGCGTCTTTTTATCGGAGCGCTCATCATGCTGGTCGTTGCGCGACCGCGCTGGACCGGGCGCAGCCGGCGCGATTGGCTGGCCGTGTCGGCCTACGCTGCAGCGCTGGGCTGCATGAACCTGTCGTTCTACGGCTCGCTCGAGCGGCTACCGATCGGGGTGGCCGTCACCATCGAATTCGTCGGTCCCCTCACGCTGTCCGCCGTTCTGTCCCGTCGTCCGCGTGACGCGATCGCGGTGCTGGCCGCCGCAGCTGGCGTTCTGCTGATCTCGGGCGCGCTGACGACGCCGTGGTCCGAACTGGATCTGGTGGGGATCGGCCTGGCGCTGGCGGCCGGTGGCTTCTGGGCGCTCTACATCCTCACCAGCGGCTGGACCGGCGCACGGTTCGAGCGACTGGACGGATTGACCATCGCGATGTGTCTGGCGTCGGTGGTCATCGTGCCCTTGGGCCTGATGACCGCCGGCTCGGCCCTCTTCCACCCGGAGGCGTTGCTCAAGGGACTCGGTATCGCCATCCTGTCCTCGGTGTTGCCGTACTCGTTCGAACTGCTCGCGTTGCGACGGCTGTCACCCCAGGTGTTCGGGATCCTGCTAAGCCTCGAGCCGGCGGCTGCAGCACTCGCGGGGCTGCTCGTGCTGCACCAACGGCTCACGCCCATCCAGTTAGTTGGGATGGCGCTGGTGGTGTCCGCGAGCGTCGCCGTGCTCACCGGCCGGAAGGTGGCCGACAACGAGCCGATCGCCGAGGTTTGAGCCGTGCTGCCTCAGCGGGTCGCTTCGGCCATCTGCCGAAGTTCCTTCTTCAGGTCGCCGATCTCGTCCCGCAGGCGCGCGGCCAGTTCGAAGTGCAGATCCGTTGCCGCCTGGTGCATCTGAGCGGTCAGCTCCTGGATCAGATCAGACAGCTCACCCGCCGGCAGGCTGGCCACCCTGGACCCGGAGACCTCGGCCGCGTCAGCGGCAGCAGCACCGCGGCCGCCCCGACCACGCCCGGTGGACTTACCCCGCGACTGCGTCCGACCGCTGCCGATGAGTGCGTCGGTGTCCGCGTCCTCACGCTGCAGGAGATCGGTGATGTCGGCGATCTTCTTGCGCAGCGGCTCCGGATCGATGCCGTTCTCCTTGTTGTAGGCCAGCTGCTTCTCGCGGCGACGATGGGTCTCGTCGATCGCTTGCTGCATCGACGGCGTCACCGTGTCGGCGTACATGTGCACCTGACCCGAGACGTTGCGCGCGGCACGGCCGATGGTCTGGATCAGCGACCGGGCCGAGCGCAGGAACCCTTCCTTGTCGGCGTCCAGGATGCTCACCAGGGAGACCTCGGGCAGGTCGAGGCCCTCGCGCAGCAGGTTGATGCCGACCAGAACGTCGAACTCGCCCAACCGCAATTCGCGGAGCAACTCCACCCGGCGCAGCGTGTCCACCTCGGAGTGCAGGTACCGGACGCGAACACCCTTCTCCAACAGGTAGTCGGTGAGGTCTTCGGCCATCTTCTTGGTCAGAGTCGTGACCAGGACGCGCTCGTCACGGCTCACCCGATCCCGGATCTCACCGAGCAGATCGTCGATCTGGCCCTTGGTCGGCTTCAACACGATCTCCGGGTCGACCAGACCGGTCGGCCGGATGACCTGCTCCACAACACCGTCGGCCTTCGCGACCTCATAGTCACCGGGAGTCGCCGACAGGTAGACCGTCTGGCCGATCCGCTCCAGGAACTCCTCCCACTTCAACGGCCGGTTGTCCATCGCACTCGGCAGCCGGAAGCCGTGGTCGACCAGCATCCGCTTGCGGGACATGTCACCTTCGTACATCGCCCCGATCTGCGGCACCGTCTGGTGGGACTCGTCGATCACTAGCAGGAAGTCCTCCGGGAAGTAGTCCAGAAGACAGTTCGGTGCCGATCCGGGCGAGCGGCCGTCGATGTGCCGCGAGTAGTTCTCGATGCCGGAACACGACCCGACCTGTCGCATCATCTCGATGTCGTATGTCGTGCGCATCCTTAGGCGCTGCGCCTCCAGCAGTTTGCCCTGCCGTTCGAGTTCGCCCAGCCGCTGCTCCAACTCAGACTCGATCCCGCTGATCGCGCGCTCCATGCGCTCGGGACCAGCGACGTAGTGCGAGGCAGGAAAGACGTACATCTCGTCTTCCTCGCGGACGATCTCACCGGTCAACGGGTGCAGTGTGTAGATGCGCTCGATCTCGTCGCCGAAGAACTCGATCCGGATCGCCAGCTCCTCGTACACCGGAATGATCTCCACGGTGTCGCCGCGCACCCGGAACGTGCCCCGGGTGAACGCGAGGTCGTTGCGGGTGTACTGCATCTGCACGAACCGCCGCAACAGATCGTCCCGGTCGATCCGGTCGCCTACGCGCAGCCGGGCCATGCGGTCGACGTACTCCTGCGGCGTCCCCAGACCGTAGATGCACGACACCGACGCCACGACGATCACGTCGCGCCGGGTGAGCAGCGAGTTGGTCGCGGAGTGCCGAAGCCGCTCGACCTCCTCGTTGATCGAGGAATCCTTCTCGATGTAGGTGTCGGTCTGCGGGATGTACGCCTCGGGTTGGTAGTAGTCGTAGTACGAGACGAAGTATTCGACCGCGTTGTTCGGCAGCAACTCGCGGAACTCGTTGGCCAACTGGGCAGCCAGCGTCTTGTTCGGCGCCATCACCAGGGTGGGTCGCTGAACCTGCTCGATCAGCCAGGCCGTGGTGGCGGACTTACCGGTGCCGGTGGCGCCCAGCAGCACCACGTCCTGCTCCCCCGCCTTCACCCGGCGGGTCAGGTCGGCGATGGCCGTCGGCTGGTCACCGCTCGGCGAGTACTCCGAGACGACCTCGAAGGGCGCCACCCGGCGCTTCAGATCAGTTGTCGGTCGCATATCGCAACGGTAAACGCCGCCACCGACAGTCACATTCCGGCGGAGGGCTGCCACGCGCCGTACGCTCTGGTTCATGTCCCGTCGGAGCCTCCTTGCGGTCGGCCTCGCCGCCACAGCGCTGCTGGCTGGTTGCTCGGACACCCCCACCGCTTCCCAGACCTTCCCCGCCCTGCCGACCGCGTCCACGAGCGCCACCCAGCTTCGCGTCGTGACGGTCGCCCGCGAGCAGTTCGAGCACCCGCAGAGCGCGACCACCTACTCCCAGGGCGTGGACGAGGCCTGGTGCGCCGACTTCGTCAGCTGGGTGATGAAGACCGCCGGCACCCCGCTGCGCAATCCGAACTCCGGCGGGTGGCGGATCCCGGGCGTCTACACGTTGCAGGACTACTTCACCAAGGCCGGCCGGTTCCATCGCGGCGGGTCCGCGTACCGTCCGGCGATCGGCGACGTCGTGATGTACGACGCCCCGAACCGCTGGGGCAATCACACCAATCTGGTCGTGAGTACCTCGGGTGATTCGTTCACCACGGTCGGGGGCAACCAGCCAGGCGGGATCACCGTGACCACCCAAAACGTTACGGACGCAGGGATTCTGGGCTATGGCTCCCTGCCCCGGTCCTGATTGTCCGGTGTGATGATGGCTGTCACCAGAGTCCGGTCGCGGAACGCGACCTTCCAGTACTGGCAAACGTTGCTGACCAACCGGACCAAACGTGGGCGAGCTCGCGAACTGGTCGTGCAGGGCGTGCGTCCGACCGATCTCGCGCTCGCGGCAGGCACACCGATCCGGTCGCTGCTGGTCGCTGACGGCGGGACTCGCTCCCGTTGGGCGCAAGAGGTGGCGGATCGTGCATGCGCCGCTGGGGCAGCGGAATATCTGCTCGAGCCAGCGCTGTTGGCGGAACTCGGCGAGCAGGAGGACCGCACTCCTGAACTGCTGATCACGGTGGAGATCCCGCCGGATGATTCCCGTCGGATCCCCATCGCACCGGACCTGCTTGCAGTGGCGCTCGACCGCCCGGCTTCCCCGGGCAATGTGGGCTCGATCATCCGCTCGGCGGACGCGTTCGACGCGCACGGTGTGCTGATCACCGGACACGGTGCCGATCCGTACGACCCGCGCGCGGTGCGTGCTTCGACGGGCTCAGTCTTCACCGTCCCGTCGGTGCGTCTGGCCGGACCAGCCGACGCCATGGCCTGGGTCACCTCGGTGCGGGACAGCGGCGTACCCGTCCAGGTCGTCGGCACCGACGAGACCGGCACCGACTCCATCGATCGCATCGATCTCACCCGGCCCACCCTGATCGTCACCGGCACCGAGAAGACCGGGATGGCAGCCGGCTGGCGCGAGGCGTGCGACGTGATCGCCAAGATCCCCATCGGCGGCCACGCCTCGTCGCTCAACGCGGCTAACGCGACGTCGATCGTGCTGTACGAAGCAGCCCGGCAACGCGGGTGACCGCCGAACACGCGTCATTGTCCGACGGCTCTGGCACCGTCAAACCAATGTTGCAGGCCAAGCCATACGGATTCGAAGCCCGACCCCGAATGCGTCGTCCCGACGAATCGCCCTCAAGCACCAACTGCCGCAGCCTGATCCAGGAGTACTTCGAATTCCGATACGGCATCTTCATGCCGCGCGACGCCGTCGAAATGCCCGGCCTGTGGAATCGGACCGGTGAATTCGTAGATCTTCAGGATGGACTTCCTGCACAAGTAGCCACCCTTCCCCACGAGACGATCCTGATATGCGAGCAAGTCGCTGACGCATACGGCACGCCGGTGGACCGGTCGCCCAGGACCTTTCCCGACCCTGAGAGCTACCGCATGCGCCTCCACACAGCCATCCTTCTGCGCGAAATAGACGACTGCCTCGGCTCAGTCCACCAACCCGACATCGAGGTTCGCATCGGGGAGCCGTTGATCCTGCACGCCTCGGCGCTCGCAGGGGGCACCGCGCTCTGGCCGATGGCGCAGTTGCTGTCTCATTACCGCGTGGTGGCGGCGAAGCAACTCCGCTAGACCCAGCGATCGCTCGCCACGCCCAGCGCGGTTCGACTCTCCTGTCCGGACTAGTCAGGCGAGTCCGCCAACTCACGCCGCAGTCCGTTCGCGATGCTCACGGCGGGCACGTTGGCACCCAATCGGCGACGCAACCTACGACTGCCCTTCACACTCACCAGCCACAGCTGTTCGCTCTCGTCGGATTGAATGCGGCAATCGATGAACTTGTGATGCTCCTCGGTGTGGGGCGATCCGTAGGAGTACCAATCCCAGCGGACCCCACGTGCGTGATCAATCCGCAGCTCGAAGCGATCCGCCGTCACCCACTCTGGCGACCAGACCCGCAGCGCTTCGCCCTCGCTGAACGACATCACCAGGATGTCGTCGTCCTCGACGGTCACATCGACGATCCGATGCTGATTGTCGAATGGGCGACCGAACCACTCGCCGTACATGCACAGACTCCCGACGACCAGGTCCGGCAGTTGCTGTCGGAGTTCCTCAGCGACGACCTGCGCGCTCATAGGTGCACGGTACGTCGCGTTGCAGGAAACGGGCCCTCTTGGCCGCAGGTTCCCGAGTGGGATGATCGCGTGATGGCCGACAGCGACGGACTGGGGCTCAGCTTCAATGCGGCAGCCGACCTCTACCAGAGTGCCCGCCCGGAGTATCCGGAGAGGCTGTACGAAGCGCTAATTGCCGCGGCAGAACTCACCACCCCTGATCGCCTCTTGGAGATCGGCTGCGCTACAGGCAAAGCGACGATACCGCTGGCACGCCGCGGATTCCGGATTACTGCTGTGGAACGCGGCCCCGCGCTGGCGGCAGCCGCTCGCCGAAACCTGGCCGATTTTCCTTCGGTTGAGATCGTCGAAAGCAGCTATGAGGATCTCGACCCCTCCGCGACCAGACCCTTCGACCTGATCTTCGCCGCCACCGCCTGGCACTGGATCGACCCCACCGTTCGCTACCGCCGCGCCTGGGAGATGCTGCGACCGAATGGTCACCTCGCCTTCTGGCGCGCCACGCACGTGTTCCCCGCCGGCGGCGACCCGATCTTCTCGGAGTTGCAGGAGGTGTACACCGAGATCGGCGAGAGCAGGCCCCCTGGCATGACCTATCCGCGCCCCGGTGAACTGCCTGATGAACGCGCGGACATTTCAGCCAGCGGCTTGTTCGATCCAGTCCTGACTCGGGAGTTCGACTGGGAAGTCACCTACGACGCCGACGAATACATCCGCTTGCTCAACACCTTCTCTGGTCACATCGCAATGCTGCCCGGGCAGCGCGATCGGTTGTACTCGGAGATCCGACGCAGACTGGCCGCACGTCCTGAAGGCACCCTTCGCCGTGGTTGGGGAGCCGTGCTCCACGTCGCACGCCGCCGAGACTGAGACCCAAACGGTGCGCGGTCCTCACGGCCGCAGCTGCCACCGAACGCCCATTGCGGTCACCGTCGCGGTGAGCTCCTGCTCGTGGACCAATGTGTGATGCCGCTGGCACAACAACGCGCAGTTCAGCAGATCCGTCTTCCCGCCCCTCGCCCACGCGACCAGATGGTGCAGGTCGCACCACGGCGCGCGGACCGTGCAGCCCGGGAACGTGCAATGGGCATCGCGCCGCCAGGTCGCTAAGCGCTGTGCCTCGGTGAACAACCGCTTCTCCCGGCCGACGTCCAACGCCTGACCGGCGGCGCCAAGCACCATGGGGATGATCCCGGCGTCACACGCTTTCCGGCGAACGGTGGCCGCGGACAGCACCTGACCCGTGCCCGTGACCCCTGCGGTGTCTGTCACGCCGCGTAATGACTCAAGATCGATCGTCACCAACAGCTGGGCCCGCGACCAGCGCGGCACCTTGCCGCCGGCCTCGACACCCCGGGTGATCACGTCCATCAACGCATCCGCGCGACGATGCGTGGCGCGTCGCGGATCCGGTTCGCCGTTGGGACCCGGCACCGGCGCCGACAACGCCGCGACGGCCGCGTCGATGACCGCAGCCGCTTCTGCTTCGACCGTCAGTCGGTACTCGGTCAGACCTCCCGGCCCGGGCAACGTGTGCAACGTCCGGCCCCGCCGAGCCGCTGCCTCCTCTTCCGCTAGGAGGTCGTTGGGCTTGAGCACCTGCCGGGTCTTGTTGATCACCGTGGCCAACTCCCGCGAGGTGAGCCCCCACGACCCCAACCACGACTCCCCTGGCGCGGTGACCCGCGACGGTGCTTCCGGGGCGTCGACCGCGGCGGCAACCATCGTGCTGACGACCTCCGACAGCTCCTGCCCATCAGCCACCGGCGCGACGTCGTCGACGAATCGCACGATCTGCGCTCCCTTGACCACGGACAGCCGGCCCTCGCTCACCGCGGACACGACTGTGCGCGCCAGCGACGAATCGTCCGATGCTGCAGCGGTATTCGCCGCGGTGGCCATGGCGACCACTCGGCCCGCGTGCGTGCGATCCGGCGGCGACGCGTGCACACCCTCAACGACACGCATCCAGTCCGCAGCCGAATGACCCCGCGCCGTATGCAAACCGCGCGCCAGGCCCTCCCGGACCAGCTCCACTTCAAGACGGTCCAACGCCGCGCGTGACAGCCCCACGGCATCCAATGCCCCGATCAGCGCCGTCTCGCTCCACCGGGCCGCGGCACCCAGCACCGGATCCAGCTCCTGCCCTGGCTGCCAGGCCGCCATGACAGCTGCACCGCCGCGCACTGCATCGAACGCCGCAGCGCCCATACCGACGAAGGGCGCCATCACCGCGTCCGCGTCGGTCGAGGGCAGACCCAAACCTGAGGCAGCACAGAGGTTTTCGTCGGACGACGAATCCTCCGGCGGTCGGGCAACGAGGCTGGTCACCCCTCAAACGTACGTGCCACCGACCGCGCCATCCAGGGCAAAGTCGGCCGGTGTGGACAACTCCGGGTCCCGTCCCGCAATCCACAGGCTGGGACCTCAAGCGGCTAGTTCTCGGCACGTCCCTCACGCCAGTACCCCATGAACGCCACCGCCGACTTCGGCACCTCGAACTCGTTCACCAGCACCCGCCGCAGCGACTTCACCACCGAGGACTCCCCCGCGATCCACACGGAGAAGCGTGGGTCCTGCTCCACCGCCGTCTCCCAGTACGCGTCGTCAGAGCCGTCGAAGAAGATCGTCGTCTCCCCCGAGGACGAGGACGACGTCGAGTCCGGACCCGAGCCACCGCCATGGGTGAGCTCCGGGTGCGCGGTGAGCCATCGGCGTACGACCTCGGTCTGCAGCCCGCCGCGATCAGGGGCAGAACGCACCCAACTGAGCTCGACACCGGGCGGACACGGCAGATCCACCACGTCAGCCGCGTCGGCGGTCTCTACACACACCAGACCGCGGGCCGCCTGCGGCAACCGCTCGCAGATCCCCCAGATCGCCGGGATCGCCGTCTCGTCACCCACCAACAGATGCGTGCCGGTCGCCGCCTCCCGGTGGAACTCCACCCCGCCGGCGTCGCCGTCGAACGCATCGTTCGGCCCCAGCACCAACACCTGATCCCCCACTGCGGCCGTCCCGGCGAATCGGGACCCCGGACCGCTGTCACCGTGGTCGACCATGTCCACATCGAATTCGGCCAGCGAGCGGCGGACCTGTCGCAACGTGTAGGTCCGGATCGCCGGGCGTTCGTCGTCGGGCAGCGCCCGCCACAGCGTGAACCAGTCGTCCCCGCGGGGGAAATCGTCCAAACTGCGCCCGGGCGCCGGGAAGATCAGCTTGATCCGCTGGTCGAAGCCGGCATCCGCGATCCATGGTTGCCCCTCTGCCAGGCCGCCCTCGCCGAACGTCACCCGCACCAGGTGCGGCGAGAGCCGTTCGCGGCGCAGCACGCGCACGTCGTACAACTCGAACGGGCGGACTTCGGAGAGGACTGATGGGTCCGTCGTGGTCATGACCCGACCGTAGCAGATTGGTTAGGCTTACCTAAGTCACGGCGCCAGAGTCACGGAACCCGGTGCGTCCACTCCTCCGTGCCGAACTTCTCCTGGACTAACCGTTCCGCTTCGGACAGTTCCGCGGGCGTGTACGCCGACAGCTGGCTGGCGTAGCGCGCCATGAACGACCGCTGGAAGGAGTCCAGGATCTCCGACCGCGGCAGACCGGTCTGCGACCGCATCGGATCGACCCGCTTGTTGGCGCTCTTGGTGCCCTTGTCGGACATCTTCTCCCGGCCGATCCGCAGCACCTGCAGCATCTTGTCCGCGTCGATGTCGTAGGACATCGTCACGTGGTGCAGCACGGCTCCGGCGGCGAATCGCTTCTGCGCGGCCCCGCCGATCTTGCCCTGATCGGACGCAATGTCGTTGAGCGGCACGAAGTGCGCGTTGACGCCCACCTCCGCCAGCGCGGCGATGACCCACTCATCGAGGAAGGAGTAGGACCGTTCGAAGGACAGTCCCTCGACCAGCGAGGTCGGCACCACCAGCGAGTAGGTGATGCAGTTGCCCGGCTCCATGAACATCGCGCCGCCGCCGGAGATCCGCCGGACCACGCCGATGTCGTATTTCGCCGCCCCCGAGGGGTCGATCTCGTTCTTGTACGACTGGAACGAGCCGATGACGACCAGCGGAGAGTCCCAGTCCCAGAAGCGGAACGTCGGGTTCCTCGTCCCGTCCGCGACCTCGCGGGCGATGACCTCGTCGAGCGCGACGTGCATGACCGGCGGGAGCACCGCCGGCGGGATCACGTCGAACGTGTGGTCGTCCCACCCGGTCGCTTTGCCCAATGCTCGGCGTACGGCGATCCCCACCGCCTCGGGGCTGAACCCGATCAGCCGCACGGCTGGGTCGAGCGCTCCTTCGATGGCGTGGGCCAACTGCTCGACGGATGCGTCCGCGGGCATGCCGTCCAGCGCTGCGTCGATGTCCTCCAACGCGTCATCGGGTTCGAGAAAGAAGTCTCCGGACACGGAAACGTTTGCCAGCCGGTCGTTTTCGACCTCCAGCTCGACCGCTACGAGTTTGCCACCGACGACCTTGTACTCACCGCGCATACGACCACCGTAAGCCGGGGCGATTACTCGAACAGCACCGCCACGTGGCGCTGGCTCCGGATAGCCCAGGAAGAACCGATCACCACAGCCACGATCACGAGCGCGGCCCCCAGGCCCGCGGTGATCGCCCACGCCGGCCTCGACGCGACAGCGAAGTCACCATGCGCAGCGTCCAACCCGGCGTACGTCACCGCCGGCAGAATGGCGACGCCGAGCGACGTACCTACCTGTCGACTGGTGGAAGCGATGGCGGCCGCAACCCCGGCCTGGGAGCGCGGCATCCCCGCGACCGCCGAGTTGGTGATCGGTGCGTTGAGCACCCCCGCGCCCAATCCGAAGACCATGTACGCCGCGATCAGATAGGACCAGGCGCTGTCCGCAGCGATCCGCGTCAGCAGCAGCCCGGCGACCATCGTCGCCAGGCCACCGATCAGCGTCGGCAACCGGGCGCCCCGAGCGGCGACCAGCCGCCCCGAGATCGGCGCGCACGCGGCCATGACCAGTGCCATCGGCAGGGTCATCAGTCCCGCGTGCAGCGCGGACAACCCCCGACTGTTCTGCAGGTAGACGCTGGTCAGGAAGAGGAAACCGCCCATCGCGCAGAACGCCAGCACCGCGCTCACGACGGCACCGCTGAACGTCACGCTGCGGAAGAAGCGCGGGTCGATCAGCGGCTCCCGCACGCGCGACTCGACGATGACCAGGCTCACCAGCGACAGCACAGCCACCGCGAAACAGCTGACAATCGCTGCCGACGACCACCCCAACCGGCGACCCTCGATGATCCCGAAGACCAGGGTGGCGAGGAACACGATGACGAGCAGTTGCCCAACCGGGTCGAACCGGCGCACCCGGTCGGCCCGCGACTCCGGCACGAACTTCATGGTCAGCAGGATCGCGATCAGCACGATCGGGAGGTTCAGCCAGAAGATGGCTCGCCAGTCGATCGCGGCGATCAGCGCACCACCGACCACCGGCCCCGACGCCATACTCAGACCGTAGACCGCACCCCAGATACCGATCGCCTTGGCCCGCTCCCCCGGCTCGCGGAAGGTGTTGGTGATGATCGCCATGGCCACCGGGTTCAGCATGCAGCCGCCGACGGCCTGCGCGGCACGGGACGCGATGAGCAACTCTGGATTGGGTGCCAGGGAGCACAACAAAGACCCCAGTCCGAACATCAGCAGACCGATCTGGAAGACCTTCCGCCGACCGAACCGGTCCCCCATCGAACCGCCGAGCATGAGTCCGCTGGCCAGTACGAGCGTGTAGGCGTCGACCACCCACTGCAGTTGGGAGTCAGTGGCGCCCAACTCGCGGGAGATGTCGGGCAGGGCGAGGTTCACCCCTGTCGCGTCGATGCCGACGATGAAGAGACTGAGCGCACAGATGGCCAGGATCAGATAGCGCCGGTCGTGCCCGATCGCCTGGTCCACCTGCTCACTGCTCGTCGACTGCGTCACGCCCCGACAGTACGACGTGCCCGGAATCGGCTTGACTGCTCACCATCCCGTTGACGAACATCACATCCCGTGACGACTGTGATCCGCCCCGCCAGGCCTACCGACCACGAGGCCATCGACGCGACCGTCCGCCGCGCGTTCGGCGACGAAGGAGCGGCCGTCGCAACGATGGTGCGGGAGATCCGCCACGGCGAATTCGCCCTACCCGCCTACGAATTCGTCGCCGAGGAAGACGGCCAGGTCATCGGCCATGTGTGCCTGACCGGAACTACATTGCACGGCGCGGATGGATCCACGCAGATCATCACGATGCTCTCCCCGTTGTCAGTCGAGCCCGGTCGGCAGGGCGGCGGCATCGGCTCCGCGCTGGTCCGCCAGGTGCTGCAGACCGCCGCCGACAACGCAGTGCCCTTCGTGGTGTTGGAGGGTTCGCCGGCCTACTACAGGCGGTTCGGGTTCACCCCGGCCGCGGCCGTCGGGATCGTCCTGCCCATCCCGGACTGGGCGCCGCCCGAGGCGGCGCAGATCGCCGTACTGGATCCAGGCGCGACGGTTCCGGCCGGTCGGGTCGAGTACCCGGCGTACGTGCCCTGACCGTCAGATCCGGGCCCCCGTTTCTGCGTCGAAGACGTGGATCTCCTGCGGGTCGATGGCGACCCGGACCTGCGAACCGACCTCGGGCGCAAGGCGTTTGTCCACCCGTACGGCGATCCGCGGCGCAGCGGGATCGCCACCTGGCCGTCCGTAGACGAAGGACTCCGCCCCGAGCGCCTCGACCAGCTCGACAGTGATCGCAATGCCGTCGTCAGCCTCACCGACCAGATGCCACCCTTCGGTGCGCACGCCGAGCGTCACTGCGTCGGCGTCCGTCCGGGACCGGGGCAGCGGCACCGTCAACCCGAAGATGTCCACCTGCCCGTCGGTCACCGCGGAGTCGAACAACGTGATCGCCGGCGAGCCGATGAACGACGCGACGAACGTGTTCGCCGGGTTGTCGTACAGCTCCTGCGGTGGCGCAACCTGTTGCAGGACACCCTCGTTCAGCACCGCGACCCGATCACCCATCGTCATGGCCTCGACCTGGTCGTGGGTGACGTAGACCGTGGTGACACCCAGCCGACGCTGCAACTGCGCGATCTGGGCCCGGGTGGACACCCGCAGTTTGGCGTCCAGGTTGGACAGCGGTTCGTCCATGCAGAACACCTTGGGCTGGCGCACGATCGCCCGGCCCATCGCGACCCGCTGCCGCTGACCACCGGACAGTTGACCCGGCTTGCGATCCAGCAGTGGCTCGAGTTCGAGGATCTTGGCGGCGTCCGCGACCCGGGCGCGCGCGTCCGCCTTGGGCACCCCCGCGTTGCGCAGGGCGAAGGCCATGTTCTCCTGCGCCGTCATATTGGGATAGAGGGCGTAGCTCTGGAAGACCATCGCCACGTCCCGATCCCTGGCCCGTACGCCGTCCTGGTCGTGACCGTCGATGAGCACCCGACCGCCGTTGACCGGTTCGAGACCCGCCAGCATGCGCAACGTTGTCGACTTGCCACAACCGGACGGCCCCACCAGGACAAGGAATTCGCCGTCCGGTATGTCCAGGGTGAGCGCGTCGACCGCCGATCGGTCGTTGCCGCGGTACCGCCGTGTGGTCTTGTCGAAGAAGACTGATGCCATTCCGCTACTTCTGAACCTTCGACTTCAGCTGGCTGTCGTAGGCCGACTGGATCTGCTGGTTGAGCGCGCTGAAGGTGCTGTTGACGTCCGAGCCGGCGACGATCTTGTCCAGCGCCTCACCGATCATCGTGCCGCCACCGGGGACGAAAACGCGCGCCCAGTCCTGCGGCCGGGTCTTGGGCAACTGCTTGACCGCGACCTCATAATTCGGGTTGGCCTTGAGGTACGCCGCCTCGGACGGGTCGGACGTGGCCGACTTACGCACCGGCATGTAGCCCGTGGCCTGGGTGAAGGTGGCGGTGTTGGCGGTGTTGGTCAGAAAGTCGATGAACTTGATCGCATTCACCTTGCGCGCATCTGAAATTCCCTGCGGCACAGCGACTCCCGCCCCGCCGGTGGGGCAGGTCTTGACCCCTTCAGGAGCCGGCACGAAGCCCACGCCCAACTCGAACGGCAGGTCCTTGAAGCCGCCCAGGTCACCGGTCGATTCCATCAGCGTCGCGCCGAGACCGGCGCTGAAGTCCGCGGCTGAGTCCGCCGACGTCTTGAGGTACTTGTTCTTCGCCCACGACTGCAGCAGCGTCGCCGCTTTCACAGTGCCGGGGTCTGTGAAGGTAGGAGTCCACTCCTTGGAGTACGCGCCGCCGTAGTTCCACACGATGTTCTGGAAGGTCCAATCGAGGTAATCCGAACCGTCATCCAGGATGATCGGTGACTTGCCGCTGCCGATCGCCGACTGCAGCTTCGGCGCCCACTGGGTGAATTCGTCCCACGAGGTCGGGGCGCGGTCGGGTAGGCCGGCCTTCTTGAACATGTCCTTGTTCCAGTAGAAGACAACCGTCGACCGGGCGTACGGCGCGGCGTAATGCTTGCCGTCGTACTGGTAGTCGTTATAGAGACCCTCGACGTAGTCGGCGGTGTCCACGCCGTTGGCGGATGCCAGGGTCGCGATGTCGGCCAGCCGGTCGTTGATCGCGAAGTTGAACCACGTCACGTCGGAGACGACCACGACGTCGGGCAGCGAACCACCCGACAGGGCCGCGTTGAACTTCTGGGCGACCTCCTCGTAGTTCTTGCCGGCGTCGGTGAGCTTCACCTTCAAGCCGGGGTTGGCCTTCTCGAAGGCGGCGATGATCTTCTGTTCGGTGGCCTTGGACTTGCCGGGGTGGTTGCTCCAGAAGTCGATCGTGCCCGACCCCGCCGTACCGCCACCGCCGTTCCCGGAAGTCGACGAGCCGGTGCCGGCGCACGCTGAGAGGCCGGCGGCGACCAGGGCACCTCCGCCCAGACCCAGGAGGTTTCGTCGGGAAACAGTTGAATCCATCACGGAGACAGTCCTTTCGAGGTTGTCAGCCTTTGACCGCACCCGCGGTCAGGCCTTTGATCATGTGACGTTGGAGGACAAGGAAGAGGGCGAGCACCGGCAGCATCGCCAGGACGGTCGCTGCCATGACCGGTCCCCAGTTACTGATGCCGTCGGTGTTCTGCAACTGCGTCAGACCGATCGGCAACGTGCCGACCCGGCTGTCACTGGCCATCAGGTAGGGCCAGAGGTATTCGTTCCATTCGTTGACCACGGTGATCAGACCGAAGGCGATCAGCGTGGGCCAGGTCATCGGCAACACCACGCGCCACAACAGCTTGAGCGGGCCGGCCCCGTCCATCCGCGCGGCCTCGACGATCTCGTGGGGCACGGCGAGGAAGGCGTTACGCATCAGGAAGGTACCGAAGGCCACGCCGGCCAGCGGGATGATGATGCCCTGATAGGTGTCCCGCCAGCCGAGTTGACTGACCAGTGCGTAGTTGGAGATCACCGTGATCTGATTGGGCACCATCAGCGCCGCGATCACCACGATGAAGACCAACGACCGCCCGGGAAACCTCAACAACGACAACGCGTACGCCGAGAGCACGCCCAGAATTATCTTGGCCACCGACAGCACCGCGGTGATGAAGACCGAGTTGCGCAGGTAGGACCAGAAGTCGATCTCGGTCGTCGCCGCCGGATAGTTCTTGGTCGTGAAGTGCGCGGGCCACCACTGCGCCGGTTGCGTGTAGATGTCCGGCCGTTCCTTGAACGAGGTGACCACGATCCAGTACAGCGGCACCGCCACGATCAGGAAAGCCACCAGCATTCCGACGTACCCCACGATCTTGCGCGCTCGGGAGACGTTCAGCTCCGGGCCGTCGTCAACGAGGCTCTCCTCGATATCGCGCAGTTCGGTGGTGGCGAAGGTGGAGTCAGTCACGGCGCTGCCCCCGATCCATGACGCGGACCTGCACCACGGTGATGACCAGCAGGATCAGGAACATGATGGTGGCCACCGTCGCGCCGTACCCGGCCTTGTTGTTGACGAACGTCTCCCGATACACCTGGTAGACCATCGTGGTGGTGCCGTAGCCCTGCGGACCGCCCTTGGTCATCACGTTGATGATGTCGAAGACCTGCACCGAACTCAGCAGCACGGTGATCGACAGGAAGTACGTCGTGGGGCGCAGCTGGGGTAACAGCACCCGCCGGAAGTGCTGCCAGGCCGACGCCCCGTCGATCTCTGCGGCCTCGTCCAGATCCGTGCGCCGGCCCTGCAGGGCCGCCAGGTAGATCACGAAGGTGTAGCCGATGTTCTTCCACACGTAGGTCGCAGTCACCATCACCAGCGCCCAGCCCGGCTGCTGGTAGAAGTCCGGCGTACCGATACCGACCCGCGACAGCAGGTCGTGCACCATGCCGAAGTTGGGGTCGAAGACGAACTGGAAGGCAATACCGATCGCTGCACCGGAGATGACGAACGGCGCGAAGATGGCAGAGCGCACCAGGTTGCGACCGCGCAACTTCTGGTCGAGCAGCATGGCCAGCGCGAGGCCGATGATCAGCGACAGGCCGACCGTCGCGACCGTGAAGATCAGCGTATTGCGCAGCACCAGGTGGGAATTCGGGTCCGACAGCCAGGTGCGGTAGTTCTCCAGGCCGATGTAGTTGGCCAGTGGTGCGGCGATGTTCCAGTCGGTGAAGGACAACCGGATGTTGTCGATCAGCGGCCGGTAGGTGAAGACGATCAGCAGCACCAGGTTCGGCAGCAGCAGACCGATCGCGAGCAGCCACTCCCCTATCGGCCGTCCCCGTCGGCGCGGCGGGGGTCCGACCGGTTCCGGCACCGTCGTGATCTGGCTCACAGTCGCCGACTGTAGCTGCCCCCTCCGCACGATTGGGGGGTTAGCGTCCGGCACGTTCGCCGAGCCTGGTGTGCCGACGTAGCCGGTGGAGTTCGCCGAGGCAAGCAGTCGGTGAACGAACGGTCAATAGATGGTCAAAGTGACTGCCAACCCGTCGCAGCCGCCCAGACCCGGGCCAGCTGGAAGGCGTCGTCGAACCATGGCTCCTTCGCCTCGGCGTACCCGCTCGTCGACGACGACTGACCAGCCAGCGACCGTTTGGTGTCCTGGTAGCTGTCCCGCTCGGCGGGCACGGCGCGCAGCCAGTCCCGGAAGAGCAGCGCCGCCGTCCAGCCAGCTGACCCGATCTGGCGCACGTGGACGTGCACGATCCTGCCCGGATCGCTTCCGCCGTGAAAGCGCTTCTGCCAGTGGGCAATATCCGGATCCCACGATTTCGGTGAGTCCCAGGTGTTGCCGGCCATCCGGGGGAAGCCTGCAGTCGCCAGGTCGGCGATGAACGCCGGATCATCGGCATCAGCGAGGCGCTCGACCCCGATCTGCAGATCGATGACGTCCTTGGCGGCCAGGCCCGGCACCGCGGTCGAGCCGATGTGCTCGATCCGCGCGGCACGATCGCCGAGTACGTGCTGCAGCCGGGCGATCAATCGCGCCGCCTGGGCGGGCCAGGTCGGGTCCGGTGGCACCAGACGGGCCGGACCCGACTGGGCAGCGCGAGTACCCGTCAGCAGGTTCTCGTTGTACGGGGCGAGACGGCGGTCCCACACCTCGTCGACCTTGGTGGCCAGCTGCTCACGCGAGCCGTGGTTCTCCAGCCACACGTCGGCGACTGCGCGCCGTTGTGCCACGGCCGCCTGGGCGGCGATGCGGCTGCGCGCCGCCTGCGGGTCCATCCCCCGGTCGGTGACCAGGCGGCCCTGCCGGACCTGCTCGTCGGCGTGCACCATCAGCACCAGGTGGTAGCCCGGTGCCATCCCCAACTCCACCAGGAGCGGTACGTCGTGCACGACGATCGCCTCCGCCGGTGCCGCCGCGAACAGCTCCCGGGTCCGGGACTGGATGAGCGGGTGGGTGATCGCCTCCAACGTACGGCGCGCGGCCGGGTCGCCGAAGACCACCGCCCCCAGCGCGGCCCGCTCGAGCGACCCGTCCGATGCGATGACCGAGGGACCGAATTCCTCGGCGATGCGGGCTAGTCCGGGTGTGCCGGGCTCCACCACCTCACGCGCCAGACGATCCGCGTCGACGACGACGGCGCCGCGCGCCACGAGGCGTGCGGCGACCGTTGACTTGCCTGAGCCGATCCCGCCGGTCAGTCCGATCCGAAGCATGGACCGACCGTAGTGCAGGGGACTCGTCAGGCTTTACGCGCCGAAGAACTCCTTGGACTTGGGCGAGACGAGCGCTGCGATGACCAGGGCCGCCACGATGGCCGTGATGATCGTGACGATCCGGCTGGTGGTGTCGATGACGAAGATCGTGGCCATGATCAGCCCGATGATGTTCAGGACCGACACGAAGATCACGATGACCCGCCAGGTGTCTCCCCCGAGCCACAATCCCCGGGACGCGGCCAGGTACATCAGACCGATGATGATCGCGGCGATGCCGAGCAGCAACAGGGTCGTGGCGTGCGGAACGTCCGGGCTCGCGGTTCCCAGATGCGCCTGAGCGTCCGCGTCGTTGTGGTGCACGATCAACAGGATGCCGGCGATGATCTCCAAGATGCCGGCGACGGCGAGGAAGATCGCCACTATCCCCACCGACGCTGGTCGGTTGGCCCGTGTTACATCACTCATGTCGCACCCTTCGCAAGAACACCGCCCAGGAACGGCGGTGTGACCCAGTTAACGTTGGGACAAACCTAGCCTTACTGGGCGGTAGGTGAACACCTGCGACGCGCGGTCGGGCCACGAACCAGCGAAGTCGGGCACGGCCGACAGACGACAACGCCCGTCCCTGCCGAAGCAGGAACGGGCGTCGCGTGACGTCTGACGAGGAATCGTCAGTTGCCGGTGAGCTTCTCGCGCAGGGCGGCCAGCGCCTCGTCGGAGGCCAGGGTGCCCTCGACCGGCGCCGCAGCGCCAGCGTCGGAACCGGACTCCGAGGAGAACGAGCTCGCGGCTGCCGGGGCGTCCGCGGCCTCGGCGTCGGCCTTGCGGGCCGCCTCGATCTGCGCCTGGTGCGATTCGTAGCGGGCGTGCGCCTCGGCGTACTCCTTCTCCCACTTCTCGCGCTGGGCATCGAAGCCTTCGAGCCACTCGTTGGTCTCCGGGTCGAAGCCCTCGGGGTACTTGTAGTTGCCCTGCTCGTCGTACTCGGCGGCCATGCCGTAGAGCGTCGGGTCGAACTCGGTGGCACCGTCAGCGGCCTCGTTGGCCTGCTTCAGGGACAGCGAGATGCGGCGACGCTCCAGGTCGATGTCGATGACCTTGACGAAGATGTCCTGGCCGACGGTGACGACCTGCTCCGGCAGCTCCACGTGACGCTCGGCCAGCTCGGAGATGTGCACCAGGCCCTCGATACCGTCCTCGACGCGCACGAACGCACCGAACGGCACCAGCTTGGTGACCTTGCCCGGCACGACCTGGCCGATGGCGTGGGTGCGGGCGAAGTGCTGCCAGGGGTCTTCCTGGGTCGCCTTGAGCGACAACGAAACCCGCTCGCGGTCCATGTCCACGTCGAGCACCTCGACGGTGACCGGCTGACCGACCTCGACGACCTCGCTCGGGTGGTCGATGTGCTTCCAGGACAACTCGGACACGTGCACCAGACCGTCGACACCGCCGAGGTCCACGAACGCACCGAAGTTGACGATCGAGGACACGACACCGTCGCGGATTTGGCCCTTCTGCAGTTCCTTGAGGAAGGTCGTGCGGACCTCGGACTGGGTCTGCTCGAGCCAGGCGCGGCGGGACAGGACCACGTTGTTGCGGTTCTTGTCCAGCTCGATGATCTTGGCCTCGATCTCCTTGCCGACGTACGGCTGCAGATCGCGGACCCGACGCATCTCGACCAGGGAGGCCGGCAGGAAGCCACGCAGGCCGATGTCCAGGATCAGGCCGCCCTTGACGACCTCGATGACGGTACCGGTGACGACACCGTCCTCTTCCTTGACCTTCTCGATCGCGCCCCAGGCCCGCTCGTACTGAGCGCGCTTCTTGGACAGGATCAGTCGACCTTCCTTGTCCTCCTTCTGGAGGACCAGGGCCTCGACCTCATCGCCCACGGAAACGACCTCACCGGGGTCGACGTCGTGCTTGATGGAGAGTTCGCGGGAGGGAATGACACCCTCGGTCTTGTAACCGATGTCGAGCAGGACCTCGTCCCGGTCGACCTTGACGATGACACCTTCGACGATGTCGCCGTCGTTGAAGTGCTTGATCGTCGCGTCAATCGCGGCGAGCAGCTCTTCCTCCGACCCGATGTCGTTGATCGCGATCGGAGAGGTAGTAGTGGCAGTCATGTAGTAGGAAACCTTTAGATATATGGAATGGAGTTGGGTGTGCACACACGGCGCGCTTACTCAGCCTACTGATGTTGGGAGTACCGGGTCAAAATGAGTGATACGGTATCCCGCCGCTCGGCCGGGCCCGCGGAAACCGCGTATGCCAATCGCGGGTGGTGGGATCGTGAGGCCGCCGAGTACGTCGCCGAACACGGTGACTTCCTCGGCGACGCCGAGCTGGTCTGGGGGCCGGAGGGCTGGAGCGAGCGGGAGCTGGATCTGCTGGGCGCCCGTCCGGATGACCGGATCCTCGAGGTGGGTGCCGGCGCCGCGCAGGGCAGCCGCTACCTACACGACATCGGCGTACGCCGCGTGGTCGCCACCGATCTGTCGGCGGGCATGCTGGCGCAGGCCCGGCTGATCGACGATTCCCACGACATCCACCTACCGCTGCTGCAGTGCGACGCCACCGTCCTGCCCTTCGCCGACCGCAGTTTCGACGTCGTGTTCACGGCGTACGGCGCGATCCCGTTCATCGCCGACACCGCCGCGGTCATGCGGGAGGTGTACCGCGTACTCGACGCCGGCGGCCGGTGGGTCTTTTCCACGACCCACCCGATCCGGTGGGCGTTCCCGGATGCGCCGGGCCCGGAGGGACTCACCGTCCGCACGAGCTATTTCGACCGGACCCCCTACGTCGAACAGGACGGTAGCGGCCGGGCGACGTACGTCGAACATCACCGCACCATGGGCGATCGGATCCGGGAACTCGCGGCGGCCGGCTTCGTGATCGACGACGTCGTCGAGCCGGAATGGCCGGCCCGCAACGATCAGATCTGGGGCGGCTGGAGCCCGTTACGGGGCACCGTGATTCCGGGTACGGCGATCTTCGTCGCGCACCGTGCGGGCTAGCGGTTCTACTCGGCGGGCTGACCGGGCTCGCCGCGGGTGAGGATCGCAGCGGTCTGCTCCGGGCTGAGGACCTGGTCCTCCACCTCATGCGCACGGAACCACGCGATGGTGCGCTCCAGCCCGTCCTCGATATCCACCTGCGGCGCCCAGCCGAGCGCCTCCTGGGCCTGCGTCGTGTCTGGTTGACGGACGGTCGGATCGTCGACCGGCCGCTCGATGTGGACGACCGGGGACGTCGAGTTGGTGAGTTTCACGACCCAGCCGGCCAGGTCGAGCATGGAGATCTCGTGCGGGTTACCGATGTTCATCGGGCCGGGCTCGGTGCTGTCGGCCAGGGCCAGGATGCCGGCGACCAGGTCATCGACGTAGCAGATCGACCGGGTCTGCAGACCATCACCGCTGACCGTGACCGGGTCACCGGCCAAGGCCTGCCGGATGAAGTTCGGGATCGCCCGCCCGTCGTTGGGTCGCATCCGCGGACCGAAGGTGTTGAAGATACGGACGATGGCGGTATTCACGCCGTACGTCGAGCGGTAGGCCATCGTCATGGCCTCACCGAACCGTTTGGCCTCGTCGTAGACGCCGCGCGGTCCGACCGGATTGACGTTGCCCCAGTAGTCCTCGCGCTGCGGGTGCACCTCCGGGTCGCCGTACACCTCCGACGTGGAGGCGAGCAGGAACCGGGCGTCCTTGTCGCGTGCGAGATCCAGGGCGTGCATCGTGCCCTGGGATCCCACCCGCAACGTCTCGATCGGCAACCGCAGGTAGTCGACCGGCGAGGCTGGGCTCGCGAAATGCAGCACCAGGTCGACCGGGCCCTCGATCGCCAGACCATCCACTACGTCGGCGTGGACCAGCGTGAAGCGCGGATTGCTCTGCAGCGCAGCGACATTGGCCGCCCTGCCGGTGCACAGGTTGTCGACGGCGACAACGGTGTCCCCCCTGGCGAGCAGCGATTCACACAGGTGCGAGCCGAGGAAACCAGCCCCACCCGTGACGACGACGCGAGACGTCATTTCTTACGCAACTCGATGGTGTCGTCGCCGGTTCCACTGCGGCGCTCGGCGCGGCTGGAGTACTCGTCGTCCCAGATCTGATCAGCGTGCACGTACTCGTGGTTCTCGCGAGCCTCCGGCTCAGTGGCTGCGACGTGACGGCCGGATCGATCGTCATCGTCGTCGTGGTCCTGCCACTCGGAGTAATCCTCCTCGTTGCGGCGCTCGAGCAGTCGCGCCAGGAACGGCGCACCGAGCAGGGTCAGGACACCCAGCGGACCGAGGATCCACGGCATGATGTGCAGGACCTTCAGGAGGAACGCCTTCTGGCCCCAGTAGTCGGTGTTCTCCTTGACGGTGGCCGGGGTCATCACCTGGGTGGTGTCGACGGCCAGGGCAGGGTCGTGTCCGGGGATCTTGAAGCGCTGCAGCTGGTGCTCGGAGGCCTTGATGAACACGCCCGTCTGCGGCTCGACCCACAGGATGCGGGTGTTGGCGTAGGTGCGCTCCGCGTTCTGACCGGCGCTGGATGCGCCGAGACCGAAGATCGCACCGGGCACCTCCTGCATGCGGAACGTGGTCTCGGGAACCGTGCCCTCGAACTTGTAGACCTGCAAGCCGTTGATGCTCTCGGTGGACACGTACTTCATGTCCATCGTCTTCTTGAGAGTGTCGTCCCAGTACTTGTACGTCGTCTTCTGCGTGCCGAACGGGAACTTGATCGTGTAACCCTCGACGGTCGCCGGCTGGTCGCCGTTCACGCCGTCGTTAAGGGTGGTGCCCGACCACTTCACGGGAAGGCCGGAGTTGCGATCAACGGCGTAGGTGGCGGAGTTGGCGGCCATCGGCGGCGGGGTGTTGTTGTTGTCGGTGACCTGCCACTTGTTCAGGATCACCTTGTTGTCGCCGAGTTTCTCGCTGCCGGACTTGTCGGCGGCCACGACCAACGTGGTGTTGACCGGCCCCTCCTTGTAGGACAGCGTGTCCGCGTCGAAGAACTTGGCGTTGGGGTCGGTCAGTTCCTGCCGGGTGTTCTGGTCCAGCGGGATGATCGCCAACTTGTCGGGGGCCCAGAACTTCAGGCCGAGAGCCATCACAACCAGAAAGGCTCCCAGGCCGATGAGGAAGGGGAGCGCCAACTTGCGCAGCATGCTGCGGAACCTCCAACGCCGAACGGAATTACCTACCGGACAGTAGCAGTAACAATGCGATCCATGTCACACGGCGCGCGAACGTGGACAACCCAGGTCGGCCCGGGTCAGTCCGGCCGCACCGACCCGCACGCCACGCACGCCGGCGGACCGGGCGGCCACGAGATCCGAATCCTGGTCGCCGAAGAGCACGCACCGCGCGGGGTCGGCCCACCCGGCGCGGGCCAGAGCCGCAGTGATGAGGCCGGGTTCTGGCTTGCGGCATCGGCAGGTACCTGCCTCGTGCGGGCACAGCTGCACCGCGTCCAGGTGCGCGCCACCGACCGCCAGTTGCCGCACTAGATCGCGCTGCACGCCCAGCAGGTCGGCCTCGCGCAAGGCACCGGTCGCGATTCCGCGCTGGTTGGTCACCAGCACGACCCGGGCGCCGCTGTCGTTCAGGGCCCGGACGGCGGCCACGGCGTCCGGCAACAGGATCAGGTCGGCCGGCCGATCGACGTACCCCGGGCGGTGCTCGTTCAGGGTGCCGTCGCGATCGAGGAAGACCAGGTCGTACGGCGCGTGAGTGCCGGCGGGAGCAATCGGGGCGGTGCTGCGACCCAGGAGCTCGTCGTCGCCCAGGGGCACCGGGCCGCCGCTCGTCACGGCTGGCTGAGGGCGTCCACTGCCTCGCACCAGGCGTGCGCCCACAGCATGTGGACCTCTTGGATCCTGGGGGTCTGGTCACTCGGCACGATCAGGACGTGGTCGGCCCGGCCGTGCAGCCCTTCGCCCTTGGCCCCGGTCAGGACGATCGTGACCAGTCCGCGCTGCGCGGCGACGTCGAGGGCGGCCAGCACATTGGGACTGGTCCCACTGGTCGTCATGGCCAGGAACACGTCTCCCGGGCGACCGTGCGCGAGGATGCCGCGCGCGAACACCTGGTCGTAGCCGTAGTCGTTGGCCACTGCGGTGATCGACGACAACGACTCCGCGAGGTTGATCGCCGGCAGAGGCGCCCGGTCCTGGACGCACTTGCCGATGAACTCCGCGGCGACATGGCTGGCGATCGCGGCACTGCCCCCGTTGCCGGCGACCAGGAGTGCTCCCCCACCGACAAGTGCCGCGACCAGCGCCGAGCCGGCCGCGTCCACCAGTTCGGTCAGGTCGGGTGCGCTCAGTGCTGTTGCCAGTTCCTGCCAGGACCGGACGCTGTCGGCCGATGCGGTAGCCACAGCAGCGTCGACATCGTCACTGGTCCGCCGGGTCAACGGGTGGGTTGAGGGGTGGGTCATCGTTGTCCTCGCCAGGTGGTGACGCCGTCGCCGCTGAAGGTGACTTCCTCCAGGCGCAGGCCGAGCTCCAGCAATTGTGCGGCAACGATGTGCCGGCGCTCGAATTCGCAGATGAAGAGCAGATAACCGCCACCGCCGGCGCCGGTGACCTTGCCACCCAATGCCCCGTGGGCGAGCGCACGGCCGATCGCCTCGTCGATCAGCGGGGTGGCGATCCGCGCGGACATCTTGCGCTTCTCCGACCACGCCTGGCCCAGCAGCCGGCCGAGCTCATCGACATTGCCCCGGACCAGTTCTTCCTTCATCGCCACCGCGAGCTGCTTCTGGGCGCGTAGCCCCTCCAGTGCCTCGGCGTTCCCGGTCTCATACCGGTGCACCTGGTCGTCGATGATGTGATCGCTGACCCGGGTAGCGCCGGTGAAGGCCAGCAGCATGTTGTGCTCGAGTTCGTGGACGGTGCCGGGGCGCACCCGCAGCGGGTTGACCAGCACCTGGTCGCCGGTGAACTCGATGAAGTTGAAACCGCCGAACGCGGCGGCGTACTGGTCCTGGGATCCGCCGGGGACCCCGAGGTCCTCCCGTTCGAGCCGGTAGGCCAGGTCGGCGATCTCGTACGGCGTGAGGTCGACTCCGCAGTGCGCCGCCACGACCCCGATCACCGAGACCATGACCGCACTGGAGGATCCGAGACCGGAGCCGGGCGGAGCCTGGGTGTGGATGAACAGGTCGAAACCGGAGGTCGGGATCGCACCCTCGAAGTCGCGCAGCCGGGCGATGGCGGCCTTCGGGAGGTCCAGGTTGCCGTCGAACTCGACGTCCTCATCGACACCGAAACCGACCGCCGTGCCGAAGTCCACCGAATGCACCGAGATCCGGCCGTCGATCCGCGGCCGCAGCGTGCAGAACGCGAACGCCGAGATCGTGCCCGACAGCACGGCGCCGCCCTCGCGCTGCGGGAACGGGGCGACGTCCGTCCCGCCACCGGCGAACGACAACCGTAGGGGCGCCCGTGCCCGCAGCACCGGCCGGGTCGGGTGCTGGGCTCCGGCAGGCGTCGCGGCCGTCACTTCGACATCGGTCATCACGCGGCTTCCGGTACCTTCCAGTTGATGGCTGGGCACGACGGTACCGGAGGCGGCGGGCGTTTCCCGTTGGTGGACGCGGTCCGTGGTCTGGCGGCGGTCTTCGTCCTGGTGGCGCACGTATCGTTCTGGACGGGTACGAGCGGGCTGGACGTGCCGGGCGCCATCCTGGCTCGCGGTGACAGCGGAGTCGCCATCTTCTTCGTCCTGTCCGCGATGTTGCTGCTGCGTCCGTGGATCACCGGTCGGACCGCCGCCCGCACCTACTGGGCGCACCGCCTGATCCGGATCTACCCCGCGTATCTGCTCGGCCTGGCCGGGGTGCTCATCGTCGCGGCGCTGCTCCCGACGCAGACCGGTGGCGTGGGCGGGTGGGGCAAAGTGCTCGGCCACCTGTTCTTCCTGCAGGGCTACACCGACGACCAGTACCAGGCCTTCACCCAGACCTGGAGCCTCACCACGGAGATCACCTTCTACCTACTGGTACCGGTGATCGGTACGGCGCTCGGCTGGCTGGCCCAGCACAGCGACCGGGTGGTCTTCGGCACTCTGGCCGGCATCGGCGTACTCGGGGTAGTGCTCCAGACCCTCTCCACAGTGTGGTCCCGGTCCGGAAACACCTGGGCCGCAGGCGTTCTCGGCCGCAGTATCCTTGGCCACCTGGCGTGGTACGCAGCGGGGGCCGCGATCGCCCTGCTCGTCACCGGTCCCCGGGACCGGTGGGAGCGCGTGTCGGCGCGACCCGCGGCCTGCGCGGCGGTGGCGGCGTGCATCTTCCTGCTCGCCGCGACGCCCCTCGCCGGACCGGTGGACCTGCACCTGCCGACCCCGGCGCAGGCGGCGTTCAAGGAGGCCGCGTACGCCGTCTTCGCGGGACTGCTGGTGCTGGCCGCGATGGGGCGACCCAGAGGCGATGTGACCACCGCCGTCGTGGACACCGGCGTGGCCCGGTGGGCAGGAGACATGTCCTACGCCGTCTTCTTGTGGCAGGTCCTTGCGCTGCAGGTGCTCTACATCGTGACCGGGCAGCCGTTGCTGACCGGGTCGTTCTGGCTGGTCCTGATCGCGGTCAGCGCGGTCACGCTGTTGGTTGCGTCGGCGTCGGTGTATCTCGTGGAGCAACCGTTGCTGCGCTGGGCGCATCGCCGCTGGCCCACCGGGCGGCCAACAGCGCCAACGTCACCGTCGACACCAGTTGCCCGCTGATCGCGCCGAACGAGTAACGGTCCACCACCCCGAACGCCGAGAGCAGCCCCCCGGACAGAACCAGTGCTGCGGCGGCCGCCTGACCGCGATACCGAGCGGGTACGGCGAGGGCGACTGCCGCGGCCGCCACTCCCCAGAGCCCACTGGCCAGGACCGCGACCGCCAGCGCGGCCGCTGCGATGCCCGCCTTGCGTCGCCGGTCGGTGGGGAGCGCCCGGATGGGACCAGGCACGTAGACCGGTCCGGGTCCGCGGGTGGCACCCCACACCACCAATAGGGCAAGTACTGCGAGGGCACCGATCACCAGGCCGATCCGGTGTGGCGTGTTCGGGGCGAACGTCACGGTGACGTCCTTCGGCGCAACATCCGACGGGAGGACGAAACCCTGTTGCCAGCCGTCCAACGTCACCGGGGTGAGCGAACGCCCACCGGCCTGTGCCTGCCAGCCGGCGTTCGCGCCCTGGTGGGTGGCCAGATAGTGCCCCGCGCTCGCCGTAGGCGTGCCACCGAGGACGACGGCTTGCACCGTGGCTCCGGTGCCGGGCGCCGCCTCGACATTGACTGTGCCCGTGGGGATTTCGGTGTCGCTGTCGCCACACGGCGTCGCTTCGACGGTCGTACCGTCGGCGATCTGCTGCGCGATGAACGTCGCCGCGAGCGGGATCCGGGTGCTGCCGACAGTGACGGATCCGGCTGCGCCGCAGGCTAGTTCGCCTGGCTCCGCAGCGGTGGGGGTTACCCAGGCACGCACCTTCGCCGGTCCGCCAGCGTCGACCTCCATCTGCCGTTGGAGGGTGCCCGGGTCCTCGGCGCTCCTCGTGAGCAACACCGACTGCCGACCGATGTCGACCTTCCCCGGTAGCCGGAGGGCGGTGCCGAAGTGCGCGCCCGGAATGCTGACCTCTCGGATCCCCATCGGGGCCTGGTCGCCATCTGCACGGCCGCTGTCCAGCGTGATCGAGACCGGGCCCGCAGCGACGGTCGGCACCTGGAACATCACGGTGTCCCGGTCGTCGACCGCGACGGACTGCGACCAATTGCCGACGTGCAGCGTCACGTCCTTGGGGAGGGCGAGGCCGCTGCCCCGGGCCAACAGGATCGTCACCTGCCGCACGCTCACGGAAGGATCCACGCGGAAGGCAAGGGTCGCCGTACCCGACTGCCCGGTCGTGCGCCACGAGGTGGCGGGGTCGCCGTCCAGGGCCGCCCAGGGGGCGTACGTCGGGCCGGCGTAGCCGTCGGCGAACGGGTCGGAGGCGTCCGAGGTCGCGGTGGGGTCGGTGAAGCCCTCGAAGATGCGGGTCGTGTGGTCGGCGGGGTTATTCGAAGAGGCCAGGTCGAGCGCGCCGACCCGGGTGGGGCTGGTATCGCTGCCGGGCAACGTGGGCGTGAACGCCAGCTGTGCCGGTACGCCGTTGTTGTAGGCCCGCCAGCGCGAGGTATCGGTGACGACCTGGGCGTTGGCATCGGTGAGCAGCAGCGCCTGGTCGGCGCTCAACAGCTCGGTGCCCAGCAGGTCGGTGACCGATTCCGGGCTACCGGCGACCCGGACTGCGCCGGTGTAGCTCGTCGGAGTCGGGACCGTCACGGTCCACAGGTCGATCCGCTCGTCCCCCGAGCCGTAGGTGCCGATCTGCCGGAAGCCGGCGGACCGACCGAGCGTGGTCTCGACCCGGCTCGCGGACAACGCCCGCGCCGCGGTGGCGACGTCGTGGCGGACCACGACCCGGCTGATCCCCATCCGGGCGAGGGTCTGGGCCAGCTCCGGTTGGCTGATGCCGCTGGCCGCCAGTTGGTCGATGCGGTCCAGCAGCCGGGTCGCGCCCGGGTCGCCCAGAGGCGCGGCCGCCCGCGTCACGATCGGCGACTCCGCGAGCGCGCTCAGCGGTTCGTCAGTGGTCTTGCCCCACACGAACTGCGCGGTGCGTGCGGCAGGCAGCACCAGTGTCGAACCACCGCCCTCATCCGCAGCGGCATCGACTGACCCGGCGACCTGCTCCCACGACTTCGGGATCGCCTCGTAGGCGGCCGCGTCACCGAGGCGACCGACCCAGACGGGAGTTGCCGCCACGAGGACCAGTACGCCGATTGCGAAGCGGCGCAGCGCAATTCGCCGTTGCCCGGATCGCTGCCACGCGGTCCACACGACGGCGACCCCGAGGCAGAGCGGCAGCCGGATCAGCGGGTCGGCCTTGTGCACGTTGCGCAACGGGGCGAGTGCGCCGTCCAGGAGAGCACGCACGGGATCCGCGATCGGCGAGCCGACCACGCCGTCGTGGCCGATCACCATCGCGAGCGCACCCACGAGCACGCTGAGCAACGCCCACCGCGCCAGGTGGCCGCGCAACCGGAAGGTGCCGACGATGCCCACCGCGGCGACGGCACAGGTGGCCAGGATCGCGACCACGGTCTGCGCCAGGACCCAGCTGCTCTGCCACACCGGGTGGTTCTCGGCGTCGAGGATGAACGCGACCCAGTCGTTCGCGCCGCGCAGCGTATTCGGCACGGAGGTCACGGCGGTCGTCAGCGAGGAGGTCTCGATGAAGTCCAGGAACGGATAGCCGTAGCGGCCGAGCACCAGCAGCGGGATCAGCCACCACAGGCCGCCGAGCAGTGCGCCACCGGCCCACCAACCCAGGCGACGGCGGCCGGTCGGGTGGGTCAGCAGGAAGAGGGCGGGCAGCACCAGGACCGTTGCTGACGCGACTGCGTTGACCCCACCGAGGGCGGTTGTCAGCAGCCCGGTGGCTGCCGCGGCATGCAGCTTTTGTCGCCGGGTGGACCCGGGATCGGTGAGCCCGACGGCAGCCACGACCAGCCACGGCGCGACAGCCATCGGCCACGCCTCGACGGAGTTGTTGGCCAGCACGGTGAGGATCCGGGCACTGAGTGCGTAGGCGAGGCCGGCGACAGCACCCGCTTGTGGCGTGCCGAGCCCGAGCCGCGCGGTCAGCCGCATCACCCCGGCGCAGGCGACCACCAGCAGCAACGACCACCACACCCGCTGGGTCATCCACGCGGGCACGTGCAGCCACTGGCCGAGCGCGAAGACCGGGCCCATCGGGAAGAGATAGCCGTAGGCCTGGTTCTGCAGTTCGCCGAGGCCGGCATGGTCGTTCCAGGCGGTGAGCGCCCGGGCGAGGTAGCGGACCGGCGAGATGGTCAGGTCGGTCTTGGTGTCGGGTTGGATCAGCCGCGGCGCCACCAGCCAGGGCAGCACCGCCACCGCCACCAGCACCCAGCCGCGGCGCGCCCCCTCCCCCACTCGGTCCAGTCGCGCAGTCATCTTTTCCGCAGCACCAGCAGCAGGTTCCACGTCACGATCTCGCGCAGGCCGGGCACGGTCAGGACCCAGCGGAGGGTGTCGGGCAGATACCGCGGCCGGGCCGCGAGCAGATCCGCTGCCTGCTGGGTGCGGGCCCAATCGAGTCCGGTCGCGACACTGACTTTGAAGAGCGTCGACCCGACCCGGTTCTTGGGTGCGTGACCCTCGCGCCGTTCGTATCGACGTACGGCGAACTCCCCACCCAGCCAGTGCCAGGGTGAGGTCTCGTGCCCGCCCCAGGGCGAGAGCCAGTTGGTGTAGGACAGCAATAGCAGGCCGCCGGGGCGCACGACGCGCAGGAACTCATCGGCCACGGCGCGCGGGTCGGCGACGTGCTCCCACAGGTTGCTGCTGAAGACGATGTCGACGCTGTTGTCCGCCAACGGCAACTGCCCGGCCTCCGCCACGATCCCGCCGCCCTGGACCGAGGCAACCCCGGGGTCGTGGTCCAGCGGGATGTAGTGCGCCCCGGCCGCGCGGAACGCCTGCGCGAACTCCGCCGGGCCTGCGCCGACGTCCAGGACCGTCTGCCCCTTCGGGTCGATCCATTCGCGTACGTCGGCCACGGAGTCCTGCGCCAACGCACCGTAGAAGACCTCCGGCTGGGTTTGTTCGACCAGGAAGGAGCGGAACAGGTGCACCGATCGGCGTACGTCACGGGGGCGGGTCATACCGGTCGCCGGGCCACGAGCAGGAGGGACGGGCGGGAGAGCGGTTGCACGGTACGCCGCGCGAGGACCCACGGCGCGGACAGCGCTGCCCGGGCGAGGACAGCGCGCGATGCGAGGGCACCGTCCGGTCCGGTCCCCCGGCGCCGCGCCGCACTGGCGGCGTCGGTGACCAGGGAGTCCAACCTCGGGCGATGCACCTGGACCTGCTCCAACCCGGCGTCCTGCGCGAGGTGGGTGAGGCTGTTGGCGGTGAAGAACCGCACGTGCGTCGGGTCTTCGAGCATCCACCAGTTGCTCCCCCATCGGGTCAGACCGTCGCTGTCACCGGCCGGGGTGAGGAAGGCGAGGGTGCCACCGGGCCGGGCCAGCTGCGCCGCGACCTGCATGGTGCGTGCAGGATCGCGGACGTGTTCGACGACGTGAATCCCGAAGACCAGGTCGGCAGCGGTCTGCTCGACGACCTGCTGGCCGAGGTCTTCGACGGCGACCGGGTGCAGACCACCGCCTGCCGCGACCACGGGATCCACGGCCACGTCGAGTTGATCGGGATCCGCGCCGCCGACCTTCGCACCCACGTCGGCAAAGGACCGCAGCAACTGGCCACTGCCATAGCCGATCTCGAAGACGGAGGTCGGCGCGTCCGGGCAGGCCTGCTGCAGCAGTCGGTGGGTCAGCAGGAGCCGCAACCGGTCCAGGTGGGGTTCACCGCCGTACGCCGCAGCGCGGTGGTGGGCCGGGGCGTCGGTGAGGTTGCGCGTGAGGTGGCCACACGCCGTACACCGGATCAGGCGGTTGTCCGGGTCCAGAATCCACGGGGCGGTCGGGCCACCGCAGATCTCACACATGGTCACCATCTTGGCCCGCCGCGTCGGATGCGGGATGCCGGGCTCATCTGGCGTACTCTACTGGCCAGTAGTGTCGTGAATCACATGCGTGAGCAAGTGCGTGAGCATATGGAGTGAACGGTGGGGGAACCGGTGGCGCGAGCGCCGCACCTGCGGGTGCTCTACCTGTCGTGGCGGGATCGGGAGAATCCCGAGGCCGGTGGGTCGGAGACGTTCGTCGAACGTACGGCTGAAGTCCTGACCAACCAGGGTCACGACGTCACGCTGTTCACCAGCCGCTTCCCCGGTGCGGACCGGGAGACCCGGCACGACCGGGTGCGGGTGCTGCGCCGCGGCAATCGTTTCACCACCTATCTGTCCGGGCTCCTGCACGCTGCGCGGCACCGTCACGACTACGACATCGTGATCGACGTGCAGAACGGAGTGCCGTTCTGGTCGCCGTTGGCAGCGAAGGTTCCCGTGGTCAACGTGGTGCATCACGTGCACCGGGATCAGTGGCACACCTTCTTCCCCGGGCCGATCGCGGGGCTGGGCTGGTGGCTGGAGTCGCGGGTCGCTCCCCGCGTCTACCGCAAAAGCCGCTACGTCACCGTCTCTGAGGCCACCCGTGAGGAACTGGCCGAGCTGGGCATCACTTCTGACCGCGTCGATCTGATCTACTCCGGCAACGACCAGCCCGAGGAGCTGGAGCGGTACGCCGTGCTCCCGCGCAGCCCGCGACCGAGCATCGTGGTCCTTGGCCGGCTGGTGCCGCACAAGCAGGTCGAGGTCGCGATCGACGTCATCGCGGCATTGCGGGCTGCGGAGCAGGACGTCGACCTGCACATCGTCGGCGGCGGCTATTGGCAGGACGCATTGGAGCAGCACGCGGCCGTGCGGGGCGTCACCGACCTGGTGACCATGCATGGCTTCGTCGACGAAGACGTGAAGCACTCTCTGCTGGCCTCCGCCTGGCTGGTCCTGATGCCCTCGGGCAAGGAAGGCTGGGGCCTGACCATCGTCGAGGCCGGGCTGCACGCCACGCCGACCATCGCCTTCCACTACGCGGGTGGACCGCGCGAGTCCATCGTCGACGGCGTGACCGGCTACCTGGTCGATGACGTCGATGAGATGACCGATCGCGTGCAGCAGCTGCTCGCTGACCCGACCCTGCGCGAGACCCTCGGTGCCAACGCGCGGGAGTTTGCGATGAGTTTCGACTGGCTCGACACGGGGACCGCTTTGGAGCAGACCCTGTTGTCGGTGCTTGGCCACGCGCCTCGACCGGTCAGCGCAGCGACGTCGTTCCGCGTGGCGCGCAAAGACGCGCCGACTGCGACGCCCGACCACGTCACAGCGGATCGGCAATCGTCCGTCGCCTGAGCGCTCGGACGCTCCCATCTGCGCGGTTTGTCGACAGCTGCGCGGTTTGTAGACCGCGCGTTTGTCGATAAGTCGCGCATCTGTCTGACGACCGGTGGTTGACCTCGCTGAGGGCCTGATTTCCGCGGAATTCGGGCTGTGCATAACGGCTTTGAGGTGTCGAACACCAGTACACTATGGGTATGTCCTCCACCCGCTCTGTGATCCGCCAGAAGGCGCTGTCAGAGGCCTCGGTTGCGGACTTGTTGGCGGCTGCGGAGCAGTTGTTGCGGGTCGCGTATCACCGCGTCGATAGAGACTTTTCGGACTTGTCTGAGGATGCGTTGCTCGCCGACGTCCAGCTCGCCCAACGGGTGCAGAACAGTGCCTGGGCGTTACAGACCCATCGGATCGCGCAGGCGGCGGCGATCGAACACCGCGAGGACCCCAACCCGGTCGAGGACGCGTTGCCGCGGTTGGTGTCGCGGGAGGTGCGGCATGAGCCGGGGTCGTACGTCGATGAATGGTTCCAGCTGGAAGTGGCCACCCGATTGGGCTGGTCGGACCGGCAAGCCGGCAACCGGATCAGCGCCGCCATCGACACCCTCGATCGCTGTCCTCGGTTGTTGGACCGGGTTGGTGCCGGCGGGTTGGACCCGTTCAAAGCCACCGTCGTCGCGGAGGTCACCCACGGAGCCCCCGAGCACGTCACCGCCGCGGTGGAGGACCGGGTCCTGGCGGGTGACCCCGAAACCACCACGGCCGCGAAACTGCGGGCGAAGGCTCGCCGGTTGCGGGTGCGCCTGGACCCCATCGGGGCAGATGCCGCAGCCCAAGCACGGCGCCGTTCGGCGGTGGGGGTGTTCGTCCGTGAGCATCACGAACCGGGCCTGTCTGAGCTGACCGCGGTGCTACCGACGTTGGAGGCGGCGAAACTGATGGCCGCGATCGACCAATTAGCTCGGGACCTGCATTCGGTGACCACAACCGACAAGACCCTGGCCGAGTGCCGGGTGGACGCCCTCACCGACCTTACCCTCACAGGGGTCGAGATCGACACCCAGCTGACGTTCCTGATCCCGATCGATACCGCTGCCCCAGCAGGCGCCGACCCGGCAGCGGCGGCCGCACCCCACGACCCGGCCGGATCTGGCGGGGATGACCCGTTCGCCGGTGACCCCGGCGAGGACCTGTTCGATGGCCTGGATTTCATCGAGGCATCCCTGTTAGCCCACGAAGCGCTGATCGAACAGGACCTGCGCGCCGAAGGCCTGGTCCCGATCAACGGCCGGGACCTGATGGATGAAGAACTCCGGGCGTTGTTCGATGCCGAACTCGCCGAACTCAACGCCATCGCCAGTAGATCCACCAAACACCAGGCACGAACCGGTCCACCGGATCCGCCAAGCGCTAGACCACCGGGGTGTGGGCATGTGCCCGAGCCGGACAACACCAGTTGCGGTCACCTCACGAGGTACCGCGCCACAGCGACCGTCACCGACACCATCACCGCCGAATCCCGTGCGATCAGTGACCTGCTGCTACCCAAGGTGGGGGTGATCCCCGCACGGACCATCACCGAAATGACCCACCTCCTCGGGGTGAAACTGTCCCGAGCCCTCACCGACGCAGCAACAGGTGTCGTGGTGGAAACCGGTGACCGGTCCTACCGGCCCGGTGCCCGCCTGGCCCGATTCGTCCAAGCCCGGGATCGACACTGCCGCTTCCCCGGCTGCACCAGGCCCGCCAAACTGTCCGACATCGACCACGTCATCCGCTACCCCGACGGAGAGACCGCAGCACACAACCTGCAATGCCTGTGCCGACACCACCACCGCGCCAAACACGAAGGCGGCTGGAAAGTGGTCATGTCCCCCACCGGCGTGTGCACCTGGACCAGCCCCACCGGCCGCACCTACATCACGAGTCCCGGAGACTGATCAACCAGCGACTGTCCCGCAAACACGGACAAACACGGAAAAGGGCGGCTCCCCCGCCATTGGGGAAGCCGCCCGGATCCTATGCAGATGGCGACCTACTGGTCGTAGCTGATGACCTTGCTGTACTTCTGCGGCTGCTGGATCGAACTCTGCTGCGCCACGATGCCGAAAACGGAACCAGCGGCGATGACGATTCCGCCGAGTGTGCCGCCAATGGTCCACAACGCACGGCTGCCCCCACTACCCACTACTGGTCTCCATCTCTCGATCCGCGACACCGCCGCAGAAGTTACTTAACCGTCATCATAGTCATACACATCACATTTTCGCGTCATTGACCGGTTGTTTGCCACCGCGGCGATAACCCAACGTCACGCGCATACCCGACGCGACGAGGGCCATGGCGACCGCCAAGCCCAGGCCGACGAGCCCCGTCCAACGCCACCATCCGGTCGCACTGGCGACGTGGGCGGCCGCCCCGAGATCGTAAAGACGTAGGTCGCCTTCGGTGAGGACCGGCGTACCCAGATCGGGCAGCGAGCCGACGGTCGGTTGGTCGGTCTGCACCAACACCCAACGCACCCCCTGAGCCCGCAACACCGGCACGAGGTCGCCGTCGCGCAGCGCGGCACCGATCGCTGCGGCCGCAGCACTCTCGCCCCGCACCACCCGATCGGACAACGGCAGATCGTCGTTGACGATCACCTGTCGCGACACCAAACGCTGCCACGGATCGAGGACGGTGCGATCCGCGTTCCAGCCGTACTTGCGGTACAACGTCCACGGGAACACCGCTACCGCGCCAGGGTCGGCTGTGTTGAGCCGGTCGGCCATGGTGAGGAACGACTGCGGATACTCGACGGCCGCCCAACGCCGCGCGGTCTCGGCGCATCCTGGCGGCGAAGTGGATGACCACACGGTGCAGATCCGACCGCCGCCCCACGCCATTCCCGGCAGTGTTGCGACGGGCCACAGGGCCACGGCCGTCGCCACCAGGGCCACCGCGGCCGTCGGCACACCTGCCCGACGGCCGCTGGCGACAAGCCATTCGACCAATGCGCCGGCACCGAGCGCGACCACGATCACCCACATGGCCGCGAACTTCTGCGCGTCACGGATCAAGCCACCGCCGGGCACATGGGTGATCACCCAGCTGACCGCCTGCTCCCCGCCCGGGACAGCGCTGGCGCCGGCGATCACCAAACCGATGACCGCCGCAACGAGCAGCCCCCGCACCAGCACATCAGACCGATTGTCGGGGCGACGCAGCAACGCGAATATGCACGCAGCAATCACCACCAGGGTCAGTACCGCGACGACCAGCACCTGCCGGGTCCCGAACCACCACGCCTGGCCCCAGATGCCGCCCCCGCTCAGCAGCGAACCCCATACGCCCAGCGGCGTGTCCGGCCGCGCCATGAACGCCTGCGCACCCGCCGGGTCCGCATCTCCCGTCGGTGCCAGGGTCAGGAACGGCCACCACCACGCGGCGTTCGCCACCACGACCGCCGGAACGATCCAGCGCAGCTCCCGCCACGCGGGCCGCGCGGCCGCCGGCACCAGGAGCACCGCCACCAACACCAGCGCAGCCATGATCGCCCCGGTCGACCCGGTGAGTGCGGCAAGCACGATCCAGGTCCCCAACCGGATCCGAGCGGTCCGGTCCGGCGCGACACGAAGATGCCGGGCGGCGTACGCGACGAAGGGCAGGCACGCATAACCGAGCAGAAACCCCCAGTGGCCGATCGCCAGACGCTGCGCGACCCAGGGATTCCACGTCGCCGCAAGGGCGGCCGCGGCCGCACCCCACGGCGTACGGGCCAGAGCCGCAGTCCCTGCGCCCGCGCCGACGAACACCAACAGGAGCAGCACATGCTGGACCACCCAGCCGGGGACGATCTGGGAGGCGAGGGCAACGACCAGGTCATTGGGTACGGCGCGTGGCACCGAACCGTCGATGCCCAGCGTCCGTTCGCTCAGCCCGAGTTTCGGCACGAACACCATGTCGTAGAACAACAGGTATCCCGGCTTCAGCGCCGGGCCGAGGGTCACTATCGCCGTCAGCAGTCCGACGAGCGCACCGATCCAGCGCCGCTGTCTCACGATGACACCCTCAGGACCGGCGCTTCACTGCCGCGCCTCGATATCCGCGAATGCCTCTCCCATCCGGGCACATTGGGTGCTCATGTCATGCTCGGCGACCATTCGTGCCCGGTTCGCGGCACCCACCTCAGCGCGACGGTCACGATCCGAAAGGAAGCTCAGGAGCCCCTCGGCGAGCGCTTCGGCATCATCGTCGACCAGGAGGTTGGGTGCATGGACGGCCTCGTCGTTGGTACCGCACCGGGTCGTCACGACCGGCAGTCCGCACGCCTGGGCTTCCAGATAGGCCAGCCCCAGCTGCTCGGTCCATTTCCAGGTCGGTCGCGGCGCGGTGGTGAAGACGGCGGAAGATCGCAGTAGATCGGCCACGCCAGCGGCGTCTAGATAGCCACTGAGGCGAACATTCTGCGCGGGGTCAGCGGCAGCCGCCTCGACCAGGTGCTGCAGGGAGCCGCTTCCGGCTACCACCAAGGAGGCCTCGGGAATGGTGCGGCGCACGATGGTCATCGCCTGAAGTACCCGGTCGATGCCCTTGTTCGGCTCCAGCGGAGAGATGAACACCACCTGCGGATCAACCGATGGCGCTGCGGCCGGAGTGAAGAGTTGCGTATCGACCCCCGGCTTGACCACGCGGATCCGCTCATCGTCAAAACCGTTGGCCAGCAAGTGATCCCGGGCCGCGTCGACCATGCAGAGCAGCAGGTCAGCATCCCGGCAGGACTGCACCGCCTGACGGTAGGGCGGGATCTTGTAGAGCGGCTGGTCCGGCAGGTTCTCCCAGGTGATCACCGCTTGCAGCGGCTTGCCGGCGCGGCGCCAGCGGCTGGCCTGACCCGTGACCAGCGAGCACAACTCCAGCGAGGCGACCCAGTCGTAGGCGCCTGGATCCTGTCGGTCCAGTCCGCGCGCCCAGGCGAAGGCGCCCGCCTCGATGAACCGTTTGATCGGCCGCCGGTACGTCGTGGGCACCCAATCGATGTCACCCACCGGCTCCTGCCGGGCCAGTGCCGTGACCTTCGTCCCGGGCATCTTCGACATCCAGTACAGCTCGCGGCGGGCGCGCTGGTCCGGCAACGACACCCACAGCAGACGGCGGTTCATCGCCGGCGCCGACCTGCGCGCGCCCCGGCGAGGTAACCGGCCGCTTCCATACCGCGCATCGCCACCATGCCGACGGCGTGCACGGGTCGGCGTAGCAGCCGACCGCGGTTGTCGACGTACGCGGCGAGCAACGCCCGGCCCTGACCAGTGACCGCGCCGTCGTGTTCGTTCTCCAGGGCCGGGATGCTGAGGCCGTAGTAGAAGCGCTTGGTCCAGATATCCCGCAGGGTCAGGCGACCCTCGTCGTGGTCGATGATGACCGGTGCCAGCGCGATACGGTCGCCGCGTTCGCGCATCCGCAGGCGCAGGTCGGCATCCTCCGGACCGGACATCGCCAGGTCGAACCCGCCGTCGTTCAGCAGGTAGTCACGCCGCAGCAGCCGGGGGTTGTGCAAACCCGGCTGGTCCAGGTAACACTCTCTCTCCAGAGCGCGGCAGGCGGTCCAAAAGCCTTGTCCAACAGTACGTTCCGGCAAAGCGACCCCGGCAGCACCGGTCTCCTCGGCCGTGGCGACCGCTGATGAAACCGCGTCCGGCGGCAGGATCATGTCGCTGTCCAGCCAGATGATCCACGGTCCTGTTGCGAGCCCGATGCCGGTGTTGCGTTGCGCGGAACGCTCCGGCCCGGCCACCTCGAAACGATCGGCGTACTCCTGCGCGATCCTGGGCGTCGCGTCCGTGCTGTGGTTGTCGACGACGATGAGTTCGACGTCCGGGTAGTCCTGGGCGCGCACGGACGCCAGACACGCCGCGATGGTCCGCTCGTTGTTGCGGGTCGGGACAACGACGCTCACCCGCTCGGCGACGTCAGTCATGGTCCCCACCACCGCGCCAGAGAGTCCACAATGTGCCCGTCAGCGCCAGGACGAGCCCGAAACCGGCAAGATAGTGCGGCCACAGATGGGCTCGCACCGACGTTGCCGACAGTGTGCCGCGGCCATCGCCCAGCAGCACGATGAACACAACGATGGAGACTGCGACCAGCGCAGCGCCCGCGACCTGAAGATGCCACGCCCGGACCCGCCCGGAACGAACCGCGGCAATGGCCACGATGGCAGCCAACAGTCCCGGCAGACCCACGAAGAACCATGCGGTAGCCGCGAGCGCGATCTCCAGTCCGATGCGGCCGGCAACGCCCACCGGCGCCGCACGCACCGTGTCGATCGGCACCTGCACGGCTGTGCGCAAGCGGCGCCAGCGCCCGGCGAGCACCAACGAGGCCAGCAGGAAGCCGCCCGAAACCGCCAATGCGATGTTGGCCGTGGTCTGCGGTTGGTAGTGGAAATCCACGGTTGCCGGCCCGGTCAGATCGATCCGCCAACCGGTGGAGTAGCCGTCGATGACCTGCGGTGCACCCAGATCCCTACCATCGATGGTGGCGTGCCAGCGGGGGTCGTAACTCTGCCCGATGAGTACGGCGACCGGACCGGTTCCGTTCAGTTGCAGGGTCTTTCGTGTGGCGTCGTTCCGGATGATCTTCTGCTGCACGGCCGGTGACTGCGTCGTGTGCTGGGCGATGGTGTCGCGCAGGGTCAACGAGTCGATGGTGAAGCCGTCGGCCTGGTTGATCTGGTGCTGACCGGCACTGGCGGTGACTTTGCTGCAGGCCTCCCACGCGGTGCCCGCCTGGCTGAATGACGCAATGGTGGCCGCGGTCGGGCGCATCCGCAACGCGCGGCCATCGACAGTGGCGACGTCCCGGCAGGGATCGGGCGCATCGGCGGCGCCGGCCGCCGCTTTGCGCATCTGGACGCCGGTGTCGATCTGGGTGAACTGGGCCGGTGGCCCGGCGTTCGACCCGGAGTCGCTGAGCACACTGAGACGCACCGACGTACCGCGCACCGGTCGGCCGTCCACCGCCGGGATGGGGATGGTCGTCGTGCCGTTCTTGGTGAGGGTGGCCGTGGCGACCTGCTTGCCGTCCACCAGGACGGCGACCCGGTCTGCCCATCGGGTGCTGACCCCCGTGGCGTCCCCGAGCCCGGGTCGTTGGGTCACCTTGACCGAGGTGATGTCACGGGCGGCGCTGTCGATCTGCCACCAGGCTCCGACGAGGCGGGTGCCCTGGCCCCCGGTGCTCGCCGGGATCCAGCTGGTGCCGTTGGAACCATCGGCGGCCATGGAAGCGCGCGCGCCGGGGTTGTCGAAGTAGAAGCCCGAGGAGGTGGCCCGCACCGCGGTCGAGAATCCGGCGACGTCGTCGTAGAGCCGCTGCAACACCTGTGGGCCGCCGTCCACCCGCACAGCGGCCGTTGCGGTGAACGTGCGCGCGTCGGGCAGGGTGACGATCCGGCGCAGCGACGGCTCCGCGTCGTCGCTGGTGGACGCCGTGCCGACGACCCGGGTCAGGAGGACGTCCAGCGGTGTGGCATCGAAACGGGCCTTACCCGCGGAGTCCAGGTCGCCGTACGCCGAGGTGAAGGTCAGGGGGGTGCGTGCCGTGCGCTCGGCGAGCTGACCGGGCATCTGGATGTCGGAGATTCCGACGACGTTGTAGCCGTCGCCGCGGGTGCTCTCGATGGTGATCTTCACCGTGGCGGCGTTCACGCCGCCCAGGTCGACATCGGCGTACCCGGTGTCCGGTAGCCGGACGGTCTTGCTCACGTCGCCAGCCTGCACCAGGACGCGGTCGATGTGCACGCCGCCACCGGTGGCCGCCTGCGCGATCCGGATGGTGTGCAGCGGCTGCGCTACCGGCTGCTCGATCTTCAGCCACTGGTTGCGTGCTGTCCCGAAATCACCCACCAGCCAGGCGGTATCGGGGTTGCCGTCCAGGGCGTTCTCCGGCACGGCGTACGGCATCCCGAAGAACGTTCCGCCATACCCGGATGCCGTCACGATCGCTCCGGAGCGCACCAACACGGTCTGGTCGTCGCTGTTGGTTCCCAGCGTGCGGGTGATGGTGAGCGGCTGGTCCGCAGCCAGTAGCGGGCCCTGGTTGTTGGTCAGCCGGTTGGTGTAGGTGTCACGGCGGGCGTTGGTGTCGGTCAACACCAGACGTCCGCTAGTACGCAGTGCAGCGTCCAACTGCGCAGTGCTCAGACCCGAGGCGTACTGGAAGCTCGGGGTGCTGCCCAGTAGGTCGGCGCGCGTCATCGCGGGCACCGACCACCCGTCACCGGCGACCAGCAGCGACCCGTCGGCGCTCTCGGCCCGCAGGGTCGTGGTAGCGCTCTTCACGCCGTACAACTGCAGCGGCGACAGATAGACCCCTTCCCCGGTCGGGGTCTCGGCCGGACCGAAGATGTACTCGCCGCCCGTGCCGTAGTTGGCCAGACCGATCAGACCCGGATCATTTCCGACCGCGGCCGCGGTCTGTAGCGGCGAGGCGCCACCGTCGGTCTGCCAGTTGATGTCGTGCCGGAGCAGGACCTTGTCCGCGCCGAGGTAGCGCGCTGCCGTGGAGATGAAGTCGGCCGATGACGTGCCGCTCTGGAAGGTCTCGTCCAGAGCTGCCGAGAAGTTCGCCGCAGGGGCCGATGCATTGGGGGTGGTGTAGGGCAGGATCACGTTCCGGGTGAACAATGCGTTGGCCAGATCGTCCGGCCGGTTGGTCGACCAGCGGTACTGCGACGTGACCTGGCCCGGCAGCACCAGCACCGCCGAATCGGGGTTGCCCTCGTCGGCGGCGGCCGCGGCCTGGTGCCAGTAGCCCGGGATGTCGAGGGGCGAGATGTAGAAATTGCCGGTCAGGGCCGGCAGGGTCCACGCGACGAGCAGGGCCACCCCGCCCGCGGCAACGACCGGCGCGATCGCCGGCAATCGGCGTAACCGGCGGGCCAGCGCCACGAGGCCGCCGCCGAGGGCCAACGCGAAACACAGCGCGAGCACCGCACCGATCTTGTTGGTGGTGCGGAACGCCGACAGGGCCGGCACCGCGAGCAACCGAGTGAGGGCCTGACCGAAGGGCGAGGCGGGTTGGTCGCCGGGGAACGCGCCGACCATGATAACCGCGGCGATCGCGATACCGCCGACCGCGAACCACCGGGCCAGACCGCGGGCCCATCGCAGCGACACCAGCGCGAGGGCGGGCCACGCGATGGTGAGCAGCATGACCAGCGGACTGGTGATGTAGGCCTGGTACTGCGGTAACCACGCGCCCGTGGAGTCGTAGCCGTAGAGCGGCCAGAGGCCCATCCCGCGCAATACCTCGGGGTACGAGGAAACCTGCGCGATACCGGACACGGTCTCCGAGGCGGCCGTGATCGAGGAACCGGTCGCCTGCGCGGAGATCGCGGGCACCAACCAGTAGACCGAAACCCCGAGCACGAAGAGGGCGCAGCGCAGCACGCTCCACCCGATCCGACCCCAGCCGATCCGCCACTGGATTCGCGCGAAGACGATCAGGGGCAAGAGGGCCAGCAGTTGCAGCACCGGCACGACCCCGGCGTTCATACCGCTCATCGCAAAGAAGGTCAGCCCGAACAGCGCGGCCCACCCCCAGGTGCCCCAACGGTTGTCGGCACGCAGCGCGCGCAGGAAACACCACAACTGCCAGGGCAGGAAGGCCAGCGGGAGGGCGATCGCGAGCGTCGAACCGGCTTGGACCGTGTACGGATTGGCCAGATAGAAAACACCGGCACCAAGCGCGGCCCATTTGCTGATCCGGGGCGACAGTTCGCGCAGCAGCCGGGCTGCGCCGCAGGCCGCGATCAGCCACAACCCGAGGTGGAAGACCTTGAACGCCCACTCCGGGGACAACCCGATCGAGCGCAGGACACCGACGACCGCCAGGACCGGGACGAGACCGACGTTGAAGTTGGGTGAGCCGAGGTAGGGAGAGGGCAGCCACGCGGCCAGGTAACTACGCGCCGTACGCCACGGGTCGAGGTAGACCTCCGGCTTGATGTCGGTGTTGAACTCGCCCAACCCGTTGAGGAAGACGACGGCCGCGAGCGCCAGCACCAGCACGCCCACCGTGACCCGGTAGGGGGTGAGGACACGGCGCACGACGACGGACTCCATTGGCTTGAGGACAGGGCCACGCCAGCGGGGGCGGGCCGCGCCAATATAACCCGGGAGTAACCTAGGTCACCGTGTCAGCCCCGCCCCTGTCGTCGCCGGGGCGGATGCGCAGTGCCGCGCTGGGCATCGCGATGGGCGCCGCCAATGCCATCGGCTACTTGGTCGTCCTGCTGTTGTCCCGTTCGCTGGGCGCGGCCGACTTCGGCGGTTACAGCGCGCTGAGTGCGTACGGCGTCCTGCTGTCCATCCCGGCCGGCGCGTTCCAGGTGATCATTGCCCGTCGGATCGCGCTCGATCGCACCGGCGAGGTCACCTCCGGGTTGCGGGCGACCCTGCTGCTGTCCGCGGTGGCCACCGTTGTCACGGTCGCGATCGCCCCCGCCCTGGCCGCCGCCTTCCACCTGTCGTCGGTGTGGGCGGTCGTGCTGCTGGCCGCGATGCTGCCCGGGATGCTGATCACCGGCTGTTTGCAGGGCATCCTCCTGGGCAGCCACCGCCTACCTGCGCTTGCGCTGCTCTACATCGCGACGGCGATCACCCGGCTGGTCGCGGCCTTCGTCGCCGCGGCGCTGCGCACCGACGTCACCGGCGTCATGGCCGCGATGCTCATCGCGAACGTCGCCACCGTCCTGATCGGCGCGTGGTTGTGCCGCCGCGAACTGCGCGCGCTACCTGCCACCGGCCACGGGTTGGTCGCCGAGATGGTGCGCTCCAACAGTTCGCTCGCCGCGTTCATCGCCCTCACCAACGTCGATGTGCTGCTGGCCCGGCACTTCCTGAGCCCACACGAGTCAGGCGGTTACGCCCTGGCCTCCACCTTTGCGCGGGCCATTTTCTGGGGCACGCAGTTCATCGCCCTCATCGTGGTCCCGCGGATGCACCGGGTGGACGCGACCCGCGCGCTGCTGCGGGCGACGGGTCTGGTGGTCCTGATCGGACTGACCGGATTCGCCATTGTGGCGATCAACCCGCGCTTCTGGGTCACGGCGGCGGGCGGTCAGGAGTACGCCGAGTACGGACCTCTCGCGCTGGCCTGCGTCCTGCTCGGCATCGCCTGGGCGCTGGCCCAGGTATGGCTGTTCTCGGAGATGAGCCGCGGGCGCGCCGCCCTGGGCGCCCTGACCTGGCTGGTCACCGCCGCGCAGATCGCGGTGATCGCACTATGGATGCATGGTTCGGGCGCGCAGATCGCCCTGGTCTGCGGCGTGGGCGCCAGCGTCATCGCCCTGGGCGGGCTGATCGAACTACGACTGCGGCGGTGAGACCTCAGTCGATCTTGCGCGAGCGTCCCATCACCCAGCGCGCTGCTTCCTTGGCCGGCCCGGGGAACCGGGCGGCGGCCTTCCACGCAACGCTGTTGAGACGGTCCTGCACGTGCGCCTGGTAGTAGCGCAGTGCCTCGTCGGTGCGGCTCAGCTCGCGCCCCGCCCCCGGCGGACGGCGGTAGACCAGAGCGTGTAACCCGTTGGCCCACAGCGGATCGTCCGCCTCCCGGGCATCCCAACACTCGGCAACCTGCCACCCGGGGTGCCGCTTGATGAACTGCTGGTGGGCGCGCTTGACGACCGGCCAGGTCGCGTCGTCGACCAGTACCAGCGCTTCATCGGCCAACAGCGGCTCGACGACGGCCAGCGCCAGATAGTGCGACAGCAAGGTGTGTTCACCGTCGTAGAAGTAGACCCCCACCGGACCGGGCAGAAGGTCCGGCTGCGCCATCAGTTTGAAGCAGTCGCCCTCCAACAGGTGCACCTGCGCTCCCGATGCATGCTGCTCCAGGTTGGTCTCGAGTTCAGCGCGGGCTTCCTGCCCGGCCATCCCGAATTCGAGGAAGTTCTCCATGGCGTAGAACTTCTGGTCCTGTGCATCCTGCACCGCGGCGCACAGCGAGCGCCCCTTGAACGTGCCTACCTCCAGATAGACCTCGTCTGGTGGCAACAGGTTTGCGGCCGCATGCAACACGGCCAACTCGTTCGGGCCGGTGAAGCCGGTCACCGCATCCGGGCCGTCGACGAACCCCTGCCACCGCGGGTCCGAGGGTGCAGTGGTCTGCGGATCCCCGTCGAAGAGGGCGGGGACTGCAGCCAGAAACTTCGCGGTGTCCATCAGGCAGACTCCTGGCCCGCGTCGTCCGGGCGGGGTGCGGTCTCGAAACGGCCGTCCTCGGAGATGTAGCCGCGTGGGCGTCGCTCGACCTGCCGGCGATCCACGCCGAACAAGGCGCAGCCGAGGACACCCACGATGAGGGCGACGGCCAGCAGGAGGTAGCTGCGGTAGAGGTCGACGTCGGTGATGTTCTGACAGACACTGCGGGCGAAGTCACCGTCGACCGGACTGCCCGGAGAGCCGCAGCCGAACACCCCACCGGTCTGGGTGCGCAATGTCGAGGGCGCGAAGTAGAAATACGCTGCGGCCGCCAGCGCCACCAGCGCCAGCAGCAGGCAGACCTTGCTACCGGTCCGTAGGGACACGGCGTTGCGCGTGGTACTGGGCAATGCGGGTTGCTCGGACATAGCCACTTACTCTAGTGGCGTGCAGCACACGGGGGATCGGCAGGCGGGGCGAACGCTGCCCTATCGACCCGCTCTGGACGGGGTGCGGGCACTGGCCGTGCTGGGTGTGGTGATCTTCCACCTGGGCGCCGGTTGGTTGCGTGGCGGCTGGCTCGGCGTCGATGTCTTCTTCGTGTTGTCCGGGTTCCTGATCTGCTCGTTGCTGCTCGCCGAGTACCGGCGGTGGCAGTCGATCGACCTGCTCGCGTTCTGGTTGGCCCGAGCGCGCCGGTTGCTACCGGGCCTGGTCCTGATGGTCGGGGTAGTCCTGGTTGTCAGCAACTTCTGGTCGCTGCCGGCACGCCGGGCTTCCATCGCCCTGGATGCCCTCGCGACGTTGTGTTACGTCGCCAACTGGCGGCTGCTGTTGTCCGACGACACCTACTTCGGCAGCACGCTGGGGCTGCCGTCGCCGCTGCGGCACACCTGGTCGCTGGCCATCGAGGAGCAGTTCTACCTCGTCTTCCCGTTGCTGCTCATCGCCGTGCTCGCACTGACCCGGCGATTCACCCCTCGAGCCCCGCGTGGGCCATTGACCACCGTTTTCACCGTGTTGGCCGTGGCGTCCGCGTTGTGGATGGGCGTGCAATACATCCCGGGGACCGACCCCACGAACGTCTATTACTCGACATTCACCCGTGCGTTCGAACTGCTCATCGGCGTCATCGGGGGCATCTGGCTGGGCGGCCATGACTTCGGGCAGCGAGTCGGCGCCGGGGACGATCTGCGCGTTTTCGACCGCTGGATCGGGTGGGTCGCGCTCCCTGCCGGCCTGGCCGTGCTCGCGACCTTCGTGGTAGCCGACGAGAACGCCTCGTGGCTGTTTCGGGGCGGCCTCATTGTCATCTGCTTGCTGTCGCTCGTGGTCATCGCCGCAGCGGCGGCCCCGATCGCCACGCCCGTCCAGCGGGTGTTGTCGGCCGCTCCCCTGGTATGGCTGGGCCGTCTCAGCTACTCGTTCTACCTGTGGCACTGGCCGGTCATCGTGTTCCTCACCCCCGACCGGATCGGCCTCACAGGCGCACCCCTCTCGGTGGTGCGGATTGCTGTTTCGCTCGGCGCGGCGTACCTCAGCTATCGCTTCGTCGAGCAACCGGTGCACCGCGGCGGTCTGCGCGCCCTGGTGCCTTCCCGGCCGTGGCTGGGCAAGGTCGTGGCGTGTGCGGCGGTTCCTTTGCTCGCCATCGCTCTGATCGCGGGTGTGCGCACGGGGGACGCGGTGGCCGCACCCACCCAGACCGCCGGCCCCCAGATCAGCTACTCGGCGCCGGCCCCATCGGCGTCCGGCGCGGCCACGCGGGTCAGTCTGGTCGGGAACTCGGTGCCGCTCGGCCTGGCCCAGTGGTTTCCGGCCGCGGCCCTACCGATGATGCAGGTGCAGAGCGTGACCAGCCTGGGTTGCGAACCCTGGCCGGGCAAGCGGATCATCGACGGCCAGGTGCAACCCACGCTGAGCCAGTGCCCCGCCTGGACAAGCCAGTGGGTCGCCGATCTCAGCCAACAGCACCCCGACATGGTGATCTACCCCGTCAGCCAGGCGTTCGTGAACGACTTCGAGGTCGACGGCACGCAACTACGCTTCGGCAGCGCAGCGCACGACGCGTTCATCGAACGGTCGTTGGACCAGGTGCGCTCCGGTGCGGACCACGCGGGTGCCCGCCGGTTCGTGTTGCTCAACCTGTCCTGTCACCGGATGGCCGCCTTCACGAACGACTCAGAGATCAGCGCCATCAACGACGACGCCAAGGTCCGCCACCTCAACGCGGTTGCCGGGGCGTGGGCCAAGCGCAACGGCGTCCAGGTGCTCGATCTGTTCTCCTTCCTGTGCGCGGACGGGTACCGCGACACGATCAACGGCCAACCGCTCTGGCAGGACGGGCTGCACTTCACCCCCCAGGCCGCCCCGATCGTCTGGACCTGGATGGCCGACCAGCTGGAGAAGCAGCAATGACCGTGGCTGCTCTGGTGCTGGCGGGGGGTCGGGGGCAGCGCCTGCGCCCGCTGACGGACGACTGTCCCAAACCGCTGTTGGACATCGGCGGCGAACCCGTGATCGCCCACCCGCTGCGCCGACTGGCCGCGGCCGGGATCACCGACGTCGTACTGGCCACCAGCTATCTCGCCGACCGATTCGAGGCGGCGCTGGGCGATGGCAGCAGGTACGGCGTGCGCCTGCGTTACGCCGTACAGCACCAACCGCGCGGCACGGCCGGAGCGTTCCTGCCCGCCGCCGGCCTGCTCAGTGACGTCGACACGGTCATCGTGCTCAACGCCGACGAACTCGGCGGCCATGACCTGGCGGCGCAACTGGACGCCTTCGCCGCTGCGCGCTCGAGCGCAGCGGCCGTCGGATGCCTCCACGTGCGTTACGTGCCCGACCTGCGGGCGTTCGGGGCCGTCACCGTGACACCCGGCGGATGGGTGCAAGCGTTCGAGGAGAAACCAGCCACCGGCGGCGCTGGACTGGCCAACGCAGGCTGTTACGTCTTTTCCGTTGACGTGATCAGTTCGGTTGCGGCCCAGTGTGATCGGCTTGCAACGACCAACCCGGAGTGGTCACTCAGCCTGGAGCGCGACGTACTTCCTGCTCTGCTGGCCTCCGGCTCGAAAATTCTCGCCTACCGCGACGATAGCGCCGGGCTGGATATTGGAACGCCCGCGGCGCTGACCCTCGCCCGTGAGCGGTGCACGTGAGCGTCACGGTCTCCGCCTCGGCGGCTCGCATCCGCGCATTGCCAGCAGGACGAGGGAACCAGTTGCTGGTCGCAGCGACGGTGCTCCTGTGCCTGGTGCTCGCGGGCTTCGTGATCGCCGACCTCATCTCCGGCTGGGTGCCGCAGGGCGACGAGGGCATCATCGCCGTCAAAGTGCACGACGTCTTCAGTAGCCACCCACCACTGCAGGGCCAGCGATCAACGAGCGACCTGAGCACCCCCGGCGTGTTCGCCCACCATCCCGGACCGGCGCAGTTCTATCTGCTTGCGTTGCCGTACGCCATGACCGGCTACCTCCCGGCCGGACTGCTGATCGGCTGTCTGCTGGTGCAGGTCGCGTGCATCGTGGTTGCGGTCCGCGCTGCCTACCGCACCGGTGGTCTGGCTGGCGGCTGGTTGGTCGTCGCTGTCTTCGCGCTCCTGATCGCGGGCTTTCGCAGCTACCTGGTAGAGCCGTGGAACTTCTACTTCCCGCTGCTCGGGCTGGTCACCGTCATCGTCCTGGCGTGGCGGCTCGCCGTGGGTCACAGCGATGCGCTGATCGCGTACGTCGCATTCGCCAGCCTGTGGGCGCAGCCGCACATCGCGCTCCTGCCTCCCATTCTGTGCATCACCGTCTTCGTGGCGGTCATCGGCTTGTGGCAGTGGGGGTTGCGGCACGACGCGATGTGGCCGTTGTCGGCCATTCACCCGCTGCACCGGCCAGCCTGGTGGCGTCGACGCGGCACGATCGCCGTCGCGGTGGCTGCGCTGTGCTGGGCGCCGGTGATTGCTGAGGCAGTGTCCTTCCAGCCCAACAATCTCCTCGAGATGTGGCACGTGGTCGTGGGCGCTGGATCCGGGAGCACGGATACGGCGGTTCGGCCGGCCGGCACCCCGTGGGTCTCCGGGCGGCCGCCCAACCCCTGGGCGAGATGGTCCTGCCGTGGGGCGGGTCGGCAGCGCACCTGGTGGTGATGGCTGGACTCGCCGTTGTCGCGGCGCTGGCGGTGTGGGAGTGCCTGCGTCGAGCCCGCGCCGACCGGACATTGCGCCGGGCCGTGGTGCCGACCGGCGTTGTCGTGGCGGCAATCGGCACGATGACCGCGCTCCTGGTGGGATCGCGGGCACAGTCGGGGCTCCAGCTGAGCTACCTGGCGATCCTGACCGGCACTGTCTATATGTCAGCGGGGATGTCGTTGTGGTGGCTGTGCCGACGACTCCCCCGCCGGTGGCGGCCCGGCATGGTGGGTGTGCTGGCTGTAGCGGTCGTCGCCGCCGCCATCACCTACCCCGCACCTGCCACGGTGCTTCCAGGCTCGAACTACGCCCGGCAGGTCGCGGTCGCCGCAAACGTCGACCAGATCGTCGTGAAGGAGATGGAAAGACCCGAGTACGCCGGTCGCGCGGTCGTCGTCCGATACAGCGGCGGTTACTCGTGGGCGAGCCTGAGTCCGGCGGTCGCGGCAGCCCTGGCGGCGCGGGGGCGCGACGTTTACTTCGACGTGCTGTGGCCACGCCGGCAGGACGACGATTTCCGCCGGATCAGCAAGGCACCGGCCGACGCCGTGACGGTCTGGCTGCGCGACGTTGACCCGGGTGTGGAATGGTCCCCTGGATCGGCACCTGACGACTGCGAGCAGCACGACCTCGACATCTCATCGAGCACCGCACCGGGTCACCGGGCGCAGGTGTGCATCGCCGGCTGACGCGGCCAGGTCGCAGCGCAGTGGACGGGCGCTGACTAGTGCGCCGCGTCGTGCCAGGACCGGCCGACGCCGATGCTGACGTCCAGTGGCACGTCCATGGCAACCGCCCGGCCCATGTCGTCGCGCACGATCTGCTCGACCTGGGCCAACTCCCCCGGCGCGATCTCCAGCACGAGTTCGTCGTGCACCTGGAGCAGCATCCGCGAGCGCAGCCCGGCCTCCTCCAGCGAGGCTCCGACGCGCAACATCGCCAGCTTGATGATGTCCGCCGCTGAACCCTGGATGGGCGCGTTGAGCGCCATCCGCTCGGCCATCTCGCGGCGTTGCCGGTTGTCCGAGGTGAGGTCGGGCAGATAACGCCGCCGGCCCAGCATCGTCTCGGTGTACCCGGTCTTGCGGGCCTGCTCGACGACCTCGTGCAGGTAGTCACGTACGCCACCGAACCGGGCGAAGTACTCCTCCATCAACCCCGAGGCTTCCCCGGTGGAGATCGACAACTGCTTGGACAAACCGAAGGCCGACAGCCCGTAGGCCAGACCGTAGGACATCGCCTTCACCTTCGCGCGCATTTCCTGGGACACCTCGGGCGGATCCACCGAGAAGACCCGCGACCCGACGAACCGGTGCAGGTCCTCCCCGCCCCGGAACGCCTCGATCAGCCCGGCGTCGCCGGACAGATGCGCCATGATCCGCATCTCGATCTGGCTGTAGTCGGCCGACATCAGCGACTCGTAACCGTTCCCGACAACGAAAACTTCGCGGATCCGCCGTCCGGCCTCGGTGCGGATCGGGATGTTCTGCAGGTTGGGGTCCGTCGAGGACAACCGCCCCGTGGCGGCGATGGTCTGCTGGTACGTCGTGTGGATCCGACCGTCGTCGGCCACCGATTTGCGCAGGCCCTCCACCGTCACCCGCAACCGGGTCGCATCCCGGTGCCGCAGCAGTGCCTCAAGGAAGGGGTGACCGGTCTTGGCGTAGAGCTCGGTCAGCGCGTCGGCGTCGGTCGTATAGCCGGTCTTGGTGCGCTTGGTCTTGGGCATGCCCAGATCGTCGAAGAGCACCGCCTGCAACTGTTTGGGCGATCCGAGGTTGATCTGCTTGCCCTCGATGGCCTCGTAGGCGTCCTGCGCGGCCTGGTGCACTCCGTCGGCGTAGCCGTCCTCGAGTTCGGCCAGCAGGTCGGTGTCCACGGCGATCCCGTCCCGCTCCATGGTGGCCAGCACCCCGGCGAGCGGAAGTTCGACGTCGCGCAACAGAGCAGCGCCGCCGGTCGCGACCAACTCGTCGTCCAGGGCCACCGACAGGTCCAGCACCGCGCTGGCGTTGCGCATCGCCTGTTGGGCCTCGTCGTCCATCCCGTCCAGGGCGAGCAGTCCCTGGTCGGGGTTGTCACCGGTCGGGTTGAGCTCGACCTTCAGGTGCCGCAGGGCAAGATCGGCCAGGTCGTAGGAGCGTTGGTCCGGGCGCACCAGGTAGGCGGCAAGGGCGGTGTCGCTGACGACACCCTCGACCGGCAGACCACGCGCCGACAGCGCCTGCAACTGGCCCTTGACGTCGTGAAACACCTTCTCCCGCAACGGATCTGCGGCCCACTGAGCGACGGCTTCCTCCGCCTCGGGGGTCAGCGTGGCCAGATCCACATAGGCGCCGGCGTGCTCGCCCTCCCCGACGGCGAGGGCGATGCCGCGCGCGTCACCGGTGCCCTGGGCCCACGAGCCGACCACATGCACACCGGCTCGTGCACCGGCAGGCACCTGCTCGGCCAGCCACCCGGCGACCTCGTCGGCGGCCAACACGGCGCCGTCGACGGTGACGTCCTCCTGCGCCTCCGGCTCTGCTGCCTCCAGGGTCGCGAAGAGCCGGTCGCGAAGGACCCGGAACTCCAGCCCGTCGAAGACCCGGTGCACCTCGTCGCGGTCCCACACCTGCCGGACCAGGTCATCGGGGGTGACCGGCAGGTCCAGGTCGCGCAGCAACTGGTTGAGGCGGCGGTTGCGCAGCACCCCGTCCAGGTGCTCGCGCACCGATTCACCGGCTTTGCCCTTGATCTCCCCGACGTGCGCCACGAGACCGCCCAGATCGCCGTACTGGCCAAGCCATTTGGCGGCAGTCTTCGGACCCACCCCCGGGACTCCCGGCAGGTTGTCCGAGCTCTCCCCCACCAACGCAGCCAGGTCGCTGTAGCGCTCGGGGAGCACGCCGTACTTCTCCTGCACCGCCTCGGGCGTCATCCGGGCCAGATCGGAGACACCCTTGCGCGGATACAGCAACGTGACCTGCGGACTCACCAACTGAATGGCGTCCCGGTCGCCGGAACAGATCAGGACCTCATCGAATCCCTCGGCCACCGCCCGGGTCGTAAGGGTCGCGATGACGTCATCGGCCTCGTAACCCTCCGACTCGACATAGGGGATCCGCAGAGCCGCGAGCACCTCGTGGATCAGCGAGACCTGCCCCTTGAACTCATCGGGTGTCTTGGAGCGACCGGCTTTGTACTCGGGGTACTCGGCGGCGCGGAACGTCTGACGCGACACGTCGAAAGCCACCCCGACGTGGGTGGGCTCCTCGTCACGCAGCACGTTGATCAGCATCGAGGTGAAGCCGTAGACCGCGTTGGTGGTCTGCCCGGTGGTGGTCGAGAAGTTCTCCGCCGGAAGCGCGAAGAACGCGCGATAGGCCAACGAGTGTCCGTCGAGCAGTAGCAATCGCCTCACGCATGGCAGCCTAGGCGCTATGACTGACACTTCTTTCTCCACCACTGGCACCCTGATCGAACGGATGGGAATAGAACTGATCGAGGTCAGCCCGCAGCGGCTCGTGGCGACCATGCCGGTGGCCGGCAACACCCAGCCCTACGGATTGCTGCACGGCGGCGCGAGCGTGGTGCTCGCAGAGACCCTGGGTTCGGTGGGGGCGGCGCTGCACGCCGGCGAGAACCGGGTCGCGGTCGGCCTGGACATCAACGCCACCCATCACCGGGCGGCACGCGGTGGTGTGGTGACCGGAACGGCGACGGCGCTGTCGTTGGGCAACACCCTCGCGTCCTACGAGGTGGTGGTCACCGATGAGAACGGCAAACGCGTGTGTACGTCGCGTATCACCTGTCTGCTGCGCGACGCCGCGCCGGGGTCACAGGCGGGGTAGTGCGGCGCGGGCGCGCAAGGACCGGCGGCGGCGCACCAGCGCCGTCGCGACGGTCTCGCGATGGTCGTCGGCGGTCAGCCGCCGACGCAGGGCGGCGGGAGCCACGCTGCGTGCGTTGACATACGGTCCGAAACCCAGCCGGGCGAAGAACCGCTGCTCGTCGCGACCTGTGGCGGGCACACAGGAGACCAGGGAGGTCGCTCCGACCTGTTCGGCCCGGGAGACCGCAGCGGCCAACAGCACCCGGGACACACCACGACGACGCATCTCGGGGACGACCCACAACTGCTCCAGCCACAGCGTCGGCTCGACGGTGAGGCCGGACAACTGGTCGAGCGTCAGGACCGCGAACCCGGCCGGGACATCGTCGACACGAGCGAGATAGATCGAAACCTCTTCGCGCGCAAGGGCACTCGCCAGCCGACCTTCGGTAACCTGCCGCTCGGCGAAGTGGGTGCGGTGCCCGTCGTCACTGACCGCGGAGACCCACAGCGGGGCGAGAGTGTCATGGTCGGCACTTCCCATACGACCAACGGTCAGGTTCGCAGCCAACACACAACTCCTCAGCAAAAGACGACAGAACGCGTCAGACAATACTCGCGCTCGGCCCCGGCTGGGGAGTCAGGCGCCCAAGTAGGCAGCGCGCACCGCATCGTCGGATGCGAGCTCGCGACCAAGTCCTTCCCGGGTGATCCGGCCGGTCTCCAGGATGTAGGCGCGGTGGGCCAGTTTCAGCGCCTGGTTGGCGTTCTGTTCGACCAGCAGGACCGTGGTTCCCTGCTGGTTGACCTGCTTGACGATCGAGAAGATGTGCCGGATGAACTGCGGCGCCAATCCCATGGACGGCTCGTCCAGCAGCAGCAGTTTGGGCCGGGCCATCAGCGCGCGTCCGATCGCCAGCATCTGTTGCTCACCACCGGACATGGTGCCGCCCGACTGCTTCTGACGCTCCTTCAACCGAGGGAACAGGTCGAACACCCGGTCCAGGTCCTCGGCCATCGCCTCCTTGTCACTGCGGGTGTAGGCGCCCATGTCGAGGTTCTCCATCACCGTCAACGAGGGGAAGATTCCCCGCCCTTCGGGGGTGAGGGACATTCCTTTGACAACGCGCATATGCGCTTTGGTCTTGGAGATGTCCTCACCATCGAAGGTGATGCTGCCCCCCGACAGCGACAACAGTCCGGCGATCGAGCGCATGGTGGTGGTCTTGCCGGCGCCGTTGGCACCGATCAGGCTGACGATCTCGCCCTCGTCGACATGGATCGACATGTTGTGGATCGCCTGGATGCGCCCGTAGTGGACGCTGACGTCGTCCAGCTCAAGCAGCGCCATCGTCTTCGTCCTCTTCGTCGGTGCCCAGGTAGGCGGCAATGACCGCAGGGTCTTGTTGGATCTTGGCCGGTACGTCGTCCGCGATCTTGCGGCCGAACTCCAGGACGACGATGCGGTCGGTGACGCCCATGACCAGTGACATGTCGTGCTCGATGAGCAGCACGGTGTAACCGTCGTCGCGGATGGAGCGGATCAACTCCATCAGTTCCTGCTTCTCGGCCGGGTTGAAACCGGCCGCCGGTTCGTCCAGGCAGAGCAGTTTCGGCTCGGTGGCCAGCGCGCGGGCAATTTCCAACCGGCGCTGGTAGCCGTACGGCAGGCTGCGTGACGGTGCGGTCGCCTTATCGGCAATGCCCACGAACTCCAGCAACGCCATACCCCGGTCGATGGACTCACGCTCCTCGCGCCGGTGCCGGGCGGTACGGAAGATCGCACCCGGGACGCTGGTGCGGTGCCGGGCATCCAGGCCGACCACGACGTTCTCCAACGCGGTCATCTCGCCGAACAGCCGGATGTTCTGGAACGTGCGGGCGATACCGGCCTGGGTTATGGCGTGCTTCTTCTTGCCGACCAGGGACGTGCCCTCCATGGTCACGGTTCCGGCCGAGGGCCGGTAGACCCCGGTCATCGCGTTGAAGCAGGTGGTCTTGCCGGCACCGTTGGGTCCGATCAGACCCAGGATCTCTCCCCGCAGGATGTCGAAGGTGACGTGGTCGAGTGCGGTCAGACCACCGAAGGTGACCGTCAGGTCGTTCAGTGAAACCAGGGGCTCGCCCACCTCCACCCGGATGGTGCGATCCGGCGCCACTACGTCGGCGATGTCGGGCAGGTCCTCCGGAACGGTGACCTCCACCTCCGGGCTCAGGTGCCCGGAGGCAGGCGGTGTCGCCTCGGGATCGTCGTGCGGATTGGTCATCGCTGCTCCTCTCCCGTGGCCGTTGCTGCGCCCGTTGCCGGCACCGGCGTGGTGCTGACCCATTCCTTCAGCCGTCGCGTCGCCGCCAGCAGGTGGTTGCGCACGCCAAGCAGACCCTGTGGCCGGAAGATCATCAGCACGATCAGAGCAACGCCGAAGATGAAGTACTTCCAGTCCGCGATGAACAGGAACCGGTTCGGCAGGTAGGACACCAGAGCACCACCCAGGATCGCGCCGAACTTGTTGCCGGCACCTCCGAGGACCACCGCGGCCAGGAAGAGCATCGAGGTGGCCACATCGAACTTCTGGTTGTTCACGAACCCGACCTGCCCGGCGAAGATCGCACCCGACAGACCACCGATCGCGGCGCCGGTCCCGAAGGCCCACAACTTGAACTTGAAGGTCGGCACGCCCATCGTCTCAGCGGCGTCCTCGTCCTCCCGGATGGCCACCCACGCCCGGCCCACCCGGGACCGTTCGAGGTTGCCCAGCAGGATCATCACCAGCACGATGATGACGACGGTGAACATGTACCAGGGCGTGCCGTGGCTGTTGTCGAAGATCGGCTGGCCGTTGTGTTCCCCGGGCGGCGAGCCGACGTTCTGGAAGCCGACGTTGCCGCGCAGCGGCGGGATGATGCTGGCCAACAGCCGGATGATCTCACCGAAGCCGAGCGTCACGATGGCCAGATAGTCACCGCGTAACCGCAGCGTCGGAACACCGAGCAGGACACCGAAGACGACGGTGACGATCATCGCCAGCGGCAGCGTCCACAGGTAGGGGATGTGCACCATCGTCGAATCGGTACTGGTCCACAGGGCCGCGACGTACGAGCCGACGGCGAAGAACCCGACGTACCCCAGGTCCAGCAACCCGGCCTGGCCGACCACGACGTTCAAGCCCAGTGCCGCCAGGGCGAACCGGGCCATGTCGAAACAGGCCAACGGGAAGTCGGTGCCCGGTTCGGTGGTGATGATCGGCGGGTTGAGCACCGGCAGGAAGAAGACGATCAGCCCGAACACGGCCAGGAAGACCCACTGCTGCCAGCGTTCGAGGCTGTTCCACTTCTCCTGGATCTTGTGGAACCGACCTGGTTTGCGGGTCGACTCCTCCAGCTGGTCGTCCTGCATCTCCTGCGCCTCTGCGGCGCCGCCCATGGGGGCTTGACCCATACTCATCACGCACGCACCTTCGCCAGACTGGAGCCGAGGATGCCCTCGGGCCGGACCATGAGGACCAGCACCAGGACCACGAAGCAGACCACGTCGGTCCATTGCGCATCGCCCAGCAGGTATTGGCCGTAGTTACCGATCATCCCCAGGAGCAGGCCACCGAGCAACGCACCCCGGATATTGCCGATACCACCGAGCACGGCGGCGGTGAACGCCTTGATGCCCAGGACGAATCCGCCGTTGTAGATCACGCCCGCGGGGACTTTCATCACGTAGAACAGTGCGGCCGCACCTGCCAGCAGACCACCGATGAGGAACGTCGACATGATGATGCGTTCCTTGTTGACGCCCATGAGGGTGGCGGTGTCCGGGTCTTGCGCGACCGCGCGGATCCCCCGCCCCAGGCGGGTGCGCCGGATGAACTGGTCGACCGCGACCATCATCACGATGGCGGCGATGACGATGGTCAGTTGCTGGCTGTCGATGATCGTGCCGAACACGTCGAAGACCGGCTTGGGGGTGAACATGATGACGGCCGGTTCAGCGTTGGAACCGCGCCAGTTGAACAACAGGTACTGGATCGCGAACGACGCACCGATCGCACTGATCAGGTAGGCCAGCCGTGGAGCACCCCGATCTCGCAGCGGCTTGTAGGCGATTCGCTCGACCAGGAGCGCGACCAGGCCACTGACCAGCATGGCCGCGAGGCAGGCCAGGACCAGGTCGAGGATGATCGAGGCCAGGGGCAGGTTCGGCGCGTTGGGACCGAAACCCAGCGCCGACAGCGTGAACACCACCGCGTACGCACCGGAGATGAACACCTCGGAATGCGCGAAGTTGATCAGGTTCAGCACGCCGTACACCAACGTGTACCCGAGGGCCACGAGCGCGTAGATCGCACCAAACGTCAATCCGTCGAAGGTCGCGGTCCAGAAGTTCTGGAAGAGATAGGTCCAGTCGAACTGGATCCAGCTGTCGTCCGTCGCGACGGCGAGAGCAAAGGTGTGCACAAATGGCTCCTGGGGGTCGGGCAGAGGTTCGGGCCGCTCGCGGATGCGGCCCCGTCAGCCCGGGGACTGACGGGGCCGCAGCCGTGATGTGCCCGGATCGGGCTACTACTGGCTGATCACACCGACCGAGACGATCTTGCCGTTCTCGACCTTGTAGCCGTAGACCGGCAGAGCCTCGAGTTCACCGGTCGAGCTCCACTTGTACTGCTTGGACAGGCCGTTGGCGTCGTAGGTCTTGACGAACTCCTTCAGCTTGGCCCGGCTCTGGTCGCCCTTGTCGATACCGGTCAACAGGATGGTCGCCGCGTCGTAACCCTCGACGGAGTAGGTACCCGGAGCCTTGCCGCCGGAGATGCCCTCATAGTCCTTCGCGAAGGACGGGATCAGCTCGCCGGGGATGCACGGGCAGGTGAAGTAGGCGTTCGCGCTGGCGCTACCGGCCTGCTTGATGAACTCATCGTCCTTCACACCATCCGGGCCGATGAACACGCCCTTGAAGCCCTTCTGCACCAGCTGCTGGTCGAAGGGCGCGCCCTCGGCGTAGTAACCGGAGTAGAAGACCACGTCGGCCTTGGAGTTGATGACCTTCTGGGCCGTTGCGGAGAAGTCCTTCTGACCGGTGGTCACCTTGTCGGTGCCGGCGAGCTTGTCGCCGAGCGCCTTGATGGTCGTCCCCGCCAGGCCGATGCCGTAGTCCGAGTCGTCCTGGACGACGAAGACCTTGGTGGCACCGAGCTTGGACGCCAGGTTGGCGGCGGCCGGGCCCTGCACGTTGTCGTTGGCCAGTCCGCGGAAGAAGGTGGTCCAGCCGTTCTGCGTCAGCGTCGGGTTGGTCGCGGACGGGGTGATGTGCGCCAGACCGTTCTGCTCGAAGATCTTGCCGGTCGCCTTGGACTCACCGGAGAACGGCAGACCGATGACACCGATGATGTTGGCGTCGTTCACGGCCTGGGTGACCGGGCCGGTCGCCTTGGTCGGGTCACCCTCGGTGTCGTACTTCTTGAACTGCACCTGGCAGCCCGGGTTGGCCTTGTTGTGCTGGTCGACCGCCAACTGGACACCGTTGTAGATGTTGATACCGAGCTGCGCGTTCGCGCCGGTCTCCGCACCGATGTAGGCCAGAGTGGTCGTCGAGGGGCATGTCGCCTTGCCGTTTCCGGCGGGCATGACAGCGTCCTTGGGCACATCGATCGTGGTGACCGCAGGCAACTGGGTCAGATTGTTGCCGGCAGCCGCGGCGGAGGTGCCCCCGCCACTGGAGCTGCTGTTGGCGCAGCCGGCGAGTGCCAGACCCGCCGCGACGGCCGGAACGGCCACCTTCATCAAAGAACGCACTGGGAAACTCCTTCTGTAACACGAAACAACTGCCCGCGCAGTCGTCTGCCGATGAACACTAAGCCGATTCCGGTGGTCTTCCGGGGACACACACGGGTTCGAGTCCTGTTTGTTACCTTTTGCCGTCCACCGGAGCCCGTGGCGGGGCCGGCTTGGGTCGTTCTCCCGTCGACTGGGCGGGAACCTCCCGCGCGGCGGGTGCCGGCGCCGGCGACGCGCCGCCGGCGATCACCGCATCCGCCACATCCCGCATCCCCAACCGGCGGTCCATCGCGGTCTTCTGGATCCACCGGAAGGCCCCCGGCTCATCCAGGCCGAGGCGGGTCATCAGGATGCCCTTGGCGCGATCGAGTCGCTTGCGGGTCTCCAAGCGCTCCGCCAGGTCCGCGATCTCGGTCTCCAGCGCCTTGCGCTCGCTCCACCGGTGCAGCGCGATGGTGATCGCCGGCCGCAGATCGTCGATGGTGAACGGCTTCAACACGTAGGCCATCACACCCGCATCAGAGGCCCGCTCCACCAGATCCTTGTCGGAGAAGGCAGTCAACATGACCACCGGTGCCACCCCGGCTGAACCGAGCTGCTCGGCCGCCGAAATGCCATCCAGGACAGGCATTTTGACGTCCATGACGACCAGGTCGGGCTGAAGGGCGGTTGCTCTCTCCACGGCCGCCCTGCCGTCCCCGACGGCCTCCAGGACGTCGTACCCGGATTCGGTCAGCATCTCGGTCAGGTCCAAGCGGATGATGGCCTCGTCCTCCGCGACGAGGATCCGCGGCAATGCGGTATCGACGGTGCTCACAACCAGTACTCAAGCACGGCCGTGTTACGCCAACGTGTCAGCCGCAGGTCAGGCGCCTCACATCAGGCGCGAGCGGATCAGGAACCGCTTGCCCGTCGGTGCCTCCAGCGAGAATCCGGCGCCCCGGCCGGGCACCAGGTCGATCGTCAGGTGGGTGTGCTTCCACACCTCGAACTGTTCCTTGGACATCCAGACGGGTACTAACACCGGGCTGTCCCCCGCCGCAGCGATATTCAAGTCACCCAGGTGCACGTCGGAGTCGCCCAGTTTGAACTCACCCTGCGGGAAACACATCGGCGCGGATCCGTCGCAACACCCACCGGACTGGTGGAACATCAACGGACCGTTGGCCGCGGCGAGGCTGCGCAACATCTGCGCAGCCTCGCCGGTCACCGCCACCCGCTCGACGGGTGTTGGCACAGTGACGTAGTCAGTCATCGTGTCGGCTTAGAAGAAGCCGAGCTTGTTCGCGTCGTACGACACCAGCAGGTTCTTGGTCTGCTGGTAGTGGTCGAGCATCATCAGGTGGTTCTCGCGGCCGATCCCGGAGGACTTGTACCCACCGAACGCGGCGTGTGCCGGGTAGGCGTGGTAGCAGTTGGTCCACACCCGACCGGCCTGGATCTCCCGGCCCGCCCGGTAGGCCGTGTTGATGTCACGGGACCACACGCCGGCGCCCAGACCGTAGAGCGTGTCGTTGGCGATCGACATCGCATCGTCGTAGTCGTCGAACTCGGTCACGGACACGACCGGGCCGAAGATCTCCTCCTGGAAGATGCGCATCTTGTTGTTGCCCACGAAAACCGTTGGGGCTACGTAGTATCCGCCGGACAGGTCGCCACCGAGGTCGACCCGCTCACCACCGGTGATGATGCGGGCGCCTTCCTGGGTGCCGATGTCGATGTAGGACAGGATCTTCTCCAACTGGTCGTTGGAGGCCTGCGCGCCGACCATGGTGTCGGTGTCCAGGGGGTTGCCCTGCTTGATCGCCTTGACCCGGTCGATACCGTCGCCCAGGAACGGGTCGAAGATCGACTTCTGGATCAGCGCCCGGCTCGGGCAGGTGCAGACCTCGCCCTGGTTCAGCGCGAACATCGCAAAACCCTCAAGGGCCTTGTCGTAGAACGCATCCTGCTGACTGGCGACATCCTCGAAGAAGATGTTCGGGCTCTTGCCACCCAGTTCCAGGGTGACCGGGATCAGGTTCTCCGACGCATACTGCGAGATCAACCGGCCGGTGGTGGTCTCACCGGTGAAGGCGATCTTGCGGATCCGCTTGGAGGAGGCCAGCGGCTTGCCGGCCTCGACCCCGAACCCGTTGACGACGTTGACGACACCGGCCGGCAGCAGGTCGCCGATGAGTTCCATCAGCAACATGATCGAGGCGGGCGTCTGCTCGGCCGGCTTGATGACGACCGCGTTACCGGCTGCGAGCGCCGGAGCCAACTTCCAGACCGCCATCAGCAGCGGGAAGTTCCACGGGATGATCTGGCCGACGACGCCCAGCGGCTCCTGGAAGTGGTAGGCGACGGTGTTGTCGTCGATCTGGGAGATGTGCCCCTCCTGGGCGCGCAGTGCACCCGCGAAGTAGCGGAAGTGGTCGACCGCGAGCGGCAGGTCCGCGGCCAGGCCCTCCCGCACCGGCTTGCCGTTGTCCCAGGTCTCGCCGACGGCGAGCAGTTCGAGGTTGGCCTCGATGCGGTCGGCGATCTTGTTCAGGATGTTGGAGCGTTCGGCGACCGAGGTCTTGCCCCAGGCCGGCGCGGCGGCATGTGCGGCGTCGAGCGCCTTCTCGATGTCGTCGGCGGTGGAGCGGGCCACCTCGCAGAAGACCTTGCCGTTCACCGGCGAGACGTTCTCGAAGTACTGGCCCTTGACCGGCGGGACCCACTGGCCGCCGATGTAGTTGTCGTAACGCGACTTGTAGGTAACCGGGCTGCCCTCTTGGCCGGGCGCGGCGTAAACAGTCATCGGATAGTGCCTTTCGTGGTCTGCTCCGGCTGCCTTGCCGGATGTGACGCACGTTACGAAGCGGCGCGTTGCAACAACGTTGCACAGATCACACTGCGCGGATCACCGGGCCCGGTCCGGCGCACCCGGACCGGTCAGAGATCACCGAACGTCAGAGCGTGGATGCGCGCCTCGACGCTGACCATGCGCGGGGAATCCACCGGCAGCCGGCGTCGCGCGACCTCCCACAGTTCCAGGTCGTCGCGGCCGAAATCGGTGTCCGCGAAGCGCAGCAGCACGTCCGGATCGCCGGAGCGCAGCACGGCGGAGCGCACCTGCATGTGGACCTCGTCACGCAACTCGGTGATGGCCGGGGATTCCGAGGTCGGCAGCAGCGGACCCCGGTAGCGCTGGGCGGCGTCGGCTACCGATCCGTCGGCGAGCAGATCCCGCATTGCGGCCAGGTCCGTGGTCAGCGGCCCGGCGATCCGGTAGGGCCGCGACGCGATCGTCTCCTCGCCCAGTCCCGCTCTCAGTCGGGACATCTCGGCGCGGATCGTGACCGCCGGGATCTCCCGGTCACTGAGAGCGACCGCGATCTCGTCGGTGCTCAGACCATCGGGCGCGAGGCTGAGCAGCAGGAGTAGTTCACTGTGCCGCAGGCTGAGGCGCCGCACGCCGTGCGGCTCGGTGAGAAGTCCCGCTCTGGCGCCCAGCACCTGCAGGTGACGTTCGGAGGTGGGGGCGGGCACGGCGTACGTCGAGAGGTCGGCCCAGCGGGACAACCGGGCCAGGCGCAGCTGGGCCTCGACCGCAGCCACGGTGGCGCGCACCATCGACAGGCTCTGCGGATTGGCTGCATCGTCGTCGCCGGTCAGGTCCAGGACGCCGAGCATGGCCCCGGTCTCCGGGTCGTGGATCGGTGCTGCCGAACAACTCCACCGGGTGACCTGCCGGGCCAGATGTTCGGCGGACCGGATCTGCACCGCCTGGTCGAGCGCGAGGGCGGTGCCGGGTGCGTTGGTGCCCACTGCCTGCTCACTCCACGTCGCTCCGGGGACGAACAGGATGGACTCGGCGCGGCCACGCAGCCCCTGGTCGCCCTCGACCCACAGCAGCCGGCCCGCGGCGTCGCTGACCGCCACCAGCATCCCCGCCTCGGAGGCGCCATCGACGAGCAACTGGCGGATCAGCGGCATGAACTCGCCCAGCGGGTGGGCCGACCGCAGCTCGACGAGGTCCTGGTCCGACAACGTCGGTTGCTCGACCTCCGCCTCGGGATCCAGTCCGCTGGACAGCGAGCGTTTCCAGGAGTCCAGCACGATGTCGCGGACCGCAGGCGGTTCGGCCCGGGTCAGGAAGGCCTCACGGGCCTGCGCCAGCAATCGGCGGTGCTCGCGGTGGTCCACCGTTCAACCATACGACGTGTGAGCGGCAGCACTCACGATCGTCCAGCACGGCCGGTCGCGTGGTCCAGACCACTGCTCTTCACTCATTCCCACCAAAACAAATGCCCGTTTGTGTTGTTTTGGATCTGTTCATGTGGTTTTCTTGTCCCATGTACGCAACGGAGCGACACGAGCGGATCCTCAACGAGGCTCGTACGGCGGGGCGGGTCGAGGTCAGCGCGATCGCCACCACCCTCGGAGTGACCACCGAGACGGTCCGCCGTGACCTGCGCGTCCTGGAGCAGCGCGGCGCGGTGCGCCGGGTGCACGGGGGCGCCATCCCGATCGAGCGGTTCACGCCCGAGTCAGCGGTCGACGTACGTGCCGGTCGACTCACCAGCCAGAAGCGGGCGATCGCCGCCCGCGCCCTGGATGAGATCCCGGTCGGCGGGACGATCGTGCTCGATGCCGGTACGACGACCCAGGCCCTGGTCGAACTCCTCCCCCGCGAGACCAAGCTTTCGGTCGTCACCAACTCGGTGTCCGCGGCGGCAGCACTCTCAACGTTCCCGAACGTTGACCTCTTCGTGGTGGGCGGCCGGGTCCGCCGGCTGACCGGAGCCACCGTCGGACAATGGACCACCAACGCGCTGGCCACCGTCTCCGCGGACGTGGCCTTCCTCGGCACCAACGGATTCAGCGTCCGGCACGGGATGAGCACGCCGGACCAGGCGGAGGCCACGTCCAAACAGGCGATGATCGACTGCGCCCGACGCGTCGTGGTGGTGGCCGACTCCAGTAAGTACGGCGCCGATCAGTTCCACTCGTTCGCGCCGCTGCACCGGGTGGACGTGCTCATCAGCGACCGCGGCCTGGCGTCGGATGCGGCCACCGAGCTCGCGGACGCCGGACCGGAAGTGGTGCTCGCATGATCGTCACCATCACCCCGAACCCCAGCGTCGACCGGACGATCTCGGTACCCGAAGTGCGCGTCGGAGAGGTGAACCGGGCGCTGTCCAGCCGGATCGATCCTGGCGGCAAGGGCATCAACGTGACCCGTGCCCTGACGTCGCTGGGGAGTGCATCCCTCGCGGTGCTGCCCACGGGCGGGCCCGAGGGGCTGCTCATGTCGCAACTGCTCACCCGCGCCCAGGTCGCCTACCGCGCGGTGCCGATCGCCGGGCAGACCCGGATGAACGTTGCCGCCGTCGAACCCGATGGCACCACGACCAAGCTCAACGAGGCCGGCCCTGTGCTCGAAGCGGCCGACACGGCGGCCCTGCTGGAACAGCTCGCGCTCGAACTGCCCTCCGCGCACTGGCTCGTCGGGTGCGGGAGCCTGCCACCCGGCGTACCCGATGATTTCTATGCTCGGGTCGTCACCCTGGCACGTGAGCACGGTGTCCGCGTGGCCATCGATTCCTCCGGTTCGCCGCTGGCGGCAGCCGTGGCCGCCGGACCGGACCTGATCAAGCCGAACCAGGAAGAGCTGGCCGAACTCGTCGGGACGCCGCTGACCACCCTTGGTGAGGCCATTGACGCCGCGCGCGATCTGGTGACCGGCGGTGTCGGCGCTGTCGTCGTCAGTCTCGGCGCCGACGGTGCGGTACTGGTCGACGCGGACCGGTGCATCTGGGCCGGCGCCCGGGTGACCAAGCCGCTCTCCACCGTCGGCGCGGGCGATTGTTTGCTGGCCGGGCTGCTGTCCGAACTTCAAGCCGGCCACGATCCCGAGCGCGCATTGGTCGCCGGTACTACCTGGGGTGCCGCCGCTGTCCGGCTACCGGGCAGTGCCGTCCCCACCGCCGCCGACCTGCGGGACATCGAGGTCACCGTTTCCCACCGCACCACGAAAGGACACATTGCCGTGTCGCTCATCACCACCGACCAGGTCCTGTTGGACCTGGACTCCACCAGCAGGCAGGACGCCACCACCCGGTTGGCGCAGACCCTGTCCGACGCGGGTCGCTGCACGGACGTCGACGCCTTCCTGGCCGACGTCCACGAACGGGAAGCGAAGATGGCGACCGGGCTGCCCGGTGGTATCGCTATCCCCCACGCTCGCAGCGCCGCCATCACCGAACCTTCGCTGGCCTTCGCCCGCTCCCGCGACGGCATCGACTGGGGCGCCAAGGACGGTCCGGCGCACCTGATCTTCCTCATCGCTGCCCCGGCGGGCGGTGGCGACGCGCACATGCAGATGCTGCCCAAACTGGCAAAAGCCCTGATGAACAAGGATTTCCGCGCTCGCCTCGAGGCAGCGACCTCCGACCAGGAGGTCGTGGACCTGGTCAACGAGCACGTGTCACTGGATGAGCCCACGCCGGCAGCCGCCGCATCCGCAGCGGCCACGTCCCCGGGCGCTGCGACAGACGACGCACCGACGTCGTTGACCCTCGTCGGCGTGACCAGTTGCCCCACGGGCATCGCGCACACCTACATGGCGGCCGAAGCACTGGAGAACGCCGCCCGGGAAGCCGGGCACACGATGACCGTCGAGACCCAGGGATCGGCCGGCCTGACCAAGCTGACGCCGGAGCAGATCGCCGCCGCTGACGCGGTGATCTTCGCGCACGACGTCGAGGTGCGCGAGCGAGGCCGGTTCGCCGGCAAGCCGCTGATCGACGTCGGCGTGAAGAAGGCCATCAGCGACGGTCCTGCCCTGATCGACGAGGCAGCCGCGCTGGCCGCCGACTGGAAGGCGGACCCGAGCAAGGCCGCCGCAGCAATGGCCGGTGGCGGCGGTGGCTCCAGCATGGCCACCAAGGTCGACGAGAACGCCGGATGGGGTACCCGCATCCGGCAGATCCTGATGACCGGTGTGTCCTACATGATCCCGTTCGTCGCGGCGGGCGGAATCCTGATCGCACTGGGATTCATGATCGCCCAGTTCGCCGGCGGCAAGACCGGCGCGATCGAGGTCACCAAGAACTTCACCCTCGACCCCACCTCGACGGCTCAAGGCGTCACCATCCTGCAGAACAGCTTCAACGTGACCAACGGGATGCACTGGGCTGCGCTGTTCTTCCTGATCGGGGCCGCCGCCTTCGGCTTCCTGGTGCCGATCCTGTCCGGGTTCATCGCGTTCGCGATCGCCGACCGGCCGGGACTGGTGCCCGGCATCGTCGGCGGTGCGGTCGCGGTGACGATGTACGCCGGCTTCATCGGCGGCATCGTGACCGGCTTCCTGGGTGGATTCCTGGCCAAGTGGATCTCCAGTTGGGCGGTGCCCAAGGGCATCCGTGGTGTGATGCCGGTCGTCGTCATCCCGTTGCTCTCGACGCTGTTGACGGTGGGACTGTTCATCACGGTCCTGGGTCGTCCGATCAAGGGCCTCTCCGACGGTCTGACGCACTGGCTGAACAGCATGTCCGGCACGAGCGCCATCCTCCTGGGCGCCATCCTGGGCGCGATGATGGGCTTCGACCTCGGTGGCCCCGTCAACAAGGTGGCCTACACCTTCGCCACGACCGGTCTGGCCGCGGCGGGGACCGCGACCAACGCTCCGCAGCTGAAGATCATGGCCGCGGTGATGGCCGCAGGCATGGTGGCGCCGCTGGGTATGGCCCTGGCGACCACCCTGCGACCGGGTCTGTTCAGCGAGCCAGAGCGGGAGAACGGTAAGGCGGCGTGGCTGCTCGGACTGTCCTTCATCAGCGAGGGCGCGATCCCGTTCGCCGCAGCCGACCCGTGGCGGGTCATCGTGTCCTCGGTCGCGGGCTCCGCGGTCACCGGTGCGCTGGCGATGCAGTTCGGGACCACGCTGCGCGCACCGCACGGCGGCATCTGGGTGCTGCCGCTGATCGGCAACTTCCTGCTCTTCCTGGTGGCACTCGTCGTGGGAGTCCTCGTCACCACCGCGCTGGTTGTGGTCCTGAAATCAGGTGACCGCAGCCGACAGCAGGTGGACGCCGCGGCTACTGTCTGAACAACGCCACTTATCAAACATCAAGGAGCGACTCCCATGGCCGAACGCACTGTCACCATCGCCTCGTCGGTTGGTCTGCACGCCCGACCCGCCGCGCTCTTCGTCCAGGCCGCATCCGAGAGTGGTCTGGACATCGAGATCGGCCGCAAGGGCGAGGACCCGGTGGACGCGACCAGCATCCTCGGCGTCATGGCCCTGGGCGCCAAGCACGGCGAGGAAGTCGTCCTGACTGCTGAGGGCGACGGGGCTGACGAGGCACTCGACTCCCTGGTCGATCTGCTCTCGCAGGACCTGGACGCCTGAGCTGATGAGCGCGCTGCGAGGTATCGGGGTCAGTGCCGGAGCGGCGTACGGTCCGGTCGTGCTCGTCTCTCCGGCGGTCCGGCCGCCGGAGAACGAGCCGGCGGCCGCCGATCCGGACGCTGAACTCGTCCGGGTCAGGGCCGCGTTCGAGCAGGTAGCCACCGATCTCGACACCCGCGCAGCGCACGCCGATGACACCGCCCAGCAGATCCTGACGGCCACCGCGCTGATCGCCCGCGACAAAAGTCTGCACAAAGCGGTCGGCAAGCACCTGGCCGCCGGTCAGGGGCCGGCGACCTCCGTGGCGGCCGGGGTGGAGGAGTTCGCTGCCCAGTTCGAAGCACTCGGCGGTTACTTCGCCGAGCGGGTCACCGACCTGCGCGACGTCGGATCCCGCACTGTCGCAGCGGTACTCGGCGTGCCCGCACCCGGCGTACCCGAACTCACCGAACCCAGCGTGATCGTCGCGCACGACCTGGCCCCGGCCGAGACCGCCACCCTGGACCGCTCCCTGGTCGCGGGCATCGTGACCGCCGAAGGCGGCCGCACCAGCCACACCGCGATCCTCGCCGCCCAGATGGCGATCCCGGCCGTCGTGCACTGCGAAGGCGCGCTCGACCTCGAGCCGGGCAGCATGGTCGCGGTCGACGGCGACACCGGTGAGGTCCTGCTAGCCCCCTCCCACGAGACCGTGACCCGACTGCGCGAGCGGGGCGATCGGCGTACGGCGGCCCTCGCCTCCTCCTCCGGGCCGGGCCGGACCATGGACGGGCATCCCGTCGCGTTGCTGGCCAACATCGGCGGTGTCGCGGACGCCGAGGACGCCGGCGCCCAGGATCTGGAGGGCGTCGGCCTGTTCCGCACCGAGTTCGTCTTCCTGTCCGCGACCCAGGCACCCACGGTGCAGGAGCAGGCGGACATCTACCGGAAGGTGTTCGCGCCGTTCCCGGGGCGGCGCGTCGTGGTGCGCACCCTCGATGCCGGCGCGGACAAGCCGTTGGCGTTCGCCGATCTCGGGCCCGAGGAGAACCCGGCGCTCGGTCAGCGCGGGCTGCGGCTGTCCGCGGTGCGTCCGGATCTGCTGGATGCGCAACTGGAAGCCCTGTCCATCGCGGCCAAGGACACCGGAGCAGACGTGCGAGTGATGGCCCCCATGGTCGCCACGGCCGAGGAAGCGGCCTGGTTCGCGCGGCGGGTCCAGGAGAACGGCCTGCCGAAATCCGGGGTGATGATCGAGGTTCCGGCGGCCGCGTTGCGCTCCCGGCACGTCATGGCCGAGGTGGATTTCGGCAGCCTCGGAACCAACGACCTGGGTCAGTACACCATGGCTGCCGACCGGATGCACGGTGCACTGTCGGACCTGCTCGACCCCTGGCAGCCCGCCGTCCTCGACGTGATCGCCGCCGCCTGTCATGGCGCCGCCGACCAGGGCAAGCCGATGGGTGTCTGCGGGGAGGCCGGCGGCGACCCGTTGCTTGCGCTGGTGCTCACCGGCCTGGGTGTGCAGAGTCTGTCGATGGCCCCGGCGAAGGTGCCGATGGTCCGCTATTCGCTGTCCCGGCACAGCTTGTCCGACTGTCAGCGGCTCGCCGCCCTGGCCCGTGGGGCACGGTCTGCCGGGGACGCCCAGGCCGCCGTACGCGACGGCGCCAACCCCGAGGTCACAGCGTTGTTGTAAGCGCAGAGGAAACGGCCGGATCTGGATGCAGATCCGGCCGTTCTCCGTCCGTGTGAGCCGAAACTCACCAAGTGCCGGGAGCGGGACTTGAACCCGCACGCCCTTGCGAGCAAAGCATTTTGAGTGCTCCGTGTCTGCCATTCCACCACCCCGGCAGGGCGGCCCCAGCATAAACGAGCAGCGGGGCTACCGTGAAACCCGGGTTTCAGTCAGCCTCGTACGCCGGCGCCACCTTGTTCACCGCGTCACCGACGCTGTGCACCCGTAGGGCGTTCGTGGACCCGGGGATACCGGGCGGGGCACCGGCGACGATCACCACCAGGTCACCTTCCTCGCACAGCCCGCTGTTCAGCAGGATCTCATCGACCTGCCTCGCCATCTGGTCGGTGTGCTTCACCTGCGGCATCAGGTAGGTCTGGACACCCCAGACCACCGCGAGCCGGTTGCGGGTGGCCTCGAACGGCGTACACGCCAGCATCGGCCGCTTCGAGCGCACCCGGGCCAACCGCTGCGCCGAGTCACCGGAAGTGGTGAACGTGACCAGGTACTTCACGTCCAACTGCTCGCCGACCTCGGCCGCGGCGGCGGTGATCGCACCACCCTTGGTCTTCGGTTTGGTGCCCAGCGGACGGATCCGCTCCAGCCCGTGCTCCTCGGTGCTCTGGATGATCTTGGCCATTGTCCTGACCGCTTCCAGGGGCCACGCGCCGACGCTGGTCTCCCCCGACAGCATGATGGCGTCGGCACCATCGAGTACGGCGTTCGCGCAGTCGCTGGTCTCGGCGCGGGTCGGACGCGGGTTCTCGATCATCGACTCCAGCACCTGGGTCGCCACGATCACCGGCTTCGCCGCCCGGCGGCAGATCTCGACCGCGCGTTTCTGCACGATCGGCACCTCCTCCAGCGGCATCTCGACGCCGAGGTCGCCGCGGGCGACCATTAACCCGTCGAACGCGTCGACGATGGCGCGCAGGTTCGAAACCGCCTGGGGTTTCTCGATTTTCGCGATGACCGGCACGAACCGGTCCTCCTCGCGCATGATCTCGTGCGCGCGGTCGATATCGGACGGCTCGCGCACGAAGGACATCGCGATCAGGTCCGCCCCAAGGCGCAGGGCGAACCGCAGATCGTCCTCGTCCTTCTCCGACAACGCGGGCACACTGACGGCGACACCCGGCAGGTTGATGCCCTTGTTGTTCGAGCAGATGCCACCCTCGACAACGGTGGTCACGACGTCGTCACCCTCGACGGACACGGCGCGCAATTCGATCTTGCCGTCGTCGATGAGCAACCGGTCCCCCGGTCGGACGTCGCCGGGCAGACCCTTGAAGGTCGTCGACACGATGTCCTTGGTGCCGGGAACGTCCCGCGTGGTGATGGTGAACGTCTCGCCGTTCTTCAACTCCACCGGTCCGTCGGCGAACCGTCCGGTCCGGATCTTCGGGCCCTGCAGGTCGCACAGGATGCCGACGGCACGTCCGGTCTGGTTGGACGCGTCCCGGATCGCGACGTAGCGCTTCTCGTGGTCCGGGTGCTCACCGTGCGACAGATTCAGTCGCGCGATATCGAGACCGGCTTGCACCAACTCCAGCGTTCGTTCCGGACCATCGGTGGCTGGGCCGAGAGTGGCCACGATCTTGGCGCGTCGCATGTTCTCAACCCTAATAACCAGGAGCCGTACGAACGAGTAACAAACCTCAGACGGTCAGCGGACGATCGGTGGGTTTGATCGGGACCGGCAGCGCCGAGCCACCGGTCAGGAAGGCGTCCACACCGCGGGCCGCGGCCCGGCCCTCGGCGATCGCCCATACGATCAGCGACTGTCCGCGTCCGGCGTCGCCGGCAACGAACACACCAGGGACAGAAGTCATAAAGTCGTTGTCCCGCTTGATGTTTGAGCGTTCGTCGAGCTCGACCTCGAGTTGCTCGACCACCCCGGTGCCCTCCGGACCCAGGAAGCCCATCGCCAGCAGCACCAGGTCAGCAGGAATCTCGCGTTCGCTGCCGGCAACCGGCTCGAAGCCCTTGTCGGTGCGTTCGACCTCGACCAGGCGCAGCGCCTTGACGTTGCCCTGATCGTCACCGACCAGTTCCGTGGTGTTCACCGCGTAGGTGCGTTCGCCGCCCTCCTCGTGGGCGCTTGCGACCCGGTAGATCATCGGGTACGTCGGCCAGGGCTGGTTGTCCGGCCGGTCCTCGCTGGGCTGGGGCATGATCTCCAGCGAGGTGACCGAAGCAGCACCCTGCCGCAGGGAGGTCCCGATGCAGTCGGCGCCGGTGTCGCCACCGCCGATGACCACGACGTGCTTGCCCTCGGCGGTGACCTGGCCCTCGACGGTCTCCCCCACCGCGACCCGGTTGGCCGGGGGCAGGAAGTCCATCGCCTGCATGATGCCGTTCAGCTCCCGGCCGGGAACCGGCAGGTCGCGCGGCACGGTCGCGCCGATCGCGAGCACCACGGCGTCGTAGCGCTGCCGCAGCTGATCGCCGGTCACCTCGGTGCCGACCGCGGTGCTGCAGCGGAAGCGGGTGCCCTCCATCTCCATCTGCGCCAGCCGACGGTCCAGGACGGACTTCTCCATCTTGAACTCCGGGATGCCGTACCGCAGCAGGCCGCCCGCCTTGTCAGCGCGCTCGTAGACCGCGACGGTGTGACCCACCCGGGTCAACTGCTGGGCGACTGCCAGACCGGCCGGACCGGAACCGATGACCGCGACCGTCTTGCCGCTCAGGCGGGTCGGGATCTGCGGCGTGACGTTGCCGTGCTCGAACGCCTGCTCGATGGTGGTGACCTCGATCTGCTTGATGGTCACCGCCGGCTCGGAAATGCCCAGCACACAGGCGGTTTCACACGGCGCCGGACACAACCGGCCGGTGAACTCCGGGAAGTTGTTCGTCGCGTGCAACCGGTCGATCGCGTCCGACCAGTCGCCGCGGTAAGCCAGGTCGTTCCACTCCGGGATCAGGTTGCCGAGGGGGCAACCGCTGTGGCAGAACGGGATTCCACAATCCATACAGCGACTGGCCTGTCGTTGCAGGACACCCAGCTGCTGCTCCTCGTAGACCTCTTTCCAGTCCTTGAGGCGCACCGGGACGGGACGACGAGTCGGTAGTTCACGCTCGCGGACCTTCAAAAAACCGCGCGGGTCAGCCACGGCTCACCTCCATGATTCGCTCCCACACTTCGTCGCCGTCGAGGTCGAGGCCCTCGGCCTGCGCGTCCTCGCGCACGTCCAGGACCTTCTGGTAGGCCCGCGGTAGCACCAGCGAGAACCGCTGGGAGTTGGCCTCCCAATCGGCCAGCAACGTGCTAGCGACTGCTGAGTCGGTCCACTCCTGGTGTTCCTGCAGCAACCGGTGCACCACGTCCAGATCGGAGATCCGCAAGGCCATCACGTCGACCAGTTCGGGGTTGACCAGCCGCTCGTCGAGGTCGAGGACGTAGGCCACGCCGCCGGACATGCCCGCGGCGAAGTTACGCCCGGTCGGGCCGAGGATCAGCGCGGTGCCGCCGGTCATGTACTCGCACCCGTGGTCACCCACGCCCTCGACGACCGCGGTCGCACCGGAGTTGCGGACGCAGAAGCGCTCGCCCACCAGACCGCGCAGGAAGATCTGCCCGCTCGTGGCGCCGTACCCGATCACGTTGCCCGCGATCGCGTTCAACTCCGCCACCAGGGAGGCATCCCGCGTCGGACGGACCACGACCCGGCCACCGGACAGGCCCTTTCCGACGTAGTCGTTGCCCTCGCCGTACAACCGCAGGGTGATGCCCTTGGGCAGGAAGGCGCCGAAGGACTGCCCGGCCGCGCCGGTCAGGGACAGCTCGATCGTGCCGTCGGGCAAACCGTCGTGGTAGCGCTTGGTCACCTCGTGACCGAGCATCGTGCCGACCGTGCGGTTCACGTTGGCGATGGCGACCTCGCCGCGCACCGGCTCCTGGTTCTCCAGGGCGTCGTGGCACATCGCGATCAGCTGCTGGTCCAGCGCCTTCTGCAGACCGTGGTCCTGCGGGACCACCTGGTGACGGACGGCATCCTCGGGTACGTCGACCTGCCGCAGGATCGGCGAGAGGTCCAGACCCTGGGCCTTCCAGTGGTCGATCGCCTCGGTCGTGTCCAGCGTCTCGACCTGGCCGACAGCCTCCTCGATGCTGCGGAATCCCAACTGCGCCAACAGTTCTCGCACCTCGGTCGCGATGTACTCGAAGAACGTCTCGATGAACTCCGGCTTGCCGCTGAAACGCTCGCGCAATTCGGGGTTCTGCGTGGCCACGCCCACCGGGCACGTGTCCAGGTGGCAGACCCGCATCATGATGCAGCCGCTGACCACCAGCGGCGCGGTGGCGAAACCGAACTCCTCGGCGCCGAGCAGCGCGGCGATCACGACGTCGCGTCCGGTCTTCATCTGACCGTCGGTCTGCACGACGATGCGATCGCGCAGGTCGTTCAGCAGCAGCGTCTGCTGGGTCTCGGCCAGACCGATCTCCCACGGCGCACCGGCGTGCTTCAGAGAGGTCAGTGGGGCAGCGCCGGTGCCACCGTCATGTCCGGAGATGAGCACCACGTCGGCGTGTGCCTTCGACACACCGGTCGCGACCGTGCCGACACCGACCTCGGAGACCAGCTTCACGTGCACCCGGGCCTCCGGGTTGGCGTTCTTCAGGTCGTGGATCAGCTGGGCCAGGTCCTCGATCGAGTAGATGTCGTGGTGCGGCGGCGGCGAGATCAACCCCACACCGGGTGTCGAGTGCCGGGTGCGGGCCACCCAGGGATAGACCTTGTTGCCGGGCAACTGGCCACCCTCGCCGGGCTTGGCTCCCTGCGCCATCTTGATCTGGATGTCGTCTGCCTCGGTCAGGTAGAGCGAGGTCACACCGAAGCGACCGGAGGCGACCTGCTTGATGGCCGAGCGTCGGCTCGGGTCCAGCAGACGGTCGACGTCCTCACCGCCCTCACCGGTATTCGACCGCGCCCCAAGGCGATTCATCGCAATGGCGAGCGTCTCGTGCGCTTCCTTGCTGATGGATCCGTAGCTCATCGCACCGGTCGAGAACCGCTTCACGATCGCATCGATCGGCTCGACCTCATCCACCGGGATCGAGGGGCGATCGGAGGTGAACTTGAAGAGGCCACGCAGGGTCATCAGCCGCTCGGCCTGGTCATCGACCCGGGAGGTGTACTGCTTGAAGATGTCGTAACGGCGCGAGCGGGTCGCGTGCTGCAGCCGGAAGACCGTCTCCGGGTCGAACAGGTGCTGCGGCCCTTCGCGGCGCCACTGGTACTCACCGCCCACCTCGAGGGTGCGGTGCGACAGCGGCTGGCCGTTGACCGGGTAGGCGACCGCGTGCCGGGCCGCGATCTCCTTGGCGATGACATCCAGGCCGACGCCACCCAGGCGGCTGACCGTGCCGGTGAAGTACTCGTCCACCAACTCGCGGGACAGGCCGATCGCCTCGAAGACCTGGGCGCCGCGGTAGGAGGCGACCGTCGAGATGCCCATCTTGGACATCACCTTCAGGACGCCCTTGCCGAGCGCCTTGATCAGGTTCTTGACCGCCTTCTCCGGCGTGATGTCGGTGATCGCGCCGCGGCGGATCATGTCCTCCACCGACTCCATGGCCAGGTAGGGGTTGACGCACGCCGCGCCGTACCCGATGAGCAACGCCACGTGGTGCACCTCGCGCACGTCACCGGCCTCGACGACCAGACCGACCAGGGTGCGGGTCTTCTCGCGGGTCAGGTGGTGGTGCACGGCCGAGGTGAGCAGCAGCGAGGGGATCGGCGCGAACTCGGCGTTGCTGTCCCGGTCGGACAGCACGATGAACTGGTAACCGTCCCGGATGGCCTCGCTGACCTCGGCGAAGATGCCCCGCAACCGGGCGCGCAGGGCGGTGACACCACCGTTGACGTTGTAGGTGCCCCGGATGACGTACGTCGACTGGCGGCCGTCGATCTCGAAGTGCGTGATCTTGGACAACTCGTCGTTGTCGATGACCGGGAAGTCGAACTGCAGCATCCGGGCGTGCTCCGGGCCCGCGGACAGCGCGTTGCTCTCCGGGCCCATCAGGCCGCCGAGTGAGGTGACCAGTTCCTCCCGGATGGCGTCCAACGGCGGGTTGGTGACCTGGGCGAACAGCTGGGTGAAGTAGTCGAAGATCAGCCGTGGCCGATCAGAGAGTACGGCGATCGGCGTGTCAGTGCCCATCGCACCGAGCGCTTCGCCCCCGGTCTTGGCCATCGGCGCCACGAGGAGCCGCAACTCCTCCTGGGTGTAGCCGAAGGTCTGCTGACGGCGCACCACCGAAGCGGGCGTGTGCCAGATGTGCTCGCGCTCAGGCAGATCCGCGAGTTTGATGACGCCGTCCTCCAGCCACTGGGCGTACGGCTGCGCGCCGGCAAGCTCTTCCTTGATCTCGTCATCGCCGACGATGCGGCCCTGGGCGGTGTCAATCAGGAACATCCGGCCCGGCTGCAACCGCCCGCGCCGGACCACCTTGGACGGGTCGAGGTCGAGGACACCGGCCTCGCTGGCGAGAACGACCAGACCGTCGTCGGTCACCGAGTAGCGCCCGGGGCGCAGACCGTTGCGGTCGAGCACCGCGCCGACCAGAGTGCCGTCGGTGAAGGCCACACACGCGGGACCGTCCCAGGGCTCCATGATGGTGGAGTTGTACTCGTAGAACGCCCGCCGACCCGGATCCATCGTGGTGTGGTTCTCCCACGCCTCCGGGATCATCATCAGCACGGCGTGCGGCAGGCTGCGACCACCCAGGTGCAGCAGCTCCAGGACCTCATCGAAGCTGGCGGAGTCGGAGGAGAAGTTCGAGCAGATCGGCAGGATCCGGGACAGGTCGCCCTTGAACAGATCACTGCTCAGCTGGGATTCGCGGGCGCGCATCCAGTTGCGGTTGCCCTTGACGGTGTTGATCTCCCCGTTGTGCGCGATGTAGCGGTACGGGTGAGACAGCGGCCAACTCGGGAACGTGTTGGTCGAGAACCGCGAGTGCACCAGCGCTAGTTCGGTGGTGAACCGGCGGTCAGACAGGTCCGGGTAGAACGGTTCGACCTGACCGGTTGTCAGCATGCCCTTGTAGGTGATCGTCCGACAGGAGAACGACGGGAAGTAGACGCCCTTCTCGTTCTCGATCCGCTTGCGCAGACAGTAGGCGCGGCGGTCGAGTTCAACGCCGGTCAGGTCGCCCTCGACTGAGGTCACGAAGGGCTGGCGGAACGATGGCATGACGTCGCGGGCGGCCTGGCCGATCACGTCGGGGTTGGTCGGCACATCACGCCAACCCAGCACCCGCAGCCCCTCCTCGGCCGCGATCTGGGCGAAGCGCTCCCCCACGGCCCACTGCTCGTCAGGGTCGGTGGGCAGGAACACGGTGCCGACGGCGTAGGAGCCGACCGGCGGAAGTTCGAAATCGACGACGGCCCGGAAGAATTCGTCGGGGATCTGGGTCAGGATGCCTGCACCGTCACCCACCAAGGGATCGGCACCGGTCGCACCGCGGTGCTCCAGGTTGATCAACGCGGTCATCGCGTGTTCGACGATGTCGTGGCCGGGGGTGCCGCGCATGGTCACGACCATGGCGACACCGCAGGCGTCGTGTTCGTTCGCCGGGTCGTAGAGACCCGTGGAAGCGGGTACCGCCGAGAAGGGCATGGAAGCCATATCCGCTCACCGTTCTCCGGCCGTGGCCGGTTCGTCGTCTACCAAGGGCACACCGCGGTGCGCCCTGCGGGACGACGTTGGCCTGCGGGGTCCCGTCAGCCTAGTTGGCCGACGGAGTGTTCACAAAATGGGACACTCGGTCTCATTCTGTGAGAACTTCTTCTGCGTCTTCGCGTCCCTCACGCACCCCGTCCGGATGCCGCTTACCGGCCACGATGAAGCCGATCAGGCCGGCGATGAACACCAGGATGCACACCCAGACGTTGACGCGTACGCCAAGGATATGGTTCGCCGGGTCGGTACGCATCAGTTCGAACACGATGCGTCCGCAGGGGTAGAGCATCACGTAGAGGGCGAAGACCCGTCCGCGGCCCAGGATGCGCCGCCGATCCAGCAGCACAATGAAGAGGGCGATGGCCAGACAGTAGAGGGATTCATAGAGGAACGTGGGTTGGAAATAGCCCAGCACGATCGGGTTTCCGGCTGCGTCAAGGACCGCGCGCCCCGATGACTCGTCCCACTGGTGGATCTGCAGCGCCCACGGCAGGTCACTGCGCCCGCCGTACAACTCGTTGTTGAAGTAGTTGCCCCACCGGCCGATCGCCTGGGCGACCAACACCCCCGGCGCGGCCGCGTCACAGAAGTCCAGGAAGTTCACACCGTTGCGGCGGCAGCCGATGTAGGCGCCGAGCGCGCCGAGCGCGACGGCACCCCAGATCCCGAGGCCGCCGTGCCAGATCTTGAGGGCATCGACCGGATGTCCGCCCTGCCCGAAGTACGGCTGCCAACTGGTGATGACGTGGTAGATCCGGCCGCCGACGATGCCGAACGGCACCGCCCACCAGGCCACGCTCAGCGCGTCCTCCGCTTTGGCGCCGCGGTCGACCAACCGCCGCCCGGTGATCCAGATCGCCACCGCGATACCCGCCAGGATGCACAGGGCGTACATCCGCAGCGGGACGGGCCCGATCCAGAAGACCCCGCGGGTGGGACTGGGTAGGTAAGCGACCATCAGCGACGTACGCCGGCCGACAGCCCCTGCGCGACCTCCACCATGGCGCGGATCCCGTCGGCTGCACTGCGACCCTCGGCGTCGGCATCGACCAGTGGTCGCACCAGGGCGGTGCCCACGATGACGCCGTCGGAGAACGCGGCGGCTTCGTGGGCCTGCTGCGCGTTGGAGACGCCGATCCCGACACAGACCGGCACATCGGTCACGGCCTTGGCGCGTTCGACCAGACCGGCGGCGCGCTCGCCGAGGCTCTCGCGCGCACCGGTGACCCCCATGACCGACGCCGCGTAGACGAACCCGCGACAGGCCCGGGTCGTCAGGACCAGCCGCTCGGGGGTCGTGGACGGCGCGATCAGGAAGATGGGGTCGAGGTCGTATTTGTCGGCAGCGGCCAACCACTCACCGGCCTCATCGGGTGTGATGTCGGGAGTGATCACTCCCGAGCCACCCGCGGCGGCGAAGTCCTCGGCGAACTTCGCCACGCCGTACTGCAGCACCAGGTTCCAGGAGGTCATCACCACGGCGGCGGCGCCGGCCTCCCGGACCGCCCGCGTGGCGGCGAACACGTCGCGCACGTGGGACCCCCGGGCCAGCGCCTTGCTGACGGCGGTCTGGATGACCGGTCCGTCCAGCAGCGGGTCGGAGTACGGCAGGCCGATCTCGACGATGTCGGCGCCGGCAGCAACCAGCGCACGCATCGCCTCGAGGGAGTCGGCGACGCTCGGGAAACCCAGCGGCAGGTAGCCGATGAACGCGGCCCGGCCTTCGTCCCGCGCCCTCTGCAGGGCCGAAGTCACCTCGCTCATGCGTCGTCCTCCAGCAGCCCGAACCAGCGCGCCGCGGTCTCCACGTCCTTGTCACCGCGCCCGGACAGACTCACCAGCAGCAATGCCCCCGGCCCGAGTTCGCGGCCGAGTTTGATGGCGCCGGCGAGGGCATGGGAGCTTTCGATGGCCGGCAGGATGCCTTCGGTGCGGGTCAGCAGACTGAACGCCTCCATGGCCTCGTCGTCGGTGATCGGCCAGTACTCGGCCCGTCCGGCGTCGCGCAGGTAGGAGTGCTCCGGCCCGACACTGGGATAGTCCAGCCCGGCGGACACCGAATGCGACTCGACCGTCTGGCCTTCCTCGTCCTGCAGCACGTAGGTGAACGCGCCGTGCAACACCCCGGGCGTCGCCTGGCCGCTGAACCGGGCAGCATGCCGCCCGGATTCGACGCCTTCACCGCCGCCTTCGAGACCGATCAGCCGCACGTCGGGGTCGTCGATGAAGCGGTGGAAGATCCCCATGGCGTTGGATCCGCCTCCGACACAAGCGAGTACGGCGTCCGGCAGGCGCCCGTAGGTGTCCAGCACCTGGCCGCGGGCCTCGACACCGATGATCCGGTGGAAGTCGCGCACCATCTCCGGGAACGGGTAGGGCCCGGTGACCGTGCCGAGGACGTAATGGGTGTGCTCGACGTTGGCGACCCAGTCCCGGAACGCCTCGTTGACGGCGTCCTTCAGTGTCTGGGAGCCGTGCTCGACGGGCACGACAGTGGCACCCAGCAACCGCATCCGGGCCACGTTGAGCGCCTGGCGCTGCGTGTCGACCTTGCCCATGTAGACGACGCATTCCATGCCCATCAGGGCGGCGGCGGTGGCCGTGGCGACACCGTGCTGTCCGGCGCCGGTCTCAGCGATCAGCCGCTTCTTGCCCATCCGGCGGGCCAGCAGCGCCTGCCCCAGGACGTTGTTGATCTTGTGCGAGCCGGTGTGATTGAGGTCCTCGCGCTTGAGGACGATCTGGGCGCCACCGGCGTGCTCGGCGAAGCGTGGCACTTCGGTGATGATCGAGGGCCGACCGGTGTAGGTGCGGTGCAGTTGCGCCAACTCGCCCAGGAACGCCGGGTCGTGTGCGGCCTTGGTGCGGACCTCGTCGAGCTCCTCCAGAGCAGCGACCAGCGCTTCGGGCACGTAGCGGCCGCCGAAGTCACCGAACCGTCCGAGCCCCGTCACGCGGCCTGTCCTATCAACGTGCTCACTGCCGACCGCGGGTCGCCGCTGCGGACCAGCGCCTCACCGACGAGTACGGCGCGTGCCCCGAGTTCGCGGTATCTGGCCACGTCGACCGGTCCGGTGATACCGGACTCAGCCACCTTGATGACGTCATCGGGGATGGCCGGCGCAAGGCGGGCGAACACTTCTGGATCGACCTCGAGCGTCTTCAGATTGCGCGAGTTGACCCCGATCAGCCGGGCACCCAACTCAACGGCTCGCCGGGTCTCCTGCTCGTCGTGCACCTCGACCAGCACGGTCATCCCGAGGCCACGAGCCTGTTGGTAGAGGTCGCGCAGCAGCGCATCGTCCAGCGCCGCGACGATCAGCAGCACGATGTCCGCACCGTGCGCGCGAGCCTCGTCGATCTGGTAGGCGTCGACCATGAAGTCCTTGCGCAACACCGGGATTTCGACCCGAGCGCGGACCGCGTCCAGATCGGCCAGCGAGCCGTTGAACCGGCGCTGCTCGGTCAGCACGGAAATCGCGGTCGCGCCCCCCTCGGCGTACTGCTGCGCCAACGCCGCCGGGTCAGCGATCTGGGCCAGAGCACCCTTGCTGGGGCTGGCCCGCTTCACTTCGGCGATCACACCGAGCGACGCGCTCTGGAAAGCGGCCAAAGCGTCCAACGCCGGCGCTGCGGCACGCACGTCCGGCACCGGAGTCTGGCGCCGACGGTCGGCCAGATCGGCACGTACCCCGTCGATGATGGAATCGAGAACTGTGCCCACGCTCAGACGGATTCGCGGGTTTCGGCCTGACGCTGGGGCGCAGACGCCGACCCGAAGCCGGCCTTGCTCAGCACGATGCCGGCGGCCACGCCGACGAAGACCAGCACGACCCCGATGATGTCCAGCACGTGGTTGCCGAAAGCAACCCCGAACGCGATCAGCAGCGAGGCGATCATCAGGATGCCGACGCAGGTCCATGCGGCAACGCTGTGCCCGTGGTCCTCGTGGATCTCGTGGGCCTCATGGGATTGGATGGGTTCAGCCATGGCGCTCATTCTGTCAGGCGGAGGTGTCATCGCGCTCGGCGGTCGGGTCCAGACCGGCCGATAGTTTGTCCCAGTCGCTGAGCGGAGTCTCGGCACGGACCGCCGGCGCGTCGTACCGGCCGGACAGGCCGCCCCACTGCCGGACGGCCACGAGCGTCAGGACGCCGGCCGCGACCAGCAGGACCGCCGCGGCCAACGCCAGCCACACCCAGGGGGTCAGCGTGCCGTGCGCGGCCACCGATCCAGTGCGTCCGGTGGTCGCAGCCGCCTGGTCGCTGACCGGTCCGTCAGGGTTGGCCACAACCAGAACGACGGCGATCAGGGCGAGGACGCCGGACAGCAGGACGAAGACGGCCGCTATCCACCGGGCGATCCGGCCCGCGGTGAGCGCCACGATGCCGGCGGCAGCCCCGACCAGCGCGGCGGCAAACACCCCGGGAGCCGCGCTGGATCCGGCGACGGAGACCTTCACATCGGACAGCACGGCGTCGCTGACGGTGCCGGTGACCCAGGTGCGGGTGGCCGCGAACATCAGGACGGCGACGGCGAGCGCGATGACCAGGAAGACGAGACGCTTCACAGCGGAGTCAGTCCCCCGGCGGTCGCAACCGCCCGTAGCGCGGCAGCGGCTTTGTTGATCGTCTCCTGGAACTCGCTCTCCGGGACCGAATCGGCCACGATGCCGGCACCGGCCTGGACGTGGGCCACGCCGTCCTTGATGACCGCCGTACGGATCGCGATGGCCATGTCCATATCGCCGGCAAAGTCGAGATAGCCGACGACACCGCCGTAGACGCCGCGGCGCAAACCTTCGTACTGGTCGATCAGGGCCATCGCGCGGGGTTTGGGCGCACCCGAGAGAGTGCCGGCGGGAAAGGTCGCCTGCAACACGTCGTACGCCGATCGGCCGGCCCCCAGCTGACCCACCACCGTGGACTCCAGATGCATGATGTGGCTGTAGTGCCGGATCGTCATGAACTCCACGGTCTCGACCGTCCCGGCGTCGCAGACCCGTTGCAGGTCGTTGCGCGACAGGTCCACCAGCATCAGGTGCTCGGCGCGTTCCTTGGGGTCGGCGAGCAGATCGTCGGCCAGGTCCTGGTCCTCCTCCGGGCTCTTGCCGCGGGGCCGCGAGCCGGCGATCGGGTGGGTGATGACCCGCTGTCCGGTGACCTTGACCAGTGCTTCCGGGCTGGAACCGACCACGTCGTAGCTGCCGCCGCCGGGCAACGGCAGCCGGAAGAGGTACATGTACGGGCTGGGGTTGGACACCCGCAGCATCCGGTAGACGTCGAGCGCATCAGCCACACACGGCACTGAGAACCGTTGGGACACCACGATCTGGAAGGCCTCACCGGCCCGGATCGCCTCCTTGGCCTCCTCGACCATGTCGTGGAACTGCTCCCGGCCGTGGCTGGACACCGGCTGCTGCTCGATGGCTTTGGGGATCGCGACGGTGCTGGGTGCGGCGCTGCGCAGATCGTGCGCCATCGCGTCGAGACGCTCCACCGCGTCGGTCCAGGCCTGCTCGACGCGTTCGTCGCTGGCGTCCCAGTTGATCGCGTTGGCGATCAGCATCAGCGAACCGTCCGAATGATCGAACACCGCCAGATCGGTCGCCAGCAGCATGCTGAGCTCCGGCAGACCGAGGGTGTCGGTGCCGGAGTCGGGCAGTTTTTCCCAGTGCCGCACCGCGTCGTAGGTCACCGCGCCGACCATCCCTCCGGTCAGCGGCGGCAGACCGGGCAGCGGGTCGGTGGCCAGCAACGCGATCGTGTCGCGCAGCGCGTCCACCGGAGAACCACCTTCGGGTACGCCGATCGGCGGCTTCCCGAGCCACATCGCCTGGCCGTCGACCTCCGTCAGGGTCGCTGCACTGGCGACACCGACGATGGAATAGCGCGACCACACACCGCCGTGCTCGGCGGACTCCAGAAGGAACGTGCCGGGGCGGTCGGCCGCCAACTTGCGGTAGACGCCCAGTGGGGTTTCCCCGTCGGCGAGCACCCGGCGTACGACAGGGATCACCCGACGACCTTCAGCCAGGACAGTGAACGCGTTCAGCGCCGGCCAGGTCTCACCGAAGGGGATCATGCGCTGGGTTCCGTCACGCTGGGTTCCGTCACGCTCAGGTCCGTGAAGAAGCAGGTCCGGTTGCCGGTGTGGCACGCGGCGCCGATCTGCTCGACGCGCACCAGCAGGGCATCGCCGTCACAGTCGATGGCCACGGACCTCACGTGCTGCTCGTGGCCGGAGGTGTCACCTTTGCGCCAGTATTCGGCGCGGCTGCGCGACCAGAAGGTGACCCGGCCTTCAGTGAGGGTGCGGGCCAGCGCCTCGTCGTCCATCCAGCCCAGCATCAACACCTCGTCGGTGTCGTGCTGCTGGATGATCGCCGCGACCAGGCCGTTCTCATCCCGTTTGAGACGGTCGGCGATGTCGGAAGGGAGGGTGGCACTGCTCACCGGGTCATTATGGACGCATGACTGATTACGCCCGAGTCGAGCGTGCTGCCCTGTGTGATGACTTCCTGCGGTTGGGGCCGGAGGCGCCCACCTTGTGCAAGGACTGGGCCGCGGATGATCTGGCCGCGCACCTGGTGGTCCGCGAGCGCCGACCCGACGGCGCCATTGGCATCGTGCTGCCTGCGGCGGCCGGTCATACGCAGAAGTTGATGGACAAACTCAAGGCGGGAGACTGGCCGGGACTGGTGCAGAAGGTCCGCTCGGGGCCACCGAAGTGGTCGCCGACGGCCATCCCGGCGGTGGACGAGAAAGTGAACCTGCTGGAGTTCTTCGTACATCACGAGGATCTGCTGCGCGGCGATCCGGCGACGTGGACGCCCCGGGAGCTCGACCCCGATCTGGCGCACGCGGTGTGGGCGGGACTGGCCGGGATGACGGCGCTGAGTCTGCGCAGCGTGCCGGTGGGTGTGGTCGCCGCGCCGGACGGGTTGGGGCGGCGCAACCTGCATTCACCCAAGGACGGTCACGGATCGGTCGTGCTGACCGGTCCCCTGTCGGACATCGTGATGGTGCTCTTCGGCCGCCCTCGCACCGACGCCGTCGTGGTGGATGGCGCCGACGCGGACGTCGCTACCTTCGAGGGGCTCGAGCTCGGCATGTGAGCGCCGCGCTAGCGGACCTCGTAACCCGCTTGTGCCAGTGCGGCTTTCACGTCGCCGATCGTGAACTCGCCGAAGTGGAAGACGCTGGCCGCGAGGACCGCGTCGGCACCCGCCTCGATCGCCTCGACGAAATGTTCCGGTGTGCCGGCTCCCCCGCTGGCCACGATCGGCACGCTCACCTCCGCGCGGACGGCGCGGATCAGTTCCAGGTCGAAGCCGTCCTTGGTGCCGTCGGCGTCCATCGAGTTCAGCAGGATCTCCCCCGCGCCGAGTTGTTCGGCCCGCGCGCACCATTCGATCGCCTCGACACCGGCCGGTTTGCGGCCACCATGGGTGGTGACCTCGAAGTGCCCCAGTTGCGATCGGCGTACGTCGGCGGACAGCACCAGCACCTGCGCACCGAACCGGTCGGCGATCTCCGCGATCACTTCGGGCCGGGCCAGCGCGCCGGTGTTGATGCCGACCTTGTCGGCGCCCGCGCGCAGCAACCGGTCCACGTCCTCGACCGTGCGTACGCCGCCGCCCACCGTGAGCGGGATGAACACCTCTTCCGCGGTGCGGCTGACCACCTCGTAGGTGGTGTCGCGCTGGTCGAAGCTGGCCGTGACATCCAGGAAGGTGAGTTCGTCGGCGCCCTGGTCGTCGTAGCGGTGCGCCAACTCCACCGGGTCCCCGGCGTCGCGCAGGTTCTCGAAGTTGACGCCCTTGACGACCCGTCCGGCGTCGACGTCCAAGCACGGGATGACACGGACCGCGACACTCACGACCGCTAGCGTAATGGGATGCGCCTCATTGCGATTGACGGACGGAGTGGCTCGGGCAAGACGGCTTACGCAGCGGGCCAGTTCCCCGGCGCAACCGCCCTGCATATGGATGACCTGTACGCCGGGTGGTCGGGTCTGCGGGACGCGCCCACCTCCCTGACCGAGCAGGTCCTGGCGCCATTACGCCGGGGCGAGCACGCGGCGTACCGTCGATTTGATTGGCACACAGGGACATTCGCGGAGTCGGTCACTGTGGAGCCGGCAGACCTGATCGTGGTCGAGGGGGTCGGCAGCAGCGCTGCCCCGGCAACGGACTTCTACGACGAGCGGATCTGGCTGACTGCCCCGGCGCCAGTGCGGAAGGCGCGAGCCCTCGCTCGCGACGGTGACACCTTCGCACCGCACTGGGATGAGTGGGCAGCGCAGGAGGACGTCCTGTTCCCTGCCGACCCACCGCAATGGGCCGACACCGTCATCGACACCGGACCCGCGCCGGCACTGATCGCTGCGCTGTCAGCGACGCTGCACGACGCCGATCCGATGGGCCTGGCCGGCGCACCGCGCGACGAATACGACGCTGAGGCAACGATCCTGGCCGACCAGATACCCGGTTCCGTCGACGCGGCGGACACCGTGCGGCGGTGCTTCGACCAGATGTTCTGGGCCGGCGCCGTCCGCGACGAACGCGTGATCACCTCAGTGGCCGCAGAGCTGGTCGCGACCATCAACCGGCAGTGAGATCATCACCGGCTCGCACACCCCCTAGGGTGAGCGCATGCTCATCGTGGGAATCATTCTGTTCGGCATGCTCATCGGCGCGGGAGCACAACTGCTACTCGGCACCAAGCCGATCAACTGGCCCGTTGCGTTCGCGGCCGGTTTGATCGGCTCCTTCGTCGGGGGCCTGCTGATCAGTCTGCTCAACGGCGACGGACTCGCGTTCCGGCCCAGCGGCATCATCGGCTCCCTGGTGGGCGCTGTGCTGGTCACGGCCGGCTACCACGCCTACCAGCGTCGCCAGGTGCAGTAACCGGCGCGCCCGAACCGTCAGGACGGTGAGTGGGCGGCGATGAGCGATGCCAGGCGCTGGGCCTCACGCATGGCGACCGGTCCGTCGGACCGCTGGATCGCCATGACCGCCAGCTGCTCGGTGTCGGCCAGGTCGAGAACCGCCCAGGGCTGTCCCCCGCCGTACTGCACGGCCACGATCTGCGCCCAGTCCAGCCGGCGCGTGATCAGCAGGTTGCGCACCCGCAGACCCTGCTCGTCCGGCCACGCGCCGACCATGGCATACCGCAGCAGGAACGCCGCGATCGCGACACCGACGACTACCAGCATGATGCTGTCGAAACCGGTCCAGCCGGCCGAACCGCCTTGCGGCACATTGATGGCCACGATCGCGAACACCAGGACGATCCCCAGCGCGGCGATGCTGGAAACGATCCGCGCCCGCCGCGGCAGGAACGGCGCGTAGGCATCGTTCAGATCCGGCACGCGGCGATCTCCGTGACCAGGATGGCGCGCGCGCCGAGTTCGTAGAGCTCGTCCATCACCGTATTCGTCTGCGCCTTGGGCACCATCGCCCGCACCGCGACATACCCCTTGTCGTGCAACGGGGACACCGTGGGGCTCTCCAGACCGGGGGTGAGTTCGCAGGCCTTCTCGACCAACTGCACGGCGATGTCGTAGTCCATCATCACGTAGTTGCGCGCGGTCAACACACCCTGCAATCGGCGTACGAGCACCTCGACGGCCGGGTTGCGCGGGCTGTTGGCGGGGCGGATCAGCACTGCCTCGCTGGCCAGGATCGGGTCGCCGAAGACCTCCAACCCCGCGTTGCGCAAGGTGGTGCCGGTCTCGACGACGTCGGCGATGATGTCCGCCACGCCCAGGGTCACCGCGGACTCCACCGCGCCGTCCAGCCGGACCACGGAGGCTTCCAGACCCAGGCTGGCCAGGTGGTTGCGGACCAGCCCCGGGAAGCTGGTCGCGATCCGCTTGCCGGCCAGGTCCTGGGAAGCGCCGACCGGAGCGGCGTAGCGGAAGGTGCTGGACCCGAAGCCGAGCTGCAGGACCTCGGTCGCCGGCGAGCCCGAGTCGAGCATCAGGTCACGCCCGGTGATCCCGACGTCCAAGGTGCCGGATCCCACGTAGACCGCGATGTCGCGCGGGCGCAGGTAGAACAGCTCGACGTTCTGGTCGGGGTCGGAGATGACCAGTTCCTTGCTGTCCCGCCGACCGCGGTAACCGGCCTCGCGCATCATCTGCGCGGCCAGTTCGGATAGTGCGCCCTTGTTGGGCATGGCAATACGAAGCATGGGTGGACCTCAGAGGTGGGTGTAGACGTCGGACGGCTCGATGCCGCTGGCCAGCATCAGCACCTGCAGGTGGTAGATCAGCTGGCTGATCTCCTCCGCGGTGCGCTCGCGGCCCTCGTGTTCGGCGGCCATCCAGACCTCAGCCGCCTCCTCGACGATCTTCTTGCCGATGGCATGGACGCCGCCGTCGAGTTCGGCGACCGTGCGCGAACCCTCCGGTCGCTGCTGGGCCTTAGCGGCCAGCTCCACCCACAACTGATCGAACGTCTTCACAGGAGGCAAGGGTACTGGCCGTGGCGACCGCGGCTTGCGCCGCTTCGAACCCCTTGTCCTCGACCGACCCCGGCAGACCGGCCCGATCCAGTGCCTGTTGCTCGGTGTCGCAGGTCAGGACACCGAAGCCGATCGGCACACCGGTCCGGACGCTGACCTGGGTGATTCCCACCGTTGCGGCCTCGCAGACGTACTCGAAATGCGGGGTACCTCCGCGAATGACCACGCCCAGGGCGACCAGTGCGTCGTACGCCGGGGCGAGCCTCGCGCAGGCGACGGACAGTTCGAAGGTGCCCGGCACCCGGATGACCTCGGCAGTTCCACCCAGGGCGCGCTGGGCGCCGGCGATCAGCCCGTCCATCACTTCGCCGTGCCAACTGGCCGCGACGATGGCCACGCGCAGTCCGCTGGCGTCGACCTCCAGGACCGGTCCGTGTCCGCTCATGATGCACCCTTCAGAATGTTCGGCTCAGGGGCCAGGTGGCCCATCCGCTGGAGCTTGGTGGTCAGGTAGTCCAGGTTGTGCACACTGGCCCCGACGTGCAGCGGCAGCCGCTGCACCACCTCGATGCCGGCGTCACGCAGCGCCTGCTCCTTGGCCGGATTATTGGTCAGTAACCGGACACTGATCAGTCCGAGGTCACGCAGAATCGCTGCGGCAGCGACGAATTCGCGGGCATCGACCGGCAGCCCGAGCGCTGTCTGTGCATCGACGGTGTCCAGGCCGGTGTCCTGCAGGCTGTAGGCCCGCAGCTTGTTGAGTAACCCGACCCCACGTCCCTCGTGGCCACCGAGGTAGATGACGGCACCCCCGTCCCGGACGACCGCCTTCAGCGACGCGTCGAGTTGCGGGCCGCAGTCGCAGCGCTGCGAACCGAAGACGTCGCCGGTGAGGCACTCGGAGTGCACGCGGACCGTGTCGCCACCGTCCTTAACCACGGCGATGTGCTCGGCGCCCGTGACCAGGTCCAGGTAGCCGTGGGCCGTGAACTCGCCGTACGCCGTGGGCAACCGGGTGCTGGCAACGCGCCGGACCCGGTCGTGTCGCTGCCGCCACGCGATGAGGTCGGCGATCGAGATCAGTAGCAAGCCCTCGCGGTCGGCAAGGTCCTGGGCCGCGGCCAGGCGCATCATCGAACCGTCGTCGTGAACGAGTTCGACGATGGCGCCGACCGGCTCGAGCCCGGCCAGGCGGGCCAGATCGACGGCCGCCTCGGTGTGCCCCGGCCGCTCGAGCACGCCCCCGTCACGCGCCCGCAGCGGGAAGACGTGCCCGGGCCGGGTGAGGTCACCGGCCGTGGTGGCTGGGTCGGCGAGCAACTGCAGCGTGCGCGCCCGGTCGGCGGCACTGATGCCGGTGCTGACGCCGTCGCGGGCGTCAACCGACACGGTGTACGCCGTGCCCTTGGGATCCTGGTTGTCGCTCACCATCGGGTGCAGCGCCAGGCGGTCCGCGATCTCACCGGTCACGGGAGCGCACAGCACCCCCGAGCCGTAGCGGATAGCGAAGCCGATCCACCGCTCGTCGGCCGCGGACGCGGCCATCACCAGGTCGGCCTCGTTCTCCCGGTCCTCGTCGTCAACGACGAAAACCGGTCGGCCCGAGGCGATGTCGCGTAACGCGTCCTCGATAGTCGCCAACTCGCCCATTGCCATGTCACACCTGCCCTGCTGGTTGGAGAACGGGCTGTTCCTCCCGGGAGGCACGCCACCACACGAAGAAGCCCCAGACCACGAACGCGGCGTACACCAGGTAGAGCACCGCGGACGGGTAGAACTTGAAATAGATGAGCTCGGGCACGCCGACGAGGTCGACGGCCAGCCACATCAGCCAGAAGTCGGTCCACCCGCGGGCCATCGCGTAGGTCGCCAGCATCGAACCGACGAAGATCCAGGCGTCCGCCCACCAGTAGAACTCCGGCGGCTGCCAGTAGTCGACGCCGATGGTGCGGAACACCCACTGGCACACCACGACACCAACGGCCCACACCAGCAGGTAGCCGATCCGCTCCTGCGTGGTGGCCCAACGCGGCTGCACCGCAGGGGCATCCGGGTCAGACGACTGGTTCTTGGTGCGTTGCCACAGCCACCAGCCGTAGATCGAGGTCAGGATGAAGAAGACCTGCCGACCGGCCTGGCCGTACAGCTTCTCCTGGCCGTGACCGGTGAAGCCGACCGCGAAGAACACCGTGAAGAGCAACGCGTTGCCGATGATCCCGACCGGCCACGCCCACACCTTGCGGCGCATCCCGCCGATCGCCGAGGCGAGGCCGAACGCGTTGCCGATGATCTCGCGCCAGGTGATTGCCTGACCGCCGATCGTCAGGTGGGCGTCGAACAACGTCATAAAGATGTTGCTGTCGGTCACTTCATCAACCTCTCCACGTACTTCGCCAACACATCCACCTCGAGATTCACCAGATCACCGATTCCCTTGCACCCCAGCGTGGTCAGCTCCAACGTGGTGGGGATGAGCGACACCTCGAAGGAGTCCTCGCCGACCGCGCTGACCGTGAGGGAGACCCCATCGATGGTGATCGATCCCTTCTCCACGACGTACGGCGCCAGCTGGGTCGGCAGCCCGAACCGGACCACCGTCCAGTGCGGCTGCTCGTCGCGGTGCTGGATGCTCGTCGTGCCATCCACGTGCCCTTGCACGATGTGTCCACCGAACCGGCCGTCGGCGCGCATCGCCCGCTCGAGGTTCACCGGGTCACCGGTCGAACCCAGGCTGGTGCGGCGCAGTGTCTCAGCCATCACGTCGACGGTGAAGGTGTCCTGCGTCCAGTCGGTGACGGTCAGACACACCCCGTTCACCGCGATCGACGCGCCGTGGCTGACGTCATCGAGCACCTTCGGCCCGCGCACCGTGACTCTGGCGGCATCGCCATCGGTGTCGATCGCGACGATCGAACCCAGCTCTTCGACAATCCCGGTGAACATCAGACTCCCTTTCCGGACAGGATGATTCGCACGTCGCCGCCGACCCGGTCCACCTCATGCAGCTCGAAACGCTGGATCTCCGCGATGTTGCCGATCCCGAGATCGCCCACGGCGCTTGCGCCCTTGCCGAGCAGCGCGGGCGCGAGGTAGGCGACGACCTCATCGACCAGGCCCCCTCGCAGGAACGCTGCGGCAACCTGCGGCCCGCCTTCGAGCCACGCATGGCGGATCTCCCTGTCCTGCAGGGCATGCAGCACCACCAGCGGGTCATGCGTCGGGATCTGCAGGTAGTTCTCGTCTGCTTTCACGCGTGCGGCGGGAGGGATCTCGCGATGACCGACGATCACCCGCAGTGGGTTACCGTCGTGGCCACGCACCGTCAGTCGCGGGTCGTCCGCCAGTACGGTCCCTGTCCCCGCGATGATCGCGCCGGCCGTCGCGCGGCGCGCCTGGACGTCTGCACGGGCCGCCGGGCCGGTGATCCACTGACTACTGCCATCGGCTGCCGCGCTGCGACCATCGAGAGTCGCGGCGAACTTCCAGGTGACGAACGGGCGCCGGTGCGTCACGGCGTACGTCCAATAGCGGTTGAGGTCGGTCTCGATTGGTTGGTGCTCGACCTCGATGCCCGCTGCGCGCAGTCGAGCCGCTCCCCCAGCGGCCGTGGCGTTCGGATCAGCTTGCGCGTACACGACTTTCGCCACCCCGGCGTCGTTCAACGCCTGGGCGCACGGCCCGGTGCGACCGGTGTGGTTGCACGGCTCGAGACTGACGTAGGCGGTGGCATCCCGGGCATCGCCGGCGGCGCGCAGCGCGGCGACCTCGGCGTGCGGGCTGCCGGCACCCTCGTGCCACCCTTCGCCGATCACCTGGTCGCCGCGGACCAGCACACAGCCGACCTGGGGGTTGGGGTCGGCGAGCGGACCGCGGCGTGCGAGATCGATGGCCCGGTGCAGATAGTGCGCGGTCACCTGGTCCACCTTCCCGTCGTACGCCGATGCGCACCGGGGTGACCAGAGACCGCCGAGCGCACACAGGGGTGCGCGTCGACGCTGGCGTGCTGCCTCCCATCCGGACTTTCACCGTCGGTCCTGGAGTTCCACCAGGTCAACCACTCATTCCCCAAGGAACTCGTGGGTCGCGGACTATCACCGCCGGCTCGGAATTACACCGACCCCGGAGCACGTTCAGCGAAACTCTACACCGCGAACGGGAATCAGGTATGCCGGTGCTTACCCGCCAGTGCGCGCAGTTCGTCCACGGCACCGGCAGCCGACTCAGCGCCGTACACCGCGGACCCGGCGACGAACACGTCGGCCCCGGCGGCCGCGCACTGCTCGATCGTCGAGGCTGAGACACCGCCGTCGACCTGCACCCAGATCTCGCCACCGAAGCGCCGCACGGCCTCGCGCACCTGATGCACCTTGGGCATCTGGTCGGCCATGAACGACTGGCCGCCGAACCCCGGCTCGACGGTCATGACCAGCACCATGTCGAGCTCGGGCAGCAGATCCTCGTACGGCGCGAACGGGGTTCCCGGCTTCAGCGCCATTGACGCACGGGCGCCTTCGGCGCGCAGCGTGCGGGCGAGCTTGACCGGATCAGCGGCCGCTTCGATGTGGAACGTCACGCTGCGCGCGCCGACCTCGGCGTACTCCGGGGCCCATCGATCTGGGTCCTCGATCATCAGGTGCGCGTCCAACGGGATCGGTGACACCTTGGCCAGTGCCTCCACCACCGGCGCACCCAATGTCAGGTTCGGGACGAAGTGGTTGTCCATGACGTCCACGTGCGCCCAGTCGGCGTTGGAAATGCGATCCAGCTCCGCCTGCAGATTCGCGAAATCCGCCGACAGGATCGAGGGTGAGATCAACATCAGGGAGCAACCTTTCGCAGCAGCGCGAAGAACATCGCGTCGGTGCCGTGGATGTGCGGCCACAGCTGGACCGCAGGACCGGGTCCGAGATCACTCAGCGGCTCGAACAACACGCGCGCATCCTCCTGCCGCACGTCGTCGCGAGCGGCCAGGACCTCCGAGACGACCTGGTGGGTCTCGGCCAGGTGTGGACTGCACGTGACGTAGGCGACGATGCCGCCCGGGCGCGCAGCGTCCAGCGCGGAGGTCAACAACTCGCTCTGCAACACGGTCAGCGGCGCCACGTCCGCAGGTGTCCGCCGCCAGCGCGCTTCCGGCCGGCGACGCAAGGCGCCCAGGCCGGTGCACGGTGCGTCGACCAGGACCCGGTCGTAGGTGTCCGGCTCCTCGGCACCGATGTCGCGCCCGTCGCCGGTGCCGATCATCACTTCGGCACCCGAATCGATCGCTGCGACAAGGGTTTTGCGCACGAGCTCAGTGCGGTGCTCACTGACCTCGTTGGCGAAGAGTACGGCGCCCTGCTCGTGCGCGAGCGCGGCGAGCAGACCGCTCTTGCCGCCCGGGCCGGCACACAGGTCCAGCCACTCCTGGTCGGCACGGGTCGTGACCTCTGCTCCCGCAACAGCCAGTGCCACCAGTTGCGAGCCGGCGTCCTGCACGGCGGCCCGGGTGTCGCGCACCGCGGGAATCTCCCCGGGATCACCGGATTCCAGCACGGCGCCAACGGGCGAGACGTCCGAGGCGACCGCGCCGAACTGCTCCAACTCCTGGACGCTGGACAGGCCGGGTCGCGCGACCAGAGTCACGGGAGCCGGCGTGTTGTCCGCCACCAGCAACGCTTCCAGTGTGTCCGCCGAAACCCCGTTGGCCAGTAAGGAGGAACGCAGCGCCCGGACCACCCACAGCGGGTGCGAGTGCTCGATCGCCAACGCCTCCAACGGTTCCCGACCTGCCGTGACCTCAGCGACCCAGTCCTCGCGGGTGCGCTCGGTCACGCGCCGCAGGACGGCGTTGACGAAGCCGGCCGCGCCTGCACCGTTCACCGAGCGGGCCAGACCCACCGTCTCCGAGGCCGCGGCGTGCGCCGGCACCCGCATCCCGAGCAACTGGTGCGCGCCCAGCCGCAGGGTCGATAACACCGGAGGGTCGATCGTGTCGACGGGCCGACCGGCGCACAGTTCGATGACCGGGTCGTAGAACCCCTGCATCCGCAGCGTGCCGTATCCCAACTCCGTCGCGAACGCTGCGTCACGACCGGTGAGGCCCGCCGCGCGCAGCAACCGGGGCATCTCCAGGTTCGCGTAGCCGCCGCCGTCCACCCGGCGCAGCAGGTCCCAGGCAGCACGGCGGGCCGGATCGCCGTCCCGGCGACGTTGGCTGGGCCGGTTCGCCGAGAACTGACCCCGCTTCTGCGTCCGGGCGGCAGGCCGTTGCCGTCCCCGTGCGTCCCGTTCAGCCACCGAGCACCTCACCATCACTGTCCCGTACGCCGCGCGCCCACGCCGCCGCGTCCATCACCTTCTTGCCGACCGCCTGCACCTGGTCCAGCTCAACGGCCTGCGTCCCGGTACCGACCAGTACCGATCGCTTGCTGACCTGCAACTGCCCGGCGGGCAGCACCTGATCAGAGGTGCCGACCGGCAGCACCTTGAGCCGCTCACCGCGGAACGTCGTCCAGGCCCCGGGGGCGGGAGTCATCGCTCGGACGTGCCGGTCAACGGCGAATGCCGGTGTGCCCCAATCGATCCGCGCATCCTCAACGGTGATCTTGGGCGCCATGGAGACGCCGTCGTACGGCTGCGGATCAGGCTCCAACGCGCCCGACTCCAGTGCGTCCAAGGTGGCCACCAACAGATCGGCCCCGGTCCGGGCCAGCCGTTCCAGCAGGTCTCCACTGGTCTCCCGACGGCCGATCGAGGCGGTCATCCGGCCCAGGATCGGACCGGTGTCCATCCCTTCATCGATCACGAACGTCGTTGCCCCGGTGACTTCGTCACCGTGCGCGATCGCGTGCTGGACCGGTGCCGCACCACGCCACGCCGGAAGCAGCGAGAAGTGCAGATTGATCCAGCCGTACTGCGGGATCGCGAGGAGATCGGCTGGCAGCAGGGCGCCGTACGCCACCACGGGGCAGGCGTCGGGGTGCAGGTCGGTGAGTTGGGCGGCCACCTCCCGCGGTCGGCCCGGAGTGAGGACGGGGATCCCGGCGTGGTCGGCGATCTGCCCGACCGGTGACCGCTGGGTCGAACGACCTCTGCCCGCGGGTGCGTCGGGTCGGGTGAGCACCGCGAGCACCTCATGGCGTGAGTGCAGGACGGCCTGCAGCGAGGGTACGGCGGCCTCCGGAGTCCCCGCGAACACCACTCTCATCGGCGCACCCCGGATGCGTGGGGACTGACCCGGACCTCGGGGACGTCCTGCCCCGTCCACTGCGCATTGCGAATCGCCTTCATTGCCAGGCGTTTGGTCTCGTGGTCCAGCCGGTCGATGAAGATGATGCCGTCCAGGTGATCGGTCTCGTGCTGCAGACAGCGCGCCATCAGGTCGGTGCCCTCGATGGTGACCGGCTCGCCGTACATATCGAACCCGCGTGCGACGGTCCGCAACGCCCGCGGTGTCTCGAAGACCAACCCGGGCAGGGACAAGCACCCCTCATCCCCGATCTGCTGCTCGCTCGACAGCGACAGGTCCGGGTTGATTAGATGGCCCAGCTGGCCGTCGATGTAGTAGGTGAAGACCCGAAGACTGACGCCGATCTGCGGAGCCGCCAGACCAGCTCCGGGCGCGTCCATCATGGTGTCGGTGAGGTCCTTGACCAGTTGCCGCAGTTCTTTGTCGAAGACCGTGACCTCGGCGGCCGGCTGTCGTAGGACCGGATCACCGAAGATCCGGATATCGGTGACCGACACTCACGCCTCCTTGATCGGCAGGCCGCGGGCGTGCAGATCGGCCCGCAACTCGGCTGCAGTGGTGAACGCGATCGCGTCCAGTCCCGCGTCGATCGCACCCTGCACGTTGGCCAAGGAATCATCGACGAAGAGCGCATCGTCCAGGCTGCCCAGGTGCCGGATCCGGTCGGCGAGAATGGCGAAGATCGCCGGGTCGGGCTTGGCGACCCCCTCCTCGCCGGAGACAACGATGTCGTCGAAGAGATCCAGGAAGTCGAAGCGGTCCAGCGCTGCGGGGAACATGCCGGCCGACCAGTTGGTCAGTGCCACGAGGGGGACGCCCGCGGCGTGCAACTCCCGCAGGATCTGCTCGGTACCTTCGACGGGTTCCTTGATCGAGTGCCGGAAGTGGTTGCGGTAGGCCAGGACTTCCTCGCGGTAGTGCGGATGCGATGCGATGGCCGCCGCCTCGGCGTCCTCCCAGCTACGACCGCTGTCCTGCAACAGGTTCCAGCCCGCGAAGTCAAAATCCGGATCGTTTACGAATCTGCGGGCCCGCTCGACACCGACGTCCTGGGCGATCGCTTCGACCGGGTCCCATTTGATCAGGACGTTCCCCAGGTCGAAGACCACCACGTCGTAGGCGACGGGGGCGTCGGTGGTGGGAGTGTCTGTCATGGTCACGAGGCTACCGGCGTACTCACAGTTCGCCCGCGGTCGGTTCTACCCGGACGGTGACCGGGCCACCGGACTTGGCTGCCGACCACCGCGAACGCACCGCCTTGAGGACCGCGGCCGGATCATCCAGCGCCTCCGGCGCCCGTACGATGGTCTGGGTGGGCGTGGCCAGTCGTTCCCAGTCGGCGGGCAGCCCTGCCGCGAAATGCCGCACATCCGCATCGTCCCCGCGCAGCAGCGCCATCCACCGGGCCGGTGGCAGGCCAAGCTCGCTCCGGTCGGCCAGTTCGCGATCGGCGTACGCCGCGGGGGCCCAACGCACCAGCGCCTGGTGCACCGGCAGTTGGCGGGAGACTCCACACAGCACCACCGCGCCCGCCGGATCCACCAGGACGGCTGCGGCCAGCCAGCGGCGCAGCGCCTCCTCTCCCGCGTCGAGGGTGGGTCGCTCGGTCAGCGCCCAGGCGTCCAGGAGCAGAGCGGCACGATAGCCACCGGCGGCGACCGGTTCGGCACCCGGGGTGGCGATCACCAGGGCGGGAGTTGCGGGTACGGCCTCCAGCACCTCCCGTGCCCCGGATTGCACGACCGGCACCCCCGGGAACGCCCGGCCCAACTCCTCGGCGGTCCGTCGGGCGCCGACCACGGTTGCCCGCAGCGCGGTGCTGCCGCACTCGCGGCAGTGCGCGCCGCGTGCCCCGCACCACCGGCACACCGCTGGACCGTCCGGACCGGCCAGCGCCAACGGCCCCTGACAGCGTTCGCAGGTGGCCCGCGTCCCACAGTCGGCGCACCGCAGTGCTGGCAGATATCCGCGCCGCGGCACCTGCACCAGGACGGGACCGTGCTGCAACGCATCGTGCGCCAGTTGCCAGGCCCGGGTGGGAATCCGGGCCGTCGCGGCGGGTCCCGATCGTTCGCGCTCGACCTCATCACCGGCGATGTGCACGACCGGATGCGGATCGCGACTGGTGATCTCCGGCAGGTGCCAGGCCTGCACCGCGACCGACCGGGAAACCGCCCCGGACAGCAGCGCTGCTCCGGCGTCCGCCGCGCGGGCCCGCAGGATCTCGCGCACGTGCGGATAGGGCGCCCGGGGCTCCACGAGCAGGTCGTCACCGTCGTCCCACCAGATGAACAGGCCGGGATCGTGCACGGGGGCGAACGCCGCGGCACGATTGCCCACCACGCACTTGACCTGTCCCCGAAGGGCTTTCAGCCACGCGGTGTAGCGCGCCTGGGGTCCCTGATCGGCCGTCAGCCGGACGTGCTGGCCCGGACCGAGCGCGGCGGACAGTGCCGCGTCGGCCCGGCTCACGTCCCGGTGATCGGGTACGACGATCACCACGCCCCTGCCCGCGCTCAGCGATGCGTGGGCCGCCTGGGCGATGCCGTCGGGCCAGTCCGGCCCGGCGGTCCAGACCGCTGCCGGGGCGCCGCCGGATCGCAGGTGGTCCAGGAACGCCGGGCCGGCGTCGTAGCGCTGCCACACCGAACCGTCGAGGTCCGGCAGCGGTGGTGCACTTACTGAAGTCAGCGCCTTCTCAGCGCGGGCGTGTCGTGGTGGGATCGCCAGGCGCAGCACATCCGACAAGGTCCCCGCGTAGTGGTCAGCGATCTGCCGGGCCACCCGCAGGATGTGCGGGGTGAGAACCGGTTCGTCGCTGACCACTGTCCGCAACGGGGTTAGTTTGCCGGTGTGCTGCGCCGTGTCGGCCCGGGCCACCACAAACCCTGCTGTGTCCTTACCGGCGAACCGGGCCCGGATCCGGACCCCGGGCAGGGCGAGGTCGGCGAGGTCAGTCGGAACGGCGTACTCGAACTCGCGGTCCAGATGCGGCAGTGGACCATCGAGCACGACCCGGGCGACCGGTAGACCCGGCACCGCTGGCTGTGCGACCGGTGTAATTACAGAGCGCGCTTGAGATCCTCGACCTTGTTGGTCCGCTCCCAGGTGAAGGCGTTCTCGACACCGTCCGCGCGGGTGCGGCCGAAGTGGCCGTAGGCAGCGGTCGGCTTGTAGATCGGACGCAACAGCTCCAGCTCGTCCACGATGGCGGCCGGGCGCAGGTCGAAGACGGTCTGGATGGCGTTCTGGATCTTGTCGACCGGGACGGTCTCGGTGCCGAAGGTCTCGACGTAGAGGCCGACGGGCTGGGCTTTGCCGATCGCGTAGGCGACCTGGGCCTCGCATCGCGTGGCGAGGCCGGCCGCGACGACGTTCTTGGCTACCCACCGCATGGCGTAGGCCGCGGACCGGTCGACCTTCGACGGGTCCTTGCCGGAGAAGGCACCGCCACCGTGGCGGGCCATGCCACCGTAGGTGTCGACGATGATCTTGCGGCCGGTCAGCCCGGCGTCGCCCATCGGACCACCGATGACGAACTTGCCGGTCGGGTTGATCAGCTTGCGGTAGCCGTCGGTCTGAAGGGCGGTGCCGTTCGCGGCCAACTCCTCCAGCACCGGCTTGATGACGTGGGTGTCGATGTCCGGCTCGAGCATGCCCTCCAGCGAGATGCCGTCAGCGTGCTGGGTGGACAGCACCACCGTGTCCAGCGAGACGGCGGTGTCGCCCTCGTAGGCGATGGTGACCTGGGTCTTGCCGTCGGGACGCAGGTAGGGCAGCGTGCCGTCCTTGCGCACCCCGGTCAACCGCTCGGACAGACGGTGGGCCAGGAAGATCGGCAGCGGCATGAGCTCGGCAGTGTCATTGCACGCGTAACCGAACATCAGGCCCTGGTCGCCGGCGCCCTGCTTGTCGTAGGCCTCCTCGGAGGACTGGGTGCGGCTCTCGTGGGCGTCGTCAACGCCCTGGGCGATGTCCGAGCTCTGTTCGCCGATGGAGATCGAGACACCACAGGAGCCGCCGTCGAACCCCTTGTCGGAGGAGTCGTAACCGACCTCGACGATGGTGTCGCGCACCAGCTTCGCGATCGGCACGTAGCTCTTGGTGCGCACCTCACCGGCAACGTGCACCAGACCGGTCGTGACCATCGTCTCGACGGCTACCCGCGAGTTCGGGTCCTCCGTCAGCATCGCGTCAAGGATGCTGTCGGAGATCTGGTCGCAGATCTTGTCGGGGTGACCCTCGGTAACGGATTCGGACGTGAAAAGGCGTGCCATGGAGATCTCCTCGTAATGCAGCGGCTGCTGGCTGGTTGGTGGTGAGTCTAGACGGAACGTCGGACAGCAATCAGGTCACTGACAACATCCAGGACCGTGGCGGCGATCTCACGTTTGTCAGCGGGACCGACGGTAACTTCGGGACCACCGTCGGCGCGCAGCAGGTAGGCGGTGCTGGTGTCCTGGCCGAACGTGATGTCCTCGCCGACCTCGTTGGCGACCAGCAGGTCACATCCCTTGCGCGCGAGCTTGGCGCGGGCGTGCTCCAGGACGGTGTGTTCAGCGTCGCCGGTCTCGGCGGCGAAGCCGACCAGGATCGGCCATTGCGCGGTGCCGCGAGCCTGCACCGACTGGGCCAGGATGTCCGGGTTGCGCACCAACGTGATGGTCGGGGCGTCGTCGGGGTGAGCCGGATCGAAGGTCTTCTTGATCTTGGCCGCTTCGCGCTTGGCGGGCCGGAAGTCGGCCACCGCGGCGGCCATGATGATCACATCGACCGCGGCGCCCAGCACCCGCTCCCGCAGTTGGTCGGCCGTCTCGACCCGTTGCACGTCAACACCATCGGGGACCGGCAGATCGACGGTGGAAACGAGTGTGACCTTGGCCCCACGGGCGGCTGCCACCTGCGCCAACGCGTAGCCCTGTTTGCCGGACGAGCGGTTTCCCAGATAGCGCACCGGGTCCAGCGGCTCGCGGGTCCCACCGGCGGAGATCAGCATCGACGTCCCGGCCAGGTCCTGCGGGGCGAGTTCGGTGACGGCCAGTGCAGCCTGGAAGATCTCCTCGGGCTCCGGCAGCCGGCCCGGTCCGGAATCCCGGCCGGTCAACCGGCCGGAGGCGGGCTCGATCACGTGGACGCCGCGTTCGCGCAGCAGAGCCACGTTCGCGCTGGTAGCGGGGTGCTGCCACATCTCCGTGTGCATCGCCGGTGCGAGCACCACGGGGCAGGAGGCGGTCAGCAGGACGTTGGTGAGCAGGTCGTTGGCCATACCGTGCGCGGCGCGAGCCAGCAGATCGGCAGTGGCCGGCGCCACAACGATCAGGTCAGCTTCCTGACCGAGTTTGACGTGACGGACCTGTTCGACGTCGTCCCAGACGGCATCGGTGACAGGTTTGCCGGATAGCGCAGCCCACGTGGGCGCGCCGACGAACTTCAGTGCTGACGCGGTCGGCACGACGGTGACGTCATGACCGGCCTCGGTGAACAGCCGCAGCAGACTGCACGTTTTATAGGCGGCGATCCCGCCCGCAACGCCGAGGACGATCCGCACCAGTCCGCTTCCGCCGCTTCGATCCGAAGAACTCAGGCCTCGGTCGTGGGCTCGATCGACAAGAGCCCTTCGTTGATCTCACGCAGCGCGATCGACAACGGCTTGTCGGTGATGTGGCTGTCGACCAGCGGGCCGACGTACTCCAGAAGCCCCTCGGACAACTGTGAGTAGTAGGCGTTGATCTGACGGGCGCGCTTGGAGCCGTAGAGCACCAGGGCGTACTTGGAGTCGGCGACCTTCAACAGGTCGTCGATCGGGGGGTTGGTGATGCCTTCCGGCTTGGCCACGGTCCCAGACACGGATGAATCTCGTTTCTTCAGTGTGCGTCGGTCTGCATCAAGTGTACGAGTTCTTCGGCGGCCCGCCGAACATCGTCGTTCACGATGACCGAATCGAACTCCTCGATGGCGGCCATCTCGGTTTCAGCGGTACGCAGCCGGCGGGCCCGCTCGGCCTCGTCCTCGGTACCCCGGCCGACCAATCGGCGTACCAACTCATCCATATCCGGCGGCGCGAGGAAGACCAGGTGCGCATCGGGCATGGCTTCCCGGACCTGGCGCGCACCCTGCAGGTCGATCTCCAGCAGAGGCAGCAGACCATCGGCCTGGGCACGCTCCACGGGTTCACGCGGGGTGCCGTAACTGGCCTGTCCGTGGACCACCGCGTGCTCCAGGAACTCCCCGCGCCGGACCATGTCGTCGAACTCGTCCTGGCTCAGGAAGAGGTACTGCACCCCGTCGACCTCTCCCGGCCGCGGCGGGCGGGTCGTGGCCGACACCGACAGCCAGACCTGCGGGAAGTGATCACGCACGTAGGCGGACACCGTGCCTTTGCCGACAGCCGTCGGACCGGCGAGCACGAACAGTGGGCTCACGGAGTTGCAATTCCCCTTAGTTGCTGTCGAACCGTTCGAGCAGCGCGGTGATCTGGTTGACCCCGAGCCCGCGCACCCGGCGGGTGTGGGCGATGCCGATCTCATCCATGATCTGACGCGCGGTCACCGGTCCGACGCCGGGCAGCGATTCCAGTAATGCCGTGACCTTCATCTTGCCGATGACTTCGTTCTCCTGACCGGCCTCGATGACCTCGCGCAGCGACCCTTGCGAATACTTCAGCCGGTTCTTGATCTCGGCCCGCTCGCGACGTGCTGCCGCGGCCTTGGCCAGGGCTTCGGCGCGCTGCTCCGGGGTGAGATTGGGAAGGGCCACGAAGACTCCTGACTCGGTAGTGACGACGCTGCGATCGGTAGGACGGGAACGCCCGCCGAACCTACCGCGCGGCCTCGTTGCCGTCCCGGGCGGCCTCCCGCAGATCCGCAACGACCGGCCCTGCGGCGAGTACCTCCCGGGAACTCGCTGGTAGGACGAGACTAGCGGCGGGACCGAACCCGCGGCGGACATCTTCGAAGGTCGCACCTTGCGCACCGAGGCCGGGTGCCAGAAGCGGCGCCTTCGCGTCGGCCAGCGCATCGGTCAGTCCGAGATCTGCCAACTGTTTGCCGGTGGTGGCTCCCACCACCATGCCGACGTCACCGAACCGGTCCGCGGCGCAGTTGAGCCGCCCGACGCGGTCGATCACCTCGGCGGCCACTGGGCGCCCGGCGTACGTCGCCTGTTGGACGTGCGCCGCCTCCGGGTTGCTCGTCAGGGCCAGGACGAAGATGCCGCGCCCGGTCTCGGCGGCCAGGTCGATGGCCGGCTGGAGCGACCCGAAGCCGAGGTACGGCGAGAGCGTGATGGCGTCCGCGCGCAAGGGTGATGCTTCGCTCAGGTAGGCGTCCGCATAGCCACCCATCGTGGAACCGATGTCGCCGCGCTTCACATCCAGCAGACTCAGCGTGCCCGCCTCCCGCAGCCCGGCCAGCACATCCTCCAGGACCGCGATACCCGCGGAACCGAAGCGCTCGAAGAACGCGGACTGGGGTTTGACGACCGCCACCTGGCCACCGAACGCTTCGACACAGATCTCGGCGAAGACCCGCAGGCCCTCGACGTCGTCGGCCAGCCCCCAGGCCTTCAGCAGGGCCGCGTGCGGGTCGATGCCCGGACAGAACGGGCCGAACCGGTCGACCTGCTCGGCGAGGCGCTTACCGAAGCTCACGGGCGTGCTCCTGCAGGGACTTCACCCGCATCGGACCGGCCAGTTGCGCCTCGATCCCCTGCACCGCCGCGGCCAGTTGCTGGACCGTGGTGATGATCGGCCGGTCGACGCTCGTGGTTGCCGCCCGGATGGCGTAACCGTCGGCGCGCGCACCCTGACCCGAGGGCGTGTTGACGACCATCCCGACCTCACCGGACAGGATGATGTCGACAATGGTCGGCTCACCGTCCGGGCCGCGGCCGTCGCTGTGCTTGCGAACCACTTGCGCGTGAACTCCGTTGCGGCGCAACACATCTGCGGTTCCGGCCGTCGCGAGTAGTGTGAATCCGAGATCCGCTAGTCGCTTGGCCGGGAAGATCATCGCGCGCTTGTCGCGGTTGGCGACCGAGACGAAGATCTTGCCCGCCCGCGGCAGCCCGGTGACACTGCCGAGCTGGCTCTTGGCGAACGCCGAGCCGAAGTCGCGATCGATGCCCATGACCTCACCGGTCGAGCGCATCTCCGGGCCGAGCAGACTGTCGACGACCTCACCGTCCTTGGTCCGGAACCGCTTGAAGGGCAACACGGCTTCCTTGACCGAGATCGCGGTGTCCGGCGGCAACGTCGTGCCGTCACCTTCTGCGGGCAGCAGACCCTCGGCGCGCAGCTCTTTGATCGAGGCGCCCAACATCACCCGCGCCGCGGCCTTGGCGAGCGGGACTCCGGTCGCCTTGGCCACGAAAGGGACGGTGCGGCTGGCCCGCGGGTTGGCCTCCAGCACGTAGAGTATGTCCTGGGCCAGCGCGAACTGCACGTTCATCAGACCGCGCACCCCGATCCCCTCAGCCAGCTTCAGGGTGGATTCGCGGACCCGGGCGATCTCCTCCGCGCCCAGGGTCACCGGCGGCAGCGCACACGCGGAGTCACCGGAGTGGATCCCGGCCTCCTCGATGTGCTCCATGATCCCGCCGAGGTAGATATCGGTGCCGTCGTACAGCGCGTCGACGTCGATCTCGATCGCGTCGTCGAGGAAGCGGTCTACCAGCACCGGATGCTCCGGCGAGGCGGTCGTCGCCCGGGTGACGTAGTCGGTCAGCGTCGGGTCGTCGTACACGATCTCCATCCCGCGTCCGCCCAGGACGTAGGACGGGCGCACCAGCACCGGGTAGCCGATGCCGCGCGCGACTTGCAGGGCCTCGGCGGCGCTGTAGGCGGTGCCGTGCTTGGGGGCCGGCAGTCCGGCTTCGGCGAGGACACGGCCGAACGCGCCACGGTCCTCGGCCAGGTCGATCGCCTCCGGTGAGGTGCCGACAATCGGAACCCCTTCTGCTGCAAGGGCTTCGGCCAGGCCGAGCGGTGTCTGGCCACCGAACTGCACGATGACTCCGGCGATCGGTCCTGCGGTGCGCTCGGCGTGGTAGACCTCCAGCACGTCCTCCAGGGTGAGCGGCTCGAAGTAGAGCCGGCTGGAGGTGTCGTAGTCGGTGGAGACGGTCTCCGGGTTGCAGTTGACCATGACGGTGTCGAAGCCCTCGTCGCGCAACGCGAACGACGCGTGCACGCAGGAGTAGTCGAACTCCACACCCTGACCGATGCGGTTCGGACCGGAGCCGAGGATCAACACGGCCGGCTTCTCCCGCGGGAGTACCTCGGTCTCCTGGTCGTAGGAGGAGTAGTAGTACGGCGTGCTGGCGGCGAACTCGGCCGCGCAGGTGTCGACCGTCTTGTAGACCGGGCGCACTCCCAGCGCGTGCCGGACACCGCGGACGACGGCCTCGGGCATGGCGCGCAGCTGGGCCAACTGGGCATCGGAGAAGCCGTGCTTCTTGGCCATCCGCAGTAGTTCTGGCGTCAGCTCCGCTGCGTCCTTCACGATCTCGGCCACCTGGTTGATCAACGCGATCTGGTCAAGGAACCACGGGTCGATCTTGGTGGCGTCGAAGACCTCTTCAACGCTGAGGCCGGCACGAAGTGCTTGCTGCACCAGGACGATGCGGCCGTCGGTGGGGGTCTTGGCCTGCTCCAGCAGGGCCCGACCCATCTCCTTGCTCGGCTCGTTATCCGGGTCCCAGTGGAACGCCGCACCCTTGCGCTCCATCGAGCGCAGCGCCTTCTGCAGCGCCTCGGTGAAGTTGCGCCCGATCGACATCGCCTCACCGACGGACTTCATGGTGGTGGTCAACGTCGGGTCGGCCGCCGGGAACTTCTCGAAGGCGAACCGCGGCACCTTCACCACGATGTAGTCCAGCGTCGGCTCGAAGCTGGCCGGTGTTTCCTTCGTGATGTCATTGGGCACTTCATCCAGGGTGTAGCCGATCGCCATCTTGGCGGCGATCTTGGCGATCGGGAAGCCGGTCGCCTTGGAAGCCAGGGCGGACGAGCGCGAGACGCGGGGGTTCATCTCGATGACGATGATCCGCCCGTTCTCCGGGTCGATCGCGAACTGGATGTTGCAGCCACCGGTCTCGACACCGACCTCGCGGATGACCGCGATGCCGATGTCGCGCATCCGCTGGTACTCGCGGTCGGTTAGGGTCAGCGCCGGAGCCACGGTGATGGAGTCACCGGTGTGCACGCCGACCGGGTCGACGTTCTCGATCGAACAGACGACCACGACGTTGTCCGCACGGTCGCGCATGACCTCGAGTTCGTACTCCTTCCACCCCAGGATGGACTCCTCCAGGAGCACCTCGGTGGTGGGACTGGCGTGCAGACCGGACCCCGCGATGCGGCGCAGGTCGGCTTCGTCGTAGGCGAAGCCGGAGCCGAGCCCACCCATCGTGAAGGACGGTCGCACCACCAGCGGATAGCCGAGTTCACCTGCGGCCGTGATGCATTCGTCGATGGTGTGACAGATGAAGGACTTTGCCGACTCCGCACCGCAGCGCTCGACAACGCCCTTGAAGCGTTCGCGGTCCTCACCGAGTTCGATCGCCTCGACGCTCGCACCGATCAGCGGGCAGTTGTACTTCTCCAGGACGCCGTTCTCGTGCAACGCGATCGCGGTGTTCAGCGCGGTCTGCCCACCGAGGGTGGCCAGCACCGCGTCGGGGCGCTCCTTGGCGATGATCGACTCGACGACCTCGGGGTTGATCGGCTCGATGTAGGTCGCGTCGGCGAACTCCGGGTCGGTCATGATCGTGGCCGGGTTGGAGTTGACCAGGATGACGCGCAGGCCCTCCTCGCGCAGCACCCGACAGGCCTGGGTGCCGGAGTAGTCGAATTCGCAGGCCTGTCCGATGACGATCGGGCCGGATCCGATGACCAGGACGGACGTGATGTCCTCGCGGCGGGGCATCAGTTGTTCTCCTTCTGCTGGTTGCTCATCAGCTCGACGAACCGATCGAAGAGGTAGGCCGCATCGTGCGGACCGGCCGCTGCCTCCGGGTGGTACTGCACTGAGAACGCCGGGATATCAAGGCATTCCAGCCCTTCCACCACGTCGTCGTTGAGGTTGACGTGGGAGACCCGGACCCGGCCGAAGTCGGTCTCGCTGTCCTTGTCCAGCGGCGCGTCGACTGCGAAGCCGTGGTTGTGGGCGGTGACCTCGACCTTGCCGGTGGTGCGGTCCATCACCGGCTGGTTGATCCCGCGGTGACCGTACTTCAGCTTGTACGTGCCGAAGCCGAGCGCCCGGCCGAGTAGTTGGTTACCGAAGCAGATCCCGAAGAACGGGATCTTCGCACCGAGCACCTCTTGCAGCAGTTCGACCTGGGGGGCGGTCGACGGGTCGCCGGGGCCGTTGGAGAAGAAGACCCCGTCGGGCTTGATCGCCTCGATCTCCGCAAACGTGGTCGTGGCCGGCAGCACGTGGACCTCAATCCCGTGCTGGGCCATCAGGGCCGGTGTCATCGCCTTGATGCCCAGGTCGACAGCAGCGACGGTGAACCGCTTCTCGCCAACGGGCGGCACGACGTACGCCTCCTTGGTCGCCACCTCCGAGGCCAGCTCGGAGCCGGCCATCAGCGGCTGGTCACTCACCTGCTGCACGCTGGCACCTGCCGCCTCGGCACCGGAGAAGATGCCCACGCGCATCGCACCGCGTTCGCGCAGGTGGCGAGTCAGGGCCCGGGTGTCGATGTCGCAGATCCCGACAATGCCCTGGTCGCGCAGGTCGTCCTCCAGGGTCTTGGTCGAGCGCCAGTTGGAGGGCCGGATGGCAGGGTCGCGCACGACGTACCCACTGACCCAGATCTTGCGCGACTCGGAGTCCTGGTCGTTCACGCCGGTGTTGCCGACGTGCGGCGCGGTCATCACGACCACCTGACGGTGGTAGCTGGGGTCGGTGAGCGTCTCCTGGTAGCCGGTCATGCCGGTGGAGAAGACCGCTTCGCCGTACGTCGATCCGATCGCTCCGTACGCCTGCCCGGCGAACGTCGTACCGTCCTCCAGGATCAGGACGGCCGGCTCGCGGCCGGTGAGGATGTCGGTCATGCGGTGGCCTCCTGCGGCTGGGTCTGAAGCTCAAACGTGGGTACGCCGCGTAGCAGCGTGGTGTGCACCTGGCCGGTGAGTTCCCTTCCGGCCCAGGGGTTGTTGCGGGACAGGGAGTACGACGCGGTGGCATCGACGGTGACTTTCGCGGAGGGATCGACCAGCGTCAGGTTGGCCGGCTCACCGACCTGGATCGGTCGTCCGTGGCCGCTGAGTCCGGCGATCCGGGCGGGCGTCACGGACATGACCTCAGCCACCTGCGCCCAGGTCATCGCACCGGTCGCGACCATGGTGGTGTTCACCACCTGCAGCGCCTGCTCCAGCCCGAGCATCCCGAAGGCGGCCTCGGCGAACGCGTGCTCCTTGTCGTGCCGGGCATGCGGAGCGTGGTCGGTGGCGACGGCATCAATCGTGCCGTCGGCCAACCCCTCGCGCAGCGCGGTCACGTGCTCGTCCGGGCGCAGCGGGGGGTTGACCTTGAAGACCGGGTCGTAGCCGGTCAGCAGATCGGTGGTCAGCATCAGGTGGTGCGGCGTGACCTCGGCGGTCACCGCGATGCCCTGCTTCTTGGCCCACCGGATCACGTCCAGCGAGCCAGCGGTCGACACGTGCGCGACGTGCACGCGGCTGCCGGTGTGCCGGGCCAACATGACGTCACGCGCGACGATGACTTCCTCGGCAACGACCGGCCAGCCGGGCAGACCCAGGCGCCCGGAGATCTCGCCCTCGTGGCAGCAGGCCTGACCATCGGCCAGCCGCGGGTCCTGGCTGTGCTGGGAGATCACGCCGCCGAAGCTGCGGATGTACTCCAGCGCCCGGCGCATCAGCCGGGCGTCGTGCACACAGCGGCCGTCGTCGGAGAAAACACGCACCTGCGCGCGCGAGCGAGCCATCAGGCCGAGCTCCGCAAGTTGTTCTCCCGCAAGGTCTTTCGTGACCGCACCCACCGGCTGGACATCCACCAGACCGGCCCGCCGCCCGAGGTCGTAGACGTGCTCAGCAGCCTCCGCGGTGTCGGTGACCGGGTTGGTGTTGGCCATCGCCAGGACCGCGGTGAACCCGCCGGCGGCGGCAGCCCGCGAACCGGTCTCCACCGTCTCGGCGTCCTCGCGGCCCGGCTCGCGCAGGTGGGTGTGCAGGTCGACCAGACCGGGCAGCAGGACCAGTCCGTCGGCGTCGATCGTCCGGTCGGCCGTGCCTCCGTCGAGCGAGGTGATGACCCCGTCCTCGATCAGAACGTCAGCCGCCTTGTCCCCCAGGACCTTCGCGCCCTTGATGATGGTCTTCACGCTGCGCCTCCCAGCAGGTAGTACAGAACGCTCATCCGCACCGCCACCCCGGCCGACACCTGGTCCAGGATGCTTGAGCGCGCTTCGTCGGCCGCATCGGCGGCAATTTCCAGACCGCGGTTCATCGGTCCCGGGTGGCAGATCACCGCATGGTCCGGCAGCAGTTTCAGCCGATCGCGGGTCAGGCCGTAGTGCACGGTGTATTCGCGCGGCGTTGGGAAGTAGCCGCCGGTCATCCGCTCCTTCTGCACCCGCAGCATCATCACCGCGTCGACGGTCGGCAGCACCGCATCGAAGTCCTGGCTGAGGGTGAACCCGTCGGCCTTCGCCCACTCGACGATGCCGCTGGGCATCAACGTCGGCGGTGCCACCAGGGTGACCTGTGCGCCAAGGGTTTTCAGCAACAGCAGGTTGGACCGCACGACCCGTGAGTGCGTGAGGTCACCGACGATCGCGACGTGCTTGCCTTCGAGGTCGCCGAGTCGCTGTTGCATCGTGTAGGCGTCCAGCAACGCCTGCGTCGGGTGCTCGTGCGTGCCGTCACCGGCGTTGACGATGGCCGCGTCGACCCACTGGGCGACCTGGTGCGGCGCGCCACTGGCGTGGTGGCGAATGACCATGCCGTCGACGCCCATGGCCGCGATGGTCAGCGCAGTGTCACGCAGGGACTCGCCCTTGCTCACCGAGGACCCCTTCGCCGACACGTTGATCACGTCGGCCGACAACCACTTACCGGCGATCTCGAAGGAGGACCGGGTGCGGGTCGAGTCCTCGAAGAACAGGTTGACGACGGTCCGTCCACGCAGCGCGGGCAGCTTCTTGACCTCACGCCGCTGCACGTCGTGCATCTCGGCGGCCGTGTCCAGGATCTGGCCGATCTCGTCGCGGCTCAGGTCAGCCGCGGACAGCAGGTTCTTCATGAGATGCGGACCTCCTCGGTGTCATCGATGCCGCCCAGCCGGACCTGGACCCGCTCACTGCTGGAGGTCGGCAGGTTCTTGCCGACGTGGTCGGCGCGGATCGGTAGTTCGCGGTGTCCCCGGTCCACCAGGACCGCCAGACGTACGGCGCGTGGCCGGCCCAGGTCACCCAGCGCATCGAGCGCGGCGCGGACGGTGCGTCCGCTGTAGAGCACGTCATCGACCAGCACCACGATCTTGTCGTCGATGCCGCCGGCCGGGATCTCGGTGCGCTGCGCCGGCCGGGTGGGCTGACGACGCAGGTCGTCGCGGTACATCGTGATGTCGAGGGCACCCACCGGCACATCGACCCCTTCGACGGCGGCCAGCTCCTTGACCAGGCGGTGGGCGAGTTCGGCGCCGCGGGTCGGGATCCCCAGCACGATCAGGTCGTCGGCGCCCTTGTTGCGCTCGAGGATCTCGTGGGCGATGCGGCGGATCGCGCGGCTGATGTCCGCCGAAGACAGAACGACTCTGCCAACGCCGGGATCATCAATAGCTGCATCGCCGGACAGGGCAGAGTCTGAACGCTCAGTGTTTGGGCACACGCGTTGTCGACCTCCTTCGCCGCCTCACAGGACGGAATCGTTAAAGGATGGTTTCGCTCGATGCTACCGGAGCGGACCGGCTGACGACGAACCGCTGCCAGCCTTGGCGGGCTTGCGCCGATAAACCACCAGCACGACCAGCAGGGCGACCATAGCCAGCACTCCCAGACCGAGCACCAGGAGGGTGAACACCTGCAACCACCACACGGTCAGCCCCGCCAGCAGATCACCCATCCGCCCATCATGGCCTGATCAGTGGGCCAGCTGTGAGAGCGCTCACAAAAACCTGGCAGTTTCGTCGGAGCCGCTCAGCTGAGGATGTCCTTGCGGCGGAACACGGCGTACGCCAATCCCACGAAGGCCGTGAACCACAGCACCGACCACAACGCTCCGTGCCGCATCGCGATCCAGTCCACCGACGGCGACAGCAGGTCGAACCACGCCCGGTCGTAGTACAGCGGCAGCCCGTTGCGCAGCGACCCGAGGTTATCGATCTGGCCGAGAATCGTGCTGATGATCGTGACCAGCACAGCGCCACCGACTGCGGCCAGCGGCGCATCCGTGCGGACACCGAAGAAGAATGCGATCCCGGCCACCGTCAGCATCAGGATGATCACGTAGACAGCGACCCCCAGCAGCCGCCAGCCGAACACCGACCAGTCCAGCGTCCCGCCGCCGGGCACCGAGAACGACGACCAGCCATACGCCAGGCCGCCCACGAACACCGACCACCCCACCAGCACCACGACCGCCAGCGCGACGGTCAGCAGGCCGACGATCAGTTTCGAGGTAAGCAGCCGGGAGCGGGGCACGGGTGCGACCAAGAGGTACCGCAGCGAGGACCACGATGCCTCCGATGGCACGGCATCCCCCACGAAGAGCGCAGTCAGCACGATCAGGAGGAACTGTGCGGCCGAAGACGTTGTGAAGAGAGCGAAATTCGCCGCTCCACTGGTCGCCAGCGACACCAGCGACGTCCCGGAACCACCCCGCGACCCGAAGGCGAACGCCGCGATGAGCACCAGCGGGAGCGCCAGGACCAGGACGAACGACCACAACGTACGCCGGCGCCCCAGTTGGCGCCGCGCCTCGGCTCTGATCGACAGTGGGTGGGCCATCAGCGGTCCCGGATCCGTCGCAGGGCGTCCGGCGAAACGTCCGCCGATGCACTGGATGAGGCGATCATGCCCAGGAAGACTTCCTCCAGATGTTTGCGACTGCTGACCCCGGTCACGGCCATCCCGGCGCCCACCGCCGCGGCCACCACCGAAGCGCGCGGCAGGGAGGACGTCACCACCACTTCGGTGTCCGACACCACCGACACCTCGACCCCGGGCACGGCCTTCAGCGCTGACAAGCCATCCAACGACGTCACCTCCAGCACCGTCGTATCGCTGTTGGCCACCAGCTCCGCCACCGGACCGGTCGTCACCACGCGACCGGCGTTCATCACGACGATGTGCGTGCAGGTCTGCTCCACCTCGGCCAGCAGGTGACTGGAGACGATCACGGTCCGCCCGCCCGCGGCGTACTCCTGCAGGATCGGGCGCATCGCCGCGATCTGCGGCGGGTCCAACCCGTTGGTGGGTTCGTCCAGGATCAGCACCGACGGCAGACCCAGCATGGCCTGGGCGATGCCGAGCCGTTGCCGCATGCCCTGGCTGTAGGACCGCACCGGCCGGTCGATCGCATCCCCCAGCGCGGCAACGGACAGCGCTTCGTCATAGTGCGCCTCGGCGGCCGCGCGTCCGGTCGCGGCCCAGTACGCCTGTAGGTTCGCCCGGCCGGTCAGGTGCGGCAGGAAGCCCGGTCCCTCCACCAACGCGCCCACCCGGGCGAGCACGGAAGCGCCGGGCACGACCTGATCACCGAGGATGCGGGTCTCCCCTGCGTCCGGGCGGATCAGCCCCAGCATCATCCGCAACGTGGTCGTCTTGCCGGCACCGTTGGGACCGAGCAACCCGACGATCTGCCCGCTCTCCGCCCGCCACGACACGTCGTCCACCGCACGGTGGCCGTCCTTGAAGGTCTGAGTCAGCCCGGACACCACCAGCGGCACGTCCGCCAACGCGGCGTCCGCCGGCGCCACCGCCCGCCGATCCCGCCACGCCCAGAGCCCGAAGACTGCCAACAGCGCGGCGACGGCCAGGGCGACGCCGAGACTCTCCCGGTCCACTCCCCCCGACCCGGCGGCCGGCAGCGCGACCGATGCGACCTGCGGCAGCTGGAACTGCGAGATCGACACCGAATCAGCCCGCGCCACAGTGCTATTGGCAAAGGTGCTGTCCGTGGGCGTCACGAGAACCCGCAGCGACGTCCCCGCCGGGAAGTTCCAGGTTGCCGCCGGCAGCGACACGTCAACGGTGTGCGCCTGCCCGACCGGACCCGTCACCCGGACCGGGGCGACGAGCGATCGGGCCAGCGTCGCGGTGCCGCCGTTGACCGTCCACACACTGAGGAAGAGGGTGCTGACCGGCCCGCTGGAGCGGACCGTCAGTTTCAATCGCGGTGCGCCGACGACCTTGGTCTGTGCGGTGAACGCCGGGGTGTCGTACGCCGCGCTCAGACCCGGCAGCGCGGCGAGCGAATACGTCGGGAGACTTGCCCCGAGCGAAGCGGCCTGTGGCAGTAGCGTGTTCGATACCGGGAGACCACCCGGTGGGCTGATGATGGCTTGGGTCGAACCGTCGATCGGCTGGTCGCGCCACGTCGCCGCATCGACGTACGACGACCCGGACGCCCGCTCCAACGTCGCCGTGTTCTGTCGGCGGCCGAGCGGATCGGCGAACACGAACGCCGGCACAGTGGCCGCATCGCGCAGGAGGTAGTGCCGTAACCACGTGACCTGTGCCTGGTCGTCGGCAGCCTGCGTCGAAGAGGTCCCGTCGTGCCCGCCGTCCATCCAGCGCATCGCCACCGGCGTGCCCTGCGCAGATAGGGTCCGCGCGGTGGCGTCCGCCTGGTCGACGCCGAACAGGGTGTCGTTCATTCCCTGCACCAGGAAGGTCGGCACCTTCAACCGGGACAAGAAGGCCGCCGGGCTGTGCGCACGCAGCATCGCAAGCAGTTCGGCGCTCGGCTGTCCCGAACTCGACGCGGACAGGAATCCCGCACAGATCGTCGGGTCGAACCGGCCACACGGATCGCTGGTCTGCGGTTGCGAGGACGTCGGCGCGCTGACAGAGGGCTGCGGTGCGGCAGCGGACGCGGTGGAGTCGCCGAACACCGGATCGGTCGCGTCCGCCGAACCCGCGGCCCGGCTGCTGGCGCCCGCCTCGCCCAGGAAGAACAACGACGCCCACTGCTGCTTCAGCGGCCCGGTCACCCCACCGGACGGTGCGGCGCCGGGAGAGGACGCGATCGCCGTACCCGCATGGTCGGGGAAGAACGCCTGCGCCAGGTCGTTCCAGGTGATCGAGGCGACCACGGTGTCCACCCGCGGATCGGTCGCGGCCAGCATCAAGGCCAGCGCCCCGCCGTACGACCCACCGGCGACGCCCAGGCGCGGATCCCCTGGCTTGTCCAGCAGGATCCGGGAACCGGCCGGTGACGCCAGCACCGCGCTGATCACCGCGCGGGCATCGGCGACCTCGTAGTCGGGGTCGTCCAGATGGATCTTGCCGCCGGACTTGCCAAAACCCCTAGCGCTGTAGGTGATCACGACGAAGCCGTCGTCGACCAGCGACGAAGCCTGCGACTGGACCGAGTCCTTGGAGCCGCCGAAGCCGTGCGCGAGCAGCACCGCCGGGTGGGTGCCGGTGCCATCCGGCAAATAGACCGTCGTGTCCAGGGACACCGGAGCACCAGAGGGCTCCGCACGGACCGCCACGGACAGATCGAGCGACGTGGCGGCCGAGGCCAGCGGAACCGGGACCAGCAACGCCACCACGGCCAGCAGCACCAGCAGGGCCGACCGGATGCGCATGCGCCACGGTAACCCGCCGGCGCGTCAGACCAGGGTGGTCTTCACCTCTGCGATGCGTCCGAGCAGACCGTTGACGAAACGCGGTGACTCATCGGTCGACAGTTCGCGCGCCAGGCCGACCGCCTCGGCGATGGCCGCCGACTCCGGCACGTCCTCCGGTCCGAACACTAACTCCCACACGGCAACTCGCAGCAGCGCGCGGTCGACCGCGGGCATCCGGTCCATCGGCCAGTCGCGACTGTAGGTCGCGATCGCCTCGTTGATGACACCCCAGTGGTCGACGACACCGCGCACCAGCGTCTGGGTGTAGTCGTTCACTGGTGCCTGGGTGACGGGCACCGCGACCCGCTCCTCGAGCAGCGTCACGGCGTTGATACCGCGTTGCTCGGACTCGAAGAGGATGTCGAGCGCCCGCTTGCGGGACTTGGTGCGAGCGCCCACGGGTCAGCTGACCCGACCGAGGTAGGAACCGTCGCGGGTGTCGACCTTGACCTTGGTGCCGGTCTCCAGGAACAGCGGCACCTGGATCTCGGCGCCGGTCTCCAGGGTCGCCGGCTTGGTGCCACCGGTGGAGCGATCGCCCTGTAGACCCGGCTCGGTGTGGGTGATCTCCAGAACGACAGAGACCGGAAGTTCAACGTAGAGCACGGTGCCGTCGTGCCGGGCGACGATCGCTTCCTGGTTCTCCAGCATGTAGTTCGCGGCGTCACCGACGGTCTCGGCCGGGATGGAGATCTGGTCGTAGTCCTTGGTGTCCATGAAGACGAAGTCGTTGCCGTCCTTGTACAGGAACTGCATGTCCGACCGGTCGACGTTCGCCGTCTCGACCTTGACGCCGGCGTTGAAGGTCTTGTCGACGACCTTGCCGGACAGGACATTCTTCAGCTTCGTGCGCACAAACGCCGGGCCCTTGCCCGGCTTGACGTGCTGGAATTCGACGACGGTCCACAGCTGACCGTCGATGTTGAGCACAATGCCGTTCTTCAAATCATTCGTCGTAGCCACGACCGACCATCCTACCGATGCGCGGGGCTCAATCCGAAACGGCGTCGTACGCCGCCCTCAGGTCCTCCGGTGAGGGGCCTTCCAGCCGGGTCGGTTGGGCGACCGCAGTCAGGGCCACGAACCGCAGCAGGTCGCCGCGGGTCTTCTTGTCCCGGCGCATCGCCGTCAGCAGCGCGTCCCAGTCCCCCTCGGCGTACGCCGTGGGCAGACCCACGCTCGACAGCACCGCCCGGTGCCGCTGGACCAGGTCGTCGTCGATCAGGCCGGCCAACCGGGACAACTCCGCGACATAGACCATCCCGACCGCGACCGCGTCACCGTGCCGCCAGGTGTAGTGCTCGACCTGTTCGATGGCGTGCGCGAAGGTGTGCCCGTAGTTCAGGATCTCGCGCAGCGAGGATTCCTTGAGGTCGGCGGCCACCACGTCGGCCTTGACCTGCACCGCGCGGCGGATGAGTTCGGGCAGCACCTCGCCATCCACGTCGAGGGCGGCCTGCGGGTCGGCCTCGACCAGATCGAGGATTACCGGGTCGGCGATGAAGCCGCACTTGATGACCTCGGCCAGACCGGCCACCAGATCCTCGCGTGGCAGGGTGCGCAGGAGTGAAAGGTCCGCGATCACCGCAGCGGGCGGATGGAACGCACCGACGAGGTTCTTGCCCTCGGCCGTGTTGATGCCGGTCTTGCCACCCACGGCCGCGTCGACCATGCCCAGCAGCGTCGTCGGCACCTGCACGACCGGCACACCGCGCAACCAGGTCGCGGCCACGAAGCCCCCGAGGTCAGTCGTCGCGCCGCCGCCGATCGCCACGACAGCGTCCGAGCGGGTGAAACCGGCCTCCCCCAGCAGTCCCCACAGCCACGCCGTCACCTCGGCGGTCTTGGCGGCCTCGGCATCCGGCAGCGGCGCCAGGATCGCGCCGATCCCCTGATGCGCCAACGCATCCTCCAACGCCCACGCAGCAGCCGCCATCACCGGGGCGTGCACGATCAGCACCCGCAGCACCCCGGGCGGCAGAGCGGCCGGCACCTGGTCCAGGACGCCTTGCCCGATGGTGACGTCGTAGTCGCCGCCGACCGAGATGACCGCCGTCATGCCAGTTCCTCCAGGCGGGTCAGGATCTCGGCTGCGATGTCCTGCGGCTCGCGCCCGGTGGTGTCGACGGTGAACGTCGCGAGTTCCTGGTACCGCGGGCGGCGTTCTTTGAGCAGCGCATTGAGCTGGGCCCGCGGGTTGATCGCCAGCAGCGGCCGCGCCGTGTTCATCCCCACGCGCCGGGCCGCCTCGGAGACGTCCACGTCCAGGAAGACCACGACGTGCCCGTCCAACAGGGCGGCCGTGTCCGGGTGCATCGGTGCGCCGCCACCCAGGGACAGGATGCCGTCGTGACCGGTCAGGGACTGGCGAACGACGTCGGCTTCGAGCCCGCGGAAATGTGCCTCACCGTGCTCGACGAAGATGTCCGAGATCGGCATACCGGCCTGCTCGACGATGACGTCGTCGGTGTCGAGGTGCTCCCAGCCGGTGCTGGCTGCGATCTCGGCGGCCACGGTGCTCTTGCCCGCTCCGGGCGGCCCGATAAGGACTGCAGCGGGGTGCGGCGCGGCGCTCACCACGTGCGCATCGCGGCCGGGATCGCGGCCAGGTAGGACTGGTGGTTGCGGGCGGTCTCGGCCACGCTGTCGCCACCGAACTTCTCCAACGCCGCCTGGGCCAGGATCAGGGCGACCATCGCCTCGGCGACGACGCCGGCAGCCGGCACCGCACACACATCAGAGCGTTGATGGATCGCGGTGGCCGCCTCACCCGTCGCGACGTCCACCGTGCGCAACGCCCGGGGCACCGTGGAGATGGGCTTCATCGCCGCGCGGACCCGCACGATGCTGCCGTTGCTCATCCCGCCCTCGATACCACCGGCGCGGTTGCTCAGCCGCGTGATGCGCTCCTCGTCGGGCACCATCTCGTCGTGCGCCTGCGAACCCGGCTGCCGGGCCACGTCGAAGCCGTCGCCGACTTCGACTCCCTTGATCGCCTGGATACCCATCAGCGCTCCGGCCAGCCGCGCGTCCAGTCGCCGGTCGGCCTGCACATACGAGCCCAGACCCGGCGGCACGCCGTACGCCAGTACTTCGACGACACCGCCGAGGGTGTCTCCGTTCTGCTTGGCCTCGTCGATCGCGGCGACCATGGCCGCACTGCCGGTCGCATCGAGACTGCGGACCGGCGAATCATCAAGCGCCGCAACGTCATCCGGTGTCGGCAACGGACTATCGGAAGCCACGGACGCCGACCCGATCGCCACGGTGTGCGCGACCAGACGGATGCCGTACGCCTGCCGCAGCAACGCGGCGGCAACCGTGCCCAGCGCGACCCGGGCAGCGGTCTCCCGCGCCGAGGCCCGCTCCAGGACCGGGCGCGCGTCCTCGAAACCGTACTTCTGCATACCCGCCATGTCGGCGTGCCCCGGTCGCGGCCGGGTCAGGGGTTTGTTGCGGGCCAGCTCCTGCGGCGCCCCGACGTCGTTGGCGCGTTCGAGGTCCTCGGTGGCCACGGGGGCCGGGCTCATCACGGTCTCCCACTTGTGCCACTCGGTGTTGGCGATCGTGATGGCGATCGGGGAACCCATGCTCAGCCCGTGCCGGATCCCGCCGGTCAGGGTGACCTGGTCCTTCTCGAAGCTCATCCGCGCACCGCGCCCGTAACCCAGTCGCCGACGCGCCAACGCGTCCTGCAGCATGGGCACGGTCACCTGGACATCGGCCGGGATCCCCTCGATCACGGCCGTCAGTGCGGGGCCATGTGACTCCCCCGCGGTCAACCAACGCAGCATGTCTGAATCCTCCCACGCACGCCGCGGGGCCGACGACGTGTGTCAGCGTGCGGCCATCGCAGTGCGCCCCGCCACCTGCATCGCAGCCAGCGGGGCATCGTGCCCGGTCATCAACCGGACCTGGGCGGCCGCCTGGTGCACGAGCATCTCGATCCCGCCGACCAACTGCCCACCGGCCGTCGTGACGGCCGCTCCGAGCGGCGTACGGTCCGCCGCGTACCGCACGTCGAGGACGACCTGACCGGTCCGGGTCGACCCGGCCCACAACGACGCATATCCGTCGGCCGCATCGCCCGGCACCGTGTTGACCACGACCGGGGCATCCGGGACGTCGGCCGCCCCGAGGGAGACGCCGTCGCCCGCGGCCTGGGCAAGCGTGGCGGGTCGTACCTGGTCACGCACCACGAATCCGACCCGCGTGGCCCCGAGATCGGTGAGCGCAGCCAGTGCCGAGCGCGCCGTGGCACCACTGCCGAGGATGACCGGTACGCCGCCGCGCACCGCCGCGGGCTCCAGCCCGGCGTCGAGGAGGGCCTGCCGCACGCCGTACACGTCGGTGTTGTCACCGGCCCAGCCACCCGGCGTACGCACCAGGGTGTTGACCGCGCCGGTGCGCTCGGCGACCCGGGAGCGGGTCGCCGCGATCGCAAAGGCGTCCTCCTTTACCGGCATGGTGACCGAGAACCCCCGCCAGGGGTCGTCGCGCCCGGCCAGGAAAGCGGCCAACTCGCCGGCCCCCACCTCAAAGCGCTCGTAGGTCCAGTCGGTGAGCCCGAGTTCGGCGTACGCCGTGCGGTGCAGGAGCGGGGACAGCGAGTGATCAATAGGTTGACCGAGGACCGCAGCCCGATGTGCCACGAGCGATCAGCACTTCCCCGGGTTGTCAGCGCAGAACTGGCGGAACTTTTCGGTATCCGCGTTGAATTGCTCCAACGTGGTGGAGAAGAGGGTCTCGCCGGTAGTGGTGTTGACCGTCACGAAGTAGAGCCATGGACCTGGGGTCGGATTCTGCGCCGCCTTGATCGCCACCAAGCCCGGGTTGCCGATCGGCCCCGGGGGCAGGCCCGGCACCCGGTAGGTGTTGTAGGGACTCGTGGACTCCCGCGCGGCCGCCGCGTTGGTCAGCGACCGCTTACCCTCCGCGAAACTCACCGTGCTGTCCAGGCCGAGCAGTCCGTTGGTCTGACCCTTGTCGACCGCGGGGTTCAGGCGGTTGTCGATCACCCGGGCGACCTTGCCGCCGTATTTGGCGGGATCAGCCTCACCTTGCACCAACGAGGCGATGATCAGGGTTCGTTGCGCGTTGTCCGGATCGATCCCGACCGACTTCAGGTTGGTCTTGGTCAGGTCGACCATGGTCTTGAGCTGCTGGACCGCCGTGGTGCCCGGTGCGAACTGGTACGTCGAGGGGAACAGCCACCCGGTCAGGTTGCCCTTCGCGTCGGCCGGCAGACCGACCTGTGCGCCGGTGACTTTCTGGTACTGCGCGACAGGGACACCGGTCTCCTTGGACAGCAGGGCGAAGATCTCGCTGTTCCACAGGCCCTCGCGCACGATCGCACCGGCATCCCGGGTGCCTGGTTCCAGCATCAGGCTCGCCGCTGCAGCGGAACTCATCTGCTTGCGCATGGTGTAGGTGCCCGGCTGGATCGAGGTGAAGCCCGGGGTGGATCCGGCGACGACGGCGAAGGTGCCGGCGGACTTCACGACACCAGCCTTCTCCAGGGTTTCGCCGATGGCTGCGCCACTGTCGCCCTTGCGCACCACGATCTGCACCGATCCGCTCCCGTTGCCGGTGTAGTCGGTGCTCTCCTGCGAGGAGGAACTGCTACTGAACAGGGATCCCCCCAGGTTCTTCACCGCGAAGAACGCGCCAGCGAGCAGCAGCGCGAGCACCAGCAGGATCGCCAGACAGCCGCGGCGGGCGCGGACCTTCGAACGCTCGAGGTGCGGATCCTGATCGGAGAACGCCGGATGGTGCAGATGCGCGTCCTCAGGAACGGCGTCCTCGTCCTGGGCGAACGCCTCTTCGCGCTCACGGATGACCCGACGGGTCAAGGGGGCGGCCGGAGCCGGCAGGGGTTCACGGACGGGTTCTTCGGCTGAAACTTCCTCCGGACGACGCGCCTGGGCCGGGTCAGCCGGCCCGCGGGGGGTTGGCGAACCGCCTGAGCCGAAGATCGACTCCGACAAGTTGGCCTCGTCCATGTTCACCCTTTCGCAACATCGTCGCGCTTACGACGATGCCTCGGCTTGCGCCCCCCGACGCGCACCCCGGCCGGGCGGCCGGTGGCTCGTTCTGTGTCCAGTGCGTTTTGAAGAATAAGGGCAGCGGACTGCTGATCGATGAAGTCCCGCGCCTGCCGGGCGTTCTTTCCTCCGTCTCGCAGGTCACGGTACGCCGAAACGGTGGTCAGGCGCTCGTCAACCAGATGGACCGGCGTGGCGCCGATCAGCTGGCTCAACCGGGTCGCCCAGTCCCGGGCCGCCTGGGTGGAGGCGCTGTCGGAGCCGTCCAGGTTGAGCGGCAGGCCGACGATGACCGCCACCGCCTCACGCTGGGCCACGAGGTCGGCCACCTGGCTGATGTCGGTGTCGTTCGTGGCGTCGCGCTGCAACGTCGTCAGCGGTAGAACCACGAGACCGTCGGGGTCGGTGACGGCCACGCCCACGCGGGCCGCCCCGACGTCGATCCCGATGCGTGCTGCCGACACCGTGCTGGCTCAGCGGGTGGGGACGGTCGACCCGATGGCGTGCTCGCCCGCCTCCAGAGCCTCGCCGGTCTTGGCGGGATTGGTGCCGCCACCCTGTGCGAGGTCCGGCTTGCCACCGCCACCGCCGCCGAGGACTCCGGCGGCCACCTTGACCAGGGCACCGGCCTGCACACCCCACCGGCGGGCCGCCTCGTTGGTCGCGACGACGATCGACGGGCGCCCCTTCGCGGTCACCGTCACCGCCACGACCGCGGGACGGTCGTTGCCGAACCGCTGACGGAGGTCGATCGCCAGGGTGCGCGCATCGTCGGCGGCCCCGTCCCCGAGGTCGACGCTGGCGAACTGCACGCCGTAGACGTCGCTGGCCTCGTTGACCAGGCGGCCGGCATCAGCAAGCAGCTGCTGCTGGTGCAGACGCGCGATCTCCCGCTCGGATTCCTTGACGCGCGTGAGCAATTCGTGGATCCGCTCGGGCAGTTCTTCGGAGGACTGCGCCTTCAGCAGACCGGTGATCTGCGACAGCAGTGTGCGTTCCTTGCCCAGGTAGCGCAACGCGTCGATACCGACCATGGCCTCCACTCGGCGTACGCCCGAACCCACGCTCGACTCGCCGGTCAGGCTGATCGCACCCACCTGGCTGGAGTGCGCCACGTGCGTGCCACCGCACAACTCACGCGACCACGGACCACCGATCTCCACGACGCGGACTTCCTCGTCGTAGGTCTCGCCGAAGAGCGCCAGGGCGCCCCATTCCTTGGCTTCGGGCAGCGTCATGTACTGCGCGCTGACCGGAAGGTCCTGTCGCACAGCGAGATTGGCGACTTCCTCGATCTCGGACCGGGTCGCCTCGGACAGCGCGGAGTTCCAGGCGAAGTCCAACCGCAGGTAGCCCGGCTTGTTGTACGAGCCGGACTGCAACGCCGACGGACCGAGCACCTGGCGCAGTGCCGCGTGCACGACGTGGGTGCCGGAGTGCGCCTGGCAGGCGGACAGCCGCCAATCCGGATCGACTTGCGCGTACGCCGCGCTGCCGACGGTGACCGGGCCACCTTCGACCGTCACGGTGTGCACGACCAGACCCTTGACCGGGCGCTGTACGTCGATGACCTTCAGCGTGGAACCGTCGGCCGTGATGGTCCCCGAGTCGGCGATCTGACCACCGGACTCGGCGTAGAAACTGGTGCGGTCCAGTACGACCTGACCGGTCTGACCCGGCTGCAACTCAGCGACCTGCTCACCGTCCACGACGAGACCGCGGACCGTGCCCTCGGCCGAAAGTGACTGGTAGGCAATCCAATCCGTCGCACCGAGCTCGCGCAGTTCCTTCCAGACCTCCGTGTCAGCGTGACCGTGCTTCTTGGCCTTCGCGTCGGCCTTGGCCCGCGCGCGCTGCTCCTGCATGAGCGTGCGGAAACCGTCCTGGTCGACGGCGACGCCCTGCTCGGCGGCCATCTCCAGGGTCAGGTCGATCGGGAAGCCGTAGGTGTCGTGCAGCGCGAACGCCTGGTCGCCGCCCAGGGTCGCCGAGCCACCGTTCGCCTTCGCCTTCACGTCGGCCACAGCAGTGTCCAGGATGGTGATGCCCTGCGCGAGGGTGCGCCGGAAGGCGTCCTCCTCGGCGTAGGCGATCTGGCTGATCCGCGCGAAGTCGGTCTCCAGCTCCGGGTAGGAGGCCTTCATCCGGTCTTTGCTGACCGGCAGCAGGTGCGGCAGGGCGACGTCCTCGTAGCCGAGCAGGCGCATCGCCCGTACGGCGCGGCGCAACATCCGGCGCAGCACGTATCCCCGGCCCTCGTTGCCGGGGGTGACACCGTCGCCGATCAGCATCAGCGAGGAGCGCACGTGGTCGGCCACCACCCGCAGGTGGACGTCGTCGGGGTGGCTGGAACTCGCGGCGTGACCCGAGTGCGCGCCGTACTTCTTCCCGGTCATCTCGGCCGCCTTGTCCAGCACGGGGAAGACCTCATCGATCTCGTAGAGGTTGTCCACCCCCTGCAGCAGGCTCGCCATCCGCTCCAGGCCCATTCCGGTGTCGATGTTCTGGGCCGGCAGCGGTCCCGCGACATCGAAGTCCGCCTTGGATCGCACCGCTGACAGGTCGTCCTGCATGAAGACCAGGTTCCAGAACTCCATGTAGCGGTCCTCATCGACCGCCGGGCCGCCCTCCGCGCCATACTCCGGGCCGCGGTCGTAGAACAGTTCCGAACACGGTCCGCCCGGTCCGGGGACGCCCATGTGCCAGTAGTTATCGTTCTCGTCCCGTCGGGTGATGCGTTCGGCGGGAACACCGATCAGGTCGCGCCACAGCGCGAACGCCTCGTCGTCGTCGCGGAAGACCGTCGGCCAGATCCGCTCCGGGTCCAGGCCGTAGCCGCCCTGGGTCTGCGAGGTGGTGATGAGCCCCCACGCCAGCTCGATGGCGCCCTGCTTGAAGTAGTCACCGAAGCTGAAGTTGCCGTTCATCTGGAAGAACGTGCCGTGCCGCGAGGTCTTGCCCACCTCCTCGATGTCACCGGTGCGCACACACTTCTGCACGCTGGTGGCGCGCGGCCACGGCGGAGTCTGCTGACCCAGCAGATACGGCTTGAACGGCACCATGCCGGCGTTGACGAACAGCAGGTTCGGATCGTCGTAGATCAGTGGGGCGCTGGGCACCACCGTGTGATCGCGATTCTCGAAATAGGTCAGCCAGCGGCGCCGGATCTCGGCGGTTTCCATGTGAATTCAGTCCTTTGTGGTGGTCGGGCAGGCGGCAGCTAGGCAGGGCTTTCTCAGCCCTCGATAGCTCGCTCCTGCACCAACCGGTCGATCACCCGGCCCAGTGTAGTCAGGCCGGGGTGGCCTCCGCGTCCGCGATCATCTCGGTGTTGATCTCCGGGAAGTGACAGGCGATCGTGTGCCCCGGCTCGGCGCCCTTCTTGTTCTCCAGAGGCGGCTCGGTCTGGGCGCAGATGTCCTGCGCCTTCCAGCAGCGCGTGCGGAAGCGGCAACCACTCGGCGGGTCGATCGGGCTGGGTACGTCGCCGACCAGGCGGATCCGTTCGGCAGGGACCGCGCCACGGACCACGTTCAGGTCGGGAGCAGCCGACAGTAGGGCCTGCGTGTAGGGGTGCTGGGGCGCGCCATAGATGTCGTCCCGGCTGCCCAGTTCCATCACCTTGCCCAGGTACATCACGGCGATCCGGTCGGAGAAGTGGCGCACGACGCCCAGGTCGTGCGCGATGAAGACGAACGCGATGCCCATCTCCTTGCGCAACTTGCTCATCAGGTTCATCACCTGGGCCTGGATGGAGACATCCAGCGCCGAGACCGGTTCGTCAGCGACGATCACCTTGGGTTCGACCGCCAACGCGCGGGCGATGCCGATGCGCTGCCGCTGACCGCCGGAGAACTCGTTGGGGTAGCGATTGATGTGCTCGGGGTTCAGGCCCACGACGTCGAGTAGTTCCTCGACCCGCGCCTTGATCTTGTTCTTCGGCACGATCTTGTGGATCTCCAGCGGCGTGCCGATGATCGTCTGCACGGTGAACCGCGGGTTCAACGATCCGTACGGGTCCTGGAAGATCAGCTGCAGGTTGCGCCGCATCGGGCGCAGGTCCTTCTCCTTGGCGTGGGTGATGTCCTGGCCCTCGAAGGTGATCTTGCCGTCGGTGGGTTCCAGCAGACGGGTGATCAACCGACCGACGGTGGATTTACCGCACCCGGACTCCCCCACCACACCGAGGGTTTCGCCGGCCGCGAGGTCGAAGGTGACCCCGTCCACGGCACGGGTCTGCAGGGTGGTCGGGAACAGCCCGCTGTACTCCTTGACCGGGAACAGCTTCTGGACGTTGTCCAACGTCAGGATCGGCGTGCGGTCGGCATCCGAACTCGGATGCACGATGGTCTGCGTCAGATCGACCGGACCACCCGCCAACTCGTTGTCCGCGACGGCGTCGGTGGACAGTCCCTGCGTGGTGCCTTCGTTCGTCTGCTCGACGCGCTTGCGCAGCTCGTCGCTGAGGATCTCGTCTCTTTTTGGATCAGTCATGGCCTCGGCTCGCTTACAGGTTCGGTTCGATCTCGGCCGCGAAGATGCTGGCCGGGTCGGCCAGGTGACAGCGGGAGAGTCGGCCCGGCTCGCCGGGGACGGGCAGGAATTCGGGCAGTTCGGTGACGCAGCGCTCCCCCGGGACACGCGACATGTAGTCGCAGCGAGGGTGGAACGAGCATCCGGTCGGCAGTTTCAACAGGCTCGGCGGGTTACCGCGGACCGGCTTCAACTCACTACCCACGTCGGTGCTCAGCGACGGAACACTGGACAGCAGTCCCCAGGTGTAGGGGTGCCGGGGGCTGGCCAGGATCTCCTGGGCGGTGCCGTACTCAACGCTGCGCCCGGCGTACATCACCATGACGTAGTCGGAGACCTCGGCCACGACGGCCAGGTCGTGGGTGATCATGATGATCGCCGAGCCGAACTCCTTCTGCAGGTCGTTGAGCAGGTCCAGGATCTGGGCCTGCACGGTGACGTCCAGGGCGGTGGTCGGCTCGTCGGCGATCAAAAGCTGCGGGTCGTTGACCAGACCGAGGGCGATCATCGCCCGCTGCCGCATACCGCCGGAGAACTCGTGCGGGTACTGCTTGGCCCGTCGCTGCGGGTTGGGGATGCCCACGCGATCCAGCATCTCGATGGCCCGCGCATTCGCGACCTTCTTGGACACCTTGTTGTGGATCTTGTAGGCCTCGGCGATCTGGTCACCGACGCGCTTGAACGGGTGCATCGCCGACTGCGGGTCCTGGAAGATCATCGCGACCTTCTTGCTGCGGACGTTGCGGAAGACGCTCGGCTCGGCACCCACCAACTCGGTGCCGTCCAGGTCGATCGAGCCACTGATCAGGCTGCGCTTGGGATCGTGCAATCCCATCACAGCCATGCTGGACACGGATTTACCCGAACCGGACTCGCCGACGATGGCCAGCGTCTGGCCCAGTTTGACCTCGTAGGACACCCCGCTGACCGCGTTGACGACACCGTCGCCGGTGGGGAACTGAACCTGCAGGTCCTTGACCGTCAGAATCGTCCTGGCGTCCTTGTCGACCGGCGGGCGACGGGTGGTACCTGTCTCGATAATCGCTGACACGTAAGGCTCCTCAGCTCAGTTTCACGCGGGGGTCGACGACGCCGTACAGCAGGTCGACGATCAGGTTCCCCACACTGGTCACGATCGCGGTCACCACGACGATTCCGCTGATGACCTGCAGATCGGAGTTGTTGAAGGACTGGATCGACAGGTATCCCATGCCCTGCAACTGGAAGATGTTCTCGGTGAAGATGGCGCCACCGACGTCGAGCACCAGGTTCAACCCGACAAGGGTGAGGAACGGTGCCATGGTCGCGCGCAGAGCGTGGGACAGCGTGACCCGCCATTCCGAGAGGCCCTTGGACCGCGCCGTGCGGACGTAGTCGCCGGAGAGCGCATCGATCATGTTCGCGCGGACATACCGCACGTACCCGGTCGCGGCGTACAGCCCGTACAGCATCCACACCCCGATGAAGCCGGTGATCCAGGCGAAGGGGTTCTCGAAGGGCGATGTATAGCCGGGCTGCGGCAGGATCGGGTTCAACACCATCAGGTAGAGGTAGAACAGCAGCGCCAGCACGTAGTAGGGCACGGCTGGGACCGTCTGGGTGACACCAACGATGAATCTATCCAGGTAGTTTCCCCGGTTGCGCGCGGCGATCACCCCGAACGCCAGACCGAAGATGATGTAGACGACGGCGCCGCCGATGAGGATGCTCAACGTCACCGGGAGCACCTGGAACACGATGTCCTTGACGGGGCGGTTCTGGATGAACGACCACCCCAGGCACGGCGCGTCACAGCTCTGGGTCGTCGGCCCGGACCCGATCTCGCGGCCTGCGACCAGACCCTTCATGTACTGCCCGTACTGCTCGATACGCGGCTGGTCCAGGCCCATCTTGCGTTCGATCTGGGCTTGCTGGTTGGCCGTGCAGTTGCGTGGGCACAGCGAGGCGACCGGGTCGCTCGGACCCAGGTAGAAGATCACGAAGGTGAGAGTGACCGCCCCCACGATCACGCTCAGGGTCAGCGCCAGCCGGCGCAGGATGTAGACGAGCACTCAACGCTCCTTGGTCTGCGACATCACGTCGGATCGGTTGATCGTCGGTTGGTGGACGATGGGCAACGGGGATAACCGCATCATCGTCGGGTGCTGGGGTTGAACGCATCGGCGACGGCATCGCCCAGCAGGCTCAGCGCGAGCACGAGCAGGGCGACGGACAGCACGGGTACCCATAGGTACAGCGGCTGGGTGGCGTAGTACTTCTGCGCGTCGGCGATCATGTTGCCCCACGAGGCGATCGGGTCCTGCAGGCCCACACCGAGATAGGACAGACCGGCCTCGGAGGAGATGTACGTCGGGACGGCCATCGTGAGGAAGACCAGGGTCACACCAACCAGGTTGGGGACCATCTCCTTGAACAGGATCCGCCGGGTCGGGACGCCGAGCACCCTTGCGGCCTGGATGAATTCAGACTCACGCAGGGAGATGACGGTACTTCGGGTCAACCGGGCCATCGTGGCCCAGCCGAAGATCAGCAGAATGAAGATCAGCGCCCCGAATCTGACCCGGGCGGTCGTCTCCTGGGTGATCGTGAACGGGTTGCCGAACCACGACTGGACGATCGGCACCAGACCGATCGCGAACAGCAGGAACGGCAGGGACAGCAGGAAGTCGACCCACCAGGAGACCACCTTGTCGACCCAACCACCGAAGTAGCCGGCCAGCAGACCGAGCACCAGGCCGATCAGCGTGGTGCCGATGGCGGCGAAGATGGCGATGGCGAGGCTGGGCCGCACGCCGTAGACGTAACGGGCGAAGATGTCACGGCCGACCTTGGGCGTGACGCCCAACCAGTGCTCGGAGTTTGGTCCGTCGATCGGGTTGCCGTCCAGGTCGACCAGGTTGGTGTCGGAGACGTTGGGGTCCTGCCCCTCCCACGAGGCGAGCAGCGGGGCGAAGATCGCCATCAGCAGGAAGAACAGCACGATGAACGAGCAGAAGATCGCCACTTTGTCCCGACGCAGTCGCTCCCAGGCGATCCGCGAAGGGGACTTGCTGGCGTTGTCCGTACTTTTGCGCCGGCCACGTCGCCCGGAGTCGTCAGGGGCGTGCTCGGCCTGGGTGAGTGTTTCCACACTCTCCGCGGCCTGATCCGGATTCAGTTGCGGACTGAGACTCATCGATCCTCCAATACCTGCCCACGAGCGGTTGATGCCCGCTGGTCGAGCCTAACCGGAACGGGTGTGTCCGGTGAGGTGTACTGCCGCACCGGTGAGCCCGCCTCCGCGGTCGCGAAGGCGGGCTCACCTGGCGTTGCTACCCGAAGGTCAGCCGACCCAGATCTGGGCGAAGTCCGGCATACCGCGGTTCGGGTCGTTGATCACGTTGTGCACCTGCTTGCCGAACAACAGGTTCGCACGACCGTAGTCGAGCGGAACCGCCGGCAGGTACTTCTCCGCGATCTCCTTGTCCAGCGTGTTCCACTTCGCCTGCTGCTGGTCGATCGGCAGGACGGCGATCGCGTCGATCTGCGCGTCCAGGGCCGGGTCCTTCAGCATGCCGACGCTGATCGACGCGCCGATGGCGGCAGAGGTGAAGATCTGCGGGTAGACCGAGTCGTTCGCCGGCCAGTCGTAGCACCAACCGCGCGGACCCTGGCCGGTGTTGACCGAGCCGTCCGTCAGGTTGCGCTTCTTACGCAGATCGGTCTTGGAGACACCCACGTCCTGCACCGTGAAGCCGGCCGCGGTCAGCGCCTGCTTCTTGACCGAGTTGGCCGCAACCGCTGTCGGGTCGTTGTTGGAGTAGTAGTAGGAGATCTTGAAGCCGGTCTTACCCGCGGCCGCCAGCATTTCCTTGGCCTTGGCCGGGTCGCCGTTGCCCTTACCGGTCAGCCCGTTCACCGGGGCGTACGCCTCGAAGCCGGGGATGTTCGCCGAACCGTAGGTGGTGGCCGGGGTGAACGACAGGGTCGTCTCACCGGTGGCCTTGCGCAGCTGGTCGATCGGGTACGCAACGGCGTACGCCTTGCGAACCTCGAGCGGGACCGACCGGCTGTCGATGGTCGCGTAGGTGACACACGGGTCCGGACCGACGACCAACTGGTCGGCGTTGCTCGCGCCCGCACCGCTGACCTTGCTGATCAGCGAGGAGTCCACGCCGTCGAAGTTCAGCGACGTCGCCGCGGTGCCGTTGGAGGCGATGATCGCGGTCTGGTTGGGAACGATGTCGACGCCGAACTTGAAGTCGTAAGCGTCGACGAACTGGTGACGCACCGGGTCGGAGTTGGGGTCCCAGTTCGGGTTCTTCTTCAGCTTCAACTCGCTGCCGACGGTGTAGCTGTCGAACATGTATGGCCCGGAGGCGATCGGGTTGTTGCCGTAGTTGGCCTTGGTGTCCTTGGCCTGCGGGATCGGCGACATCACCGGGAACGCGGCGTAGTACGGGAAGGTCGGCCACTTCTTCTTCAGGTGGACGACCAGCGTGGTGTCGTTCGGCGCCTCAGCGGTCGTGAAGTTGGCGTCCTTGCCGGTGTACGGGCCGGTGTAGACGTTGTCCGCCTGCTTCTCAGCCGAGGGGTCCGGGAAGTTCTTGTAGTACTGGAAGCCGTAGTTAGCGGCCGGACCGTCGGGGTAGTCCGCGGTGTCGAACGAACGCTTGATCGAGTAGACGAAGTCGGCGGCCTTGATGGTGCTGCCGTCGGAGTACTTCATGTTCGGCTTGAGCTTGAAGGTCCAGGTCAGACCACCGTCGGACTGGGTGCCCAGGTCCTCAGCCAGGTCCGGCACCAGGACCGGCTTGCCTTCCTTGCCCACCCGGTAGGCGGTCAGCGACCGGGTCACCAACTGGCTCATGATGGCGTCGGTGTCCTGGTAGTAGTCACGGGTCGGGTCGAACGTCTCCGGCACCGCGTTGTAGGGCACCGTCAGGGTGCCACCGGTCTTGGCACCGTCAACCGCGGGGGCCGGGCCCTTCGCGGTGGGGTCCAGCGCAACCGTCTGCGATCCCCCACCGCTGGTCGCGTTGTCGCTGCTTCCACCACCCTTATCGCTTCCGCCGCCACACGCGGCGAGCGACAACGAACCTGCGGCGGCCAGCGCCACGATCTTCGTCCAACGCATTGAGTTGCTCCTCATAGGTAAGAACCGGGAACTTCCGGCACGAGCGCGCGGGTTGTCCGCGGCACGCTGGCCACCACCATCCAACGCTGAGCGCCGACTGTCCATGCCCCTTGACCCAACTGTTATCGGTGTTAACCGAACCGTTACAGAGGGGGTGGATGCGGCGACTTTACGGTAAACATCCAGTTATACCGAAGATTCGTCATCGACTGCGGTTTCGCCACGGATGCGTCGGCGGTTGGCTTTCCACCGCGGTCCCAGGGTGTTTTCCCAGCCGCGATCGGTCGGTTGGTAGTAGTCCGCCTCAGCCACCAGATCATCCGGCAGGTACTGCTGCGGGCCGACCCCGCCGGGCTCGTCGTGGCTGTAGCGGTACCCCTCACCATGACCCAGCCGCTCAGCTCCGGCGTACCCGCTGCCCCGCAGGTGGGGTGGTACCGCTCCCCCGCGGCCGGCGCGGACATCGGCGATCGCCGCGTTGATTCCGGCGTACGCCGCGTTCGACTTGGGTGCCAGCGCGTTGTGCACGACGGCCTGGGCCAGGATGATCCGTGCCTCGGGCATGCCGATCTGGGCGACCGCGTGCATCGCGGCAACCGCGGTCTGCAGCGCGGTCGGGTCCGCCATGCCCACGTCCTCGCTGGCGGCGATCACGATCCGGCGGGCGATGAACCGGGGATCCTCCCCCGCCTCGAGCATCCGGGCCAGGTAGTGCAGCGCCGCATCGACGTCGCTGCCCCTCATCGACTTGATCAGCGCGCTGGCGACGTCGTAGTGCTGGTCCCCGGCGCGGTCGTAGCGGACCATCGCCTGTTGCATCGCCTGCTCCACGTGGGCCGCGGTGATCTGCTGCTGCCCCGCTGCGGCGCCGGCGGCTGCCTCTAGTGCAGTCAGGGCACGACGGGCATCGCCACCCGCCATCCGCACCAGATGGGCCTGCGCATCGTCGGCCAGCGTGAACTCGCCCGCCAGTCCGCGCTCGTCGGTCAACGCATCCTGCACCACGGACGCGATGTCATCATCCGACAACGGCTGGACAGTCACGAGAATCGAGCGCGACAGCAGCGGCGCGATGACACTGAACGACGGGTTCTCGGTGGTCGCTGCGACCAGGATGATCAAACGGTTTTCGACGGCTGGCAGCAACGCATCCTGCTGGGCCTTGCTGAACCGGTGGATCTCATCGAGGAAGAGCACCGTCGCGCGACCGTAGAGAGCACGGTCCTGCTTGGCGGCATCGATCACCGCCCGGACGTCCTTGACGCCGGCGTTGATCGCGGACAACTCCACGAACTTGCGGTCGGCGGCGAGCGCCACCAGGTGGGCCAGGGTCGTCTTACCGGTGCCCGGTGGACCCCACAGGATCGCCGACATCGGTCCGGCGGCACCGCTGGCGCCCTCGATCAGCCGCCGCAACGGGCTACCCGGGCGCAAGCTGGCCTCCTGGCCACGGACCTGCTCGATCGAACGCGGACGCATCCGCACCGCCAGCGGAGCCGCGAGGTCGACGGCGTCGCCGGCCGCCGCGGCAAAGAGGTCGTCGCCAGATCCGCTCACCACACCTGACACGCTAACCACCGTGGGTGACATTCGATCGGTCGCGTCGGTGCAGGACCTGCTGGACATCGCGGACGATCCGTTCCTGCGGTACGACATCGGGCCCGGGTCGGTCACTGCTCTGCCCGCGTGGTCATCGGGGACGGCGAGCGCCTATCTGCGCCGCCCCCCGCATCGACGGGGTCTGTCGATGAACCTACAAGGACCCGGTGACGACGCGGCCGCGTTGATCGAGGCGTTGCCGGACCTGCTGGGGCAAGCGGCCGCGGCCCACCCCGAGCTGGCAGGACTCACACTGGATGCGCACCTGGTGGCGCAGGCGCAGTCACGGCTCGGCTCGGCGTACCCGATGGTGTTGATGGGCGCTTGGAGCTGGATGTTCACCCGCGCCCCGGTTGTCATCGAAAACCACTGGCAACCGGAGGAACTGGACGATACCCGCGATCAAGCGGAACTGGTTGGGTTCTACCGGCGGGCCAACCCGGCGGCGGAGTCCGAGCCGGGCGAAGGTAGCTCGCGTTACTGGCTCGGGATCCGCGATCGGGGACCACTGGCCGCCGTCGGCGCCATCCATCTGACGCCGGCCGGGGCGCCCCACCTGACCGGCATCGCCGTCGACCCCGACCACCGCGGCGCCGGTCTCGGCCTGGCGATCACCGCGGCGCTGACCGACTGGGCGATCGGGCGGTACGGCGTGGCCACGCTCGGCGTCATGACGGACAACGCGCGGGCTGTCGGCCTCTACCGGGGGCTCGGATATGGCACCGCGCACGACTGGCGATCGCTTCGGTGGCAACCCTCCTAGGGAGGTTCCCGGCGTGTGACCGCGCTCATAGCTTACGGATCGGTAGGTACCGTCACACCACCGAAACGAGGAACGTCCATGCCCTCATTCCGACCTTCCCGCCGGGCCGTCGTCACCGGCGCCGCGCTGGCGGCCGTCGCACCTGTCCTACGTCCTGGCATTCTGACCGCCGAAGCAGCCGCGGAGCCCAGCGAGGTCGACTACGTCGTCGTGGGATCCGGACCCGGCGGTGGCCCTGTTGCCGCCCGTCTGGCCCTGGCCGGCTACTCGGTTCTGGTCCTCGAGGCCGGGCCTGCCCATGGGGACGACCTCTACTACACCGTGCCGTCGTTGTGGCCACGAACCGTGTCGGATCCGCAGATCCGCTGGGACTACTTCGTGCGCCACTATTCGAATGCAGCGCTGCACGGCGGTCAGTTCGTGCCGGAGAAGGACGGCGTGCTCTACCCCCGGTCGGCGACTATCGGTGGCTGCACCGCGCACCACGCGATGGTCACCATCACCGCCTCGCCCGACGACTGGAGCGAACTGCAGACGATCACGGGCGACCCCACCTTCAATCCGGACCAGATGTGGAAGCACTGGGAGTCGGTGAAGTCCTGGCAGCCCGTCGAACAGGTGCTCCCGTTCCGCAACATCGGTGATCTGCAGATCGACGCGCTGTTCCTCGCCGGCCTCACCGACGACACCACGCTGCCGCCCGGCGCCGGCATCAAGTGGGGAGTCGATCCGAACTCCTGGGCCAACACCAAGGCCAACGGTCCGGGGTTCTTCGTCTCGCCGCAGAACTCCACGAAGGGCAAGCGCGTCGGCCCGCGAGAGTTCCTGCTGGCGACGGCGGCCAAGCGCAGCAACCTGCAGATCCTCACCGACGCCCTCGCCGAGAAGGTGATCTTCGAGACCACGCCGGGTGGCGCGCAAAGAGCGGTCGCCGTCAGCTACCTGGCCGGTCGGCATCTGTACCAGGCCAGCCCGGATGCCACCGCGCTCACCGACAGCCAGCGGGCGGAGTTGAGAAGGACCGTCTCGGTGCGCAAAGAGGTCATCCTGGCCGGCGGCTGCTTCAACTCCCCGCAGTTGCTGATGCTGTCCGGGATCGGGCCGGCCGCCCACCTACGCTCGGTCGGGATCGAGCCGCTGGTCGACGTACCCGGAGTGGGTGGCAACTTCCAGGACCGCCACGAGGCGACCACAGTCATCGAACTGGACAAGCCGTTCAGCTCCATCGACGCGTGCGCCCTGACCGGTGCCGCGGACGACGTCTGCCTCGACCGGTGGAAGACCGGCGGGAACCTCGCGGTCTACGGCAGCAACGGGGCGCCGTTCTACATCCGCCGCCCCTACAGCAAGGGCCGGCCGAACCGGCCGGAGATCGCGCTGCTCGGTGTCTTCGGTGAGTTCTACAACTTCCGGCCCGGCTGGGTCGACAAGGCGTTGGGTAAGCCGAGCAACCACTTCACCTGGATCGCGGTCAAGGCCTACTCGCAGAGCCGGTCCGGCACCGTGCGGTTGCGCTCGGCGGACCCGACGGTCACCCCGCTGATCAACAAGCACTCGTTCGACGACGGCACCGGCGATCTCTACGACCGCCAGGCGGTCGCGGAGGGGATCGCCACAGCCCGCCGGATCAACAAACGCTCCGGGCTGAAGTACCGCGAATTGGCACCCGGACCCACGACCGACCTGGACACCTACGTGGTGCGGGAGCAGTTCGGCCACCACGGTTCGTGCACCAACCCGATCGGAGCCGCCAACGAGTCGATCGCCGTCCTGGACTCCAAGCACCGGGTGCGCGGCACGACCGGGCTTCGTGTTGTTGATGCATCCTCGTTCCGCAACATCCCGGGCAGCTTCCTGTGGGCCCCGGTGGCGACGATGGCCGAACGGGCAGCCGCGGAGATCCTCAAAGACGCGTGAACCTAGGCTGGGCCGGGTGACCAGTGAGTACGACGACGCGACCACCTTCGACCTGACCGCCGACCGCGCTGCGGTGAAACTGTCCTCTGACTGGGGCATCGGCAACGCCGTCAACGGCGGCATCATCATGTCGCTGTTGGCGCAGGCCACCTCCGCGGTCAGCCGGGGCGCCGACGGTCACGGCGACGTGCTGGGGTTGAGTGCCGTCTTCCTGTCGCCCGGCACGGACGGCGGCGGCGAGACGACCACCGACGTCCTGCGGAGCGGCCGCTCGATGACGACCGCGCAGACCGTGCTCACCCAGGACGACACCGAACGGGTCCGCGCGTTCGTGACGCTGGGCGACATCGACCGCTACGCCGAGCCGATCACCTTGAACCCGCAACCGCCGACGATGCCGGAGCCCGACGCGTGCGTCCGGTCCTCTGACGCCCCGCCGGAGGCGCTGTCCCAGAGCGGGCTGCTGTCGCGCGTCGATATCCGCCTCGACCCGGCGTGTGTTGGCTGGGCGGTCGGGCAACCCAGCGGCAACGGTGAGTTACGTGGCTGGATCCGGTTCGCCGACGGGCGGGAGCCGGACCTGCACTCGTTGTTGCTCTTCCTGGACGCCTTCCCACCGGTCACCTTCGATCTCGGCGCCAAGGGTTGGGTGCCGACGGTGCAGTTCAGCGGCTACCTGCACGCGCGGCCCGCACCGGGCTGGCTGCAGGTGCGCACCCGCACCACGACCGTCGCGGGTGGGTTGCACGAGGAGGACGCGCAGATCTGGGACTCCACCGGTCGCCTGGTGGCCCAATCCCGCCAGCTGGCCTCAGCGCGTTTCTGATCCCGCGTCCGGCGAGCTGAGGGACGCCAGATCGCGGGTGGCGAACCGCAGGTGCTCCCACTCCTCCTCCAGGATGGTGTGAAGGCAGGACCGGACGGTCTGGGGGTGTTGCGGCGCATGCGGGTTCGAGCGTTCCTCGTCGAGGATCTGGGGTGTCACGCTGGCCAGAAACTCCCGCACCATCGCCTGCCGGGAGGCTCGAGCACTCAGCACATCGGCGTACGCCGCCGGCTCACGCGTGAGCCCGTGCTCGGCGAACGGGAAGCCACTCGGGCTCTCGTCGTAGATCCCCAGCGGGTGAAAGGACCTCTCCTGCTTCAGGATTGCGTAGCCGCACCACAGGTCGGTCGCCAGCACCAGGTGCCGCAACGTCTGCGCGAAGGACCACTCCCCGTCCACCTGCACATCAACCGCACGGTCGGGCAACTGCGCCGCGCGGTCGACCGCTGCCGCCCACGCTTCCTCGAGCGCGGTCCAGGCGGCGCGCAGACCGTCGGGGTCGTGCGCATCCTTCAGTGTGCGGCCCGGGAATCGCGCATTAACCTGCGCCACGACGTACGGCATCACGTCGACCCCGTTGACTAATACGACCGCGTCGTCGAACAGCCACGGCGAGTCGATGTCCGCGGTGCGCATCTCGACGCCGCGCATCGTCAGCCCGGTCAGGTCGCAGTCGACGAACCGGGTGTCGCGTAGATCTTCTTGGTGGAACGTGCGTGCCATCTGATCATCGTCGTGCACGGCACTGACATCCACACGTGGTGTAGTCAGCTGGGTACGTCGAACTGCCGCAGGATCCGCTGCAGGCCCTCGGCCCCGTCGTTCGGATCATGACGTACGGCGTGCAGCCCGACCTCCCGCGCGGCCTGCACGTTCATCTCCAGGTCGTCGATGAACAAGAGGTCCCCGGCCGGAAGGTCCAGGTCGGTAGCGATGGTCTCGAAGAAGCGCGGCTCCGGTTTGGCCACCCGCAGATCACTGGAGAAGTACAGCCGGTCGAAGTGCTCGGCGTACCCCATGTTCTCCACCATGTGGCGGCGGCGTTCGTCGTGCTGGTTACTGGCCAGCGCGCACAGCGTTCCAGCGGCCCTCACCCGGTCCACCAGCGCGAACGCGGCGGGGTCGACATCCACGTGCGTCCACGTGTCCACGATCGCGGTGAAGTGAGGACTCAGCTGCAGCTTGGCCAGCGCCCGGCGGATCCCGTCGGTGAACGGTTCGTCACCCCGCAGCGACGGACCCTCGGCGTTCCAGAGCGCCTCAGGCAGATGGTCACCGCCGATGGCACGCATCTTGGCGACCCAGTCGCCGCGGTGGTGCTGCAGGACGCCGTCCGCGTCCCACAGCACCGCCGCGATCGAGCCGGTGCCGTTGCTCACGCTTGCTTCGGCTCGGGCTTCGCGTCGACGCCGGCTTCCTTGCGCTGCTGCGCCGTGATCGGAGCCGGGGCTGCCGTCAGCGGGTCGTAGCCGCCACCGGACTTGGGGAAGGCGATGACCTCACGGATCGAGTCCGTACCGGCCAGCAACGCGCAGATCCGGTCCCAGCCGAAGGCGATACCGCCGTGCGGCGGTGCGCCGAACTGAAACGCCTCGAGCAGGAAGCCGAACTTTTCGTTCGCCTCCTCCTCGGACAGACCCATCACCTTGAACACCCGCTCCTGAATGTCCTTGCGGTGAATACGAATTGAGCCGCCACCGATCTCGTTGCCGTTGCACACCATGTCGTAGGCGTACGCGAGCGCCGAGCCGGGGTCGGTGTCGAAGGTGTCGAGGTATTCCTTCTTCGGCATCGTGAAGGCGTGGTGGACCGCGGTCCAGGCACCGGCGCCGACCGCCACGTCACCCGAGGCCACCGCGTCCGCGGCCGGTTCGAACAGCGGCGCGTCGAGCACCCACAGGAAGCTCCACGCGGACTCGTCGATGAGTTCGCAGCGCTTACCGATCTCCAACCGGGCCGCGCCCAGCAGGGCACGCGACGACTTCACGTCGCCGGCGGCGAAGAAGATGCAGTCACCGGGGTTGGCACCCACGTGACCCGGCAGGGCCGCCTTCTCCGCGTCGGACAGGTTCTTGGCGACCGGACCGGTCAGCTCGCCGTCCTCCTGGACCAGCACGTACGCCAAGCCCTTCGCGCCACGCTGTTTGGCCCAGTCCTGCCAGCCGTCCAACGTGCGCCGCGGCTGACTGGCGCCGCCGGGCATGACGACCGCACCGACGTACGGCGCCTGGAAGACCCGGAAGGTGGTGTCCTTGAACAACTCGGTGCACTCGGTCAGTTCGTTGCCGAACCGCAGGTCCGGCTTGTCCGAGCCGAACCGGGCCATGGCCTCGGCGTACGTCATCTGCGGGAACGGCGTCGGGATGTCCACGCCGATGACAGCCCACAGCGCCTTGGCGATGGCCTCGCCCAACTCGATGATGTCGGACTGCTCGACGAAGCTCATCTCGATGTCGAGCTGGGTGAACTCCGGCTGCCGGTCGGCCCGGAAGTCCTCGTCGCGGTAGCAGCGGGCGATCTGGTAGTAGCGCTCCATACCGGCCACCATCAGCAACTGCTTGAACAGCTGCGGGCTCTGCGGCAGGGCGTACCAGCTGCCCGGCGCCAGACGGGCCGGCACCAGGAAGTCGCGGGCGCCTTCGGGAGTGGAGCGGGTCAGCGTGGGGGTCTCGATCTCCACGAAGTCGCGCTCCGCCAATACCGTGCGGGCGGCGGCGTTCACCTTGGAGCGCAACCGGATCGCGTCGCCCTGCTCGGGCCGGCGCAGGTCGAGGTAGCGGTACTTCAGGCGGGCCTCTTCGCCGACCGTCACGCGCTCGTCGATCTGGAAGGGCAGCGGAGCGGCGGCGCTCAGCACCTCGATCTCGTCGGCGACGACGTCCACCTCGCCGGTGGGCAGGTCCGGGTTGACGTCCTTCTCATCGCGCGGGGTCACCGTGCCGACGACCTTGATGCAGTACTCGTTGCGCAGGCCGTGTGCGGCGCCGGTCAGCACCTCGTCGCGAGCGACCACCTGCACGATGCCGCTGGCGTCGCGCAGGTCGAGGAAGGCCACGCCACCGTGGTCGCGGCGTCGGGCCACCCAACCGGTGAGCGTCACGGTGTTGCCGGCGTCGGCGGCTCGTAGCGTGCCGGCGTCATGGGTTCGAAGCATGAGGTGCGTCCTTTCGGGTCGGTTCCCGACGAGGTCGCGAGCGGCCACCTTGTCGAGAAGGCAGCCCAGGAGGTGTGGGCGGGGGCTAGGTCGCGGTGCCACCACACCTTCGCCGAGGAGACCCCGGCCTCTCGTCGGTACGCCGCACGCGCGGTCCGGCGGCCGGGACCTCGTGGGCTCCCTGGCGGGCGTCACTCCACCGCCGCGGACCTCTTCATCGTAAGGCCCCACCCGGCGTACTCCGAATTGAATATCCGCCGCGCGCACGCGGTGACATTGACCCGCCCTGCTGCCTTTACGCTTGATCCTTGTGTCAAAGGTGTTGAACTCGATCCCCGTCGGCGAGCGCGTCGGCATTGCTTTCTCCGGTGGCCTGGACACCTCCGTGGCGGTCGCCTGGATGCGTGAGCACGGCGCAGTGCCGTGTGCCTACACGGCCGACCTGGGTCAGTACGACGAACCGGACATCGATTCCATCCCCGGCCGGGCCGGGCAGTACGGCGCTGAGTTGGCCCGGTTGGTCGACTGCCGCCGGCAGTTGGTCGAGGAAGGTCTGGCCGCCATCGCCTGCGGCGCGTTCCACATCCGCAGCGGCGGACGCACCTACTTCAACACCACTCCCCTGGGCCGCGCGGTCACCGGCACCCTGCTGGTGCGCGCGATGCAGGACGACGACGTGTCGATCTGGGGTGACGGCTCGACGTACAAGGGCAACGACATCGAGCGGTTCTACCGGTACGGGTTGCTGGCCAACCCGGGCCTGCGCATCTACAAGCCGTGGCTGGACGCGACCTTCGTGGACGAACTCGGTGGCCGTCAGGAGATGTCGGAGTGGCTGACCGCTCGCGACCTGCCCTACCGGGCCTCCGCGGAGAAGGCCTACTCCACCGACGCCAACATCCTGGGCGCGACGCACGAAGCGAAAACCCTTGAGCTGCTGGACTCCTCGCTGGAAATCGTCGAGCCCATCATGGGCGTGCCGTTCTGGGATGAGTCGCAGCACATCGCCGCCGAGGACGTGACGATCCGCTTCGAGGGCGGCCGGCCGGTGGCCATCAATGACGACACGTACGGCGGCGACATCGTCGCGCTGTTCATGGCCGCCAACGAGATCGGCGGCCGGCACGGCCTGGGTATGTCCGACCAGATCGAGAACCGGATCATCGAAGCCAAGTCCCGCGGCATCTACGAGGCGCCCGGAATGGCGTTGTTGTTCACCGCCTACGAGCGGTTGCTCAACGCGATCCACAACGAGGACACCGTCGCCGGCTACCACACCGACGGCCGGCGGCTGGGTCGCCTGCTCTACGAAGGACGTTGGTTCGATCCGCAGTCTCTGATGATCCGTGAGGGTCTGCTGCGCTGGGTCGCCTCCGTGGTCACCGGCGAGGTGACGCTGCGGCTGCGCCGCGGTGAGGACTACTCGATCGTCGCGACCTCCGGTCCAGCGTTCAGCTACCACCCGGACAAGCTGTCGATGGAGCGGACCGAGGACGCAGCGTTCGGCCCGACCGACCGGATCGGTCAGTTGACGATGCGCAACCTGGACATCGCCGACACCCGCGCGAAGCTGGAGCAGTACGCCGGTCAGGGGTCTCTGCCGGCCCGCGAGCGGGACCTCGTGGGCGAGTTGGAGTCCGGCGGCGCGTCACAGATCGCGGAGAACGACGTGCCGAAGCCCAGCGAGGAGTCGCTGGAGTCCGCGTCGTTCGACTTCGGCGCCGACTAAGGCCCGACCCTGAAAAACCTGGTCAATGTCCGAGCGCAACGTGACCGAATCAACGGGCGGCAGAGTGCGGCGACGCCTGATCAGCTCCGCCGGTAAGGGTGCAGATCGCACCGACTCGCTCATTCCTGCAGCGTACCGACCGAGGACGTAGCGGCTAGTCCATTGTCACGACGAGCTTGCCGAAGACGTCGCCGTTGATCATCTTGGCGAACGCGTCCTTGGCTTCGGTCAGGGGGCGCACGGAGTCGATGACCGGCTCGACCTTGTGCTCGACCAGGAAGTCCAGCAGGTCCTTCAACTCCGCCTTGGTCCCCATGGTCGAACCCTGGATCCGCATCTGCAGGAAGAAGATCCGGGTCAGCTCGGCCTTGTCCGGTGCGTCGCCCGAGGTGGCGCCGGCGATGACGACCGTGCCGCCGGGGCGCAGCGACTTGATCGAGTGCGACCACGTCGCAGCGCCGACGGTCTCGATGACCGCGTCAACGCGGCCCGGCAGCCGCTCGCCGGAGGCGAAGACCTGGTCCGCGCCGAGCTCCAACGCCCGCTGCGCCTTGGTCTCATCGCGGCTGGTGACCCACATCTTCAGACCCGCGGCCGAGCCGAGTTGGACTGCGGCCGTAGCAACTCCACCGCCAGCACCCTGCACCAGGACCGTGTCCCCCTTGCTCACGCGGGCGTTGGTGAAGAGCATCCGGTACGCCGTGAGCCAGCTTGTCGACAGCACCGCGGCGTGCGTCGTGCTCAAGCCAGCGGGTTTCGGGATCAGGTTCGCCTGGGGCACGTGGACGACCTCGGCGAGGGTCCCGGGGTAGATCTCCGAGAGCAGCGAACGCTTGGGGTCAAGCGTCTCGTCCTCACCGGTGAAACCCGGCGAGGCGATCACGGTGTGCAGCACACACTCGGTGCCATCGGGCGCGATCCCCACCCCGTCGCAGCCCAGGATCATCGGCAGCCGATCAGCGGGCAGGCCGACGCCCTTGAGGGAGAACACGTCGTGGTGGTTGATGCTGCCGGCCTTCATCTGCACCGGCACCCACCCCTCGGGGGTGCTCGGCGGGTCGATCTGCCCGACCTCTAGAGCGTTCAGCGGGTTCTCGGCATCGGCGGTGACGGCGTAGGCAGCAAGCATGCAGCCACGCTAACGCGTGACCGCCCGCAACCGGTCGATGGCCTCGTCCAGTTCCTGCGTGCTGCCACAGAAGGACAGCCGCGCGAAGCGATGTCCTTCGACCAGGTCGAAGTCGATTCCCGGTGCCATCGCGACACCGGTGCGATCGAGCATCTCGAAACACCACACCCGTGAATCGTCGGTCAGATGCGACACGTCCACGTAGGCGTAGAACGCACCGTCCGGTGGCGCGAACCGGGTGATGCCGAGTTCGGGCAGCCGGCGCAGTAGCAGATCGCGGTTGCGGGCGTACCTGGTGACGTGCCCGTCCAACTCATCGCGAGCCTGCGGGCCGAGCGCGGCGAGCGCAGCGACCTGTGACACGGCGGGCGCACAGATCGACAGATTCGCCTGCAGCACTTCGGCTCTCTCGCGCAGGTTGGCCGGCAGAACGCTCCAGCCGACCCGCCACCCGGTCATCGAGTGGTACTTGCTGAAGGATCCCAGCACGATTGCGTCGTCGCTGAACTGGCGGGCCGTGACGCATGGCGCACCGAAGCTGATCCCGTGGTAGATCTCATCGGACAGCAACACCACGTCGTTCGCCACGCACCATGCCGCCAACTCGGCGAGGCGGTGCGGATCGATGATCGTGCCGGTGGGATTGCCGGGGCTGGCCACGACCAGCCCGCGCGGCTTCTCCGGCAGTGCCTCCAACGCCTCGACCGTCGGTTGGAACCGGGTGCCGGCATCGACCGGCACGTCGACCACGCGCAGCCCCAGGGCCAACGCCGAGCTGCGGTTGGCCGGATAGCCGGGCCGGGTCATCGCGATCAGGTCGCCGGCTTCGAACGCCGTGAGCAGCACCGTGCTGAACCCACCGGAGGATCCGTTGCTGATCAGCACCTCATCGGGGTCGACCTCGACGCCGTACTCCGAGCGGTAGTGCGCCGCCACCGCCGCCAACAACTCGGTGGTCCCACCGGGGTCGGTGTAACCCAGGCTCTGTGTCTCCACCGCGGTCGCAACCGCGTCGCGCACCACCCGCGGCGCCGGAGTCGACGGCTGACCGACACACAGCAGCAACAGATCACCGTGCGTGGCCTGCCGTTTGGTCGCCGCCTTGAAGATCTCCATGACCTGGAAGGGCGGCACGTCCGAGCGGACGGAGACCGGGATCATCGGTAGGAGGGGTGCTCCGGCCACGGAGCATCTGCTGGGCGCAGCGTGGTCCAGTCGCGCTCCCGCGACGCAGTCGCCGCCAGCGCCCCGGCGATCAGCAACGAATTGTGCAGCCGCCCCTCCAACGCAGCGACCACCACCGCGTCGAGATCGATCCATCCGCAGGTCATGCCCGCTTCCTCACCTTCGCGGATGAAACCCTCTGCGACAGAGTCGAAAACGTCGCGCGCGAGGAATACCCGGATCGCTTCTGAGGAGCCGCCCGGCGTGGAGAACATGTCGACCAGAACGTGCCACTGCCTGGCTCCGAGGTGTGCCTCCTCGGCCAACTCACGGGCCGCCGCCTCATACGGCGGCTCCCCCGCCACGTCGAGCAGGCCGGCCGGAAGCTCCCACTCCAGCGCACGGACCGGATGACGGTACTGCCGCACCAGCAGTAACTCCTCCCGACCCGGTTCACCGCGCAACGTCACGATGCCCACCGCGCCCGGGTGCTGCACGTAGTCGCGCGTCACCGTGCCACCCTCGCCGCCCAGGTCCACCACATCCGTGCGCACATCCCATACGTGACCGGCGAAGGACGTCTTGGACGACAGGATCGTGGCCGGCTCGATGCGGTCGGCGAGATCCGCCGGCAAGCCAGGGGCCGACGTACCTGAGGGCTTGGAAGTCACTGTGCAGCAGCGGTTTCGGTGACGCGCGGCTTCTCGACCTCGACCAGCCGGCTCGCCTTCTGGGCGTCGATCGCCGCGCCGACCAGACCCGCGAACAGCGGGTGGGCACGGTCCGGGCGTGACTTGAACTCCGGGTGCGCCTGCGTCGAGACGTAGTAGGGATGTACGTCGCGCGGCAACTCCACGAACTCCACCAGGTTGCCGTCCGGTGAGGTGCCGCTGATCACCAGCCCGGCTTGCGCGAGCCGGTCCCGGTAGGCGTTGTTGACCTCGTAACGGTGCCGGTGGCGCTCGGTGACCTCGGTTGCGTCATACACCGACGCCGCAATCGAATCCTCTTGCAGCACAGCGGCATACGAGCCGAGTCGCATGGTGCCGCCGAGATCCCCCGCTCCCTCGACGAAGGCCTTCTGCTCCTCCATCGTGGCGATCACCGGGTCGGGCGTCTGCGGGTCGAACTCGCTGGAACTGGCGCCCTCGATGCCGACCACGTTGCGTGCGTACTCGATCACCATGCACTGCAGGCCGAGGCAGATGCCGAGCGTCGGGATCTTGTTCTCGCGGGCCCACCGCAACGCGCCGAGTTTGCCTTCGATACCGCGCACGCCGAAACCGCCCGGCACCAGGATCGCGTCGACCCCGCCAAGGGCTTTCTGCGCGCCCGCCGGAGTCTGGCAGTCATCGGACGCGACCCACCGGATGGCGACCTTCGCGTCGTGGTGGAAACCCCCGGCGCGCATGGCCTCGGTCACCGACAAGTAGGCGTCGGGCAGGTCGATGTACTTGCCCACCAACGCGATCTCGACGTTGTAGGCCGGGTCGTGGACGCGGCGCAGCAACTCATCCCAGTCGTCCCAGACCACGTCGCGGAACGGCAGTCCGAGCCGGCGCACGACATAGGCGTCGAGCCCTTCACGGTGCAGCACCTTGGGGATGTCGTAGATCGAGGGCGCATCGACGCACGCGGCCACTGCTTCACTGTCCACGTCGCACATCAGCGAGATCTTGCGTTTGATCGACTCGGGCAGGTCGCGGTCGGCACGCAGCACCAGTCCGTCGGGCTGAAGACCCAACTGCCGCAACGCCGCCACCGAGTGCTGGGTCGGCTTGGTCTTGAGTTCCCCACTGGGTGCGAGGTAGGGCACGAGGGAGACGTGCAGGAAGAAGACGTTGTCCCGGCCGAGATCCTGGCGCACCTGACGCGCCGCCTCCAGGAACGGCAACGACTCGATGTCGCCGACGGTGCCGCCGATCTCGGTGATGATCAGGTCGACGTCCTTGGCCGCCTGGGCGCGCATCAACCGCTTGATCTCGTTGGTGATGTGCGGGATGACCTGGACCGTGTCGCCGAGGTACTCCCCGCGCCGCTCCTTGGCGATGACCTGGCTGTAGACCGCGCCTGTGGTCGCGTTGGCGCTGCCCTCGAGGTTGGTGTCCAGGAACCGCTCGTAGTGCCCGATGTCCAGGTCGGTCTCGGCGCCGTCCTCGGTGACGAAGACCTCGCCGTGCTGGAACGGGTTCATCGTGCCGGGATCGACATTGATGTAGGGGTCGAGTTTCTGCATCGTGACCCGCAGACCGCGGGCCCGGAGCAGATGCCCGAGGCTCGAGGCGGTCAGGCCCTTGCCGAGTGAGGAGGCGACGCCTCCGGTTACGAAGATCTGTTTCGTCACGTCCACCACGGGTTACCAGTCTATGACATCGCGGCGGTGGTCAGGGACCGATACAGCCGGATCAATGCGTCGATCTCGTCACGCCGGGTCGGGAGCGTGTCGGCGACGGCGCGGACCTGGGCGCGTCGGGAGGTGAGGTACGCCGCGTCGCCGGCCAATCGGCGTACCTCGCGAGCGATCCCCTCCACGTCCGGGAATTGCGCGAACACCCCTGCGGCGCCGATGGTTTCGCGGATACCACCGACGTCGAAGGCGACCACGGGCAACCCGGCCCGGACGGCTTCCTGCAGCCACACCGGTTGCCCCTCCCAGGCCGCGGTGGAGACGGCGACATCGGCGGCGGCCAGCAACTGCGGCACGTCATCACGCCGGCCGAGCAACTCCACCGGCGCGTCGCCGGCGTCGATCTGCGCCTGCAGCGCGGCCCGGTCCGGACCGTCACCCACCACCGACCAGGTGACGCCGTCGACCAGTCCGGCCGCGTCGATCAGCAGGTCGATCCGTTTCTGGGTCGTCAACCGGCCCACGCAGACGGCCCGGAAGCCCTCATGGGAGACCGCCGGCACTGCGACGGCGGGTGCGGCGATCACGGCCCGGCGCACGTCCCGAGCGCCGGCGCGACGGGCCGGCGCCTCCAGGTCGGGACTGACCGTAAGCACCACGGCGCTGCCGTGAGCGGCGACCCGCAGCAACAGAGCGAACAGCACGGCGTTGACCCGCGAGGTCGTCGGTGCGGCGTTGTGCAGGGTGGTCACCAGCGGTCGCCCGGTGCGCGCCAGCGCGGCGAGGGCACCGGCCCGCACACCGTGGGCGTGCACGACGTCTGCGTCACGCAGGGACCGCAGCGTGCGCACGGTTGACGCGTCGGCGCGGGGGTCAGGCCGCTCGCCGATGCGCACCGGCACCCGTCCCATTCCGGAGACGGCCAACTCGTCGAGCACACCCTCCGGCGCCGCGACGTCCACGGCGTGTCCGGCGTCGATCAGTCCGCCCGCCACGGATCGGACGTGCGCCAGTACTCCCCCGGCGACTTCTCCGAGCACGAAAGCGATCCTCATGCGCGCCCCCGGTGCACGACCAGCCGCTCGAACGTGGTCCGGTCAAGCAGCGCGAGCAGGGCCGCGAAGACGCCGATCGCCACCAGCGCCGCAAGCACCGCGCTGACGGCCGCTGCGATCAGGGAGGCGCCGTCGAGACGGTCGGCGCACCACCGCCCGCAGAGGGCGCCCGCTGCACCGGCCACCAGTCCGGCCAGCAGCGTCCGCCACGGCAGACGCACCCAGCCCGGGCCACCGCGCAGCAGGAGCGCCGCGAGCGCCAGGGCCGCGATGCTCATCCCGATCGTGCTGAAGATGCCCAGGCGCACCAGCACCGTGCTGGAGTCAGTGCGCGCGCCCAGGGTCAACAGCGGCCCGAGACCGGCGATCGCCCAGCCGAGGCACATCGCTGCGGCGGCACCGCCAGTGATGTGCCGGGCGTACGCCGCGCGTAGCAGCAGTGCGGTCAAGCCGAATCCGAGCACTCCGGGGGCGAACGCCGTCAGCGACGGGGCGAGCGCGTCCAGGGCGTTCGCTCCGCTGCCACCGCGCCCTGCGTCCAGTGCGCCGAAGAACCGTCCCGCCGCCGGCGCCACCGCGATCAACAGGGCTGCCGACGCAGCGCCGGCGACGGCGACCACTGCCGCAGAACGGCCCAGTGTGCCGGGAGTTCCGGTGGCCAGCCGCGGGAAAGCGGCGGTCGCGACGGGAACGGCCAACACGGCGTACGGGAGCAGATAGAGGGCCTGGACGTAGTTGTAGACCGTCAGCGCGCCCGGGCCGCCCCGGTGGTTGGTGACCCAGGCGATGATCAGCACCGCGAGCTGCTGCGCGATCAGCGCGGCGATACCCGCCCCGGCGAGCCGGCGGGCCTGGGCGGCAACACCGGGCGGGAAGTCCCAGCGCGGGCGCAGTCGGATCCCGGCCCGGGCGGCCACGGCCAGCAGCGGCAGGCTCAGCGCGCACACCCCCAACGTGGTGCCACCCGCCAGGACGGCGACGGCTGCCGGGGTGATGGTCTCCGGGTCCCCCGTGCCGATCCGGCCGTAGAGCAGGTAGCAGGCGATCACGACCAGGCTGGACAGCAACGGTGCGAGGGCAGCGGCGACGAACCGCTGGTGCGCCTGAAGCACGCCCCCGGCGACCACGCCGATGCCGTAGAGGACGACCTGGGGGGCGAAGATCCGCACGAAGGTCGCGGCGAGGTCGACCGCTGAGTCCCCGCAGCCGTCGGTGCCCAACATGGCCGACGCGATCGGGCCGGCGAACAGGGCCAGGAGTACGGCGAGAGGCAGCAACACCGCGATCGCCCAGGTGAGCAGGGCGGAGGCGATCCGGTCGGCAGTGGCACGATCCGTGACCAGGGCGCGGGCCACCAGCGGGACCGCGACCGCGGCCAGGGCGCCGCCGGCAGCGACTTCGTACAGGACGTTGGGCAGCAGGTTGGCCGTGTTGTAGACCTGCCCCACGCAGGTCGCGCCGACCGAGTGGGAGAACGCCAACCAGCGGCCGAAGCCGACGATCCGGGCCAGCAGGGTGATCCCGGCGATCATTCCGGCGGCAGCGGCCAGGGAACCGCGGCGGCTCATTCCGGCCGACCCCACCGGTCGATCGCATTGAGCGCCGGGTTGGTGGCGATGACCTCGGTGAAACTGACGCGTTCTGAGGCCAGGATCAGCCCGGCGACGACGGTGGCGCCGACCACCCGGCCCGCCAGGGGTAGCCCCCGCGCCCAGGCCAGCCCGAGTACGGCGCCCAGGGCGTTGGCGCCGGTGTCTCCCAGCATGCTGCGCCCGGCCAGATCGGCCGGCGCGGCAGCAGCGGCGACACCCAGGATCGCTGCGGCCGACTCATCCGCGACCAGTAGCAACGGTGTGGCGCCGGCGACGGCGACTTTGAGCGCACGGCCCGGGCGCAGGTCGAACAGGTTGAGCAGGTTCGCTGATCCTGCGACCAGTGCCCCGCCGATCAGCGTGTCCACGATGCCGCGTCGGCCCCGGTCCGCGACCGCGGTGCTGGCCAGGGCGGCGGTCCCGATAGCGGCGATCTTCACGACGCCGGTGGTGACCTCACCGCGCCCCAGCGCGCGCAGATGGCCACGCAGCCCCTTGGCGACCGACCCTTCACCGGCGGCCAGGTCGTCCAGCAGTCCCGCAGCACCCGTTGCCACACCCAGCGCCGCCGGGAGCGGCCCGGCGACAACGAGGCCGGCAACGACCGCTGGGCCTTCAGCGAGGGTCACCTCCTGACCGGCAAAGTTCCTGCGGGACAGGCGGTTTCGGTACGACGACCGGAGCAGCCCCTGATAGGCCGCAGTCGTGATCAGCCCTGCCCCTACCGCTCGGACGGCGGCGGCCGGATAGCCGGTCACCGGCCTGCGGTGATGGCCGGGATCGGTCCCGTCGCGTCCGCTCCGAGTCCGTACTGGCCCGACACACCGGCCAACTCCTTCTGCGTGGCCAGCACGACTGCCGTCTGACCCATCGCCCGGCTGCCGTCATCGACCACGCTCATCGTGGCCGTCGCGTCAGCCGAACCGCGCAACGAGGTCACCAGCGGATCGGGGTTGGTGAGGTCGCCGTCGGCCGGGCCGCTGGAGACCCCGACGACGGCCGTGGTGGAGGCCCCGATGCCGGCGACTGAGCCGGTCCAACCGGTGACCGTCTGCTGGTCGGTGGTCGTCGGCAGCCCCGGCCACAGGACCACGATGCTGGTGGGTTTACCCCCGCCGGTGCCGTCGATGTCGATCAGCGACTCCGATTGCAGCTTTTCCAGAGCTGCCTTCCCTGTCGAGGTCTCCCTGCTCATGACGGCCTTGCCCAGCACGATCCCCGGCAGCCGCGAAACATCGGTCTGGGCCGGGTTGACACCGACGGTCGATGCAGCCGACCGCAAGCGTTCCACCGAGGGCTCCTTCAGCCAGGACTCGTTAAGCGTCACTGTCGTGACGACCGACCCGCCGGCGGAGGCGATCGACGACTTGGTCGCCGAGAGCAAGCTGTCGGGGGTGCCGGGCAGCAGGACCAGCGCGATCGAGTCACCGTTCAGGACCCCGTCGACCAGCGCCGGGTCGGCGAGCGTGGCGAAATTGTCAGCCCGGTTCAGGGCGTTGCCGGTGGCCTGGACCTGCGCCCGCAGTTGGGCCTGCTCGGATCGCAGACTGCTGGCCTGCTGGTTCAACGAGTCGCCGACGCCACCGGACAGGGTGAACGCGCCGATGACGATGCCGACCGCGAGCGCCAGGAACACGGCGACCAGCGACACGATGTGGTAGCGGAAGTCGATCATTGGAACAATCCTCGCAACCACGCCCACAGGTCATCCCAGCGGGCACCGAGCAGCTGCAGCGCGGCACTTCCGCCGGGGGTCGCGATCATGGCGACGATCAGTGCGATCAGGCCCGCCAGGACCAGCAGCACCAGGGCGCGGGCACTGATCGTGGAGCGGTAGAGCTGACTGACCCCCTTGGCGTCGACCAGCTTGCTGCCGACCCGCAGCCGGGTCAGGAACGTGCTGGCCATCCCGGCCCGGCCCTTGTCGAGGAATTCGATCAACGTCACGTGGGTGCCGACGGCCACGATCAGGTTCGCGCCCGACTCGTCGGCCAGCAGCATCGCGATGTCCTCGCTGGTGCCGGTGGCCGGGAACACCACTGGATCGTTGATGCCCAGTTCCTGCACGCGGGCCAGACCCGGCGCCCGGCCGTCGCGATAGGCGTGCACGACGATCTCGGCGCCACAGCGCAAGGTCGCATCGGAGACCGAGTCCATGTCGCCCACGATCAGATCGGGTTTGTACCCCGCCTCGCGCAGCGCGTCGGCACCACCGTCGACACCGATCAGGATCGGCCGCTGGTCACGGATGAAGCTGCGCAGCGTCTGCAGGTCCTCGCGGTAGTGATAACCGCGTACGACGATCAGCACCGGCCGACCGTCCATCGATGTGCGCAGGTCAGGCAGGCCGACGCCGTTCAGCAGTAGGTCCCGTTCTTCGCGCAGGTAGCTCATCGTGTTGCCGGCGAACGCCTCGATCTGCACGGCCAGGCCGGCCCGGGCCTCGTCCATGGCGTGTTCGACAGCCGCCGGCGTCATCGTGGTTCCGGTCGCGACCACCGCACCATCGACCAGGACCTCACCCTCGGCGCTCACCCCGACCTGGTGGCCCTCGGCGACCGCCATCACCTCCGGGCCGGCGGCGTCGATCAGCGGAATGCCGCTGTCGACCACGATGCCCGGGCCGAGGTTGGGATACCGGCCGGTGCTGGACCGGGCGGCGTTGACGATGGCGACCGGGCGGCAGGCCACCAGGGCCTCGGCGCTGACCCGGTCCAGATCCTGGTGGTCGATGATGGCCACGTCGCCGGGCTTCAACCGTTTGGTGAGGGTCTTGGTGCGCGCGTCCACCCGCGCAGTGCCGAGGACCGCGACGGCGTCGGCGCCGTTGTCGCGACGTACGGGCAGCTTCACGCCTGCCATCGTCGCACGTCGGCGCAGGTCACCGCTGCCGCGCAACGCTCAGCAGCTCCCTGGCGTGCTCCCGCGCCGGACGGCTGTCGGCGACCCCGCCGAGCATCCGGGCCAACTCGGCGACCCGGTGCTCACCGTCGACGACCGTGACATCGGACTGGGTGACCGCCCCGTCCGACTGTTTGTGCACGACCAGGTGATGATCGGCGTACGCCGCGACCTGGGGCAGGTGGGTCACGACGATCACCTGCGCGGTGCGCGCGAGGTCGGCCAGCCGGGCGCCGATCTCGTGGGCCGCGGCCCCGCCGACTCCGGCGTCGACCTCGTCGAAGACGAACGTCGGCACGTCATCGGCGCCCAGCACGACCTCGAGCGCCAGCATGATGCGTGACAGTTCCCCGCCCGAGGCTGCTTTGGCCACGGACCGGGCGGGCTGCCCGGGCGCCGAACTCAGGTCGATGCTCACGTCGTCGGCGCCGTCAGCGGACAGGTGCGCAGCGGCTGGCTCCCGTGGTGTGACGGTGACATGCAACTGCGCCGAACCCATCGCCAATCGGCCCAGTTCGGCGTTGACCGACTTCGCGAGGGCTTTGGCGGCTGCGCGCCGGGCAGCGGTGAGTTCGCCGGCGCGTTCGACGGCCTTCTTCTGCAGCACCGGCACCTGGTCCCGCAACTCGGTCAGCCGGTCATCGCCACCGTCGAGCGTGGCGATCTCCTTCGCAGCGCTCTCGGCGAACGCGAGCACCTCATCCACCGTGGACCCGTAGCGGCGGGTCAGGTGGTTCAGCTCCGCGCGCCGCTGTTGCACCCACGCCAGCCGCTCGGGGTCGCTCGGCAGATCCGCAAGGTAGCCGCCCAGGTCGGCGGAGACATCCGCAGCCAGCACGGCCAGTTCGCGGACCCGGGCGCCCAGCTCGGTCAGGGTGTCGTCGTACTCCGCGGCCGTGGCCAACGCGTGCCCGGCGCTGCTCAGGGAGCCCAGGACGTGCGGGACGGGTTCGCCGCCCTCGTCGTCCCCGGCGAGTTCCCGGTGCGCCTGGGTGGTGGTCTCCCGGAGCAGCTCGACGTGGTCGAGGCGATTGGCTTCAGCCGCTAGGGCCGCGTCCTCGCCGGGCGCCGGGTCGACCCGTTCGATGTCCTGCAGCGCTGAGGTGAGTTGGTCCAGCCGCAACGTGCGGGTCTGCGAATCCGATTGCAGCGCAGCGAGTTCCATGCGCGCTGCCTGCCACTCGGCGTACGCCGATCGGTAGCCCTCCAGCGCCTTGGTCAGTGCCCGGCCGTGCCGGCGACCGAAGTCGTCCAGCACCGCCCGGTGCTGATCGGCCCGCGCCAACCGCCACTGATCGGCCTGGCCGTGGACCGCGACGATCTGCTCACCCACCTCACGCAGGACGCCGACGGGACTGGTGCTACCGCCGATGATTGCGCGGGACCGCCCGGCGGTCGTCACACTGCGCTGCAGGATCAGTTCCCCGTCGTCGATCTGCGCGCCGGCTTCAAGCGCCCGGACCGCGGCCGGGTGGTCCGACGCGAGTTCGGCGATCCCTTCGACACTTGAGCGGTCGGCGCCGGAGCGGACCAGACCCGGATCAGCCCGCTGACCCAGCAGCATGCCCAGCGACTGCACGACCATCGTTTTGCCGGCCCCGGTCTCACCAGTGAGCACGTTGAGCCCCGGACTGAGTTCGAGGGCGGCGTCCTCGATGACGCCGAGGTTGCGGATCCGCAGTTCGCGAAGCATCGTCAGCTGCCGCGGCGGGTGCCGCGCCACCCGGAGACGGACAGATCGAACTTGGCGACCAACCGGTCGGTGAACGGCGCATCGGTCAGCCTCGCCAGGAGCACCGGGGTGTCCGCACGGCACACCTCGATCCGCGAGCCCGCCGGCAGGTCGTAGGAGCGGCGGCCGTCGCACCACACCACCGCCTCAGCCTCGGCGCCCTGTTTGAGTTCGACGGCGATCTGCACGTCGGTGGACAACACCAGCGGCCGGGCGAACAGGGCGTGCGCGGAGATCGGAACCAGCAGGATGGCGGCCACCCCGGGCCAGACGATCGGGCCGCCCGCGGAGAAGGCGTAGGCCGTGGAGCCGGTGGGCGTGGACATCACGACGCCGTCGCAGCCCCAGCTGGACAACGGCCGGCCGTCGATCTCGACCACGACTTCGAGCATCCGCTCACGGGCCCGCTTCTCGACGCTGGCCTCGTTGAGCGCCCAGTCCTGCCAGAGCACCTCACCGTCCAAGGACGCGGTGACCGCGAGGGTGGCGCGCTCCTCCACCGTCCAGGACCGGTCGACGACCTTGCGGACCGTGGTGTGGATGTCATCGCGTTCGGCCTCCGCGAGGAACCCGACGTGTCCGAGGTTGATGCCGAGCAGCGGCACGCGGTGATCGCGGACGAGTTCGGCACCGCGCAGGATGGTGCCGTCGCCACCCAGGACGATGGCCAGCTCGCAGCCGGCCGCGGGGTCCTCGGCAGCGACTTCCACCAACGGTTCGTCGATGACGCCGAAGGCGCGCAACTCCTCAGCCGTGCCGACCACCCGGATGTCGTTGTCCCCCAGGTCTTTAACCAACTGGGCAGCGATCTCTAGAGCCTCCGGACGGCCGGGGTGGCCGATCAGCAGGATCTGGCGGGTCATCGCTGTCCTTCGTCGTCGTTGGTCCGGATGGTCGCGAGGGCGGTCGCGACCTGTGCTGGGTCCATCCTGCCTTCCGGGGCGGCTCGCAACCACAGCAGGTACTCCAGGTTGCCGTGCGTGCCGGTGACCGTACTGATTGTCACGCCGTGCACCGACAACCCCGCCTGTTCGGCCACCTCGAGCACCCCGCCGACGGCTTCGGCACGTTGTTGCGCCGACCGCACGACACCATCTGAGCCCAGCCGCTCCCGGCCCACCTCGAACTGCGGTTTCACCAGAACCACCAGGTCACCGTCCGGATGCAGCAGGCTGGACAGGACGTTCATGACCAGAGTGAGCGAGATGAAGCTCAGGTCGGCAACGACCACACCGAAGCCGCCGCCCAGGTCATCGACCGTCACGTCCCGGATCGACGTACCCGATCGTTCGACGACGCGGGGATCGGACCGGACCGGCTCGGCCAACTGTCCGTGACCGACGTCCAGCGCGACCACCTCAGCGGCGCCGCGTTCGAGCAGGACCTGGGTGAACCCGCCCGTCGACGCACCCACATCAAGACAGCGTCGACCCTCGACCCGCACCTGCGGAAACTCCTCGAGCGCGCCGATCAGTTTGTACGCCGCGCGCCCGACGTAGCGCTCCGGCTCACCGATCAGTTCGAGGTCGTCCTCATCGGTCACTCGGCTGCTGGCCTTGGCCAGGACCGTCCCGTTGCACCGCACACGTTCCGCCGCGATGTACTCCCGGGCAAGGGCGCGTGATCGGGCTACGCCCCGGTCCACCAGGGCCTGGTCCAGACGCTGCCCACGCTGCGCGCGGGTCATGCTCAGTCCAGCCCGGACAACCGGTCGGCCAGGCGCTGGTGCGCCGCGGTAAGCAGTTCGAGAGCGGCGTCGACATCCAGCGGTTCGCGGGATTCGGCGTCAGCGGCCAACTGGTGCGCCATCGGTCCCAGGTCGGCCAGGACCGCGTCGACCCCCTGATCGCCCGTCGTGTACGACGTCGCGCCGGGCAGTTCGGATGGGGGCACCGCGTCGTCGGCGTCCTCCGGCGGCACACCGTTGCCGGACTCGTCGGTGGTCATGCGGAGGCACCCGAGGCGGCCGGGGTGGTCGCCTTCTTCGCAGTCGTCTTCTTTGCCGCTGCCTTCTTGGTGGTCGACTTCTTGGCGGGCGTGGCCTTCTTCGCAGTCGTCTTTTGCGCAGACGTCCTTTGCGCAGACGTCCTTTGCGCTGTCGACTTCTTCGCGGCGGCGGTCTTGGCGGGCGCAGTCTTCGCAGGTGCCTTCGTGGCAGAGGTCTTCTTGGCAGTGGCCTTCTTCGCCGGTGCGGTCTTCGCCGGTGCGGTCTTCGCCGGTGTCTTCTTCGCACCCGTCTTCTTCGCAGCCGACTTGTTCGCCGTCTTCTTGGCAGGCGCTGTCTTCGTGGCGGCGGCCGTCTTCGTGGCAGCGCCCGCAGCCGACGACTGCTGTTGCGCAGCCTGGCGCAGAGCCGCACGGGAGACCACCGGCCGACTGGGAGTTCCCGGGCCGCTCGGCCGCGCGGCACGCGGCGACGGTTCGGCGTCTTGGGCCAGCGCCCGCTGGAGACGCTGGTTCTCCGCACGCAACCGGTCGATCTCTCCCAGCGCAAGTTCCAACTCGTTCTCCGAGGCGAGTCCGACCCGGTGCAGTTGACCCTCGATCTCGGCGCGAATCACATCCTCGACCATCGCGCGGTTGGCCGAGATCGCCGTCACCAACTCGGTGGCGACACCGGACACTGCGGAGGCGCGTTCCCCGACACCGCCGGGCACCGCTGACGTGAAGCCTCCGAAGTCGCCGACCCGCTCACCCAACTGATCGGCCACGTCGTTGAACTGATCGCTCAACGCGCCGGCAAGGTCACCGACCTGGTCGGCGAAGTCGTGGGCCCGTCGACTCGCCGGCGCGACGGCCGGTGAGGTCATGACTCCGGCTGACACCGAGTGCGCGGCTTCCATCGTGCGGTCTGCTACCTGTAACAAGGCTCGTAACACCGATTGCAACATGTCGTCACTCATCTCCAGACTCCTGTGTCATCGGCGGGGCTACTCCTTCGTCTTACCGTACTGTGCCGCCAGCCGTGCGGCCGTCCCTTGGTCTATCCGGTTGTCGTCCAATGCATCCCACAGGACGCGGAGCACCGCACGCAGCGCCACGACGCCGTCATGCGGAGCCGTTCCGGACCACCGGATCGCTCCCGCCACCAGGTGGGCAGAGCCGTCTGCGACCCGATAGCCATCGCCATCGGAAACAGGTTCGTCGTAGGGCTCCCGCAAGCCGCCTGCGTCGGCACAGACGAATCGCGGGCGTTGGTCGCGGGGCGCCTGGGCGAGGTCGGCCGGGCCGTGCACTCCCGACAGCACGCACAGCGAATCCATGCCGGCCGCCGAGGCACCGGCGATGTCGGTGTCCAAGCGGTCGCCGACCCCGAGGGTCTTCGCGGCCGGGACGTCCAGGGCCGACGCGGCCATGGTGTACATCAACGGCCCCGGTTTGCCGACGACCTCGGGTTGCACACCGGTAGCGACTGAGACGGCTTCCACCAGAGTGCCGTTGCCCGGTGCCACCCCGCGATCAGTCGGCAGCGTCCGGTCGGTGTTGGTGGCCACCCACACCGCACCGTTCTCGATGGCGTAGGCCGCCTCGGCCAACCGAGCAGCCGTCACGTTCGGACCGTAGCCCTGCAGAACCGCCTCGGGATTGTCCTGCGCACTGTCCGCTACCTCAAAACCGTTGTCCCGCAACGCAATAGCGACACCATCGCCACCAACCGGAAGGACGCTGGCGCCCTGAGACAGTCGTTGCGAGAGATGGTGCGCACCTGCCAGCGAGCTGGTGAATACCTCCTCCGGCTGCACGTCCAACCCGAACGATCGCAGGTGGTCAGCGACCTCCTGCGGGCTCCGGGAGGCGTTGTTCGTCGCGAAGGCGACCTTCATGCCGCCCGACGACAGCGCGGCCAACGCATCGACGGCCGGTGTGATGGGTTGCGGACCTCGGTAGACGACGCCGTCGAGATCGACGACAAGGGCGCGGTAACCATCGGCGAGTGTGCTCACACCGTCATTGTGTCGGGTCGCCTGAACCGATGCCCGACAGCCACCGGTCAACCGCTAACCCGCAGCAACTTTGGACTTTGCTCTGACACGCTCGGCAGCACCGCGTTTGGCCGCACTCGCCGGCGCGGATCGGGTGATGACGGTCATCGCCACCACCTCGACCTCGACCCGGCTCTGCACGGCAGGACCGGCCCGCCAGAACCGTCGCCGCAGCGAACCGGATACGGCGATCTGATCGCCATCGGCCAGCCGGGCGCCTTGTCGTCGCAGACGCGTAGCCCAGCAGACCAGGTCGAACGTGTCCACTCGTTGCCCTGTCGTCCTCGCCCGGCTGTCTTCGGGCCGCGGCACCACCAACCGGAACGTGACAATCTCATCGCCGCTGGGCAGTTCGCGTACGGTCGGCTCCCCACTGACCCGACCACACAGCGTCACCGTGTTGACCGGTGGCGTTTCCTGCTCGGCGGCGACATCCTCCTGCGCACCCTTCATCGCTATTCCCCCTCCACGCGGTGCGCCCTCGGCATCGCTGGAGAACAGCCTGCGGTCAACTGTCCACCGCTCGCCACCGGAAACTGCCCCGGTGTGGATATCCGGATTCGCCCTGTGGACAACGACCTAGGCGCTGACCTCGGTCAGTCGTTGCTGAACGGATTGGTCAGGGCGTCGTACGCCTCGTTCGATGCGGCGGGCTTGTCGGTCGGGGCACTCTCGTCGGCACCATCCACCCCGGTGACCTCCGCGTCGTCCTCCGGGTCGGTGCCAGGGGCAGCATCAGAGTCGGCGTCTTCCAGGTCCACCAACAGGAAGCCCTCAAGCTCGTCGAGCCGCTCGTCGGCGTCAGTCTCTGCATCGGTGTCTGCGGCGGCCGCCTTGGCGAACCAGGTCCTCGCCTCGGCCTGCCGCCCGGCTGCGAGCAGCGCATCGGCGTACGCATAGAACAACCGTGCCGCCCACGGCTGGGTGCTCGCCCGCTGCAGCGCAGGGACATTCAGCACGGCTACGGCGGCCTCGGGCTGGTCCAGGTCGCGACGAATTCCCGAGACGACGATCAACAACTCGATGTTGTCAGCCTCGGCCAGTTTGCGAGCGGCGGGACTGGACGCCAGGTCCAGCGCACGCTCGTGCCGCCCCAGGCCGCGCTCGGCATCGACCATGTACGGCAGCAGATGATCGCTGCCGGACAACCGGCGAGCGGTCCGGAATTCGCGCAGAGCGTCAGCGAACTCGCCGCGACGGTAGTAGACCAGCCCGAGCGCCTCGCGCACCGCGGGCACCCGCCCGGCGCGGCCGGCGGCATGCAGCGCGTGCGCCAACGCCTTGTCCGGGTCCTCGTCCAGTTCCGATGCCGACGCGACCAAATGCTTGGCGACGCCGTCGGCGTTGTCCTTGCTCAGTGTTCGAAGCTGGGTCCAGACATCGCGATCCAATTCGTGGCCGGTGATGTCCTCCGGGATCTCCGGCTCGACGGCCCGCGGGCCGCGGTCCCGGCCTTCGTTACGCGGCGAGGTCCGGTCCCAACTGCGCGGCGCGCGTTGCGGATTCGACGTATCGGAGATCGGCCGATCCTGGCGGTCCCGGTCCGAACGACCAGACCCGCGCTGGCCGCCTGCGTCACGCGACCCGAAACCTCTACCCCCGCTACGACCTCGCGAGTCTTCCCGGCGTCCCCCGCGATCACGACTATTGCGGTCTTGACTGCCGCCGTCGCGCGCGCCGCGATAGCCGCCGGCGCGATCGCCGCGTCCCGCATCAGCCCCGCGGCCCCGCGGAGCATCCCTTCGATCACGGCCGGAACCGGCGTTCTTGCGGGGCCGGTCACCAGAGCGATCACGACGATCTGAACCCCGCGACTCACCCCTGGCCGCGCCATCACGACCGCTTCGGGATCCCGAACTGCCCTCCGGGCGCGGCGACTCCTGCGACTCCGGGGGCTGGTCACGTTGCGCTGCGTTACCCGCAGCCCGTGTCCAGCGTCCGGATCGACCACCCCGGGACGAACCCGATGCGTCATCCGTCGACGGCGCGTCCGGATCCTTGTCGCTCATTACTGCTCCACTCGTGGTTGGCAACCAACTGCGACCCTAGCCCACGGGTCCATAAATGCTTTCAGGGCCACCGTGTGGTGGCCCTGAAAGGGAAGGGTTGTTCGGCGGTGTCCTACTCTCCCACACTCTCACGGGTGCAGTACCATCGGCGCTGAAGGGCTTAGCTTCCGGGTTCGGGAT
>NZ_LVCF01000034.1 GCF_001594145.1 Branchiibius sp. NY16-3462-2 | reverse complement strand
GTCGCTGACCTGCTGAACACTCGACCCCGCCAAACCCTGGAATGGGCAACACCCGCCGAAGCTCTCCATCAGATACTCTCAACGCCACCAGAAACCGACGGTGTTGCAACGACCGCGTGAAACTGCCCGCCAAAATCACCTGCAGAACGTCGATCGCTCCAGAATCGTCGGAGCGGCTTCTCAGGCGCTCAGACGCCGCCGCGCAGCAGCACTCCGCCGTCGATCGTGAGCGTCTGACCGGTCATCCAGGCGGCGTCGTCGGACAGCAGGAACGACACGACACCCGCGATGTCCTCGGGGACACCGAGCCGCTTCAACGGATAGGGCGCAGCGACCTCTTCTTCGCGACCTTCATACAACGCCGTCGCGAACTTCGTCTTCACCACAGCCGGTGCCACCGCGTTCACCCGGATCGAAGGACCCAACTCGACCGCCAACTCCTCGGTGAGGTGGATGACGGCGGCTTTGGTCACGCCGTACATCGCAATGCCCGGCGCGGGACGCAACCCGGCCACGGAGGCGACGTTGACGATGGACCCGCCGTGGGCACCCATCCAGGCATCGTGCACGAGCTTGACCCAGGCCAGCCCGGACAGCACGTTGACGTCGAACATCTTCTGCGCGGCACGAGGCTCCAGAGCGAGCAGCGGTCCGTACGCCGGGTTGATGCCGGTGTTGTTGACCAGCAGATCTACTGAGCCGAAGCGCTCGATCGCCAGGGCGACCGTCTCGGCCTGGTGCTCGGGGTCGTCGGCCTTGCCCGCGACGTACGCCGCGCGCTCGGGTCCCAGCGCATCCACCGCCTCGATCAGGGCGTCCTCGCCACGTGCGGTGATCACGACATTCGCGCCGTCGTCGATCAGTCGTTGCGCGATCGCCAACCCGATCCCGCGGCTGGCGCCGGTCACGATCGCGGTTTTCCCGTCGTGATTACTCATGAAAATCAATCTCCCGTGCTTGAAAATAGGTACCGGCAAGTAAGCTGGATCACATGAGCGTGTCGGGTGCCAGCATCCTGCGGGTGAGCTTCGGCAACGCGGAGCGGTTGCACGCAGTTACTGCTGACAGTCTGCACGCCGTCGCTGACGCTATCGAACGCGCGGGCAAGGATCCGCAGGTGCGGGTCATCGTCATCCATGGCGACGAGCGATCGTTCAGCGCGGGCGCCGATCTGTCCGGTCAGTCCGATCCCGCCAGTTCGGCCACTCTCGACGCGGTCGAGCGACTGATCCACGCGATCCGCGACGTCCCCCGACCCGTCGTCGCTCTGGCGCGCGGTGCGGTGGCCGGTGTGGGCGTGTCCATCGCGCTGGCCACCGACCTGGTTCTGTGCGATGAGGACACCTACTTCCTGCTTGCCTTCACCCGGATCGGACTGATGCCCGACGGCGGTGCCACCGCGCTGGTGGCTGCCTCGATCGGCCGGGCCCGGGCCATGCGGATGGCGCTGCTGGCCGAGAAGCTCACGGCCCGGGACGCCTACCGGCAGGGTCTGATCGCCGGGGTCTACGAGCAGTGCTCCTATGACGCCCGCACCGAGGAGATCATCGAGAAGCTCCTGACCGGCCCCGCCGCGGCGTACGCCGAGACCAAGCGGGCGATCAACGCCGCCACGCTCGACCAGTTGGACGGTGCGCTGGAGCGGGAGGCGACCGCGCAGGTCCGGCTGCTCGGCTCGAACGACTTCGCCGAGGGTGTTGCGGCGTTCTACGACAAGCGGTCGGCGGCCTTCCGCGACCAGCCCCCAGTCGGGTGAGCGGGCCGCTCGCGGGCGTCCGCGTCATCGAACTGGCCGCGATCGGCCCTGCCCCGTTCGCCGGGATGCTGCTGGCCGATCTCGGCGCCGAGGTCATCCGGATCGACCGGCCGACGCCGGATCCGGGCTACGAAGCGATGCACTCGGTGCTCAACCGCGGCCGCCGCCGGATGACCCTGGACCTCAAGGACGCTGAGGGCGTGTCGGTCGTACGCCGACTGGCCAGGACCGCCGACATTCTCACCGAGGGCTTCCGGCCGGGTGTCGCCGAGCGGCTCGGGATCGGTCCGTCGGATCTGTTGGCGGAGAATCCGGCGCTGGTCTACGGCCGGATGACCGGCTGGGGCCAGGACGGGCCGCTGGCCACGACCGCTGGTCACGACATCGGCTACATCGCGCTATCCGGTGCCCTGGCACCTGCGGTTTCTCCCGAAGGCGTGCCCACTCCGCCGCTGAACATGCTGGGCGACTTCGGTGGCGGCGGGATGCTGCTGGTGGTGGGTGTGCTGGCGGCGCTGCAGCACGCGCGGGCGACCGGTGAGGGGCAAGTCGTGGATGCGGCGATCGTCGACGGTGCCGCGCTGTTGACCGCGATGCACCAGGCGATGGTGGCGATCGGCGCGTGGGCCAACCCGCCGGGGCACAACCTGTTCGACGGGGGAGCGCCGTACTACGGGGTCTTCCGCACCCGGGACGACAAGTTCCTGTCCGTCGGCGCGATCGAGCCGCAGTTCTACCGGCTGCTGCTCTCCGGCCTCGGCCTCGACGACGTGAATCCCGCGACCCAGAACGACCAGTCGACCTGGCCGCTGCTGCGCACCCGCGTCGCCGGCCGGATCGCCGAGCGCACCCGCGATGAGTGGATGGCCGTGTTCGGCGGGACCGACGCCTGTGTGGCGCCGGTCCTGGAGCCGGGTGAAGCCCTGGTCGATGGGCACCTGGCCAGCCGATCGACGTACGTCGTGCAGGACGGGGTCCAGCACCCCGCCCCCGCGCCCCGGTTCTCCGGAACCCCCACAACGCTCAACCCCGCTGGTGGGGAAGATGAGACCGAGAAGATCCTGGCCGAGTTGCGTGCGATGGAGGAATGACCATGTCTGAAGCACTGATCTATGAGGCGATCCGCACACCACGCGGCCGCGGCAAGGCCACCGGGTCCCTGCACGAGATCAAACCGGTGAAGATGGTGACCGGGCTGATCGATGAGTTGCGGACCCGGCTGCCGTCGCTCGACGTCGAGGTCGTGGATGACCTGATCCTGGGCGTGGTCAGCCCGATCGGCGACCAGGGTGCCGACATCGCCAAAACGGCAGCCCTCAAAGCCGGATTGCCCTACACCACAGCGGGATTCCAGCTCAACCGGTTCTGCGCGAGTGGTCTGGAAGCGGTCAACATCGCGGCCGAGAAGGTCCGCTCCGGGTGGTACGACATGGTCTGGGCCGGTGGTGTCGAGTCCATGTCGCGGGTGCCGATGGGCTCCGACGGTGGCGCGTGGGCGCAGGACCCGGAGACGGCGCTCGCGACCGGTTTCGTGCCACAGGGCATCGGCGCCGACCTGATCGCGACGATCGAGGGGTTCAGTCGCACCGACGTCGACACCTACGCGGTCGAGAGCCAGGAGCGGGCCGGCAAGGCCATCGCCAACGGACTCTTCGACCGCTCGGTGGTGCCGGTGCGTGACAACGCCGGTCTGCTGGTGCTGGAGAAGGACGAGTTCCCACGGCCGGGCACGACCGTCGAGTCACTGGCGGGGCTGAAACCGTCCTTCGCGCAACTGGGTTCGCAGGCCGGTTTCGATGACGTGGCGCTGACGAAGTACCACTGGGTGCCGGCCATCGACCACGTGCACCACGCCGGCAACTCCTCCGGGATCGTCGACGGGGCGTCCCTCGTGGCGATCGGCACGTCTGAAGTCGGCTCCCGGTTCGGGCTGACGCCGCGGGCGCGGGTCGTGGCGACGGCGGTGTCCGGCGCCGATCCGACCATCATGCTGACCGGTCCTGCTCCGGCTGCCCGCAAGGCGCTGGCCCGGGCGGGGATGACGGTCGCCGACATCGACCTCTACGAGATCAACGAGGCGTTCGCCGCCGTGCCGCTGCGCTTCATGAGGGATCTGGACATCCCGCACGACAAGGTCAACGTCAACGGCGGGGCCATCGCGCTCGGCCACCCGCTGGGTGCGACCGGGGCGATGATCCTGGGCACGTTGCTGGATGAGTTGGAGCGCCGCGACCTGCGCACCGGCCTCGCGACGCTGTGCGTCGGTGGCGGTATGGGCATCGCGACGATCATCGAAAGGGTCTGAACCGCAATGGTTTCCGAAGTCGAAGCAGTGCGTTACGAACGCGACGAGAACGATGTCGTCACGCTGATCCTGGACGACCCGAGTGGGTCCGCGAACGTCATGAATGACGCCTACACCCAGTCGATGCACCGTGCGGTACGCCGGTTGGCCGAGGAGCGGGACGGCCTCACCGGAGTCATCGTGACCAGTGCCAAGAAAACGTTCTTCGCCGGTGGTGATCTGACGATGCTGTCGCAGATCACCCCCGCGACAGCCGGTGACGCGTTTGCTGCAGCGCAGGCCGTCAAAGCCGACCTGCGCTCACTGGAAACGCTCGGTCTGCCCGTGGTCGCCGTACTCAACGGGACGGCGCTCGGCGGCGGACTGGAGATCGCACTGGCCTGTCACCACCGCATTGCGGTCGAGGGTCGCGGCACGGTCTTCGGGCTGCCCGAGGTCACGCTGGGGCTGTTGCCCGGCGGCGGTGGCGTCACGCGGACGGTGCGGATGTTCGGGATCGCGAACGCGGTCACCAACGTGCTGCTGGAGGGCAAGTCGTTCCCACCGGCCAAGGCGCTCGAACTCGGCCTGGTCGACGAGGTCGTGGGCAGCGTCGATGAGGGTCTGCGTGCGGCCCGGGCGTGGATCGCGGAGCACCCGGACGCCGTACAGCCCTGGGACGAAAAGGGATACCGGATGCCGGGCGGCTTCCCGCGCCAGATCGCCGACCAGTTGTCGGTCTTCCCGGCGATCCTGGTCAAGCAACTCAAGGGTGCGCCCTATCCGGCGCCGCGGGCGATCCTGGCGGTGGCGGTCGAGGGCGCCCAGGTCGACTTCGACACCGCGACCCGCATCGAGAGCCGCTATCTGGTGGAGCTGGCCAGCGGCCCGATCACCAAGAACATGATCAAGGCGTTCTTCTTCGATCTGCAGACGATCAAGAAGGGCGGGTCGCGCCCAGCCGGAATCGAGCGGACGTCCGTGTCGAAGGTCGTAGTGCTCGGCGCCGGCATGATGGGCGCCGGAATCGCTTACCAGTTGGCCAAATCCGGCATCGACGTCGTGCTGAAGGACGTGTCTCCCGAGGCGGCTGCCACCGGCAAGGGATACTCGCAGGGACTGGTCACCAAGGCGGTCTCACGCGGTCGGATGACTTCGGAAGCGGCGTCGGCGTTGCTGGACCGGATCACGCCGACCGCTGCTGCGGAGGACGCTGCGGGCTGCGACGCCGTGATCGAGGCGGTCTTCGAGTCGCCGGAGTTGAAGCAGCAGGTCTTCGCGGAGGTGGCACCGTTCCTCGCGCCGGATGCGCTGCTGTGCTCCAACACCTCGACGCTGCCGATCACCCTGCTGGCGTCCGGGGTGGACCGGCCGGCGGACTTCATCGGTCTGCACTTCTTCTCACCGGTCGACAAGATGCCGCTGGTGGAGATCATCCGCGGCGAGCAGACCTCGGACTCGACTCTGGCGCGGGCCTTCGACCTGACGTTGGCGATGAAGAAGACGCCGATCGTGGTGCACGACTCGCGCGGGTTCTTCACCAGCCGGGTCATCGGCACCTTCGTCAACGAGGGTCTGGCCATGCTGGCCGAGGGAGTTTCGCCGGTGTCGCTGGAACGTGCTGCGACACAGGCGGGTTACCCGGTGGGGCCGTTGCAGTTGTCCGACGAACTCAACCTGGAGTTGATGGCCAAGATCGCGGACGCAACCGCTGCGGCCGCCGGTGAGGGGTACGTCGAGCACCCGGGGACCGGTGTGGTGCGCACGATGCTGGCGCAAGACCGCGCAGGCAAGAAGGCGGGAGCCGGCTTCTACGACTACGCCGACGGTCGCCGTACGTCGCTCTGGTCGGGCCTGGCCACGACGTTCCCGCAGGCCGACCCGATCCCCTTCGAGGACGTCCAGGAGCGGATGCTCTTCGTCGAGGCGTTGGAGAGCGTCAAGTGCGTGCAGGAGGGCGTGCTGACCTCAGTCGCCGACGCGAACATCGGCTCGATCATGGGTATCGGCTTCCCCGCCTGGACCGGCGGAGTGCTGCAGTACATCAACGGGTACGAGCACGGGCTCAAGGGCTTCATCGCACGGGCCGGGGAACTGCAGGACAGGTACGGCGATCGGTTCGCGGTGCCCTCGCTGCTGCAGGAGATGGCCGACCAGGACAAAACCTTCAGCTGATCCGACGGGGGTGTTGACCCTGACACCGTGTCAGACGGTCGAGTGAACACACCATGTTGAGTATCGGAGAGTTCGCCCGGGTGGCCGGGGTGTCCGTGCGGATGTTGCGGCACTACGACCACCTCGGCCTGCTGCACCCGGCGTCCGTCGACCCGTCGTCGGGCTATCGCTCCTATTCAGCCAGCCAGTTGGATCGCATGAACCGACTGGTTGCGTTGAAGGAGCTGGGCTTCTCGTTGGCCACGATTCAGGAGTTGCTGGACGAAGCCGACGAAGCCACCCTCGGCGATCGACTGCGTCGCAGGCGCGACGAACTGCGCGATCAGATCGAGGCCGACGGTGTGCGGCTGCGGCAGATCGAGGCGAGGCTCCGAATGATCGAGAAGGAGAATGTTGTGTCTGATTACTCGTTGACCTCGCTTCCGCAGGTCACGGTCGCCCAACTGAGCGACACCGTCAGTGGCCAGAGTGAGATCGCCGGGCGCATCGGTCCGTTGTTCGGCAGGGTCATGGAGGCAGTCGCCTCCGCCGGCGTGCCGCTCACCGGTCCCACCCTGGCGACCTACACCGTGCGCGGTGAGGAGATGGAGATCGCGGCGGCCGCTCCCGTCGCGGACGGATCGGCTCCGGCGGGCACATCGGCGGTGACCATTGACGCAGTGCCGTCGGCAGTGACGACGCGCTACGAATCGGAGGGCATCGACGACATCGTCGGGGCGTGGCAGGACCTGGTCCGCGAGGTCGAAGCGCGCGGCCTAACGCCGCGCGGTGTCTGCCGCGAGGTCTATCTGGAGACTCCGGACAGCGGGGGCGACCGCTGGGTTGTCGACCTGCAGCAACCGGTGGCCTGAGCCCCCGGGTTCGGATACGGATGGCGGGTTTGCGGCGTCTCAACCCGCCATCCGTATCCGAAGTCGGGAAGGGGCGCGGTCGGCGTACGCAAATTAGGGCCTGGATCGTTTGCACTCTCGGGGTGCGAGTGCCAATAATGGCGTTAGCACTCTCGCCCCGAGAGTGACAAAAGTGGCCGTCCGACGAGAGCCGCCTCCGGTGGATGACGTGAGTTCACCGGCCCGGTTCGTCCGTCGCGGGCGTCGTACGGCCAGCCCGTAACGCGACGTGTGGGAGGACTACCGCACATGGCTAAGTTGATTGCTTTCGATGAAGAGGCGCGCCGCGGCCTCGAGCGGGGTATGAACACCCTCGCCGACGCCGTCAAGGTGACGCTGGGCCCCAAGGGCCGCAACGTGGTGCTCGAGAAGAAGTGGGGCGCCCCCACGATCACCAACGATGGTGTGTCCATCGCCAAGGAGATCGAGCTCGACGAGCCGTACGAGAAGATCGGCGCCGAGCTGGTCAAGGAAGTTGCCAAGAAGACGGACGACGTCGCCGGTGACGGTACGACGACCGCCACGGTTCTGGCCCAGGCCATGGTTCGCGAGGGGCTGCGCAACGTCGCCGCCGGCGCGAACCCGATGGCGCTGAAGCGCGGCATCGAGACCGCGGTCTCCGGTGTCAGCCAGGCGCTGCTGGACAACGCCAAGGAGATCGAGACCAAGGAGCAGATCGCTGCGACCGCGTCCATCTCCGCTGCTGACCCGCAGATCGGCGAGCTGATCGCCGAGGCGATGGACAAGGTCGGCAAGGAAGGCGTCATCACCGTCGAGGAGAGCAACACCTTCGGTCTGGAGCTGGAGCTCACCGAGGGTATGCGCTTCGACAAGGGCTACATCTCCGGTTACTTCGTGACCGACACCGAGCGCATGGAGACGGTCCTGGAGGACCCCTACATCCTCATCGTCAACTCCAAGATCAGCACCGTGAAGGACCTGCTGCCGCTGCTGGAGAAGGTCATGCAGTCCGGCAAGCCGCTGGTGATCATCGCCGAGGACGTCGACGGCGAGGCCCTGTCCACGCTGGTCGTCAACAAGATCCGTGGCACCTTCAAGTCGGTCGCCGTCAAGGCGCCGGGCTTCGGTGACCGCCGCAAGGCCATGCTGCAGGACATCGCGATCCTGACCGGTGGCCAGGTCATCTCCGAGGAGGTCGGCCTCAAGCTGGAGACCGCCGAGCTGGAGCTGCTGGGCCGCGCCCGCAAGGTCGTCGTCACCAAGGACGAGACCACTGTGGTCGAGGGTGCCGGTGACGCTTCGCAGATCGCTGGCCGGGTCAACCAGATCCGCGCCGAGATCGAGAACAGCGACTCCGACTACGACCGCGAGAAGCTGCAGGAGCGCCTGGCCAAGCTGGCCGGTGGCGTCGCCGTCATCAAGGCGGGTGCTGCAACCGAGGTCGAGCTGAAGGAGCGCAAGCACCGCATCGAGGACGCCGTCCGCAACGCGAAGGCTGCCGTCGAAGAGGGCATCGTCGCCGGTGGTGGCGTGGCTCTGCTGCAGGCGACCGACGTTGCGTTCGCCGACCTGAAGCTGGAAGGTGACGAGGCGACCGGTGCGAACATCGTGCGCGTCGCTGCCGAGGCTCCGCTGAAGCAGATCGCACTGAACGCCGGGCTCGAGCCGGGCGTCGTGGTGGAGAAGGTCCGCAACCTGCCCGCCGGTGAAGGTCTGAACGCCGCGACCGGTGAGTACGTCAACATGGTCGACTCGGGCATCATCGACCCGGCCAAGGTGACCCGTTCGGCGCTGCAGAACGCCGCGTCGATCGCCGCCCTGTTCCTGACCACCGAGGCTGTCATCGCTGACAAGCCCGAGAAGGCGGCTGCTCCGGCAGGCGACCCGACCGGTGGCATGGGGGACATGGGCTTCTAGTCCAACCCGCACCAAGCGAAGGCCGCTCTCCCGCTGGGAGGGCGGCCTTCGCCGTACGTTGAAATTCTCGTGGGACTCGGCCCGGTCAGCTGATCGTGATCTGGGCCAGGCGGATCATGTTGCCGGACGGATCGCGGAAGCCGCAGTCGATGCCGTAGGGCCGCTCCTCGGGTTTCTCGTAGAACTCCACGCCCCTGGCCGACAGGTCGTCGTAGTCGCGGCGCACGTCGTCGGTGACCAGGAAGACGGCGCCGATCAGTCCGGAGGACATGGCTTTCTCCACCAGGTCGTGCTGCTCGTCGGTGAATACGGGCGCGCCCGGGATGCTCATCAGGACGATCTCGATGTCGGGCTGGTCCTTGGGGCCGACGGTGAGCCAGCGGAAGCCGGCCATCTCCGGGAAGCTCCAGTCCGAGCGCAGTTCGAAGCCGACCTTGGTGGTCCAGAAGTCGAGAGCGACCTCCTGGTCGTGGACCCAGAGGTTGATGCTGGAAATGGTGATGCTCACGGGGTTCCTCCTGTAACGGTGTTCGGTGTGCTCGACGCTACGGAGGGGGAGTCGGCCGGGTCTTCTCGAAACGTGCGCAGTTGCGGCCGGCTCTCGCGGCGCACGACGCACCCCGGGATCGCGAACCGTGGCGCTTGGGCGAACTCGGCGCGGTACTGCGTAGGCGTCTGCCCGTACATCCGCTTAAAACTGGTCGTGAAGCTGCCGACCGAGGTCAGCCCCACTTCGACGCAGACCCGCGCGACGTCGTGGTCGGTGTGGCGCAGGAGGGCGGCGGCGCGTTCCAGGCGGCGGGTCAGCAGGTAACCGTGCGGGCTGATCCCGAACATCTCCCGGAACGCCCGCGAGAAGTGCGCCTGGCTCAAGCCCGCGGCGGCCGCCATGTCGGCCACGCCGATCGGCTCCTCGAAGCGATGATCGGCGAGGTCGCGGGCGCGCAGCAGATGGCGTTCGATCGGCAGGCCCACGACGACAGTGTGCCCTGCTCGGATCAGCCCGGGTAGGCGCCGGCGACGATGTCCTCTTCCAGGGTGGGGTGGCTCGGCGTCCAGTTGAAGCGCTCGCGGGTGATCGCGCTCGACGCCGGCAGGTCCATGGCGAAGACCCGGCCGACAAACCCCAGTTCGGCTGCGAGTACGTCGGCTGGTTGCGATTGCGTCGGCAGGTCCAGCGCCGCCCCCAGCGCCTCAGCGATCGAGCGCGAGGTGATGCCTTCTTCGGCCACTGCGTGCACGACCGACCCGGCTGGTGCCGACTCGACGGCGAGGGCAACCAACTGGCCCGCGTCGGCGCGGTGCACCGCTGACCACCGGTTCGACCCGTCGCCCGGATAGGCGGCGAACCCCTGGGCCCGGGCGCCCCGGGCGATCAGCGCGATGAAGCCGTGGTCACCGCCGGTGCCGTGGACGGTCGGGGCGAAGCGGACCGCGACACTTCGCACGCCCTTCCCGGCGTAGTCCATCGCGAGGGCCTCGCTGCCGCCGCGCATGGAGTCCGGGCCGGAGAAGGGGCTGCGGTCGGTCTCCACGAGCGGGCGACCCATCGGGATGGCGGTGCCGGAGGCGATCAGCAGCGGACGGTCGGAGCCGGCGAGAGCTGCGCCGAAGGTGTCGACGGCTGCTCGCTCGGCCCGGTTGGACTCAGCTGGGTTGGACCAGTCGTGTTTGTTCGCCAAGTGGACGACGCCGTCGGAGTTTTCCGCGGCCGAGCGCAAGGCAGCCAGGTCGTCCAGGTCGGCGGCGATGGGCTCGACGCCGGCCGCGCGCAGTGTGTCGGCGGACGTTGCCGAGCGGGCCATCGCTGTCACGGTGTGCCCGGCTGCTAGTAGTTCGGGCACGACAGCCGAACCGATCCAGCCGGAGGCACCGGTCATGAAGATGTGCATGTTGTCTCCTTATTTGATGTCAGATGCTGACATCAGCGACGGTAGCAGCTGATGACAGGAACTGTCATCGACTACCCTCACGGGTATGGCTCGATGGCAACCGGGTGCACCCGACCGGCTCAAGGACGCAGCCATGGCGCTCTTCGGTGAGCGCGGCTACGACCAGACGACTGTCGCCGACATCGCGCAACGAGCCGATCTGACCGAGCGCACCTTCTACCGGTACTTCAGCGACAAGCGTGAGGTGCTCTTCGATGGCGGCGCCGCGTTGGAGGCGTTGATGCTGGAGGCCGTGCGGGCGGAGCCCGAAACCGCCTCGGAGACAGCGCTCTTAGCCGCGGCGCTGGAAGGTTTGGGTGGGTTTTTCCCGGCCGATCGGCGTACGTTCTCGCGGTCACGCCAACAGATCCTGGACGCCGAACCGGCTCTGCAGGAGCGGGAGATGCTCAAACTGGCGCGGCTGACGACGGCGCTAGCGGATGCACTGGCTGAGCGGGGGGTTCCTGCGTCGCGGGCACGGCTGACCGCCGAGCTGGCGCTGGGAGTGTTCCGGGCGTCGTTCGCCCAATGGATCGATGCCGAACCGGCGCGCGACCTGGTGGACATCCAGCGCGAAGCCCTCGCTGAGTGGCGTTCGCTGGCAGGGTCGTGAGTTGGTGCGCCTCTATCTGTCGTCGTACCAACTGGGTTCTCATCCGGAGGAATTCGTTGATCTGGTCTCTGGTGGGCGCGCTGGCTGGGTGATCATGAATGCGCTCGACGGCGCGTCGGATCAGCAACGTCGGGTCGATGACGTTGGGCGCCAGATCAACCAGTTGGCAGCGATCGGGCTGCGTGCGCGGAACGTCGATCTGCGGGATGGCTTTGAGTCTGCGGACCGACCGGACTACGTGTGGGTGCGTGGCGGGAACGTGTTCACCTTGCGTATGGCCATGGCCCGCAGCGGCTTTGATGCTTGGGTCAGCGCCCGGATCCTCCAGGATGATGTGGTGTACGCCGGGTTCAGCGCCGGGCCGTGCGTGTTGGCTCCCAGCCTGCACGGTCTGGAGCGTTGTGATCCGACGGACGACGCGATCGCGGCGTACGGCGAGGTCCGCTTCGACGGTCTGGGCATCCTCGACCGTCCTGTCGTGCCGCACCTGGACTCGCCCGGTCATCCCGAGACGGACCTGCTCGCCGCGGTTGCTGCATCGTATGACGCTGCGGGGCAGAGGTATTGGGCGTTACGAGACGGGCAGGCGTTGGTGGTCGACGATCAGGGAGAGAGGATCGTGTGATGTCCAGGTTCCAACGGATTCACGCCGACTATCTCAGCCGGGTGGGCGTTGAGTGCGGGTTGTTTGTCGCCGTCGATCACCTTCGACGTGCCGGACGGCTGTCACCCGACGACGAGGCGTTATGGCTCGCAATCGATGACTGGTTCATCGCGAATCTGCCTGAGCCGCCGCACTATTGCGATGGCAACGCCGTCGGGGTCGTCACGTGGTTCAAGACGCCCTTGCCGGCCGCGATGCGACGGCGGGTCGAGGTCGGGACGAGTCTGCTGAGCAAGTACGGCGTGCCCTGGTCGATCAGCGAGTCGGATGACCCGGGAGAGATCGTCTATGAAGACGATTTCCAGGTGGCTGTCATTCCGCCGGTTCGTGGCCGGCCGTCCCCGTTACCGGCAGGTGTCACCCTCGGGCCGACGTCGGGCGGTTCGAAGCAGAGCTTCGGGACGGACGCTTCTGCGGCCGCGCGGCGCCACCTTGCCTACTACGCAACGGAACTCGCCGACCGTGCGAATCGTCCTGCGCCGCCAAGCCGGCAGCGGCAGTTGGCCGCCTTCATCGGTCAGTGTCACGCGCGTGGTCTCTCGATGATCCTGGAGGTGGGCTGCGGGGGCGGTCGGGACGGTGTGGCTCTGCGGGATGCTGGATTTTCCTATCGCGGAGTCGATCTCACGCCCGAGGCGATCGACATCTGCGCGGAGCGTGGGTTGTTGGTGACCGTTGCGAGCGCTGCGGAGTTGCCGTTCGAGGAAGACTCGTTCGACGCCGTCTGGACGATGAGCACTCTGATGCATCTGGACGGCGACGGGTTCGACCGGGCGGTCGCGGAGGCGGGGCGCGTCGTACGTCCCGGTGGCCTCATCGCGGTGGGGCTGTGGGGCTCCGAGCCGCCGCAGCGCCGGGTCGACGAGCACGGTCGACTCTTCGTGCAGCGGTCCGACGACCAGGTGCGCGAGGCGCTCTCGATGATCGGCTCAATCGAGTCGTTCGAGACCGGTGAGTGGTTTGACGGTGGCGGGCACTACCAGTTCGGCATAGTGGTCGCCGGTGGCAGTGCACTCGATTGACGACGGGGGCCATGTGTTCAACCGCTGGATGACATTCGCGCGATTGGGTGGCGGGCTCGCCCTGCTGGCCGCGATGGCTACGGGGTGCTCCAGTAGCAGCACCCAGTCAGGGACATCAACCGCACTGGATCCGGACACGGTTGCTGCTCGCACCGTGGTGGAGCAGTTCGTCACGGCGTGGTCGCAGAGCGACGTAGCGGCGATCTGCCGCACGACAAGTAGCGCCGCCGAACAAGACAGTTGCTGGAAGACGGTCGAGAACCTGAAGCCATCCGGCAAGGATCTGCGGATCGGCGAATTCGCGGTCCGCCTCACGCCGCATCCCATCGGCCTGGCGTCCGCGACGGGGACGTGGTGCATCGTGGGTCGGTGCACGACTGTCGACCCGCCGGGTAAGTCGCTGCCGGACCCCTCTTCGGCGCAGTTCGACACCGATTGGAACGCCGCCCAGTTCAAGAGTGCCTCCGCGGGCAGGCTTCTCTTCTCCCTGCAGAAGCATTCCGGGAAGTGGTACGTCCAGGTCGGTGGCTAGCTCTATCCACAGACTTGTTCGTGGTCGGTTGGTTGTCGGTGCTGAGTCGTAGGGTGGTTTTCAGATGCAGGGTCGAGACACCGGGGAGGGGTGACGCGATCGTGAAAATCACCGAACGTGATTCTCTCAGCGCGCATTTGGCTACCGCCGGTGTTGTTGGGTGTGCGTCGCCGGCAGTTGTTTCGACGCGGTCACCGGCTGCGATCGCGGCTCAGCCGGCCCCGGACCCGGTGGACCTGCTCCTCGACGAGTTACATGACGTGCTTGACCGGTTCGGTGGTTTGCCGGCGTGGGAGGGCATGTCGGTGGAGTCGGCGCGGCGGGCTTCGGGCCGGTTGGGTTCGGCCAAGGCGCGCATCGATGGTGTGCTGGTGTCGGTGGCGTCGGCTTTGCGGTCGGCGGTGACGTCCACGGGTGTTTCGGTGGCGGAGGTGTCCTCGATCATGTCGGGGGAGTTCGGTGGTGACCGGCGGGACGCGCAGGCGTTGGTGACTCTTGGCGAGCAGTTGCAGCAGGCACCGGCGACGGGTTCGGTGTTGAGTAGCGGTGGGGTGTCCCGGGATCAGGCGGGGGTGATCGCCCGGGGGGTTGGCGGCGTTGCCGGACACGGTGTCGCAGGCGGACCGGGACGCGGCGGAGCAGGCGTTGCTGGCGGCGGCACCGACTTCGACGTTGACGGATCTGCGGCGGCGGGCGACGCGGATGCGGGAAGCGTTCGAGGACGTCGCGGACGCTGATGCGCACGAGGATGCGCAGTTGGTGGATCAGGAGCAGGCGGCGTGGGCGCAGGCCTCGTTCTGGATGCGGGAACACAAGCCGGGGTTGTTCAAGGGTGGGTTCACGCTGCCGGAGTTGCAGGCGCAGATGCTCAAGACGATGTTGGAAGGCATCAGCGCGCCACGGCGCTTCCACCTGGAAACCGCTGGCCGCGGCGACACGACGGACCAAGGTGCTCAGACCAGCGCTGGTCAGGCGGAGGATGCTGGGGCCGGTGGCGGTCGGGATAGCGGTGGTGCGAAGGGTCACGACGCTGCGGCAGTGGCGCCGGACTGGGCACAGGACGGTGCGTCTGGTGGTCGTGAGGGCGGGGCTGTTGCGGAGCCCGTGGCGGGTGGTCACGGGTGGGCGGTGACCGGGGCGCAGGCGGATGCGGAGATTGATGCTGCGGAGCAGGCGGCGGCCGGTGGGTTGCCGATGGACACCGCACACCGGCAGGGTCGGGCGTTGGCGCAGTTGTGTGAGCATTTGCCGTTGGACAAACTGCCCGGAGCCGGTGGTGTTTCGGCGGTGCTGACGGTGAACCTGGATTACGAGACGTTGGCGTCGGGGGTGCGGGCGGCGACGTTGTCGACCGGGGGACGGATCAGTGGCAGCGAAGCGCGCCGGATCGCGTGTAACGCCGATTTGATTCCGCAGGTCTTCGACGGTGCGTCGTTGCCGTTGGATCTGGGCCGGGCGAGGCGGTTGTTTACCAAACACCAAAGGGGGGGGGGGGGGAAACGGTACGGCGGGTGTGCTTTTCCTGAGTGTGATCGACCACCGGGCTGGACTGAGGGTCATCACTGGCGAGAACCCTGGGCCGCTGGCGGCACCACGGACCTGGAGGACCTGGCACCGTTATGCGCCTCGGACCACCGCCGGGTCCATCACGAACACATTCCGGTCCGGATGCGCGGTGGGGTGTTGGAGTTCTACGTGGCGCCGCGCGGTGGTGGTCCCAAACAATGGCGAAGCAACAACCGCTGGCGCGTCGGACCGCTCGCGCAGTGAACCGGTAAGGGGCTCGCGCACTAAGGGATTCGCGCGGCGGTGGCTCGCGCGGCGGTGGTTGGCACGGCGGGGGTTCGCGCGGCGGTGGCTGGCGCGGCGGGGGGCCGCTGAGCGGATCAGCCGGGCGGGTCGAACCAGACGAGCGTTTGTTCTATGTCCGGGTGGTCGTGCGGTCGGCGTACCTCGTGGACGTCCGGCCAGCCCCAGGAGCGCAGGGTCGCCGCAATGCCGGGTACGCCGCGGTCCTCGTTGGTCTTGCCGACGATCAGCCGGCCGCCCGGTGCGACGACGTGATCGACCAAGTGCTGAACGAAGTCGGGTCGGCGGTCAATAGGCACGTACTCGAGACCGGTACGCACCAGATCGAAGCGCATCGGCGGTTGCCATGACGCGGCATTGGCGTGCCAAATCCGCTGCGCCCACTGCGGGTAGCGGGATCGGGCAAGGTCAGCAAACGCGGCTGAGATGTCTATGCCGTAGGGCTCGACGCGTCGTCCGCGATCAACCGACCAGCGGTGGACCGACGCCATCAACAGCCCGTTGGCGCAGCCGACGTCCAGGAAGGTGCCGTCCCGATCGATCGCCTCCATGACGATCGATCGGGACCGCTCCCATTCATCGGCGGTGCCGGAGTGGCCGGAGCCCATCCGTTCGTCACCGGCGAGGTACGCCGGTTCGACGATGGCAAGGACCCGCCGGTGCCACTCGTCCTGGTCGATCTGGCCGTCGGCATACGCCGCGTCGATCGGAGCGAGAAGGTCGTAGCCGTGTGCCTTGGCCTGTTCCCTGTCTCGATCCAGGTTCCGTGGATCAGCGGGCAAGGGCGCCCATCGGGTCCCAGGCCGGAAGCACGATCGGCTCCTGGTCGAGCGCGGACTGGAGGTCGGCGGGCAGGGCGTCGCGGCGTACGGCAATCTCGAAGACGTACTCGCCGAACCAGCTGTCGTTCATGGTCATGAAGCCCTTGTCGCCCTTCTCCGAACCCCAGCTGTTCTCGACGCGCCACCGGCGCGGCGCGTTGTCCAGCAGGTCGACCCCGGTGAACAGCATGGCGTGGGTCATCAGCGACTCGTGGTGCAGCAGCCGGTCCGCCTTGCCGAGGTCCGAGGTCACGTTGTAGATCGCGTCGTAGTCGAAGAGGTTCGCGTCCCAGATGCCGCGGTCGGCGTCGCACATCTGTGAGGTGTCACAGCCGAACCACACCGGCTCACCACCCGAAATCGCTGCGATGGCAAGCTTTTTCATCAGGTCCACCTCGATGTTGAGGTAGGTGACCGGGCGGGCGCCGACCACGTTGCCGAGGTGATCGACGGTGAACGTCTTGCCGTACTCGTGGCGCGGGTCGTTCACGACGCACACGTAGTCCTCGAGCGGGATCGTGACGTATTCGGTTGCGAACTCCTGCGGAGTCATCGAGCCCTTGCGGTGGAAGCCGGAGTCCTTGTCCTTCCACTGCCACACGAAGGACTCCGGGGGAGTGCCCAGGTGGATCGACAGCAGGCGATGGACCGTGGCCAGTACGTCGGCCTTGGCCTGACCGAGCTCCTCACCGGAGGCGCCGTCCGCTGAGCGCTTGCGCAGATCACGGGCTGCCTGGCGCAGTACGACGGACAGGTCCCGGTTCATCAGGTGCGTGTTGCTGGACGAGTTCGTCTCCGGCATCGCGGTTTTCGGCACCAGGCCGTGCTTCTCCACGAGCGCGACGAACATGTTCCACTGCCCACCGTCCTCGGCGGGAGTGCTGAACAGGTGGGCGACGGTGCGGTCGTCCACGTCGTCACCGGCGGTCTCGATGATTGCTTCGAGCCAGAAGTTGGCCTTCTCGAACTTGTCCCAGAAGAGCAGGTAGTTCTGGGAGAACTGGAAGTCCTTGACGTCCAGCTTCTTGGCGGCGCCCGCCCGCAGGAGGTTGGTGCCGGCGAACAGCCAGCAGCGGCCGCTCTTCTCCTGGTTCGTGGCGTCCCAATCGTCCAGCAGTTCGGAGACCGAGTGGTCGATGGAGGTGACGACCCGACGGTCGATCGCCACTTTGTCGATCGAGGTCGTCGCCACGGCGTTCTGCAGCAACCGGGCGGTCGGATCCGCGTCGAAGTTCTTGGTCAGCTGTTCGGTGAAATCAGGTGTCAGTTCAGCAGTCACCATTCGATGCTACGTCCGGCGTCGAGCGCGTGGTCACTTGTCGTGACGGAAGGTCATGGTCTTGCCGTCCGGGCCGGTCCAGGTGACGGTCGATACCAATCCATCCGTGTACTGCTTCTCGTTCACCGAAGCGATGGCGTACAGCATGACGTCGGTTCCTCCCGTGGGCGTTGCCTGGACGTGAAACGTCGGAGCGTTCTTGGCCGGGACGACCTCGATGTTGGAAACGGGACCGGGCCTTACGGTCAGCCACACCGCCGTCATTGACTTGGCCGGGTCACCGAACGCGACGTCGAGGGTACAGAACCCGTCATCGCCCGATGTCGTCGTCGACGAGCTGCCACCACCTCCGCCGGATGTTATGACGCCGCAGGTCCCAAGGGTGGGGAAACTCCACCCGCGAAGGGTTCGGTCGTTGAACGTTCCAGGTAGGTCGACTACCTGCGCCACTTCTCCGGTCGATGCCTTCAACTGACCACCGGTCGTCCACCACGTAACGTATTCCACGTCCTTCGCCGGGTTGATGCGCCTCTCGGTGACAAAAACGGCCGCGGTCGTCCCATCGGGAAGCACGACACCGTCGCTGATCATGCCGCCCGCCTGGTTTGTCGGAGCGAGTTCCAGATCGGCGGAACGAGTGTCGGCGGGGACCGGTCGGACAACGACCGTCTGGTTACGGTCGTTGGTGGCTGACCCACCGTCCTTGAACTGGGCAACCTCCGGCAGATTCACCGAACCGCCCTTATCGATGCGCCGGATGCGCAGGATGCCGTCTTCCCGATACACCTGGTACGTCGTAGACGGTGTGGGCGGATCGTCGGCCTTGGACATAGCTGTCGACGTCATCTCGTCGAGGGGCATTGCGGCCTCGTCGCCAGTGCGTTGGAAGAACGATCCGAACGTGGAACTCTTCGACGAATGTGCGGGCATCGGTGAGGGGGACGAGGAGTTGGGCAGCGCCGTACCCACGGCGATCGCGACAGCGGCAGCCGCGGCGAGCGCGCCGGTGCCGGCGCCCCACAGAGCCCGGCGTCGGCGTACCTTGCGCTGGCCGGAGGCAACCACCGAGTCAGCGGACACGGACATGGTGGGCGCGTCCAGGTCGTGGAAGAGCTCTTCGAGTTCGACGCTCATGACGCCGCTCCCTTCGAAGATGGGGTGTCGGATGGAACGAGGGTGCGCAGCGTGGCCAGGCCGCGGGAGGCCGAACTCTTGACGGTGCCGAGGCTGACGCCGAGTGCATTGGCGGTCTCCTCTTCGGAGAGGTCCGCGTAGTAGCGAAGGACGACGCACTGGCGTTCGCGCAACGGCAGATGGCGCAGGGCACGAACCAGATCGGCCCGGGCGTCGACCGTCCCGCCCTCGTCGCGTGCGGCCGAGTCAGCGACGTCAGAGGTCACGATCTCCTGGCCGGTACGGCGCCAGCGGTCGGTGCGCAGATTGAGCATCACCTTGCGGGTGTAGGCCCACGGCGCCTTCTTGGCGCTGCCCCACTTGCTGTAGACGCGGGCGAGGGCCTCTTGGACCAGGTCCTCAGCTACGTGCGGATCGCCGGTCAGCAACCAGGCGGTCTTCAGCAGGTGCGGGCTGCTCGCCTGGACGAATTCGACGAACCGCGCCTGTTCAGCCGCGTCCACGTGGCCCCGATGTCATGGTCATACCGAAACAGACGCACAGCAGGCGCAAAAGGTTGAGTCAGGCAGGCGGCGCATTCCAGGCTTGTACCTTTTCGTCGGGACCGGTCCATGTGACCTTGCTGAACGGCGCGTCTGACCCGGCGCCGCTGCCTGGGGCGAGGGTCCCCAAACCCCACAGCACCACCCGCGACGTGCCGGGGATAGTCGCTGACACGAGCATCGGATTCGTCACGTCGGGCGCGGGAACGCCGTGCAGCTTGCTGATCGGCCCGTCGACCGTCTGAGTCCACTCCGCTTGGTCATCCGCGGCGGAGAGGTTCGTTGGGCACTGTCCGTCCGTCATCCCGGTCGCGGACCCTCCCGTTCCCTCATCGAACCCGCAGTAGCCGTTCTTGGTGAATTCCCAGTAGGTCGCCTTCCGGTCACCGGCAGACAGCGTCACTGTCTTCGCACTCTCGCCGGTCGAGGACGCGAGGTGGCCGGAGGTCGTGCGCCACCAAGCGAACCCCGCGTCCGACGCCGGCACGGTCGTGCCGATCCAGAAGACGCCCGCCTTGCTTCCGTCGGGCATCGTCAACCCGCCGCCGTCGGAGAACCCGCCGTCGCCGAAAACCTCGTACGCCACTCGCACGTCAGCAGGCAGCGGACGAACCACCAGCGATTGCTGGCGATCGGTGGTCATGGAGCCACCGCCCGCGAGCTTCGCGACCAACGGCAGCAGCACCTGACGAGTCCCTTCGACCCGGCTCAACCGCAGTACGCCGTCCAGTGTGCTGACGGCGTACACGGTCTCCGGAGTCATCTCGTCTCCATCGCTGCCGACAGAACTCACCGGGATGGCCGATGAGCGCACCTGCCCGACGGGTAGACCATTGCTGTTGCTGAAGAAGCTCTGCTTGATCTGGTCCCTGGGGTTGGTGTCGATGCTCTGGGTCGGGGTGTCCCCGGGTATCGGTCGCGGGGTGCTCTGGCTACCTCCGACCACACCCACCGTGATCGCGACAGCGGCAGCCGCCGCGACGCCAGCTGTCGCCAGCCCAGCGAACCGGCGGCGTCGGCGTACCACGTCCTGCTTGGCCGCTCCGAGCACTGACGCGGGGGACAGGCTCATCGGCGGCGCGGGCGTCTCCCGCAGCAGTTCTTCGACGTCGATGCTCATGACTGTCCCTCCAATGCCGGGTCGAGTTGCGTTCGTAGCCGGGCCAATCCGCGGGATCCGGCACTCTTGACCGTCCCGACCCCGATGCCGAGCAGATCGGCCACCTGGATCTCGGACAGGTCCGCGTAATGCCGCAGCACCACCACATCGCGCTCGCGGCGCGGCAACGTGCCCAGCGCGTTGATCAGCGCGCGGCGCGCATCGACCTGCTCCTCATCACCGGCCTTCCCAGCCTCGGGAAGAGAGTCGGAGACCACCTCCAGCCGCGTCGAGCGCCACCGGTCGGTGTTCAGGTTGACCAGCGTCTTACGCGCGTAGGACCACGGCTGCCCGTTCATCGAGCGCCACTTGCGGTAGAGCCGCACGTAGGTCTCCTGCACCAGGTCCTCCGCCCGGTGCGCATCGCCGCACAACAGCCAGGCGGTGTGCAGCAACGACGGCGAGCTGGCGGCCACAAATGCGGTGAACTCAGCGTCGTCGCGCCCGCTCATCCCCGCCCCTTATCAACGCTCATACCGGTACCTACGTCGTAACCAGTCAAAAGGTTGTGTGACAGTGAGGCATGACTTTCTCCATCGTGGCGCGGGACGCGGCGACCGGTGATCTCGGGGTCGCCGTTGCGTCCAAATTCCTGGCCGTCGGCGCCGCCGTGCCCGCCGCCCGCTTCGGCCTGGGAGCCGTGGCCACCCAGGCCATGTGCAACACCCTCTACCGGCGCGACGGGTTGGCCCGGCTCGCCGAGGGGCTCAGCGCGTCCGATGCGCTGGCTGCGCTGACCGCCGCCGACGAGCGCCGCGAATCGCGCCAGGCCGGCATCGTCGATGCCCGGGGTGGCAGCGCCACGTTCACCGGCTCGTCCGCATTGCCGTGGGCCGGCGGTCGGACCGCGCCGAACGTGGCGATCCAGGGCAACATCCTCACCGGGCCGGAGGTGGTTGATGCGATGTACGACGAGTGGCTGGCCACCGAGGACCTCCCCTTGGTGCAGCGCCTGTTGCGATCCCTTGAAGCCGGGGACGTGGCTGGCGGCGATTCGCGGGGGCGGCAGTCCGCGGCGCTGCTCGTCGTGTCGGCGACGGGTAGTTACACCCCCGGTGACGACGTGATCTACGACCTGCGGGTTGACGATCACGTGGCACCGATACCGGAGCTGGCCCGCTTGTTGGAGGTCCACGACCTGCTCTTCGGAGACTCGATCGACCTGTTGCCGTTGGAGGGTGACCTGGCGCAGGAGGTCGCGACCCGTCTGTCCAGCCTGGGATACGCGGATCTGAACACCTGGGCCGGCGTGGAGAACCTCGAGTTGCGGCTGCACCCGGATCAGATCGACGTCATCGTGCTGGGCCAGTTGCGAGCCGCCACCGCTGCGATGGGCTGAGCGGGGCGGCGGTTACCGACCCGCGCCGTGCTGGGGCTCGCCGATGATCTGATGAGCGGTCCACAGGAAGGCGGGTACGACGTCGGCCGAGCCATCAACGTACGCGCCGACCAGGGCCGAGTCCCGCAGCAGGACCAGGGCCCGGGCCACCTGCGCAGCGTCTTCGCGCCCGGTCGCTCCCACCAACTCCGAGAGGGTCTGGGCGAACCAGTCCCGGTGGACGCGGACGGCTCGCCGGACCGGGTGCTGCGGATCGGGAAACTCGGCGGCCGCGTTCAGGAACGGGCAGCCCCGCGTGTGGTGTTCCTGCACATCCTGGGCGATTCCCTGTAGGACCACCTCGAGGGCATCCTCGGGGCTGGATACGTGCGCGGCGCTGGCGGCGAAGAGGTCGCGAAGGGCGCGGTCCTCCAACTCGATATACGCCCGCACCAGGTCGTCCTTGCTCGGGAAATGCCGGTAGAACGTCGCGCGGGTGACGCCGGCCTCGGACACGAGTCGGTCCACGCCCACAGCGTGGATGCCCTCGCGGTAGAAGATCTGCGCCGCGGTCGCGAGTAACCGGGCCCGGGCGTCGGAGCGCGGAGCCTCAGACTTCTTCGTCACCGGGGGCACCCGCCGACGGTACCGGAACGCTCGTTCTTCCCGTGCACGCGACGACGCCCAAGTCATTGCGGGAGGAGCAGCCGTCCCGCTACGGTAGAACGACCGTTCTTTCTACCAATGGAGACCAGCATGTCGTCGCGTCAGCCACCGATAGTCCTCATCCACGGCCTCTGGATGACCCCGAAGAGTTGGAACGGCTGGAAGAGCCGCTACGAGGCGGCCGGTTATGAGGTGCTGACGCCGCCGTGGCCCGGTGTCAGCGACGACGTGGCGGCTCTGCGGAAAGATCCGAGCGCACTGAACGGGCTGAAGATCGGCACGATCGTCGACCACTACGCGGACGTGATCAACACCCTCGATGAGCCCCCCATCGTCATGGGTCATTCCTTCGGCGGGGTGATCACCCAGGTCCTGGTCGATCGAGGGTTGGCCCGGGTGGGGGTGGCGATCGATTCAGCGCAGTCCGCCGGCGTACCCGCCCTGCCGTGGTCCTCGATCCGGGCCGGCTTTCCCGTCCTGGGCAAACCCTGGAAAGCCCGCGGAACCGTGTTGCTGACGCCGAAACAGTTCCACTACGGCTTCGCCAACTCGCTGAGCCTGGAAGAAGCAACCGCCGTTTCGGAGGAGTTCCAGATTCCCGGACCGGGCAAGCCGTTCTTCCAAGCCGCGTCCGCGCTGCTGTTCAACGTCGGCGATACCAAGATCGACTACGCCAAGCCGGACCGCGCTCCGCTGCTGTTCATCTCCGGCAGCGAGGATCACATCGCCCCGCCGAAGGTGAACCGCAAGAACGCCCAGCGGTATCGGGGGAAGGGCACGGTGACCGAGGTCAAGGAGTTCCCCGGGCGCAGCCACTACATCGTCGGCGACCGCGGTTGGGAGGAAGTCGCCGACTTCGCCCTGGACTGGGCGGCGCGACACTGCTCGACCGCATCCTGAGCGGCTCACGCAGACAGTCCAGGTACGCCGATCACCTGGGCCCCGGCGTACCCGGACCGGGCTGTGCCACCAGCCGGGCCGCTCAGTGCTGGACCGCTCAGTGCCGGAAGGTCGCCAGCACGTCCTGCTCGGTCTGCTGGTAGGAGGAGCCGGCCCGGCCCAGCGCCCCGGAGATGTTCTCCAACGTGCGTCGGACGTTCTCCTGCTGACCCTCCCACTCATGCTGCAGCGCGGCGTACTGACCGGACGCGGAGCCGGTCCACGTGCCCTGCAGGACCTCCAGTTTGCGTCGCATGGCGCCCATCGCGTCCTGGATCTGGCCGGCGATCAGGTTCAGATCGCTGCTGTGCCGGGCGATCTCGGTGGTGTTGACGGCAAAGGTGTTGCTCATGGAATCGTCCCCCTGGTGACGACGGGCCCACCGGATGTGAGCGATACGACCACGGTAGGCGTGCCGGACAACCCGAATTCCGTTGTCCACAGAGGGATTTACTGACGCAGCAGTCCTTCGAGAGCGCGAGCTACCCCGGTCATGTATCCCGAGCGCGGGTGGTAGGTGGACCCGTCCTGGTCGGGCACGCTCGAGCCGTTGAACCACGGCTCGGCCGCACAGGCAGTGTGCGAGGCGGTGACCGGACGAAGATCCAGAAACTCTGAATCAGTCTGCACCGCAGCAGTTTTGATCGCGGTATCGAGGGTGGCAAGCGTCGCGTTGACCCAGGCAGCGTCACCATCGGTGATCGGCCACTGGGAGGGGCACTGGGGGCCGTCAGGAAGGAGTTGGGGGTAGCCCACGAGCACCACGTGTGCCTGCGGCGCCTCGGCCTTGATCGCTCCCACCGCGGACACCAGCGATGAGGTGACCCCGGGGATCTGGCTGACCGCGTTGGGTGTCGTGGCCAACACCGCGTCCTTGCACGGGGTTGGTGAGGTCGACACGGCGACGAAGCGACTGCAGCCGACCAGGGTTCCAAAGAGCCCGTTGTCGTTGACGCCGAGGGCGATGGTCACCAGTCGGGTGTCCGGGGTCAGGCCGTCGATCTGGGCCGGCGCGGTCTCACCCTGGGCGTCCTGCGGCGTGACGATGTTGCCCGTGCGTGCCCCGTTGCAGGACCGGTCCGCCAGGGTCATGCCCAGGGCCTGTGCGACCTGCCGGGGGTAGTTGTCGGCTGCCTGCGCGCAGAACAGCGCGGGTGAGGGCTGGGTGGCACCCGTGCCCGTACCCGCCGTGTAGGAGTCGCCGAAGCTGACCATCCGGCCACCCGCAAGGCCGGACATGGAGCCGGATGCAGAGCCGGATGCAGAGCCGGATCCAAAGCCGGACGCAGAGCCCGAGGCGGACCCGGGCGCGGAGCCGGATGCGGAGGAGACCGACGAGGACGTCGACGCCACGGTCGGTTCGAGGTCCGTTCGGGGGCCGTTCGCCGCTCCCGAGCACGCCGCGACCAGACAGCACAGGACGGCCGCCGCGGCCGCTGTTCGTCCCTGCTTTCTCACGATGACCACCTCACCACACGGACTGTGTAAGCCGGATCACAAATCGGGTTACCCCGAAGTAGGATCGCGTCTATGCCGGATCCGGACGTCGCTGTCAGCGCGCAGATGCTGGTGAAGGAGTACGGCAAGGGCGAGTCCGCGGTGCGAGCTCTGGACGCCGTCGATGTGCAGATCTTCCAGGCACAGTTCACCGCAGTCATGGGCCCCTCCGGATCCGGGAAATCGACGCTGCTGCATTGTCTGGCGGCGCTGGACAGCCCCACGTCAGGCGAGATCCGCTTCGGTGGGGACGACTTTGCTCGCCTGAGCGACAACAAACTGACGCGCCTGCGCCGTGAACGCATCGGCTTCGTCTTCCAGAGTTTCAACCTGGTGCCGACACTCACCGCCCGCGAGAACATCCTGCTGCCGCTGGAGATGGCCGGCCGGAAAGTGGATCGGCAGTGGTTCGATCAGGTCGTCGAGTCGGTCGGGTTGTCTGATCGGTTGAAACACCGTCCTGCCCAACTCTCCGGTGGCCAGCAACAGCGGGTGGCGTGTGCCCGGGCGCTGATCACGCGACCTGACGTGGTGTTCGCCGATGAACCCACCGGCAACCTCGACTCCGTGGCCAGCGGGCAGGTTCTGAGGTTGCTGCGGCAGGCGGTCGACGACTTCGGCCAGACGGTGGTCATGGTGACCCACGATGCGGCCGCAGCGGGATTCACCGACCGGGTCCTGTTCTTGTCCGACGGACGGATTGTCGATGAGATGGCTCAGCCGACCGCGGCCGGTGTTCTCGAGCGGATGAAGGACCTGGACGCTGCTTTCGGCCAGACCGTCGTGGTGGACACCGACCGGCCGGAACGAGCCGGGGTGTGATGTGGTCACCGCTGCGCTACGCAGCCTGTTCGCCCGTCGGGCGCGGCTGCTCATGTCTGTGTTCGCTGTCTTGCTCGGAGTGTGTTTCGCCTTCGGTTCGCTGATCTTCATCAGCACGCTGGACCGGGCCTTCTCGGCGGTGCAGTCGGGCACAGTGAGCGATGTGGTGGTCCGTCAGGCGGGCGTGCGGTCAGGTCAGGGCGAGGTCCCGGAACCGCTGGTCCCTCGCGTCGCGGCGGTGCCGGGTGTTGCGCAGGTCGATGGGCAGGTCCTGGAGAACGGCGTGTATCTGCTGGGTAAGGACGGTCAGCCGTTGGGCGCCGCGAACGTCCCCGGCAGCCTGACCAACTTTCACAACGGACGGGCAACCGGGGGCCTACCCGGTCTGGTCGTTCTCGAGGGGCGAGCACCGACCAGGGCCGGCGAGGTGGCTATCGACCCGAAGGCCGCCGCCGAGGGCGGCTACCGGATCGGCGACCAGGTCACCATCGTGACCTCCGGTGAGACCCCGGTGATCACCAAGACCCTTGTCGGTCTCGTGACGTACGGCGCTGGGGGCAGCCCCGGCGCCACTCTGGTCACGATGGACACCGCCGCCGCCCGCCAACTGTCCGCCAATGGTGAGGGTTATCAGCAGTTGTGGGTGGTGGCTGCACCTGGGATCAGCCCCGCGACACTGCGGGACCGGATCAGTGCGGTTCTGCCTGCCGGCACCGAAGCCCTGACCGGCGCCCAAGCCGCCGACCTGGACGCCAGCACCATCAACAAAGCGTTACGTTTCGTCACCGCGGCCCTGTGGGTGTTCGCCGCCACCTCGTTGCTCGCCGGGGGCTTCCTGATCGCGAACACCTTTGCCATGTTGGTGAACCAGCGCGCTCGGGAGCTGGCACTGTTGCGGGCGATCGGGGCAAGCAAAGCCCAGGTGCGCCGCATGATGCTGCTCGAAGCACTGGTCGTCGGGGTCGTGGGTGCCGCGGCCGGGTTGGTCTGCGGGTACCTCCTGGCGCGGCTGATCCGTGGCTTGTTTCGTCGGTTCGGGTACGACCTGTCCGCAACACCGCTGGTAGTGCCCTGGACCGGCGCGGTCATCGCGACCGCCCTCGGCGTGGCGGTCACGTTGTTCGCGGCCTATCTACCGGCCCGCCGGGCCAGTGCCATGTCGCCGGCGGCTGCGCTGCGGGACGACCCGACCCCGGTCGAGCGCTCGTTGTGGTTGCGCGCGGGGGCGGGGATCGGCGTACTTGCGCTGGCGGCGCTCATCCTCGCGCCCCCGGTGCGCGAGCGATTCTCCACGAATCTGCTCCTGGCAGCCGCGATCGTGCTGGTCCTCATCGGGGTCACGGTGTTGACGCCGGTTCTTGCCCGGCCGGTCATCCGTACCGGCTCGTGGTTGGGCGGACATGTCTGGGGGCAGGTTGCGCGGCTCGCCGGGACCAACGCGTTGCGCAACCCCCGGCGCACGGGGGCGACCGCTACCGCCCTGATGATGGGTACGGCGCTCGTGGCGATGATGGGGGTATTCGCCGGATCCGCGCGGACCAGTGTGGATGACCTGATCGCCGACACCTTCCGCAGTGACTACATCGTCTCGGCCGCGTACGGCGCACCCTTCTCGCCCAAGATCGCCGACAACATCCAGAAGGTGCCGGGCGTGCAATGGGTGGCCCGGGTACGCCAGGGTGGCGCCTACCTCACAGCCGGCGGTCAGCAGTCCGCCATCACGCTGGCGGCAACGGAACCAACGCCGTTCTTGCACCTGCTCGACCTGCACTTCGAGTCCGGAACGCCTGCCGACTGGCACGGCGCGACCGTCGTGGTGTCCCACCGGTTCGCCCAGACGCACCGCCTGCGGGTCGGTCAGAGCGTGGCCATCGACTTCCTCGGCAAGCCCTATTCCGTGAGGGTGGCGGGAATCATGACCCAGAGCCCGCTGGCGGTCGTGGATGTCATCACCACCATGGAGCAGTTCAACGCGATGGGCGGCGGCGGGGAGGAGCGCTTGGTGTTCGTCTCCCGCGACCCGTCGGCGAACGCCGCCAGTGTTCGCGCGGGATTGATCGCGGCGCTCGGCGGGAACACTGTGGTGTCGGTCCAGAGCCAGGCGCAGTTCGCGGCCCAGCAGCGCGAACCCATCGATCAGGTGCTGCGGGTGATCTACGCGCTGCTGGGGTTGGCGATCGTGATCGCGTTCCTGGGCATCGTCAATACGTTGGTGCTCGCGGTGGCTGAGCGGCGCCGGGAGATCGGTCTGTTGCGCGCGGTGGCGATGACCCGGGGACAGGTGCGGCGGATGGTCCGGCTGGAGGCCCTGGCCATCTGCCTGTTGGGTTCGGTGGTCGGCCTGGGCACCGGCATTCTGCTTGGCTGGCTGCTGCAGCGCTCGCAGGCCGATCGTGGCGTCAACGTCCTGGACATTCCGTGGCTGCAGTTGGCAGCCGCGTTGCTGATCGCGGTGGTCGCCGGGGTAGTCGCCGCGTGGTGGCCGGCGCGCCGCGCCGCCGCGCTACCGCCGCTGGCCGCGATCGCTACTGAATAGCCCGCCCGGGAAGGGTGCGGGCGCCTCGTGGTGGCCCGGGAGCAGTGCTCGACCGTCGACCGCCACGAGGCGCCCGGCTGGACGTTCCGGCCCCGTCACAAGCCGCACGTCCGGAGAGACTCACGACGCGGAGGAAGGGGTGTGCCGCGAGTCCCTCGTCACGACGTGCCTAGGAGGAAGCCTCCTTCAGCGTCGCCGTGACGTCCATCTTCTGGCCGCCGCGGTAGACGGTCAGAGTGACCTTGTCCCCGACTTTCTGGGCCCGCACGAAGCCGACCAGAGCATCGGAGGAGATGACGGCCGCACCGTTGAAGGCGGTGATGACGTCACCCTGCTTCAGCCCGGCGTCTGCCGCCGCGCTGCCGGCCACGACCTGATCCACCTTGGCCCCCGCCAGGGTGGCTCCGCCGGTCGTGACCGAGCCGTTCTCTGCGCTGATCCCCAACTGGGCGTGAATGGCCTTGCCCGTGCTGATCAACTGTTCCGTGACGTTCTTGACCACGGTCGTAGGAATAGCAAACCCGATGCCGATGGAACCGGACTGTGAGTTTTCTGAGCCTCCGCCGAGAGTCGCGATCGAGGAGTTGATTCCGATCAGTTCCCCGGCCTCGTTGACCAGCGCACCACCGGAGTTACCCGGGTTGATGGCCGCACTGGTCTGGATGGCGTTGGTGAAGACCGCATTGCTGGCGGTCTGCTGACCGAACTCGTCCTGGGACGACGCGGCGCTGACCTTCACCGGTCGGTTCAGAGCGCTGACGATGCCGCTGGTGACGGTGCCGGACAGGCCCAGCGGGTTACCGATGGCCATGACCGGTTGACCGACGACGACCTTGTTGACGTCGCCGATCGCGATGGGCTGCAGGTCGCTCGGCGGGTCGGACAGCTTGATGACCGCCAGGTCGGTGCTCGGGTCGGTGCCGACGATCGTCGCCTTGTAGGTGCTGTTGTCGTTCAGCGTCACCGTAATGGTGTCCCCGCTGCTACTTCCGCTGTCCAGCGTGACCACGTGGTTGTTGGTCACGATGTGACCCTCTTTGTCCAGGATCACCCCGGACCCCTCGCCGCCGGACTGGCCGTTGACCACGGTGATCGACACCACGCTGGGGGAGACCTTGGCTGCGGTGGTCGCCCAGCTCTGCACCTCCTGGCCGCCGTCGGTGACGGTGACGCTGGTGCTGGTCGTGCCGCCGCTGGTGGTGCCGGCGGCGTTGGAGTTCGAGCCATGGCTGAGCGCGTACGTCGAGCCGCTGGCCAGTGCCGCGGCGACCAGGGCGGCCAGGGGTACGGCGATCCACGGCGCCTTGCGCGATGACCGGTCAGCGGTCGTGGTGGCCGCCGGCGCGTTGTTGCTGTTGAACGCGTACTGGTCTGTCTGCGTGGGGTATTGGCCGGTCTGCGGCGCGTACTGGCCGGTTTGCGGCGGGTACTGCCCGGCGTCGTACGACGGGTAGGTGGTCTGCGGGGTGTAGGCACCCTGCGGCGGGGCGGCGTACGGGCCCTGCGGGTATCCGGTCGGGTTGTCCGGCGGGTTCTGGCCCACCGGCACCCCCTGGGTGTTGTCGCCCTGGCCGTAGATCGGCTGGGTGTTGTCGACGGGTCCCGCCGCGGCGTCGTTGCCTTCGGGGCGGTACTGGTCGTTGCTCACGGGGGTCTCCCTCACGTTGACGGTCGTGGTCTGGTCCCCATTAACCCGAATCGAGTTAGGCGACCCGTACGCCCTAGCTGTGTGAATCCTGTGCAGGCGTTTCTGCGGGCACGGTCACGTCTTCATCGTAGGGATTCTCGGTCGCGTCCGACCCGCCCGTGCCCGCGGAACCGGCCGGCAGGCTCACGGTGAAGGTCGCGCCCGGACCCGGCGTGGTGCTGCTCACAGCGACCGTCCCGTCGTGCGTGGCGACGATAGCGGCGACGATCGCCAGACCCAGACCGCTGCCGCCGTCGGCACTGTTGCGGGAGGAGTCGGCCCGGTAGAACCGTTCGAAGATGCGCTCGCGGGATGCCTCGGGCACTCCCGGGCCGTGGTCGACGACCCGGACGACCGCGGTGGAGTCGGTGGTGCCCACCTGCACTTCCAAGGGGCTGCCGGACGGGGTGTAGCGCAGCGCGTTGTTGACCAGGTTGTTCAGCACCTGCCGCAGTGCGGATTCGTCGCCGGTCACCGGTGTGGGGGCCAGTCGGCCTTGCTCACCGACCAGGCGGATGCTGCGGTCGGGGGCCACCGCGAGCGCATCCTGCACGGCGTCGGCGGCCAGGACCGTTAGGTCGACCGGGTCCCGACGCGGCGCTGGCTGCCCGTGGCGCGACTCCCGGTTGTCGAACCGGGTCAGCAGCAACAGGTCGTCCACCATGGCGGCCATCCGGGTGGCCTCACCTTCGATGCGGCCCATTGCGGAGTGCACGTCGTCGGGACCGATCGCCCCCTGGCGGTACAACTCGGCGTACCCGCGGACGGTCGCGAGCGGCGTACGCAACTCATGGGAGGCGTCGGCGACGAACTGGCGCATCCGGTCCTCCGAGCGCTGCTGCAACTCAAAGGATTGTTCGATGCGCGACAGCATCACGTTGAGGGAGTGGGACAGACTGGCCACTTCGTCGCGCGTTGCGATCTCGGGCACCCGGCGGGCCAGGTCCCCGTCGGCGATCGCCCGGGCAGTGTCCTCGATCCGGCGCAGCGGGGTCATGGCCCGCCGGACCGCGAACCACCCCAGGATGCCACCGGCCAGCACCACCCCGAAGGTGCCGAGCGCGACCACGATGATCAGCCGTTCGATGATGTCGTTGACGCGCGACATCGGCACGGCGACGGCGTACCGCGTGGTGCCGTCGGCGGCGCTGCCGGTCACGACGCGCCATCGTTCGGTGTCGTTGACCGACTTCACGGTGATCGGCGTGCCGTGCTGGCGTGTCGAGATGCTCTGCAGGTCAGGAGGATCCGAGTCGTCCAGGCTCGTCTCGAGCGTCGTGCCGTTGTGGGTCACCGACACCACGTAGGTACTGGAAGGCACCAAGGACTTCAGCGTGTCGGTGGTGATCTCGCGCTGGTTGTCCAGCGCCGTGGTCAGCGTGGCACCGATGAGGTTGGCCTCGGCCTGCAACTCCGAATCCTGACGCTGCATCAGGAAGGACCGCAACTGCACGGCGGTGGTCACACCCACACCGATCGTGGCGATCGTCAGGAAGGCGACCAGGAGGGCGGTCAGGCGAGCGCGCAGCGGCATAACGTAGGTCTACTAGACGACTGGCCGGGCAGGGTCGGCCGTGGTAGGTCGCTCGGGTCGCAGCTCAGTCGCGCGGCGCGCGCAGCACGTAGCCGACACCGCGTTTGGTGTGGATCATCGGCGGCAGTCCGTCGATGTCGATCTTGCGCCGCAGGTAGGAGATGTAGCTCTCGACGATGCCGGCCTCGCCACGGAAGTCGTAGTCCCATACGTGATCGAGGATCTGTGCCTTGGACACCACCCGGCCGTTGTTCAGCATCAGGTAGCGCAACAGTTTGAACTCGGTCGGCGAGACTTCGATGATGGCGCCCGCACGGCGTACGTCATGGGAATCCTCATCCAGCTCGAGGTCCGCGACGGTCATCACCGACTGGCCGTCGTCGTTCTGTTGCGAACGGCGCAGCACGGCACGGATGCGGGCCACGACCTCCTCCAGGCTGAACGGCTTGGTGACGTAGTCGTCGCCGCCCACGGTCAGGCCCTTCACCTTGTCCTCGACCGCGTCGCGGGCGGTGAGGAAGACGATGGGCAGTTCGTGGCCGCCGCCGCGCAACTTGCGCGTCACGTCGAACCCGTCCATGTCCGGGAGCATCACGTCCAGGACGGCCAGGTCGATCGGGTGCTGCTCGAACAGTCGCAGCGCATCGCCGCCGTTGGCGGCGGTGTGCACCTCGAAACCGGCGAACTTCAGGCTGGTTGCGAGTAGTTCGCGGATGTTGGTCTCGTCTTCCACCACGAGCAGGCGGGCCTCGGGAGCGTCCATGGCAACCAGGGTGACCCCTTTTGCTGGAAGTTTCCTGAATGTTGGGTGGATTAGTGGAGTTTAGTTAGCTGGGCTAATGAGATATGCTAACTATATGAATGGTGTGAGGACGGGCAGCGCGGTGGCGGCGGATCGGCGGCAGTTGGCGGCCGACCTGCGTGCAGTGTGTATGCGGGTGAGTCGTCGCACGCGGTTCGCCAAGGATGCGCTGGTGCCGCCGCACCAGGCGTCGGTACTCGGCAAGCTGACCGAGAACGTCCTGACGCCGAGGGAACTGGCTGACATAGAGTGCGTCAGCGCGCCCTCGATGACACGGACCGTCGGGTGCCTGGTCGACAAGGGGCTGGTGCGCCGGGAGGCCGACCCGAGTGACGGACGCCAGGTGCGGTTGTTCATCACCGATGAGGGGCGTACGACGATCGCCCGGGTCCGCGCGCAACGCGATGAGTGGATGTTGGAGCGACTGTCGGCGTTGTCCGAGCAGGAGTGTGCGGTGCTGGAGCAGGCGCAGGAGATTCTTGGCCGGGTGGTTGCTGCGTGACCGGAGGTAAGACGTTCGCTTCGCTGCAGCACTTCAACTACCGGCTGTTCTTCCTGGGTGGTCTCGCGTCCAACACCGGCACCTGGATGGGGCGCGTGGCCCAGGACTGGTTGGTGCTGACCCAACTCACCGCGCACGACGCGACCGCCCTGGGCATCGTCACCGCGTTGCAGTTCGCGCCGGTGGTGCTGTTGGCGCCGTTGGCCGGCGCCATCACGGACCGCTTCGCCAAGCGACGGATCCTGGTCGGCACCCAGGTCGGGCTCGCCGTGACCAGCCTGCTGCTCGCCGTACTGGTCATCGGGGGATGGGCCACGCTCTGGCAGGTCTATGTCATCGCGCTCCTGCAGGGTGCGGTGACGGCGCTGGACAACCCGGCGCGGCAGGCGTTCGTCTCCGAGATGGTGCCGCCCGAGCGGTTGTCCAACGCGGTGGGCCTGAACGCCACCTCCTTCAACTCCGCCCGGCTGATCGGCCCGGGCCTGGCCGGTCTGTTGATCGCCGCCATCGGGACCGGGTGGACCCTGGCGGTCAACACGGTGTCGTTCGCCGCGGTCGTCCTGGCGTTGATGGCGATGCGGGTGCACGAGCTGACCCCGGCGCCGCGGGCCAAGGGTCGCGGCGGGGTGCGCGAAGGCCTGGCCTATGTGCGCCGCCGGCCGGACATCCAGCTGATCATGTTCATCGTCTTCATGCTGGGCACCTTCGGGATGAACTTCCAGATCACCATCGCGCTGATGGCGACGACCGTCTACGGCAAGGGCGCCGAGCAGTTCGGCGCGCTGGGTTCGGTGATGGCCATCGGTTCACTGGCGGCGGCCCTGCTGGCGGCCCGGCGGGCCCGGCCGCGGTTGCGCGTGATGCTGGCCGCCCTTGCCGGCTTCACCGTCTCGGCCCTCGCGGCGGCGATCGCACCCTCCTACCTCACCTTCGCGATCGCGCTGGTGCCCTGCGGGCTCTTCGCGATCACGGCCCTCAACACAGCGAATGCCACTGTGCAACTGAGCGTTTCACCGGTGATGCGTGGTCGTGTGATGGCGCTCTACATGGCCATTTTCATGGGCGGGACCCCGGTCGGGGCGCCGCTCGTGGGCTGGATCGGTGGCACCTTCGGAGCGCGATGGACCATCGCTATCGGCGCGATCGCTGTCGGAATCTCGGTGGTGGCTGCCATGGTGTACCTCATGCGGATCAACGAGGTCGAAGTGCACATCGAGCGGTCGCCGCGGCCGCACCTGGAGGTGTCCGCGCACACCCGTGACCTGGCCGGTGCCCAGTCATGATGTCGCCCCGCTCGCGCCGCATCATCGTGATCATCGCCCTCGTGGCGCTGATCGGCGTACCCGTGCTGGCCGCCGTCCTGCACTGAGGGTCAGTAGGCGGTCTGGGCGCCGATCGTGCGCTCGGCCGTGGCCAACGCTTTCTGCACCGTCCGGTAGAGCGCCGTGGGCGCGTCCTGGTGGTCCAGCAACCAGGCCCGCGCCCCGTTGAGCACCGGGTGGGTGGCCAGGTCGCCGTCCGCGACATCGACCAACGGGAAGAGCGCGCTGACCATCCATGACGCGTCGATCTGGCCCAACGTGCGCCACCAGTCCTCGAGGCTGTCCAGGTACGCCGGGAAGTCGGCTTGCGTGTCAGCCGCGCTGAACGGTTGCCGGTAGCCGGCCAGCAACGCCCGGCGGTGATCGTTGGACAACTGCGAACCGTCCGTCAGGGACTTCCAGACCTGCTCCTTGACCGCGCGACCGGGGCGGGAGGCCACCGCCTGCGCGTACGCCGTTCGCCCCGTCATCGTGTTGTCGCCAGCCAACTGGGTGTCCAGGTCCGCGACGGACCAACTGCCAGTCGCCGCAAGGGAATCGGCCAGTCTCCAACGCAGGTCGGTGGGCAGCGTGTCGTCGGTGGCCAGCGCTGCGACCTCCTCGGAGAAGGCATCGGTCAGGGCGGCGAATCCGGCCACTCCGCGCACCCACAGCTGTCGCTGGTCCGAGCCGGGTGCGGTCTGCGGGATCTGGTCGAGGCACACGCGCAGCAGCCGCTCTGCCTGCTCGGGTCGGTGGGCCTGCGGGGTGTAGGTACCCACCGACTCCGCGGCCAGCGCCGTCAGCGTAGTGAGCATCGACGGGTTGGCCTCGGGAATCGCCTGGGTGGCGAAGGTGTCCGCGAAGACCGCCGCGGACAGACCCCCATCGCGCACCATGCCCCACAACGTCGACCAGGCAACCGCCCGGGTCAGATCCGGCGTCACCTGCGCCAGCGCCGACCCCGTGGTCTCCCGGGACCGCTCGTCGAACGAGATCACGGAGTACGTCTCATCGGCAGCGTTCACCACGATCAGGTCGGCACTCATGCCCACCGCCTCCGGCACCGCCACGGACTGCTCGGTGAGCGTCACGGGCAGGTCGGCGAGCCGGTGCAACGAACCGTCGGTGAGAGCGAACAGGCTCACCGTGAACCGGTGCGGTCGCAGCACATCCTGCCCGGTCACATGGTCGACGCCGTGCTGCTCGATCTGCAACGCGTTGATGGTGCCGTCGGCGGCCCGGGTGACGACCGGGGTCAGGTGACTGGGCCCCGAGGTCTGCCACCAGGCGCGTGCCCAGTCGTCCAGAGCGGTTCCGCTGGCCTGTTCCATCGCGGTCAGCAGATCCTTGAGCGTCGTTGAGCCGTAGGCATGTTCGGCGAAGTAGGCACGTGCTCCGGCGAAGAACGTATCCGTCCCGACGTACGTCGACAGTTGCTTCAGCGTGGCCGCACCCTTCGCATAGCTGATGCCGTCGAAGTTCTGTCGGGCCGCTTCCACGTCAGGGATGGTGGCCACGATCGGGTGGGTCGTCGGCATCTGGTCCTCGGTGTAGGCCCACTGCTTGCGACCCAGGGCCAGTTGCACCCAGCCGTCGGGGTAGTCGGTCGCCGCCTGCGATACCTGGTAACCCATCAGGTCGGCGAAGGATTCGTTGAGCCACAGGCCGTCCCACCACTGCATGGTCGCCAGGTCGCCAAACCACATGTGGGCCATCTCGTGCAGGACCACCTCGGCCCGCTGCCCGCGCTGGGCCTCCGTCGCGCCACCGCGGAAGAGGAAGTTCTCGCTCCAGGTGACCAACCCAGGGTTCTCCATCGCACCGATGTTGTATTCGGGGACGAATACCTGGTCGTACTTACCCCACGGGTAGGGGAAGCCGAAGTGCTCGTCGTAGAAGTCCAGCCCCTGCCCGGTGACTCTGAAGATGTCCGCTGCGTCGAGGTACTGGGACATCGTCTGCCGACACAGCAAGCCCAGTTCGATCTCCTGGCGGCTGCCGTCGGCGCGCTCGACGACGTGCCGGTCGGACGTGATCGCGTACGGTCCGGCGACGATGGCCAGCAGGTAGGTCGACATCAACGGCGTCTGGCTGAACCGGGTCACCGTGACCTCGCCCTGCTGCCCGCTGTCCACGGCCGGCTGGTTGCTGCGCACCTGCCACTGCGAGGGCGCGGTGACCGTCACCTCGAAGCGGGCTTTGAGGTCCGGTTGCTCGAAGCAGGCGTACACCCGCCGGGCATCGGTGGGCTCGAAATTCGTGTAGAGGTAGGTGTTTCCGTCCTGAGGGTCGGTGAACCGGTGCAATCCGTCACCGGTGTGCCGGAACGGGTAGTGCGCCACGACGTCGACGGTGTTGTGCGCCAGGAGCGGTCCCAGTGGGAGCCGGGCGCCGTCGTACCCGCTGGTGTCGATCGGCTGACCGTTCAGCGTCGCCGACTCGATCGAGTCCGCTGCCAGGTCCAGCCAGGTCTCCTCGCCGGTGGCATCGAAGGTCAGCCGCGTGTGGGTCGAGAAGGTCGTCGCGGTCGGGTCGCCAGCGTGCGTGAGATCGACACTGATGGCGTACGCCGGGTCGTGCACCACGCTCGCGCGCTGCGCGCACTCGGACTGGGTCAGGTTCAGCGCATCGGTCACGAAGAGTTAGTCAACCATGCGCGCCGGTCAGAGGCGCTCGACCACGTAGTCGATACACGCGGTCAGCGCCGACACGTCGTCGGGATCGACCGCGGGGTACATCCCGATCCGCAACTGGTTGCGGCCGAGCTTGCGGTACGGCTCGGTGTCCACGATGCCGTTGGCGCGCAGGGTGGCGGCCAGTGCCTTCGCGTCGACGCGTTCGTCGAAATCGATGGTGCCGACCACCGGGGAACGCAAGGCTGCGTCGGTGACGAAGGGATCGGCGTACGGCGAGGCGTCGGCCCACGCGTAGAGGCGCCCACTACTCTCGGTCGTCCGCGCCACTGCTCCGGTCAGCCCGCCCAGGGAATCCAGCCAGCGCAACTGGTCCAGCAGCAGCGCCAACGTGGCCAGGGCAGGGGTGTTCAGGGTCTGCTCCAGGCGTGAATTGTCCACGGCTGTCTGCAGACTCAGGCTTGCGGGGATGTAGCGGTCGGAGGCCGCGATCTGCGCGGTGCGCTCCAGCGCGGCCGGCGACATCACCGCGAGCCACAGGCCACCGTCGGAGGCCAGGCCCTTCTGCGGGGCGAAGTAGTAGACGTCGGTCTCGGCGACGTCGATCGGCATCCCGGCCGCGGCAGAGGTGGCGTCCACGAGGAACAGGCCGCCCTCGGCCGGGCGCTGGATCGGGCTGGCCGCCCCGGTCGAGGTCTCGTTGTGCGCCGTCGCATAGAGGTCCACGTCGGCAGGCGCGAGGAATGCGACCGAACCGGCCGGTGCCTCGACGATCAGCGGAGCGGTCAACCACGGAGCACCGCCGGTGGCCGCGGCGAACTTGGCGGTGAACTCCCCGAAGACCGCGTGCTGGGCACGCTCCTGGACCAGGCTGAAGGCCGCGACGTCCCAGAAGGTCGTCGAGCCGCCCATGCCGAGGATGACCTCGTAACCCTCGGGCAGGTCGAAGAACGCGGCCAGGCGCTCGCGGATCTCCTTGACGAGGTTCTTGACCGGTGCCTGCCGATGCGAAGTGCCCAGCACCGACTGGCCGATGGTCACCAGGTAGTCCAGCTGGGCCGGACGGATCTTGCTCGGCCCGGAGCCGAAGCGCCCGTCGGCAGGGCGCAACTCGGAGGGAATCACCATCTCGGCCATGGGTCAGAAGTGTGCCAGGGACGTAGATTCGGAATATGGCTGATGCCGAGGGACGAGAAGAACTGATCCAGGTGGCCCGCTGGGACTACGACGGCGAGGGCATCGACGAGGCGAATCTGCCCGGCGATCCGTGGACCGCGATTACCGGCTGGATCGAGGCTGCCCGCGAGCGGTCGCTGCGAGAGGACGACGTCCCCGAACCGGACGCCCTCAGTGTCGCGACCGCGGACGCGCAGGGGCAGCCGCACGTGCGGACCGTGCTGATGCGCTATTTGACGCCGCACGGACCGGGTTTCTACACCAACCTGCAGTCACTCAAGGGCCGTGACCTGGCGGTCAACCCGCGGATCTCGGCGGCGCTGACGTGGCCGCCGATGTTCCGGGCGATCCGGTTCACCGGGACGGCGGAGGAACTACCGCGGGACGTGGTGACCGAGTACTTCCAGTCGCGCCCGTACGGCTCGCGGATCGGGGCGTGGGCCTCCGCGCAGTCCGAGCCGCTCGAGCGGCGCGCGCTCCTGGAGGAGCGCACCGAGCACTTCGCGCACCGGTGGCCCGACCAGGGGCAACCGGGCGACGTACCACTGCCGGATTTCTGGGGTGGGTACCTGATCCGCTGCCAGGAGATCGAGTTGTGGGCCGGGCGGCACAGTCGCCAGCACGACCGCTTGGTCTATGTGCGTACGGCGCCCGGCACCTTGGCCGACCACGACGCGTGGCGGATCGAGCGCCGCCAGCCGTAATCGCGGCAGGGTCTGGATCTGCGCGTGGAACAGCCCGCGGGCTGCCGACCGGGATGGTCGGCGTGGATGCTGGACGAGGCATCCGCCCGCGGGCTGCGGCGGCTGCGAGGAATTCGCAGGCGCGGCGTCCATCGAGTCACTCGCCGGGCGTTGGGACCGGCGTTCTTCGATGACTTGCGCTAGCGCGCAACCACCTCACGCGTCCTTGCTGAAATCACTGCAGGACCACCTCCTCTCTCGTGTAGGGCAACGGTAGGCAGGGGCCCGGTGCGGCGGCAACCACTTTTTGTGGGGGGCATGGTGGGGGCATGTTTGATGCCCGGGATTTGTTCTGCGGGAGTAGGGATAGGCGAACCTTCGTTGGGTAAGGAACAATCAGCACCGTGAGCGACCTCATCGACACCACCGAGATGTATCTGCGGACGATCTTCGACCTCGAGGAAGAGGGCATCGTGCCCCTGCGCGCCCGGATCGCCGAGCGGCTGGGCCACTCCGGCCCCACGGTGTCGCAGACGGTGGCCCGGATGGAGCGCGACGGCCTGCTCACCCTCGCTGGTGACCGGCACCTGGAACTCACCGACAAGGGCCGCGAGTTGGCGACGCGGGTCATGCGCAAGCACCGGATCGCCGAGCGGCTCCTGGTCGACGTGATCGGTCTGGAACTGCAGTACGTCCACGAGGAGGCATGCCGCTGGGAGCACGTGATGAGCGAGCGGGTCGAGCGCAAGATCCTCAGTCTGCTGGACGAGCAGCACATCTCGCCGTACGGCAACCCCATCCCCGGTCTTGAGGAACTGGGCCTGCCCGAATCACCGGAGCGCTTCCGGGACGGTGTGGTCTCGTTGACCGAGGTCGTAGGCGCCGAGCCCGCGGATCTCCTGGTCCGCCGGATCGGCGAACCGGCGCAGGCGGAGTACGAAACCCTGGCGCTGCTGACCGGCGCTGGTATCACTCCCGGCGCCACCGTCACGGCGCATCGCGAGTCGGACGGCCGGGTTCTGGTGCAGGTGGCCGTGGCCGATGCGGACGTCCAGAGCCTGTCGCTGCCCCGCGACGTCGCGTATCACGTCTTCGTCCAGCAGTGAATGTGACGCAGATCACGTCCAAGCTGGTAACACCCTGGCAGTTTCCCCAGGAGTCCGTGATCCGTTTGTGATCTACGCCTAGGTCTGATGTACGTTGATCCGGCAGTCACCAACCGGTAGCTGCCTCATCAGCCGGCATGCCGAATCCTGCCGCTGGCAGATGAGCACAGCGTTTCCGCATGGCAGGAGCGGGGGACCCACCTTCTGATCGTCGTCATGGCGATCTCGGGGCGAAGACGACTGACGCAACGGGGAGCGTGCAGTAGTCCGGGGACCTCTTGACCCGAGCCCGACAGCTCACCTCGCAGGCATTCATGAGAGGTACTACCCACAGTGACTGGACTCGTTCCTGCTTCTTTCTCGCGCGCCAAGGGCCGCCACCGCGCTCCGGGCAAGCTCGCCACCACCATGAACTCCACTGCCCGCGTCTCAGCCGCGGTTGCCGTTTCCGGCGGGATCGCCGCAGCGGTCGCCGTTCCCCAGGTTGCTTCGGCGGCGCCGTCCGCCGCGACCAAGGTCACCACTGCGAGCAACACGCCCGCTGAGGCGGCGGCCTTCGTGAACCTGGGCGGCCTGAGCAGCAATTCCGCGCAGGTGTCGGCTTCGGTGGCCGACAGCGCGGCCCAGCAGAGCACCCTGCTCGACCTGAGCAAGCTCGTTGCCGCCGCACCGGCTGCCAAGCCGTTGCTGGTGTCGGTGTCTGCCAAGACCTACACCCAGCCGGCCCCCGAGCCCGTGGCTGCCCCGGCGACCACCAGCCGCCAGCAGCAGACCACCCGGGCGCAGACCTCCACCTCGACGTCACGGTCCGCGACGCGCTCCACCGCTACGTCGGGGACGACCTCGAACGACTCCGGGTCAGGCGACTCGTCGTCCGGGAACTCCGGCTCCGGTGACTCGGGCAGTTCCAGCAACTCCGGTGGCGGCAGTTCTGTCTCGCTGCCCAGTGGTAGCGGGTACAGCGCTGCGATCTCGATCGCCCAGCGCTACCTGGGTGTGCCCTACATCCTCGGTGGCTCCAGCCCCAGTGGTTTCGACTGCTCCGGGTTGACCAGCTACGTCTACCGCCAGTTGGGTATCTCGCTGCCCCGCACCGCTGCCGCGCAGCAGGCGTCGGTGCCGCGGGTCAGCACTCCGCAGGTCGGTGACCTGGTGTTCTTCGGCTACCCCGCCTACCACGTGGGGATCTACGCCGGGAACGGCATGATGATCGCCGCGCCGCACCCGGGCACGGTCGTGAAGCTGCAGCCGATCTACCAGACGCCGTCCGGTTACGGCCGCCCCTGAGCCAGTACCCCCGAAAGCCCCGCCGGAACCGGCGGGGCTTTCGCATGCCCGGGAGGGGTCAGGACGTTGGGGTGCGCTCCGCGGTGGCCGGTGCACACAGCAGCGCCAGGATCGCGGCGATCCCGACCACCAACAGGGCGTGCAGGATGCCGACGTGCTCACCCAGCAGGCCCAGCAGCGGCGGTCCGCCGAGGAAGGCGGTGTAGCCGATCGTGGTGACCACCGACAACCGTGCGGTGGCACGCGCCGGATCGTCGGTCGCGGCACTGATCCCGACGGGGAAGCCCATGGCGGCGCCGATTCCCCACAGCATGGTGCCGAGGTAGGCCATGGGGACGTTGCCGAAGACCACCATCAGACTTCCGACCAGGGCGATCAGGAACAGGATCCGCAGCATCGTCACGCGGCCGAACCGGTCCAGCAGATGGGTCCCGAAGATCCGGGCCAGCGTCATGAAGCCCAGGAAGAGCGCGAAGCCGAGCACGCCCGCCCAGTGCGGCACCCCGTGCCCGTCGACCATCGCGATCGAGATCCAGTCGTTGGCGGTGCCTTCGGTGAAGGCCGCGATCAGGACGACGACACCGATGGCCAGGGTGCGCGGTTCGAGCCAGGCCGAGCGGGCCGGCGCACTGGCCACGTGCTCTTCGCTGCCGTCCGAGGACTCCTCATCGAAGCGGGCCGAGTAGGTCCAGCCGATAGCGAAGACCACTGCGGAGGTGATCAGCAGGTGCACCCCGACCGGCACGTGCAGCGCCGTCATCGCAGCGCCGATGAGCGCGAAAAGCACTGTGCCAGCGCTGAATGCGGCGTGGTAGCGGGGCATGATCGAGTAGCCGAGTTTCTTCTCGACCGTCGCGCCCTGCAGGTTCATCGTCACGTCCCACAGGGAGATACCGACGCCGATGAGCACCATCGCCGGTACGACCAACGCGACCCGTCCACTGATCGACGTGGCGGCGCCCGCGCCGACCAGACCCAGGCAGGCCACGACGAGTCCGACCCGTTCGGTACGCCGCGGCCCGAGTCGGCGGATCACCGCACCGGACAGCGGCAAGGTGCAGACGCTCGCCAGCGAGGCCACCAGCAACAGCAGCCCGAGGTGGGCCAGGGACAGGCCCAGGGCGCTGCGGATGTCGGGCAATCGGGACGCCCAACTGGCGAAGGCGGCTCCGTTCAGCAGGAAGAGGGCGTAGACCGCAAAGGACTGACGATTCAAGGTGGGGGCGACGGTGACACTCATTGCCCACCATTGTCTCCCGCGCCGTCACCATCTTGAGCACGCCGGGGATTGGGCGCGAGGAGGCTGGCAGCGCACAATGGGCGGGTGGAAATCACCTGCCCGATCACAGTCCGGGGGTGGCGCGGCGGTGAGGCCCTGCACGACGTACCTCGTCAGCAGATCGGCGACCTGCTGGACGCACCCGATGGCCTGGCCTGGGTCGACCTGGTCGACCCCAGCGAGCAGGACCTGGTCGAGCTCAGTCACCGGGTGCGCCTGAGCCCCACCTCGATCGAGGATGCGCTGGCGCCGTACGAGCGACCGAAGCTGACCCGGCACTCCGACCACCTCTTCCTGATGGCCTACGCGACCGATCTGGACGGCGACGCCTCGGCGCCGGAGAACGGTCGGCTGCGGCTGCACCGGGTCTCGGTGTTCATGTTCAAGAAGCTCCTGGTGACCGTGCGTCAGGGCCAGGGGTTCGACATGGGCAAGGTGGAGAAGGCCTGGGACGCCAACCCCGACGTCGCCAAGGAAGGCGTCCCGGCGCTGGTCCACGGCCTGCTCGACGTCATCGTCGACGACCAGTTCGAGACCATCCAGCAGATGGACGACGAGCTCGAGGGTCTGGAGGGGCAGCTCTTCGAAGAGCGACGCACGACCCGCGACTTCCAGCGGCAGGTCTTCGGCCGGCGCAAGGATCTGGTGCGGTTGCGGCGGATCATCACCCCGATGCGCGAGATCATCGGCGGCCTGATGCGCCACCTGTCGCGGGACATGTCGCGCGACCTGGAGGGCTGGTACCAGGACCTCTACGACCACTCGCTGCGCGCCGCCGAATGGACCGAGTCCCTGCGCGACATGGTCACCTCCGTGTTCGAGACGAACCTGTCGTTGCAGGACCTCAACCTGAACACGGTCATGAAGAAGCTGGCCGGCTGGGCGGCACTGATCGCCGTACCCACGGCCATCACCGGCTGGTTCGGACAGAACATTCCCTACCCGGGATTCAGCAACACCTTCGGGCTGTGGATGAGCACCGTGTCGATCGTGCTCATCTGCATCGCCCTGTACGCCTTCCTGCGCCACCGCGACTGGATCTGACAAGGAGTCACGTGACCGACATCGTCCTGCCCACCACCGCAGAACTGGATGCCCTCGCCGATCAGGCCCGGGCGCTGGTGCAACGTTGGCTGGAGGCCGCCGCTGCTCTGCCGACCGACCGCTCGGCCCAGCAACTGGCCGATGTGCTGCGCGACCCCGACGGGCTGCCCTTCACCGTCGGCTTCGTCGACGGGGTGATCCGACCGGAGGATCCGGCCGTAGCCGCGGAGAACTTCGCGGCGCTCGCGGCCGACGTGCCCGGGTTCCTGCCGTGGTACCTGCGCTCCGCGGTGAAGCTGGGCGCCCGCGCCGGGTCGGTCGCCCCCGCTGCCGTCATCCCCGTCGTACGCCGATCGCTGCGTCAGATGGTCGGTCACCTGATCGTGGATGCCAGTGACGCCCGTCTGGGTAAGGCCATCGCGAAGATCAGACGCGACGGCGTCCGGTTGAATCTGAACCTGCTGGGCGAAGCGGTCCTCGGTGAGCAGGAGGCCGACCGGCGGCTCGCGGGCACGCTGAAACTCCTCGGCCGTGACGACGTCGACTACGTCTCGATCAAGGTGTCCTCGACGGTGGCGCCGCATCCGGAGTGGGCGTTCGACGAGGCCGTCGAGCACGTCGTCGACAAGTTGCTGCCGCTGTATCAGCTTGCGGCGCAGAGCAGTCCGGCCAAGTTCATCAACCTGGACATGGAGGAGTACCACGACCTGGATCTGACCATCGCGGTCTTCACGGCGATCCTGGACCGGCCCGAGTTCTTGTCGCTGGAGGCCGGGATCGTGCTGCAGGCCTATCTGCCGGACGCCTTGTCGGCGATGATCCGGTTGCAGGACTGGTCGGCGGCCCGGCGGGCCCGCGGGGGAGCGCCGATCAAGGTGCGACTGGTCAAGGGCGCCAACCTGCCGATGGAGCAGGTGGAGTCGTCGTTGCACGGCTGGCCGCTGGCGACGTGGGGCAGCAAGCAGGACAGCGACACCAACTACAAGCGGGTGCTGAACTACGCGATGCAACCCGAGCGGATCGCGAATGTCCGCGTCGGAGTCGCCGGACACAACCTCTTCGACGTCGCCTTCGCCTGGTTGCTGGCTGGTCAGCGCGGGGTGCGCGACGGCATTGAGTTCGAGATGTTGCTCGGCATGGCGACCAGTCAGGCCGAGGCAGTGCGCCGCGAGGTCGGCAACCTGTTGCTCTACACCCCGGTGGTGCATCCGGGGGAGTTCGATGTCGCGATCGCCTACTTGATCCGCCGGCTGGAGGAGGGCGCCAGCCAGGACAACTTCATGTCGGCCGTCTTCGAATTGCATTCCGACTCAGCTTTGTTCGAGCGCGAGTGGCAGCGGTTCCTGGCATCTCTGCACGCCCTGGACGCCCAGGTGCCCGACCCCAACCGGGTGCAGGACCGCAGCACCGAGGTGATCGAGACCCAGGCCGACTTCGCCAACGTGCCGGACACCGACCCCTCGACGCCGGGCAACCGGTCCTGGGGCCGGGCGATCCAGCAGCGGATCGCGGCCAGCGACGTGGGCGCCGACCTGGTGCGTGAGCACACGGTCACCGACCCCGCGGTGCTGGACAGTGCGATCGCGGCTGCGGTGGCCGCCGGTCAGGAGTGGGGTGCGCGCAGCGGCGCCGACCGGGCTGCGATCCTGCGGCAGGCGGCGGTCGAGTTGCAGCGCGCGCGTGCTGAGTTGATCGAGGTCATGGGCGCCGAGGCCGGGAAGACGATCGATCAGAGCGACCCTGAGGTCTCCGAAGCGGTCGACTTCGCGAACTACTACGCCGAGCTCGCCGAGAACCTGGACGAGGTCCAGGGAGCCAGCCGATCGGCGTACGCGCTGACGGTCGTGACCCCGCCGTGGAACTTCCCGGTCGCCATCCCCGCCGGGTCCACGCTCGCGGCGCTGGCCGCCGGGTCGGCCGTCATCATCAAACCGGCACCGTCAGCAGCACGCTGCGGCTCGGTGATGGTCGACGCGCTGTGGCGCGCCGGCGTGCCCCGCGAGGTGCTGCACCTGGTGCACGTCGCCGAAAACGACCTGGGCACAAGGCTGGTCAGCGACGAACGGGTCGACCAGCTGATCCTGACCGGGGCCTACGAGACGGCCGAGCTCTTCCGGTCCTTCCGCCCCGACCTGCGCCTGCACGCCGAGACCAGCGGCAAGAACGCGATCATCGTCACGCCGAGCGCCGACCTCGATCTCGCGGTCAAGGACGTCGTGTCCTCGGCCTTCGGCCACGCCGGCCAGAAGTGTTCGGCGGCCTCGCTGGTCATCCTGGTGGGGTCGGTGGCCACGTCGCGGCGGTTCAACCAGCAACTGGTCGACGCCGTCCGGTCGCTGACCGTCGGATACCCCAGCGACCCCAACACCCAGATGGGGCCGCTGATCGAGCCCGCGTCCGGCAAGTTGCTGCGCGCGCTCACCACGTTGGACGACGGCGAGGAGTGGGTGGTGCAGCCGCGACAACTCGATGACTCCGGCCAACTCTGGTCGCCGGGTGTGAAGAAGGGGGTCAAACCGGGGTCCACCTCGCACCTGACCGAGTTCTTCGGGCCGGTCCTGTCGATCATGACCGCCGAAACCCTCACGGAGGCAATCGAACTGCAGAATGCCGTCGATTACGGCCTGACCGCGGGGCTGCACTCGCTGGAGCGCGACGAGTTGTCCCTGTGGTTGGACCGGGTCCAGGCGGGCAACCTCTACGTCAACCGGCACATCACCGGTGCGATCGTCCGACGGCAGCCGTTCGGCGGCTGGAAGAAGTCAGCGGTCGGCCCGGGCACCAAGGCCGGTGGACCGAACTACCTGGTCGGTCTGACCGGCTGGAACCCGACGACCGACCTGGCGGAGGGAGCGGCGTCCGATGCCGAGGCGTGGTCGCAGGAGTTCAGCCAGGCTCGTGACGTCAGCGGGCTGACCGCGGAACGCAACGTCTTCCGCTACCGGCCGGTGCCGACGGTCATCCGCGCTGGTACGGATGCGGACCCCGATGCGGTTCTGCGCGTGCTGTCGGCCGCGACCACCGCGTGGCAAGGTGGCAGTGTTCGCGGCGTATTGTCCTGTGCCACAGCACTTCCCGACACCGTCATCGACGCGGCGCGCGCAGCGGGGGTCCCGGTCCAGGTGCAGTCCGACAAGGACTGGCTGGGCGGTCTTGCTGGTGGTCCCGGCCGGCGGATCCGGCTGATCGGCGGCTCGGCGTCGGCGATCTGCGAGGCGACTGGTGGTCGTCCGGACATCGCGGTCTACGACCAGCCCGTGACCGCAGCCGGTCGGGTGGAGATGCTGCCGTTCCTGCACGAGCAGGCCGTCAGCATCACCGCACACCGCTTCGGCACCCCGAACCACCTGTCCGACGGGCTGCTCTGAGGGGCACAACGACGAGGCGCCGACCCAGGTGGGCCGGCGCCTCGGCGTACGTCGATCGGGCTCAGTCGAGCGCGGCGTCCAGGGTGATCTCGACACCGGTGAGCGCCTTGCTGACCGGGCAGGAAGCCTTAGCGTCAGCGGCGGCCTTGGCGAACCCGTCCTCGTCCAGGCCCTCGACCTCACCGCGGACGGTCAGCTTGATACCGCTGAGGCGGAAGCCACCGGCGGGGTCCGGGCCGAGCGAGACGTCGGCCTGCACGTCCAGCGCCTGCGGGGTGCCACCGGCCTCGGCGATCAGGGCGGACAACTGCATCGCGTAGCAGGAGGAGTGCGCCGCAGCGATGAGCTCCTCGGGGCTGGTGGCGCCACCAGCGTCGTCAGCGGCGCGCTTGGGGAACGACACCTCGAACGTGTCGAGCTTGGAGCTGCTGAGTTCGACCTTGCCAGAACCCTTTTCGAGGGTTCCGGTCCAGTCGGTGCGAGCGGTACGGGTGGGCATGAGGTCTCCTAGGAATGGGTGTTGGGGCGGGTGGTGGCACGCACGTGGCTGGCTACGGCGTCGATGCGGTCCCGCAGATCGACGACTTCATCCCGGCTCAGACCGGTTGCCTCGCAGATGGTTTCGGGCACTTCAGCCAACTGCTGCCGGACGTTGCGGCCGGCGTGGGTCAGGCTGACCAGGACGACACGTTCGTCTTCTGCACTGCGAGCCCGGTCGATCAGGCCCAGAGTCTGCAACCGTTTCAACAGCGGTGACAGCGTCCCGGAGTCCAGATAGAGCCGGTGGCCGAGTTCGCCGATGGTCAGCGGCGATTGGTTCCACAGCGCCATCAGCACGAGGTACTGCGGATACGTGATGCCGAGGGGCGTCAATAACTCCCGGTAGCGAGCCGTCAGCGCCCGCGATGCGTTGTACATCGCGAAGCACAGCAACTCATCCAGGTCGACCCCGTCGTCCACGCTCGTGCTCACATTCGTCAGGCTAACACATTGTGCACAATTAAGTAATGCACAACAGGAAAGCGAAGGAGGGGACGGGCTCGATGGCACCAGTGCGGGGGTAGCACGGTGCCGCCCTTCCCACCGGCACTCGCATCAGGGTGGCACTACCGGCGGGCAACGGATACGTCCTATCGGGTCGCCACCAGCACCACGTCGAGTCTGCGCGGTCCGTGGACGCCCTCCACCCGGTTCAATTCGATGTCGCTGGTCGCGCTGGGTCCACTGATGAAGGTGAGCGGCCCGACGGTGTCCAGAGCGGCGAACGCCTGGGGCACGGTGTCGACCACCTGGTCCTCGCGCACGATGCACACGTGGTGGTCCGGCACCAGGCTGAGCGCCCGTCGGCCCTGCCCGGGGCCGGCATCGAGGACGATCGTTCCGGTCAGGGCGATGCCGAGGCGGGCGGCGGTGACCACGGTCGCGTCGAGTTCGTCGACCGTGAGCCGCTCACCAGGACCATCCCGACGTACGCCGAGTGCTCCGGTGACCGTGTCCGGCAAGTCATGGGGGACCACCACTGAGCCGTCGCCGACCAGGTCCTTGACCAGGTCGGACAGTCCGGCTTCGTCGATGCGGTGCACGTTCGCGCGGTACTCGGCGACGCGTTCGGCGAACATCTCCAGGTCGGCCGTGCCGTCCAGCGGCGCGCGCTCGTAATCCCGGGGCACGGTGACCGGCGGTGGGTCGTCCTGCAGCGCGGTCCGCAATCGCGTGAGGATGTCGTCCTTGGCGCTCATCGTTTCGCCCACCAGTCCCGGAAGGACCGCGTCGGCAACTTCGGCAGGTCGCGGTGCTTGGCCCACGCGGCGCCGGGCAACGGCAGGTGACCCAGGAGATGGCCGTGTCCGGCAAGTCTGCCCAGCGGGACCAACCGGATTGTCCGGCGGAACCGCGAACCGGAACTCATCGTCGTACTCAACGCCTTCATCGCCGTCTGCTCGACTGGATGCCGTGTCGCCGCAACGGATTTGGCGCGCAGATGCACGAGGATCGACGGGATGTCGATCCGCACCGGGCAGGCGTCGAAGCACGCGCCGCACAACGTACTGGCATACGGCAGAGTCGCATTGGGGTCGTCGGGTCCGGTGAACCCGGTCAGTTGCGGGGTCAGGATCGCACCGATCGGGCCGGGATACACCGAGCCGTAGGCGTGTCCACCGACGCGTTCGTAGACCGGGCACACGTTGAGGCAGGCGCTGCACCGGATGCAGCGCAGCGCTGGGCGGCCGACCGGGTCGTCGAGAACCCGGGAGCGGCCGTTGTCCAGCAGCACCAGGTGGAACTCCTGCGGTCCGTCGTCCTCGTGGACCCCGGTCCACATCGAGGTGTAGGGGTTCATCCGCTCGGCGGTCGAGCTACGCGGCAGCAGTTGCATGAAGACTTCGAAGTCGGTGAACGTCGGGATGACCTTCTCGATGCCCATCACGGTGATCAGGGTTTCGGGCAGGGTCAGGCACATCCGGCCGTTGCCCTCGGACTCGACGACGGCCAGTGTGCCGGTGTCGGCGACGGCGAAGTTGGCGCCACTGATCGCGACCTTGGTGGTGAGAAACTTGTGGCGCAGATAGTTGCGGGAGGCGTTCGCCAGGTCGGCCGGCTCATTGCTCAGATCGGCTGGGGCTCCGGGCATTTCGCGCCGGAAGATGTCGCGGATCTCATCGCGGTTGCGGTGGATCGCCGGCACCAGGATGTGGCTGGGGGTGTCGTGACCGAGTTGCACGATCAACTCGGCCAGGTCGGTCTCGATGGGAGTGATGCCCTCGGCTTCGAGGTGCTCGTTGAGACCGATCTCCTGGGTGGCCATCGACTTGACCTTGACGACCTCGTCGCTGCCGGTGGCTTTGATGAGCGCGGTCACGATGTCATTGGCCTCGGTCGCGTCGCGCGCCCAGTGCACCACGCCGCCCCTGGCGGTGACGTTGCGCTCGAGCTCCTCCAACAGTTCCGGAAGTCGTTGCAGGACATCCTGTTTCAGTGCTTCGCCGGCTTCTCGCAACTGCTCCCAGTCGTCGAGTTCGCCCACCGCGTGCAGCCGTTTGTCCCGGATCGTGTGGGTCGCGTGCCGCAGGTTGCGTCGCAGTTGAGCGTTGCCTAGTTCGTGTTCAGCGGATTCGGGGAACGGATGGTCACCCCGCAGCGGCCACGTCGGATCGGGCAGGTCGACGGTGCTCATCGGGTGCTCGCCAGGATCTGCGCTAGATGCCGTGTCCCCACGCCCGTCTCCAGTCGCGAGAGGCCACCGCCGATGTGCATCAGACACGAGGAGTCACTGGTCGAGCAGATGTCGGCACCGGTGGACTGCACCGCCTCCACTTTGTCGGCGAGCATCGCACTGGAGACCGGCTCGTTCTTCAGCGCGAACGTGCCGCCGAAGCCGCAACACTCCTGTGCACCAGGCAGTTCCAACAGATCTAAGCCATCGACCGCCTGCAGGAGCCGCAGCGGTTTATCACCCACCCGCAGCATCCGCAGCGAGTGACACGTGGGGTGATAGGTGACCGTGTGCGGGAAGTAGGCGCCCACGTCGGTAACCCCCAGCACGTCGACCAGCAGCTCGGAGAACTCGTAGGTCTTGTCACTCAGCGCCTGTGCCTGCTCGGCCAACCGCTCATCGCCGGCGTTCCGGGCCAGCGTCACGTGCTGGTGGCGCACCGACCCGACACACGAGCCAGACGGGGCGACCACCGCGTCGGCGCCGACCTCAGTGAGGGATGAGACCTGGTTGCGTACGACGGGAAGCGCGTCATCGACGTACCCGGTGTTGATGTGCATCTGACCGCAGCACGCCTGACCCTCGGGGACGATGACCTCGTGGCCCAGGCGCTCGAGCACGGTCACCACTGCTTTGCCGACGTCCGGGAAGAGGGCGTCGACCAGGCAGGTCGTCATCATCGCGATTCGCATCGTCTAGCACTCTATTGCGCCCTGCGACAATGGACGGGTGGGGAGCATGAGTGACTTGGTGCAGGACATCGACCGGTACGACGAGAACGGCCGCGCGTGGGTGCGGCAGGCGGTGCGGGCGGTCCAGGCGGACGCGACCCGGTCATCGGACACCCACCTGCTGCGGTTCCCGTCGCCGCGGTGCCGCGGCGTCGATCTGTACCTGAAGGACGAGTCCACGCTGCCCACGGGCAGCCTGAAGCACCGGTTGGCCCGCTCGCTGTTCCTCTACGCGTTGTGCAACGGCTGGATCCACGAGGGTCAGACGATCATCGAATCCTCCAGTGGCTCAACGGCGGTCAGTGAGGCGTACTTCGCGCAGCTGCTGGGGCTGCCGTTCATCGCCGTGGTCCCGGCGTCCACCTCCCCGTCGAAGCTGGCGCTGATCGAGCAGTACGGCGGGACGTGTCACCGGGTCGATTCCGCCGGCGACATCTACGCGGCGGCGCGGCAGTTGGCCCAGGAGACCGGTGGTTGCTACATGGACCAGTTCACGTTCGCCGAGCGCGCGACCGACTGGCGTGGCAACAACAACGTGGCCGAGTCGATCTTCGGGCAGATGGCGCAGGAGCCGCATCCCGAACCGACCTGGATCGTGGTGAGTGCGGGGACCGGTGGCACGAGCGCGACGATCGGGCGCTATCTGCGGTACACCGGCGCGGCGACGCGGCTGTGCGTTGCTGACCCGGAGGGCTCGGCGTTCTTCGACGGCTGGGCGGCCGGTGATCGGTCGGTCACCGGGACGGCGTCGCGGATCGAGGGGATCGGCCGGCCGCGCATGGAGGAGAGCTTCCTGCCGTCGGTGGTCGACCGGATGATCCGGGTGCCGGACCGTGCGTCGGTCGAGGCGATGCGCTATCTGCGCTCACGGATGGGCCGCGTCGCGGGGCCGTCGACAGGGACGAATCTCATTGCAGCAGCGGTGCTCGCGGCCGAGATGGCGGACCGTGGTGAAGAGGGCTCGATCGTGACGCTGTTGTGCGACGACGGGCACCGTTACACCTCGACGTACGACGACGATCAGTGGCTGGCCGCCCAGGGGATGGGCGACGAGAAGCTCGCGATCGACGTACGCCGATCGCTCACCGAAGTGCTCGGCTGACCTCCGCGGAACCCGGGTCGTGCGGGACGCGGGAGGCGTGCACCCGGGCATGCGCGATTGCCTCCGGAGTGGTGGCGAAGATGTGCCGCTCGTGCGCGATCGTGTCGTAGACGCCGAGGCCCTGCAAGATCGCCGCGTGCTCGGGTCGGACGCCGGACAGCATCACCGTGATGCCACGCCGTTCCAGCCGGGTGATCACATCGGCGAGCGTCGCTGCGCCGGTCGCGTCGATCGCCGTCAGGTGCGCCATCCGCAGCACGACCACGCGCACGTCGCTGACCCGGGTCAGCTCCAGCAGGAAGTCGTGGGCGGCCGCGAAGAACAACGGCCCCTCCAGCCGGTAGACGACGATGTGTTCGTCGAGCAGGTGCTCACGTTCCATGTCGTCTGCCGGTGAATCGGCAAGTGTGGCAACGTCTTCGGTGCTGACGGCCGCGCTGGCCGCGACCTGCTTGAGGGCCAGGCCACCGGCCACGATCATGCCGATGATGACGGCTTCGACCAGGTCGAGAGCCACGGTGGCGATAGCGGTGATCGCCAGGACCGCGGCATCCTGCTTTGTCGCCCGCATCAGGGTCCGGACACTGGAGACACTGACCATGCTCACGGCGGTCGCGATCAGCACACCAGCCAGTGCCGCGAGCGGGATCTTGCCGACCAGGCCACCGGCGACCAGGACCACCGCGAGCAGCAGCAGGGAGTGGGTGATGGCCGCGAGCCGGGAGTGCGCACCGGTCTTGACGTTGACGGCGGTCCGGGCGATGGCGCCGGTCGCGGGCACACCGCCGAACAGGGGAGCAGCGATGTTGGCCAGGCCCTGGCCGAAGAGTTCGCGGTCCGAATCGTGTCGTTGCCCGACCGTCATCGCATCGGCCGCGCTGGCCGACATCAACGACTCCAGGGCAGCCAGCGCCGCCACGGCGATCGCCGGGATCACCAGTTGTTTGACGGTGCTGGGAGCCAGGTCCGGCAGGCTCGGCGCGGGAAGACCCGCGGGAATCTTGCCGATCTGCTCGGCGCCCAGGTGCATCCATAGGTTGAAGAGCGTGACCACGATGATCGCGGGGAGAGCGACGGGAATCCCGGGTCGGATGCAGGCCAGCAACAGAATGGAAGCGGCCACCGCGAGCGCGATCAATACCGGTGCCCAGTGCGGATGTTTGAACCACTCCTGCACTGATTTCACCGCCGTAGCGATGACCCCGTCAGCCTTCACGTGCACCCCGAGCGCGCCCGGGACCTGCTGCAGTCCGATGATCAGCGCGATGCCGATGGTGAAACCCTCGATGACGGGAACCGGCACGTAGCGCATCACGCGCCCGGCTCCCGCCAGCGCAAGGACCACCAGCAACAACCCGGCCAGGACACCGACGACGAGAACGCTGGGCACGCCGTACGTTGCGACGATCGGAACGAGCACGACGGTCATCGCGCCGGTCGGTCCGCTCACCTGCAGGTTGCTGCCGCCGAAGACAGCGGCCACGAGGCCCGCGATGATGGCGGTCGCGATGCCGGCGGCGGCTCCGGCGCCGGAGCTGATCCCGAAGCCGAGGGCCAGGGGCAGCGCGACGAGCGCGACCATCAGCCCGGCGAGCAGGTCGCGGCGCGGGTTGGTGCGCATCGCATCCAGGTCGGCGCGGGTGGGCAGCAGGCGGGTCACCCGTTGCAGCGGCGTGACGGACTCAGCGGTGGTGCTCATGGGTGCTTTCAGTGGGTGGTGCGGGCGAGTTGGGCGACGAGGTCGGCTTGTTCGGCGGCGACCGCCGAGAGGATCTGCCGGGCGGCCTGGAGCAGATCGTTCACTTCGGGTACGGCGATCGCATAGATGACCTCGCCGTCCCGCCGCTGCGAGGTGACCAGTGCCGAGCGTCGCAACACACTGAGCTGCTGCGACAGGCTGGAGGCTTCGACCTCGATCTCGGCGAGCAGTTCGTGGACCGCGTGCTCGCGTTGGGACAGCAGTTCCAGGATGCGGATGCGGACCGGGTGGCCGAGGGTGCGGAAAAACTCCGCCTTGGCCTGATAGAGCGGGACCGGCATCCGGCGCCTCCTGACAATCGCATGCTTCATCACTTGAAGAAGTCTTCATATGATGCCACACGCCGGAGGGCGGCGGCCGCCGATTCTGAGGAGATCGACGTTAGTGAGGATCTGTCATGGGCGCGGGGTCCTCAGGAACGTCGTGATCCTCAAGAACGTGCGGCGGCAGGATCGCCATCGCCACCAGGCTCGCGCCCCTGGCCGTCGAGGACTCGACCGTGGCCTGCACCTGGGCGAACTGTCCCTCCATCAGCACCGGCTGGCCGCGTGTGGGATCACCCGACCAGCGCAGCGTGACGTCTACCGGCGGATGGAACGGCTGGTTATCGGGCAGGATCAGCACCGCGCTCGCGTGCACCCGTTCGTCGGACAGCGGCAGGATCGTGACTTCGTGTACGGCGGGTAGCCGCTCCAGCGTGCGCGCCAGGGCTTTCTGCAGCCGCTCCGAGGTCCTGAAGACGGCCGTGATGGCGGCCGTACCGCTGCGAAAGTCGTTGGTAGCAAAGGAATCACAACTGATACCGCGGGTCGAGATGGCTGTGGCGATGGAGGTCAGCGTGCCGGTGCGGTCGACGCCGCGGACGAAGGCGACGTAGCCGATCTCGTCGGTGTCGGTGTCAGTGTCCATCACAACCCCCACTGCGCGAGCATGGCGTCGGTCTTGTCGAGACTGGCCCGGAAGCGGCGCTCCTCATCGGGTGCGAGGTCGTCCAGCAGCACCTGTTTCCAGCCCTCCGGACCCAGGACGACCGGGACACCGGTCACGGATCGCACCGGCTCACCGGTCACCGAGATCTCGCCATCGAGACGGACCTGCCCGGCGACGACGATCTCCCGGCCGTCGAACAAGGTGTCGATCAACTCAACGGTCGCGTTCGCCGTACCGGAAGCAGTTTTAGCCCCGCTCTGGTGTGTCAGCCACGGTCGGGTGACCGTCCGCAGGTCCGGCGGCCAGTCGTAGATCTCCGCGAACGCAGCAGTCATGTCGACGGATGCAACCTCGCCGATCCGGGTCTTGGCGGCCTCGATCTCGGCGTCGAAGTCGTCCAGCGAGCGGTCACCGCGGGCCCGTCGGACAGCTGACTTCCGTTCGGACACAGTCAAACCCGTGACCCGGACCGTCGACCACAACGGCACCAGGTCATCGCCGTGCGGGCCGACGACGAAACCGCCGATGCGTTGCCGCGGGAAACCCAACGTGGAGGCGATCTCGCGACGGAACCGCAACGTGTCCAGCCAGGCGCCCATCCCGATGACGCGGTGCCGACCGAGCGCCTCGGCGAGCAGGCCGACCGCCAGTTCGACCGGGTTGGAGACCACGATCACGACTTCGTGGCCGGCTCCGTGCTCGGCCAGGCGCTCGGCGTACTGGGAGAAGACGCGGGCGTTGACGGCTGCCAACTCGCGACGGTCGACGACCGCCCCGGGAGCGGCGGGCGGCGTGGCGCCGGCGGCCATGATGATGACGTCGGCGACCACATCCTCGGGCGCGACGGCCACGTCGATCAGCGGCGCGTGCTCGGAGTAGGCGTCGCGCAGGTCGGCCCGCAACCCGTGGGCGGCGGTCTGCGACGAACCACCGCGGCGCCCGACCAGTTGCAGCCGCGAGGTCGTCGGCACCACCCGGCGCTCGATCAGCTGCGCGCAGATCTGCCGTCCGATGTCACCGGTCGCTCCGATCACCGCTACATCCACGCTGCCACGGTAGGCGATCGGTGTTTCGGCCCTGTTGCGTGCTCACGTGGCGTGCCTGATCAGGTGGCGCGACGGGTCACCTGCGGCGCTCGGCGGACCGCCAGCCACGCCAGGGCCGCCGCGACCAGCGGCGCGATCAGCACGATCGCTGCGATGGGCAGCCACGGTATGCGCACGAAGACAGTTGCATCGGGCACCGTTCCGTCCGGATAGGCCATCTTCTGGCCCACCGCGAGCCGCGCCAGACCCTGGCCGATGACGATGCCGGCCAGCGCGCCGAAGAAGGTGGCCAGGGTGCCCAGCCAGTAGGCGTGCCCGGCCGCCATGGATCTGCGAGTACGTCGAGTGGCGCCGACCGCTGCCATCGTTGCGTCCTCGCCGCGTTGCTCCGCCATCGCGAGCGCGGTCGATGTCAACGTGGTGACCAGCAGCAGGGCCATCAGTACGGCGAGCAGTACCGCGACGATCGTGGCGCTGTCGCTGCGGAAACCGCGCTCAACCGTGAAGGACGTCGTCGTCAGTTGATCGTTGATCCGCTGCTCGGCTTCAGAGCTGATCGCTCCGGAGGGGTCGCGGATCAGGGCGCCGGACTCGACCAGGTGAGCGGTCCAGCCCAGCGCTGCGGCCGTCTGCGGGGTGGCCAGGACCCCGGCGACGGACGTGAACGCTCCCTTACGGCTACCGGTCGGCGGGATCGCCAGCACCGGGATGTCGGTGTGCTGGGCGACCTTGCCGTAGGTGGTCTCTGTATCGCCCATGGTGTAGTCGGCGCTTGCGACGGTGATCTCACGTGGTAGGTCGCTGCCCAGCATCACCAGCGCCCCGTGATCGAGCGCATCTCGTTGAGCGGTGGACAGATTCAACCGTCGAGCAATCTCACTGGCCGGCAGCACCGCCAGGTTGCTGTTCGGTGCGAAACCCGAGCTCGAATAGCGATTGCAATGGTCGGGGTTGGGTGTCGAGCCGTCGCTGCTCCACCCGGTCGTCGGGTATTCGGCCGCTTGCTGCAGGGTGCACCCCGGCAGCAACACCGCCGTGATGTGGCCTTTGGTCACGGGCTTGGCCTGCGGGTCGTAGCTGTTCGACGCGACGATGTAGGGGTCGGAGACGGTACGCAGCGGTGTGATGACGAACCCCGGATAGAGCTTCTCGGTGGCGGCGGTGACTTCCCTGGTGGTGTCTGGGCTGCCCTCATACAGGGAGTTCGCGAACGCCTCGCCATTAAGCGTGGACGCCACGTAGTTGCGGCTGTCGTACGCATCGATCGAAGCAAACGTCACCAGGGCCGCGCTGACCGCTGCAGTGGCCGCCAGCGTTGCCGCCACGGTGGGGATCGACCGCGAGCGGTGGCGGGCGGTGTCGCGGGCCGCCAGGCGCAGCGAAATCGGCAGATGGGTGCTGTGCTGTCCCAGCGTCACCAGGATCCAGGGCACGATCATCAGGCCACCGAGGCAGAGGGCGATGATGGCTGCCGCACACACGTCCCTGGTCGGCGACTGGGTGACGAAGCGCGGGTTGCTCATCGGCGCCAGCAGGAGGAAGGCCGTGGCGACGCCGGTCACTGCCAGTCCGAGCCAGGCGATCCACCGGTGCAGGGGCGGCGAGACGCTCTGCCCCTTCATCACGCCGACCACGTCCAACCGGCCCAGGCGCAGCGCGGGAAGCAACGCAGCAGTGACGCAGGCGATGACACCCAGCAGGCAGATCCCCAGGATCGCCAGCCACGGCACATCCCACGGGCCGTTCCAGTTGTCGGCGGGTGGGAACCACTGGGTCAGGACGTACGCAGTAGCTATCCCCACTGCAGCGCCCAGCAGTACCGAGAGCGCGCCGAGGACTACCCCTTGGGCCAGTACGGCGCGTCGCAACTGCCGCTGCTCAGCACCGTTGGCTGCGGCAAGCGCAAGGGTCCTGCGCTGTCGGGAGGCGCTGACCGCGAACGCGGGTGCGGTCAGCAGGATCACGATCAGTGCAAGGAAGACTGCGCCCAGGACCCAGGCGCCCGCGTCGCTGCTTGAGCCCTGCACGTCTTGCGACACTTCGCTGGCTGGCGGGGGATTGCGCAAGACATCGGCAGACAGCACCGTCAACCCGTACTGGTTCAGTCGCTTCACCTCCGCCCACGTCACCGGCGAACTGCGCTCGATCAGCCAAACCGGGGAGTTCTGGGCGCCGATGTCGAGCGGCGTGAACACATCGACGCGGGCCGCGGTGGTCACCACACCCACGACGTTCAGGTGGTGTCTCTGCCCGTTCAGCAGCACCGTGATGGGGCCGGTCGTCGGCAGCGACCCGATGCGGCTGTCCTGCGAGACGACAGCCTCGGTCGGCCCACTGGGCCAACGACCGCTGACCAGGTGAGCTATCGGTGTGGCACCCCCGTCTGGATTCAGCTGTCCGATCTGTGCTTCGGGGTTGGAAGTGGACAGCTGGATGCGGCCACTGGCGGTGTCGTTGACCACAGCGTGTCCATCGACCAGTTCGCCGATGGCTGCCGTCTGCGCCGATAGGGGGCCGCTGGGGGAATAACCAGGTATCGACTTGCCGGGGGTCTCTGACGATGACCAGCCATCTCCGTCGGGCGCCTGTTCGATGTGCTGTCCGAGTTGGCCCACGCCCACCGAGGCTGCGGCGCTTCCCAATTCGGCGGGGATCCGTTCAGCGCCAGTGATATTCGTGGTGGCGAACATCGTGAACGCGAAGCACAGGAGGGCGATCGGCAGTCCGGCCATCAGGGCGACGATGGCGCTGCGACCCTTGTGTCGGCGTACGTCGCGTCGGGCCATCCGCAGGCTGACCCGCCAACTGCCGCGCCAGCCAGCCGCCCCCGAGGCGGCTGGCGGACGCGACACGGCGGGGCGGTCGTCCAGGAGGGTCATGCGCCGACCTCGCGCAACAGGTCCTCCGGCTCGGTGGAAATGCCGGTCGAATCGACGATCTCACCGTCGCGCAGGAACACGACCCGGTCGGCCCACGCAGCGTGCCGGGCGTCGTGGGTGACCAGCAGACCGCCGGCTCCATCGTCACAGCGGTCGCGCAGGACCCGCAGGACTTCCTCACCGGTCTGGGTGTCCAGCGCACCCGTCGGTTCGTCGGCGGCAACCAGACAGCGGTCGCCGACCAGAGCGCGGGCAATCGCGACCCGCTGCTGTTGGCCACCGGACATCGCATCCGGGTAGCGGTCGATCAGCTCTGAAAGCCCCACGGAATCAAGGCCTTTGAGCGCCTCGGTGCGGGCATTGCGCACCGAGAAGCCGTCTAGCTCCAACGGCAGGGACACGTTCTCGCCGGCCGTCAACGACGGGATCAGGTTGAAGTCCTGGAAGACGACGCCGATCTTGCGCCGACGGATCCGGGCGATCTGGGCCGGCGACAGGCCGCCGAGGTCGACTCCGTCGACGATCACCGTTCCGTGGGTCGGGGAGTCCAGCGCCGACGCCAGGTTGAGCAACGTCGACTTACCCGAACCCGACGGACCCATCACGGCGACGAGTTCGCCGCGGGCCACGTCCAGGTCGATGCCGCGCAGCGCGTGCACCGCCTGTGGGCCGGTGCCGTGCACGCGGGTGACACCGCGCATCTGCAGGATCGGGGTGCCGTTCATCGGGTGACCTCCTGGGTCGCGGGGGAGTCGGAAGTGATTGCGGCGCGGACCGATTGGCGACTCCTGCTCAGGGTCGACTCGACGTAGTCGAGCCAGCGCACCTCGGCTTCAGTGGTGAAGAGGTGGTTCTCCAGCAGCAGCGTCCAGGCGATGTCGGTGTTCTTGTCGGAGGACCGTTTCAACCGGGTCAGGTCCCGCAGTTGCGCCATCGATGCGGTGCGCTGGGTCTGGACCACTCGGCGTACGTCGATGCCGGGCAGGGTCACGGCCAGCACCAACTTGATCGCCAACTCATCGCGCGGGCTGCCGGTGCGCTCGACCGGGGAGGACCACCAGGTGTCGAGTTCGGCGCGGCCAGCGTCGGTCAGGGCGTATTCGATCTTGCCCTCGTCGTCGGCGGGTCCGGTCTGCTCCACCAGGCCGTCGCGCTCCAGGCGGGCGAGGGTGGTGAAGACCTGCCCGACGTTGAGCGGCCAGGTGCCCCCGGTGTGCGCTTCGAACTGCGCCCGCAGGCCGGAGCCGTGGATCGGGCCTTCGGACAGCAGGGCGAGCAGGCCGTAGCGGACGGACACGGTGACTCCCGGGGTATGTAGGTGCTGGGTATACCGAGTAAGGGTGAGAGGAACCTATACCGCGTATAACCCCGGGTCAAGCAGCGGCGTGTCAGCCCAGGTCGCGCAACCCCGGCAGCACCTGTTCCCCGAACGTGCGCAGGAAGCGCTCCTGATCATCGCCCGGCGCGTGGAACACCAGATGGTCGAAACCCCAGTCGACGTACTGCTTCACTGCCGCCACGACCTCGTCGGGGTCGGACGACACGATCCAGCGGGACGCGATCTGCTCATCGGACAGCGCGTCGCCGAGTTTCTCCATCTCCAGCGGGTCGCTCGTGCCGTGCTTCTGCTCCGGCGTCAGGGACAGTGCCGCCCAGAAGCGGCAGTTTTCGACCGCCTTCTCGTGATCGGGATCCCAGGACAGCTTGATCTCGATCATCCGGTCAATGTTGTCCCGCTTGGACAGCTCCAAACCCTCCTCGACCGCCGGGATCAGCTTCTCGGTGTAGAGCGACTCGCCCTTGCCGGAGGTGCAGATGAACCCATCGCCCATCCGACCGGCGTACTTGGCGACCGTCGGTCCGCCCGCGGCGACGTAGACCGGGATCGGCTCCTCCGGCTTGTCATAGATCGTCGCGTCGACCGTGTGGTAGTAGTCGCCCTCGAAACTGACCCGCTCGCCGGACCACAGCGCGCGCATTAGCCGCACCGACTCGCGCAGCCGCGCGAAGCGCTCCTTGAAGTCCGGCCATTCGCCGGAATCCACTGAGCCGACAACGATTTCGTTGAGTGCCTCACCCGTGCCCACGCCGAGCGCGATCCGCCCCGGGTAGAGCGACCCCAGGGTGCCGAACGCCTGGGCGACCACGGCGGGGTTGTAGCGGAACGTGGGGGTCATGACCGACGTACCCAATTGGACGCGCTCGGTGCGTTCGCCCACGGCCGCAAGCCAACTCAGCGAGTACGGCGCGTGGCCACCGTGGTGCCGCCAGGGCTGGAAGTGGTCGCTGATCCAGACGCTCTCCAGCCCGATCTCCTCGGCGAGGACTGCGTAGTCCAGCAACCGCCGGGGTGCGAACTGCTCCGCCGAAGCCTTGTATCCGATGCGCAGGGTCATGACCTCACGCTAGCCCGGTCAGGCGCGCGCGATCCGGATGGTCACCAGTTCGAAGGGGCGTAGGTCCAGCCGCAGTGCATCGTCCGGCTGCTCCGGCCACGGGCGTTCCAGCAGATCGGTGCGGGAGGCGGCGCCAGGGTCGAAGGTGGGCACCAATCGAGCGGAGGCACGACCGCCGGCCGCCTCGTAGAGCCGGACAATCACATCTCCGCTGCCGTCCTGGGCGAGTTTGACGGCTTCGATTATGACGGCTGGGGACCCGTCGATCCGGACCAACGGTTCGATGGGGCCTGCGGTCGGGCGTAGCGGAAGGTTCAGCCGGTAGCCCTCGGCGACGCCGTCCAGCAGCGATCCGACCCGCAGCGAATGCCGGAACACGTGCTCGCCCTGGTCGGCGTGCGGGTCGGGGAAACGAGGTGCCCGGAGCAGAGATTCCCGGATCAGGCTGTAGGTGCCGCCGCCCTCGCGAACGTGCCGCGTCACGTCACGGCCGTAGACGCGGTCGTTGGCGAGGGTGACACCGAAGCCCGGTTCTTCGACTCGCACCCAGCGGTGCCCGGAAACCTCGAACCTCGCACTGTCCCACGAGGTGTTGGTGTGCGTGGGCCGTCGGATGTGTCCGAACTGGACTTCGAACGCTGCCTCCGACGTGTGTACGTCGATCGGGAACCCCAGCTTCAGTAGTTTCTGTTGTTCGTGCCAATCGACGGTGGTCTCGATATCTAAGGCGCGACCGTCCGGCGAGGCACAAAGTCGTTGGGAGACAGTCGAATTACCGGTGAGGTAGCGGACCTGCAGCGCGTCACCTTTGACGGTGGGTGCGTCCGCCGCGTCCAGCGCAGCCAGCGGCGTCTGCTGGTAGGACTTGTCGATATCCCAGGCGTCCCACTGGTTGGGGATGTCGTGGAACATCAGCAACTGGTTGCCACTTTGCCCCGGCGGAATGACTTCGCGCTGGCTCCCGTGGTCCACGAGCGATACCAGGTGTCCTCGGCCGTCGACACGTGCCGTGAAGTAGTCCGTCTCCAGAACCGTGTAGCCGCCGTCGCTGCTGATCCGGGATGGCTGGGGGGTGGAAGGTGCGGCACCGAGGGCCGTCACTCCCTCCTGCACGATGGGCGCAGCGTTCGCGACGATCTGTGAGCTAGCGACCTGGGCGGTGTCGAGAGTGTGGAGTGCGTCATCGATGACCTGGCCCAGTCGTCCGGCGACCGCCGCGTAGTTGCGCTCGGCTTCCTGATGCACCCAGGCGATGGATGATCCGGGGAGAATGTCGTGGAACTGCTGCAGCAGCACGATCTCCCAACATTCCCGCAATTCGTCAGCGGGATAGACGTATTCGGTCCGCACCGCGGCGGTTGCCGCCCAGAGTTCGGCTTCCCGCAGCAGGTGTTCACTACGCCGGTTGCCAAACTTGGTGCGCGCCTGGGAGGTGTAGGTGCCGCGGTGGAACTCCAAGTAGAGCTCGCCGACCCATACGGCCGGTTCGGTCAGTTCAGCTGCGGCGGAGGCGAAAAACTCGTCAGGGCGACCGAGTCGCACTTGAGGGGAGCCTTCGAGGTCTGCCTTGCGAAGGGCGACCTCGAGCATTTCCCGGGTCGGCCCGCCGCCGCCATCGCCGAAGCCGAACGGCACGAGCGACAGGTCACTCAGTCCACGTTCGGCATGCTGACTCTCGGCCCGGTTCAGTTCCACCGCAGTCAGTTCCGAGTTGTAGGTGTCCACCGGCGGGAAGTGGGTGAACACCTGGGTGCCGTCGATTCCCTCCCACAAGAACGTGTGGTGCGGCATCGTGTCGGTTTCGTTCCACGAGATTTTCTGGGTGAGGAAGTTGCTGCTGTTCGACGCGGTGACGATCTGTGGCAGGCCGGCGGAATATCCGAAGCTGTCGGGTAGCCAGACCTCGTCGGTTTCAACACCGAACTCGCGGAGAAAGAATTCCTTACCGAGCACGAACTGGCGGGCCATTGCCTCCCCGCCAGGCATATTGGTGTCCGATTCGACCCACATTCCGCCGACGGGCACGAAACGCCCGTCAGCGATCCGTGCCCGGACCCGCTCGAACACCTCGGGGTAGTCCGCTTTCAACCAGGCGTACTGCTGGGCGCTGGACGCGGCGAAGGTGAAGTCGGGGTAGCGGTCCATCAGGTCGACAACGTTCGAGAACGTCCGCGCGACTTTGCGTTTCGTTTCGCGCGTCGGCCACAACCAGGCCGAGTCGATGTGCGCGTGCCCGACGGCCACGACCCGATGGGACGTTGCGCCCGCCGGTCGGGAGAGGGTGTCGACCAGGCTCAGGCGGGCATCCTTTGCTCGCGCTGGAACGTCCTGGGGGTCCAGTATGTCGATCGCCCGCTCCAGAGCCCGCAGGATGCCAGCTCGGCGCGGCGAGGTCTGGGGCAGCTGAGCCATAACGTCAAGGAGCGTCCACACGTCACGTTCGAGGCCCCACATGGTCTCGTCGAGCTGGGTCAGTCGAGCCCCGCCGAAGGTGTAGAGGGGCCTGGCGGGCGCGGTCTGCGGGTCCCCGAGATCAGTGGGCAGGAAACCCCACACCCCGCCGATGTCAGGGTTGGACGCAGCTTCGACGTAGACCGTGAACTCAGCACCCGACGAGGCATCGATGGGGATCCAGGAGTTGCGGGGTTCGAGGGCTTTGATGATCGAGCCATCTGGGGTGTAGCACAACCCCTCGGATTGGAAGCCGGGCGCACCGGGTTTCCAGCCAAGATTGACCACCAGCTCACGGCGCGCATCACCCGGCCAGTCCGAAGGCACGGTTCCGCTGATCCGCAGCCACGTCGTACCCCATGGTTGTCCCCACGCGTCCCCTTCGTTCAACGGCGTGAACTCGCGAGACACGGCCTCATGGAACGGGACGGGTTCGCCGGGCGCCGCCCACGCGGCGACCTGCATGGGTTGTTCGTGCGTGTGGACCGCAGGCAGGATGCGCTGCTGGTGGAAGCGGATGATGCGTGCCTCGATGAGGGCTGACGTGTCGTGCACTGTGGTGATGCCTTTCGCGAGTGGGGGGGCGGGCAGCTCAGCCTTTGACGGCGCCGGCGAGGGCAAGGCCACCGCCGGACAGGCGCTGCACCAATGCGTAGAGCGCGAGAACCGGGACGGAATACAGCAGGGAGAAGGCCGCCAACTGTCCGTACGCAACGGCACCGTTGGCACCGAAGAAGTCGTAGATCGTGACGGAAGCCGGCATAGCGGTCTGATCAGTGATCAGGATGTAGGGAACGAAGAAGTTGCCCCAGCACTGGATGAACACGAAGATGAAAATCACGCCGATGCCGGGTCTCATCAGCGGGACCACAATCGCGCGCAACGTCCGCATCATCGATGCGCCGTCCACCCAGGCGGCCTCTTCCAGGGAGATGGGGACGGCGTCCATGAAATTCTTGGCCATCCAGATCGCCATCGGCAGACTCGTCGCTGCCATGAAGAAGATGATTCCAGGATAGGAATTGAGCAGGTTCAAGGAGACGAAGAGTGAGTACACCGGCACCATCATCGCCGTGATCGGCAGGCAGGTCCCGAACAAGATGCTGTATAGGAACGGCTTGTTCGCCCGGCTCTGATAGCGCGACAGCGGATAAGCGGCAAGGACCGCGCAAACCACCGTGACGAGTGCGCAACCGCCGGACAGGATGGCGCTGTTGAGTAACGGAATGTAGGTCGTGTCGGCATTCAGAATCTTGGTGAAATTCTGAAGGGTGAAGGGATGGGGAAACTTCACGCTCAGGGTCGCCCGGGAGTCGAAGGAGCCAAGGACGACCCACGCGATCGGCAGGATGAACATCAGCGCGATGAGTAACAGAATCGAGTTGCTGACCCACCTGAGGTTGCGTTGTCGCGGCGACGTCAGCGCGAAAGTGGATACTGCCATGTCAGTCGACCTCCGGACGCAACGCGCGGATGTAGATCAGTGAGAAGACCGCTCCCACAATGAGCAGGATCAGTGCGATCGCGGTGCCCATGCCGAGTTCGCCGAACGAGAATGCTTGTTGGAAGGCGAGGATCGGCAGCGTGCTGGAGTTTGTCCCCGGGCCACCGCCGGTCATCACGTAGATCAGCGTGAAGACCGAGAGCGTCTGCAACGTGGTGAGCATCAGGTTCGTGGAGATGCTGCGGCGAATCAGCGGAAGCGTGATGTAGACCAACCGCTGGTTGGCACTTGCCCCATCCACCCGCGCGGACTCGACAATCTCCTCGGGCACGTCGTTGAGCGCGGCTGAGTAGACCAGCATCGAGAATGCGGTTCCACGCCAGACGTTGGCGATGATCACCGAGAGCATCGGATAGCTGTACAGCCAGGTCGTTCCGGATAGCCCGATGAAATGCAGAAGGCTGTTGAGGGTGCCGTTGGCGGCGAAGAATGCGTACGCCGCGAAGCTCGCCACGATCTCGGGAAGTATCCACGCGCCGACCACCACCAGGCTGGTCAGCGCCCGGGCCCATCCGGAGGCGGATCGCATGAGGATGGCCAGACCGAGCCCCAGGACGTTCTGACCCACGATGGCCGAGGCGAAGACGAACAGCAGCGTGAGCCATACCGACTTGGGGAAGTCCGGGTTGGCGAACAACTCGCGGAAATTGTCGAAACCGACGAAGTGACTGTCCTTCGCGCCCTCACCAGAGAGTGCGGAGTTGGTGAACGCTCCGATGAAGGCGCTCAGAACCGGCCCCAGAAGGAAGATGACCAGCACGATGATGGCGGGAAGTAGCGGCGCACCCCGACCTATCCAACGGAACCTACGGCGTCGGCCGGGGTCCCGCTCGCCACCGGACGGCACCGGTGTCTTCGGCAGGCTGAGGGTCTGGCTGGTCACTGCTTCGTGGTCTGGTCGGCACCTACGATCCCTTGCACTGCGGAGTCATACTTCGCAGCGGCTGCGCTTGGCGATGACTGGCCGGTCATGACTGACTCCATCGCTACCTGGAGTTGGTTGGAGATCTTCGGGTAGTCGGCAGTGGCCGGTCGGAAATGGGTGACCGGGACCAGTGCAGAGAAGAACTCGAACGAGGGATTGGCCTTTTGGTAGGAGGGGTCCTCAGCGACGTCCTTTCGCACGGCGATCTGGCTTGCGGCTAGTGCGTAGGACTGTGAATTCTTTTTGTCGAGAGCAATTTTCATGAAGTCCCAGGCAGCGTCCTTGTTCGCGGAGTGGCTACCCATCGCCAAGGTCCAGCCGCCCGACATGCTGGTGGCACCTGGTGCGGCGCCGTCCTGGGTGGGCATCTTGGCCTGACCCATGACCGTGTTCCATTGCGGCCAGGGCGTGCCTCCGCTGGGGATCCACGTTCCGCTCTGCCATGAGCCATCGAGGTCCATCGCTAGCTTGCCCTGGGGTAACCACTCAGACCCGATGGTGGTGCCGATGTTCTTGTCGAGTCCCTGCTGGGGCGTGGGACCAAGACCGCCCTGGTAGATGTCCTTCACGAACTGCAGGGAGTCAGTCATGCCCTGCGATCCAACGACCCACTTCTTGCTCGCGGTGTCGTAGAGCGAGTCTTTCGTGCCGTACAGCAGCATCTCCAGACCCTGCATGGATGCTGCCTCACCTTGAGCGGTGCCGGAGTACATGTTGAAGGGGATCACGCCGGGCAGCTTCTGTTTGATCGTCTTGGCTGCGGTGAGAACATCGGCCCACGTCTTGGGCTGCCAGGGAACGGTGATGCCGGCCTTCTGGAAGAGTTGCTTGTTGTACCAGATCGCCCGCGTATCAGTTCCGAGGGAAATGCCGTAGGTCTTCCCGTCGTCGCCGACACCCGCTTGCTTCGCGTTGTCGTAGAACTGGCTCCAGTCCGACCACTTCGACACGTAGCCGTCCAGTGGAGCTAGGTATCCAGCCGTGACATCGGACTTCAGTTGGAAGGTGTCCTCGTACATCACGTCCGGAGCGGTCGAAGCCGACTTGTTCATCAGCGCCAGCTTCGTGTAGTAGTCGGCCTCTGCTGCCTGGATCGGAACGAGCTTGACGGTGATGCCCTTGTGGTCAGCCTCGTACTGCTTTTTCACGGACTGCATCAAGGTGTCCATCTGGGTGAACTGGCCGTACTTCTGGTAGGCCACGGTCACTGTCTTGGACGACCCGGACCCGGAGCCGGAACTGAGACCCCCTGCGCTGCAACCAGTTACGGCAACTACCACGAGGGCCGTCGACGTCGCGGCAATGAGACGTGTGTTCATCCTCTTCTCCTGTTCCTGCTGGGTTACCTGCCGGCCAACGCGGCATCTAACCCAATTAATCAACCGTATGGACTAATTCAAGTCAATACTTTCCGGCGACGAATTGTGACGCCGGTCACGCTTGGATGAGCAGGCCCGCCGGTCGTGGAGAGTAGACCGAATGAAGGACCAGAGTGGCGGCGCCGACCGCCGCGACGTCGGCGCCTAGGTCGGAGCTGGTGACTCGGAGGGGATGGGTCAATACGTTGGCTCCGTCGGTGTTGGCTTTTGCCTCAACCTGCTCAATCACCAACGGCTCCAGGCGATCCCAGTACGGACCGCCGATGACAACCGACTCCAGATCCAACAGGTTCGCGAGGATGACGATCGCGCGGGCCAGGTCGCCGGCCACGCGATCAACGATGCGTCGGGCGGCTGGATCGCCAGCGCCGGCCACTCGAGTCAGGGTGGTGAATGCGCGATCCACGTCGGAATGACGTAGCGGCGACTGGGGCAGTTGGACGATGCCGGCTCGTGCGGCCGAACGCACCATGGCTGCGGGGCTGGCGTTGTCGCCGATGCAGCCGCGGTGGCCGCAGCTGCACAACGGACCGCGATCGCTTACCTGGATATGTCCGAGGTCGCCGGCGTTGGCGCTGCTTCCCCCGACAACCTCGCCGCCGATGACAAGCCCCGCCCCCAAGCCGGTGCCGTAGTAGAGGAATGCGAAGTCATGAGCCCTGGGTCGACCACGCCATGCGTGTGCAGTGACCGCCGCCGTTACGTCTTTCTCCAGGCCGACGGGCATGCGTAGAGCTTCGGCGAGGGCGTCGCGCAGCGGAACGCGTTTCCAGCCTTCCAGGAGCGGCGCGTTGAGGACACTCCCAGCCTCCATGTCGATGGGTCCAGGAGCGGCGATCCCGATGCCGAGGAAGCGCTCGCGGTTTGCCGTGACCGATGACATGAGGTCGTCAAGGGTCGCGATCATCCGGTCCAGCACCAGCTCAGGGAGCGCCCGTCTGGGAGTAGGGATGCGTAGGTCGGCGACTACCTGGCCGTGCAAGTCGGTCACCACGGAGGTGATGAAACTCGGGTCCAGATGGACACCTACGGCATACCGACTGCGCGGCTCGAGGGCGAGCAGGAGTCGGGGTTTGCCCGGCCCGTCAACGAGCTTGCCCGCCTCGCGGATCAATCCGTCTTGCAACAACCGCCGGGTGACATTGGTGATGGTCTGAGGCGACAAACCCGTGGTCGTCGCGAGTTCGACCCGACTGATTCCGCCATCGGACCGGCGCACTGCGTCCAACACGACCGATCGGTTGAACATACCGATCGACGGAAGATTGGTGCCTCGACGCATATGGACACCGTAGGCGCCACCCGGGTCAGGCGAGGACTGTCTTCACAGGAGTCGAGTCCATCCCGAAGGCGTCGGCCACGGGCGCGCAGGTGATGTCGCCGGCGTGCGTGTTCAGCCCGAGGGCCAGGGCGGGGTCGGCGCGCATCGCGTCCTGCCAGCCCTGGTCGGCCAACTTCACCGCGTAGGGCAGCGTCGCGTTGGTCAGGGCCCAGGTGGAGGTGTTGGGTACGGCGCCCGGCATGTTCGCGACGCAATACATCGTCGAGTTGTGCACGGGGAAGACGGGATCGGCGTGAGTGGTCGGCTTGCTGTCCTCGAAGCAGCCACCCTGGTCGATCGCGATGTCGACGAGCACGGAGCCCGGTTTCATTTGCGACACAAGCTCATTCGAGACCAGGCTGGGTGCCTTGGCACCGGGGATGAGGACAGCACCGATGACCAGGTCGGCCTCGCGCACCTGCTGGGCGATCGTCAGCGAAGAGGACGCGAGGCCGTGGACGCGGTTGTCGTAGCGCCAGAAGGACATCCGCAACTTGTCCAGGTCGGTGTCCAGGAGGGTCACGTCGGCACCCATGCCGAGGGCGATGTTGGCCGCGTTCTGCCCCGAGACGCCGGCGCCGATGATGACGACCTTGGCATTGGCGACGCCGCCGACGCCACCCATGAGCACGCCACGGCCACCCTGCGGTTTGGTCAGGAAGTAGGCACCCATCTGCGGAGCGAGGCAGCCGGCGACCTCCGACATGGGATAGAGCAGCGGTAGTCCGCCGGAGGGGAGCTGCACGGTCTCATAGGCGATGGCGGTCGTCCCGGCCCGCACCAACTCCTTGGTGAGCGTCTCGTCCGCGGCCAGGTGCAGGTAGGTGAAGAGGGTGAGATCCTCACGTAGCCGGTGGTATTCGCTGGCGATCGGTTCCTTGACCTTGATCACCATCTCAGCGTTGCCCCACACCTCGTCGGGGTCATCGACCATGGTCGCGCCCTGCGCGATGTACTCGGCGTCGGTGATCTGCGAACCCTCGCCGGCACCGGTCTGGATGAGCACCTCGTGGCCGTGGGCGACCAACTCGTGCACGCCGGAGGGCGTGATGCCCACCCGGAACTCGTTGTTCTTGACTTCCTGGGGCACGCCGACGCGCATGGGCTCTCCTGATGAGGGGTTCGGTTCCTGCCCTCTCTTTCTAGTGGTGGCGACTGGGAAGCAGTAGGTTGTCCGAAGATTCTTCGGCGATAGGCGGTGGGGATGGCATCGGATTCTGCGAGTGACCGGGATCACACTGCGCGATCGAAGGATCTGCGCTCCGGCATCGACGAGGTCGACCGCATCCTGCTGCGCGAACTTTCCTTGGATGCCCGCACGCCCAACAATGTCCTGGCTGCGAAGGCCGGTGTGGCGCCGTCAACGGCGCTGGGGCGGGTGCGGGGACTGGTCGAGGACGGCGTCCTGCGGGGTACGCATGCGGATATCGACCCGACGCTGACCGGGCGGCCCCTGCAGGCGATGGTCGCCGTACGGATGCGCGCCCACGCCCGCTCCCGGCTGACCAAGTTCCTGCACCACCTGGCCGATCTGCCGGGGGTGCGCAACGTCTACCTGCTCGGCGGCACGCACGACTTCATGATCCATCTGGCGGTGCCGGATACCAATGCGCTGAACGACTTCGTCATCGAGCACCTGAGCGGTATCCCGGACGTGGCCAGCACCGAGACGTCGCTGATCTTCCAGCACGTGCAGTCGCACCGCTTCGACTGAGCTTCATGTGAACCAGGACACAACAAAACTTTGACGTTACGTAAAGTGGAAAGTAATCTCCACAATACGGAAATCAAGGAGGCGTCACCGATGACGGTTCAGACCAGTCCCGGCCACAGCATCACCGCGCGGGTCTCCGCGCCCGCCGGGTTCAGTGCCACCGCCGCTCTGGCTGCTGCGGCAGCCTCCGCCGGCGCCGACGTCACCGCCCTGGACATGGTCGAGTCCGGCCATGAGGGTGTCGTCGTCGATCTGACCGCCTACACCCGGGGCGTCACCCACGCGGCCGAGGTCGTCGAGGCGCTGAAGTCCGTGGAAGGGGTCGAGGTCGCCAACGTCAGCGACCGTACCTTCCTGATGCACCTGGGTGGCAAGCTGTCGGTCCAGTCCAAGGTGGAACTGCGCAACCGCGACGAACTGTCCCGGGCCTACACTCCTGGCGTCGCCCGAGTGTGCCTGGCGATCCACGAAAACCCCGACGACGCAAGGCATTTGACCATCAAGCGCAACACGGTGGCCGTGGTCACCGACGGGACCGCAGTGCTCGGCCTGGGCGACATCGGCCCGGCTGCGGCGCTGCCGGTGATGGAGGGCAAGGCCGCGCTGTTCAAGCGGTTTGCCGACGTGGACGCCTGGCCGGTCTGTCTGGACACGACCGACACCGAGCAGATCATCTCCATCGTCAAGGCGTTGGCTCCCGTCTATGGCGGGGTCAACCTCGAGGACATCGCCGCGCCTCGGTGTTTCGAGATCGAGCGGCGGCTGCGCGAGGAACTGGACATCCCCGTCTTCCACGACGACCAGCACGGTACGGCGATCGTGGTGCTGGCCGCGTTGATCAACGGTCTGCGGGTGGTCGGCAAGCAGATCTCCGACGTGCGGATCGTCGTCAGCGGCGTCGGCGCCGCGGGGCACGCGATCATCCAGCTCCTGCAGGCGCAGGGAGCGCGCGACATCATCGCGTGCGACCGCAACGGCGCGGTGGACCGCGACCGGGAGTACGTCGACGAGCACCGGCAGTGGATCGCCGACAACACCAACCCCTCCGGCTTCGTCGGCACTCTGCACGACGCGCTCGCCGGCGCGGACGTCTTTGTGGGTGTCTCCGCACCGGGTGTCATCGAGGGCAAGCACGTCGCCACCATGAACGACGGCGCGATCGTCCTGGCGCTGGCCAACCCGGATCCCGAGATCGACCCGCTCGAGGCCGCCGAGCACGCGGCCGTCGTCGCCACCGGACGCAGCGACTTCCCCAACCAGATCAACAACGTGCTGGCTTTTCCGGGCCTGTTCCGCGGTCTGCTGGATGCTGGCGCCCGGGAGATCTCGACCGAGTTGCTCGTCGCGGCCGCGGAGGCCATCGCGGGGTGCGTGGCGTCGGACGAATTGACCTCCAGCTACATCATTCCCAGCGTTTTCGATGCGCGGGTCGCGCCCGCAGTGGCGGCCGCTGTGCAGGCGACCGCCGTCACCCAGCCGGATAACCACGAGGAGATCTGATGACCACCGCGCCCGTGCGCCCCGCCAGCTACTACGCCCCGCACGGCGGGCATCCCGACCAGTCGCAGTTGTTGACCGATCGGGCGATGTTCACCGAGGCGTATGCAGTCATCCCGCGCGGCGTGATGCGCGACATCGTCACCAGTTTCCTGCCCGGCTGGCACGACACCCGGCTCTGGGTGTTGGCCCGCCCGCTGAGTGGCTTCGCCGAGACCTTCTCGCAATACATCGTCGAGGTGTCACCCGGCGGGGGCAGCGACCGTCCCGAGACCGACCTCGGCGCGGAGTCCGTCCTCTTTGTCGTGGAGGGCGAGATGACGATCACCATCGACGGCGACCGGCACGAACTGCGCGCCGGCAGCTACGTCTACCTGCCGCCGTCGCAGCGGTGGACGGCGCTGAACCACAGCACGTCCCCCGTTCGGTTCCACTGGATCCGCAAGGCGTACGAGCCCGTTGCCGGTCTGAGCGCACCGGAAGCGTTCGTCACCCACGAGGAGGACGTCGTGCCCTCACCGATGCCGGATACCGAAGGCCGTTGGGTGACAACCCGATTCGCCGATCCGACCGACCTGCGGCACGACATGCACGTCAACATCGTGACCTTCGAACCGGGCACCGTCATCCCGTTCGCGGAGACGCACGTCATGGAGCACGGCCTCTACGTCCTGGAGGGCAAGGCGGTATACCGCCTCAACCAGGACTGGGTCGAGGTGGAGGAGGGCGACTTCATGTGGCTGCGCGCATTCTGCCCGCAGGCCTGCTACGCCGGCGGCCCGGGACGTTTCCGCTACCTGCTCTACAAGGACGTGAACCGGCACATGCGGCTGCCCCGGAGTCTGGCGTGAGCGCCGACCGAGGCGTGAGCGCCGACCAAGGCGTGAGCTCCGACCAAGGCGCCCGCCTGGCTGCGGGAGACCGCGCGCCCTCGTTGTCCCTGAAGGGCACCGACGGCCCCGTCGACCTCGCCGCACTGTCCGGCCGACGGGTGGTCATCTACTTCTTCCCGAAGGCATTCAGCCCGGTGTGCACCGACCAGGTGTGCAGCTACCGCGACGAGTTGCCGGCCATCGCCGCCGCCGACGCGTTGGTGTACGGCGTGTCACCCGACCCCGTGGACGAATTGTCCCGGTTCGCAGACCAATTCGATCTCGGTCACGCTCTGCTGAGCGACCCGGATGCCACCGTCGCGAAGCGGTGGGGTGCGTGGGGTCCTAAGACCGTGAACGGGCAGGCCATGGTCGGCCTGCTGCGGAGCACCTTCGTCGTCGGTCCCGACGGCACGGTGGAAAGCGCTGACTACGAGGTGGACGGTCGCACCGACGCGACCACCCAGCTCGCCGGTCTGTCGGCCCGCTGAGGCCACCTCACCCAGCGCGCCGCGACCCCCGCGGCGGCGAATTCGACGGTCAACGTTGACCTTTCGGAGGTTCACCATGTCTGAAGTCACCACCAAGCACCCGGTCGATGAGGTGTTGCCGGCCCCGCAGATGTTCCTCTACGGGTTGCAGCACGTGTTGTCGATGTACGCCGGAGTGGTCGCCGTACCCCTCGTGGTCGGCAACGCCCTGAAACTGTCGGCGACCGACATCACCTTCCTGGTGTCCGCCGGACTCTTCATGTCCGGTCTCGCGACCCTGCTGCAGACCATCGGCGTCTGGAAGTTCGGTGCTCGTCAGCCGCTGGTGCAAGGTACGTCGTTCGCGGGCGTCTCCACGATGCTCACCATCGGCGCCTCGGTGGGCGGCGGTCATGCCGGCCTTCGGGCGATCTACGGCGCGCTGATCGTGGCGGCGATCCTGGGTCTGCTGTTGGCACCGGTCTTCACCCGACTGCTGCGGTTCTTCCCCGAGGTCGTCACGGGCGTGGTGATCACGATCATCGGTGTCTCCCTGCTGCCGGTCGCCATCAAGTGGGCGGGCGGGGGGACCCCGGGTGTCACACCGAACTTCGGGGCCCCGAAGAACATCGCGGTGGCGGCGCTGACGGTGCTGCTGATCGTGCTGATCTACCGATTCCTGCCCGGCTTCTTCAGCCGCATCGCGATCCTGTTGGGCTTGGTGCTCGGCACGATCGTCGCGATCCCGTTCGGCATCACCGACTTCAGCAAGATCTCGGACGCCAGCGTCTTCCAGCTGACGACGCCGTTCCACTTCGGGATGCCGACCTTCGCCGTGGGCGCGATCATTTCGATGTTCATCGTCATGCTCGTCACGATGACCGAGACGACCGCTGACATCCTCGCGGTCGGTGAGGTCATCGACCAGCCGGCGACGCGCGATCAGGTCACCGCCGGTCTGCGTGCCGACATGGGCGCCTCCGCGGTGGCGGGTGTGTTCAACGGATTCTCGGTCAGCGCGTTCGCCCAGAACGTCGGGCTCGTGGCGATCACCGGGATCAAGTCGCGCTTCGTGGTGGCCGTTAGCGGCGCCATCCTCTTCGTGCTCGGCCTCTTCCCGGTCCTGGGCGCGATCATCGCGATCGTGCCGCTGCCGGTCCTCGGCGGCGCCGGGCTCGCGCTGTTCGGCACGGTTGCCGCCAGCGGCATCCGCACGCTGTCCAAGGTCGACTTCTCCGGGAACGCCAACCTGGTGATCGTGGGACTGTCGCTGGGTATGGGCATCATCCCGATCGCGGTGCCGACCTTCTACGACCAGTTCCCGTCCTGGTTCCGCGTCATCTTCGACTCCGGCATCAGCGCCGCGGCGATCACCGCCGTCCTGTTGAACATCATCTTCAACATCGTCGGCCGCTCCGACTCCGCGGAAGGCCCGATCTTCTCCGAGGCGCCACCTTCGGGCGCGATCTCCGATGAGGACGAGGAGCGCCTGCAGATGCGTCGCGAGGCGATCCACCCGCGGGCTCGTCAGGCGATCATCGAGAACGCCTGACGGGTCCCTGATTTCGCGACCACCGCGCCGAATAGGGCTGACCAGCTTCATCGGGCGTTCGGTTCGACGCGGAAGCGTTGGTTACTGATCCATTGCTTCGGACCGCCGGTGGGCGGGTGCATGAAGAACTCCACGCGCCCGTCCCGCATCCGAACGGGGATGTCCTCGAGATGTACCCGCCGGTGGTCCGAACCGCACAGCAGGATCCCGTCCTTCAGATCGGTCGTGCCGCCCTTCGCCCAGGGCTCGCGCCAGTGGTGCCCTTCGCACCAACCTGGCGGCCGTTCGCATCCGGGGAAGACGCATCCGCCGTCGCGGTTCTCGATTGCTCTTCGCTGGTGAAGCGTGAACAGGCGTTTGGTCCGCCCGAGGTCCAGCGGAACTGACGCCCCATCGAACACCTGGGGGATGAGTCCTGCGTTGCACGCGTAGCGTCGGGCCTCGCCCGCGCTGATGCGCCCGCCGGTGGCAGTTTCACGCGGTCGTTGCAACACCGTCGGTTTCTGGTGGCGTTGAGAGTATCTGATGGAGAGCTTCGGCGGGTGTTGCCCATTCCAGGGTTTGGCGGGGTCGAGTGTTCAGCAGGTCAGCGAC
>NZ_LVCF01000033.1 GCF_001594145.1 Branchiibius sp. NY16-3462-2 | reverse complement strand
CAGCCGTGTCGTGCGTCGGCTCGACCTGCTCTTCGTTCATGTCCTGCAGTGTCATGCGTCCCTATTCCGATCCCGCCCACAGCAGTGGGCGTGTCACGGACCAGAAACACCGAAACTGCGATAGTCCCAAATGGCCGAGCGCTAGGCCATGAATATGAAAGATCACTCGATTCATCTACGAACGATGTTCCGACTCATCGCGGCGGTGGACGTAAAGGTGTCTAGGTTCATGACATATGTCACTAGTGATGCGTCTCTAGTGAGTCGCGACATGCGTCACAGTCGGATGGGCTGGTGTCGAATGATCGTGTCGTCGTTCTGAAGATCATCGCTAGCCCACACCGCGCTAACCAGTGCCGCACCCCGGGCCAGACTTACCGGGCGACCCCCAAGGCCCAACCCGCCGGCGGCCGCGACACCCACTACCGACTGCGCTACGACAAGGTCGACAAGAACGGTCGGATCACCCTGCGCCGAGCCGGGCGCATGCACCATCTCGGCATCGGGGCCGCCCACCGCGGGAAAGGAGTCCTGGCCCTCATCGACGAAACCACCGTCACGATCACCCACCTCGAGACCGGGCAGATCATCGCGACCAACCTCATTGACTGGCGCAACACACAACGAGAGCTCGGCCGGTAGCACGCCATGGAGAAGAACAGCCCCCTGACGGTGTTTCCGCAGGTCAGAGGGCCTTTGACAATGGTGGACGTAAAGGGACTCGAACCCCTGACCTCTCGCGTGTGAAGCGAACGCTCTAACCAACTGAGCTATACGTCCAGGCCGGTCGCGGAACCAGCCGCGCCGAAGGGAAAGACTACTAAGCCGCCGTCCAGATCCGAAATTGACCCACCGGCCGACGCTTCCCCGGCGCAGTGACTTCTGGCAGCCTCAGCGCATGGAGGAGATCGAGCTGCTTGGCCGGGTTCGCGAGCGACTGCTCACCGCTGGCGACGTCCAGGAGAAACGGATGTTCGGCAGCATCGCCTTCATGGTCAACGGGACGCTACGACTGGCAGTGGGGGAGAAGGAGGACCGGGTGATGATGGTCCGCGTCGATCCTGAGGAGTACGACGAGGCCCTGGCTCGCGAGGGAGCCGCACCAGCCGTGATGAAAGCCAGGTCCATGCGCAACTACCTGTTCCTGAGCGACGCGGCGGTCGTGGAGGACGTTGACCTGCAGTGGTGGGTCGACCTGGCCCTCCGGTCGCCGGACTCCACGAACTAGGAACGGATCAGCGGTCCTTCCACAGCACCCGGACCGCGTCGGTCGCCGACAGTGCACCGGCCACCAGCAGAGGCTGGAACAGCAAGCGGATCGCGCGCTTGGTGTCGGTGTCCAGGCCGAAGCCGTCCTTGTGCTCGACGAACTGGGCGATGTTGCCGGGGAACACCGCGACGAAGAAGGCGCCAGCGGTCGCACCCACGTACGCCCGGGCCGGCTGTTTCCAGGTCGTCAGCAACGCTGTTCCTAAAGCGATTTCGACGACACCGGAAGCCAGCACCACGAAGTCGGTGTTCGCCGGAAACCAGTCGGGCACCTGGGCCTGGAACTCCTCGCGGGCAAAGGTGAGGTGGCCGACGCCGGCAAAGGCGAGAAAGCCACCCAGAGCGGCTTGCCCGGCGATACGAGCTTTCGACGCGAGTGAACGGGACACCTGCAACCTCCAGTCAGGGGCGGGATCAGAACGCAACCAGTCTCGCGCACGGCCTTGCGGCTCCGCCCTTCGGGCGGTCCTTGGGCACACTGCGCGACGTTAAATCAAGTCATGACAATCAGATTCGGCTACACCCTGATGACCGAGCAGTCGGGACCCAAACAACTCGTGCAGTATGCGCGGTCCGCCGAAACCGCCGGTTTCGACTTCGAGGTCTCCAGCGACCACTACTCGCCCTGGCTCACCAGCCAGGGCCACGCGCCGTACGCCTGGAGTGTTCTCGGCGCCGTCGCCCAGGCCACTGAGCGCGTCGAGTTGATGACCTACGTGACCTGCCCGACCCAGCGCTACCACCCGGCGGTCGTCGCCCAGAAAGCCGCGACTTTGCAGATCCTCGCCGACGGGCGGTTCACGCTCGGGCTGGGCAGCGGGGAGAATCTCAACGAGCACATCACGGGAGAGGGCTGGCTGCCGATCGCTCAGCGCCAGGACATGCTCGAAGAAGCCATCCAGATCATCCGTGCACTGCACACGGGTGACCTGGTCACCTGGGACGGCACCTACTTCCGGGTTGACTCTGCGCGGATCTGGGACGTGCCGGACGCCAAAGTACCTCTGGCAGTAGCAGTCTCAGGCGATGCGTCGATCGAGCGGTTCGCCCCACTGGCCGACGACCTCATCGCGGTGGAACCGGACGGGGACCTGGTGCAGGGCTGGAAGGACGCGCGAGGTGATGCGGGTGCAACGACCCAGACGCGAGCCATCGGGCAGATACCGGTGTGCTGGGATCCGGTGCGCGACCAAGCGATCGAACGCGCTCACGAGCAGTTCCGGTGGTTTGGGCTGGGCTGGGCGGTCAACGCCGACCTCCCGACACCGGCAGGGTTCGCCGGCGCGAGCCAATTCGTCACCAAGGACGATGTCGCCGACGCGATTCCGTGTGGCCCGGACATCGATGCGATCGTGGCCGCGGTGCAGCCGTATTGGGAGGCTGGATTCACCGATATCGCGCTGGTGCAGATCGGAGACGAGGGTCAGCAGCGTTTCCTCGATGAGGCCGCCGAGCCGATTCTGGCCGCCTTGCGCTCAGCCGCGGCGGACGCCTAGACATAAAGAAATGGCCGCTCCTGGATGGAGCGGCCATTTCTTTAGGGGGAGGTTCAGACCAGCCAGCGGTTCCTGCCGACGGCCTTTTCCCACATTCGACCGAACCCGAGGGTTCGTCCGGCAAGAAATGCGGCACAGACAATTCCGGCCAGGGCGTAGATGACGTGGTAGTCGACGATCGGGTTGGTCGACCCACTGGGGTCACCGGTCGAGGTGACCTTGTCCAGCGGCCATTCGGCCATCCACATCATCGCCATCATGGCCAGGTTGGCGATCGCCGCGATCCGCAGGCCGATCCCGAGGATCAGGGCAATACCGATGGCCGCGAGGCCGATCATGAACAGCCCGTTGGCCCACCAGGTGCCGGCGATGTTGTGGAAGAAGTCCTGCAGGCCCTTGGGACCCACGTGCACGTTGGCGAGGAATCCCTTAGTAGGAGAACCGCCGTTGATCCAGGCACGTGCCTTCGGCGTGGAGTAGCCAAGACCGAAGAGCTTGTCCAGGAAAGCCCACAACATGATGAAGCCCAAGGCAATTCGCAGAAGCGCCAGGCAGGTGCGGCCGATCATGCCACCCGGCGAGTCGGGGAGGTCCACGACCTCGTCTGCAGGCGGCGTGGTGCCGCGTTCGTAGCGGGCGTCCTTGTCGTCGCGGTGACCGTAGATCGGGTTGTCTTCGACCAGGGTGGGGTCGCGTGGTGGCTCAGTATCTCCGCCGTACCCCCGGGCGGGTTCGTTGCTGCTCACAGTTCCCAACTCCTTTTGTTGGTATCTCATGAAGCGGCGGTCTTCTGTGTGCACAACCGTGCTGCGTCACGAGGGTGATTCCGACACGATCAGTTTCGTGTGATAGCGCGGGTGTCCGCAAGGCAACGCGCCGATTTGTTACCCCGAATTGTCCGGTGGGCTGCTATATCCAAACGCGAAATAGCGTCTGGGGCAATAGAAACGGGAGGCCCTGCCGAAGCAGGACCTCCCGTTGCCGGCTGCGTCAGACGAGCCAGCGGTTCTTGCCGACCACGCGCTCCCACCAGGAGCCAATGCCCCAGGTGCGACCGGCGTAGCTCAGCGCGCACACGATGGCGACCAGCGCGTAGATCACGTGGTAGTCGACGATCGGGTTGGTGGAGCCACTCGGATCACCGGTTGCGGTGGTTTGGGCAAGTGGCCACTCAGCGATCCACATCATGGCCATCATCAGCGTTGCACCGATAGCGGCGAGTCGAAGGCCCGCGCCGACGATCAACGCAACACCGATCGCGAGGAGGCCGAGCATGAAGAGCCAGTCCGCGACCGGGTTACCCGCGATCGAGTGGAAGAAGCTCTGCAGCGGACCAACCTCGACGTGCGACAGGAATCCCTTGGTGGGGGATCCGCCATTGATCCAGGCTCGGGCACTCGGGGTCGAGTAGCCCAGGCCGAAAGTCTTGTCCAGGAAAGCCCAGAGGAAAATGAACCCGGTCGCGATACGAAGGACGGCCAGCACACGGCGCATCACGGACGACTCGGAGTGGTGCTCGCTGGTCACCTCCGATGTCTTCGCGTGGGTCGGACGGTGCATCATTTCGGTCATCGTTGACCATCTCCTTCGATGTGTTCCGATGACTCCAGCTTCCTCCTGTGGAAGCGTTTACACAAGCAAGTTAAGCCTAACCATCAAGCACCGTTCGGCCCGGTCACTGAGCACTCGAAAACGACTGTGGCGCAGGGACTTTCAAATGGCCGGTTGATGGGCCGCGGCGGCGGTCACCCGCGGTAGGCGGCGGGCACTTTCGACAGGTCGACCTTGAGCAGCTGCAACGTGTCCTGGGTGCCGTCGGGCAGCGTCTTGGCGTGCAGCTGGAACGGCGGCGCAGCATTGGTCACGGCGTCGATACCGAAGTCGCTGTCGTTGGCGATCACGACCTGGCGGCCACCGTGCAGCACGGCCACGCCTTCGAGTTTGTCGTGACCGTAGAACTTGCCGGTCGGATCGATCGCCGTCACCAATCCAGCCACATCCAGGAAGAGTGCACTGCTGACCGGGGCAATCCCGTTCTGCTGCAAAGCAACTGCGGCATCGACCGTCGACTTCTTGCCGGCAATGGCTTCGATGGTCTGACCGTTGACGATCAGTCCGCCCTTGCTGGCGTCGTACGTCGATCCGGGGACAGTGCTGTCCGGCCCGATGTCGGTGGCGCCGGTGAGGTCGATCTTGAACAGCTTCTTGTTGGCGCCCGGTTCCATGCTGCCGTCGCGCTCATCGACCAAGAACTGCGTGTTGCTGAGCGCGGAGATCTCGCTGGCGCCCGTGGTCACGTCCTCGCTGCCGTGGTGCAGCAGATAGACGAATTCCTTGGTCGCGCGGGTACGCAGATCGACGGTCACCACGCGAAGAGCCGTGGCCTTCTTGGCCTTCGGGCCGTCCGGGGTGTTCAACGCGGACTGCATGATGCCGACCAGGGTCCGGCCGTCGGGAGTGACGGTCAGACCTTCCATGCCTCTGTTCGGCTCGCGATTCTTCAACTCCGCCGGCAGCGTCCCGTCGTAGGGGGAAAGCCGTTCGATCTGACGGCCCCAGCGGTCGAAGTGGGTGATGAACGGTCCGTATTCGTCACTGACCCAGAAGGTTCCGTCCCGCAGCGCCACCAGTCCCTCGGGGTCGTAACCGTAGGGGCTGGCCGGCAGAACGTTGCCGTCCAGGTCGGTGATGGTCTCGCCGGTGCTCGCCTGGGAGTTGACCTGCCCGTTGTAGCGGGTGCCGTCGGCGCCGCGTAAGGGGATGGTGCGCAACAGGATTGCCCGCCCGTGGATCAATGCGAACTCACCGATGCTCGGGGTGAAATTCGGCAGCGGCTCGATCTTGCTGCCGTCCGGGCCGTCGACGTTCGGTCCGCGGTCGGTGAGGCCGTAGAAGAGGACGTCGGAGCCAGGTCTTGCCACCCAGGAGGAGCCCCAGCCGGATCCGTCGATACGTACCCCGCCGATCGTCGCCAGAGGCGGAAGGTGCTGGGAGTACACCTCGACCGCGTCCCGCGCGGACGGTGCGCGGTGCGCCTCCGCAGGAACGGTAGCGAAGCAGGCGCACGCCGTGAGCGCAGCGGTAGCGGCGGCGAACAAGCGACGGTGGGACACGGCGTACTCCTGCTGGGGGTAGGACAAGACGGCGACGTGACGGGGCAGAGTTGGCGGCGGCCCGTATCACCCGGGCCGCCGCAGGCCAGGCAACTGCCGGCCGGTGACGCGCACACGTCGGGGTCGTGGACGGCGGGTGAACAACCCGTGGCGGATTAATCGATGCAAGCCCGGCGGCGGTGGGCCGATAGCCTGGGTCGAGTGCCACGCCCGTGGTGCCCCACCCGTTAACGCGAGGAGAACGCCCGTGTCTGCCCAGGTCCCTGCCCCCATCGCCGGAAGCGAGCGATCGGCGCTGGAGGGGACTACCGGCACGGACTTGTTCAGCGGCGACAAAGCGGTCGTCGCGATGCGCGTCAACGGCCAGTTGCAGGACCTCTTTCGCCCAGTGCCCGCCGATGCCCAGGTCGAGCCGGTGCGCATCGACGAGCCGGATGGCCTGAACATCCTGCGGCACTCCGCGGCCCACGTGCTGGCCCAAGCCGTGCAGCAGATCAACCCGGACGCCAAGCTGGGGATCGGACCGCCGATCACCGACGGCTTCTACTACGACTTCGACGTCGCCACCCCGTTCGTCCCCGAGGACCTTAAGGCCCTCGAGAAGGCGATGCAGAAGATCATCAACGAGGGTCAGACCTTCTCCCGTCGCGTCGTCACCGACGAGGAGGCGCGCGCTGAACTGGCCGGCGAGCCCTACAAACTCGAGCTCATCGGGCTGAAGGGCAACGCCGGCGAGGCGGCCGAAGGCGCGGACGCCGAGGTCGGCGGCGGCGAGTTGACGATCTACGACAACCTGCGCCGCGACGGCGAGCGTGCCTGGGGCGACCTGTGCCGCGGGCCCCACCTGCCCTCGACCAAGTTGATCGGTAACGCCTTTAAGCTGATGCGCTCCGCCGCGGCGTACTGGCGGGGTAGCGAGAAGAACCCGCAGCTGCAGCGGATCTACGGCACGGCGTGGCCGACCAAGGAAGAACTGAAGGCCTACCTGGACCGGTTGGCCGAGGCCGAGAAGCGCGATCACCGCAAACTGGGCGCCGAACTGGACCTGTACTCCTTCCCCGATGAGTTGGGCTCCGGGCTGGCGGTCTTCCACCCCAAGGGCGGCGTGATCAAGCGGGAGATGGAGGACTTCGTCCGGCGCCGGCACATCGAGGAGGGTTTCTCCTACGTCGGCACACCGCACATCACCAAGGAGGGCCTGTTCCACACCTCGGGCCACCTGCCGTACTACGCCGACACGATGTTCCCCCCGATGCAGCTCGAAGGCGCCAGCTATTACCTCAAGGCCATGAGCTGCCCGATGCACAACCTGATCTATAAGTCGCGCGGGCGCTCCTACCGCGAACTGCCCATCCGGTACTTCGAATTCGGCACTGTCTACCGCTACGAGAAGTCCGGAGTCGTGCACGGGCTGACCCGCGTGCGCGGCCTGACGCAGGACGACTCGCACTCCTACTGCACGCCCGAGCAGGCTCCGGCCGAGGTGAAACACCTGCTGGACTTCGTGCTGTCGGTGCTGCGCGATTTCGGTCTGGACGATTTCTACCTGGAGCTGTCCACCCGGGACACCGAGGGGGACAAGAAGGACAAGTTCCTCGGCACCGACGAGGAGTGGGAGATCGCGACGCAAATCCTGGAGGATGTCGCGACCGCCTCCGGTCTGGAGTTGGTGCCCGACCCCGGCGGCGCGGCGTTCTACGGCCCGAAGATCTCTGTCCAAGCGCGCGACGCGATCGGTCGGACCTGGCAGATGTCGACGATCCAGTACGACTTCAACCAGCCCAGCGGGTTCGAGTTGGAGTTCCAGGCCGCGGACGGCACGCGTCAGCGCCCGGTGATGATCCACTCGGCCAAGTTCGGTTCCATCGAGCGTTTCCTGGGCGTGCTCGTCGAGCATTACGCCGGGGCTTTCCCGCCCTGGCTGTCGCCGGTCCAGGTGATGGGTGTGCCTGTCGCCGAGGAGTTTGCCGACTACCTGGCCGGAGTGCTGGACACCCTGGCCGCGCAGGGTGTTCGGGTGGAGCTGGATGACTCCGATGACCGGTTCCCCAAGAAGATCCGCAACGCGTCGAAGTCCAAGGTGCCGTTCGTGCTGATCGCGGGGGAGGAGGACCGCTCCGCTGGCGCGGTGTCCTTCCGCTATCGCGACGGCTCGCAGAAGAACGCCGTACCCCTGGCCGACGCGGTCGCCGAGATCACGGCCGCGATCGAGAGCCGCACCCAGGTCTGAGGCGGTTGGCTCGCGGGCCAGAAACGCCAGTTGGTGTGCTTCGATGCGGAGATGAGTGAGGTCCGCATCACCCGCGCCACGCGCGACGAGGCGCTGATCGTGGCGGCGCTCGCCCTCCAGATGGACCTGGAGGACGACGCTGCCACGCCGCGGTCGGGTTTCCTGTCCGAGTACGCCGATGCCTGGCTGGCTGACTCCGCGAGCCGCCCGACGTGGCTGGCTTTCGGTCCTGAGGGTGAGGCGATCGCCCTGGTGCAGTCCGTGCTGATCACCAAACTGCCGTCGCTGCGTCGGCCGGTCGTCAGTTGGCTACACGTTGCGCAGGTGTTCGTGGTCCCGGCCCACCGCGGCCAGGGTCTCGCCGGGCGCATGCTGACGGTGCTGCAGGACTGGGCCCGCGCTCATCAGGTGGATCGCGTGCAGCTGAACGCGCGGCAGCAGGCGCGCGGCGTCTACGAACGGGCCGGCTTCGTGCCCGCCTCGGACCGCCTCATGGAGTGGCGAGCGCCATCAAGGCCCTAGCGCCCGGTCACGCCGTGCTTTTGGAACGCGATTCACCTGGAATCCGAACTTTTAGGTGAATCTCGTTCCAAAAGTCGGTGCAGACGGGCCCCCAACGTCAGGAGACGGTACGGACCGGCTCCACCACGAACACCGGGATCTGCCGGTCGGTCTTGGTCTGGTAGTTCGCGTACTCCGGGTAGGCCGCAACGGCACGCTCCCACCACTGCTCACGCTCGGGACCGGACAACTCACGAGCGATGCCGACCAACTGGGTCGTGCCGTCCTGAACCTCGACCTCAGGGTTAGCCTGCAGGTTGTGGTACCAGGCGGGGTGCTCCGGTGCGCCGCCCTTGGAGGCCACCACGCCGTACGAGCCATCGTGCTCCACCCGCATCAGCGGAACCCGGCGCAACAGACCGGACTTGCGGCCCCGGATGGTGTAGACCACGACCGGCCGGTCCATCACCTGTACCGACTCGGTCGTGCCCGTCTTGTCGATGGTCTCGAGCTGGCCACGGACCCATTCGGTCTTCTCTTCGGCGAACTCACCCGGCAGTGCACTCTTGAAGGTCATATTCCCGGCAACCACGAGATCGCGGCGATCATTCCGGGCCGACGGGCACTCCCTAGGATCAATCCATGACCGAACTCGAGCGCGACGACGACTTCGCGCGGGTGTCCGACGGATTCGAGCGGCTGTGGACCCCGCACCGGATGGTCTACATCGACACCCCGAAGCCGGAGAACGACGACTCCGACGCCTGCCCGTTCTGTGTGGCCCCCACCCGTAGCGACGCCGATGGCCTGATCGTGCACCGCGGCGACCTCTGCTTCGTGGTGCTCAACCTGTTCCCGTACAACCCCGGCCACCTGCTGATCTGCCCCTACCGGCACGTGCCGCTCTACGTCGACCTGACCGACGAGGAGACGGCCGAGTTCACGGCGTTGACCAAGGCCGCGATCGCTGCGCTCACGGACGCCTCGGCTCCCGACGGATTCAACCTGGGCATGAACCAGGGCGCCGTCGCCGGAGCGGGGGTCGCCGCGCACCTGCACCAGCACGTCGTGCCCCGCTGGGGCGGTGACTCCAACTTCCTGCCGATCGTGGCCCAGACCAAGGCGCTGCCGGTGCTGCTGGAAGACACTCGGGAGCGCCTGGTGGCCGCTTGGCCGGAAGCCCGTGCGTGAACCCGTAGGCTCTAGCCCACCATGCTCAACCGATTCGCCCGGGCCCTGTTCACCAAGTTGTTCGCCCCCATCGCCCGGTTCCTGCTGAAGCTGGGTATCAGTCCCGATGCCGTCACCATCGTCGGGACGCTCGGGGTGTGCGTCGGCGCCCTCGCCTTCTACCCGCGCGGCTCGTTCTTCTGGGGCACCATCTTCATCACCTGCTTCGTCTTCTCCGACATGATCGACGGCAACATGGCCCGTCAGTCGGGGCGATCCAGCGTGTGGGGCGCCTACCTGGACTCGACCCTCGACCGGGTCGGCGACGCCGCGATCTTCAGCGGCCTGATCCTGTACTACGCCGGCAAGGGCGACAGCATGATCATGGTCGTCCTCGCGCTGGCCTGCCTGGTGCTGGGCAGCGTGGTCTCCTACGCCAAGGCCCGGGCCGAGGGCTTGGGTATGACTGCCAACGTGGGGATTGCCGAGCGCGCCGACCGGCTCGTCGCGGTCCTGGTCACCACCGGCCTCGTGGGGATCCCGTTCCTGCACCTGCCGACCGCTGTGCTCGGCGTGGTGCTCGCGCTGCTGGCGGTCGCGAGCCTGGTGACCGTGATCCAACGGATGCTCACCGTGCGCCAGCAGGCGCTCGCGGCGGAGACCGGGGCGTGAGCCGCCGCAGCGAGCTGACCGGGGCCGCGACCGTTGCCGGCTATCGCGCCGGGTGGGGCGTCGTGCGCCGGTTACCCGAGCGATCGGCGTACGCCGCGTTCCAGGCCATCGCGGACCGCACCTATGCGCGTAACGGCAAGAGCGTGCAGCGGCTGCGGGCCAACTACGCACGGGTCCGTCCCGAACTGGCCGAGCCAGAGCTGGAAGCGCTGGTCAAGGAGGGTATGCGGTCCTACCTGCGGTACTTCTGCGACGCGTTCCGGCTGCAACTGCAGACCCGCGAATCCCTCGACGGGATCGTGCAGTTGGAGGATCACGGCGACGACATCGTGGCCGAGGTGAGCGCGGGCCGGCCGCTGATCGGGTTCCTCGGCCACATGGGCAACTGGGATCTGACCGGTGCGTGGGCCACCTACCACTTTGCCAAGGTCACCACGATCGCCGAGCGGCTCAAGCCGGAGGAGCTCTTCGAGGAGTTCCTGGAATTCCGGGAGAGCCTGGGCATGACGATCATCCCGCTCACCGGCGGCGGCGCGCCGTACGCCGCGATGCGCGACGCACTGAACGCCGGAGGTTTCGTGCCCCTGCTGGCCGATCGCGACCTCACCTCTCACGGTGTCGAGGTGGACCTGTGCGGGCACCGGGCCAAGGTCGCCGCCGGCCCGGCCCGGTTGGCGCTGGAGACCGGTGCCGCGCTGCACACCATCGCGATCCGCTACCGGCCGCTGCCCGGGCGGGCGATGCAGGGCATCACCGCCCACATCGGCCCCCGCGTGCCGGTGCCGGACGGGGTCGATGACACCGAGAAGGTGCGGCTCATGACCCAGGCCTGCGTCGACGTACTCGGTGAGCAGATCCGGTTGCACACCGCGGACTGGCACATGATGCAGCGCGTCTTCATCGACGACCTGGACCCGGCGCGGGACTCAGCGCGGTGAGGGTCGGGATCGTCTGCCCGTACGCCGTGGACGTGCCCGGCGGGGTGCAGTTCCATGTCCGTGACCTGGCCGAATACCTTTTAGCCGCAGGGCATCACGTCAGCGTGCTCGCGCCGGCGGACGACGACACCCCGCTGCCGCCGTACGTCGACAGCGCCGGGAAGGCGGTCCCCGTGCCGTATAACGGTTCGGTGGCCCGGCTGCTCTTCGGCCCGGTCACGGCGGCCCGAGTGTCGCGGTGGATCGAACGCGGCGAGTTCGATGTGGTCCACGTGCACGAGCCGGTCAGCCCGAGTCTGTCCATGCTGGCCATGTGGGCCTGCGAAGGGCCGCTGGTCGCGACCTTCCACACCAGCAACGCCCGCTCCCGGACGCTGAGCACCTTGCAACCGGTGGTGCAGTCCGGACTGGAGAAGATCCGGGGCCGCATCGCGGTGTCGGAGGCCGCCCGGCGGTTCCTGCTGTCGCACATCGACATGGACTGCACCGTCATCCCCAATGGCGTGTACGTCGATGACTTCGCCCGGGCGCACGTGACCCCGGCCTGGCAGGGCACTGCGCAACGGCCGACGATCGCTTTCCTGGGGCGGATCGAGGAACCGCGTAAAGGTATTGCGGTGCTGCTGAGCGCACTGCCGCAGCTGTTGGTGAGGTATCCGGGGCTGCGGGTGCTGATCGCCGGGCCCGGCGATCCCCGTGAGGTGATGTCCGGCCGGCCGGAGCAGGTGAAGGCGGCGTGTGAGTTCCTCGGGGCGGTCACGGATGAGCAGAAGGCCAGCCTGTTGCATTCGGTGGATGCCTACGTCGCTCCGAACATCGGCGGGGAGAGCTTTGGCATCATCCTGATCGAGGCGATGAGCGCCGGGGCACCGGTGATCGCCAGCGACATCGAGGCCTTCGATGCCGTTCTGCGCGGGGGGATGTGCGGCGTGTTGTTCGCCAATGAGGACCCCGGGTCCCTCGCCGCCCAGATCGAACGTGTGCTGGACGATGCGGATTTGCGTGCCCGACTGCGATCCGCCGGTCTGCAACGGGCGCGGGAGTTCGACTGGTCCCGAGTGGCGACCGAAATCATCAATGTGTACGAAACCGTCATCGCCGCCGACCCCCGCCCGGCCATGATGGAAGAGACCGCACCGAGCATCACGCGGCGGGGGAGGCGGCTGTCGGCAGTCCGGCAGTTGCGCAGACTGACAGGAGGTGACTGATGCAGACGCTGGGGTGGATCGCACTAGCGGTCGCGATCATGGCTGTGGTCGCGTGGTACTTGTCCTACAACGCCGCCCGGCTCGACCGGCTGCACGCCAAGGTCGAGGGGTCGGTGTCGGCCCTGGACGCGCAACTGGTCCGGCGCGCCGAGGTGTCGGTCGAACTGGCGAATTCGGGATTGATCGATCCCGCCAGCGCCCTGCTGCTGGCCGAGGCGGCCAGCGAGTCGCTGGACACCTCCGACGCCGCCGCGGTGCGGGTCGAGGTGTCCGAGCAGGGGGTGGACGCCCACCGGGCGAAGGTGGAAACCGACCTGACCCACACCCTGATCGCGGTCCTCACGCCAGAGGTGGTGGAGACGATGCGGGCGCGGGATGGCTACGCCGTGGAGCAGCTCGACCGGGTGCAGGCCGCGTGTCAGCGGGTCCAGTTGGCGCGCCGGTTCTACAACGATGCCGTCGCTGACGTGCAGAACATGCGCGCCCAGCCGTTGGTCCGGGTGTTCCGGTTGGCCGGCCACACCGACCTGCCGCAGGTGCTCGACTTCGACGACACCGTTCCGCAGGTCGCGGTGCCGGTCCCGGAGGCCTGAACACGGCAGGAGTTACTCCTGACCGTTTGATGCCAAATGCCGGCCCGTGGCACCTAGCTGCCTCACGGTGCCTCTAGCCTGGTCGTATGACGAACGAGACGACGGGCACCGCGCGGGTCAAGCGCGGGATGGCCGAGATGCTGAAGGGCGGCGTCATCATGGACGTCGTCACCCCCGATCAGGCGAAGATCGCCGAGGATGCCGGTGCCGTCGCGGTGATGGCACTCGAGCGGGTCCCGGCCGACATCCGCGCCCAGGGCGGCGTCTCGCGGATGAGCGACCCCGACATGATCGACGGCATCATCTCCGCCGTCTCGATCCCGGTGATGGCCAAGGCCCGGATCGGTCACTTCGTCGAGGCGCAGGTGCTGCAGAGCCTCGGGGTGGACTACATCGACGAGTCGGAGGTGCTCACCCCCGCCGACTACAGCAACCACATCGACAAGTGGGAGTTCACGGTCCCCTTCGTGTGCGGTGCGACCAACCTGGGTGAGGCGTTGCGCCGGATCACCGAGGGTGCAGCGATGATCCGCTCCAAGGGCGAGGCCGGCACGGGTGATGTGTCGAACGCGACCACCCACATGCGGCAGATTCGCCAGGAGATCCGCCGGTTGACGTCGCTGCCGGAGGATGAACTGTTCGTGGCGGCCAAAGAGTTGCAGGCGCCCTACGAACTGGTCAAGGAAGTGGCAACGCTCGGGAAACTGCCCGTCGTGCTCTTCACCGCCGGTGGCATCGCGACCCCCGCCGACGCAGCGATGATGATGCAGCTGGGCGCCGAGGGCGTGTTCGTCGGATCCGGCATCTTCAAGAGCGGCAACCCCGCCGAGCGCGCCGAGGCCATCGTGAAGGCCACGACGTTCTACGACGACCCCGACGTGATCGCGAAGGTCTCGCGCGGGTTGGGCGAGGCCATGGTGGGGATCAACGTCGAGGAGATCCCGCAGCCGCACCGCCTCGCTGAGCGCGGCTGGTAGGCGGAGGGGTCAGGGGGCGGTCAGCCGGTCGCGCAGTTGCCCGACCTCCTGCTCGGACCACCCCTGCTCACGCAGCCATCCGGCGGCCCCGCCCCAGCCGTCGGCCAGTGCGGTGAGGATCGCCAGGGCCGAGTCCGCGTGCGGCGTCTGATCAGCCAGGGTCTGGGTCGCGAGCGCTTCGCCGTACGACGGACGCCGCGAGAGTCGCTCGATGATCGCGGCGAGACGCTCCTGGGTCAGGGCGTAGTCCGCAGCGATCTCGGCGTGCGGTACGCCGGCGACGTCCAGGGCCATGGCCACGACGGTCCCGGTGCGATCTTTGCCCGCCGCGCAGTGCACGACGGTGGTCCCGGAGGCGCCCGTGATCGCCGAGAGAGCTCCGGAGACCGAGTCCGGTCGGTTCTCGAGATAGCCCAAATAGTTGCGCGCCCAGAAGTCGGCCCCCCGGGTCCGGCGGGGCGTCGTGCCCAGTGCCCGCTGCGCGACGTGCTCACTCGATTCGTCCGTCCGCTCGCGCAGCAGCGAATGATGGTGATGGGTCACCGTGCTGACCTCACGCATCGGTCCTGGTCCCTCCAGGCGCAGCTCCCGGTCCGCCCGCAGGTCCACGATGTCGGTGACGCCGAGGTCGTCGACGAGCCGACGGACGTCATCCTGCGTGAGGTCCTGCAGATTGTCCGAGCGGATCAACCGACCGAACTGGGTGCGTCCGCCACCAGCGGTCGGCAGCCCGCCGATGTCGCGCATGTTGACCAAGCCATCGAGATCGATCCATCGTTGCGTCACCCACAAATCGTAGGCACCCTGCGGAGGGTGCTTCCGGAAAGGGTGGTTCATGAGACCGGCCCGCAGCGTAGCGTTCGACACGTGACAACCCCTGATCGCTCCGATCCGCCGGCCATCAGCACGCTCGGGCAGCTGCGGGCAAGCGGGCACGAATACCGCACCGTTCGCCAGGAACTGCGCGCCAACCTGCTGGCGGCGCTGGCCTCCGGCCGCGATCCGTGGCCCGGCATCCAGGGGTTCGACGACACCGTGCTGCCCCAGCTGGAGCGCGCGCTGCTTGCCGGTCACGACATCGTCCTGCTGGGTGAACGCGGTCAGGGCAAGACCCGGGTGCTGCGGACGCTGCCCTTGCTCCTGGACGAGTGGACCCCCGTCATCGAGGGTGCCGAACTGGGCGAGCACCCCTACGACCCCATCACGACCGAGTCCATCCGCCGCGCGGCCGAACTCGGCGACGACCTGCCCGTGGCGTGGCGGCATCGCTCGGAGCGGTACGCCGAAAAGCTGGCTACCCCTGACACCTCCGTAGCCGACCTGGTGGGTGACGTTGATCCGATGAAGGTCGCGCAGGGGCGCAGTCTCGGCGACCCGGAGACCATTCACTTCGGACTGATCCCGCGGGCGCACCGCGGCATCGTGGCCATCAACGAACTGCCCGACCTGGCCGAGCGGATCCAGGTCGCGATGCTGAACGTGATGGAGGAGAAGGACATCCAGATCCGTGGCTATCTGCTGCGTCTGCCGTTGGACGTGCTGGTCGTCGCCAGCGCCAACCCGGAGGATTACACCAACCGCGGCCGGATCATCACCCCGCTGAAGGACCGTTTCGGTGCGCAGGTGCGCACGCACTACCCGCTGGACCTTGCCGGCGAAGTGGCCGTTATCGAGCAGGAGAGCGAGGTCGTCGCGGAGGTGCCCGCGTCCGTTCTGGAGGTCATCGCCCGCTTCACCCGCGCGCTGCGCGAATCCTCCGCGATCGACCAACGCTCAGGTGTGTCAGCACGATTCGCGATTGCCGCGGCAGAAACGGTCGCCGCAGGCGCTCTGCACCGGGCCGCAGTGAACGGGGAGGATGCCGCCGTTGCCCGGGTCGTCGACCTGCCCGACGTGCTGGAGGTGTTGACCGGCAAGGTCGAGTTCGAGTCCGGCCATGAGGGCCGGGAGCGACCGGTCCTGGATCACCTGCTGCGCACCAGCATCGCCGACACGGTCCGCGGCACGTTGGCCGGAGTCGATCTGGCGTTGTTGGTGGCCGCCATCGAGGACGGCACCCAGATCGAGACCGGACCCCGCACGCCCGCCGCCGAGGTGCTGGAGCAATTGCCGCGGATCGGCGAGTCCGATCTCTACGACCAGATCGAGCAGCGGTTCGAAGCAGCAACCCCTGGAGAGCGGGCCAACGCCATCGAGTTCGCGCTCGAGGGCCTCTACCTGGCTCGGCGGATCGGCAAGGACGCCGACGAAGCCGGCCACACGACGTACGGCTGATGGTCAGTCACCGCGGCGACAGTCGCTACCACCGGTACTCCGGCGGCCCGGATCCGCTTGCGCCACCGGTCGATCTGGCCGAAGCCCTGGACGCGGTCAGCGAGAGCGTCATGGCCGGATACTCCGCGGACCGCGCGCTGCGCGAGTTCCTGCGGCAGGGTCCGAAGGGCCGGCAGGGTCTGGACGAGCTGGCCGCGCAGGCGATGCGCCGACGCCAGGATCTGCTGCAGCGCAGCAACCTCGGCGGCACGTTCGACCAGATCCGGCAGCTGTTGGACCAAGCCGTCCTGGCCGAGCGCAAGCAACTGGCCCGTGACCTGGACGACGACGCCCGGTTCGCCGAGATGCGGATGGAGAACCTGCCGCCGTCGCCGGCCGCCGCGGTCACCGAGCTGGGTGACTACTCGTGGCGCAGCTCGGAAGCACGGGAGAAGTTCGAGCAGATCAAGGACCTATTAGGCCGGGAAATGCTCGATCAGCGCTTCGCCGGGATGAAGCAGGCCCTGGAGAACGCGACCGACGAGGATCGCCAGCAGGTCAGCGAAATGCTGTCCGACCTCAACGATCTGCTGAGCAAGCACGCCCAAGGCCAGGACACCTCCGAGGACTTCGAGCAGTTCATGGCCAAGCACGGCCAACACTTCCCGGAGAACCCGCAGAACATCGAGGAACTGCTGGATTCCCTGGCCCAACGGGCGGCTGCGGCACAGCGGCTGCGCAACTCGTTGACGCCGGAGCAACGCGCGGAACTGGATGAACTCGCCGCTTCGGCGTTCGGCTCGCCGGAGTTGATGTCGCAACTGTCGCAGTTGGATTCGCTGTTGCAGGACCTGCGCCCGGATGCGGGCTGGGGTGGTTCGGAAGCGATGGATGGCGAGCAGGGGCTGGGTCTGGGTGACGGCACCGGTGTGCTGCAGGAGGTGGCCGCGCTCGATCAGCTCGCCGAGCAACTGTCGCAGTCCTACGCCGGCTCCCAGATGGCCGACCTGGACCTCGACGCCCTCGACCGCCTCCTCGGACCGGAAGCCGCCGAAGCGGCCCGGCACCTGCAGGAGTTGGACGCCGGGATGCGCCAACGGGACATGCTCAACAAGGACAGCGAAGGCGACCTGCGCCTGTCGCCACGGGCGATGCGCGAACTCGGCAAGACGTTGCTGCGCGACATCACCCGGTCGTTGTCCGGCCGGGACGGTTCGCGCCAGGCGATGCGGGCCGGCCTCGCGGGGGAGGCGACCGGCGCGAGCAAACCGTGGGCCTTCGGTGACACCGAACCGTGGGATGTGTCCCGCACGATGACCAACGCCGCGGTGCGACGTGCCGTTGACGGCGGGCCGATGCTGGTCATGGACGACGTCGAGGTGCAGGAGACCCAGGAACGCACCCATGCCGCCGTCGCCCTGCTGGTCGACACGTCGTTCTCGATGGCCATGGACGGGCGCTGGCTGCCGATGAAACGCACCGCCGTCGCGTTGCATCACCTGATCCAGACCCGCTTCCGCGGCGACCAACTGGAGTTGATCGCGTTCGCCCGGCACGCAGAGCGGATGCCCATTGACACCCTGACTTCCCTTGCGCCCGAGTGGGATAAGGGCACCAACCTGCACCATGCGCTGTTACTGGCGCAGCAGTTCTTCCGCAAGCACCCCGCGTCACAGCCGGTGTTGCTGATCGTCACTGATGGCGAGCCGACCGCGCACATCGAACCCGACGGTGAGGTGGCCTTCGCCTATCCGCCGCACCCGCTGACCGTCGCCTACAGCGTGCGGGAGTTGGACGCTGTGACTCGTCTGGGCGCGCATACGACGATCTACCGGCTGGGGGAGGACCCCTCCCTGGAGCGGTTCTTGAAGCAGCTCGCGGACCGTGTCGGTGGCACGGTCGTCGCACCGGAACTGGACGACCTCGGGGTTGCTGTGGTGGATGGCTACCTGTCCAACCGCTCCTCGCAACGTCGCCGATAGCGTGTGCAGCAGACGCGCGGGTTATCGACACCTGCTCGGCTGATAACCCGCGCGTCTGTCGGTACCCCGCGCAGCTGGTGGGCAGGCCGGTCCGGGGCCGGGCTAGTCTGCGCTCGTGACTTCGATCGGGGTGCTGGCGTTGCAGGGCGATGTGCGAGAGCACCAGCGCGCGCTGCAGGAGGCTGGTGCCGACGCCCCCGCGGTACGTCGACCGGCTGAGTTGGCGGCGATCGACGGCCTGGTCATCCCCGGCGGTGAGTCGACGACCATCGACAAACTCATCACGACCTTCGAACTGCGAGAACCGTTGCGGCAGAGGATTGCTGACGGGATGCCGGTCTATGGTTCGTGTGCGGGGATGATCCTGCTGGCGGCCTCAATCCTGGACGGACGTCCCGATCAGGAACCACTGGCCGCGATCGACATGACGGTCCGCCGCAACGCCTTCGGTCGCCAGGTCGACTCCTTCGAAGCCGACCTGGCGGTGACCGGGGTGGGCGGCGACCCGATGCGGGCGGTCTTCATCAGGGCACCGTGGGTGGAGTCCGTCGGTGCAGGAGTCGAGGTCCTTGCCAGCGTGACGGGACCGGATGGCGCAACCCATCCGGTCGCCGTACGTCAGGGCCACGCCTTGGCCACCTCGTTCCATCCTGAGGTGACCGGCGACCATCGGGTGCACGCGCTGTTCGCCCGGATGGTGCGCGCCGCCTCGAACGACGCGGCCTAGATCCGCTCGGGCGCCATGGCCGACCCGCGGCGGGCGTAGACCGCCCAGGTCAGCGTCATCAGCACCAGGTAGACGATCGTCAGGTTGATCAGGCCCTGGTGCAACCCGAAGATGGCGAAGTTGCGGGGGATCAGGAACGAGCCCAGCGCGCCCACAGCTCCGGCGATACCGATGGTGCCCGCGGACAACCGGCGCGCCCGGGCATGGCTCGCTGCGTCGTGGTCGCCGACGTGGTAGACCGCCGGGATCATCCGGTAGACGCTGCCGTTGCCGATCCCCGAAGCGGCGAACAGGACCAGGAAGAGCGCCAGGAAGACCGCGAACGGCACCTTGCCCAGGCTCGCGACCAGGGCGATGGAGCCGGCAGCCATGACCGCGAACGCGCCGATGGTGATCCAGCGACCACCGAACCGGTCGGCCAGCATGCCGCCCACCGGCCGGACCAGGGCACCCACGACGGCACCGATGAAGACGATCTGCAACGGGATGTGCGGGTAGAGGTCGGACGTCAGCTTGGGGAAGGTGAAGGACAGGCCCAGGAACGAGCCGAAGGTGCCCAGGTAGATCAGCGAGAGGATCCAGTTGTGGCGGTAGCGCGCGGCCATGGCGAAGGTGCCGAGGTCGGCGTGCGCACTGGAGAGATTGTTCATGGTGAAGTACGCGAGGACCGCTGCCCCGAGGACGAGCGGGATCCAGATCAGCCCCGCGCGGTACAACGCGATCCCGGCGCCACCGGTCGCGATGACGAAGGGCACGACCAGCACCACGATCCCCGAGCCGATGTTGCCGCCCGCGGCGTTGATGCCGAGTGCCCGGCCGCGTTCGCGCTGCGGGTAGAAGAAGGAGATGTTGACCATCGACGATGCGAAGTTGCCGCCGCCAAGGCCGGCCAGGCTGGCCACCAGGAGCAGGACCCCGTAGGGCGTGTCCGGATGCTGCACGACCCAGGTGAGCCCGGTGAGCGGGATCAGCAGGAGCAACGCCGACACCACGGTCCAGTTGCGACCACCGAAGATCGGCGGCATGAAGGTGTAGAGAATCCGCAGGGCGGCACCCAGCAGACCCGGCAGCGCGATCAGCCAGTACAGCTGGTTGTTGGTCAGGTGGAAACCGGCCGCCCCGAGCTTGGGCACCACGATGCTCCAGATACCGAGGGTGACGAAGCCGAGGAACTCGGCGAAGACGGAGCCGATCAGGTTACGGCGCGCGATGGGTCGGCCGACCGACTCCCATTGGGCGGTGTTCTCCGGGTCCCAGCCGTCGATCCAGCGCCCGGGCCGCAGGTGCAGGCCGGACGCGTCAGGGAGCTGTGATGTGTCCTCCACAGAGGATGAGGTGGTGGTCATGAGGGTCCTTTCCGAGATGAACTGCGCCGGCTGATGCGAAAGTGCCTGCAGCGCAATGTGATTCATGGGTGTGATACGAATATCCGGCGACGTTGCTCGGAAGGTGATGACCGAAAAACTAGAAGTCGCTGGTTTCGCCGATAGACGCGTTCCGTAACCGACGCGCAACGTTCTCCTCACTGCAATAGGGCTCGCGCTGTGAGTCCTCACACCGCGCGACCAGCGCGTGTGAGGCAGTTGTTTCATCACGGTTACCTGCAGGCGCATCCCGGCGAAACACGACAACGCCACCGTTGATGGCATGGAACGCAAGAAGTTGATCGTGGTCGGCGCCGGGATGGTCGCCCGCCGGGCAGTGGAAGCACTGGTCGAGCGCGGCGCCACCGAGGAGTACGACATTGACGTGTTCGGCGAGGAGTCCCGCCCGCCGTACGACCGGGTGGCACTGACATCGTTCTTCACCCATTACGACCCCGATGCGCTGCTGCTGGGCGACCAGGAGCTCTGGTCGCGCCCCGGCGTGCGCCTGCGCCGCAACCTGCGGGTCACCGAGATCGATCGCGTGGAGCAGTGCGTCACCGCTGGTGGGGTGCGCTACCCCTACGACACGTTGGTCCTGGCCACCGGGTCCTACGCGACCAAGCCGCCCATCCCGGGCAACGACTTGACCGGTTGTTTCGTCTACCGCACCGTCGACGATGTCGCCGAGTTGCGCGCCTACGTGCAGCAGCGCGGCAAGTCGCTACGCCGCGACGTACGCGGTGTGGTCGTCGGTGGCGGCCTGCTCGGCCTCGAAGCCGCCGGAGCGCTGCGCGAACTGGGTGCCGAGTGCACGGTCGTGGAGTTCGCCGACCGCCTCATGCCGCTGCAGGTCGACGCGGCCGGCGGCGAGGGCCTGCGCCGGCTGATCGAGCACCTGGGCGTCCAGGTCCGGACCAGCACCGCCTCCAGTGCGGTCAAGGCCAACCGGCACGGTCAGGTCTCCGGTGTCACCTTCGCTGATGGCGAGCGGTTGCCGGTCGACGTCGTGGTCTTCGCGACCGGCGTGCGGCCCCGTGACGAACTGGCGCGCGAAAGCGGGCTGGAGGTGCACCCGCGCGGTGGCGTGATGGCCGACGAGGCCTGCCGCACCAGCGACGAGAACATCTACGCCATCGGCGAAGTCGCGTGCATCGCGGACCGCGTGTGGGGTCTGGTCGGGCCCGGCTACACGATGGCGGAAGTAACCACTGACCGCATCCTGGGCGGCGAGGCGACCTTCACCGGCGCCGATCTGTCGACCAAGTTGAAGTTGATGGGGGTGGACGTCGCCAGCTTCGGCGACGCCTTCGCCACGACCCCGGGCTGCTTGGAGGTGGCGTACGCCGATCCGGTGGCCGGGGTCTACAAGAAGCTGGTCATGAGTGATGACGCCCGCACCCTGCTGGGCGGCATCCTGGTCGGCGACGCCACGGCGTACACCTCGCTTCGTCCCATGGTCGGCGCGGATCTGGGCGGCGACCCGTCGGCGTGGCTGCTCCCGGAGGGTGCCGCGCCGGCCTCTTCGGCGGCGCTGCCCGACGAGGCGATCGTCTGCTCGTGTAACAACGTCTCCGCCGGCACCATCCGCTGCGCCGTCTCCGAGGGCGGGTGCACCGACCTCGGCGGCGTCAAGGGCTGCACCAAGGCCGGAACCAGCTGCGGCTCCTGTGTCCCGCTGGTGAAGAAACTCATGGATGCCGAGCTCACCGCGGCCGGTGTCCAGGTCAGCAACGCCCTGTGCGAGCACTTCGACGTCAGCCGCGCCGAACTGTTCGAGATCGTGCAGCTGAGCGGTATCACGACCTTCAGCGAGTTGCTGGCCAAGCACGGGCGCGGCAACGGCTGCGACATCTGCCGACCCGTGGCCGCCTCGATCCTGGCCAGCCGGCCCGGTGCGCACGTGCTCGACCCGGCGACCTCGGCCCTGCAGGACACCAATGACCACGTGATGGCCAACCTGCAGAAGGACGGCACCTATTCGGTCGTCCCGCGCATCCCGGGCGGGGAGATCACCCCCGAGGGCTTGATCGTGATCGGCCAGATCGCCAAGGACTTCGATCTCTACACCAAGATCACCGGTGGTCAGCGGATCGACCTCTTCGGCGCCCGGATCGAGCAGTTGCCGGTGATCTGGCAGCGGCTGATCGACGCCGGCTTCGAGTCAGGACACGCCTACGGCAAGAGCCTGCGGACGGTGAAATCCTGTGTGGGACAGTCCTGGTGCCGCTACGGCGTGCAGGACTCGGTCAGCATGGCGATCCTGCTGGAACTGCGCTACCGGGGTCTGCGCTCGCCGCACAAGATCAAGCTGGGCGTCTCCGGCTGCGCCCGTGAGTGCGCCGAGGCCCGCGGTAAGGACGTCGGCGTCATCGCCACCGAGAACGGCTGGAACCTGTACGTCGGCGGTAACGGTGGATTCACCCCGCGGCACGCCCAGCTGTTCGCCGAGGACCTCGACGACGATGCGCTGATCCAGGCCATCGACCGGTTCCTGCTGTACTACGTGCGCACCGCCGACCGGCTCCAGCGCACCGCACCGTGGATCGAGTCCATCGAGGGCGGTATGGCGCACGTGCAGGACGTCGTCCTGCACGACTCCCTGGGGATCGGCGCGGAACTGGACGCGGCCATGGCCAGCCACGTCGCGGCGTACCGCGATGAATGGGCGGAGGCGTTGGCCGACCCGGAGAAGGTGAGCCGGTTCACCTCGTTCATCAACGCACCCCAGACCCCGGATCCGGATCTGGCCTATGTGCCCGAGCGCGGCCAGAAGCGGCCCGCCGGACCGGTGCTGATCGCGGAGGGAACCATCCCCGTACGTCGATCCGAACCTGCGTCGGACGCCCCACCGAGCGCTGAAGCCGGGCAGAATGGCTCTACATCCGCACGTCGCAACGGCGCGACTCTCGCACTCAACCGGGAGGAGCAGTCGTGACCACCGTGGATACTGCGGCAACGGACACCCAGACGGCCGGCACATGGACGCAGGTCTGTGCCGTCGATGATCTGTGGATCGATCGAGGGTCGGCCGCGCTGGTCGGCGGACAGCAGGTAGCGCTGTTCCGATGCAGCGACGACGCGGTCTACGCCGTCGGGCACCGCGACCCGTTCACCGGGGCCAACGTGATGGCCCGCGGGCTGGTCGGCAGCAGGGCAGGGGTGCCGACCGTGGCCTCCCCGCTGCACAAGCAGACGTTCAGCCTGCAGACCGGTGAGTGCCTCGACGACCCGACGCAGGCGTTGCCGGTATGGCCGGTCCAGATCCGCGATAACCAAGTCTGGGTGCTCGCACCGTCCGACGCCGGATGAACTCCCACCCGCCAGTGCTCGCCGGCACCCGCATTCTGGTGACGGCACAACGGCGTTCGGCCGATCTGGCCAGCGCGCTGCAGCGTCGCGGTGCCCAGGTCGAGGTAGCACCTGCGCTGGGCGTGGAGTCGCACATCGACGAGCCCTCCCTCATCGCGCGCAGCCGGGCGCTGATTAAGAACCCCGCCGACATCGTGGTGGTTACCACCGGCGTCGGCTTCAGCAGCTGGCTGGAGACTGCTGAGACGGCGGGTCTGCTACCGCAACTGGAGAAGGCGCTGCGCCAGGCGCGGATCGTCGCCCGTGGCCCGAAGGCGCGCGGCGCTATCCAGGCCGCCGGGCTCAGCCCGGACTGGGTCGCCGAGTCGGAGACGTCTGCCGAGATGGGGGAGTTCCTGGTCGCCGAGGGGGTCGAGGACCAACGCATCTTCATCCAACAACACGGGGCCGGTGACGACGGTCTGACCGGCACGCTGACCGATGCCGGAGCAACGGTGACGACCCTGGTCATCTATCGCTGGGGACCGCCTCCGGATCCGGACGCTCTGCGCCGCTCGATCCTGGAAACCGCTGCGGGACAGTTCGATTGCGTTACCTTCACCTCGGCGCCGGCGGCAGCCGCCTGGATCCAGGAAGCGCAGGACTGCGGTGTCCTGGGGGACGTCCAGGCCCTCGTAGCGGCCGACCGGCTGCTGGTGGCAACGGTCGGACCGATCACCGCGGCACCACTGGTGGCGGCCAAATTGTCGCCGCTGGTGCCTGATCGGGGCCGGCTGGGAGCCCTCATCCGGGCCGTCGTCCTGTTCTACAGCGACGAGGACCACGCGACCGAGGTGGTCGACGGGCAGCTGCGGGTACGCGCCTCGGCCGCGACCCTGGACCACGTGGTTCTGCCGATCTCCCCGAGCGGGCTGGAGGTCTTGCGACTCCTGGCCTCCCGACCGGGTGCCGTCGCCTCCCGCGAAGACCTGCTGGAGGTGTTGCCCGGTGACTCGGCCGACCCCCATGCCGCCGAAGTGGCCGTCGCACGGCTGCGGGAGAGCCTGGGCAACCTGCGGGTCGTGAAGACCGTGGTCAAGCGCGGCTACCGCCTCGATGTGGTGCAGGAGTCCTCGTGAGCACCGAGGTCCACAGTGTCTGCGGCTACTGCGGTGTCGGCTGCGGGCTGACGGTCCGCCGGGACGGTGACGCGGCACCGACGTTGGCCGGCCGACCGGACCATCCGGCCAACGCCGGACGGCTGTGCACCAAAGGCACCACGACGCTGGAACTGATGCGTGGCGGTGGCCGGATGGCCAGCGCGAGTCGGCGGCCGGATCGCACAGCGCAACGGGCCTCAGTCGGTCTCGACGACGCCCTGGATGCTGCTGCGGCGGGTCTGCGCGCGGCCATCGACGAGCACGGTCCGGACGCCGTCGGAATCTACGTGTCGGGGCAGATGTCCCTCGAATCGCAATACCTGGCAACGAAATTGGCCAAGGGGTTCGTGCGCACCACCAACCTGGAGTCCAACTCCCGGTTGTGCATGGCCAGCGCCGGAACCGGTTACAAACAGTCCCTCGGCGCCGACGGGCCGCCCGGCTCCTACGACGACTTCGACCACGCCGACCTGTTCCTGGTCATCGGCTCCAACATGGCCGACGCGCATCCGATCCTCTTCCTGCGGATGATGCAGCGGGTGGCGGCAGGTGCCCGGCTGATCGTCGTCGACCCACGACGTACCCGCACCGCCGAGGCGGCGAACCTGCACCTGCAGATCGCACCGGGCACCGACCTGGCGCTGCTCAACGGCCTGCTGCGGTTGCTGGTCGACGCCGACGCCGTCGACCACCAGTTCATCGCCGAGCACACCACCGGCTGGCCGGAGGTGGTGGACCTGCTCGCCGACTATCCCGTCGAGCGCGTTGCGGACCTGACCGGCCTGGCGGTCGATGACCTGCGCACCGCCGCTACCTGGATCGGCGAGTCGGCCGACTGGATGACCTGCTGGACGATGGGCCTGAACCAGTCGACGCACGGCACCTGGAGCACCAACGTCATCTGCAACCTGCATCTGGCGACCGGTGCGATCCTGCGTCCCGGCAGCGGACCGTTCTCCCTGACCGGCCAGCCCAACGCGATGGGTGGCCGGGAGATGGGTTACATGGGACCGGGCCTGCCCGGTCAGCGATCGGTACTCGACGCGGACGACCGCTCCTACTGCGAGCGCGAGTGGGGGTTGTCCGACGGCACAATCCGCACCGAGATCGGCCGCGGCACCATCGAGATGTTCCGGGACATGGCCGCCGGCCAGATCAAGGCCGCCTGGGTGATCTGCACCAACCCGGTGCACTCCGTGGCCAACCGGGCCACCGTCATCGAAGCGCTCGAGCGCTGCGAGCTGGTGATCGTCCAAGACGCTTATGAGCGCAACGAGACCATCAGGTACGCCGATATCACGCTCCCAGCGTCCCTGTGGGCTGAATCGGAGGGCGTGCTGGTCAACTCCGAACGCACGCTCAACCTGGGCCAACCCTTCGCCGAGGCTCCGGGCGACGCCCGCCCCGACTGGTGGTTGATCGCGCAAGTGGCCCAACGCATGGGCTACCCCGGTTTCGACTACACCACCGCCGAGCAGATTTTCGACGAGCTACGCGAATTCCACAATCCCGCAACGGGATACGACCTGCGGGGCATCACCTACGACCGGTTGCGCGAGCAGCCGATCCAGTGGCCCAGCCCGCCGGCGGACACGCAGCAGCGCCATCCGATCCGCTACCTCAACGATGGTCGCAGCCAGACCCTGTTGGCCCGTTCGGACGGCTCGATCCCGGCCGTCGCCTTCCCACGCCCCGACGGCCGGGCCGCCTTCCTGGCCCGTCCGCACCTGCCGCCGGCGGAGTTGCCCGACGACGAGTTCCCCATGGTCCTCAACACCGGCCGGTTGGCCCACCAGTGGCACACCATGACCAAGACCGGCAAGGTTCCGACCCTCAACCGGCTGAACCCGGCTCCGTTCGTGGAGATCCATCCCAGCGACGCCGCCCGGTTGCAACTGGCCGACGGATCGCCGGTCCGCCTGACGACCCGCCGGGGTGAAGCGGTGCTCCCGGCGTTGAGCAGTGACCGGGTCCGGGAGGGCTCGTGCTTCGTTCCGATGCACTGGGGCGACGAGTACGGCGATCTGCTCTCGATCAACGCGTTGACCAACGACGCCACGGATCCGCTGTCACTGCAACCGGAGTTCAAGGTGTGCAGCGTGCGGCTCGAACCCTCCCTGGTGCCGTCCGCCATCGCGGCACCAGCGCCCGCGGTCGACGCGGCGCCGGTGGACAAGGGCGCGGTCCAGATCGCGTGGGCCTCCCAGACCGGCACCGTCGAGGACTACGTGCCGGAGTTGGTGCAGCAGTTGGCAGATAGCGGCGTGCGGGCGGTTCCCGTCAACATGGCCGCCCTGACGACTGCTCACCTGGCCGGGACCGTCCTCTTCGTCACCAGCACCACCGGCGATGCCGAACCGCCCGATGACGCAAGGGATTTCGTGGACTTCCTGCGCAGCGCGGACCACCCGACCCTCGGCACGTTGCAGTACGCCGTGTTGGCCTTCGGTGATCCCGCCTACCGGTCGTTCTGCGGGTTCGGGCGGGCTCTCGACGAGCGGCTGGGCGAGGTCGGCGGGACTCGGTTGACGCAGCGCGGGGAGTGCCCGCCGGACTACGACGCGGCCGCGCAGGCCTGGGTGACGACCGTCGTGGGAGCACTGCGAGCATCCGGCCGGGTGCCGCACGGTGGGGCAGCAACCGCCCACGAGCGCACCGCGGAAGGGGCAGCGGCGAGCGGGAGCCAGCGACCGGCGTACGGGAGGAAGAACCCGCTGGAGGCCCGGCTACTGGCCAATCCCGTTCTGGGGCAGGAGGGTTCAGCCAAGGAAGTACGCCGCGTGGCGTTCGACCTGCCCGCCGGCACCCTCAGCTACGAGGCAGGCGACGCTCTCGCGGTGCTGCCGCACAACAACCCGGCGTACGTCGAGGAGTTCCTGACCGTGTGCGGCCTGAACGGCGACGAGCACGTGAGCGTGAACGGCGCCGGCCTCCTACTGGCCGACGCGCTGGCGACGCGCCTGGAGATCTGTTCGATCACTCCGCAGGTGGTGGCGTTCATCGCCGAACGCCGCGGGGACGAGGAACTGCAGAGCGCCAGCCGGTTGGACAGCGAGGCCTTCACCCGGTGGCGGTGGGGTCGGCAACTGGTCGACCTCCTGCACGAGCACCCCGTCCGCGCGACCGGCGCGGAATGGTTGGAGGTTCTCGACGGCCTGACCGCCCGGCAGTACTCCATCTCCTCCAGCGCCCAGGAGGATCCGCGGCGGGTGGAGATCACCTGCTCGGTGGTGCGCTTCCAGGGGGCGAGATCGCGCCGTGGCGGGGTGTGCTCGACGTACCTGGCCGATCGCGCCGACGAATCGGTGAGCATCTACGTCCAGCGGCAACGGCACTTCCGCCCGCCCGCGGACCGGTCCGCCCCGGCGATCATGATCGGTCCCGGCACCGGTGTGGCACCGTTCCGTGGTTTCCTGCGCGAGCGCCGGGCGGCCGGGCACGACGGGAGCAACTGGTTGCTCTTCGGCGAGCAGCACGAGGCCACCGACTTCTACTACCGGGACGAATGGGGGGAGTTGCTCGCGGACGGCACGCTGACCAGGTTGGACACCGCGTTCTCCCGCGACACCAGTCGCAAGATCTACGTGCAGGACCGGATCCGCCAGCACGGCGAAACCATGTGGCAATGGCTGGAGCAGGGCGCGCACGTCTACATCTGCGGTGACAAGTCCCGGATGGCTCCCGACGTCGAGGCAGCGCTGTGCTCGGTGGCGGTCGAACACGGCCGGATGGGTGCCCACCAGGCCCAGGACTGGTTGCGCGAGTTGTCCAACCAGCGGCGCTACGCGCGTGACGTCTACTGAGTGCTGACGCGGTCCCGCCCCGCCGTTCCCTTTAGACTGAGCCACGCTCCGGCGCGGATCGGCCGGCGCGCGATCACGAGGAAGCGGTGTCAGGGACATGAGTGGTCACTCCAAGTGGGCGACAACCAAGCACAAGAAGGCGGCGATCGACGCCAAGCGCGGCAAGTTGTTCGCCAAGCTGATCAAGAACATCGAGGTCGCGGCCCGCTCCGGCGGCGGCGACCCGGCGGGCAACCCGACGCTGTACGACGCCATCCAGAAGGCCAAGAAATCCTCGGTCCCCAACGACAACATCGACCGCGCGGTCAAACGTGGCTCCGGTGCAGAGGCCGGCGGCGCTGAATACCTCGCGCTGACCTACGAGGGCTACGCGCCCGGCGGGGTGGCCCTGCTGATCGAGTGCCTCACCGACAACAAGAACCGCGCCGTGGCCGAGGTGCGCACTGCCCTGCAGAAGAACGGCGGCTCGATGGCCGACAGCGGCTCGGTCGCCTACCTCTTCCACCGCAAGGGCGTCGTCCTGGTGCCCAAGGAGGGCAAGAGCGAGGACGACATCCTGGAGATCGTCCTCGACGCAGGCGCCGAGGAAGTCAACGACCTGGGGGAGTCCTTCGAAATCGTCTCGGAGGCAACCGATTTCGTGGGCGTCCGCGAGGCGCTGCAGGCGGCGGACGTTGACTACGACTCCGCCGAGGCATCCTGGCTGCCCACGATGGAGGTCCCGCTGGACGTCGACGGCGCGAAGAAGATGTTCCGCGTCATCGAGGCTCTCGAGGACAGCGACGACGTGCAGAACGTTTACGCCAACGGTGATGTGTCGGATGAGGTCCTGGCGGAGCTTGAAGAGGACTGACGACGCTGGGTGAGCCGGAGGTTGTGGGCGAGCTTGCGAGCACGCGGCCGGAGAGCGAGCACAAGGAGTCGGTCCAATTGGGCACGACTGAGTCGGCGCGTCGCTGACCCGTGTGGGCCGCCTGCCCAGGTAGCGTGAAGCGAACACCTGTTCGTATCGATGGGAGTGGCGCGTGCGAGTTCTCGGGGTCGACCCGGGTCTGACCCGATGTGGGCTGGGCGTGGTCGAGGGCGGGCTCGGGACGCCACTTCGGTTGGTCGAGGTGGGTGTGGTGCGTACGCCGATCGACCAGGAGCCGGCGCTGCGGCTGCTGACGCTGCAGACCGAGATCGACGACTGGCTGGAGCGGCTCCGCCCGGACGCGGTCGCGGTCGAGCGGGTCTTCGCCAAGGCCAACATCAAAGGAATCATGGGCACCGCGCAGGCGTCGGCCGTCCCGATGCTGGCGGCGGCCCGGCGCGGTCTGCCGTTGGCGATGCACACGCCATCGGAGGTCAAAGCGGCCGTGACCGGTAACGGCCGGGCCGACAAGAACCAGGTCACGGCGATGGTCACGCGCATCCTGCGGCTGCAGGTCGCGCCCAAACCGGCGGACGCGGCCGATGCCATTGCCCTGGCCATCTGTCACCTGTGGCGGGGCGCTGCGCAGGACCGGATCGCCCAGGCCGTCGCCATGCAGCGGGCCGCGCGATGATCGCATCCCTGTCCGGCACGGTGCTGTCCGCAGGACTGGACCATGTCGTGGTGGAGGTCGGGGGAGTCGGACTGCTGGTTCACACCACTCCCGCGGCGGCGTCGTCGACGCGTGCCGGCGCCTCGGTGCGGTTGTCCACCTCACTGGTCGTGCGGGAGGACTCGCTCACCCTGTTCGGCTTCGAGACCGCTGCCGAGCGCGACCTGTTCGAGCTGGTGCAGACGGTCTCCGGGGTCGGACCCCGCCTGGCGCTGGCCATGCTTGCGGTGCACGCACCGGACCCGTTGCGGTTGGCCATCGCCGGCAGCGACGTCACCACCCTGACCAAGGTCCCCGGCATCGGCAAGAAGGGTGCCGAGCGGATCGTCCTGGAACTCAAGGACAAAGTCGGCGCGCCCGCGGGCCAGGCGGGCGCCGTACCCTCCGTTGCTCCTGCCCTCACCACCGATCAGGACCAGGTCGTCGAGGCCCTCGTCGGGTTGGGGTGGAACGCCAAGCAGGCCGGTGACGCGGTCGCAGCGGTCACCGCGGAGACCGACGGACTGGACGTCGCCGAGACACTGCGGGCGGCGCTGCGCCGGCTGGGGCGATAGATGGACGAGTACGACGACTCCTTCCAGGACGGCTCGATCGACGCGACCGCCCGGGTCGTCGATCCCGGCGGCAACGACGACGAGCGCCGGGTCGAGGCGGCTCTGCGACCCAAGCGGCTGGCCGATTTCCCCGGTCAGCCCCGGGTCAGCTCCCAACTCGCGCTCGTCCTGGAGGCTGCGCGGCGCAGGGGCGCCCCGCCGGACCACGTGCTGTTGTCCGGACCGCCCGGGCTGGGCAAGACCAGCCTGGCCATGATCATCGCCGCCGAGCTGGAGCAGCCGATCCGGATCACCAGCGGCCCGGCGATCCAGCACGCCGGTGACCTTGCGGCGATCCTGTCCTCTCTGGCCGAGGGCGAGGTGCTGTTCCTGGATGAGATCCACCGGATGGCGCGCCCGGCCGAGGAGATGCTCTACCTGGCGATGGAGGACTTCCGGGTCGACATCATCGTCGGCAAGGGGCCCGGCGCCACCGCCATTCCGTTGCAGCTGCCGCCGTTCACGGTGGTCGGGGCCACGACCCGGTCCGGTCTGCTGCCGGCGCCGTTGCGCGACCGGTTCGGTTTCACCGGGCATCTGGACTACTACTCCGGCGCGGATCTGGCCACGATCCTGCACCGCAGCGCCGCCCTGCTCGGCGTGGACGCCACACCGGACGGCATCAGTGAGATTGCCTCCCGCTCCCGCGGCACCCCCCGCATCGCCAACCGGTTGCTGCGCCGGGTGCGCGACTACGCGCAGGTGCACGGCAACGGGGTGGTCGACCTGGATGCCGCCCGTACCGCCCTCGCGCTGTTCGACGTCGACGTCAGCGGTCTGGACCGCCTGGACCGGGGCGTCCTGGAGGCGTTGTGCAAGCGGTTTGCCGGTGGCCCGGTCGGTCTGACCACCCTGGCCATCGCCGTCGGTGAGGAGCCGGACACGGTCGAGACTGTCGTGGAGCCCTACCTGGTGCGCGAGGGTTATCTGGTGCGTACGCCGCGGGGCCGGGCCGCGTCTGACAAGGCGTGGGAGCATCTGGGTCTGACCCCTCCCGAGCCCACGTTGCCGACCTCCGCGGGCACCCCGACGTTGCCGTTCGGAACCGACGAGGGCCGCTTCGGCTGAACCGGTGCGGGAACCGAAGTTGGGTGGGTCACGTTGCTCACCTAGACTCGGGCGTCGGTGCCCCTGCATCAACCGGACCGGTTGGCGCGGGTGTCGCGCCCGGCACGACCACGACGTAAGGACTTGGACTTCATGCCTTTCTTGGCGACCGCCGGCTCCTCCTCCGGAGGCGGATACGGCAGCTACCTGATCCTGTTGCTCCCTTTGGTGCTCCTGGGCTACCTCTTCTGGACCCAGCGCAAGCGGCAACGGGCCACCCAGGAGCAGCAGGCTGAGATCACCGTGGGCAGTGAGGCCGTGACCACCTCGGGCATCTACGGCACCGTGACCGCCGTCCAGGACCCGGTGATCTCCCTGGAGGTCGCGCCCGGGCTGACCCTGCACGTCGATCGCCGCGCGATCCTGCCCCGGGCCGCCCTGGGCGGGCGTCCGCGGGCCGGTGTGGTTCCCCAGATCCCCGCGGGCCGGTACGGCGAACTGCCGGCCGGTGCCCCCGCGGCCCCGGTGCAAGCGCCCGAGCAGGGCACGACGTACGGCCAGGCGGTCGACCAGACCGACCAGCCGGGACAGTCGCAGGACAAGGACTGATCAGTGGCAAGTAACGCCCGGCGCTCCATGCTGGGGCATCCCAAACGCACGCTGCTGAGCCTGCTGGCACTGGCAGCAGTGCTCTTCCTGGGCATCGGTGCGACCGTCGCCTGGGGCAACCCGCAGGGTCAGTGGACCCCCAAGCTCGGTCTGGACCTCGAAGGCGGTCGGCAGATCATCCTGCAGCCGCAGGTCGGCAAGGGTCAGTCGGTCAACTCCGGGCAGATGCAGCAGGCGGTCGACATCATCCGCAAGCGGGTCGATGCGACCGGTGTCGCCGAGGCCGAGGTGACCACCCTGGGATCGGACAGCATCGTCGTGTCCATCCCGGGCGACCCCTCCGAAGACATCCTGAACTCGCTGGCCCAGTCCTCCCAGTTGGCGTTCCGGGCGGTCATCGCCACCACCCAGATCACCAACGAGCAGATCACGCCCACGCTGCCGACCCCCTACACGCCGACGCCTACCGGAACGGCCACTCCCTCGGCCAGTCCCACCGCGGGTGCGACCGCCGGGCAGAGCGGTGGCGCCGAGGCACCGACCAGTTCGGCCAACGCCGCGCTCCCGCAGGCTTATCCCGCCGCCACCAGCACGCCCACCCCGACGACGACCCCGGCCGCAACGAGCACTCCGGCGGCCACGCCCACCGCGTCGGGCACAGCCACCTCCGGGACGGCTGCTGACAGCACCAAACCCAAGAACGCCAGTGACACCGCCTGGGAGAGCCAGCCGGTCGCGCAGTACTGGATCGACACGGGTTACGTCACCAAGGGGCAGACCTACAACCAGTTGTTCACCACGTTCTCCTGCACCAACACCAACCCCTCGGTCGGCCCGACGGCCACCCAGTGGCGGGAAGCCGCGGCCTCCGCCCCGCTGGACCAGCCGAGTGTGGGCTGCGACGCGGGGAACAAATACCTCATGGGCCCCTCGGAGGTGAACGGAGCACAGATCTCCGACGCGACGTACGGCCAGAAGACCAACTCCGCCGGCCAGGCAACCGGTGAAGTGGTGGTCAACCTGTCCTTCAACAGCGCCGGCGCCAAGGCGTTCGGGGACGTCACGACCCGCCTGGTGTCCTTGCAGTCGCCGCAGAACCAGTTCGCGATCACCGTTGACGGCCAGGTCATCTCGGCCCCCACCGCCAACGAACCGATCACCAACGGTCAGGCCCAGATCAGCGGGTCGTTCACCCAGGACAGTGCCAAGACCCTGGCCGACCAGTTGAAGTTCGGTGCGTTGCCGTTCTCCTTCAGTCAGGTGTCCTCCGAGCAGATCAGCCCGCAGCTGGGTTCCGACCAGCTCAAGTGGGGTCTGATCGCCGGTCTGATCGGCCTGGTGCTCGTGGTCATCTACTCGCTGTTCCAGTACCGCGCGCTTGGTCTGGTCACCGTCGCCTCCCTGGCTGTCGCCGCGCTGCTGTCCTACGGGGCGGTGACCTTCCTGGGCTGGGCGAACAATTTCCGCCTCACGATGGCTGGTGTGACCGGTCTGATCGTGGCGATCGGTGTCACCGCGGACAGCTTCATCGTCTACTTCGAACGAGTCCGCGATGAAGTGCGTATCGGCCGGCCCCTCCGGGCGGCGGTCCAGACCGGATGGGCCCGGGCGCGCCGTACGATCATCATTTCCGACGCGGTGAACTTCCTGGCCGCAGCGGTGCTCTACATCCTGTCCGAGAGCAACGTGAAGGCATTCGCCTTCACCCTCGGCCTGACCACGATCATCGACCTGATCGTCGTCACGATGTTCACCCACCCGGTGTTGACGCTGCTGTCGCGCACCGAGTTCTTCGGTGGCGGTCACAAGTGGAGTGGCTTCGACCCCGAGCGACTCGGGGCGCGCACGGTGACCTACGCCGGTCGCGGCCGGGTGACGATCGCGGACCGTAAGGCCGCCGAGCGCGCCGGCGCCGGGGACGCTGACAGCGATGCGGATGCGGTCGCTCCGGCAGGAGGGAACGCCTGATGGCCAGTTTCGCGAAGTTCGGTAACGACCTGTTCACCGGTCGCCGGCAGATCGACTTCATCGGCAAACGCCGCCGTTGGTACCTCGTCAGCCTCGTGCTGATCGCCCTGGCACTGATCGGCATCTTCGGCCGCGGACTGAACTTCTCGCTGGAGTTCACCGGTGGTTCCGAGGTCCGGGTGGCCTCGGTGAGCTCGGCACAGATGGCCGACTACGACCAGCGGGCCCGGGACACCGTGCGAGAAGCTACCGGCTCTGACGACAACCTGATCATCACCAAACTGGGTGACAACACCGTGCGGGTGCAGTCCGAGAAGCTGGGCAACGGCTCGGCCGCTGCGACCGAACAGGTGCGGTTAGCACTGTCCAAACAGTTCCAGGTCCCTGAGAGTTCAGTGACCACTCAGTTCATCGGCCCCTCGTGGGGGGAGACCGTGACCCGCAAGGCGATCATCGCGTTGATCGTCTTCCTGGTGCTGGTCTCGGCGGTTCTGGCGATCTACTTCCGTACCTGGACGATGGCGGCCGCCGCGGTGATCGCCCTGTTGCACGACCTGATCATCACCGTCGGTATCTATGCGTTGACCGGCCTGGAGGTCTCACCGGCCACCATGATCGGGTTCCTGACGATCCTGGGTTACTCGATGTATGACACCGTGGTGGTGTTCGACAAGGTCCGCGAGAACACCCAGGACGCGGCCCGGACCGGACGCCGTACGTACGCCCAGGCGGCCAACTACGCGGTCAACCAGACCTTGGTCCGCTCGATCAACACCTCGGTGGTCGCCCTGTTGCCGATCGCGGCACTGCTGGTCGTCGGCTACTTCTTCATCGGCCCCGGCACGCTGCTGGACCTGTCGCTGGCGTTGTTCATCGGTATCGCCGTGGGCACCTACTCCTCGATCTTCGTGGCGACCCCGGTGCTGGCGTCCTTGCGCAGCCGCGAGCCCGCGATCAAGGAGCAGGACCGCCGGGCACTGGCCTACCAGGCGGCCCAGTCCAAGGCGTTGGACGAGGTGGGTGGTGAGCACCGCAGTGCCGAGTCGATCTCCGGTGTCATCGAGCCCGAACAGGAGAAGGCGGTCGCGAGCGCGCAGTCCCGCGCCCGCACCCGACGCGACATCCACCCCCGGGCCAAGCGGGAGGACTGACCGGCAATGGTCAAGGAGCTCATCCTGCAGCACACCCGGGACGTCGCCGACTTCCCTGAGCCGGGGGTTCAGTTCAAAGACCTCACGCCGCTGTTCGCATCGCCCGACGCCTTCCGATCGGTCGTGGCCGACATCGGCTCGCGATATGCCGACCGGGTCGATGTCGTCGTCGGTATCGAGGCGCGGGGCTTCATCCTCGCGGCACCGGTGGCGATGGAGATGGACCTGCCGTTCGTGCCCGTACGCAAGGCGGGCAAACTCCCGGGTCCCACGCTGCGGCAGGAGTATTCGCTGGAGTACGGCACCGCGACCATCGAGGTCCACTCGGACGCGCTGCTCGCCGGTCAACGGGTGCTGCTCCTGGACGATGTGCTGGCCACCGGCGGCACGGCCGCGGCCGCGGCGAGCCTGATCGAGCGCACCGGCGCGTGTGTCGCATCCATCGAGATGCTGATGGAGTTGGGCTTCCTGGACGGCCGGGCCAAGCTGGCCGGCTACGACGTCAACGCCATCGTGTCGGTGTAGGGCACTGTTCGGTCACGGGCTGGTTGAGCGGGCAACTAGACTCTTGTCATGACAGATGCGGGACGCGCCGACCGCGGACAAGGTACGCCGGCCGCCGCCCGCGTGCGTAACCGCCTCGTGCGTCTGGGTCAGCCCCGCACCAGCACCAATCGGGTCCTCGAACCCCTGTTGCGCACAGTGCGCGCGACGCACCCCAAAGAGGACCTGTCGGTCATCGAGCGCGCCTACGAGGTCGCCGAGCGGGCGCACCGCGGACAGATGCGCAAGAGCGGCGATCCCTACATCACCCACCCTCTTGCGGTATGCACCATCCTGGCTGAGCTGGGCATGACTCCACCCACGCTCGCCGCTGCCTTGTTGCACGACACCGTGGAGGACACCGACTACTCGTTGGAACGACTGCGTGCCGACTTCGGCGACGAGATCGCCGGCATGGTCGACGGGGTCACGAAGCTGGACAAGGTCAGCTACGGAGATGCCGCGCAGGCCGAGACCGTCCGCAAGATGGTCATCGCGATGGCCAAGGACATCCGGGTCCTGGTCATCAAGCTGGCCGACCGGCTGCACAACGCGCGCACCTGGCGGTATGTCTCCCAGGCCTCCGCGCAGCGCAAGGCGACCGAGACCCTGGAGATCTACGCCCCGCTGGCCCACCGCCTGGGCATGAACACCATCAAGTGGGAGTTGGAGGACCTCTCGTTCGCGACGCTCTATCCGAAGGTGTACGACGAGATCGCCCGCCTGGTCGCCGAGCGCGCCCCCGCTCGGGAGGAGTACCTGCGCAGCGTGCGTGAGCAGGTGACCGCGGACCTGCGCGCTGCGAAGATCAAGGCAACCGTCACCGGCCGGCCGAAGCACTACTACTCCGTCTACCAGAAGATGATCGTGCGGGGCCGTGACTTCGAGGAGATCTACGACCTGGTGGCCGTGCGTGTCCTGGTGGAGTCGGTGCGCGACTGCTACGCGGTGCTGGGCACCTTGCACACCCGATGGAGTCCCTTGCCCGGGCGGTTCAAGGACTACATCGCGATGCCGAAGTTCAACATGTACCAGTCGTTGCACACGACGGTCGTGGGTCCCGAGGGCAAACCGGTGGAGATCCAGATCCGCACGTACCAGATGCACCGCCGTGCGGAGTACGGCGTGGCGGCCCACTGGAAGTACAAGGACGACGCGCGCAACGCGGCCGCCGGCATCGACAGCAGCGACAACAAGTCCGGGTCCCTGAACGAGATGGCCTGGTTGCGCCAGCTGATGGAGTGGCAGCGGGAGACCGCCGATCCGGGGGAGTTCCTGGATTCGCTGCGCTTCGACGTGGGCTCCCGCGAGGTCTACGTCTTCACGCCCAAGGGCGCGATCATCGGACTTCCCGCCGGGTCGACTCCCGTGGACTTCGCGTACGCCGTGCACACCGAAGTCGGGCACCACACCATCGGGGCACGGGTCAACGGCCGCCTCGTGCCGCTGGAGTCCCCGCTGGAGATCGGTGACTCGGTCGAGATCCTCACCTCCAAGGCGGACAACGCCGGACCGAGCAGGGACTGGCTGTCCTTCGTGCGCAGCCCCCGGGCGCGCAACAAGATCCGGCAGTGGTTCTCCAAGGAGCGTCGCGAGGAGGCCATCGAACGCGGTAAGGACGGGCTGGCCAAAACGCTGCGCAAACAGGGCCTGGGCATCCAACGGCTGATGTCCCCGGATTCGATGCGCCTGGTCGCCGACCAACTGCACTACGCCGATATCGACGGCCTGTACGCCGCGGTCGGTGACGGCCACGTCTCTGCCGAGCACGTCGTCAGCCAACTCGTCGCCGCACTCGGGGGAGAGGACGCGACCACCGAGGATCTGGCCGAGGCCACCACACCCACCGCTCCGCGCTCGATCCGCACCCGCGGCAGCGACCCCGGCGTCACCGTCGTGGGCGCCGACGACGTGTGGGTCAAGCTCGCCCGGTGCTGCACACCCGTGCCCGGTGACGACATCATCGGGTTCGTCACGACGGGTAACGGGGTGTCGGTGCACCGCCGCGACTGCGTCAACGCCCAGCAACTGCTCAAGCAGCCCGACCGGATCATCCCCGTCGAATGGGCGCCGTCGTCCGCCAGTGTCTTCCTGGTGCAGTTGCAGGTCGAAGCGCTGGACCGCAACCGGTTGCTGTCCGATGTGACGCGGGTGCTGTCGGACCAGCACGTCAACATCCTGTCGGCCAGTGTGGCTACCAGCCGTAACCGGGTTGCCATGTCCCGCTTCACTTTCGAGATGGGTGACCCCAGCCACCTTGATCACGTCATCAAGGCCGTGCGCAAGATCGACGGAGTCTTCGACGTCTACCGGATCACCGGTGGTGTGCACCGCCCGGCTGATGGCGACGAGGTCGATCACGTCACGGGTCAGCCGGCCGACGAGGCGAACCGACCGACGGTCGCGGGTGAACCGGTGGACCGCTGAGCAATAATCAGCCCCTGCGCCGGGTCAGTGCCGCCGACGTCGTCGATGTCTTTGTCTACGTCGTCGTCCTGAACCTGGCGATCGAGTATTTCCCGCAGGTCGTTTCCGAGTCGTTCACCCTGTCGCTGCTGACGGCGATCCTGCTCAAGCTCGTCCTGGAAGTGGTCGTTGCTCTCAAGAACCGGGTGAAGGCCCGGTTCAAAGCCGCAACGTCCCCCGCGGGGAAAGTCGTTGCGGCACTTGGCTTGTGGGCGTTGCTGTTCGGCAGCAAGTTCGTCGTCCTGGAACTGGTCGCCCTGGTGTTCGCCGGTCACGTCAAGCTGGGTGGGTTCTTCGCCGTGACCGGGCTGATCCTGGTGCTGATGTTTGCCAGATCTGCGGTGCGCCGCCTGCTGGAGGCAGAGGGCTAGGACAAAAAGGCGGTCAGTGCGGCGGCGTACATCTCCTGGTCGGCCACACCGGTCACCTCTCGCACGGAGTGCATCGACAGCATCGCCGCTCCGAAGTCGACGGTGGTGACTCCGGTCAGCGCCGCGGTCATCGGACCCACCGTCGAACCGCACGGCAGATCAGAACGCACGACGAACTCCTGGCACGGAACGCCGGCGCGTGCGCAGGCGTCCTTGAACGCCGCCGCACCGACTGCGTCGGTCGCGTAGCGCAGGTTGGTGTTGATCTTCAGGACCGGACCGCCGTCGATCGCGATCTGGTGTTGCGGCTCGTGCCGGTCGGCGTAGTTCGGGTGGGTCGCATGGGCCATGTCGCCCGAGGCGACGATCGACCCGGCCAGGGCCACATGCAGATCCTCCCTGCCTCCACCGAGTGTCAGCACGATGCGCTCGAGCACCGTCATCAACAGGCTGGAGAAGGCGCCGCGCTCGGACATCGAGCCGATCTCCTCATGGTCGAACAGCGCGATCAACCGGGTTCCCGGGTGGCCCATCGGCTGCTCGACCGCCGCGATGAGCGCTTCCGTGGCGGCGTACGCCGTGGCCAGGTTGTCCAGCCGGCCGCTGGCCAGCAGTTCCTGGTCGCGACCGATCAGGGCCGGCGGTTGTGCGTCGTGGGTCATCGCGTCCCACGCCAGCACATCGCCCGGATCCACACCAACCAATGAGGCGAGGTACGCCGCGAAGTCGCCGGGCGTCGTACCCAGACCCCAGTGCGGGGCCAGGTGCTGCTGGGCGTTGAACTGCTCACCCTCCTTGACCGACCGATCCAGGTGGATCGCCAGCCGGGACACCCGCATGATCGGCTCATCGACCTGGAACAAGCGCTCGTCGCGTCGAAGGTAACCATCGTTGACCACGACCCGCCCGGACAGACCCAGGTCGCGGTCCAGCCAACTGTTGATGATCGGGCCGCCGTAGACCTCCACGCCCAACAACTGATGGCCCGCTCGGGAGAAATCGGGCCGCGGCTTGATCCGCAGGTTGGGGGAGTCGGTGTGCGCCCCAACGATCAGGAAACCGTCGGAGGCCATGACCGCCTGCTCGGTGGACCAGGCGATCAGCGAGCCGCCCCGGCGGATGAAGTACCGGCCGCGTTCGCGCTCCCACGGCGCGATTTCCATCAGTTCCTGGAAACCGGCCGCTTCGAGCAGTCGTGCACTCGAGCGGGCCGCGTGGAACGGCGACGGTGAGTCTCGCAGGTAGTCCAGCAGGCCTTGTGTCGACATCCTCAGGAGTCCAGGTCGCCGGCGCTGGCCCGCACCTGCTCCAACCAGGCGCTGCGCGCTTCGAGGGCGTCCTGGAGTTCCTTGACCTTCTTGTCGTTGCCCGCGGCGACCGCCTTGTCCAACTGCTTTTGTACGTCGGCCAGGCCCTTCTCCAACTGCTCGACCATCGAGCGGGCGCGGGCAGTGATCTCCGGGTCGGTGCGCTTCCACTTGCTCTGCTCGGCGTCGCGGACGGCCTGCTCGATGCGGCGCATCCCGCGCTCGATGCGGTCCATGTCCTTGCGGGGCACCTTGCCGGCCGCGTCCCAGGCGTCCTGGATCGGGCGCAACGCCGCCTTGGCGGCATCGACGTCCTTGACCTTGCCGTCGGCGGGCACGATCTTCTGCGCCTTGGCCAGCAGGTCCTCCTTGACCTTCAGGTTGGCCTCGAACTCTTCGTTCTCGGCGGCGACCACTGCGTCCTTGGCGTTGAAGAAGGCGTCCTGGGCGGCCTTGAACTGGGCCCACAGGGCGTCGTCCTCGGAGCGTGAGGCGCGTCCGGCCTTCTTCCACTCGCCCATCAGCCGCTTGAACGCACCGGCCGTGGCGTTCCAGTCCGTGGACGTGGACAGTTGCTGGGCTTCGGCGACCAACTTCGTCTTCGCGGCCTTGGCCGTGCCGTGCTCCTGGTCGAGTTTGGCGAAGAAGTTACGCCGCGTCTTGTCAAAACCGTTGCGGGCGTGGCTGAACCGGGTCCACAAGGCGCTTTCGACGTCCTTGTCGAGCCGGGCACCGCTGCGCTGGGCGGTCTTCCACTCATCGAGCAGTTCGCGCATCCGGCTCGTCGCCGACTTCCATTGCATCCGTTCGGGCGCGGTGTTGGCGAGCGCCTCGGCCTCCACCACCAACTTCTCCCGGTCCTCCGCGGCCTGTGCCTTGGCGGCCGCACGGGCCTCACCCTCGACCTGACCTTTAACGGCAAGGGCGGTGGCGATCTGCTCAACCATGCCGTCCAGGGCCGCGAGGTCGCCCACGACGTGCGCATCGGCAACCTGGGTGCGTAGCGCGGCCAGTTGTTGCTGCCCGCTGGCAGTGGACAGATCCGTCTGGGTGACGCGCTGGAGCAGCAATCGCGCCGACCCGGCCAACTCGTCGTACTTGCGGGCAAAGAAGGCGATGGCCTCGTCCGGCGTCGCATCCGGGTAGGTGCCCACCTCGCGCTCACCGTCCGGGGTGCGCACCATCACCACACCCTCATCGGTCACCCGACCGAACGATGCCGCGTCGCTGGCGGGAGCCGCCGTGACGGTCGGCACTGCGGCTGCGACCGGGGCGAGGTTCGCCGGGGACGGCCGGGCGGCAGGTGGCGTGGGCTTGGGAACGTCGGGAGACATCGGGTGACCTTTGTGTCGGTGAAATAGCGCCTGCGGGGTACTCGCTTCCCCGCCGCCAGCCAGTCTAGGCCGGGCGTGGCCCCGCTCACCCGGGTTAGGCACTGCACTAGGCTCGGGCTCCGTGCTGGTGTACGCGATCCCTGCCCCCGTCTTCGGGACCAACTGCTATGTCCTGGGGACCGGCGTCGGGCAGGAATGCGTCGTCGTCGACCCGGGGATCGGGGTCTACGAGCCGCTGATGGACCTGCTGCGCGAGCAGAAGCTGAAGCCCACAGCCGTGTTGTTGACGCACGGCCACCTGGACCACACCTACAGCGTGACCCCGGTGTGCGGGGGCACGATCGGTGCCTACATCCACTCCGATGACCGCTACCGCCTAGTCGACCCGCTGTCCGAGGTCGGCCCGCAGTTGTTGATGGGACTGGAGCAGCAGTTCGGCCAGTGCGCGACGTGGACGCAGCCGGACGACGTACGGGAGATCGGGGACGGTCAGACGCTGGAGCTCGCGGGCCTGAGCTTCGACGTACGACATGCGCCGGGCCACACCGAGGGCAGCGTGATCTTCGGGCTGGGCGCCGTCCCGGACCAGGTCGCCGACTCCGGTCTGGCCCACACCGCCCTGTCCGGGGACGTCCTGTTCGCGGGGTCCATCGGCCGCACCGATCTACCGGGCGGCTCCCATCCCGCGATGCTCGAGTCGCTGCGCACCGTCGTGCTCCCGCTGGCGGACGAGACCCTCGTCCTGCCCGGTCACGGCGGCGCAACGACCATGGCGAACGAACGCGCCACCAACCCGTATCTGCAAGATCTGTAAGGACTTTCATCGCATGGCCACCAAGGTGACCCCCATCAGCGGCTTCCAGGAATGGTTGCCCGCCCAGCGCATCGCCGAGCAGTACGTGCTCGACACCATCCGTTCGGTCTTCGAACTGCACGGCTTCGCCTCGATCAACACCCGCGCCGTCGAGCCGGTCGAGCGGCTAGCCGGCCAGGGTGAGGACGCGGACAAGGAGATCTACGGCGTACGTCGATTGGCCGCCGAAGCGGGTGAGCCCACCGAGCTGGGCCTGCACTTCGACCTGACCGTGCCGTTCAGCCGGTACGTCGTGGAGAACGCCGGGAAGTTGACCTTCCCCTTCCGCCGCTACCAGATCCAGCCCGCGTGGCGCGGTGAGCGCCCGCAGCGCGGCCGGTACCGCGAGTTCATCCAGGCCGACATCGACATCGTGGATACGGGCGAGTTGCCGTTCCACTACGAGGTCGAGTTGCCGCTGGTCATCGCCGACGTCTTCGGCCGGTTGCCGGTCGGGGAGTACGTGATCCTGGTCAACAACCGCAAAATCTGTGAAGGGTTCTACCTCGGCCTGGGGATCGAGGACGTCGTGCAGACCCTGCGCACGATCGACAAGCTGGACAAGATCGGCGCCGACGGGGTGGCGAAGGTGCTCGCGCAACAGGGCCTGAGGGAGGAGCAGATCCGCCAGTGCCTGGCGTTGGCTGAGATCTCCAGCACCGACACCTCGTTCGCGGAGGAGGTCCGGGCGCTGGGGGTCAGCCACCCGCTGCTGGACGAAGGCCTCGAGCAACTCACGGCGATCATGGCTGTCGCCGGGGAGCTGGCACCCGGCGTACTGCGAGCGGATCTGAAGATCGCCCGCGGACTGGACTACTACACCGGCACCGTCTACGAGACGTTGTTGCTGCGCCAGCCCGAGTACGGCTCGATCTGCTCCGGGGGTCGGTACGACGCCCTGGCCTCTGACGGCAAGCGCACCTATCCGGGGGTCGGGATCTCGATCGGTGTCTCGCGGCTGCTCGGTCTGTTGATCGGGGAGGAGGGCCTGACCGCCTCCCGGGAGACGCCGGTCGCAGTACTCGTCGCCGTGAACGACGAGGAGCAGCGGACCGATTCGATGCGGATCGCGGCGGCATTGCGGGCGCGGGGGATCAATACCCTCGTGGCGCCCAAGGCGGCGAGGTTCGGCAAGCAGATCCAGTTCGCCGATCGACGCGGGATCCCGTTCGTGTGGTTCCCGGGCGCCGGCGAGGCCGGGCAGGACCAGGTCAAGGACATCCGCAGCGGTGAACAACGCGACGCCGACGCGTTGTCCTGGGCGCCGGCGCCGGAGGACCTGCACCCCACGCTGAACAGTCCGGACTCAATCGGCTGATACCCCGGCAACGGGGCGCCGCAGACCCAACTGGGCCAGGCGCAGATCGGCCAGTCCGCGGGTGGCTGCCGGGTCGCCCATACGCCACGCAGTCACCGGGTCGGGGTGCACGGCCAGCAACGAGGCTGGTTTCGAAGCCTCCAGCGCGTCCCAGGCCAGGAGGGCATCCCCGCCGGGCATCTGCAGGCGCCGCGAAGCAACCGACGCCCGGCGCACCCACGGCAGCCGTAGGCCGAGCCACAGCATGACGGCCACGAACAGCGAACTCAGCGCGATGGTCGCGGCCAGCAACCAGCCGAGGCGATCGATGTTGGTCGCGAACGTCTCGCCGGCCTCCCGGACGCTGACGCCTGCCCCGGCCGCGGCGTGGAACGGTTCCTGCAGGCTGGTGCCCACCAGCGGGATGTCGCCCGCCTTCTGCGCCAGCGTGCTCATCTGCTCATCGAAGGTCGACCCGCCGTCCCGCAGTTGCCGGCCGGCTTCGCCGAGGTCACGCATCCGAGCCCCGATGACCCAGGCCAGCCAGCACAACGCGACCGTCCAGATGATCAGCGCGACGTCGGTGACGATCTGGAGCGTTCGCCGGGTCGGGGTATTGGAGTACAGCGTCACGACAACCTCCTACGGGCTCCGGACACGCCGGATGAGTTGTGCTGCGAACCTAGCGCAGCAACGTCGACGGACAATGTGCTGCGTGGTGACCCTCCTCGAACGCGCGGCGAACGGATGGCTGGATCATCTGCGTGTCGAGCGGGGCGTGTCCGTGCACACCCTGCGTGCCTACCGGCGGGATCTGGGCCGGTACGCCGAGTACCTCACCACCCGTGGGGTGAACGACCCGGCAGCGGTCGCCGAACGCGACATCAGCGACTTCCTGGCGGCGCTGCGCGAAGGGGACGCCGACCACCCACCCCTGGCGGCCAGCAGCGCCGCCCGGACACTGGTCGCCGTCCGCGGGTTCCACAAATTCCTGGCGCTGGAAGGCGACGCACAGCAGAACGTCGCGGCCGCCGTACAACCCCCTCGTCCGCCGGCCCGGCTGCCCAAGGCAATCAGTATCGATGAGGTGGAACGGTTGCTCTCTGCGGCCAGCACCGGCGACACACCAGCCGCCCTGCGCGACCGGGCCCTGCTGGAGTTGCTCTACGGGGTCGGCGCCCGGGTCAGTGAGGCGACCGGGCTGGACGTCGACGACGTGGATCTGGAGCAGGACCTGGTGCGGGTCTTCGGCAAAGGTGGCAAGGAACGGCTGATCCCGTTGGGGCAGTACGCCAAGGAGGCCCTGATCGCCTACCTGGTGCGTGCGCGGCCGGTGCTGGTGGCGGCGGGAAAGGGCACCCCGGCGCTTTTCGTGAACCAGCGTGGCGGGCGGCTGTCCCGGCAGTCGGTGTGGAACATCATCCAGGCGTGCGGCCGGCGCGCCGACCTGAGGGCGCACCTGAGCCCGCACACACTGCGGCACTCCTTCGCGACCCACCTGCTGGACGGTGGTGCCGACGTGCGCGTGGTCCAGGAGTTACTGGGCCACGCCTCGGTCACCACGACGCAGATCTACACGATGGTCAGCGCCACCCACCTGCGGGAAGTGTTCGCGGCGGCTCATCCCCGGGCCCGGTGACGCGCTCCTTCCTGCACTAAGGTTGGCACGATCGGCGCGACGCCGAACGATCACGACCCGGGAGTGTTGGTGTCCAAGAAGGAGAAGCTCGGCCCGACCGGCCGCCCCTTACCGTCCTTCCCGATTCCGCAGCCGCTGGCGCAGCACGGCCCGGCGCGGGTCATCGCGATGTGCAACCAGAAGGGCGGCGTCGGCAAGACCACCAGCACCATCAACCTCGGCGCGGCGCTGGCCGAGTACGGGCGCAAGGTGCTGTTGGTGGACTTCGACCCGCAGGGCGCGTTGTCCGTCGGACTCGGGGTGCCGATCCACCAGCTCGACACCACCGTCTACAACCTGCTGGTCGAGCGCGGCCACGACATCCACGACGTCATCCAACCGACCAACACCCCCGGCCTGGACGTCCTTCCCGCCAACATCGACCTGTCCGCTGCCGAGGTGCAACTGGTCAACGAGGTCGCCCGGGAGATGGTGCTGGCGCGGGTCCTGCGTCCGGTCACCGACGAGTACGACGTGATCCTCATCGACTGCCAGCCCTCGCTAGGCCTGTTGACGGTGAACGCGCTGACCGCTGCCCACGGCGTGCTGATCCCGTTGGAGTGCGAGTTCTTCGCGATGCGTGGCGTCGCGCTGCTCATCGACACCATCGACAAGGTCACCGACCGGCTCAACCCGCGCCTGGAGATCGATGGGATCATCGCCACGATGTACGACGGGCGCACCCTGCACAGCCGCGACGTGCTGGCCTCGGTGGTAGATCACTTCGGGGACAAGGTGTTTCACACCGTCATCGGTCGCACGGTGAAGTTCCCCGACGCGACGCTGGCCGCGCAACCGATCACGGCGTACGCCTCATCGCACGGGTCGGCGGAGGCCTACCGGCAGCTGGCCCGCGAGCTGATCGCGCGCGGCGCAGCGGCGTGACCGAGACCGCCGGGGTGCCGACGGTGGCCCCGGACACCTCCGAGGCTTCGGGCGCTCCCGGCGCCGCGACGCCCGGTGGGGTCATCACCCGGCGCGGGGCAGCGCCGTTCGAGGTGCACCTGGACGTCTTCTCCGGACCGTTCGAGTTGCTGCTGGGACTGATCTCCAAACACAAACTCGACGTCACCGAGGTCGCGATCTCCCGGGTCACCGATGAGTTCATCGCGCACATCCGTGCCGAGCGGGAGAACTCGGCGTGGGATCTGGACCAGGCCTCGGAATTCCTGCTGATCGCGGCGACGCTGCTGGATATCAAGGCGGCCTCGTTGCTGCCGGGCAGTGGCGACCTCGACGACGAGGACCTGGCGTTGATCGAGGCGCGGGACCTGCTCTTCGCGCGCCTGTTGCAGTACCGCGCGTTCAAGGAGGTCGCCACCTTCCTGCAGGAGCGCTCTCAGGTGCACGGCCGGATGACCGCCCGGCAGGCCGGGCTGGAAGAGCAGTTCGCCTCGCTGCTGCCGGAGTTGATCATCACGATCACGCCAGAGCAGCTGGCCAGGATCGCCGCGCGGGCGCTCACCCCCAAACCGGTGCCGGTGGTGGGGTTGGAGCATCTGCACGCTGCCCAGGTGTCGGTGCGCGAGCAGGCGGCGATCGTGGTGGACCGGCTGCGCGTGGCCGGTACGGCGTCCTTCCGGGATCTGGTGCGCGACGCCGACAGCACGCTGGTGATCGTCGCGCGATTCCTGGCGCTGCTCGAACTGTTCAAGGAGGCCGCGATCGCCTTCGACCAGGAGGAGTCACTGGGGGAGTTGACCGTCCGCTGGACCGGCCACGAAGGCGCCGTGACGGTGAGCGACGAGTTCGATGAGTCCCCCGACGCGGCCGACGATTCGGCAGATCCGGCGTCGGCGCAGGACAATGGCAGCCATGAGTGAGGTGGCGCCCGACGAGGTCCTGGACCTGGCGGCCCTGCCCGGTGGGCGCCGTGCCGCGTTGGAAGCGGTGCTCATGGTCATCGACCAGCCGATCAGCGCGGCCGAACTCGCCGAGGCGCTCGATCTGGACGCGGCCGAGGTAGCCGCCGACCTGGAAGCCCTCGCGGCGGAGTACGCCGAGGCTGACCGGGGTTTCGCATTGCGCAGCATCAACGGTGGCTGGCGCATCTACAGCCGCGGCGACCTCGCACCGGTCGTGGAGAAGTTCCTGCTGGACGGACAACAGGCCAAACTCACCCAGGCCTCGCTGGAGACCCTCGCGGTCATCGCCTACCGGCAGCCGGTCTCACGGGCCCGGATCAGCGCGGTCCGCGGGGTCAACGTCGACGGTGTTGTGCGCACGTTGCTCACCCGCGGCCTGATCACCGAGGTCGGTGAGGACGGTGAGGGCGGTGCGACGCTGTACGGCACGACCACCTTCTTCCTGCAACGCATGGGTCTGTCCTCGCTGGACGAACTCCCGCCGCTGGCGCCGTATCTGCCGCCAGCCCACGTGATTGACGAACTGATCGAGCAAGGACACGGATGACGCCCCCCAAGAAGAAAGCACCCGGCGGCCGGGGCAAACCCACCGGGCGTTCCTCGGCGCCCCACCGCGGCGGCAAACCCACTGGCAAGCCCTCCGGTAAACCCGCGGCGACGCCCAAGAAGTCACAGCAGGTCGCCAAGGATGTCCACGACCCGGAGGGCGTGCGCTTGCAGAAGCTGCTCGCGGCCGCCGGTGTCGGCAGCCGCCGCGCCTGCGAGGAGTTGATCGTGGCCGGCCGCGTGATGGTCGATGACCAGGTCGTCACCGAGCTGGGTGTGCGCGTTGACCCCGACAAGCAGGTCGTGCACGTCGACGGCGACCGGATCCAACTGGATGCCTCCCGGGTCTACCTGGCCTTCAACAAACCGCTCGGTGTGGTGTCGACGATGAGCGACGACATGGGCCGCGACTCCGTGGGCCAGTTCGTCGACCAGCGCAAGGAGCGCCTCTTCCACGTGGGCCGGCTCGATGCCGATACCGAAGGACTGCTGCTGCTCACCAACGACGGTGAGCTGGCCAACCGACTGCAACACCCGTCGTACGGCGTGCCGAAGGTCTACCTCGCAACGTTCCGCGGACAGGCGCCCCGGGACATGGGCAAACGGCTGCGCGAGGGCGTGGAGCTCGAGGACGGTGTCGTCAAAGTCGACTCCTTCAAGGTGGTCGACTCGACGCCGGGCTGGAGCATGGTCGAGGTGGTCCTGCACGAGGGCCGCAAACACATCGTGCGCCGGATGCTGGAGACCGTCGGCTTCCCCGTCGAGTCGCTGGTGCGCACCCAGGTCGGCGAGGTCCGCCTGGGCGAGCTGCGACCCGGCAAACTGCGCCCCCTGACGAAGGCCGAGGTGGCCTCGCTCTACCGGGCGGCGGGCCTGTGAAGGTCCACGTGATCGGGACCGGTCTGATCGGCACCTCCATCGCGCTGGCCCTGACCCGGATCGGGGACGAGGTCACGCTCGAAGACCCCTCGCCCACCGCCGCCGCGCTGGCGGCCGACCTGGGCGCCGGCACCGTTGCCCGTCCCGAGCACCCTGACGTGGTCGTGGTGGCGGCGCCGCCGGACGTCGCTGCGAAGGTCGTCGAACTCGCGTTGCTCACCTGGCCGTTGGCCGTGGTCACCGACGTCGCGTCGGTGAAGGGCGCGATCCTGTCCGATCTGTTGGCGTACGGCGAGGCCGACCTGACCCGGTACGTCGGCTCCCACCCCATGGCGGGCAAGGAGCGTTCCGGTGCAGTCGCTGCCCAGGCCGATCTCTTCGAAGGCCGTACCTGGGTGGTGTGCCCCGCGCCGCACTCTGCTGTCTCCTCTGTCGACCTGGTCGCACGGCTGGCCGCCTCTACCGGTGCTGCGGTCGTGCAGATGCCGGCCGACGAGCACGACGCTGCGGTGGCTGCCGTGTCGCACGTGCCGCAACTGGCCGCGAGCCTGGTGGCTGCTCGTCTGCGCGAACTGCCGGACGGTGCAATTGCGTTGTCCGGCCAGGGGATTCGTGACGTCACGAGGATCGCGGCCAGTGATCCGCTGCTGTGGACCCAGATCCTGTCGGGTAACGCGGCGGCGATCGCGCCGGTCATCGACGACCTGGCTGACGACCTGTCCCGCGTCGCGCAGGCGCTGCGCACGCTCCTTTCCGATGACGACGGAAGTGGGGCGCGCGGCGTACTCGCACGGGCCATCGCCGACGGTCAACTCGGGCAGGCCCGGATCCCCGGGAAGCACGGAAGTGCGCCCACGACGTATGCCATCCTGACCGTCATCGTTCCGGACGAACCCGGCAGTCTGGCAAGGCTTTTCAACGACATGGGCGACGCGGGGATCAACCTGGAGGACCTGCGCCTGGAGCACGGGGTGGGCGCGAAGATCGGACTCGCGGAAGTCATGGTGCTGCCGGCGGTCGCCGACCGGCTGCGCGGCGTACTGGAAGAGAAGGGGTGGCGGGTCCATGACTGAGGGCCGGCTGATCGTGGCCATCGACGGGCCCTCGGGCACAGGCAAATCCAGTGTTTCCAAGGAGGTCGCGCGCCGCCTCGAGGTGGGGTACCTGGACACCGGAGCGATGTACCGCGCGGTTGCCTGGTGGTGCCAACACCAGGGCATCGACCTGGGCGACCAGGCAGCGGTCGCCCGCGCCGCCGAGACGATTCCGCTGGTGATGGGCACCCATCCCGACGACCCGCGCGTGAGCGTTGACGGCATCGCGATCGACCAGCAGATCCGCACCAGTGAGATCTCGGAGGTCGTTTCGGCGGTGGCGACCAACCTGGCCGTGCGCGCGACGATGAAGAAGCAGCAGCGGCAACTCATCAACCAGATCGCCGAGGCGACCGGGGGAGTGGTGGCCGAGGGGCGCGACATCACCACCGTCGTCGCACCGTTCGCCGACGCGCGGATCCTGATGACGGCCAGTGAGGAGGTCCGGATGGGTCGCCGGTCCAAGGAACTGGCGATCGACTCCGAAGCCACCCGGGCGCAGATCGTCGAACGCGACGCCAAGGACTCGACGGTCGCCCAGTTCCTCACGGCCGCAGACGGGGTCGTCACCGTCGACACCAGCGACCTGGACTTCGAGCAGTCGGTCGAGGCCGTGCTCGGCGCGATCGAGGCCAGTACCTCCGCGATCGCCGGGCGCTGACGATTTCGGGGCCCGCCCCGGGCCTGGGAGGATGGGCGGTATGACTGATCAGCCGCCCATCGACGAAGATGCCATCGGCCAGGCCCTGCGGGTCGGGCTGGACGACTTCGAACTGTCCGATGAGGACCGTGCGCTGCTCAACGCTGACGGGTCCGCCCCGGCCTCCGACGACGGTGGCTACGCCCGTCCTGTCGTGGCCGTGATCGGTCGGCCCAATGTCGGCAAGTCCACCCTGGTCAACCGGATCCTGGGCCGGCGCGAAGCCGTGGTCGAGGACGTCCCGGGAGTCACCAGGGACCGCGTGGCGTACGACGCCGAGTGGTCCGGGCACGACTTCACCCTGGTCGACACCGGTGGTTGGGAGGTCGACGCCTCGGGCATCCACCTGCGCGTCGCCGAACAGGCGGAGGTCGCCATCGAACTTGCCGACGCGGTGCTCTTTGTGGTGGATGCCACCGTCGGCGCCACCGACACTGACGAAGCCGTCGTGAAGCTGCTGCGCCGCGCCAAGAAGCCGGTCATCCTGCTGGCGAACAAGGTTGACGACCAGCGCACCGAGGCCGACGCCGCGATGCTGTGGTCACTGGGGCTGGGCGAGCCGTACCCGATCTCGGCGATCCACGGTCGCGGGATGAACGACGCGCTGGACGCGCTCCTGGAGGTGCTGCCGGAGAAGTCCGCGGTCAGCGGTGCCTATCCGCGTGGCGGCCCCCGGCGGGTCGCCCTGGTCGGCCGACCCAACGTCGGCAAGTCCTCGTTGCTGAACAAGCTGGCGGGGGAGGACCGGGTCGTCGTGGACAACGTGGCCGGTACGACGCGTGACCCGGTTGACGAGTTGATCGAGTTGGGCGGCAAACAGTGGCGATTCGTCGACACCGCCGGTATCCGTCGGCGGGTGCACCAGACCCGGGGCGCCGACTTCTACGCCTCGCTGCGCACCCAGGCGGCGATCGAGAAGGCCGAAGTAGCGGTCGTCCTGATCGACATCGAGGAGCAGATCACCGAGCAGGACATCCGCGTGCTGCAGCAGGTCGTGGACGCGGGACGCGCCCTGGTCATCGGCTACAACAAGTGGGACCTGATGGACGAGGAGCGGCGCTACTACCTGGAGCGCGAGATCGAGCGCGAGTTGGTCCAGTTGTCCTGGGCGCCGCGGGTGAACCTGTCGGCCAAGACCGGCCGTCACGTGGACCGTCTGGTCCCTGCCCTTGAACTGGCTCTGGACTCCTGGGACACCCGCATCCCGACCGGTCGGCTGAACGCCTTCCTCGGCGAAATCGTTGCGGCACAGCCACATCCGGTGCGCAGCGGCAAGCAGCCGCGGATCCTGTTCGCGACGCAGGCATCGACCCGGCCGCCGCGGTTCGTGCTGTTCGCCTCCGGTTTCATCGAGGCCGGCTACCGCCGCTTCCTGGAGCGCCGGTTGCGTGAGGAGTTCGGCTTCGAGGGCACCCCGATCGAGGTGTCTGTGCGCGTGCGCGAGAAGCGTCGCCGCTAGGCCCGTTGCCTCCGGTCGTAGATCACCACGACCACTGCCGCAGCGATCACGCCGAGCGCGGTGTCCACGGCGCGCTCGGTGAGTAACGAGCGCGGATCAGTGGGTGCGGCCAGTTCGACCATCAGCAACGCCAACGGCGTGATGAAGAGCATCGCGATGGCGTAGTTGCGGGTGACGAACAGTTCGGCGCCGACCTGGCCGGCGATCGCGATCAGGATCGCCACCAGTGGCGACGGGTGTAGCCACAGCAGGAAAGCGGCGATGACCACGCCGCCGAGCGTGCCGACGAACCGTTGCAGGCCACGTCGTAGCCGGACCTCCATGTGCGAACCGCCGGCGACGGCGACACCGGCGACTGCTCCCCAGTACCAACGGCCGTTGCCCAGCGCTGCGGTGACTGCGCCACCCGCGAGTGCCGTCGCTCCCGCGAGCCACGCCTGGTTGATCGCTCTCCTGGCCGACATCGGATCCGCGGGTTCGTAGCGTTCGCGCAGACCTCCGCGCAGCGCGGCAAGGACGGTGGTGACCAGCAGGCTGAAGAGGGCGGAGCCACCGCCCGCGATGGCGAGGTGCCCATAGGCGCTCGCACCCGCCGGGATGCTGGCGGTCGCCCCGCCGGCGAAGACCACGAACAGCGCGCCGGGCGGGTGCCACCGCAACCGGCCCGCCAGCGCGGCTCCGATCGTCGCCATGACCGCGACCGCCACGATGCGCAACCAGACCGGTGCGCCCAGCACGCTGAGCGTCGTACCGATCAGCATGGCCGACAACAGCGTCACCGCCGCCTGCACCTGCATGACGATGCGCTCGACGTACCCCTCGAAGCGTCCGTAGAGCGACGTGAACGCACCGAAACTGGCATAGAGGCCCCACTCGATGTGCCCCGTCGCCCAGCACACCAGCAGCGGCACGCCCACGGAGACGGCCACCCGGACGACCGCGCGCCAGGTGCCGTCCGAGGGTGCGATCTGGGCTGCGTCGCGCAGCAACCGGCCGGGTTGGGTCACGTTGATCGATCGTACGGCGCCCGCTCACCGGACCGTGTCCGGAGCACTGCCCGCGGGACGGTAGAGTGTCTGCTCGTGCCGGGATACCGGTGCAGACGGGCTGTAGCGCAGTTTGGTAGCGCACCTGACTGGGGGTCAGGGGGTCGCAGGTTCAAATCCTGTCAGCCCGACCGTGTGATGTCTCGGGACATCGACAACAACGGACCCACGCAAACGTGGGTCCGTTAGTCGTCTCTTGGGTGTGGTTTGCGTGGTTAGTAGTCGCGTGTGGGCCTCCCGCTTTGCAGCGTCTCTACTTACCTGTCCCCATGTGGTGAATCTCTTCGGCGGTGGCCGATCCGAGATTAGTCCCAATGGGACTAACTACCTTGACTCGTTTGACGACCCGACGGAGCCACACCCCCTCTTCATTATCGAACGCGATCGGCGTACCGAATAGTTCAGCGAGGCCACGGGGCATCTTGTACGGGCTCAGCTCCAGGACCGTTGGTGACGGGTCGGCGGTTACCGTCACCGTCCCACCGTCGAACTTCACCCCTGTGACCGACTTTGCCAACAACACGCCCGACGTCGCACGTTCATCCACATAGCTTTGGAAGGCCTTGACCACCTGAGCGTTCGTCGGATCGGCGCGTGGCGTCACGGGCTTGCTCGTAGCCTTTCCAAACTCCGAAGTTGAGGCTGACGGAGACGCGGTCGTAGCCTTTCCAACCTCCGGAGTTGAGGCTGAGGGAGACGTGGCCGTAGCCTTTCCAACCTCCGGAGTTGAGGCCGACGGAGACGCGGTCGTGGCCTTATCGCCGTCCTCGCCACAGGCAGACACAAGAGCAAAGATCATGATCACGCCGGCCACGATCTTATAGACCCTATTCTTCTTTTCGGGGCTCTCCGCCCAGTTGACCTTGGCCGGCTCCTGTTTGGCCTCCTTCCGACGGTTCTTGATCTGCTCGGCGTCGAGCTTCTCCTGCGCCGCATACTCGGCCTTCAGCGCTTTGTGCTCCCGTGTACTCACAGCTGTCTCCCACCGTTTTGTTTGAGTGAATGTATCTAATTGCGGTTCTACTCGACGGAGGTCGATTGAACGTGCTCCATGCCGATCACCTGAGACACGCTATTCAGAGAACGTGAGACACCCATACCGATGTCCGAAAGCCCAACAGTGTCAGCCGGAGGTCGGTGATGTCTCCGGGCATCGGAATAGGTCGGACCCGCAGTTTCAGGTCCGACCTATTTGTTTTTGGGGGTGGGGCCTGGTGGATTGCCGGTGGGTTGGCAGTCGCGGCTGGGGTCTATTCGTCGACAATCGACGAAACCGGCGCTAGTCGTTGGGTTCCCGGCCTGGAACACCGCGATAAGTGACGAGACCGCCATGAGTCGTGCGCGAAGCGCAGATCAGCCGGCGTCGAGAGCCGCCAACTCGTCCCCAGTCAGGTCCAGGTCGGCAGCCTTCGCCGAGTCGGTGATCGATTCCGGCCGTTTGGCGCCCGGAATGGGTATCACGACAGGGGACTGCGCCAGTTCCCAGGCCAAAGCGACCTGCTGCACGGACACCCCGCGGTCGTCGGCGACCCTGGCGAACGCCGGTGCGCTCTCCGCTAAGCCCTTGGCCTTCGACAGCCCTCCCAACGGGCTCCAGGGCAGGAACGCCAGCCCCAGCTCCTCGCAGACGTCGATCTCAGGACGACTGCTGCGGTACCCCGGTGAGAACTGGTTCTGCACGCTCACCAGCGCTGACCCCAGCTCTTGCTGGGCCAAGCGGATCTGCTCGGAGTTGGCGTTGGACAGTCCGATCATCCGGACCTTGCCGCTGGCCGCGATCTCGGCCAGCGTGCCGATGACCTGGTCATAGGGCACATCCGGGTCAGGACGGTGGTGCTGCCACAGGTCGATGACATCGACGCCCAGGCGGCGTCGGGAGTCGTCCACTGCCTGCTTGAGGTGGTCCGCCGAGCTGTCAACGTCCCAGCCGCCGCCGTCGGTGCGGACGTGGCCGCCCTTGGTGGCCAGGAACACCCGGTCGCGCACCCCCAACTCATCCAGCAGGGAGGCGATCAGCAGTTCGTTCTCACCCTGCGCGTCGGCGCCCTTCTCATCGCCGGGGCCGTAAGCGTCGGCCGTGTCGAAGAGGGTGACTCCTGCCTCCAGTGCAGCCGTCACCGTGTCTAGGAGCTGTTGGCGGGGCTGGGGTCCGCTCTGATCGAACGTCATCAGCCCGATGCCGATGGCGCCGACCTCGACGCGACCGACGGATTCATTTCCAATGGTGCGAGTTCGCATCCGTCGACCATAGAGAGCGTCCCTGACGGTGACCCTCCGCTAGTGCGCAGGCGCACGCGAGAATCAACCATGACCGAGATCCTCTTTGTCCATGGTGCACTCGTTCGCGACGGGGCGTGGTGGTGGCAGCCAGTCGCCGATCTCGTCGAGACGACCACCGGTGTGCGCAGCAGGGCGATCGCTCTGCCCTCCTGCGGCGAGGGCACCGCAGCGGACGGGAGCAGCGGCCTCGCGGTGGATGCCGCGGCTCTCCGCCGCGAACTCGACGCCATCGAGGGCGACGCCCTTGTCGTCGGCCATTCCTATGGCGGCACCGTGATCGCCGACGGCGCCGACCACCCTGCGGCAAAGCGGCTGCTCTACATCACCTCCTACCTCCCCGAGGTGGGCACGTCGCAGGCCGACATCATGAGCAACGAGACCGACCCCGTGGCCATCGCCCCCGGCGAGGACGGCACCCTGCACCTCGATGGTTATGACGAGGACTTGTTCGCCACCCGTTTCCTGCAGGACGTGACGGACGAGTGGGTTCGAGCCGGAGCCTGGGGCCGGGTCACTGATCAGGCCGCGTCCGCGTTCATCACCCCGACCACGAACGCCGCCTGGCAGGGCAAGGACTCCACCTACCTGGTCTGCACCGACGACCAGAGCACCTCGGTTGCGCTGCAACGCCACCACGCCGCCCGCGCCACCCGCAGCATCGACCTCGCGACCGGCCACCACCCCTTCCTGTCGCAGCCCGACCTCGTCGCCGCGCAGGTCACTGAGATTCTGCATACCATGCGATGACCCAGCGGGTCGCTCGCCACCCGGCGCTCGGCGTACGGACAATAGAGACGTGAGCGACAACGAACTGGCGCAGCACTGGGAAGCCCGCTACGGCGAGAAGGACCGGATCTGGTCCGGGGCGCCGAACGCATCCCTGGTGAGCGTGTTGGAACACCTACCAGCAGGTACGGCGATCGACCTGGGCGCGGGGGAGGGCGGCGACGCGCTGTGGCTGGCTGAGCGCGGGTGGCGGGTCACGGCGTACGACATATCGACCACAGCGCTCTCGCGGCTGGAACAGACTGCCGCGGGGCGCAACGTCGCCGATCGGATCACCACGGTCGTCGGTGACCTGGCCGACGCACCCATCGACGGCACGGTGGATCTGGTAGCGGCGAGTTTCCTGCACTCCACCGTCGAGATCCCGCGTACGCAGATCCTGCGCCGGTTCGCCGAGGCGGTGAACCCCGGCGGCCACCTCTTCGTCCTGGGTCACGCCACCCCGCCGCCGTGGGCGAGCCCTGAAATGCACCAGCACGCAGCGCATTTCATCGGTCCGCACGAGGAGGTCGAGCAACTCGACCTGGATCCGGCGGTCTGGTCGGTCGAGGTCGCTGACCTGCGACAGCGGGAGGTGACCGACCCCGACGGCAACCCGGCAACGATCGACGACTCGGTCGTCCTGATGCGCCGGGTCAGTCCGGGTTCGTAGCCCTCAGGCTGGAGTCCGGCGCGCAGCTTTCTGGAGACGAACCGCGTCGATGAAGCCGAGCGCGAGAAACACGGTGGCGATCAACAGCGCCCAACGCGTCGCGTCGGTGAAGCCGCTGGTCAAGGCGTCCATGGTCTTTGACGCCTGGTCGCCGGTGACGCCTTGGGCACGCATCTGCGAGATCGTGGTGCCTGCTGACTGACGGGTGGCGTTCGCGAGCGTGTCGGCACCGGGGCCGGTGACCCCGGCGTTCGTGAGCGCGGCGGGCAGCGTGTGCGCCAACGACACCGACAGCGCAGCGCCCGCGATCGCCGTACCCAGGGCCGAACCGATCTGGCGGACAGTGCTTTGCGTGGCGGACCCCTGGCCGGAGATCTCGACCGGAACGTCCCGCAACACCGTGCCGGTCAGCTGGGCTGAGGCGAGTCCGAGGCCGAGGCCGTACACGGTCAGCGGAATCACGATCAGCCAGATCGAACTCGTGGGACCGAGCAGGAGTGCCAGCACAAGGATGCCCAACACTTCGAGGCCGAGGCCGATCAGCACGGTGCCCGGGGAGCCGAACGTGGCGGCGATGTGCCGGGCGGCGGCGCCGGAGAAGAAGGCGCCGATGGCCATCGCGGCAAGCACCAGGCCAGTGCCCATGACATCCAGACCGCGGGCGTTCACCAAGTACAGCGGCAGCACGAAGATGATTGCGAACTCACCGACGGCGACCATCGCCGCGGTCAGGTTGCCCCAGGAGAAGGTGGAGAACGAGAACAAGGTGAGGTCCAGCAGCGCCGCTCGCTTGGCCTTCTCGCGGTGACGTTCCCAGATGACGAACAGGGTGAGGGCAACAGCGGCGATCCCGAAGGCCACGGGAACCGCCGAGATCGCAGCATTCTGGGACCACGTCCAGCCGAAAATGTGCAGGTGGTTGGTGGGTTTCCACCAACCCACCTGCGGCCCTTCGATGACCGCGAAGACCAGAGCGCCGAAACCGATGGCGCTGAGGATGGCCCCGTCGATGTCGATGCCGGGACGGGTCTTGCGACCCCGGGTCTCCGGGACCGTGAAGATCGCGGCAACGAACACCAGGGCCGCGAGCGGGAGGTTGACCAGGAAGATCCAGTGCCATGAGGCCCATTGGGTCAGCGCACCGCCCGCGAGCGGACCGATGGCCGCGGCCCCCGAGATCACCGCACCCCAGACGCCGAATGCCGCGGCGCGGTACTTGCCCCGGAACACGGCGTTCACGGTGGACAGGGTCGAGGGCATGATGAACGCCGCGCCGACGGCTTGGACGGCCCGCGCGGTGATCAGCGCTGCGACGCTCGATGCCGCCGCTGCGAGCAGACTGCCGACGGCGAAGACGACCAGACCGGCCAGGAACAACCGCTTGCGGCCCAGGCGGTCCGCAAGGTTGCCGGTGGACAACAGCAACGCGGCCAGCAGCACGGCGTACAGACTGTTGACCCACTGCGCGTCGGTGAGGTCCAGATGCAGGTCCTCGATGATCACCGGCAGCGCAACGCCGACGATGGTCCCATCCAGCACGATGAGTCCGAGACCGATGGACAGGACCGCCAGACCCACCCATTCGCGCCGCGTCGGTGCGATGGCCTCCGCGTCGTCGGTGATTGCTTGACCCGGCAGGCTCATGTCGTAACTCAACCACGTTGCTGCGTTCGGCCTGGGGCGATTGAAGGGGGCGGTGTTCACAGCCGTCGCAAAGGTTCTTGGTAGCCGACGGCAGGTCTACCGGCATCAGATGCCAGCATGGCTAATCCTTCGCACCGGCCGCGCCGTCGAGCCGGACTCCTCTCGTGGCTGGTGGCCGCGTTCGCTGCGGTGTTGCTGGTCGCCGCGGGCACCGTCGGTGGTGCCCTGATCCGCGGCTCCGGCGGGATCGAAGGGTTGCAGCAGGTCATCACCCAGCAACTGGACGCCAGCAACAACACGCAGCAGTCCGACAACGGCTCGGCGCAGAGCCAGGAGGGCAGCCAGGGCGATAGCAGCGACCAGAACAGCTGGGACAGTGACCAATTCGGCGACAGCCAGCAGTGGCCGGGCTCCTCCCAGGACAATTCGCAGTCGCAAGAAACGTTGTCACAGGGGGAGAGCACCGCAGCGACCGTGCAGCAGTCAGCCGGTGTGGTCGTCGTGGAGGCACAACTGGCCGACGTCAACGGCGTCGCCGCGGGCACCGGGATGGTGCTGACCTCCGGCGGTCTGGTCCTGACGAACAACCACGTCGTGGAGGACAGTTCCGAGATCCGGGTGACCATTCCCTCGACCGGCCGCACCTACAGCGCCACGGTGGTCGGCACCAGCGCGAGCCGGGACGTCGCCGTACTCAAACTCGCCGGCGCGTCGGGGTTGACCACGGTCACCCTCGATGACGATCACGACCTGACGACGGGCGACACGGTGACCGGAGTCGGCAACGCCGGCGGCACGGGCTCCCTGGTGGCTGCGTCCGGCACCGTCACCGCACTGGACCAGCAGGTGACCACCCAGGCGGAGCGGGGCACACCCTCAGAGTCGCTGTCCGGACTCATCGAGACCGATGCCGATATCCAGTCCGGGGACTCCGGGGGGCCGCTGCTCGACGATGAGGGCGAGGTCGTCGGGATGGACACCGCGGCCAGCGCCACCGGCCGGTCCGTCGGCTTCGCGATCCCGATCACGACGGCGCTCACCGTCGCCAAGCAGATCGTGGCCGAGGCGGGCGGCTCGCTGGCCCTGGCCGCTTGAGGCGCAATGTGATTCAGCCCACACGCCCCCGCAATGGGCGAACCTGCGGGGCCAGGGTGGTTCGTGTGGGTTGCTTGGCCGGCACACGGCGTACCCATCGGTAAATCCAACACAAACGCACAACTATCGCCTTGGAAGGCGTTCGGATCGTGATGGTTTCACCCCCTGGGCCGGTAGATTGGAGGGACTACCACCCAGTAACAACAACAGAAGGTGACCCGAAACGATGGTTGACGTCGCACAGGTGTTGAACGCAGCGGGCCTGACCAATCCTGCCGTCATCGAGTACGTGCAGGAATGGGCGGATGTGACCCGCCCCGCGCGGATCGAGGTCGTCAGCGCCAGCGACGACGCGCGGTTGCTGCAGGAGGCGCTGGACGCCGGCGAGCTCGAGCCGGCCGGCGAGGGTCTCTACTACTCCCAGAGCTACTGGAAGGACACGGCGCGCTCGGAGGAGCGCACGATCGTTGCCACCAGTGACCCCGAGGACAAGGGTGTCTACAACAACTGGCGGCACAGCGACGAGATCAAGCCCATCGTCATCGGCAACATGACCGGTGCCTCCGAGGGCAAGACGATGTACGTCATCCCGTACCTGATGTCGGCCCCCGGCTCCCCGCTGGAGGAATTCGCCGCCGGTATCGAACTGACCGACAACCGCAGCGTCGTCCTGCAGATGATCCGGATGGCCCGCGTCGGTGTCGAGACCTTCAACGCGCTGGCCGACCCGGACAGCTTCGTGCGCGCGGTGCACGTGACCGGTGACCTGGAGAACCTGGGCCAGGGCACCCCCGAGGACAAGCGCTACTTCGTCACGGTCGCCGACGAGCGGACCATTCTGCACTTCGGTTCGTCCTACGGCGGCAACGCGCTGCTGGGCAAGATCGCGCACGGTCTGCGTCAGGCCAACTGGGACGGTGGCGCGTCGGGCAAGTTCCTGGGCGAGCAGTACATGCTGATCGCGATCCACGACAAGCAGACCGGCAAGAAGTACCACATCGCCGGTGGCTTCCCGAGCGCCTCGGGCAAGACCAACCTGGCGATGATGGTTCCGCCGGACGCCCTGGGCGACCGTTACTACGTCGAGTTCTTCGGCGACGACATCGCGTGGATGTGGGTCGGCGACGACGGCAAGCTCTACGGGATGAACCCGGAGTTCGGTGTCTTCGGTGTCGCGATCGACACCAACGAGAAGACCAACCCGAACGCGTTGGCCGCCGTGCAGCCCAAGACCGGTGCGATCTTCACCAACACCGCCTACAACGTGAACACCCACGAGACCTGGTGGGAGGGCAAGACCCCCGACTACCCGACCGATGTGACCGGTTGGCGGGACTGGAAGGGCGGTCTGATCTCCGAGCGCCCCGAAGCCGAGCAGCGCAACAAGGAGTTCGTGTGGGCGCACCCGAACTGCCGCTTCACCTCGACGATGTCCAACGTCCCGAACGAGTCGCCGGACTACAACGACCCTGCAGGCGTGCCGATCGACGGCATCATCTACGGCGGTCGCACCCGTGACCGTGAGCCGCTGATCCGGGCGATCACGGACCCGGCCGAGGGTGTGTACGACGGCCTGACGCTGGGCGCCGAAGCCACCGCTGCGGCGGAAGGCGTTGCGGGACAGTTGCGTTACGACCCGATGTCGATGCGTCCGTTCCTGGCGCTGCCGGAGGGCCGCTACGCGCAGCACTTCCTGAACATCCTGGACCAGCTCACCGACAAGCCGCTCTTCGCGCACGTCAACTGGTTCCAGCGGGACGCCGACGGTGGTTACCTGTGGCCGGGCTACAGCGAGAACCTGCGCGCCCTGCTGTGGATGATGGACTACCGCGAGGGCCGGGCGACCGGCACCCAGACCCCGGTGGGTGTCGTCCCGACCAAGGAGGAGTTGAACCTGGACGGCCTCGACATCGACGACGAAACGATCGACCAGTTGCTCGCGATCGACGTCGACCGTTGGAAGCAGGAGATCGAGTTGCGTGAGGCGCACCTGAAGCAGTTCCGGGGACTGCCGCAGGAGATCTGGGATGCCCACCACCGCGTGGCCAAGGCGCTCGACGACGAGGTCTGAGCCTGATCAGGCGGCCGGTACGCCGAGTGGTGACCACTCGGCGTACCGGCCGCTCGGTTTGTGGCCCGGATTGCCATAGTGGTACGGGTCACATTCGGGGTTACTTTGCAGTAAGTTGTCGGCATGAAGATTGAACTGAGTTGGGACCTGACCTCGACCCCTGACGAGGTCTACGAAGACGCGATCAACCCGGACTACCAGGACGACAAATGCAAGGCGGCCGGGGCGATCACCTACTCCAGCAAGGTGGCGGAGAACGGCCAGGCGCACACCAGCACAGTGCAGCGGCTGATGCCCTCGGGCGACGTCCCGGAACTGGTCAAGAAGGTCGTCGGCGACAAGGTCGACGTCCTGGAGACCATCGCCTGGGGTCCCAAGCAGGCCGACGGCAGCCGCCGCGGTGACCTCACCGTGCACATGAAGGGCCAGCCGATCTCGATGAAAGGCTTCACCTACATCAAGCCCAACGGCAGCGGCAGCACCGTCGGCATCGACGCCGATCTCAAGGCCAAGATCCCGGTCATCGGCGGCAAGATCGAGAAGATGGGCTCACCGGAGATCATCAAGGCGATCAAGGCCGAAGAGGCCACCGCCCACGAGTGGGACGCCCGCCGACACGGTTGATCTATAACGCAATTCAGCGCCGCCGACCCCATGGGCCGGCGGCGCTGAAGTGTTCAGAGGGCTACTTGATCGCAGGCAGCGGCGTCAACGGGACGCCCTGCGGAATGCCCTTGCAGTAGACCGCGGACCTGCCGGCGAACCGTGCGTTGATGAACGCATTCGCGTCCACGGTCCACGGAACGAACGCCTGGAAGTGGTTGAGCTTGGGGTAGATCTTGAACTGGGTCTGGACGTGTTCCTTGCAGTACTGGGTGGCCAGGCCCGCCACGTCGTCGACCAGCATGATTCCGTCACCGGCCCGCGGCGGGTTACCAGACTCCGGGTCGGTGTTTCCGACCCCGAGGAACACGGGGGTGCGGGGGACGCCGCTGGCGCCCATGATGTTCTCGTTGAGCGGGTCGATAAGAGCCGGGATGCTCAGCAGCGACGGCCATTGCGGTTGGAGCAGCTGGCTGTCTTCGAGATTGGCGGGGGTCCCGAGGAACTCGGTGAGGCACTGACCGGCGACCTGGCCCACGTCAGTGACTCCCTGCGGCGATAAGTACTGGCCGATGTTGAGGTTATAGGTCTCGTTGTAGGAGTACATCAGCGCCGGAATCACGCTGGACCACAATGTGGAGCCGTTGATGTATCCCAGGTTGTGCGCCGGATCCACCAGGACACCTCCGGCGGCCGCGCCCACGATCCGTAGTTCCGGTGCGTAGGTCGGCGCCAGGTCGGCCGCGAAGCCGGTCGGCACCGAACCGCCCGAATACCCCATCAGGCCAACGGGAGTCGACTTCGGCATGTTCAGGACCTGCTCGCTCGCGCGCACACTGTCCAGCGCGGCGTACGCCGATTCCTTTCCGATGGTCCAGTGCTCCTGCAGTCCCTCGTAGTCGGGGATCGCCACGGTGTAGCCCTGTGCGACAAGGGGTCCCGCCGCGACCAGGTCCAGCGTCTGCGGCTGATCGCCGTTGGCGCCGCCCTGCAGGGTGTAGGAGGGATCGCACTGGGAGCCCAGGGTGTCGTACGGCGCGTGGTAGGAGATCAGCTTGCGCGGCCCCTTGACCAGGGGCTCGAGGATCGTCGTGACTGCCGCAGCCGGCTGATTGGCCTGGTTGGTCGTGCGGTAAAGGATCTGCGTCGCGACGCCGTTGATCTTGTACTTCGCGCTGACGACCACCCGCACGTTGCGGGTCTTGATCGGCGTACCCGGCTTGAGCGGTGCCAACGCGACGTCGGGCGTGTAGAAGGGATCCTCGTCGGGGAGCAGCACGGTCGTGGTCGGTGCCGGCGACGGGCTCGGCGTTGCCGTCGCTTCCGGCAGCTGACTCAGGGTCAGTCCGGCCGTAGCGAAGGTCATTGCGGTAGCAGCGATGGCGGCCTTCCGCATGCGCGCCGGGCCGATCCGTGATGCTTTGGGACGGTGGGAGTAGGACATGCAAACGCCTTCCGTGTTCGACAGCGACGAGGTGTGTATTGTCCAGGGCTGGACAATGAGTCGGCTGTGAACAGCAGTCTGCGGAACGGTTGCGGACGTCCCAGCTGGGTGTCGTGTTGCCCGAACATCCCTGGCGCAGTGCCAGTTTCGGTATCCGAGGTCAGGGGCGGACGCGACCGCGTACGCTCCAGGCGGTGCCCGGGACAGTGAATGGCGCGGGCGGCAGGATTGCTCGGCACCTGTCCCGCACGGCATCGCGGTGCGCCTGGTCCAAAGAGGCAAGAAATACCCCGGGCGGGCCGATGCCCAGGGTGTAGCTCTCCCACCATTCATCGAACGAGCCGAATTCGGACTGCACCGTCTGTTCGATGGCGGCCACGTCGTCCAAACCCGCCTGCTCGAACAGCTCCGTCAGGCTGCCCGCGCCGACACCAGGCAGCCCGCTCTCCCCGGGGTGCGTGGGATCGAGCTCCCGGACGGCACGCCAGAAGAGGCTGATCGGTGCCCGCCCGGTAGCGAGGTCCCAGACGTTGGCGGCGACGATGCCACCGGCCCGGGTCACCCGGGCCATCTCACGCAGCCCCGCCACGGGATCGGGCATGAAGTGCACGACCAGTTGGGCCAGCGCAAGGTCGAAGGTGTCCTCATCGAAGGGCAGGCGGTCGGCCGTCGTGACCCGTGCGTCGACCCCGGGCAGCCGCCCACGGACCGCCCGGACGAAGGTCTCGGACGGGTCGACAGCCACCACCGCGTCGGATCCGAGCCGGTCAGCCAGCACCGCGGTCAGCGCACCCGGACCACACCCAACGTCGAGCGCGCGCTGACCCGGCTGCGGGGCCACCCAGTCGGTGAATTGAATGGCCAGCGGCTCGGAGAATCGGCCCATGAACCGCCCGTAGGCGTCCCTGCTCACTTCAAAACTCATGACTGCTCCGCGGCCGCCGACTATGAATCGCTGGTCTTCAGGCTGCTCCTGACACCAGCCGGGGCACAAGGGATCGAGCCGCAGTCATCCCTGCTGCCGGTGCAGCGGCACACCCAGCGCGATCATGTGGTCGACGTTGCTCTGGGGCAGACCATCGCCGGCAGAAGCGAATTCGTCCAGGTCGATCGGTGAGCCGCCGACCCACGTTCCAAGGATCTTGATCTTCTCGATCTCGTCGATCGGCACCGCGTACGGATCGGCACCCAGGAGAACGAAGTCGGCGAGTTTGCCCACCTCGATCGAACCGACCTGGTCCTCGTGATGCAACGAGTACGCCGCGTTGACCGTGATCGCCCGCATCGCCTCATCAACACTGATCGCCTGGTTGGCGCCATGCAGCTGCCCGCTGACCGTCCGGCGGGTCACCATGGATTGCGCGCTGCGCAACGGCCAGGGCGGGCTGACACTCCCGTCGTTGTGGAAGGACACTTTGAGCCCGGCGTCGAACGCATCCCGGGCGCGCTGCCACTGCGAACCCACCTCGGGATCGAACATCTTGCCGTCGAGCAGATCCCCCCAGTAGGAGAACTGGAACGGGCCGAGCGAGGGGACGATCCCGGTCTGGGCCATCCGGGGGAAGTGGTCCGCGCGAGCACCCCCGATGTGCTCTACCCGCCAGCGGTGATCGGTGTCGTGCAAGCCGTGCGCCTGGAGCGCACGACTGAACGCATCCAGCACGATGTCGATGGCCACGTCACCATTGGCGTGGACAGACATCTGCCAACCGTTCGGCGCGAACTGGTCGAGCAATGAGTCCAGTTGTGCGCGTGAGTAATTCATCTCTTCCTCGCCGTGCAGGCCCGCCTTGATTCCGGCAGCGTGGGTCGTCGGCGTGTCCAGGTACGGCGCGCTCATCGCGATGTTGCCCACCCACGGTGAGCCGTCCGCCCACAGCTTCACGCCGATCTTGCGGAGCATGTTTTCGGGCACGTCGGAGGTGAACGGTTCGTTCGCGTCGGACTCCGTCGACATGTGGTAGAGCGAGATCCGAAGCGGGCAGGAGGGCATCTTCGCCAGGGCTTCGTAGGCAGCCTTCACCGACGTGCGGTAGGTGTGTTCGGTGGTGGAGGTGATGCCGGCGGCAGATAGGTAGAGGTAGTACTCGACGGCACCCTGCAGGGGGTTTCCCTGCGACAACAAAACTTCCGCGACGGGCTGGGCGAAGGTCATGATTGCCGGCACCTCGTGGGCCCGGCCGTTCAGGCTGCCGTCCGCGTTGTGTTCGAAGGACCCACCGACCGGATCGGCGGGTGGGTGGTCGACATAGTCGAGCTTCTTCAGCACGGCGGTGGTGACGTAGCCAGCGTGCCCCGAGTTGTCCAGCACGAAGACCAGGCGGTCCCCGAAGATCGCATCGAGTGACGCGGCGTCCGGGGCGTCGTGGCCGTGCAACAAGGCATCGAAGCCGGAGAACGCCAGCGGACTGCCCGCCGGCGTCTCGTCGATCGCCTTCTGGAACATCTTCAGCACGTCGTCCCAGGTCGGCGCGAACCACGGCGCGATCCAGTAGCTGGGCGGCATCACCCCTGGACCGGTCACCACCGGGTGGGAGTGGGCGTCGATGAATCCGGGCATCAGGGCGGCCGCGCCGGTGTCGACGACCGCGGCCTGCGGCAGGGCGGCCTGGCATTCGGCGAGTGTGCCGACGGCGACGATGCGCTCATCGGACACGGCGACAGCCTCAGCGCGCGGATGCGTGGGCTCCATGGTGATCACCGCGGCAGCGGTCAGAATGCGGTCCATGACGCCAAGCTATCCATGCGCACAAGGGCCTGGAGTAAAAGTGGTCGGTCGCTACGACAGCGACGACCACGAACTCACCGGTCGGCTTGCCTAGCATTGACCCTGTGGACACCAAGTGGGTGCGAAGGGTGCTGGTCGTTGAGGACCAATCCGCGCTGCGCGCCCTGATGTGCGACACGTTGCAACGGCACAACTGGGAGGTGAAGGGCGCCGCCGATGCTGAGGAAGCTCTGAAAGAGTTCGCCGAATTCGATCCCGATGCGTTGCTGACCGACATCGATCTCGGCAGTCGGCCCGACGGCGCCGAACTCGCGATGATGCTGCACGGCCTGGCGCCGCACCTCGGCATCGTCTTTGTCTCCAGCTTCCCCCGGGCGGCTGCCGGCGCGACGGCAATGGGCGTGCCCGGTGCGGTGTTCATCGGTAAGGACGAGATCACCTCCCCGGAGGATCTGGTGGCTGCTCTGGAGGCAGCGATGTCGGCAACTCCGGGTGCCCAGTCGTCCGCTGCCGCCCAGGACCGGGACGGTCTGGGCAGACTCACCCGCCACCAATTGGAGATCCTTGCCCTGCTGGCCCGGGGTGCGTCCAACGAGCAGATAGCCGACAGCACCCAATCGACGGTGCGGGCAGTCGAACGATCAATCAGCCGCATCTTCCAACGCATGGAGCTCACCGGGGACCCAACGATCAATCCGCGGGTGGTGGCAGCGGCCAGATACATCGCCGCCTTCGGACCCGGACGATGATCAACCTCGCGCATTCGTGGCGCCGGGTGGTCGGCTCCGGGCACTTCATCACCTGGCCGGTATTCCCCGTCACAGGTGCCCTGGCGGTGACCGCGATGGGTCCCTTGGTGACGCTACCCGCGAAGGAGGACCCGCTGCCGGCCGCCGGTGCCTCGGTGGCGGCGTGGGCGGTGTTCGCTGCCATCCTGGTGCTGGCGGCCCTGCTCGAGCGGACCCTGTCGTCGCGGCGACTACGCGCGGTGTGCGTGCTGTCCGCCATCGGGATCGCCAGCGTCGCCCGGCCGTTCGTGCAGGACTGGCTGATGACTGCCTGGGGGGCCTACCCGCCGGAGGCGGACCAACGCGGTGTTCGGGTGATCACCAACGTGATCGTGTGGACCGTGGTGATCTCGGTGATCGCTGTCGCCGCCGACGCTGAACGAAACCGACGTCAGGTGAATCGTCTTCTGCGGCAGGCGCTCTCACAGTTGCAGACCACTGGCCAACGGGCGGCCGAGTTCGACCGTGCCGCCCGGGAGTCGGTCAGCAGGTGTGCACAAGAGTTGGGTGATGAGTTCGCGACGTGGGCCGCACACGGGCGGGTAGACCCCACTCTCGCGGCGGCCGCGTCCGAGAAGGTCCGGTCGAGCAGTCACGCGCTGGCTGATGAGGCCCACAACCCGCTGCCACCAGCGGCCGCCACCGTACCGGGCGGACTCGTCGACCAGCGCCGGCCCAGGCTCCGGTTGCCGCCCGTGGGCCTGGTGAGCGTGATCTATCTCCTGGTCTTCCTGCCCTACGGGATTGCGCAGCTGTCCGCGCGTGAGGTTCTCAGCTCGCTGGTGGTGCTGGCGGTCTGCGGGTGGTTGGCGGATCTGCTGCCACGCCGCCTGCCGCATCGCTACCTTCCCCGGCGTCGCCCCGCTCTGTTCCTCGCGCTGGCTGTTGTGGTGGGCGCGGCACTCACTCTGAACTCCGTGCTCATGGGTCACCGAGGTGGCGTTACGGTCCTGTTCCCGGTGATCGCCTACCCGACCTTCGCGCTGGCGGCGAGCCTCTGTTACGGGTTGATGAATTCGCGCCGGGTCGCCGAGCGCCGACTGAATACCGCTGTGGCGCAAGCCAGCCGGAGCGCACGACTGAGTACCGCCGATGCACGTACGGCGCTGCTCACCGCGAGCGGGCTGCTGCACCGTGATCTGCAGGCCGCTTGCGTCCTGCTGGCCCACGATCCGACGGACACCGCCCGCCTCGAGGAGGCCCGGACGGTCATCGACGAGGTCGCCGCAGTGTTCGACACCCCGCAAGCGGGCCCGGGGTGGTCCGCGTTCACCTCGCTCCTGCGCACCTGGGGCCGTGTCGTGCCGATCGATGACGGTGGTTTCGGCGCCGCGGCGAGAACCGCCATCGAACGTCATCCCCGGGCTGCAGCCGACGCGTACGAGGTGGTTGCGGAGGGCCTGCTCAACGCGGTGAAGCACGCCCCCGCGGCTCCGATCAGTGTCAACGCCCGGCGGGTGGATACCGGTGCCGGGTCGTCGCTGCTGGTGCAGGTGATCAGTGTTGGTGCCCGCTCCGGAGCAGCCGCTCTCCGGCAGGACTCCGCCGCGGCCCGCGCGGGGGCGTGGTTACACGAGGAGCCCGAGGGCGTCGTACTCGAAGCGATGATCCCGCTGCAGGACAAGCACGCTCCGGTTGTCGTATAGGCCGAACATTCCGCCGGGGCCGCGCACCGCCTCGTCGTACGTTCACGGCGTGTCCTCACCTTCTCTCACCCAACTCATCCCGCTGGCCGCCGGCATGATCCTCTCGCCGTTGCCGATCATCGCCGTGGTGGCGATGGCGCTGAGCGAACGCGGCCGGTCCGCGGCCGTGAGTTTCACGGCGGCCTACACCCTGTGTGGCCTCGCGGTCACCGGTATTACTGCTTTCGGAACCCACGCCGCGGTCAAGGCGACCGGCGCGAAGGACAGCACGGCGAGCGTGATCGCCAGTGCGGTGATCGGCCTGGCCTTCCTGGCCCTGGCGATCGTGAACTGGCGGCAACGGCCCAAGCCGCCCGGGTCGCCGGCCAGGACGCCGGGTTGGCTGGCGAAGACCGAGGTCATCTCCATCGGAGGCGCCGCCGGTCTCGGAGTGGTGATGGGCCTGACCCAGAGCAAGAACTTCCCGGCACTGATCAAGGGCGGAACGATCATCGCCTCCGACAATCACAATCCGTTGTTCATCCTGCTCATGTCGACGCTGTTCGCCGCGGCGGGATCGCTGGCCATGATCGTCCTGATCCTCATGGCCGGCAGCAGCTCCCCGAAGGTCCGGGAGTGGATGGAGAACCTCAAGACCGACCTGATCGCGCACAGCGCCTTCATCATGGCGGCCCTCTTCGGGCTGCTGGCGGCTACCGAGCTCGCCCACACCGTCCAGGCCCTCACCCACTGACCTTCCTCACCCACTGATCCCTGAAAGGCACCACCATGACCCAGACCTCCCTGACCGCGCAGGCTCCGGCCGGCAACTTCACCGGCCGCACCGACGACGGCGTGACATCGTGGCGCGGCATTCGCTATGCACTGGCACCCGCCGGTGACCGGCGCTGGCGTGCACCCGTTGCTGCGCCACGCGTCGAAAAAGACGTGTACGCAACGGAATTCGGGCCGGTGTGCCCCCAGAAGAAGGCTGCTGCGGTCCCGATGCCAGTGGGCGCCGTCTTCGATGAAGACTGCCTGTCGCTGAACGTCTGGGCACCGAAGGAGCGCTGCGAACCGCTGCCGGTGATGGTGTGGGTCCACGGCGGCGCCTACACCTTCGGCGCCTCCAGCCAACCGTTGTACGACGCGACCTCCCTGGTGAAGACCGGCGGGATCATCGTGGTCACGATCAACTACCGTCTGGGCGGTTTCGGCTTTGTCGACCTGACCGGCGTCCTGCCCGACGCGGACAACAACCTCGCCCTGCGTGATGTCCTGCTGGCACTGCGTTGGGTGCAGGACAACATCGCCGCCTTCGGTGGCGACACCGGTCGTGTCACGGTGGCCGGTGAGTCCGCTGGCGGCGGACTGGTCACGACGCTGCTCGCAACGCCGTCGGCGCAAGGGCTGTTCCAGCGCGCTATCGCGCAGTCGGCGCCCGCGTCGAGCGTCTACGGACCAGACCGATCGCATTCGGTCGCAGACTTGTTCGTCAAGCAACTCGGTGTGGCGCAGGTGGACTCGGCGACGCTTCGTGCGGTCCCCGCAGAGCAGATCGTCAGTGCGGCCATGGAGATCTACACGGCGGTACCCGCGTCCGATCCGGGCGTGCTCCCGTTCACCCCGGTCATTGACGGTGACCTGCTGCCGGAGTCGCCCGACGTCGTTCTGCGCGAAGGGCGCGGCCTCGTCGTACCTCTCCTGATCGGGACGAACAAGGACGAGGCGGCCCTGTTCAAGTTCATGAAGTCGCCGCTGGTTCCCATCAGCCAGGCTGGCCTGGACACGATGTACGCGGACATGCACCAGGACAATCCGGGGATGGAGTTGCCGAGCAAGGAGCAGGTCCTGGGCGCGTACGAGAACGTTCGCTACAAGGTGCTCGGCATGGGTATCGCGCGCGACCTCGGCTTCCGGATGCCGACGGTGTGGGCTGCCGACGGCCACAGCGCGATCGCGCCGACCTACCTCTACCGCTTCGACTACGCCACCCCGTTCTTCCGCCTGATCAAGCTCGGCGCCACTCACGCCACTGAATTGCCTTATCTATGGGGCAATCTCAGCAGCGGACCGAAGGACCCGACGTTCTTGTTCGGTGGTCGACGCAAGGGCGAGGGGCTCTCGCGCCGGATGCAGGAACGCTGGACGGCCTTCGTAAAAGGGGAGGAGCCCAACTGTGCTGGCGGACCGGACTGGACCAGCTACGACCATGACCGGCGGGCAACTCTAGTGATCGACGCCGGGGACACCCTGGTCGACGATCTGGACGCCGACATCCGATCTGCCTGGGGTGAGCAGGTCATCAGTTTCCACTGAACTCCCCGCAACGAGGTGCCGGTGGCCGCGAACGGTCACCGGCACCTCGTTGCGTGGACGCGAACCTAACGCGCGCCGACCAGTTCCGGACTGGTTCGCTCCGGCAGGGCCGTCGCGGGCGCGGAGTCGGCATCGTCGTCGATCATCTGGGATTCATCGAACGGAATGTGGCCATCGAGCACCGCCGCCACCCGGGGCTTGTCGATGGTGTTGGTCCAGGTGCCGATCAGCACCGTCGCGATCGCGTTGCCCGCGAAGTTGGTCAGCGCGCGGGCCTCACTCATCATCCGGTCGATGCCGACGATGAACCCGACGCCGTCGACCAGGTCGGGACGGTGCGCCTGCAGGCCACCGGCGAGGGTCGCCAGACCCGCACCGGTCACGCCGGCGGCGCCCTTGCTGGCGATCATCATGAAGACCAGCAGCGAGACCTGCTGACCGATGGTGAACGGCTGGTTCAGAGCCTCGGCGATGAACAGGCTGGACATGGTCAGGTAGATCGCGGTGCCGTCCAGGTTGAACGAATAGCCCACTGGCACAGTGATTCCGACCGTCGAGCGGTCGACACCGAGGTGCTCCATCTTGGCGATCAGCCGGGGGAGGGCGGATTCCGAGGAGGACGTCGACAAGATCAGCAGGAACTCCCGGGCCAGGTACTTCAACAACTTGAAGACGTTGAACCCAGTGACCACCTTCAGCAGCGTGCCCAACACACCGAAGACGAAGATGAAGCAGGTCAGGTAGAACGCGACCATCAGGATGGCCATGCTCTTCAGGGCGCCCAGTCCGGTGGCGCCGACCACGGCCGCCATCGCGCCGAAGGCACCGATCGGGGCCAGCCACATGATCATGGCCATCACCTTGAAGACCAGTTTCTCCATGAGCTTGATACCGCCCAGGATCCGCTCCCCGGATGTGCCCATTCCCTGAAGGGCGAATCCGACCAGGAGCGCGATGAACAGCGCCTGCAGCACCGACCCCGCAGTGAGGGCGGACACCATGGTGTCCGGGATCAGACCGAGCAGGAAGTCCACGGTGCTTTCCGCACCACCGCTCGCCTGTGATTGGCCGGCCTTGGCCGTCGCGGCGTCCAGGTGCAGCGTGGCCCCGGGATGGATGATGTTGCCGACGATGAGTCCGATGGCCAGGGCGACCGTCGACATGGTCAGGAAGTAGCCAAGGGCCAGACCACCCACCTTGCCGACCTGCGCGGCCTTCCGGACCGAGCCGACGCCGATCACAATGGTGCAGAAGATGATCGGGACGATCATCATCTTGATGAGGTTCACGAACCCCGTGCCCAGCGGCTTCAGTTCCTTGCCGAAGTCGGGGAAGACGGCACCGACGACGATGCCGGCGATCATCGCGACGATGACCGCGATGTAGAGATAGTGAGTCTTGTCGCGCTTGCGCGTAGGCGGCGCGACCTCGGTGTCGGCGGTGCTGCTCACGGTGCCTCCTGTGATCTGGGCCTCATGGCCGGTGTGTATGCCAGGTTGGGCCACGCAGTGACTAGGGTCACGTTTGTGAACATTGAGTTCGCGGGTCGCTGATGAGCGGCACGCCGGGAGTGTGGCGCCGCCCGCGCGAGTGGAGTGTGGCCGCGCAGGTCTTCACGGTCACAGCGCTTTTCGCTGCGCTCGTGCTGGCCGCTGGGCTTGCAGGGGCCTACCTCCTCGCGTCACGGGACGCCGAGCACGAAGCGTCCGCGCGGGCACTGGCGGTGGCGCGGACCATCGCGGCGACACCCGCGGTGCAGCAGGCCGTCGTCGGGGATGACCCCCGCGCCACCCTGCAGCCCTACGCCGAGGACGTGCGGCGCAGCAGCGACACCGACTTCGTGGTGATCATGAGCCCCACCGGAATCCGTTACACCCACCCCGACCCCACCCGCATCGGCAAACCGTTCCTTGGTCACATCGAGGCTGCGGCGCAGGGCGGTGTGGTGCTGGAGGACTACAGCGGCACCCTCGGGCCGTCGGTGCGCGCCGTCGTACCGGTCAAGGTCGACGGCCAGGTGCGGGCGCTGGTCGCAGTCGGCATCGGCCGGGCGGCGGCGGGGGAGCGGGTGCGTGAGCAGCTGCCGGCGATCCTGCTGGCCGGGCTGGGGATGACGTTGGTGTGCGGGTTGGTGGTGGGCTGGCTGACCCGTCGGCTGCGGCGCCAGACCCACGGTCTGGGTGAGCGGCAGTTGCGCGAGATGTACGAGTACTACGACGCGGTCCTGCACGCGATCAGCGAGGGACTGCTGATCACCGACCTGGATCACCGCGTCCGGATCTACAACGACCAGGCGGCGCAGCTGCTTGACCTGCCTGCCGCTGCGCGAGATCGGGACGTACGGCGACTGGGACTACCCGCGCCCCTCGCCGAAGCGCTGAGCGGCGAAGGGACTCGCGAGGATGAGCTCTTCGTGACGGCGGCCAGGGTCGTGGTCCTGTCCAGCGCACCCGCCCGGTGGAACGGGCGCACCCTGGGTTATGTGGCCACACTGCGGGACCGCACCGATCTGGAATCCCTGACGGGAGAACTGGATTCGGCCCGCGGACTGACCGAGGCACTGCGATCGCAAGCCCACGAGTCGGCCAACCGGTTGCACACCATCGTCAGCCTGATCGAGCTGGGAGAGACCGATCAGGCCCTGACGTTCGCGACCGAGGAGCTGCAGGTATCCCAGCGACTGACCGACTCGGTGGTGGCAGGGGTGCACGAACCCGCACTCAGCGCTCTGCTGCTGGGCAAGGCGGCCGAGGCCAACGAACGCGGGATCACCCTGCAGGTAGGTGAGAATGTCTTCGTGCCCAGAGACATCGCGTCGGCGCGGGACCTGGTCACGATCGTCGGGAATCTGATCGACAACGCGCTCGACGCGGTGGGCTCAGCCGAACACACGGGCGAGCGGATCGTCGGTTTCGATGCCGAGGTGGACGGTGACGCGGTGGTCCTTGAGGTGTGGGACAACGGTCCTGGCCTGCCGGAGGGCGCCGAACAGCGAGTCTTCGAACGCGGCTGGTCGACCAAGGATGAGGGCAGCGCGGGCAGGCGCGGCATCGGTCTCGCCCTGGTCTCGCAGACCGTGACGCGCCTGGGTGGCACGCTGGAGGTGGACGGACCGCCCGGAGCCCGGTTCACCGTCACTCTCCCCGGCGCGGTCCGGCCTGTGACGACGCCGGCGGAAGTGACGGCGCCATGACCCTGTCGGTGCTCGTCGTGGAGGACGAAGTCATTGCGGCGCGGGCACATTCGGCCTACGTCGACCGCGTCGACGGCTTCCGGTGCGTCGCGGTCGCCGGGACCAGCCGTGAGGCGCTTCGTGCCCTCCAGGAGCAGCAGATCGACGTCGTGCTGCTGGATATGAACCTGCCCGACCGGCACGGTCTCGATGTGGTCCGTTCGATGCGCGCAGCCGGGCATCCCGCCGACGTCATCGCGATCAGCGCAGCCCGCGATCTGGAGGTCGTACGTAGCGCGGTCTCGCTCGGCGTCGTGCAGCACGTGCTGAAACCCTTCGTGTTCGCTACCTTGCGCGACCGTCTCATTGCCTACCGGCAATACCGCCAGAGCCTTGCCGGCGGAGCTGACCTGGCGACCCAGTCCGACGTCGACGACCTATTGGCCGGCGTACGCGCGCACGGCGACGTGCCGTTGCCCAAGGGCATGTCGGCAGAACTTCTTGGCCGGGTGATCCGGACGTTGAGCGCCGGCGATCAATCCTGGTCCGCAGGGGAACTCGCCGACCAACTCGGCGTCAGTCGGGTCACCGCCCGTCGGTACGCCGAGCACCTGGTCAGCATCCGGCAGGCCGCCCGTGGCCAGCGCTACAGCGGACCAGGTCGACCGGAGGTCGAGTATCGGTGGTCAGCAGGCTAGGACCTGCGGCAGCTTCAAAGGGTCAGCGCAACACCCTGATTTGAAATGGGTGATGTGGATGTCCCGGCTTGGACCGTTGCGTGGTGACCAGCGCCGATTTTGGCGGCAGATCGCCGAGGGCAAGGAGACGGTG
>NZ_LVCF01000032.1 GCF_001594145.1 Branchiibius sp. NY16-3462-2 | reverse complement strand
GCGAACACACCACCTGGACCGTCCGCGAGACCCTCCGCAAGATCTACCTGGCATAACAGCGGGCAACCCGCCGCCAGCCTGTGGTGGAGCATAGGGGATTCGAACCCCTGACCTCTTCCATGCCATGAACGAGTCATCGCCGCTCTACCGCGCTATGCCGCGCTTTGTGGTGGTTCGGGAAACCGCTACAACCCTACCGATCGGCGCAGATATGCGGGGGTTTCGTGGGCGTTTCGTGGGGCTCGGCGATTTCCAAGGTAAAAGCCTCTTAACTATTTCGTGGGTCCAGACGCGCCCGCGACAGACCCCACGGCCACGGCCTGCTTCGCACCCAGCCGAGCCACGAGCTTGCCAAGCCGGGGCAGGACACCCGGCTCGATCACGTAGCGCAGCGGCTTCGTCGGAACCGGGCGAACCAAGCCGACGCGGGCCAGGATGCGGAGCTTCTCCGCGGCGTTCAAGTCGCCAGCGGTCAGACCTAGATCGCGAGGCAGCGCCGGTGCCTCGGCCTGTCGCAGGAGTTCAAGCAGCCGCAGGTTGCGGAACGTGAGCACGCGGGCCAGTTCGGCCAGGGCTGCCAGGTCCCCATGCTCAGCGTCGTCGATCAGCACAGCGCAGAGGCTCCCACAGCCGAGATCACAAGATCGGCTCTGTGCCAGTTTTGCGCCGTAGATCACTCCAAGAAGGGAAGCCGACCCGACCGCGCTCGGCGCGCCGCAGACCCATTGGTCCGAGCGGCAGGCAGGATTGCCGCGGCCACCCTCACCCCCAGGGGTGGTCGAAAGGAATGGTCATGCAATCGCTCGATCCGACGCTCCCAGCGACGAGCGGCGTCGCACCGTCAGGACAGCATAAACCAAGTCGACCGGGCCTCGCGTGGGAGCCCGGCGATGCCACGTCGCACCGTCCAGCGCATGGAGTGTCTACAACGGCCAGAAGCCGCCCAGCAGATGCCCCCAACCAACTAGGCCGGGCCGCGCGGTCCGCCCACGACCAGGGAGGACTGATGCTGACCATGAAGACGAGTGCCAAGTTGGCAGCAACGGCGTTGGCCGTCACTGCCAGCTTCTCGATGGCCGCGTGCAGCGGAGGCTCGGCCGGCGGCAGTGGTGGAAACCCGGGGTCTGGTGCCGGTGCATCGACAAAGGTCTCGTGGAAGTCGATCACCGACGATGCCAGCGCCGAGGCCGCTTGCCGGACGCTGACGGGAGTCACTGACGCCGCCAGCGCCGCTGCGGTCTACAAGGACCTGTCCGGCAAGGACGTGCCGTCCGGTGAGACCTTCGGTGTGGTTGTGGCGCAGCGCCCTGGCACGGCCACACTCCTGCAGTGCCAGGTTGGGACTACTCAACGTGGCTTCATCGTGTCTTTCGCGCCCGACAAGAGCGCGCATGACGGGACGACGTTCAACGGCGGGGTCACAGCCGAAGCCAACGGCTTCACCGCCGGGGCATGGCAGAACACCATGAGCCCGAGCGTGCAGAGCGTCATCCAGACGATGGTCAGCAGGCTGACCGCCTAGAAGCAGAGCCGCGCCGACAAGAGGCGGCGCACCAGGGACCAGTCCGGTGCGCCGCCTCTTGGGCCTCCGTGGTGGCTTAGTACGGGTTCATCTGGCTGACCTGGTTGGTGTTGATAGCACCCAGGTAGCTGGCGGAATCCTTCGTCCAGAACGCGGCGTCCTTGGTGGCCTTCGCCGTCTCCCGAGCAAGGCGCGCGGCTTCTTCCTCGGCCGCACGCTTCTTGGCGTTGTATTGGACGTCGTACTGGTCGAACTCGTACATCCGTGCAAAGTCAGCCAACGTCCCCTGTCGTCCGTCGCCAAGGACGAACGCTTGCTGCTCCAAGAGCGCAGCGTCCTCCTTATCTAGCTGCCACCGGAACGTCCACATGCCCCGCAGCCGGCACAGATCGCGTGACGAGACTGTGTATACGACTTGATCCTTTTCGCGCTCCTCCGCAACGGCCATGTCGCGGCCTTGCTTCCAGATCCGTCGCGCCTCGGCGATTTCCGGCGTCACACCGTCCGGGTACTTCTTCGACTTTGGTGCGTTCTGCGGCCACGGGTTCGCCTGCCCAAAGGCGGCGCTGGCGGCCCCTGCCTGCTGGTCCCTGTGCGCCAAGTAATTGTCGCCGAATGTCTCACAGTCCTCGTCGGTGATCGTGACCGACGCCCAAAACTGGACGTATTCGTCGACGTCCTTGATGCGTGGAGGGTGCCGGTAGGTGCCCCCCGCGTTGGGGCCGGACAACTCGATCGGAGATTCAGGACGGATCACAGCGCTGAACCTACCGCCGTTGGGGTCTCCGGCGGGGGCTCTCGGCTGTTCAACCACGGTCATCGCTCACCCATCTTGCTCATGCCCCATTGGTTGGCGGCACAGGGTTGTCATCGCCGCTCGGCGGCGTCAGCGGCTCGCGGGGTGCCCCGAACCGAGGACGAGACTGACGCCACGCGGCGCGGGTCGACGGTTCCTGAGCCGTAGGAACGTCACGCTGCGGGCTCGGGGCCTGCTGTGCGTCTTGCGGCAGCTCCGGCTGGCTCTGCTGGGCCGTCGCGGAGGGAACAGCAAGAGGTGGGTTCTGGACCTGCTGCGGGGCCGCCGTCACCGGAGTGTCAGAGGCCGGGTCGGCGTACTCGGCAGGCGCGCCGACCGTCGCCGGGACGTTGTCGGGCGGGTCCGTGAGATCGCCGACACCGGTACCGCTGGCGTCGGTGTCGTCACCCGGAAGGGCCGTCGCGTCGTCGCGCTGGGCGGCCGGTCCGACAACGACCTGCTCTGTGGTCGTACCTGATGTGTCCTTGGACTGCTCGCCCGGCAGCGGGTCGTCCCCGGCGGTACCTGGTGCATTGCTCTGGACGCCGCGCGCGCCCTGCTGTCCGGCGGCCGGTGCTGCCGGCAGGGGCGTCACCGGGGCTTGCTGCCCACCAGCGGCTTGCTGCTGTCGCTGCTGCGTGGCTTCCTCGGCGCGACGGGTTGCTTCCTTGTTGCGCTCGGACGCCTGACGGTTCATCGAGTCGAAGAACGCGTTCTTCTCGCGGTTGTCGAGCAGCTTGCGCGACTGACGGTGTGCCCGGCCACGGCGCGACAGGGTTGACCCTGCAGCCACCAGGCCCGCGGCGCCAGCCACAGCAAACGCCGCAGGCATCGCTGTGACGGCCCCGGCAGCGAGCCCCGCGGCACCAACGGCGGTCCAGGCTCCGCGACTGTGCAGCGTCGACTTCACCGGGTTGGAGCGTAGAGCTTGGATGGCACGCTGACGACGAGCGGCGAGCTCGTTGGCGACCTTCGCCTTCGCTCCCCCGGCGACCTCGTCGCGGCCCCCGTACCACTGGCGGCGCTGAGCGGCGCCCTCGCGACGCGATTTGCGCTGAGCCTTCGGGTCGTAGCGACGTTCGACGTTGCTGTGGTCGTATGCGCTGCTGGCGCTTGCACCGCCCGCAGCTGCTGCGCCAGAGGCTAGTTCGTCGTCCAAACTTCCGTCTCCGGTGCCAGCGACAGGTCGACCATTGCTGTCCAGGTCGTACCCTGCGGCGCCGGCACGCTCAGCGACCTCTGGGTCGACTCCCGCACCCGCAGACCCACCGGCCGCGTTGCCGTCGATCTCACGCGCCAGAGGGTCGGCACCACCGGAACGAGCAGAAGCACCCTGCGGGTTGGTGGTTCCTCCGGCCACGGTCGAGCCGCTGCCCGCGCCGCCCATGACGCCGCCAGCGTTGGCGTTGCGGCCCATGCCCGGCATCGCTTCCTTGCCACGCTGGAACAGTCCGGACACGCCTTCTGCCGCGGCGCCGCCGATCATGCCGGACGCAGCGCTGGACATGTACCCCTTGGCTCCGCGGACACTGAACGGGTCCGGTGCTTTGGCGATCTTCTTCCAGATCATCTTCATCGCCACGATCGCGATGATCGGGGCGGCCGACACCCACAGGACGTCGAAGAAGCCAGACAGCCCCATGGCGTCGCCGATGGACAGGATGAAGCTGGTCATCAAGATCATCACTGACAACGCCAAGCTGTAGCCGAAAGCGACGACGACGAAGCCGAGCGTCGTCTTGAAATAGCGCAGCGTCTGACTTTCACGGTGGATCGGCAAGATGTCGACGAGCAATACGAAGAACACGAACAAGCCGAACGCCAGTAGCAGCGTTTTGAGCACGAAGATCATCCCGGCCATCACCCCGAAGATGAACAGGTTGATGACGCTGAACATGGCATAGAGCATCGCCGCGGTGGACGCCGAACCCGTACTTGTGCCGTGCAGGACGTTGAGAAAGTCTCGCGGGTTGTTGCCACTGCTGATCGCGGCCGAACTGACGTCCTTCGTCCCAGTCTGGACAGCGCTGGCATCGTCCTGCCAGTTGAAGAACATGTCGTCTTTGCTGCCGGTGCCGTTGTAGAAGTCCAGGCACTGCTTGGCGTCCAGGGTCTTGGCGTCTGTGTGACTGTTAGACACCGTCTCCCAACCCGGCGCAACGGACCAGCTCTTGCCACCGTCACCGGTCTGGCAGGCAGCCCAGAAGACTGCCATCTCGTCCCATGTGGTGCCGTCGGCCGGTGCGAACGCCCACGACGTCGTCACGGTACTGGGCGCGCTCATCCCTTGCGCCGCCAGAAGCTCCGGAACTGAGACACCTGTCTTTGCGTCGTCGACCAGGGAGGATCCCGCGTTGACTTCAAGTCCTCGGCAGAAGCTGGCCCAACCGTAGTTGTTGTCAGTCCCATATTGGGCGCGCACGTAGCTGGACAACCCACTGAGTTGCCACATCGAGTCCATCGCCAAAGGCACAGCCGCTGACGACCTCAACGAGGCACTGGATCCGCCGAAACTCTTTTCGTACTGCGAACGCATGGCCGTCAAGTAGTTGATGCACGACGCGTCGTTCTGAGACGCAGAATCACGCGCGTTCTGGGTCGCGAAGCTGTTCGCGTAGGCGTTGTCGGCGATCGGTGCCGCGACCGCGCCAGAAACCCCGGACACGACGTTGCTGGCGGCGTTGACCATCCAGCCGGGGCTCATCGTGCCGAACTTGCCGGGAACCGTGCTCAGCGCGCCGTTCATCATGACGGCAAACAGGGCCAGGACCATCACCGGCTTGATGATCGCTCTGCCGAACTGCCCCGGCGACTGGCGTGCCCTCATCACGGCCATCGCGATCGCACCGATCAGCAGTAGCAGGACGATCGTGACGCCGCCGGCCGACCCGTCGCCCCACAACGTCTTGGCCAGTTCGCCAGCCTTGTTGTCGATGGTGTAGCCGATGCCGTCGGCGATGCAGAAGTTGTTCGACAACTCCACCAGCGATGTCGAGGCTTGCCACATCGCGTTGCCCACGCTGAGCATGGTGGAGTCGACTTGGTTGCGCTGCACCTTGTTGCTGATGTCACCCCAAGCGTCCGCGTCCAATCGGGAATGCAGGTTGGAAGTGACTGGAGCCCAACGGTTCACGGCCAGTAGGTCGCTGCTCGTGCTGCCGTCGCTACTGCCGCTGGATGAGCACACCGGGGCGGTCGCGCTTCCTTCGTCCGGCGAGATCGGGCGGAACGCCGGCAGGTAGGTAACCTCCTGTCCCGCAACGGTTCCGGTGCCGAGAGCCAACGTGCGGCTCGGCGCCGACGCGATTGCCGATGTGACACCGACCGTGCTCAGCACGACGGTGAAGACGACGGCGAACAGCGTCAGCCAGCGAGCGGCTCGACGGAACGCGTTGCGTGACAGCAAAGTCTGGTCCTTTGGTTGGTGCGGTGGGCTGGCTCTGGCTGGTTAGCCGAATACGGTCTCCGGCGTGGTGTGCTCCTGGGCTGCACTGAGCGCCTCAGCGCTGTCGTCGTACGCCGGCCGATTGGCTTGTCTCAGAACGTGCAGCCGGATGGTGCCGGGCGAGATTTCACGTCCGCACATGATGAAGCTGCCGCGGTTGGAGCGCTGGTAGTCCATGAGCGCGTGATAGCGCCGTAGCCGCATACCGTCTGCCGTGCGGGTCTCGACCAACCAGTAGATGAGCCCGTACGCGGCCAGCACCGGAACAACCACCCATATGCCCATCAGGGTGTATCCCCACGCGGTGATCGGCAGCATCGGAATCGACACGGCCAGCAACAGGTAGAAGGTGCGGCGCGGCATATCCCACCCCCGCCAGGTCATCCGGCGGTCTTCGGAGCGGCTCCGGGTCAACCCGGACAGGTCGTAGACGTACATCGCGGAGGCTCAGCCGCCCAGGACTGAGCCACCCCAGTTGATCGCGCCATCGGCCAGTTTCAGGAACAGCGGGAACAGCAACCCGGGAGCGGCAAACACACCGGCAGCCACCAGCGTCCACGCCAAGTGCTGTGCGTTGCCGCCGCCGCCGCGACGCCGATCCATCAGGTACTTGATGATCGCGAACGCGACCAGCGCCAACGCCACCAACGTCAGCAGCGTGCCGAGGTTCGGCACGGAACTGGTCAGCTTCGACCACACGCCGGACCAGGCACCGGACATGTTCGAGGTGGAACCTTCGGCCTGGATGGCCAGGGTCTGGACTTTGGTGATGCGCACGAGACTTCCTCCGTGTCGGTGGTCGGCCCCCTTTTTGCGGCCTCACTGACCTACATGGGCCAGGTCCGCAAACCCAGGGTCGAGTTACTGCTTTCCTCGCCTTGTTGGTTGGCGGGCACCACCGAGACGCGTCGCACCGATCGGCGGGCTAGCGGCGAGTGAGTCTGGGTTGTCCGTCCGGAAAGTAGGCGCGCCGACGAGCAGCCAACCGGTACAGGTACAACCGAGACGGTGTCTTGTTGGACTTGCGCAGGTTGTGGCGCGTGCAGAGCATCTGCAGGTTCTCCAACGTGGTCGGGCCGCCCTTGGAGTGCGGGACCAGGTGATCGCCGGCGGTCCCACGCGCCCGGCAACGAGGCAGCAGCAACGACTTGTGCTCGCATCGGCCACCGCACCACGCGGAGACGGTCGCTTTGTCCTGCTGGCTGAACACTCGCAACGGATCCCGCTGGTAACTGCGGTGCGACCGGACTCGACGGACTGCGCACGCCAGCACGATCGACACCACCAGCGCGGCGGCGCACCACAACGCGCCAGTCGTGTGCGGCCAGCGGTGCAGGAGGGAGTCAACGTTCACCGAGGCACGGTGCGACGCAAACCAACCGCGCCCGAGTGTTTCTCGGACGCGGTTGGCGACTGCGGGCTACCCTCCGATCAGAAGTCCTGCCCGCCGGCGTACGCGGGCTGCGGCGCTGCGACCGGCGCGGCCTGCTGAACGGGCTGCGGCTGCGCGTACTGCTGCCCAGCGGGAGCGGCCGAAGCCTGCTGGGCCTGTGCGTTTCCCGACGCGCCGCCCGCGGGGGCGTTACGGGTGATCGCGGCCGTGGCGTTCGCCAGAGACACTCCCACCGTCTCGGCGTCGATCTCGAAGTAGGTGATCTTGGCACCGTCCTTCTCGACGACGTTCGACTTCAACTTGCCGGTGACGATGACGGCGTTGCCCTTGCGCAGGGACGCGGCGACGTTCTCGCCGAGCTTGCGCCAGGCCGACACACGCAGGAAGACGGTGTCGCCGTCAACCCAGGCGCCCGAGTCCCGGTCGTACTTCCGGTCCGTGCTGGCCACCGTGAAGCTGGTGACGGCGACACCGGACTGCAGAAAGCGGGTCTCCGGGTCGCTGGTCAGGTTGCCGGCGATGGTGATGGTGTTGCTGCTCATTCGAGGATTCCTTTGGTAGAGGCACTGCACTTGGTCGGCGGGTTCGCCGTCCACCCGTACGGTGCGACGAGGTTCCCGAATCACCCCGTCTTGGTGCGCGAACCGACCAGGACTGCGTGTACGACGTACCGTTCCCGTGCGCTGAACTCCGGGTGGCAACTAGACATCGTCAGCATCGCCACTGTTGGCTTAACACCGGGTTTGCCTGGTACCGGGTCGAATACGGCAACATCTGTCGGTTGGACGACCTCGTGACTGGTGACCTTGTAGATGTAGGTGTCCGTGGCGGTTTCAACCGTGATGAGGTCGCCTGCCTGAAGCGTTGCGATCAGGTTAAACGGCTTGTCGTGCGTGGTTCTATGCCCGGCGACAGCGAAGTTGCCGACCTGGCCGGGCATCGCCGACCCCGCCGCGTGGCCGATTCCGGCGGCCAACTCGTCCAGGTTCGCGCCTTGCACGATCGGCTGGATCCAGTCCGCCCCGAACCGCGGCACCCGCATGATCGCGAACGGGGTGCCGTAGGCGTCCGGCTGAGCCATGACGCGCGGGTCGTTGCCCGGCGCGGCAGTTCTGCCGGACTTCCACTGCTGCTGTAGGGCCCTTACTTCATCGGAATGCTCCTGTGCCGCAACCGCATTGCCGATCCACAACTGCCACACCAGGACGCCACCGCAGGTCAGACTGATCGCCAGCAAGGCTGCGCAGGCTGACCACAACCCAGCAGCCAGCGGGTTGCGCCGGAACCAGGCGATCACCGCCGGGCGCTTGCATCGAGGCCCGGAATCTTCCTGCGACCCAACAGGAACGGCACCAACCGGTACGTCCCGTCGGCGTCGCTGGCGACGTACGTGCGGCGTTGGACGTCGGTCAACTCGTGCATCTTGCTCCGATCGACACTGACGAGCGGCTCCCCCAAACAGTGCTCGGCGAACGGCTTCAACGACCAAGGCACCCCGAGTGCTTGCGCGAACGGCTTCGCCACATAGGCCAGGTCAGTGTGTCGATCGCGCCCGTCGATCAGCGCGCGGTAACCGCCATCGAACCCAGGGCACGGGTCGTACTTGGCCACGATGGCCGGATCCAGCACCAGGCGGTAGGGGACGTCGACGCCGTGCACCGCAGCCCTGGCCGCCAGGAACGGAAGGTCGAACACCGAACCGTTCCAGGTCACCAGATGCTCGTGCTCGCCGAGCATCGAGATGAGCTCCATCGTGTCGGCCAGCACGCTGGCTTCGTCACCGGTGAACACTTCGTGAAAGTCCATGCCGCAGAACGCGACATCGGTGACAGGCGTGTGGCCAGGGTCTAGTCCGCGCGGTCCGAGCCCGGCAGCCTGCTCGGCTGCGGTCAGCGGGCTGGTGTCGGTTTCGATGTCGAGCGCGACGCAGGTCGGCTTGGCGGGTCGGGGCATTAGGCGGGGTCCTCCTGGTTGTCATGGTCGGCTTCGTGCTGGCGGAACTGGTCCAGCGCCCACAGCCCGTTGGCGAGTTCCACGAACTGCGCCGACCGCAAACCCCGGGCGGCATAGCTCCGCGGCAGGTGCGCGTAGCACTGCGGCACCTCGCCGCGCATGGTGGCTCCGGACTGCTGTTCCAGTGCCCAGCGCTGCAGCCGGGACAGTTGCGTCAGGTCGGGGGAATCCACCAGCGCGTCACGCACCACCGGGTCGAGCAGTTTGTCGTAGTCGCCGCGGTGTACCTGGCCGAACGCCTCGCCGATGGCGGTCTTGTCCAGGGAGGTCTGCGGGATCGTGGTGAACACGCTGTCGCGGACCAGGCCCAGGTCGAGCACCCGCACGTCGAGGGTCGACTTCTTGCCTTTGCCGAACCGGCCCGGTGACGCCTTCTTGGCCCCGTTGGCGACGATCGGGCACCCCAGATGGTCGGACGCCTCACGCAGCCAGGCGTTGTTGTACCGCGCAAAGCTTTCACCGACGACGTACAGCCGCCCGGACAGCGCGTTGACGCCCGCGGTGTCCAGATGCTGCGCATCTCCGCCGCCAGGCAACCAGGTTTGGAAAGTGACCGTCCGCTGACGGGTCGGGCGCACCACCTTCGCGCGGAACTCCTCAAACGTCCACGTCGCAATCTGGTCCTCGCCCGGGCCGTAGGGCAGGTATCCGATGTGACCGGAGGGCTGGTCCACCACGACGTACCGCTGCACGACACCCGCGCCGGCCGAGACCAGGCGGGCGTTGGTCCGCAGGTACTTCACCTGCTCGACGCTGCCGTCGGTGACAACGGCGACGGTGTTCGCGCCGGAGGTCAGATGCACCCGGACCTGATCGGAAACGTTGTCGTAGATCTTCGACTTGATCGCGCCCTGGTGATCGAGGTTGCTGCTGCGCAACGCGAACCCGGTGCCGCTGCCGGCACATCGTTCCACGGCCGTCCCGGCGAAGGCGGGGTCGGTCCGGTCCCAGGTCTTGATTCCCCGCCAGGTCACCTGCACCGGCGCGGCGTCGATCAGCGGCGCCGGGTTGTCCATCGTGTCCGCCAGGGCGTTGACCAACGTCCCGATGTCGCGGGTCGCTTCCAACAGAACCGCGTCGGTGTCGGCGTTGTCCCGGATGCTTTCTCGCGCTGGTGCCGGGCGGACCGCGCCCAGCGGCAACGTGATGACGAGCCCGGTCGGCATTGACTTCACCGGCACGCCGCAGTTGTGCAGCGACTCAGCCAGTCTGTGCCTCTGTCGACTGGTCAGCGGGTAGCGCACACCGCCCATCACCACCGCCGGAATCTGGTCTTTCACCAGCGTCACCGAGTCTGACAGGCGAAAGCCCGAGTCCAGCGTGCAGACGTTGAGCTGGCCGTCGAACTCCACCGAGCCGGTCGGCAACCACTTACTCACCGAATCGACCGCCTGGCTCAGTGCCAACGTGTTCAACTCCATCGGGACGCGCACGGTAACCCCGTTCGGCGCACCGGTCGGGGCGGCGTTGACCAGGATGCTCACCTGGCCGACACCTTCCGGCGACAACGACATCATCGCCACACTGCGCCGGCCATCTTTGACACCTTCCGCAGTGAACGTCGACGTCACCGCGTGCGCGGACTTCGCGCCCAGCCCGAAGCCGCCGATCTGCTCGGTCGCCTCTCGCTTGTCGGAGCCGCCGAAGCTACTGAACGTGCGGATCAAACCTTCGCGGTCCAGGCCCAGGCCGGTGTCGGCGACCACGAACACGCACCGGGACCGGCCGTCCGGGCCGTCCTCGGTGTCTTGCACCTGCACCCGCACTGGGCTGGCCTGCCCGGCGGAGGCGTGCGAATCGACTGCGTTGCAGATCAGTTCGCGGGTGACGGCAGTGACTGGGTCGCTGTAGAGGGCGTACAACGCCTCCATCAGCACCGGGGTCGCGGCGGCATCGAACGTGGCGGTCGTCGTGTCCGGCGTCGTGACGTCGAGGACCGGACTGCTGGTGAACGGATTCATGCCCCTACGGTGCGACGGACCGTCGCTGACGCCCCAGCCTGGACGGGGTGCTCCGCGCGTTGCCAACCCACCAGAGATCGGTCATCGAGCAACTCGACCAGGCGGCCAGCCAGGTCAGTGACGCTGCCGTCATTGACGAGCGTGGCCTCCACCATGTCCTCCGGTAGCGGTTGCTCGGTGACGTGCCGCACCGCGGGTCCCACCCCTGGGCGCGTCACGCGGATGACCACGCCGCCCAGGTCGTGCACTGCCTGCGCTTCGTTCGCCAATCGCACGTCGGAGACCACAATCCGCTCCCCGGGACCACGCGCGGCGAACCGCGTCCGTAAAGCATCCACCCACACCGATGGACACAGACGCTCCCGGCAACTCATGCCGAGAGCGATCAGCATCCGCCGCAGCTCCGGCGCATCCACAGGGTCGGCCTTGATACCTTCCCAGCCGACAGCGTCCACGCGCTGCGAGAGCCGAAAACCCGACGGCAGCAACGGGTTCAGGTCGTATGCGATGGCTCGCAACGGGTCCGCCAACGCGACCTGGGTGTAGCCGTAGGGTTTCAAGCAGGCGGCGGCCGTGTCTTTGCCTGAGCGGGCGAACCCGGACAGGCCGATCAATGAAGGGAAGTCGCTCACTCCTGCACGGTGCGACGCAGCGCGCAGCGGCGCTGCGTCGCAATCGGCTACACGCGGATCAGTCGCACCTCGTGCGCAACCTCGAACCCCTTGGTGGACAGGTCGATCGCTTCGCCGGGCTCCATATCGGTCCACAACCGACTGACCCGGGTCATTTCGTCACGGGTGACGACCCGGCCGAAGCGCAGACGCATCCGGCGGCGCAACGTCACGGTCGAGTCGACCATTTCGGCGTCAAGCTCCAACACTGTGTCTGCGGCGGTCATGGTGGCTGTGCCCGCGTTGCCTGCGATCGTCGGCCGTGGAGCCAGTTCGATCGGTCGGCGCAGCGACTGCCACGGTGGCAACTGATCCCGGGCGGGGTCATCGAAGTCGGCCAGCCAGAAGTTGGCGCCGACCATCTCCACCTGTGGGTCTTCGATGATCTCGTCGTCGGCTTCACCGTCGACCTCGTCGTTGTCGTCCTTGCGCATCGTGACGACTTTGACCCGTCCGCGCATGGCGATGATGTCGCCGGGCACCGGGTGCCGTCCACCACTAGCTGCGGTGGCGACCGCCAGCCGGTTCGGCCAGATCACACCAGTGATCGCGCCTGTCGAACCCTCCAGCGTGAAGTTGGCACGCATCCCGCCGTTTCGCGCGGGCCGCTCGACCCATTCGGACACGACCGCCTTCGTGACGACGTTGGCTGCCGGACGCAGGCCCTGTACGGGGACGCACGGACTCTGGTCGCCGGTCGGGTTCCATTCACGGACGTGCGTCTGCATGACGGTCAGCGGGTGTGTCCCGATGACGACCCCGAGCCGAGCTCGTTCCCGCTCCGCCCGCTCGGTCGTGGAAAACTCGATGTCGGGCACTGGCACATCGACGTCTTCGCCCGCTGCATCGGCACCGAAGGCGCGTACGACGGCCAACATGCCCATCCGTGGGTGACCCAAGCCGTCGAGCGCACCGGCGTCGATGAGCGCCTCGATCACGTTGATCGGAAGTTTCCGGCCGTCGGCGGCCTTTGCCCTGGCGACCACGTCAGCCAACGAGGTGAACGGACCGTCGGAGTCGCGGGCTGCCAGCAGCGCAGCGGCGTTGTCTTTGACGCCCACGATCTCCGACAGACCAATCCGGATGGTGCGTTCATCAATGGCAGCAGTGTCCAGCCCTCCATTCAGGAGGTCGGGACCAAGTACCGAGATACCGCTGTGACGGATCGAGTGAAGCACCGGCAATCGGTCGGAGTCCTTCTCGGTCACGGCCAACTGTGCGGCCGCGTAGTGCGCAGGCCAGTTGGCTTTCAGGAACGCCGTCTGATAGGCGATGTAGGCGTAAGGGGTGGAGTGGCTGGCGTTGAAGATATAGCTAGCCGATGCGGCGAACGTCGTCCACAGTGCGTCAAGCGTGTTGCGGGAGAACGGAATTGAAGCTTCGGTGTCGTTGTCCGGATCGTCCACAGTCGCCACTAGACCGCCCGACAGGAAGTCCTCTCGAAGCGCCCTCATCTCAGCTTCGACCTTCTTGGAGAACGCCTTGCGCAATCTGTTGCGTCGGCCCGGGCCGAACCCAGCCACGACACGCGACAGAGACATCAGGTGCTCCTGGACCACGATCAACCCCATCGACCCGTCCAGGACGCTCGCCAACGCGGCCTGCTCTGCTGGGTCGGAAGTCAGGTAGTCATAGGTGGCCGGTTCGTCACCGCGCTTGCGCGCCACGTACCGCTCGTGCATGCCTGCACCCATCGGGCCGGGACGGTACAACGCCACAGCATCGGAGAGTTCCGAAAGGCTCTGCGGCGCAATCCCCTTCACCAGCTTCGTCATACCTGAACTGGACACCTGGAACAGGCCGGCAGTGTCACCGGCGGCCAACAGATCCCAGGCGGCTTTGGCTCGGGGGTCGCTGGTGGCGTCCATCGGCAGGTGCCCGTAGCGGGTGTCGACAACCTCACCAGTTGCTGCCTGGATCATCTTCGTGCACCCGGCGATGACGTCGAGGTTTTTCAGTGCCAGTCGGTCGAACTTCACGAAGCCGACCGACTCCAGTTCGCCCGCCTCCCAGGTGGTCACCCACTGGCCGGTCTTGGAATCCACGCGCATCGGGATCAGGTCGTCCAGGGGCTCGTCACACAGCACGATGCCGCAGGCGTGGATACCGGGGCTGGCCTTCACGCCTTCCAGCGGCAGGCACTGCTGGATGACAGCAGCCGCCTTGGCGTCCGCTGCCACCAGGTCGCGCAGTGCGGCACCGTCGGCGTGGGTGGGGTCCATAAGGACAGCCAGGCCCTTGTTGATCTTCGGGATCGCCTCCGACAGCCGCTCCCCCAGGCTCGGGTCGCCGCCCAACCGGGTCATGTCGCGCACCAACGACTTGGCCTTCTTGGTGCCGTAGGTGCCGATCTGCGCAACGTGCCGCTCGCCCCAGACGTCCTGTAGATGCGCGACGACATCGCCGACCAGTCCCTGCGGGAAGTCCAGGTCGATGTCCGGCATACCCTTGCGGGTCACGTCGAGGAACCGCTCGAACAGCAAACCGTGCTCGATCGGGTCGACGTCAGTGATGGTCAGACAGAACGCCACCATCGACCCTGCGGCCGATCCGCGACCGGAGCCGAGGTTGTGGCCTTGCGAACGCACCCAGTGCGCCAACTCGGCAAGGATCAGAAAGTAGTCGGCGAACCCGAATCCGGAAATGACGCCGAGCTCGAAGTCGAGACGCTCAGATACCTCGGAGGGAATGGCTTTCCCGAAGCGCTGCTTGGCGCCGTCGAGCACGTACAGCCGCAGCAGCGTGTCCTGCGGACTGGGGTCGCCGCGACGTTCACTGGTCTGCTGGATCTTGGCCGGCACCGGGAACTTCGGAAGCCGCATCCGGTTGGTCGGCAGGAATGCCGACAGAGTGTCTTCGACCTGCTCGGCGATGGCCAGGGAGTTCGCAACGACGTCCTGGCCGCCGATCCGATCAGGGAACACCTGACGCATCTGAGCGCCGGTGCGCAGCCAGTAGCCGGATCCGGTGAACCGGAAACGGTCTGGGTCGTCGAACGGTTTGTTGACCCCGATAGCCAACAGCCGGTCGTGGTCGCCCTGCTGCTGCTCGTGGGTGAAGTGGGCGTCGTTGGTGGCGACCATGCGCAACCCGAAGTGGGCTGCGATCGCGGTCAGGTTGTCCATCACGGCTCGCTGGGCGGGAATGCCGTGGTCCATGACTTCCACGAACAACCGGCTCTTGTCGCCGCCGACGCACGCCAGCAGCCGTTCGGTCTCGGCGACGCCGCGGGCCAGTGCGTCGCCGGGGTTGTCCAGCATCGCGGCGATCACCGGGCCGCCCAAGCAGCCGGTGCCCAGAATCAGCCCGTCGCCGTGCTCGGTCAGCAGGTCGTAGTCCATCCGTGGCTGGTACCACACCGTTTTCGCGGCCTCGTTGGACACGCTCACCAGGTTCGTCCAGCCGATCCGGCTCGCAGCCAGCATCGTCAGGTGGTGGTACCGCCGGACCTTCGAGCCCTCGAAGCCGGACTCCGAGGTGGCGGTGTTCTGCTCGAACCTGGAGCCGATGGCCAAGTAGCCCTCGCAATTGTGGAGAACGAAATCTGAGACGTATGAGTTGTCTTCTTCGACCTCAAAGTTGAAGACATCGTCTTCGATACGGATCTCGTCTACCCGAGCCACCGGACGGTAGCTGAAGCTCTCGTCGTGCTTCCCGTACGCGAAGCTCCTTAGTGGGTTGTACGGAACTTGGTAGATGTCTTGGAATGGCGCTCGGGACTTGCGTCCGACGTGGGGGAAGAATCCCTCGTCCGCCAAGAGGGCGCGCAGACCCCACGCGAGGTGTGGAGAGGTAGTTCGGAGGTCGGCACGGTTCTTGGTGTTGCTTGGGATACCCAACGTTCGACCGTCTCCGTCAAGCAGCCCGCGTACGAAAGATCGTTTTACATCGAGCGGTGCCGTCATGATTCCAGCAGGTACCGTTTTAGATGAAGCTCCGCGCCCGACGGTGTCGGCGAGCAGGAGTGCTATTGGGAGGCAATTGAACTCGGCGTTGATCGTGCGTTCACGATAGCCACCCCGGGGACGGCTAATGAGTTGAGCACCGAACCGGTTTGCGACGCGACCAATCCGATCCACGATGAATTGTTCGCTGATGTGGTGCGTTGTCCCGATCCGCCCGTTTGGTTCACCTTGCCTGACGCCCAGGTGCCCCTCAGCGGCGTACACGCCCATGAGGTACGCCAGATCCGCGTCAATCTCAAGCATGCGAGGTACCGGCCACTCACAGGGAGCATGGTGACGCCGATACGACTTCATGGCGTTTGGTCGAAAGGACCAGCCGCCAGATGCGGGCAACACTGTCGCCATGTCGATGATGTACGGCTTCTGCTCCAGTTTTGGCAGGCAAACCCAGGAGTTCCATGCGGAGGCGCCTTCGCGTTTGCCGGGCCTGCCGGCAACAATCTCACCAGGCTTCGTCCAATCGAGTCGTCCGTCGCGCGTGCGGATAAGGATCGGATGCTCCTCGGTCAGCGTCAGCGTGCGGGAGTACCGCCCGGACAGGTGCATCCTGAAGCCGCCGCCTTCGTAGCGGCGCGTCATTGTCCGCACTACTGGACGGAAGCGTCCGCGGTGCGTGAGCACGAGGTCCCCTACCTCCACATCTTCCACCGCCTTCACCCCGGCCGACGTGTAGATCTCCTGACCTCGCAGGAGGCAGCCGCCTATTGCCTTTAGCCCGAACTCATCGGCCGCCCTGGCCAAGGCCATCGTGCCGCCGAGAGAACCGTGGTCGGTCACGGCGATCGCACGCTGACCGTCCGCGGCGGCCGCAGCAACCATCTCCCGTGCCCGTTGCAAGCCGTCCAAAGGCGAGTGCTCGGTGTGATTGTGGAGGTGTACGAAATCGGCCATGGGCTTACGGTGCGACGCCTGTCGTCGTTAGCTGGCGGCGAACTCGGACAGGCCGGTTTGGCGCCGGACCCGCTCGAACTGGGCCAGAAGGTCGTTCTCGATCGGCTCGCCAGCATCGACCATGTCGGCGAAGATCGCAGACAGCGCGAACACGGGTGACCCCGCATCGGACAGCCCGCCGGCGTAGGCGTCCAGACGTTCGCGGACCTGTTCGATGCGTGCGCCCAACGCCTCATCCCCGCACGTTGCCCAGACGCCAAGCGTCAGCATCATCCCCACCATTTCGGCTTGCTCGGCAGGCTCGACCCCATCGCCGGTCAGAGTCTCGTTGCACATCGCCAGCAACTGTCGGGCAGCCTTCGTGCGGGCAACGACCTCCAGCGGTTCCAGGCTGGAAATGGCGGCTTCGAGCGACCACTCGGGTGCGTCCTCGACGAAGATCAGTTCGTCCAGGTCGAACTCGTCCAGCCGCCGGTCGGGACCGCCGGCCAGCCAGGACGATAGGCGGTGGGCGTCGTCGGCGTTCGCCGGGTCGATCCCAAGATGCGTCAGGACGTCAAACCAAGACCCGGACACCTGGTCGTACAGGCCGGACTCTTGCAGTTCCAGACCGACGCGCAGCACCCAGCCGTTGTCTGGTTCGACGTCATCGCCGTTGGTCAGCGGACGCTTCAACCGTTCCGGCAACCAGGCCATTGGATGCCAGATGAGCTCAGGCGCGAAATCCCGAGGGCTCCATCCGGCCGGTGGCAACGGCAGCCCGATCAAGGGGCTCGCCATCAGGGACGGCGCCGGGACGCTGATGGCGCTGGCGAAGTCGTCGAAGGCGACGACGTAGTCGACGACGTTGCCGGGCAAGATCAACGATGTGCCCGGGCTGAGCCCAGGGCGCCTCTGGTGCATCGCAAGGGTGCCTTTCGGTGAGGGACGGGGACAGAAAGTCTGTTCACTCACCAACATGGGCCATCGTCTGCAGGCCAGGGTCGGGTTAACGCCTCGACGCCCAGCGCGCCGCGATCAACGGTTCCGGATCGTGGAAAATCGGAGGGGGATACCCCTCGCGCGCACGCGCGCGTAGGGGTCTGCCCCTACCTGGTGGGGTGCGAAAACAGTGTCCTGGCTGCATCCGCCACCACTTGACCACAGGTGTGGTCAGGCAGTTCGAGGACGTTTGCGCAGGTCAGGTGGTGTTTGGGGGTCGTAAAACGGCAATCTGGCCACATGACCACGCCCGCAACAACCCTTATAGGGGATTTGGATATATATCTCCTCCGAAAGTAATGTAAGCGAATCCCTCATAAGGGGGTATATGCGGTGTGGTCAAGTGGTCAGATCAGTAAAAAGTAGTAGTAAGTAGTAGTAGTAGAGGGCTCTGACCTGCGGTTTTGTGTTTCGAGGTTCCGGCGAAAACTGGCCACATGGTGTGGCCAGTTGCAGCCAGTTGCAGCCAGAAACGGCCAAGTTTCCCGGAATGCCGCGGTTTCTGCAGGTCCGGGTTGCGGTTTTGGCGACTCGGTGGGTAGGGTCAGACCCCTACGCGCGCGCGCGCGAGGGGTATCCCCCTCCGATTCGGTCCAGGTCAGGGTCTCGTGATCGGCCGACAGCGACGTTTTCACCGAAAGATGCGTAGGGTCACACCCCTCGCGCGCGCGTACGTGTACGCGCGCGTGCGCACGCGCCTGACGGGTACGACCCCTTGGATTGAACTTTCAACTACGTAGTGTGCGTTGCCCGCCCGGAACCAGGTCAAAGGGTCATACCCCTCGCGCGCGCGTACGCGTGAGGGGTATGGGGCTCTCATCTTCGGGTCGAGTTTCGGCGGCCCTGGGGTTGCGTAGGTGGCCCATGTAGGTCTACGTGGGCTTGTTGATCTCCGGTGACGGCTTGGCGACGATGGATCGCTTGCGTCAGATCGGTGTACGCCCAGACCTGATCTACGCCGACCCACCGTTCGGCACCGGCCGCCATCAAGGCGACTATGCCGACCCCTCTGGGCAGGCGTGGCGCGACATGATCGACCGGCTCGTCACTGCCGCATTCGGACTCCTTCCCGAACATGGCAGCCTGTGGTTGCACTTGGGCGTCGGTGATGGAAACCGGTCGATGCTTCGGTACGCCGAACAGTCCGCCCTGGCCGCCTTCGGACCGTCAGCGCACCGGACCACCATCTGGTGGCAACGCACTGCGTCGGCACCCGTGGCCGGCACCGGCTTCCGCGAACAGCACGACCCCATCCTGGTACTGGCCAAGTCGCCCGCTTTTACTGTGCGTCGTCCGCCACGCACTGATGACGAAAACACCTGGTTCAAGTCCTGGGACGGCGATCTGGTCCCGTGGAGTTCCGGCGATCTGACCGGGCCACGCGGTGACCGGCACCCCGACCTGGTGTATGGGATCCAGTCGCCATTCACCGCAACCGTGCACTACCCGGGTCCGGGGCGGCACTGGGTCTACAACCGCACCGAGATGACGGCCCGGCTGGCCGCGTGGGGGTCCTACCTCCCGCAGCACCTGCCCGACGCCGAGACTCGCCGCCGCATCGTCGGCTCCGACGTCGGCGACAGCCCTGCACTGATGCTGACCGGCGGGCTGGCGCAGGCACAGCGCCAAGCCACTGCACGGATGGCCGCGGGCACCTGGCCGGAGGTATTTTTCGGGCGAACAGGGGCCGGCCGTCCGCGCCGCAAAGTTCCGTTGCCGGCCACGGGCGCCGCGCCCGCCAGCGTGTGGGACGCCCGTGTCGCCGGATCCGTCCGCGACGCACGCGACGAAGTCCAGCGCGCCACCGGCACTCGGTTCGCCACTCCGAAACCGGAGGCGCTTCTGACCAGGATCATCCAGATCGCCACCGACCCCGACCACCTGGTGTTCGACCCGTTCGCCGGGTCCGGCGTCACCGCAGCCGTCGCGCACAAGCTGCGCCGGTCCTGGATCACCTGCGAGTCATGGCAATCCACGCTAGAGCAGGTAACACTTCCCCGATTGCGCTTCGCCTGCGCCGGCAACGCCCCGCACACCACGACGGAATTGGTCGAGCCGCTGCCCCACAAGATGCTGTGCGAAGCACCGAAGCAGGCCGCCGCGACGTTGGCAGCATTGAGTGACCGACTCGACGTCGATCCGGCCACCATCCGGCGAATCCGTGCCCGGCTGGCTGTCATAGCCAAAACACGGCAGGTCGAGCACCGCGTCCCGGACGAGGACGTCATCGTCGTGGAACTCGACGACCTGCAGGCGCGACTTCTCTCCCCGTACTGGCGGCGTCGCACCGTCCGTGCGTGAAGCAGAGCAAGAAGTCGGCGCCGGTCCTGTGCCCGGAGCAGCTTGCCGGACGACTGTCTACGGCGACCGCCATGGTTGGCGGGCACCGCGACGCCTTGTCGATCCAGTTGACCGCGGTGGCCACGGGCGTTCTGTTCTTCGGCACGGGTCCGGACTTGGTGCAACCCATGATGGAGTCCTTCTCCTCAGCGCCGGACACGGTCGCGTTGGATGAACTCTGGACGGTGGCTGCATCGTCGGTGCCATTCCTTCGACAGCACCTGCCGCACCTGGCCGGCTGGGCGGGACGCCCCGACGCCCAGGCGGTGAAGGTCTCTCGGGCGTGTTTCACCGAGCTGGCCCAGATCGACCTGATCGGGTCCGCCGCGGCCGAGAACGTCGGCGGTGAACTCCTCGGCCCCGTTTACAGCAACCTGCGGTCGTTTAACTCCCAGCGCGTCAGTGGCGCGTTCTACACCCCGATGAACCTGGCTCGGCTGCTCGCCGAAATCAACCCCTTGGCCGAGGGCGAAACCTTCGCTGACCCGACCTGCGGCGCCGGGGTGTTGCCGGTGGCTGCAGCGATCGCAATGCGCCGCCGCGGGCTGAACCCGGCAACAGTCACCTGGGTGTTGAACGACATCGACCCGGTCGCCGTGACCTTGGCGGGAATCAACGCCGTGGTGCACAGCCTCGGCCCGCGAGTTGTCCTCGCTTGCGGTGACGGCCTGCGGTTAGGGGGCGTCGATGGTTGAACTGGCGTTCCGAGCAATCGGGCACCCGCGACCGCAGGGTTCCAAACGACACGTTGGCAAAGGGATCCTGGTGGAGTCGTCCGACGTCAAAACGTGGCGCAGCACTGTCGTTGACGCCGCCGTCGAAGCACTGGCCGGGGCGGAGCCGTTCACCGGCGCCGTCATCGTCACGGCGAGGTTCAGCTTCTGCCGGCCAAAATCGCACTACGGGACAGGCCGCAACCAGAATCGTTTGAGACCGTCCGCGCCTGACTACTGCACCAGTCGTGCTCTCGGCGACGCCGACAAGCTCGGGCGAGCCGTTCTCGACGCCCTGACCGCAGCCAGGGTGTATATCGATGACTCCCAGGTCGTCCGCATCATCGCCGATAAGGGCTGGTGCGACCGCTCGGTCAGGGAAGGCGCATCCATCACCGTCACCCCGCTGGAAGCGGCCGACCAGCGCAACATTCCGATACAGGTTGATGGCGCGGCTTGAAACGCAGTGGCGCAAAACTGCGACGCCCGCCAACCAAACCGGCATGACCCATGGTTCGCCCCACCGCTTAATGCGGCCACCTGCCGGAATCCCACCCATGCCCTGGGCTGGTGAGCCGCGATGAACAAAGTTGATGCCACTGGCGCGATCCACGCCGCCGACGGGCGGTTCGCTGGCCACGTTGCTGGCGAGGCGGACGATATTTGCCTGGTCGACGTTCCTGAAATCGACGCAGCGACAGCGGAGGTCGAACGTTGCGCTCTTGATGCGGCCGGTGACCTGAACGTTGACTTGAACGCCGCCCGTGACGACGCGATCAAGCGACTCACCGACGCCGGCCTGGCACCTGACCAAGCACTCGACACCTGGGACGGCGCGCTACGCAACGCGTTCCGCGCCTTGGTGCCCAACGAACGTACCTCCGAGTCCGAAAGTATGAAGGTCTCCCGATGAAGCGCTACCAGTCCATTCTGGGAGGTGCAGTAGGAGTGTGTTCGGTCGCGGCACTGTCCGCCTGCGGACCCACCAGCAACATCAGCTCGCGGCCGGTCGTCACCACCGCGTCGCACAGCACCTCCTCGCCTGTGGTGGTTTCGAGCTCGGCCCGCACGACTGCCGGGGACACGACCCCAATGACTGCCGACCCAACGAGCTCAGCGACCACGGTCACGCGCGTCCTGACACCGACACCCAGGTTGACATCGCAGGCCGAGCCGAGCGAGGTGTCCACTCCTGTGCCCAGCAGCGTGAAAGAACCCCCGGTTCCGAGCAATCCCACTGGGGCAGCGACTCAGGCGCCCACCGCGGAGACATCGGTCGTGGCTATCGGTAGCGCCCCAGCCGGGAGCAGCGGCGGCTTCGCCGTCATGAACGTCACCTCCGAACTGCCCAGGCTCGGTGCCAACCGGCTCTACGTGCCGAAGTTGGGGATCAACACGTCGATTGTCGCGGCACCGGTCAAGGCTGGAGCACTGGTCGTCCCCGGCGCGACGAAGGTGGGTCGGTGGACCGGCTCGGTTGGTTATGGCGCAAAGACCGGACGGGCTGTCATCGCGGGACACACCCTGTCTTACGGCCGGTACAAGGGCGCGCTGGCCCCGATTGCCCGTGCGACCAAGGGCACGGTCATCTACGTCAGCGATTCTGCCGGAAGGGTCTACCGCTTCCGTGTGACCGTTCGCGCCGAGATGACGAAGTCTGCTCTACCGGCGGACGTGTTCTATGGCCGCGACTCGATGAAGTTGGAACTGGTTACCTGCGGCGGAGTCATCCTGCGAGGCGGGCACCACAAAGACAACGTGGTGGTCACGGCTGTGCGGTTCTAAGCATCCTCCACATGTCCAGGTCTGCTTGGATCGCGGCGATCCGGGCCGACAGGTGGCCCCGGTAGTCGTTATCCAAGTCGGACCCTGCGTTGTCGAGGCGGCGTAGGTCACTTTGGGCAATGTCTAGTTCCACGGTCAAAGCCGCGATGCGGACCTGCGCGACATCCAGGCTCACCGTTGTCATACCTGGACGGTGCGACGCGTCGCACCGTCCAGGTATGAACGCAACCCGGCACACGGCACGTAAGGCCCACCGCAGCACCGGCTTACGCCCAGTTCCCGGTGGTGGCGTGAAATGGTTCGTTCCGGGTCGGCGAAGTGCTGTTGCCGAGACCACCACCGCCACGTCGGACCTGGTTGTCGGCCTGGTGTACGCCGGCGCGAGTAGTTTCCGAATGGTCACTGAGGCAGTGCACTTCGACAATGACGCCATCGAGTTGTGCGCCGTCATGGCTCGCCACGGCGCGATCGACGCACCGCTGGAGGTGGACGGGCATCATGTCTGTTTCGCCGAGTGACGAGCGTCGCACCGTCAACTCGTGAACGACTCCCGCGCACTTGCCACAGTTGCCGTCATCGGTGACCTGCAGCCCATTCCCGGCGCCGATCAGATCGAACGAGCGACCGTCCGTGGGTGGCACGTCGTTGTCCGTAAGGGCCAGTTAGCCGCCGGACAGCGGGTCATCTACATCGAGGTCGATGCGCTGCTGCCGATCAGCGACCCGCGTTTCGCGTTCCTGGCTGCGCGCGGAACGAAAACCGTTGCACTGCGAGATGGTTCGGGCCTGGAAGGGCATGTACTGCGCACGGTGAAACTACGAGGCCAGGTATCGCAGGGTCTTGTGCTGTCGGAGCACGAGGCCGGAATCAACCTGGACGAGTCCCCTGTCGGTTCTGATCTGACCGACTCGCTCGGCATCGTCAAGTACGAGCCGCCGATTCCGGCCCATCTGGCAGGTCAAGTGGTCGGACCATTCCCGGCGCAATTCGCCCCGAGAACTGATGCTGAGCGCGTACAGAACCTGCACGCTCACTGGGCTGTGTTGACTGCGCATCCGGCGGGCTGGATCGCGACCGAGAAGGTCGACGGTAGTTCCGTGACAATCGTTCGCGACCCGGCAGACGGTCGCATTCGTTACTGCTCGCGCAACCTCGAACTGCGTCCGACGCCGGAGTTGTCCAGCCAGATCGTGGACGAGCGGATCGGCCTAAGTGCGGCGCTCGAACCGGGCATGGTGGTGCAGGCGGAGATCGCCGGACCCGGGATCCAAGGCAATCCGTTACGGCTGCCCGACCTACGGCTGTTCGTCTTCAACGTTCTGGACGCTCATCGCCGGTTCCTGCCCCGGTCGGCGTGGCCGCAAGTGGCGCTCAATCACGCTGCGCCGCTACTGGACCTACCGTTCCCGGCCGGCACCGAAGAAGCGGTGGCCCAGGTGGACGGGTTGCGGTCGGTTGTCGGCCGCGACCGTGCTGCCGAGGGAGTCGTATGGCACACCGCCGACGGCCAGGGCCTGACGGTGCTAGATGGACGGGACTGCTGGAAGGCGATCAACAACCGCTACCTGCTGAAGCATGGCGGGTAGCCGAAATGGCAAAAGACACGAGGACATTGCACGTCGTCACGCACCAACGCTGGATCGCGGACGACTTCGCTGCCGCGCCCCCGGACGGCTGGCAGGTGCGCCACAGCAACGGGCTCGACGTCCCAGCCGTGGGTCCGGGTGACGCTTTGTGGGCTCCCATGGCCTGGGTTGCGCGAGCTTACCGGTCCGGGATGAGCCACCCGCTGGCTGCGCCGACTCCCCTCCTGGCCGACCTGATCGCCCCGCACCACCTCAAACGGCCTCTCGTAACGATGACTCTGCGTGTGACGGAACGGATGACCGCGAAGCGGCCAGTGTTCGCCAAGCTGGCAATGATGAAACACGAGGGTCTACCGGCTCAGTGGTACGCCGATGTCGGTGAGTTCCGCTGCGCTGCGCAGAAACTTGGCGCTTCGGAGTCAACGATGGTGTCGTTGTGCTGGGATCGGATGCACTGGTTGGCGGAGTACCGGCTATTCGTAGCAGGCGGACACGCAGTTGGCGCGAGTCGGTACCTAGTGCGCGACCCGGCGACCGGCGAACCGACGTTGTGGTCCGAGGAGCTCGACCAGGTCCCGGCGCCACAGGGCGAGCTCGCCGAAGCCATCGACTTCGGCGAGCAGGTACTGGTCGACCCTGTGGCGCGCCCATCGCTGAACGCATGCACGTTGGACGTCGGCTGGTCGCCCGACAGTGGTTGGTCCGTGATCGAGGTGAACCCGGCATGGTGTTCGGCGGTCTACGGCACCTCGATCGACGCCGCCTGGCGCTCCGTGCTCGACGCGAACTCGCCCGCGCCACAGAGTCTGTGGACACCTGATCCGTGGCTGCGAAAGATCGCAGGACGACAGACTCCGTTGTCGATCAGGACAGACGAGCCAGTCGCATGCGAGGCCACTCCTGCCAGGGGAGCCAGCCCCGATGAACGTAGAGCAGTGCTTGCATACGCAGGTCCGAGACTGACCCGTCGCACCGTCAGCAAATGACAACGACTCTGACGGCTAGCCAGCTTGGACGCCAGCACCACGGGCGACTCATCCGGATCCCGCACGGCGGTTGGACCGGGCACCGCGACATCGTCCTCATTGGGATCCGGCGCTGGGAGTTCGAGGGTGTCCAGCGGACGGAACTTCTGGCTCTCGACGGCACTGGCCGCTGGGCTGGTGTCGCCCACAGCGTGGCCGCCGATGCGATGCTGACGATCCTGGAGGAGTCGCCGCGGACACGACGCCGGCCGAGACTTGTTGAGCGCAACTACCGGTCTGCGAGCATCGAGCCATGACCGGCAACGCGTTCCGCGAAGGCAAGGTCCACGTCGTCGCCGACAGGTGCGGTACGTGCATCTTCCGGCCGGGCGACCCGATGCGCCTGGCACCTGGCCGGGTCAAGGACATGGTGAACGCCGCGGTGTCGCAGGACTCGGCGATCATCTGCCACAGCTCCTTAGGTGGCCAGAACGCCGTCTGCCGTGGATTCTTCGACCGCTACGACACGACCCCGCTGCGGCTGGCTCGTGCCCTGCGCCTGGTGGAGTTCGACCAGCCTGCCAGCCTGGGCGGTCCCGTCGCACCATGAACCTGGCTGGGCGGCGTCAAGCCGGAGATTTGGAGGTTGTCGCCGGCAAGGACGACTGGGGCGCAAGCCTTTCTACGCCCTGTAGCGGCGTACCTGCGCCGCCCAGCCCGCCCGTCGCACCGTGAAGGTATGACCCATTCCGATCACCCGCTGCACATCGTCGGAAGCCCGCGGGCCGCTGCGCTATGTGGACGGCATGATGTGCGGGTGACGGATGCGGTGTTGTCGCCGGACGGTCGATACCGGTACCTGCTGACTCGTCGCTGGGCGGACGGGCCAGTCGCGACGTTCGTCATGCTCAACCCATCGACCGCGGACGCTGCGCAGGACGACCCGACCATCCGGCGTTGCATCGCATTCGCCAAGCGCGAGAACTGCGGCGGGTTGGCCGTGGTGAACCTATTCGCCTACCGCGCGACCAAGCCGTCCGAGTTGTCCCAAGTCGTAGATCCGGTCGGGCCCGAGAACGATTCGTGGCTGCGAACGACTCTCTCCGGCAACGGGTTGGTCATCGCCGCGTGGGGCATGCACGGCCCCGGCGACCTGGCCGAAGCTGTCGTCAGACTGGCCGGTGAGCGGCTTCGCGCTCTCGGCGTCACCAAGGACGGCCGCCCGAGGCACCCGCTGTATGTGCGCGGGGACGCGCCACTGGTGCCGTGGCCCGTCGCACCGTGAGCGCATGAGCGCCAAGGATTACGCGGTATTACAACGGTCGTTGCGCCAGGAGTGCATCGACCCGGTGACCGGCGGCTGCCCGCCGTTCCTCCTCGACGGGCACGACCTGGCGACAACGCCGTTGCAGGAGCTACCGGATGCGGTGCTCGGGTCACTGGCCCAGGCGGCGTTCGACGCGGCGTGCCGGAACCAGTTCGACACGGGGCGTTGGCCGAAAACGCAGCGGGAAGCATTGCAGCGCGCACGGATCCGCGCCGTGGAAGCCGTCGAGCAGCACGAGGCCGGCGGCGGTCGCGTCCGGGTCGAGACAACCCGGGGCGAGTCCGGCTGCTCGGTCACCGTCACCACCTGGCTGGGGCCGGATGGGCAGCCGGGACGCAGCGTCCCACTCACCAGGTTCCAGCGCGGAGTGCTCACCCACGATGACGGAGAGTGGCGCTGGGACGGTGAAGGAATGCCGGTCCAGTTCAGCTTCGAGGAACGCTGGGACGGGGTGTTGATCACCAGCTCGCGGGTCACCGCGACCGTCTGAACGTCGCACCGTGAACGCATGACAACCACCACCACGCCAGACCGCGGCCGTGACATCGCTGATCGAATCCTCAACGAGCGCAACGCGGCCCGCGCTGCGATCGCGTATCAGGCGACGCCGGTCTTCGATCCGGACAGCATCCCGCCCGGCCAAACCTGGCATATCGGTGGCGGCGTGTTCCTGTCGCGATGCCCTACCTGTGATGACTACGTCCGCAGCTATGGATCGGTGCAGTTCCTGCCCGATTTCGCCGACCACCAGCTCCGTGCCCACGGCATCCGGCAGGAGGCGTTGCTGCCGTGAGCCGCCTCTACATCGCTGGCCCGATGACCGGGTTGCCGCAGTTCAACTACCCGGTGTTCAACGAGGCCGCGCGGCGGCTCCGTGCCCTGGGGCACACGGTGTTCAACCCTGCCGAGATTGATCCGCCGAGCGAGGATCAGCTTCATTCCGGGGAAGTGAAGCCTTGGGCTTACTACATGCGCAACGGGATTCGGCTCTTGGTGGAGGCCGAAGCGGTGGCGTTGCTGCCCGGTTGGGAGTCCAGTAAAGGCGCCACCCTCGAACGCTCCATCGCGGTGGCCTTGCAGATGGACGTGCGCGACATGGCCTCGTGGCTGTCGCAGTCGATTGGGCCGCAACAGCATCGCAGCTCCCGGTACCGCGACGCACCGCCGGTGGTTCGTCCCGGCATGAGGAACTCGCGCCGCGTCGGCAACATCGGCCCGGGCGGCATTGAATGACCGACGCACCCACTCGCGGGCGACGTGTACCGTCGCACCGTCATGGCATGACAGCTTCCACGCAGCACGGCATCCGCAAACGCATCGGGCTAGGCGTTCTCATGTCCGTTGGCGCCCGCAACCTGCGCGACGGTGAAGACTCCCTGACCTTCGAGGCGACCATCCTTCCTTTATGCCCGCCACCGTTGCCGTGCCGGACATGCACCGACCCGTGGCGACCGCCCCGCCCGCCGCAGCGAGAACACCGCTCGGGTTGGGGCCGCGGCTCCATGGCCTTCGGCTCGTACCGATCAGCCCACCAGTGCAGCGAATCAGCAACCTCGCGCGCTTGCGCCGGAGACAGGTGCAGCCAGCCGCCGCCGAAGTGCAGCGTCGGACTCGCCGAGCCCACATCGACGCCGTTCATGTCCCGCCAGTCGTTGCCGTCGTGCTCCTGGCGGTAGGCGATGTGCCCGCGCTGCTCGTCGGGGTAGATGTGCAGTTCGTTCATGCCTGCACGGTGCGACGGCCGAAACCGTTAGGTCACAGCCTGGTTCGTCGCTCCGCACCGAGGAACCGCGGTGTCGGACCACATGGGTTCGCGGCAATCCAGGTCGCTGAACGTGGGCTTGAGCCGGGATGAGGTGGACCGCCGTGCGGCGGTCCACCTGTGCAGGGTTGTGCGGTGCCCCGGTTTGCTACATCCCCATGACTTGTCGCAGCCGGTACCAGGCCGTCCACTCCATATCGGCCCCGAGCGAGCCCTTCTTGGCTTCCCAGGCACCGCCGCCCAGCAGCGACCGGCGTCCGGCGACATACAGGCTGCAGGCGTAGATGAAGATCTCCCAGCCGACGGCGGTGGCCGGCATAGCCAGTCCCGGGTGGTCCGGGATTGTCCAGCTCGCAGGAGCGGCCTGCGCGACCCACAGTTGCGGCCGCTGTTCGGCGATCATCCGGATCACGGGAGACTCACCCAGGATCCACGCACCATCGTCCGGATCTGTGGAGTCGTACTCCCGGATCCTGCGGCGCTGGTTCTCGCCCCACCCCATTTCGCGGCCGAGCCGTCCTCGCAGTCCGTGAGATCCCATGCCGCTGCCGTGGTAGATCACCAGCCCAGCGTGGTCGACCCAGGCGTAAACTCCTGGGGTCTTGGGGATCTCGCCCGTTTCAGTGGCTTCGCGCCAATCCAGGCCGGTCAACTCGACCACCGCGTCGAAGCGGATCGCGGGAACCGCGGCGATGCCGCGCAACGTCGAAAGCGTCGTCAAATCGAACATTGATCGTTCTTCCTACCCCCCACGGCGAGCGACGAAGGCCTGTCCTTCGACCTGCGTGAGCGAGTGAAACGAGCGTAGCTAGTTCCCCCGAGCAAAAGCCAATGCGAACGCCCGACGAAGCAAACGCACCCAGCGGACCGGAGGGTCCTCACGTCGCAGTCAGCCGGCAGGGTCACCCACGACTGCTGTCGAAAAGCCCGAAACACACTGTGCGCGTTGCGCTTTCGTCGCAAGTTTGGCGAGTAGCTGCTCCGTGGCGGTCGCCTCGGTGAGCTCACGCCGAAACTCACTCCGCAGGAACCGCTACCGCTCGATAGCGGCGCGGTAGAAGGCGTCTTCATCAGCCAGGGCAAAGGCTGTTCGCTTGGTCGTTCCGAGCACGGTGCGACGGCCAGGAGGCGCACGTACTTGTTGGAAGAACTCCGTGCGACCCTCAGGCTGCCCGCTTGCCGGGTTCGATGCCGCCGCACAGCACCACGATGTGCTCGCAGACTGGGCGGTGGAAGATGTCGCGGCCAACGGTCCCGGTGACCTGCGCCTCGCACTGCCGAGTCACGCCGTGCACCGTCGCAACGAACGAGTCGCCGGACACGATCGGTGCGGTCGTGATGATGCTCAGGTCGTAGGTTCTAACGATCTGATCCTGCAGCGACATCGCTTCCCGATCGTCGATTCGGCCGCGTTCGCCGACACCAAAGAGGAATCCCACCGACATCGGGTAGGTGTCGTTCACGAACCGGTGCAACTGCTCATCGGTAAGGCTTAGGACATGCCGGTCGGTCTTGAATGTGAACGGTGACTCGGTCAACGGTTTCTGGGCAACTGCACCGTTGCTATTGGCCAGCACCATTGAGAGCACGGCGGCGGCGATGCACCCCAGCGCAACCCCATGGAACCAGCCATTGCGACGATCGCCGGCCACCGCTGTGGCGATCCGCCGAACGATGAGCGTCACGGCCAGTACCGCCGCAGCGAGTATGAGCCACGGAATCGGCTTCGTCAGATTGTTCGACTGGATCCACAGACCGTCACCAGGCGCGGTCAGCACGTATGGAATTGGGACGTTCATGGCTTTACGGTGCGACGAACCGTCCCCGCGACCCATCTTCGCGGGGACGGTTGCGATTCGACCGCTAGCGGCGACCGGGTATCACCAAGCGACGCCGGCCAAGGATGGTCGACCGCTTCGGAGGCTCCGGCAAGATCGCCACGACGTCAGGGAGCGGATTCCTACAAGCCGCCCCGCACAGACCACGACACGCTTGCGCCGGGTCGGTAGCGCGCACGAAAGCTTCGCCGTCATGGCTCCGCTGCCAGCATGGCGCGTGCCGCAGCCGGGGCGTGATCTCCCTTGCGAGGCGAAGCATCTCGGTAGCGACCCCCTGGCGGCCCCAGTTCAGCATCCAAGGGCGCTGGGGGTCGTCCCCGTCGACGACGCCCACCCATTGGATCACCTCCAGGTCTCGATGCCACTGGAGGTCGCCGACCGCGTTGCGGTAGAGCCACGGGGCTGATTCGATGACTCCGATGTCCCGCGGGTCGACTTCGGCGGCCAGTGCCACGACACAAGGGCTATAGCTATCGCGGCCGAGGGTGCGGGCAAAATGAACGGTCCGGCCGCTCATCAGCCGCCGCGAGGAGCAAAGCTCCCACCGCGCGCAGGTAGGTGCATCGGCGATCAACATCTCTGCCTCTCCTCATCGTCTGGAATCCGTCGCGTGCTCACTCCATGAGAGCACCGCGGGCCTGACACGTCGGTTGACTCGTACGGCCCGTACCGGTTCTTCAAGGGTCCGAAAGATGCTGAAGCTGTTGGTCTTTCAGTACCGAGCCCGGCCCGCGCCCCTCACGGACCCGCCCAAAGATTCATCCACCCATCGGCGTGTCGCGAACGCGCAGGACGCCGCCTCTGCACGGTCTTGTAGTGCAGGAAGTCAGCTTGCGTGCTGCCCGGTCGCTACGAGGCCGAATCCGCGGCGAGGCACATGGCCAGCAACTCAGAGGCAAGATCATTCACCCGGGGTCGCGTGTCAGGTCCAGCGTCAGGAGTCCGAGGCAGGTGCCGAATGCGGCACCACCAAGACTGGCAAGCCAAAATGCGTTAGTGGCCATCCCGACCATCGAGATCATGTAGTCGGCGAAGATGTTTCCGATCAGCACGGCGCGCCGAGTATTCATGCGCTCACGGTGCGACGGGCGCCGACACGAAGACCGATCCGTCGCTGGCAAGGTCTATCTGCACCGACCTGCCCCCAGCGGAGCGCACGGTCAACACCCCACCGTCGTCGCTCACCGTTATCTGCCAGAGCTCGACCGGGTTCAAGTCGTCCTCGGACCAGACGCGAATGGTTTGCGAGCCGTCACGGTGCCGGCCCGAGGCCCGCTCGATCAGCGCCATCACGCGGCCCACGCCACGAGTTCAGCGACGGTGCCGCCGGACAGCAAGTGCTGCTCGATCTGCACGCGGCCGCCGGAAAGGCGCACCATGCGCGGGTAGTCCAGGCGTCGGTCGTCGACCAGCGCGTAGAACTTCCGGTCGAACTCGACCACGTCGAACGCGAAGTTGAACGGGATGGGGTCCGGGTGCAGCCGCGGACCAGCGGCGATCATCACACCGACGGCGTATGCGAACGGCTCGCCGGTTTCCTTGTCGCTGCCGACCTTCAGGTGGGTGTAGCTCCCGCCGTGCTTGGTGGCGCACGCCAAGCGGGTGTCGGGGCCGACGCGGACGATCTGGGGGCTGGTGATTTTGGTCATGCACCTACGGTGCGACGGGGTTGCCTGCCGCGATCTCTGCTAGAGGCATGATGGAACGCGAGGTCGCCAGTCGCAGACCCTCTTGCAACCGGACCATCTCGGTGCGCAGGTCGGCGACCTCGAACCCGTCCCCGACCAAGTTCAGCCCGTGCTCAAACTGGTGCGCCCGGGCCTAGGCACGGTCCCGCTACTTCGTCACCTGGGCCAGTGCACACTCGGCACCCATCTGCGCGAACACCTCGACCATCGGGGCGATGACTGCCTCGTGGTCGGAGTGCGCCAGTACGGCGCGCAGCTTGCTCGGGCAGGCCATGGATCGGTCGGCGACCATCAGGGCTTCAAGGCACCCGTACACCCAATCCCGTTGCCAGACGTAGCGGTCACTGCCCGGCAGATGCTCGGCGACAATCGCCAGCATGTCCTGTCCGGCGTCCGCGACGAACCGCGTCAGCGTCTCGATGATCTCCTCGCCGGTCGCATCAGCCGGATATGCCCCCAACAGTTCCGTCAGCAGGTTGCCGCGGTCACCGTGACCGGCTGACAGACCGGTCAGACCCGACGACTGTTCGGCGATTGCTTGGCGCACGGTCTCGGCGCGAGGATCAGCGCTCATCGCGCACCGCCGGGCAGGTTGCTGTTGTAGAACGCCGAGTCCGGCATCATCGCCAAGCTGCCGTCGACCGCCTTTCGCATCTGGTCTGCCCGCATGATGAAGTCCTGCCCTGTGCCCCTCAACCGGTCCGCCATGTCGGGATCGGGGAGGGTACCTGCAAACTCGATGTCGCTGCGGCCTCGATTCTCCCACGCCTGCGCCAACGACAGCACCCGCTGGATCGCCGACACCAGAGCGAGCACCTCGGTGCGGGCGTTCGCGATGAACTTTGCGTCGGCACAGGCAGTTCCGCCGCCCGGACCGTAGCCGGTGCTCGCGACCATCATCCCGCTCGGGGCGCTGACGACGTGGCGGTTTCCGAGAGCCTCGTGCGTCCACGGCCCAGCGGTTGCGTCTCCGGCTGCCGCGATGATGGTTGCAAGGTCGGTCATGACCTCACGGTGCGACGGAAGAGCCAGCACCAATTTGCTCAGGGGTGCCAGCCTCGTACTCCCTCACGATCCGCACCATGTTGTGCTCGGCCGGCTCGATGCGCTCAGCGACGAACCGGCACCCTGGGTACGCGATCTGCATTTCGTCGTCGAGCCGGCCGCGCGTGTACGCCCAAATGTGTTGAGGGCTGTCCGGATCGAGCAAACTGGTGTGCTGCATCCCCCGATCGTTGCGCGAAGGTCCGACAGGGGTAAACGAACCGAACCCACTGGGGTGGGTGAGGAAGCTACGGGGTGTCCTTAGCCGGACGCGCCGCGGACGATACGTCGCACCGTCGGGGCATGAGTAAGAAGCTGATCGAGTCCATCATCGCCTCCGACCAGGCGGCGCACGACGGCTCCAACGACGGCGAAATCGCTGCTCTGCGCAAAGCGCTCGAAGCGACGATCGCGTGGCTACCGGCGACGATGCGCCGCGACATCGAGGCGGCTCGCAGCGAAGCCGAAGATCTGCGGTACTGATGTCGTACTGCCGCTGGTCCACCGACTCGTTTCGGTCGGACGTCTACGTGTACGGCAGCGACGCAGGTTTCATCACGCACGTCGCCGGGAACAAGCGCGTGCTTGCAGACGATGCGCACGCACCGTCACTGCAACTGTTGATCGACGGCAAGGCCGGAGAGTGGGTGGCCGCCAACGAGGCGTGGCAGCAGATCCTCGAAGCCGCTGCGTCGGTGCCGATCGAGCACCCGGATGCTGGGAAGTCGTTCATCGACGACACCCCGGGTGAGTGCGCCGACAGACTGGAAGGTCTTGCGCTACAGGGGTTCCGGATTCCCGAGGGCGTGATCGACGACCTACGCGCTGAGCAGGCGGTGCATGGTGGTGACGAACAGAATCCCTAACTGTCTGCTTGTTGCGTGCCCTGGCGAAACGAGCAACATCCGAGCATGGACCTACCTGTCTCTGGCACTCTTGGGCGGGTGCTCTCCCGCGGTCGAATCGTCGCCACGATTGTCGTTCTCGCGTGCTGGCTTGCCGCATGCACACCATCGCCGTCTCCATCATCCAACTCCACGTCTGGCCGCACCACATCTACAACAGCCTCGCCCACAACCACAGCGGCGGCCGGCGACCTCACGGTCACGGCGGATGGTGTCCATGGCTCGATCGGGTTACTCACTATCGACGCACCCGCCGGGGTGGCGGCAGAGGGAACCCATCTCATCGTCACACCGGTCAAAGTGAACCCCGCCCCAGCCGTCGCGGGTGGCCCGGCTGGAGTTGTGGACTTCAAGATGTCGGACGGCAGCCAACCCGCGAAGCCTGTCAGAGTGTCATGGTCCATCGGGCCGGGTGGCGCGCCAGGCGCAGCCACGCTTCCTTCGAATAGCCGGCAGTGGCTGTCACTTCCAGTCACCGTGACCGGAAACACTGCAACTGCGACGCTCACCCATTTCAGTTGGGGGTGGTTCGGGGACATCAAGAAGATGGTCGACGACTTCGTCGCCCAGGTGAAGAAGTTCCTCAACATTGGCTACTCAAAGCCAGCATGCTCCGGGAAGTCCGCCACGGTGGGGAGCTTGAAGTACACCGTCAAGACCGACAAGGACAGCGTGTACGCCTGCGTCGCGAATGACAACGGGCAAGCGGTCGTCAAGGTCTATCCGAACTCCGGACAGGTGTTCCGGATCAGAGGTCAGAAGCCGTCTATGACCGTCGGATCAGTTCACCCGGCGTCCGTCGAACCTAGCCTGATCATCGTCCCCGCATTACACGACGCCTTCTACGGCAAGGACGAGGGGGTGCTGCCCAGCGGCAGCAGCGATACCTACTCCACCATGCAGGTAGCCAAAGGCGCCACCTCCGCGTACGGCCAAGCCCAAGCCGATCCGCCTCTCTCCCTAGTACCCATCGCCGTTCTGGGGTCGGAGATGTTGTTCACGATGGCTGGAGTTGACCTCGGCGAGGTCCAGGACATGTACGAGTGGGCCAGGTGCTTCGGCGCGGCGATCCCAGCATCGAAGAACAGTGCCGACCTGGCTGACTACCTATCTGCTGGCTTCACTTGCAGCGGGAAGCTGGCCAGCGAAATACTCGGAGACAACTTCGGCACCCGAAGTCTGTCCATCCTGGCCGCCATCGCAGGGTCCGCGCCCGGGTTGTTCGCCGGCGCGATCCAGGGGGCAGTCAACGAAATCACCGGAGCTAAGACGGTGAGCTTCACCGTGACCGGCACAGCAGATGGCTCAGATGGCGGCGTCGGCGCCACAAAGGTCGTGAAGCAGTGGCCGAACAGCCACGCCACCGTGACCACCTGGGACGTAGACCCCTGCGCAGACGGCTTCGGTGCCGAATCAACCGGTTTCGCGACATCTACCGACACCTTCACATGCGGTTCTATGGCTTCGGCACTCCTCGCTTGCAAGGCGGACGGGCAAACCGTCTCGTGCATTCAGGGCGCTGGAAACACGCTGATCCGCTTCACGACGAGCGTGACAATCCCGTTGCACTTTGACGTCCAAAGCGACCCCAGCCCGCTGCAGGTCACGTTGACGAATGGCTCGGTCTGTGACGTTGCCAGTCACGACCAGGCGGAGCATTACGACGGGCGTCAGGGGTGGCTCTACTGCTCTGGCGGTGGCCTTCTACTCACAGATGAGGCCACCCAGAGCCACTACTTCAACAAAACCAGTCCAGTGTGGACCGCCGACCTTGCATACGGGACGGCGAGACCTTCCTCAGTAGCCGTCAAACAGGCCACATACGCGGGCTGAGAGGCCACGGCATTCGCGCAGGTCGCGGACCCCCGCGGCTCCCTCCGTTAGACAGACCCAGTGACCGCGTTGCGGCAAGCCTGGCACGGTTGGGCACCCGCCAACTGATGCACACTATGTGCGAACTCAGTCTGCTCGTCAAGCCGAAACGGTCGCCCGAGCACTTCCCGGCGGACCACCTCCGGGACAGCCGCACCGCATAACGCGGTCGGCGAGTCCGGCTCCCACAGGTGGCGTTCACTGTCGACGGGCTGATCGTCCGCGCTGACCAGGACGCTCCATGAGACAGGTATTGGCACGGCCACCATTGTGGCCTAGCTCAGAAGCCGAACTTCGCTGTCCACAGGTCGTTGTCGGGGCCGGGGTACCCCAGCAGGTGCCAATGGCGTTGACGTCGACGACGCCGCGTTCGACGGGATTCACGCTCACGGTCACTGTTCGTTTCGGATGGCGAGGGAGGGCAGTCCGTCGACGATCTGCATCGTCTTCAAGCTGACCGTGACGATGCGGCCCACCAGGTCGATGATGTAGCGCGGGTCGTTCACTTCGCGCGACCAGTCGTTCGGGTCGTTGACGATGCCCGAAGGCTTGTCGGTCTTCAGCTGGTAGCGGTCGATGATCCACTCGATCGCCGAGCGCGACCCCAGCATGTACCGGTAGGCGTCCTTGGGGATCCCGGACAGGGTGATCCGATCGTTGTAGACGATGGTTGAGCGGTCCGCGATCTGCTTGTTGGTCTCCGGGTCGCGGGTCTTGGCGAATGCCATCTTCTGCACCCGGTAGAAGTCGAACGGGTCTGCGCCAGAGGCGGGTTCGGCGTCGATACCGACCAGCGGGTACACGTCTGCCTCCTCGTAACCGAGGTGCAGATCCATCAAGGCGCGGCCTGCTTCGACGTACGGGGCGGCATCGGTCACCAGAGGTATTCGCGGCAGCATCTTCTTCAAGTCAGCCGCGTACGTTGCGCGGTAGTCCGGTGAGTGCAACAAACCGTAGACGTAGTGGAAGACATCGTCTTTGGTGAACGAATCGCCGTACGCCGCAGTGAACTTGGCCAGCGCCTCGTCGGTGATGTTGTCGATCCGCCGGTAGCCGTCGACGACTTCGCCGCCCCCGGCGCCGGTGTCAATCGCCAGGGTGCCGTCGTCGGCGTCGGCCTTCTCGTATCGCCAGCGAGCGAAGGTGTTGGAGTATCCACTTCCGACGTATCCATTGTCGGGTAGCCCATCAGTTACCAGCGTGAAGAAGGAAGGGGCCATCGCCCCGGGTCCCGGCATCACGAGTGCAAGATTCGAGGTTGAGTTGCCTGGATAGAGGTCGTTAAGCCGGTAGACCATGTCGTTCAGCGCGCGGTCGAAGTAGACGTGTTCGCGCATGAAAGGCCGGTAAGAAGACGGCCGGACGAAAGAAGGTGTGAAATTTCGTGTACGCCGCCTGTCCAGGTCGGCGAGTAGTCCGCGGTTCCAACTCATTCGGGTGTCATCTCTGGTGGCGGTTGCGCTGGTGCGTCCTGCTGCCAGATCAGATAGGTAGGTGTCCACCAGCCGGTTCATGTTCGCGGCGACGGCTCTCGCAGAGAAGTTGTAGCACCAAGGGTCTCGGTTGGTTTTGAGTCCTCCGGAGTAGAGCCCGAAGACCCCTTGAGCCGACTCTTTGTCTCCGATCTGCAGGAACTGCTCGAAGTCGTCTCGGCGTTGGTTGAGCCAGTCACCGAACTCGTTCGGGGTGATTTCGGAGGCAGCAAGCTCGACCACGGAGCCTGCGTCCGCGACTGCGGCCAGCTTGTCTTCGCGGGTCAGGTAGTCGCCGATGTCGGTGTAGTGAATGCGAGCCACACCCGAACATTCGGGGTCGCGGACCAACACGGTGATGGCGACGGTGGCCCGAGATCCAGCACCGAAGACTTTGCCGCCTTCCCTGCGTGATTGTTCACCAGCAGTGCGTTGATTGCCGCGAAGGTTGTAGACGTAGATGTCGCTGAACTCAGTGCCGAGCGTTAGGCGCATGCCGTCGGCGGTGTTGGAGTCGATCCATCCGCCGTTGGTGACGAACGCGATGACGCCACGGTCGCCCAGACGGAGTGTGGCCCAGCGGAATGCCCGGATGTAGCTGTCGTACAGGGAGTTCTTGTTGGTGGCAGTGGACAGGGCGGCGTAGGTGTCGCGGATGGAGGCGTCCAGGCCGGGGTAGGACTCGTTGGCGTTGTTGTCGTTGGCGGAGTCCTGCCCGGAGGAGTAGGGCGGGTTGCCGATGATGACGGTGATCGGCAGTGCGCGTTGTTTGACGATGCGGTCGTTGTTGGTGACGAACACGCTCTCATCGAGGGTGTCGCCGTCCTCGTAGGACTGGAAGGTGTCGGTGAGTACCAGGCCAGGGAACGGTTCGTACTCAACGTCATCCGGGACCTGGGCGGTTTCGCGGCGGGCGTCCAGGTAGGCCGACTCGATGTTGACCGCGGCGATGTAGTACGCCAGCAGCAACAACTCGTTGGCGTGAATCTCGTTGCGGTACTTACGGATCAGGTCTTCACGTTCGATCAGCCCCAGTTGCAGCAGCCGCACGATGAACGTGCCGGTGCCGGTGAACCCGTCCAGGATGTGCACACCTTCAGAAGTCAAACCCTGGTCGAAGTGTTCGCGCAGGAGGTCATCGGCCGAGCGCAGGATGAAGTCGACGATCTCGATGGGTGTGTAGACCATGCCGTTCTTGTCGACCATCTTCTTGAACGCTTTGGCGAAGAAGTTGTCGTACAACTCCACCAGGATCTTCTGCCGACCCTCGGTGTTGTCGATGTCATCCAGGCGCAACGCCACCGACTCATAGAACTGCTCCAGGCTCGCGGTTTCGGTGTCCAGGGCGTGCTCGTCAAGAACCTCCAGCATCCGCTCCATGATCTGCGCGACCGGGTTGGACTTGGCGAAGTCGTAGCTACCGAACAGCGACTGGAAGATGGGGCGGGTGATGAGGTGCTGCGCCAGCATCGCGATCGCATCGTCACGGGTGATGCTGTCGTTGAGGTTGCCGCGCAACCCGTCGAGGAAGTCATCGAACTGTGCTGCAGCAGTGTTTGATCCAGCCGTGTTCGACTCATCACCCAGCAGGCCGGTGAGACGTTCAATCAGTTGCTGGGCGATGACCGCGACGTCACCGGCCCAGTTCTCCCAGTATTTGCGGTCGCCGACTTTCTGCACGATCTTGGCGTAGATCGCATCCCGCCATTCCCCGAAGTCCAGGTCCAACCCCTCCTGGGTAGCGGACCCGTCGGTGGTGTTGCCGTCCTTGTCGATGCCGCCGAACCCGATCCGGGGCGAGGTCTTCTTCTTATTCAGGTCGATCTTGTTGATCTCGGCGTTGAACCGGTCATCATGCGACCGCAGCGCGTTCAACACCTGCCAGATCACCGAGTACCGCTTGTTGTCCGCCAACGCCTTCTCGGGGGCCTCCTCGGCCGGGACGGCCACCGGCAGAATGATGTACCCGTAGTCCTTGCCCGGCGCCCGGCGCATCACCCGGCCCACCGACTGCACGATGTCCACCTCGGAGCCGCGCGGCGTCAGGAACATCACCGCATCCAATGCCGGGACGTCGACCCCTTCGGACAGGCACCGGGCGTTGGTCAGCACCCGGCAAACCCCCTCCGTCGCAGGAGCTTTCAACCAGTCCAGCCGCTGGTTGCGTTCCAGCGCGTTGAACGTGCCGTCGACGTGCTCGCACTCGACCCGCAGGTCCAGTGACGGGGCATCACCGGCGTACCCCCGACCAGTCGAGCCGTCAGCGGCCTCCTCGAAGTCATCCTCGGAGTCGTCGTCCAACGCGGTGGGGCGTTCGATGGTCTCGATGTGGCGTTGCACAACCGACGGGAACGCCGCAGCGATCGCCTTGCTGGTCTTGATGGTGGGCAGGAACGCAACAGCGCGCTGCATCGGTGCCAGCGGCTCGGTCGGCATCGTGTCGAAGTGCTTGGCCAGCCCGTTCCAACACCCGATGATCTTGGCGGCGTCGGACAGTTGGATCTCGCCGTCTTCGGCAAGCTCGGTTTGGAAGTTGCCCGACACGTACCGTTCGTCCACGGTCAGGATCAGCACCCGGTAGTCGGTCAACAGGTTCTTGCTGACCGCTTCACCGAACCCGAGCCGGTGCAACTCCGGACCGAACAGCGCCTCATCATCCATCGAGGCCAACACGGCATCTTTCAGTTTCGCCTTGCCCTTGGACGCCTCCCCGAAGATCCGAGGCGTCGCCGTCATGTAGAGCCGCTTAGAAGCCGGCAGGAACGTGTTGTCGTGGACCTTCACGAACGCCGACTCATCCACCCCGGCCAACGTGACACCGGTGGTGCGGTGCGCTTCGTCGCACACGATCAGATCGAACCCGTCCAGCTCGCTGGCTTTGATCGCATCGGAGACCACCTGAATCGACTGGTAGGTGGAGAACACCACCGTCATCCGATCGGTCTCAGCCGCAGCATCCCGCAACCGGACCGCGACCGTGTCGACGTTGGTGGTGGCCGGCAGCGGCATGTCCACCGACGAAATGTCCTCGGTGCTGGCATTCGCCTTGGATGCTTTGGGGTCCGAGCACACCCCGAGCATCCGCAGCGGCACCTGCGCGTTGTTCGCCCACGCTGGGACCGTCTGCGACAGCAGCGAAATCGACGGCACGAGGAACAACACCCGCCCGCCGGCACCGACGAGTTCCTCCGCCAGGCGCAGCGAGGTGTACGTCTTGCCGGTGCCGCACGCCATGATGAGCTTGCCCCGGTCGTGCTCCTCGAACCCGGCCAGCACGTCGTCGATCGCTTTGCGCTGGTGTGTACGGACCGTGTTCTTACCCAGGGTCGGCATCGTCTCCGGGGTGGAGATCTCATACGCCGACCAGTCAACGCTGGAACTGGCCAACTCGGCCATCCCGATCCGGGTCACCGGGATGGTCTGGTTGTGCATCACCGCTTCGGCGTTCGATCCCCAGTCGGCACCGGTCGACACGATGATCCGCCGCGTGAACTGCGCCGTCCCGGAGGCCGCCAGGAACCCATCCAGGTCAGCCTTGGAGACGTGGTGATTCTGCGCGTAGAACTTCCACTGGATCGCCACGTTCCCACCGGTCAGCCGGTCCACCGCAACCAAGTCGATCCCGGTGTCCACCTTCCCGTCCCGGCCCGGCCAGTCCTTCCACCGCCACACCTGCTCGAACTGGTCAGCGTACGTCGGGTCCGTCCGCAGGAACGTGGCCATCAAACGCTCGAAGCGGTCACCCTTGTCGTACTCCGACGTCGCCGACGCCCGGATCTCATCCAGAACGTCATAGATGGTGACGGTGGTGGCTGCAGGCAACGGTGACGGCATGGGCGACATCATGTCGCACCCTGGCCCGAACCTGGCCGGCTAGGGCGGGACAAGTCCGGACGCAGCGACGACACCACTGCGTCCGGCCTGAACGCTGCCAGCCGGACGGGTGCTGGCGTCACCGGGCAGACGTCGCACCGTGACCGTATGAGTAGAAACCGCCGCAACTCCGGCAACTGGGACGTAGCTTCCATCGTCCTGGTCACCATCCTGGCGCTCGGGGCCATCAACGCGTTGAAGTCGCACGTTGGCAGCGTCATCGCCACCCCGACCGCCTCGTCGGTCCCGTCAGCGACTACGCCCGACGCCAAGGCGATGCTGGCGAAGCTGAACGCGTTGAAGACTCTCTCCAGCGAACCGAACACTCCCGGCTACCAGCGTGGATGCGGAGCCGGTCAGGCGTGCAGCTTCGGCGCGGCCTGGAGCGACAACACCAGCGCCCCGGACGGGCACAACGGGTGTGGCACCCGTGACGACGTGCTGCGCGAACAGATGTCGGACGTCAAGCTCAAGTCCGGCAGCCGGTGCATTGTGGTCGCAGGCGCATTGAACGACCCGTACACGGGCAAGACGATCCATTTCGCCAAAGCCGACGCCTCCGCGGTGCAGATCGACCACATCGCGCCGCTGGCGTACGTGTGGCGGCTGGGCGCCAACACCTGGACCCAGGCTCAGCGCAATGCCTACGCCAACGACACCGCCACGGTGCTGTTGGCCGTCGACGGCCCAGCCAATGAAGCCAAAGGCGACTCCGGCCCCTCGCAGTGGATGCCCGCCAACAAGGCGTTCGCTTGCACCTATGCCACGAAGTTCACCGCGGTCCTAGTCAAGTACCAACTCCCAGTACCGGCCGCCGACAAAGCGGCTCTCATCCGCGCGTTCGCCACCTGCTGACGCCACCCAGAGAACAGGACGTAGACACCATGCCCTCCGACACCACCGAGCCGGAAACCACCGACGTACTCGTCGTCGCGACGGTCACCGTGCGCCTCCAACCAGGCGACAACCCGATCCGGACCGAGGTCGCGGTCGACATTCCCGACCCCCGCGTCACCGACTTGGCACTGACGACCGTGCCACGGGCACTGCGCAACGCCGCCGAGGCCGCCGATAAGCACGTCCCGCCCGTCATCATGCTGCCGACGGAACTCACCGATCACTTCGCTAAGGAAGGGTAACCGTGGCCGGCTTCTTCGACCTGAAACCCATGACCGACCGGACGTGGATCGGTCAACACGGCAAACGCCCCAGCCAGTTTCGGGCGACGTGGACCGACACCAAGGCCCTGCTGAAAACGGAGATCTCCCACATCGCCAAGCGGGGAGCTGGCCGCCCTATCATCGAGGTCGACATCGACCCGGCGGACTTCCGGTTGGACGGTGATCTGCGGGCCCGCGCAACGTTCCGATCCGGCGCGGTCGCCTTGTACGTCGAGACCAAGAGCGGTCCCCTTGCCTTCCGCGCAGACCGTCTGTTCAACCCGTACTACTCGGGTCCAAAAGACTGGCAGCAGAACGTTCGAGCGATCGCCAAGACCCTCGAAGCCCTGCGCGCCGTGGACCGCTACGGCGTGACCGGATCCGGCGAGCAGTACGCCGGGTTCAAGCAGATCGAGGCCAGAGGCGCCTCGGTGATGGACCGTCCCACCGCAATCCAGGTTCTGGTCAACGCCTCCGGCACGGCCGTCACCCAGACTCCCTCCGGCGCTGAACTGATCAAGCTGCACCGGGCGGCGCGGCGCAACACTCACCCCGATATCAACAACGGCGTCCGGGCGCAGTGGGATCTGGTCGAAGAAGCCGCCGCGTTTCTCGGGCTGCGCGAGTAGGCGACACTGCTGCGTCGCAGGCGGTTTCGTGACGTAAGCGTACTCGCGGTGCGAAGGCTGGTGACGGAACAAGCGCAGCGCCTCTGCGTCGCACCGTGGAGGCATGAGAGTTATCGCCGTAACTCCCCGACACACCGGGGTCGCTGTTTCCACCTCTGACGGAGCCGCGTACTACAAGTTCGGGATCCGAGACTCTGGTAGTCCGTTCGTCTACCAGGTGTCCGGGCGCACGTTGCCCTCGATCCCTCTCGACCTGCAGGCCGATCACTTGGTGATCGCCGGCAAGCACTACCAGTTGGCGCCCCGTCACCGTGGCGTTCCCCGGCTAATCCCAGCGGGCTAATGGACCAGCACGAGAAGCGCGTACTTGCCGCCGCGTCCGTCGTGGTGGCCTGCCTGTCGCTGTTCGTCACCGCATTGGCCGCTACCTGCATCGACCCAGGGACCGGCTGGCCGGTCAACCCGTGGGCATGGTTCGTTGCGCCGCTGGTGCTGGCCAACGCAGGGCTCGCGGGCTGGTTCGGCATCTTGCAGGCAGAACCACGCGAAACTGCCTCTCCCCCGCCGGGTTGGCACGGACGCTTCTGCCGCGCGCAGGGGCACCGATTCGTGCTCGGGACTTTGACTATTGTCCGCTCGGACGGCACCAGGGCTGCTGTGCGCAGTGTCAGATGCCAACGATGCGGGGTCGAGCTCGACGACTAGACAGATCTACCGTCGCACCGTGACGGCATGACAACCCTCACCGACATCTCCTACTCGGCTGCCGGCATCTTGGACGGCAAGCACGACAGCATCCGGGCACTGGTGGCCCTGTCGGTTGCTGCGGGCGGCCCGAACGCTGCGCTGGTGCAGCGGTTGCGCAACAGTTTCGCCGCCGAGGTGGTGCGCGAGGCGTCCTTGAAACCGGGCCCGCTCGCTCAGCGGCTGTCACGGGTCGACGTGGACGCCGTGCTCGACGCCGCGGATGCCGTCGGTGCTCGCTTCATCCCTGGCGACCGGCTGCTCCAACTGGCCGACCTACCCGTCCCGCCGATCGGCCTGTGGGTTCGTGGCCGCACCGACCTGCCCATGAGCGGCTTCGTCGACGCGGTAGCGGTCGTCGGCTCCCGCGCCTGCACGGCCGGCGGTAGGGAAACCGCGCACCGTTTCGCCTTCGACCTGGCCCGGGCGGGCCGCCGGGTTGTCTCCGGCGCCGCGTACGGCATCGACGCCGCGGCGCACCGTGGAGCCATCGACGCGGGCGGCGTCACGGTCGCAGTTCTGCCATCCGGCGTGGACCGGCCCTACCCGGTGGCCTATGCCCCGCTGATCGAACGCATCGCCACCGACGGTCTGGTCATCTCCGAGTACGCCCCCGGCGCTGCGCCGGCCCGCCAGTCGTTCCTGGATCGCAACCGGATCATCGGCGCCCTGTCCGGCTCGATGCTGGTGGTCGAAGCAAGCCACCGGTCCGGATCCCTGAACGCTGCCCGCCAGGCCCGCGAAATCGGCCGACCGATCTTCGCGGTGCCAGGTCCGGTCAGTAGCGACCAGTCGACCGGAACCAACAACCTGCTCTCGCAAGGGCTCGCCGCTGCCGTCACGGACGCCGGAGATCTGCCGTGAGCCCGAATCCCGCTGTGCTGCGGGTGATCGTCGGGTCGCAGGCTTACGGCGTCGCGACCGATCAGTCCGACACCGACATCATCGCGATTACCGTGGACTCACCCCAGCACCTAATCGGCCTGGGCAGCCGCACCAAAGCCACCGTGCAGCGGGACGCCGGTCACGGCGAGCGGTCACGGGCCGGCGACACCGAGACCACCACGTATCGGTTGCGGCACTTCGTCCAACTGGCCAGCCAGGGCAATCCGCACCTGTTGGACCCCCTGTTCGCCGCACCCGACATGGTGCTCGAAGTCACCGATCTCGGCCGGCAACTGCGCCAGATGCGGCACGCGTTCCTGTCGGTGCGCACCGTCCACCGGTGCCTCGGGTACGCCGAAAGCCAGAAGCAGCTTCTACTGGGGCGCGGCACCCGTCAGTCTCGAATGCCGAAGCGCCGCGAGCTGATCGAGATGCACGGCTACGACACCAAATACGCCGGACACATTCTGCGGTTGGGGATCCAAGCCCACGAGGTCGCCACCACCGGCGACCTGCAGTTGCCGATGTATGCCGGCGACCGCGACCTGGTCCGCGCCGTGCGGGCCGGGCAGGTGGCACTGTCCGGGGTCCTGTCGCGCTTCGACGCCTACGCCGACGCCACCCGGAAGGTACTGAACTCCGGGCGCTGCGCCGTACCGGAACGCCCCGACATCGCGTCAGTCGATCGTTGGCTGATCGACGCCCACCGGGACTGCTGGGGATGGGGATGAGCGCTGGCTCCTTCCCCAGGCTCAGCCCACGAAGTTGAAATGGTAGGACTCGCCGGCGGTGCCGTACCGGAACGGATTGACGAACCCGTAGCGTCCGCCGTTGATGCGCAACCAGCGGTTGCCGGCGCCTCCCCAGCCGAACTCCTCACCGCGACAGTCGGTCTCGCGGAAGTCAATCGCCACTGCCATTCCATGATTGGACGTGCCCGGCACGGCTGCACGCGGGGCACCGAACACGCGGAACCAGTACCGCTTCTCGGCGACCGGACGGTAGGTCAGGTCGATCAGGGCATAGTGACCGAACTGCTTCTTGTATGCCGCTTCGAGCGAGTTCAGTTGCTGGTTGGCGTAGCAGTTCAGGTATCGCTGGGTGTTCTTGGTGTAGCCGTAACCAACGCTGCCCGGGCTGTTGAACTGCTTGTTCACCGGGCACAGGGTTGACGTCGACAACCGGCCGTTGACAGTTCGGAAACGGGTCGACTGCGACTCGATCACACCCCTGTTGATGTACCCGCCGGGGACCTTGATCCAACTGCCGTTGACCAGAGTGCCGCTGACGAACGAGTGCGATCCGCGATGACCGACGACACGGGCTGTGGTGGACGGCGCCGACCGGACATTTGCCGACCGATCACCTGCTACCCAGCCGCGAATGCTGGTCCCGGCGTTCGCCGGTGCGACCTGGGCGACGGACAGGGCTGCTACTGCGACAGCAGCGCTAGTCACAGTCTTCTTGACGATGTTCATTCGTGCTCCTCATGGCGGACGTGCCGATGGCACGCCCGGTCGTTGTTTGCCGCGGCCGCGCAGGGTCGCGTTGCCGTCGTACGAACGGTGCGACGATCAGAAGGCCGAATCCCTTCGTCGCACCGTGAGGGCAACTCCGGCGGATCACGGGCAGCGCAAGTTCGAGGTCGCGCCGGAGTCCCCACGTCGAAGCAGCAACCCGGAGACCCGTTCTGCGCGCCGACTGGCGCAGGCGTCGCACCGTGCATGCGTGGAACTCGAACCGCTGGCGTGGCCGAGAGATTGCCCGCCGAACAGCCGCACCGGATTTGTCCTCATCCTCGGCGTGTTCGTCGCGGCGGCAGCCGATCTGGCCGCCCTCGCCGCTGTCGTCTTGGACGCTGGGTTTTGGCGAACGGTGGCCGTATACGTCGCAGCACCAACGACCCTGATCGTCCTCGTAACCCTTGGTCTGGTCGCGCTCACCGAGACTCGTCGACGTCGGCAACACCGCACACGACGTCGCACCGTCAGCGACGTGAACACCCACTCACCAGTTGAGTCGATGCCAGTGGTGCGCCATGGCTGAGGTCATCGACTTGCACCCGGCGCCCGATTGGGCCACCCCCACCACCGCCGTCGTGTCGGTGTTCGCACGCGACGGGCATCCAGTGCTGCTGACGCGGCACATCCTGTCCAGCGTCGGCGGCCAGGTGATCCTGAACAACGGTGCCCGGTTCGACTGCCAGCGCGGTATTGCGCCACGTCGCCAGGTCCGGTTCCCCGGCGGTGTCGCCACCGTTCGCCTGTTCCTGCCCGGCGACCCGCTCGCCGACATCGAACGCGCCAAAATCGAGCAGGCGATCAACTTCTCAGTGGCCGGTGCCGCAGCACTAGCCATCCACGCCGATCCCTCGAACGCCGCCGCCGCCGATGCTCTACGCGCAGGCGTGGAAGCCTGGGCCGGCTCAGCGTTGCGACCGGCCGCGCGATGAAGTCCACGTACACCCCTTCGCCGAATGCAAGGGTGCGGCGACGAATCTGGTTCTACGTCGCCCTCGACGTCCTGTTGGCCGCCCTTGTATTCGCACCATGGCTGGCCGCGGACACCCCGTCGTTACTGTCCGTGATCCTCCTAGGCGTCAACATCGCCATGACCTGCCTCGCTATTTACATCGACCTTCAGCCGCACCGAATCACCTTGGCGTACATCAGTTTTCTGGTTTGACACCTCCCCGCCCTAAAGGGCGGGGATTCCAGACTCAGGCTGCCGGTGCCCGCGCTGCGGCGGGTTCCGGTCTTACGCCCTCAACACCTGCGGGGCGTTGACCAGCCCCGGCAGCCTTGTCCACGGGTGAACCGTGGGTCGTGCTGCCCCGCCCGAAGGCGCGGGCAACCACGACGGCTGCAGCGTTCTTGTCCCGGTCGCTGGCGACACCGCACGAAGTGCAGGTGTAGGTGCGCTGGTCCAGGGGGATGCGGTGCTTGGCTCTCGCGCCACAGTGGAAACAATCCATCGTGGTGAACGCCGGGTTCACCAGTTTCAGATCACGGCCGGCTTTGGCCGCTTGCCAGACCATGGCCGCTTTGGTCGCCCCGCACGCGGCGTCCGCGGCCTTGCGCGCCAGGGACCGGTTCTTGGACATGAACTTGGGTCGGAAGTCTTCGACCGCGACCCGATCATGCTGAGCCACTAGGGCTTTAGCCCATTTGTGGGCGGTGTCGCTGCGCTGGTTCGCGATCTTCTGGTGCGCCTTGGCCGTCAACTTCTTGGCCCGCCGGTAACCCTTGGTTGGCGGGGTGCCCCTGGGGTTGCCGTGCGCTTGGTAGGAGCGTCGGGCCATCATCCGCTGATACCGCGCCAGCTTCTGCGCGGCTGTTTTGCCGTGCCCTGGGTACAGCAAGTCGAAGGTGCCGGACTCGTCCACCTGCGTGACCACACCGGCGTCATCAACATGCGCGGTGACCGTGGTCGCCAGTTGCTTGATGCCCCAGTCGATTCCGACCACCCGACCATCACCCACCGCCGGCAACGTCTCATCCGGTGCCTGCACCACGAACGAGGCGTACCAGTGCCCGACCGCGTCCTGGAACACCGTCACCGAACTCGGCTTGCCCGGCAACGGCCGTAACCACACCACCGGGATCAACACCCCACCCGGTAGCCGCAGGGCATCCCGCCCGGTGGCCGGGTGAGTGGTAAGCCCGAAGTTGTGCCCGGCATACGACAACGTCGCCAACGAGTGGTGCCGGGACTTGAACCGAGGCAACCCAGCCCGCCTCGTGACCCGGACCTTGTTCTTACGGTCCAGCAACGCCTTCGTGCGCGATTTCGCGAACGCGCGGCAGGTCTGCTGCTGCGGATCCTGCGCCGACAGCGCCAACCAGTTGGCCCCCTCGGCATCGACGCCGGGACCAGAAACGTTGTGCCGCAACTGCGTCACAAGCGCCGCCTGATCCTTGTAACCGAACGTCGCCGCCAGATCCCCGGTCGCACGAGCCTGCCGGAACCGGGTCTGCGACGCCTCGACCAACTGGTTCCACACGAACCGGCACGCATCCCACTCCCGCCCCAAGTACGCGCGGGCCTGAGCGCCCGGGCGCAACCGGTAGGTGTAACGAACCTTCACGACTCCACCACATCACCAGGCACCGACAACATCACCCTCATACCCCACACGGTGCGACGGATGATCCGAAGTGTCCGCGTCACGGACGCGATTCACCCCCGCCCTAAAGGACGGGGCACCCTCGCTTCCGCTTGGTGGCTACGCAGGTACTGGCGAGGCGTTGAACGGTAGCTCGGCGTCCACACCCGTCGCACCGTAGCGACATGAACAGTGCGATGCTTCCCGCTAGTGGTGCCCCGAACGGAGCAACCTTCCTCCTAGCATTTGCCGTGGCCGGCGCGTTCATTGGTACGTGTTGGCTGGCGTCCAAGGTTCGATCGGTCTTTTCGCGCAGGGGCGTGTCCAGGTGAACGCTCCAGGCGTCGTCATTGTTGAGCGCGACGGCCGACCGGTGGGCTTCGAGCAGGCACCGACCAGCCCGATCACTGGCTCTGGCCGTTTGTGGGTTGCGGACACGCTCAGCCTCTTGGACGCGCACACTCACCGCGCAGACCGTTGGAAACATGCCCGTTGGCGGGGTTCGAGCCGAGCGGCAGCCGAAGCGGCGCTGTTACGCAACGCCGGCTGACCGCTGCAGGGCGGACGGACGTCGCAGTCGGTTTCGTCTGTTCGCGCGCAACGCGGGCGGGCGAAACTTGTCGACGGACGGCTGCGCCAGCGGACGGACGTCGCACCGTACCAACATGCGCAGTCGCCTCCTGACCACCACCGCGGTTCTGATTGCTTCGGCAACGTTGGTTGCTGGATGCTCCGGCGCACCAGACGCCACGCGCACCGTCACCGCGACGGTCACCCAAACTTCGGGCGCCAACGTGCACGGCTCCATCCAGGTGGCTGCGTGGTCTTCTGAGCCCTACCAGGGATCTTTTGCGGACGCTGGCGCGGGTGGGAAGCTGTCCACGCCGGACGGGTCCTGGTCGTTCTATGCCGACCGCAGCAACGTTTCGAGTTACCTGACAGGCGACACCAAGGCGTACTTCGTCTCCAACGGGACGTACACGGCGGCTGACGCGACGAGCACCCCCTCGACCACGCGCGCCGCACCCAGCCAGTCGGACTTCACGCTGCTACCTATCGGGTGGACGTTCACCGCGCCTGCACCGACCGCCGGCGTCGACGCACCAGCCTCGTCCAGCGCATCCCGCACAAAGATCGCCTTGCTGGCCGGTGGCCGCGCAATATCGTTGGCGGGCAACCTCAACGGCGGCGGCAAAGCGGTAGTAGCGATCCCGGCCAGCGCCGTCTCCAGTGCTGTCGTGCAAGTGACGTACGCGGGCCTGGTCCAGAAATACGATCCGTTCACCGGCCGGCTGCTGACTACAGGTGTTGCGGCTGGCCTTTACGACAACCTGTCGAATGTCGGCACAGGCAGTTGCCCGCCCATCAAGTCCGGGTTCGACTCCAGCACCGGGGTCCAGATCAACGCGACGTGCGGCATCGTGTCGGTCACGCGGTCCGCTTATAACCCGGAAAGCGGCTGGGCCCCAACGGGAACCGTGTGGGTGACGGTTGTCACCATCTTGCCAACCACCACGGCAACGTACCGGCTCAGTGGCGTCGATCCAGCGGTGTACAAGCTCACCCCGAAGGTGACCGCTGCCGGACTGGGCGGCACGAAAGCATGGTCGGCGACCGTCACCGGTCAACAGACAACGCTGGTATTCGCTGCTCCGGCGCGGCACGCTTCGCTCGCCCTGTCGATGCAAGTCACCTACACCGGAACCACGACTGACCCCCGGACCGCCTCTCCAACGATCACAGTCACACCTGCGGCGCCGACCAGCGCCCCGACGCCCTCGACCAGTGCTGCCACTTCCACGACTCCGGAAGCGCCGACCAGCACGGCGACGCCCACCCCTGGGACCACCAGCAGCGCCGTGCCCACGCCGCAAACCTTCACGCTCACACCGGTCATCCCAGGCACAGTCACGATCCCTGTCACGGTCAACACAACCGTCCAGTTCGCCAGTCTCGGCAACTGAGCTCCGCCGCCAACCAATAGGGCATGACCACTGTTGACGACTCAGGACTCCTTCGTCATCACACCTCGCGCATCGAGCTTCGCTCGGCGCACGAGGCAACCCGACCGGGCCGAGAGGAGTCAGCATGAGCACGGTTGATGCGTCGGGTGCGATTCACGGCAGCGACGGCAAGTTCGCGGGGCACATCGCCAGCGAACCAGCCTCGTCGGTTGCCCTGGCCGAGCCACTGGCACCCAATGCGCGCGAAGCCGAAATCAAGACCGTGTTGGAACGGGTCCACACCACCGTTCAGGCGCGCGTCCAGTCGCTGTACGCCGCGCACGAAGCGGCCGGCGGGCGCGTCGACATCGACACGGTCCGAGGTGAGGAGCACGTCCGCTGGACCGACACCGACGGCAACCTGTGGCGACAGACAACGCCGGCCGACCCGGACGCGTTCGATGACTACGACATCGGGCTGCCGGTGGAAACCTTCGACCGGCAACCGACCGCATGGATCATGCGTGACGGCGCTGTCGTCCGGCAGGAGACCGACCCACGCACCGGCGCCCTGATGCCGTTCATCACCAACGCCGCAGAAGGCGGTACGCACACCCGCTACTTGGCGAGCAACGCCGACGAGTTCACCGACTCCGACGGGAAGTTCCACCGCAGCGGCGGAAAGGCTGCGTGGATCAGCGCCGACAGCGTCGAGTGGTACGAACACGGCGTTTCCCACCGCGACCGCAGCGATGGACCCCAACAGATCGACGCCGATGGCCAGTGCAGCTACTACGAGTTGGGCCATTACATTCCAGCCTCGGAGCTCGCCCCCGACCTGCTGGCGCGCCACGGTGTTCGACTGGACCCTCAAGATGGCAACCTGTACGTCGAAGCTGTCGCCGACGACCCCGATTGCGACTTGATGAACATGTACGCCGAGGGGGATCTGTGATGAGCACCGTCGACGCTTCCGGACTCCTCCGGCTCGCTCCGCATCGCCTCCGTCATCACACCTCGCACATCGAGCTCAGCGCGGCGCCCGAGGCAACAAGGGAGGATTCGGATGACTACCGTTGATGCGTCGGGCGCGATTCACGGCAGTGACGGACGGTTCACCGGCCACGTAGGTTTAGAGCCCGACATATCCCTGACTTCGTCCAGTCTGTTTACACCGCAGGCGATTCCGCTGAGCGACCAGGCAGCCTTGGCCGCTCACCGGGCCTACACCAGCGAGGTCGGTGCTGCGCGCAATGCGATCCAAGAACAGATGGACCGCCTGGATGCGCAACTGTTCGTGCGGGAAATGACTGCTGAGTGGGCGGCCGCGGAAATAATCGACCTGAACCTCACCCGGGTCGACACCGCAGCGGTATCGATCACCGACGATGAAGAAGACGGCGAACGCGCGGTCTACGTCGCCCGTCGGCCGCCGAACCGTGCTGAAAGTCTGGGCCAACAGCCGCATACTCAGCGGGTTCTACGAGCGGTTCGCCGTCGACCCAGACGACGGGGACGTGTGGGATGAGGAGTGGGAGCTAGACGTCGCAAAGCTGCGTCGCGAGGGTGCTTTGGAACAGCCCGATGGCGTGTGGCAGGTTGCCGATGCGGCCAACCAGCAGCGACGGACGTTGTCGTTTTCCCGGATGAGAACCGACGTGCGAGACAAGTGCCCGCGTGCCCGGTTCGTGGCGTACTTCAACGATGCTGATGGCCCGGTGCTGGACGGACTGTACGACGCCGATGGGAACCAGGTGTACGGCGACAAAGCCGACCCGAGTTGGCACACCGACTCCTCCGTTCGCGACGACGATTTCGAGAGCGAGACGGCTGGACTGATCCAGGACATGGGAGACATCGCCCGCGACCACTGGCCGGACACGACGCCGGACTGGGCGTCGCGGGACATCAACCTGATCGACCTCGGCGGGGCCGAGTCCTAGCTGCGGACTACTCCCAGCCCGCTTCGTCACGCAGCGCGTTGAACGCCTTACCCGCCTTGTCCAGGGCCTGCGTGACCGCCTTCGGGTCACCCTTGGACCAGCCGGCAACGTAACCCGGGCTGAAACTGTTCGGTTGGGCGGCGTCGATGCCTCGCTCCCGCAGCACCATGTAGCTGAACGACTCCGCCTCAGACTCCATCTGCCCGCGGTGCGAGGCGTAGTCCGGTGCGTCACCGTCACAGTGTCCGCACGCGATGTGCCCTGCTTCGTGCGCCAACGCCTGCGCTTTCTGGGTGTCCGACAACCGCGAGTCGACGACCAGCTTCTTGCTGGTCGGGCTCACGTACGCGAGGGTGCCGGTCAGGTTGACCGGGTCGCAGCCGGCGATCTCCTCCTCGTGGTAGCTGAACCCACGCGAGGCAACGAAGTCCTGCAGTGCCTTGCTGGTGCCTGACTCCACCTCGCCGGTGAACGGCTTCGCAGGGTGCTGGGCGATCGGTTCGCCTTCGGTCTGGCTGGCCTCGAAGACCGCGACCGCGGAGAACCCCGCCGTGATCTGCTTCTTGCGGGTTTTGCCTGGGCGGTCCGGATCCTCCTCGGTGATCCACTTCTTGTTCGGCCCCAGGATGTAGAGAGCCTTCTGACCCTTGGTGACTTCGCGTCCAGCCTTCTCCCACTGGCGGAACCCGCGCGCGTCGATGGTCCCCATCCGGGTGAAGATCTGATCGGGCTCGGTCAACCCTTCGCGTTGCGCGACTTGCAACGCCGCCAGCATCTGGTTGTTGGTCGACCACCGAGACATGCCGTTGGCGCGTCGTGCGTCCAGGTAGGCACCCAGTTGCCCGGACTCGACCAGGTCGCCGACCGCCTTCTCCAGGTCGGCCTTCATCGCCTCGACCCGATCTTTGCCTTTGAGGTCGGCGTACGGGCTGGCAGCAACGACCGGGTGCTCCAAGCTCAGTCCGTCGTCAGGTTCCCCCGCAATGTGCCCAGCGAACTTCCCGTCAGCACCGTGGATTGCGCCTGTGATGTCAACCGTGGTCATGCCTTGTTGGTTGGCGGCGCACTCCCGTCAGCGACGTGAAAGGTCATCCAGATCAATGACCGCTTCGTACAGGCTGTCCCAAGTGTCCGCCATGTCCGGTTCGAGGCTGGCGTCCCGGCCACCGAACTGCGTCCAGGCTGTCGCGAACCCGGTTTCGGCAGCCCCTTGCACCAGGGACTCAGGATGTTCGTTTCCGATCATCCGGCAGGGGTCGAAGTCCACGTCAGCCCCGTCAGAATCCAGCACGGCGTCGATCTGCCAGTAGTCGGAACCGTCCGGGCGGCGGAGAGCAACGAACCTGCCGCTGGGGCACTCGGCCCGAACCATGTCCCGCAGGCTCTCCAGGTCACGCTTTGAGGCGATGTCGGTGCCCGCGTTGGAGGCTCGGTGCACCACGTCGATCGGCCTGCCGGGTGTGTCCAGCTCGCGCCGAAGTTTCTCCAGGTCAATGCGTGCGCTGGCGGCGTCGTGGTTCATCGTGCCGGGCACTGCAAAACGATCCAGGAACGCGCCTACTTCGTCTGCAGGCATCGAAAACTGTTGCGAGATTCGGTCGCCATCCTCTTCTGGTTCGATCCAAACCACCGAGTCGTCACCGTCGAACTCGTATGTCACCTCGGCCTGAGTTGCCTCATCCGGTTGCCCACTGGCCGAGGAAACCTCTGCGCGTTCCAGGGCCAGGTGGCGGCCCGCGAGACGAGCCATCTCCTCGTTGATCTGCTCCCTCATCGCAAGCAGATACGACTCCATTTCGAGGGTCGCCTCACCCGCACGCGAAAGCCGGTCGGTGAGCTGCGCGCCACCAGGGGTCGACAGGCTGACCGTCGAATCCGCCTCTCCTGCAATGTGTCCCGTGAACTTGCCATCGCTTGCGTGGATCGCGCCCGAAGCGTCAACTGTGGTCATCGCGTGACTGTCCCTTCTCTTAGGTCTGAGGTACTTGAGGGTGTGGATTCTTAGAGTCGACCCAGGCGTCGAAAGCATCGAGTTCAGGCTGCTCGACTCGGTGGTTGCGCAGCCAACGAGTGGCGTGTTTGAGCTCGGCTGACAGGACCGGCTTGCCGTCGGCGAAGTCGCGCAGACCGTACGTCGCGTGATACCTCGCGACGTCGGCGGCGTCGGAATCGGTGAACGACTCGCCGCGCGCAGCCTTGCTGGCGGCTTCATTGAAGCGGCGCACCACCTCAGTGCGTTCTGTGGGAACCGGCTGGCCAGCGGGCACGTAGTACGGCTTGCCCGGCTCCCCCTGTGTGTAGATCTCGATCTTCTCTCGACGACCCTCTCGAACCCACCGGAACGACTGGCCAGTGGTCGCGAGTCTGCGGTTCAACTCGTAGGTGGGGTCGTCACTGTTGGCGGTCTTGATCTGTTCAATCTTGGCGCGCAACTGCGCTGTCGACAGGTGAGCGAACTGCTGAGCGATGACGCGGTCGAGGTCGCCCCGCAACGGCCCGTACTGGTCGTGATCCGGCTGCGCCTCTGCCGCCGATGTCAGCATCACAGACGAATCAGACTCTGCCGCAACGTGACCCGCAAACTTGCCGTCGGACCCGTGGACCGCACCCGACGCATCGACCGTGCTCATGCAGACTCCTCCAGGCCAGGTCGGGTTGCCCCGTGCGCCAAGCGCAGCTCGGTGTGCGGGGCGCGGACACGCGTCGCGAGCCGCAGGAATCCGGCGGTAACGACCGTGCTCATGTGGTTTCGCCCCATTCGGCGTCTTCCTCATCGGCCATCCAGGAAGCGCCGGCCATGGCCGCGTCGAGGTCGACGTCGCTGGCTTTCGCCCAGTGATGTAGGTCGGTGAGCATGTCTTTGACGGCCGTTTGCTTGTCGGCCTCCTCGCCGTGGGCGGCCAGGTATCCGCCGACGAACGGGCTGATCCGCCGCACGCTAGTGTCGCGGTTGTACTCCGAGCCGTCCGGCCTGAGCACTCCGTCGATGTTCATCGTCAACAGCCGCACGTCGCCGAAACCGACGCTGGCCTTGAAGTGCGGCGACATGGACGCCTCGGTGTAGACCAGTCCGCCGGACACCCCTTCGATGTCCGAGTATGCGGCGGTGTCCCACAGGTCGTCCTCCAAGACTGTGCCGTCGGCGGCGACCACCTCCCGCGGATGCCACCGGTCGTCGGCGTACTCGTCGCTGTCGCGGAACGTCACCGTGGCAGCGTCCGGGTAGTACGCCCGCACATACTGTGCTGCGGCGATCGCAGACTTCTCATGCTGCTGCCGCTGAACCGCCCAAGCAGCATTGCCCAGGTCGAAAGCCCGCCGGGCACTGGACGCCGCCCGCTGCAGCATCTGCTGATCTGGCTCCGGGTCGGTCACGCCCACCTCTGACAGCGTGGGGTCTTCCGCGGCGCGTCCCAGCACGTCGTCAATGCCCCCTGGGGCGACCGGCGTCGGCTCGATCGAACAGGACAGCATCGTCTTGTCGCCGTACTGCTTGGCCGTCAGGTACACGGTCTCCCCGGAACGCTGCGCCGTCACGTAGCGGCTCCCTGCTGGCGGCCCGACGGGCTGCTCCAGGGTCACGTCCGACTCGGAGCTGACGTGGCCAGCGAACCTGCCGTCGGACCCGTGGATAGCGCCGGAGGCGTCGACCGTGCTCATGCCAGAACCTCCAGGCCCGGTCGGGTTGCCTCGTGCGCCGAGCGAAGCTGGGTGTGCGGGGCGTGGCGACGAAGGCGTCGCGAAGCGAACCGCAGGAGCCCGGAGGCGTCGACCGTGCTCATCGCAGATACTCCGGGTCGGCGTCGAGGTCGATGACGTTGCACCCGCGCGGCACCCACTCCGCATGGGCGTCGGGCCAGTAATACTCGGCGCGGTCCCCGAGTGCGTTCAGGTCGTCGTTGACGTCCATCTCGAAGTCGTCGTCACGCGCGGCGAAGTCGGTGTGCCAACTGGGGTCGGACTGGTCGCCGTACACCTGGCTGCCGTCGGCGTCGTACACGCCTTCCATCTGCGGCCCGTCGGCGTCATCGAAGTACGCCACGAACCGGCCTGCCGGCACCACGTCCCGGACCTCGTCACGGATCGTGGCGTGCGCCTGCTTCGCGGTCGCACGCTCCGCGGCATCCCTGACTTCCCACAGTCCAGTCGCTGCCGGCTTCCTTGCTTCGGCGCGCAACTTGGTCAGGTCGACCAAGTCGTCTTCGCGGCCGGCCACCCCGAAGCGTTCCTTGAACGCCAACGTCGAGCCGTCCCGCATCGTGCGGTAGATCGGGTGCATGTCGTCGTCGTCCGGGCACAGCGTCAGCACGATCCGGCCGTCCACATCACTGCGGTCGACGAACACGGTCGCGACCTGGGCGTCACGGATGGAGGGAGTGTCGCGCTCCGCCCGAGCCAACTGTGCCGCGAAGTCTTTGACTGCCAGGTCGGCGTCGGCATTGTTGATCTGATCCTCGATCGCGTCGAGTGACCGCGCCAGGGCGAGATTGCGTCGCTCAACCGCTTCGAGGGTCGCGTCGTCGTCCAGTGGGTTGCCCGGGCCGGAGGATCCAGAGGTGAGGCTGACGGAGTCGTCCGCTTCTCCCGCGACGTGACCAGTGAACTTGCCATCGCTTCCGTGGATCGCGCCGCTGGGGTCAATCGTGCTCATGCTGGTTCTCCGTTGCTGCGTCGGGTGGCGAGCTCGCTGCGCAGTTCTCCCGTTCGACGCTGCAACTCGGCGAGATGCGCGTCGATCGCGGAGTCCAGGTCGGCTGCCGCTTCCTGCGGGGTTCGGGGTGGGTAGTCCTGGTCGATCTGGTCGAAGCTCAACGTCACTGACCCGGTGCGGTCAGCGCCTTCGGGGTGGTAGTTGGCCAGGTTCACTCGCGCGTTCCACAGCCGGTCAGTCAGTTCTCCGGCGTCAACCAGATCCAGGTAGGTATTTCCGCCGGCGTCCAGGACCATCGGCTCGCCCGAGCCGTCCAACACGCGGTCGGGAAACCAGTCGCGGCTGTCGTGGTCGTACTCCAAGACGACCGCTGTCGAGCCTGGGTAGCGCGAACTGAGTTCGTGGCGGATCGAGCGAAGGGATGCACCGTGAGCCTCGCGGGTCAGCGCTCCCCGCTCGGGGAAGTCGAAGTGTTGCAGCGCCAGATTGGTGTCCAACACGTCGGCGGCCAGGTTGTCGCCAACTTCCATCTGCTCCGCGTTCTGCGGGACGCCGAGGACCGCAGGCGCCGACGCTAACGTCACGGTCGATTCGGAACTGATGTGGCCGGCGAACTTGCCATCCGCGGCGTGGATCGCGCCCGACGCATCGACCGTGCTCATATCAGAACCTCCAGGTTGCGTCGGGTTGCCTCGTGCACCGAGCGAAGCCCGATGCGCAAGGTGTGATGGCGAAGGCGATGCGGAGCGAGCCGCAGGAATCCAGCGGCGTCGACCGTGGTCATAGCGCTACTCCGGAGATGTTGTCGAGGTCGTACAGGCGGTGGTACTTCCCTCGCGACCAGCGCGGTGCCAGACCAGTGCCGTCGATGTTGCCGTAGCCGGACTCGCCGGGTGTTTGCAGAGCGTCGAAGATCTCCCCGTCACCCGGGTCCTCGAACGGCAGAGTGTTGCCCTGAACATCGGTGACTGCGTCCAGTTCGTAGCTGCCGTCGGAGTCGATCACGCCGACGTAGCGTGCGGTGGGGCACTGCTCGCGGACCCGGTCGCGAACCGTGGTCAGCTCGGCCCGGGCGAGGTCGTCCCGGCTCGACTGCCACCGTGCGGCAGTCAGTGTTCCGACAGCCTGAGACGGCTGCGCTCCGAGCACCCGTTCCATCGGGCTCAACACGCTTCTGCGGATCTTGTCCACGTCGAGCCCGACATCGGTGCCGTCGCCGTATCGCTGCTGGAATGCAACAGCCTGGTCACCGGTCATCGGGTCGCTGCAGGCCAAAAGGTTGTAGTCGCCCTGCGACCAGATGGTCGCTGTCAGGTCGCCGTCGTCTTCGTCGAAGGAGATCTCGGCGAACGCGCCATCCGGCAGCCCACCGTCAGCGACCAGCGCAGCGGCCATCTGCCGGGCCTGCAGTTCAGCGACCTTTTCATCCAGGTCTTGCTGGATCTGGATGATCTGCTCAGCCATGTCCAGATTGGCGGCGTTGATCTGATCCAAGTCGGGACTTGCCTGTGTTACCCCTGCCAATGCCACCGCCGCATCCGCCTCTCCCGCAACGTGACCGGCGAACCTACCGTCGGCGGCGTGAATCGCGCCACTGGAGTCAACAGTGCTCATGCCTTGTTGGTTGGCGGCGGCTTCCGTTTCGGGTCAGACGATGAAACCACGGTTGTACCAACTCAAAAGCCGGTCGCCCTCATCGTGATGGAACCCGTTCAGCCGTAGCGAGCCATCCTCAGCGCGGACCACATTGTGCCGTGCCATCTGGTCTTCGGTTGGCTGAACACCCGCACCAAACTCCACGTAGTCGACCCGACCGTCATAGCCGACGATGGCCGGTCCTTGGTCGGCCTCGCGATGGGTGATGCCTCGGCGTAGGTATTCGATTGTTCGGTCGCCCAGGTACGCCGGACCGTCGGTGCGGTGCGGACGACGTTCCTCATCGACGGACCATTGCGTCCCTGTCAGCGGGTAGAAGCTGGTTATCGTCCCGTCAGGGTCGGTATGGGAGAGCATGCCTTGGTCGCGCAAGGCTGCCTTCACCAGGTTCCCGTCGGGGGTCAAGACGGCGGTCGGCGTGCGGTCGGTGAACTCCACCGGCACGCCCATCTGCCGACACCCGCTGGTGTCGCGCCAAGGTCGGCCGTCGCGAGTCCATCTGACTACTTGCCGGGAACGCTTGTCGGTGATGACCTCGATGCGGCCGCCTGCCGCTTCGTGCGCTTCAACGTCCCTGAGCATGGCTTCCGAAGCCGGTCGCTGTGTCGTGAGGCTCAGCCCCAACCCGAGATTGCCAACCCCGGACCGCACACTGTCCGGCCAGTCTTCGACCGGTGTGTTCGCGATGTCGACGCCGCCCACGATGTGCGGTGGCGTGCCGCCGGTCCGAGGATCCATGCGGGCGTCGCGCAGCACACGCTGTGCTGTACGGCAACGCTGAGTCAGCACCACATGGTCGTGGCTGGTGCCCCCGGGGTCGACCGCCGCATCCGGTTGATCCGGCACGGGGTCGCCCAAGGTCACCGACGAATCCGCCTCTCCCGCAACGTGGCCCGCGAACTTGCCGTCGGACCCGTGGATCGCACCCGACGCATCGACCGTGCTCATTCGGACCCCTCCTGGTTGTGTCTGGCCGCACCGTGCGTCGAGCGGAGCCCGGTGTGCCCAGCGAGCCCGAGGAGCCCCGATGCGTCACGAGCCGTCATGCCGGTTCCCCGTCGAATCGGCCCTCGTAGTAGGCGTCCGCCGGGTTGAATCGTGGACCGGCTCCGGGCACCCGCCAGCCGCCAGCCGGGTCAGGTTCCAAACCGGCAGCCCGCGCCTGGCCAGGGAAGATCTGGTCGTCGACGTTGCAGCCGTTCTCGATGAAGTGCGCCTTACCGTCTGACCCGATCACCGCCGGCCCCTGATTGCGGTCGCGATGTGTGATGCCGTGCCGGCGGTACTCGATGCAGCGTTCGTCGATCATTGCTGGACCGTCGTCGCGGTGAACCAGACCGATTTTGTCGTGGTACGCCTCAGACTGGTCGTCGGGGTCGGCAGACCAGGTGTGGGCGCCGCCGTCCGGTAGTTGCCGCTCGAAATGCAACCGGTAGTCACCGTCGCCCCATTCGGCCCGTTGCGGGCGCAGTAGTTCGCCGTCAGGCAACCGGATCGCCGAGACGAACCGCTTCTCCACCGCCGGGCCCATGCCGTCATGGGCGTCGAAGTCCTGCGTCTCGGTGAACTCGACCGGCGTTCCGTGAGCGTCTTCGTAGCGGAAGCTAGCGGCGTCCCATTCCCGCGCGGCCACGCCCAGCTCGCCGTCGGCGTTCGTCCACGACGTGACCCGCTGCGTGTTGCGCGGGTCAGAACCGAAGTGCTCATCCTCGACGCTGACGTTCCCCCCGAACTGTTCGTGCAGTCCCCTTGCCGCCAATGCCTTTTCGCGGCTAGCCGTCAGCGCATCCCGCAGGCTCTCAGGTACCTGGTGGCCCGGGTTTTGCTCGATGTGCTCGGCATACAGAGCAAGGTAGGCTCGGGCGCGCAGCGGCATGTTGCCGATATAGGTGTTGGCGATGTCGACGTCGCCCACCATGACCGGCGGGCAGCCACCGGTGCCGGGCTCGATCGTCACCTGGCGCAGTCGCCGCTGCGTCGCAGCATCTCTGGCGCGGATATCCGGGTCGTTCGGCAGGTCGTCGCCGGTGGCGCCCGGCTGGGCTAGTTCGAGTCCGTCGTCCGGTTCACCGGCAATGTGGCCGGCGAACCGCCCGTCGTTGCCGTGAATCGCGCCTGATGCGTCAACTGTGGTCACGCCATGTTGGTTGGCGGCTCAGCCCGCTTTGCGTCGGGACGACTGCGCGCGGGTCCCTCTCGTGGCGGCTTGGCGTCTTGCTCGATGCTTGCCCGCCTCGTGGTCGATCTGGCGGAATGTGACGTCGCCGGAACGAAGCACCTTCACTGCACCGCTGCCACGGCACCGTCGGCAGTGCCATGGTGCGTTGACGTCGGCGAAGCTGTACTGCATACAGACCGAACACAATGCGATCACTGCCTTGGCTTCATCAAGTGCTGCATGGAACACCATCCGCCCCCGCTCCCCCGGGCGCGCGACCACGACGAACCGCCAGGGGAAGGACGGACCGAACCCGCACGCGCAATCTTCATGCAGTCCGGACACCTCAACCGGTCGGCTCTGCGCACAGCCCGGCGCGTGCATGGTTGCAGTGGCCAATTCGCCCGGTTTCCAGAGCCGTTCGTTGTGGGGTCCCTTCACTTCGACGAAAGTGCTCAGCCGCGGCAGATACATGTCACAGCGGTAGTAGGTGCCACTGGGCATGACGACCCCCTCTGGTTCGTACTGCCACACCATCCGCAGCGCATCAAGGTTGACCGCCCAGTCGGCTTCGAGGGTGGAGCGGAACCGGACACCGGCGTACGTCTGCGGAATTGCTCGCATCACAGGCCGTCCTGACGGTCCCGTCGATCACGACGGTCCTGCTGGCGTTCCATGCGGCGCATCTCGCGGCGGTCGACGTAGGTGACGTTGCGCCGGTTGTAGTAGTTCTGCTGGCTGTTGCTGTAGTTGCCGGAGCCGGACGGCGGGCTGTCGATGACCGACCACGCCAGCCAGGCGAGGAAGATCACCCCGACCGCGCTACCGGCAGTCTTCTTCCAATCGGTCAGGCCGATCCTGGCGCGCAACTGACTGATCGTGGCGAAAACGTCGATGACGCCGAACGCTTTGAGCGCCCACAACACAATGGCGCCGGCCACAGCCAAGCCAACGATCCACGCGATCAGGTACACCAGCTTCCCGACAGCGCGAAGCAGGATGTTCTCCGCGAACCGCCACTCGAACATCCTCAGCATTCGCAAGTCCCGTCGCTACGAATGGGTGCTCGGCACGACGGGCACCGTGGGCCATCGGCGCCTGACGTCCCAGCACCCGCATCTTTAGCGGCACGCTGAGCCTTGGCCTGCGCCTCTAGGCGCCTACTAGCTGCCGCTGCCGCTGCCGCGCCGAACAGTTGCTCACCGTTGTCGCTGAACGTCTCCGGAGCGTCGCGGCGCGGGTCGAAGGCTGGGCCTTCGTCGTCAAGGTCTTCCTCCGACACGGGACAGTATTCGTCCATCTCCGCCTGTGTCGGCTCCGGCCGGGACGTGGTGGGCACGCCACGGCTGGCAAGTTCGGCGTCGAGCTGGCCAGAGGTCGCGAAGAACGACTTGAACACCACCGGCGCTTGCCCTTCGAGCTCGGCCCCGCCGACGCCCTTGGAGACCATGCCGCCGTTTGCGACGTTGTCCGGCACCGTCGGTACGCGGTCGGCAACACTGAACGCCTGATCACGTTGTATCTTCGAGGGGTTCGGCCCCATCAGAACACGCTGACCAAGCAGCGTCTTCAACGACGGCGGCAGTCCTGAGTTCTGGTTCGACACCTGACTGCTCAGCAACATGCGGATACCGACGAACCGCTTCTCCGCGGCAATCTTCGTGATGACGCGTTGCAGCTTGAACTTCAGTCGGTTCTCCTCGATAACCTCTTGCACTTCGGGCATCTTCCGGTCCACTCCAGGCGGAAGCTTCTCCCCCACCAGCAACCCGGCCACCTCGTCCACGATGCACAGGATCGGCGGGAACCGCTGGTCGTCGGGCAGGTCGAACCAGTTGGTCACGCCGGCCTGCTCCAGCACCTTGGCGCGGCGGTTGCCCTCCTCGTAGACCAACGCCAACGCCGTCACCGCCGAACGCAAACCGTCACAGCCCCAGCCGCCGTCGCGCACGTACTTCTTGCACCAGGAGTAGTCGATCGCTTTGGACGGCTCGTCCACGATGACCAGCGCAGCGCCCCCGGCGACCTGGTCGGCGATGATGCTGTTCAACGTGTTCGTCTTGCCCGCGCCCGCGGTGCCACTGACCAATCCGAACGCGTGAGCTCGCCAGTCGATGCTCACGGTGTCGTACTTCTTCTGTCCCGGCGGCGGCAAGATGTCGCCGATCGGGGTCCGGTGCAGATCAGCTCCGAGACCAGCCAGATTCAATCGGATAGTCGGTGGAAAAGTCGGCGGATCGCTCGGGATGACCTGAGCCGTCAGCTTGTTCGCGTCCGCGACGACGTACCAGCCGAACTGCCCGACGACGCTGGTGGCGACCTCGTCCAGCTTCTCGTCGTGCTTGGACGGCATGTAGGACTTCGGCAGACCCAACAGGTAGCCACCACCGGGGCGCGGGGCGGCCTGCACGTCCCACGGCTTCACCCCGAGCGCCGTCGCGACCGCGCCGCGGCAGCGCGCGGTGTCGTCGTCCAGTTTCGTCAGGGTCGCGCGGGCAAGGTGTGGGTCGAAGTCAGTCAGGTAGAACCCCGGGTAGGTGTCCTGCAGCGTCGCTGCGACCTTCTCTCCCATGGTCGGCTTAGCGTCGGCCGCCGACAAAGACACCTGGAAGCTCTCCGGGGCCTTCACGCTGCCACTGGCTTTGGTCGCAGCAGTCACCGTCGTTTCAGCGACGTGCCGACGAAACACTGCCACGTTCGCTTCGGTGTCGATGTTCGCGAGGCTCCACTCGGGGCCTTTGGCCTGGCGGACCTTGCTCACGACTGCACCGGAATGACGGTCCGGGTCGAACCCGGCCGGCAACGGCACCTTCATCTGCTCCAGCACACCCTTCTACATGGGCCAAATCTGCGATGCCAGGGTCCAGTTAGTCGGGTAGTGCGGCCGGTCGAGTGCCATATTCAGCTGCCGCTAGACACGGCCCTCCGATCCTCAGCGGCTGCCACACTGCCTGCCATGACAGACGAACCACGGGACACTGACTTGGGCGCGCTTCCGGCCGTGTGGGAGGCGATAGACCGCGATGTGCCGGTCGCGTTGGCTGCAGAGCGGGAGTCGTCCAAGACGATGGTGCTCAACGCGGCGGCAATAGACCGAGCACAACCCGCTGGTCATCGGGTCTACATCTCGGCGAACCGACTACTTCGCGTCGCCCACGAGAACCACCTTGCGTACTTGTCGCTGATCCAGGCACACGGGATCGGTCCGACGGCATCGTTCAACTTGCTCCGGCCTGTGCTCGAATCGTCAATGTGGTGCCTATGGCTACTCCAACCAGATGATGGGAAGACCCGAAGGAGGCGTGGCCTCTGGTTCGAGATTCAGGTCGTAGCCGCCAAAGCCGCCTATCTCGACGAACTCGGCATGATGGCTGACAGTCGCGAGTATCGCGATGCCGCCGCGCAGACCCGGGCGTCACTCGGACCCGACTACGACGAAGAGGCGAGGACATTCGGCACGACGGCCCGCGCTCTGCGTGGAGAACGCGTAAACCTCACCACTGAGATACCCAAACTCGGCTGGTTGGCAACCGTGTTCGGAGATGACTGGCCCCGGATCACCGCGGCGGAATGGCGAAGACTTTCGGCGTTCCAGCACGGCAAGTCCTGGCCAGGCGTCCTCGGCTCGGATAGAAAAGTCACCGCAAAGGTCCAGGGCGGAGTGGAGGTGCACATGACTCCCACTGATTCTTCGATTCAGATTGCTGGGGCCGTAGCCGGTCTCGGCCTCCTCGGCGCTGCGCGTTTGCTGCTTCGCCGGTGCACTCGGACCGACTGATCTCCAGTTCATCCCCGGCTAGCACATGCTCCGAACGCTCTAGCGCAACCTGGACGGCCAGCTCCAGCCTGTCCAGCCACACACCGATATCCGTCGGGATGCGACGAACCCCCTGCGGGGGCGGATCTCTCCGGGTCGCCGGAACTACCATGACACCGCGATCATGTCGGCGGGTCGACGAGATCGCCGCTGTCACCGATCTCGTCCCCAACGCATCATCGGCGAGGTAACCGCGCCGGTCGATGCCTACCAGCAACGGCGCACGCCGCCGGTTCCACTGCGTCAGCGCCCCGGCGAACCGGCATGCGTGCTGATCGGGCAGGTCGATTCGGCGTAGGCCCAGTTCGGCGTCAACAGGGCTGTGCGCGCCCGCATACCCATCGAGCACCGCCGCCCACCGGGCCACGACGCAGCACGAGCATGTCGCCGGGTCGGTGATCGCTTCCAGCAGCAGTGGACCGACGCGCCATGACGCACCCACCAGCACCACGTCGTCGGTGGTGAGTTCACTGATCTGTGCCCGGGTCATTCCAGCTCCGGCGAACAACCCGATGACCTGGTCCCGAGCCTGACGTACCGTGCCAGAGCCAGTCAGCCACGGCGGCGGCCGCCAACCCGTAGCAACGGTGCTCGGCAACCAGCCGGCAAGGCTGCGGCGCAGCGTCGACGGCGCCTGGGGACACTCGGCGGCGAACTCGATCAACAAAGCCAGCCGTGGCGGGTCACCATCGCCGACGGACAGCCCGCGGCTGGTGAGCCAATCGGCGAGCAGCGAATCCATCTACAGGCCAACGCTTTTCACCGCGTTGCCAGCCATCGGGTTAGCGTGGCGGATGTAGCGCACCACCGTCTCCGGTTTGCGGTGGCGGGTCTGGCGCATGATCGCCGTCAACAAAGCTCCACCCGCGTCTGCCGTCGTGACGAACCCGGCCCGAAGACTATGTGCGCTGAACGGCTCCGGGTCCATCCCCGCCGCGCTCATCCTGCGCTCCAGCACCGCACCCACGCTGGATCCGGACAGCGCCCCATCACCGATGGCACCGGATCGGTACACCCGACGCAGCAGTGGTTGGTCGGCTTGGCTGTCCGGCCACGGCTGGTCGCAATGATGGGTGTTGCTGACTGCGGAGAGGTTCCGCGCTGCGGCCATCGTTTGCGGCCGCCCCTCAATGCTGGACAGCACCAACCAAGCACGCACCGCGCATGGTACGCAGGTCAGTGGGTGCTGGCCGACCGGCACCGCAATGACCTCCCCGTCACCGAACTGGTCAGTCTTGCTGGCCCTGATGACGACTCGCAGGTGCGGTTCGGAATCGGCGCCAGCCTGGAATGACACATCCCCGGTTCGTAGTCCAACCAACTCGCTACGGCGCAACGCGCCCGCGAAGCCCAACAACAGCAACGCTGCATCCCGCCGCGCCGCCACGCTGCGAGGCCAGTGCCGAAAGTCGAAGTGGCTCAGGGTGGTTCGCAGCATCTCAACATCGAAGGCCGCCGCCTGCTTCGGCGGACGCTTACGCTGTCGCCGGATGCTCGCCAACGCCGCAACCACGACCGGGTGACCGCCAGGCTCTGGTAAGCCAGCGATCCGATGCACCGCATTGGCGGCGGCCACCCGCAACGCCAATGTCGACGTGGCTGCCGCCGGCGAACCATCGGCCCGAGCGATCTGGGCGCTGAATCGCAGGTGGCGAGCCAGATCCTCCGGTTCCAGGGGCAGCGACTGGGCGCCGTTGCGGTCACACCACGACTGCACCTGAACCCATTGGCTGCGGTAGGCGCGGCGCGTCGACTCAGCCCAGGTCGACTCGACGATCCGGGCGAGCTCCGACTGGCCTGGCGACGGACGTGTCGGGGTTGTCACCGGCCCATTGTTGCGTCGCCTCCGGACAGGAGCCGGCGTTAGCCGGGATCTACTGATAGCCCGTCGTCGGCGATGAGGGACCACCGCGACGAAGCCACCACCGTTGGTAGTGCTTGCGGCAGTAACCGCGGCCATAGTGCTTGCCATCGCACCCTTCGATGGAACAACCCGTCCGTCGCGGCCCATAGGCTGGTCCTCCACCCAGTGGGTCGCCGTAACGCCTCAGGCGTTGGTAGTGCTTCACGCAGAAACCGCGGGTGAATGTGGTAACGGTGCAGCCCTCGACGGCACACGGCGGCCCAACCTTCGCATCCCCCGCGCGGCCTGACGGGTTTCCGTAACGCCTCAGGCGTCGGTAGTGGCCTGCGCACAGCCCACGGGCATCCACTGCTGCGTCGCAACCGTCAATCGAGCAAACAGGACTAGCCATGCCCCTGCGGTGCGACGACGCCGGGGCTCACGGCATCCGGCCGCTCAGACCAGCGACAACTCCCGGAACGTCACCAGCCCCAACTGATCCAGTCCTGCCAGGTAGCCCTTCTCGGTGTACGGGTCGACCAGGATCACACCGTCACCGGACGGCGCAGCCAGTTCGGTGTACGGCGCGTAGTGGCTGGCAACCAGAACCAACGGCACCGGCTCGTCCCACACACCGGCTCGTCCCAGCACCGGCCCCGGCAACGGGTCCGTCTTGGGTGACATCATCGCCGTGGTCGCCACGTCATCGTCCAACTGGTAGCCACTGTCAATGGCTGCCTGCAACGCCGAATGCTGCACGAACGCAGCGACTCCCGCCGCGTGGTCGAAACGGGCAAGGAACGCACTCTCGATGTCGTCGGCCGCGATGTGGTCGTAACCGGCCACCACCAACGGCAGCAACTCCGTTGCGGTGTCCGCCACCGCCTGCATCCGGTCGCCGAACAACATCACGAACTGCCAACGTGCCCCGTCAGGGTGCACAGGCAGCATCGGATCGCCGTCGCCGTCGATCTGCGAAGTCAGCAAAGCCATATCCAAGTCTCCAAGTGGTCGATCGTCGCGGTCGGATCAAACGCCCGGCCCACACCCTTACGGTGCGACGACTGTCGCCAGTGCGTGGGCCACGTCCGGGCACTGCTAGTTTCGCCGGCGGAAGATTCGCGACACCAACGCAGCACGCTCACGCTGCCGCTCCCGGATCGCCGCGTCCTCCACTGACCGCGGCTTCTCCCGCGTCGGGCAGTGATGGTCCGCGCCGCTGGCAGTCATCAACCCGCACTTGCCGCAGGTGTCGACGGTGACGCCGCGCTCACCTCGAACGAATCGGTTGAACACCTTGCCCGGCGCGTCACTGTTCGCCATCGCGGCGTACGTGGCCGGATCAACCTTGTAGCCGTACGTTTTCGGCGGCGCCACGCTGCCGTCCTTGCGGGTGTAGCCCTTCGTGGTCAACGTCATCATGCCCTCACCGGAATCGGTCGAACCGTAGCCAACCGACCGGATCCAGGTGGACTGCACCGGCATCGCCTTCGCGCCGGTGTTCGCCAACCGCTCGCGGCGGCGTGCCACCAAGTCGCCGGCCGCCGCCAATGACGTACGAGCCCGCTGACCTTCCAAGACAGCACTGACACCCTCGGCGACGAACACCTCGTGCTCGGGCGCGAACCCCAAGCCTTTCGTCTCCCACTGACCGTCAGAACCTTTCGTGACACGCACAGTGCCGTGCACCATCCGACCGTCAGGAAGCGACGCCGAAACCGGCACGTCAAACGTGCGGTCGTGCTGGGCAGCGCTGAACCGATGGATCGCGGTCTTGGACGGCATCCGCAACGTCATACCGTGACCCGAGTAGGACATGCGGTGCGTGCGACGGTTCCCCGAGATCGACTTGCCCGCAGTCATGTTCGGGGTGTTGTCGTCCGGCATCAACGGGTAGTCGCCGCCGCCATGGCCGTACTCGGCGTCCACGAACGTCGTACTCCACCACTGATCAATGCCCTCGGTGGTCTTCGGGTCAATCCGGGTGCTGGTGGCGATCGGCGCGACATACCCCAGGGAATCCAGTTGCCGGGCACGCAGCTCCCGCCAGTCACTACTGACCGGCGCAGCAACAGTGTCACTGCCATCCGGGCCGCGCAGGGATACCTCAGCGGCCTCCCCGGCGACGTGCCCAGCGAACTTCCCGTCGGCGCCGTGGATCGCACCCGACGCATCGACCGTGCTCATCGGACACCACCGACAACAGATGCTGCGCGGTAGGCAAAGGGGCCGCGCTCGACCGACGGCGTAGGCAGGCAGAAGGTGCTCATGCCAGTGTTGGTTGGCGGCGACACAGCCGAAGCGTCAGGCTGCAGCGTCGACGCGCTTCTTGCGCTTGTTGGTAGCCCCTGGCTTACGCCCAGCCTTTCTGCCCTTCTTAGCGCCCATGCTGGACCAGTCGACCTCTTTGCCGGCGCGCAGCATCACCCCACCCCACACGCCGTAGCCGTCGATCTCCACGCCCTGCCGCAAGCACGACTTCGTCGACAGGCAGGTGTCGCAGATGGCTTTCGCCCGCAAGAACTCATCCGGCCGGTTCGGCTGGAACGTGTCATCGAGGATTCCCCGACAGGCAATCTCACGCCGCAACGGAATGTCGTCCGGCGACAGAGCAGGCTCGGCGGTCGCGTCCAAAACAATGTCCATGAGTGCACGGTGCGACGCCCTTTCGCTGGTGCTCGGAGCACCGCCCAGGCCTCACGACACGAGCAAGCTTCCGTCACGTACCGTTGCGACGCGCCGACGCCGCCGCACCGCTCAAACTCGTCCCAGCGGCGCAATGGCTGAGACAGTTGGACCGTGACCACCGAAGCTCGGCCCCCGATCAAGGCGTTCATCAGCCACGCCACTGAGGACAAGGAGCGATTCGTCGAGCCCTTCGCGACCGCGCTGCGCGAGAAGGGGATCGACGCCTGGGTCGATAAGTGGGAGATCAGGGCGGGCGACAGCCTCGTTCATCGGATCTTCGATGAGGGCATTCCTCGGGCCGACGCGATCGTGGTCGTCTTGTCACATGTCAGCGTTGGCAAGCCGTGGGTGACCGAAGAACTCCACGCGAGCGTCGTCAGGCGGATTACGACCGAGCGGGAGACCAAGCTCATCCCGATCGTGCTCGACGAGGATGTCGACGTGCCAAGCGCGCTGAAACACCTTCTCTGGGTGTCAGTCCCTCGTGTGGGACTCGATGGGGCCGTCCAGCAAGTGGTCAACAATCTGTACGGGGTGGATCAAAAGCCGCCGCTCGGCGCACCACCGGCCTTCGCCGCCGAGCCCGTTCATCAGACACAGACGCCTGCCGACGAGACCGTACTGCGGTTGCTGTTCAAGCACCTGCAAGCGCACGACAGCGCGAATGCTGTCCTCTTCTCCGATGCCGTCAGGGATCGTGCGATGGAGCTAGGTCTGACCGAACCCTCCTTCATCGAGAGCGTGCATGCCCTCGCGTCCGCCGGCCAGGTGAGCGTGACCTTCATGACCGGGAGCACTCGATTCATCATCAACGGAATCCCTAACGGCACGTGGCTCAACCTCGAAGCCTCGAAAGGGGTGGACGTTGAGGGACTGCGCACCAAGATCCTTTCTGACGTTGTGAACCAGGACATCCGCAAGATCGAACCGGCCACGTACGGAGCCTCATTCCGGACAGTTCAGGCCGTGCTGCAGATCCTGCAGGCTCAACGAGTGCTGCGGTTCTCAGTCGTCCGCGATAGCGAGCTGGTCGTGACTGATGTGAGTCCTCTCGCCAGGCGAGCTCTGCTCGGTTGACGTCCACACGACCCCACTCACCCGGCGGTGCGGCGCCGCCTACTCTCAACCTTCTGCACGTCCACCGGACCCGGATGCCAACGGGCGTAGGCAATCTCCGGCGGGACCACAGCCTGCCCGTCGCCGTAACGATCCGGACGGGCGAACGGCATCGACACCGGCTGGGTCAATCCAGCCGCTTTGCGGATCGTCCACAAGTCCAGGCGGCGATTCAGTTCCGCAGCAAGGAGGTGGTCGCGCATCCAGTACGGCTGCCCCCACAACTGGTTGAACGCCAGCATCTGGTGAGCGACCTGCTCAGCGTGCTCCTTGGTGGCGGGAGCCCACGGCGTCGCAGTCGGATCACCGATCCGCAGCGTGCGCCACAAGTCGCTGTCGGTGGGTGACGTGACGTGCTTGTTCAGCGCGAACACCGGCAAAGACGGGAACCGACTGGACACCAACCCGCCGCGTGGGAACCAGTCGGACCAGTCCACGTAGAACATGCGTTGCGCCACCTTCGCAGTCATCCGGTCCATGCTGGCCGTGGCCGCGCGGGCAATCGCCGACTGCACGCGCGGCACGATGCGGTCCTTGGCGGTGTTCTGTCGGGCACATACGAACACCACCGCAGTGCCGCGCGTCGGGTCTGCCGCCAGGGCCTTCGCCCAGGCGTCAACCTTCTCGTCGACGTTCGCGTTCAGTCCGGTCGTCATCTCAATGGCGATCTGGAACCCGTCACGACGCACCCATAGAGCGTCGGCGGTACGGGTCGACTCCACCGGCATGAACTCACCCACTTTGCACAGCGACTCCCCCAGCACCGCTTGCAGGTCGGTGAACTCAGCGGCCCGCAATGACAACTCGTTCAGCATCACCGCGTGCCTCTCGAACCTGGCGCCGCCGTCCGCGACGCGCCGCCCCGCGGTGACGCTCAACCAGTCACCGAAACTCAAGTACCGGCTTTGAGAATCCCAGCGCGGCATGTCGGTACGGCGGACCAGCGCCGGAACCGGATCCAGCAACCGGGCCAGCACCCCGTACTGCAGCAGGTCCGCCGCAATCAGGTTCTTCACCCGCTTCGGCAGGTAGTCGCCGCGGTGCCCGGTCGCGTCAGGGTCGCCGGTGAAGGCCGCCAACTGTTCCGTCGTCAAGGTGCGCCACATCATGGTCGCCGCCACCATCCGGGCGCGCAGCAACCCGTTCGGTGCGCTCGGCGAAAACAACGAGTGCGGCTGCGGCGGCTTCAACAGCGCCGGGTCGACGGTCGTCCGGTGCATCCGGCCGTCCTGGATGAGCCGGGTGATTTCGCGCCGCTGCGCCCAAGCCGCCGTCGCGGGGCCGTTCCACATGCCCGACCACAGCGGCTCCGTGCGATACGCCGACCGGTGAGCCTTCGGTGCGCGGCTACGCATAGAGGTCAACGGCACGTACGGGCCGAACTGACCAGGCATGCCGCGCTCGGTCAGATGCTTGTTTGCCCGCGGCTCGAACCGAGTGATGCTCGGGTCGTCGTCGGCCGGCGCGTACACGTCCTTGAACCCGTGCGGCTGGGGCCGCCACCAGCCTGCCATCACCAGTCCTGCGGATCGTTCGGGATCGGCCGGTTGAATCGGTCAGGGCTGAACCGGTCCGGATCGTTCGGCACCGCCATAGCCTGCACCGGCGCAGCGACAGTCGAGTCGTCATACGCATCGCCCGCCGAACCTGCCGGCTGCACACCAGGCTTCACCCAGCCCCGGTGCTCCGGGACGCGCTCAACCACATCGCCGTAGCTCTCGCCAGTGGCCGCTTGCTGATCGGTCAGGAACCGGGCCCAATCGCCTCGCATCTCCCAGTCGCCAATACCGATCAGGCACGGAGTCTGACGCACGCCAGCGACGGTCGTGCGCAGCACCGCGAAGTAGCGCGGGATGGCGGCGATGTCAGCGCCGGTGAAGTCCGAGCCGTCCAGCGTCAGGTCCGACACGGCACTCTTAACGATCTCCGGGTTGTTCTGCCCGAACCACAACATCGTGGCGAACCCGAGGAGCGAATCACGCACACGCTCGTGCAACTGCTGCGGGTACTGTGTGGCGAAAAACGGGCGCACCCCGTAACTGCGACCTTGGTCGCGCAGCCACGTCACGGTCTCTGGGCTGGACCCGGCCAGCACCGACAGCTCGTCAGCAAAAATGTTCACCTGGCGGCCCTGGTCCTGCCAGCCGACACACACACGCCCGATCGCCTCGCGCAGCTGGAACAACAGCAGACTGCTCAGTAACTGGGTCTGCCGGTCACTGACCTGGGTGCCGTCGGCGGCCGTGCCCAGGTTCACCACGACCGCGTCATGGTTGGCCAGGACGTCCTCCCAACTGACTCGCGACCTACCGGCGTCCCACCACGTCTCGATCTCGGCCAACTGCGCCAACTTGTTGCGGGCAGCTTGGGACTGGGTGCGGCGGGTCGAAGCTGACACGTTCGCACCGAACAGGATCTCGGTGTACTGCGCCGCCTCCACCGCAGACTCGTCCGTGACGGCAGCCGCCCGCACCACCGACGACAGTTCCGTCGCCGAGGTGTCACCGAACCCACCCAGCAGGCGGTGCGTCAACGCGATCGGGTTGCCGTGCCCGTGATCGGACAACCACAGAGCCGCCGGAAGGACAGCGTTCAACGCTTCGATGCTGGCGTTCTCCAGAGTGCCTTCGCCGAACGCGTACCGGGCAGCCTCGATAAACCGTGCCGCCTTCTGGCTCGCAGTTCCCGGAAAAGCGAACACGTCGATCGCCGGGGTCGAAGCGTCCGCCAGGTCGATCAACAGCATCGAATCCGGATCACCGGTCACGCTCTGTGCCATCCGCCGGCACGCGGTCGCGCCGTCGCCCTTGTTCTCGAACACGATCACGCACGACCGGTCATCCACGATGCGCCGTGCCAGAACCCAGCCCAAGCACACGCGCATCGCCACGGACTTGCCGAAACCGGGCACGCCCAGCAGTCCAACTCCGCCGTACAGGTCATCGGCGGACAAATGGGCAGGGTTACCGTCGGCGTCAGCGCCCAGCATCGGACCGATCGGAGCCCGCAAACTTGCCGGGACCAGTCGCGACGACGCCGTCGCCGGACCCGAAGCCGAACCTCCCGGCGGCACCGCCAACCCCGTCAGCATGTGCGGCGCACACAGCAGCACACTGCGATCCAACGGGTAGACCACCCGGGCGGTACGCGGCACGCCACCAGAGTCAGTGGCTGGTCGACGCTGGTGCTTAGCGGCCGACCGGCGCGGCGCCGGAAAGTCCAGGCCGTCCAGCCGCGACAGCAGCCGGTTACGCCCAGCCAGACGCAACGCCGCGTGTGCTCCCAGCGCGGCAGGAACACTCAACCCCAGCGCCAACGGCCAAGTGTCAGACACCGAGCCCAGAGCAGGGACAACACCAGCAACCTGCGCACCGTAAACACCCGCGCTGCCAGCGCCCAGCAACCACGGCAGCGTGCCCGAGCCCACCACGACCGGGTCCGCGGTGATGTCCAACCCAGGCATCGCCGCGACCACCTGGCGCAGCAAGTCGTCAGCGGTCGACCGGTCCGGGGCGCCCACCAGGATGCTGGTCGCCAGGAGTTCCCCACCGCGCGAATAGTGCGACTCGTTGCCGCCGCGGGAACTGACCCAACTCCGATACGCCGACACTTCGGCCGGGCGAGGCGTGCGCATCGTGAACGCCACCCACGCCCGGCGAACGTTCGCCCGCCAGATCACCTTGGCAACTTCCGCAGGGTCCGCACCGGCAGCAGTGTCACGTCCAGCGACCGACTCCAACCGCACCCGCGCCGACACCAAACAGGGGCGATCCCCCAACCCCGCCAACAGGTCCGGAACGTCATCGCACGGCTCGACCACAGCGTCGATCGTCGCGGCCAAGTTCGCCGCCAACGACGCAGCACCGCGCCCCGCTCTCTTACTGGTTGGCGGCGTCACCAGGAAGGCGTCAAGCGTGCCGTCGTCGCCGGTCACAGCCAGCAACGTCGCCTGTTTGACCGAACGCAGCGACGACTCGAACGCTTTGGCACGCTGCACGTAAATCCCAGGGTCAACCTGCTTGGAAGCTGTCGGGCGGACCTTGAAGGCGGAGACGTTCACGCATCTCTACATGGGCCAGGTTGGCGGCGACCAGGGTTAAGGAACGCTCTGACCAGCAACAACGCGCAATTTTTCGGTCAATTTTCCGAGCGGCAGCAGTGAGTCCCCGGGAAACGGCGCAACCACGCTCGACCCCGCGTGCCTCCGGCAGGAGGGTGTTGGTGGTGGCGTTGGTGGGTGTTGAACGGTTGTGGTGGTGGTTGCGGCGGAGTTGGTGGGGTGTGCAGCAGGTGGGTAAGGGATGAGTGAACGTGCAACCAGGGAACAGTTACAAGCAGTGGATGGCATCGAAAGGTACTAAACGACAGTAAGCGTCATTGGAAGTATCAAACAGACGCCTCACGAGTTTCAGACGTACCAGGTCGCAGCAAACGTAGAAAAGTTGACAGGCTCGGGGACGACGTGTTGACAGTACCGAACAACCAGAGCAGGCAGGAAGCAGAACACCGAGAAGAACAACGACTAGAACACCGAGAAGCAACCAGGCAGAACACCGAACAGACCCACGAGAAGAACACCGGCAAACCAAGCGCAACGAGACAACCCAGCAGCAGACCCAGGGAAAACCAGGGCACCGAACAGAACAACAACAAGAACTCCGAACAGCAGACGAACAAGCAGCGAACCAACCAGCCACACGAAAAGACCGCCGAGGCCGAAGGCCGAAGGCTCACAGCGGTCAGTTGCTGCCGGCTGGCCAGGTCGGTCGGCTGTTGCTACCGCCTACCGACGGACGCCAACGTTGTTGGCGTGGGCTGGACATCGACGTCTACGACGACAACGCCCGATGCAGCGCCGGTCGGGATGCCGATGTTCGCGTTCGGTGTGCGCGACCACCATGCGGCAACCTGCTCCGGGTCGCTACTCGCCTCGAGGAACCCGCGGCGGGTCAGCGGACGCTTCCCCTCGACGACGCACGGAAACACGTGCACGCCAGCCCCCGCGAGGCTCCGAGCCGCTACCCCGAGGTGTGGTGAGCGATCCACGCGAATGAGCGCCGCCAGGACATCGAATGCTTCGGTCATCACAGCCCCCGCCCTGCCAGAGCTGGCACCTGCGCAGCACGCGGACGATCGGTCTCCACCGCAGGCGCAGACGTGCGGGAGGTGCGCGGACTGGCGTTGTCGCGTTCGAGGCCGGTCGGGGTGCCGTCGCCGACCTGGAGCGTGTCGAGCTGGTCGAGGATCGCCAGCGCGGTCTTCCGCACCCGCTCGCCGGTGGCCTGCACCACCTGGACGGGCTCTTGGCCGTCCACGCGGACGGCCCAGGTCGAGACGTACGGGATCGTGTACCCGGCAGTGTCCATGCCGTGCGCCGCACCGACCATCAGAGCCACGGACTCGGCCTCGACCTCGCGGATGCCGCGATGCTGCCGCGCCTCCTCATCGTCGGGATCGTGCATCAGCACATGCGCCAGCTCGTGCGCGAGCGTCTTGACCTGCGCAGCAGGGTCCATGTTCTCCCGCACCGCCACCGAGCGCGCCTCATAGTCGGTCATGGCGGCGACCCCCTTCCCTTCGCGACCGGCAAGGCATTCATGTAGTCCACCCCAAGGGTGGGTTTGCATACTCAACAGTACTCGTTGAGCATGTGCAAA
>NZ_LVCF01000031.1 GCF_001594145.1 Branchiibius sp. NY16-3462-2 | reverse complement strand
AGACCGGGTCAACCGCAGCAGCCGGCCCCGATCACCATCACGCAGCACCAACCCCGGAGCAGGACGATTCGCCATACCCCATGATCCCAAACCCAATCGTTAAATGATTAACGACGCGCCGCACTAGTTGACGCGTTCGCTTGTTGTGGATGCCGCTCAAAGCGACTTGGATGACCGGGCTGAGAGGGTTCGGTTGAAGCGTAACTTCCGTAGCCTTTGAGGTCGCCCAACCGCTTCAGCTCCTCATAGTCGCCCGTGGACAGGCTCGAGGACCCGTCCCGGTCGGCCCGTGCCCGGGTCACCCAGTTGCCCAAGGTGCCCTCGTTCACGCCGAGGTCGCGCGCGACCTGCGCGATCGGCTTACCCGTCTCTTCGACGATCCGGACAGCTCCCTCACGGAACTCCCGGTCGTACTTCTTCCTGATCTCTGGCATCTCGATCCTCATTGTCGATGCCTCTACGGTCCGGGGGGAACCTCGCACCATCCCCAAGGACTTGACCGGGGACTATCGCAGTTTCGGTGTTTCTGGTCCGTGACACGCCCACTGCTGTGGGCGGGATCGGAATAGGGACGCATGACACTGCAGGACATGAACGAAGAGCAGGTCGAGCCGACGCACGACACGGCT
>NZ_LVCF01000030.1 GCF_001594145.1 Branchiibius sp. NY16-3462-2 | reverse complement strand
CTCGAGGTCACCCTGGTCCGCAACGTCACCGATATCGACGACAAGATCCTGAACAAGTCCGCCGAAGCCGGTGTGGCCTGGAACGAGTGGTCCTACCGGTTCGAGCGGGCGACCAGCGATGCGCTGGACATCCTCGGTGTGCAGCGCCCGTCCTACGAGCCGCGCGCCACCGGACACGTCACCGACATGGTCGACCTGATGCAGATCCTGATCGAGAAGGGGCATGCCTACGTCGCCCCGGACGGCAGCGGCGACGTCTACTTCGACGTGCGGTCCTGGCCGGCGTACGGCGAACTGACCCACCAGCGCATCGACGACATGGAGTCCGCGGCCGACGCCGACCCGCGCGGCAAGCGTGACCCGCGCGACTTCGCCCTCTGGAAGGGCCGCAAGGCCGACGAGCCGGCGACGGCCAGTTGGCCCACGCCGTACGGCGATGGTCGCCCCGGCTGGCACCTGGAGTGCTCCGCGATGGCCCGGCGCTGGCTCGGTGACGAGTTCGACATCCACGGGGGTGGTATCGATCTGCGCTTCCCGCACCACGAGAACGAACTGGCCCAATCGCGCGCTGCCGGCTTTGGATTCGCGCGGTACTGGATGCACAACGCCTTCCTCACCCTGGCCGGGGAGAAGATGAGCAAATCTCTGGGCAACGGGCTGAGTGTGCCGGAGCTGACCCGCACCATCCGGCCGATCGTGCTGCGCTTCTACCTGGGGTCGGTGCACTACCGCTCGACGTTGGAGTACGCCCCCGGTTCACTGGCCGAGGCGGAGGCCGCGTTCAGCCGGATCGAAACCTTCCTGTCGCGAGCGCTGCCCGACGGCCCGGTCGAATCCGGCGCCGTCCCAGCCGATTTCGCGGCGGCGATGGACGATGACCTGAACATCTCCGAGGCGCTCGCAGTCATCTACACCGCGGTCCGCGACGGCAACAGCCTGGTGGCGGCCGGCGACGCGGCGGGTGCGGCGGCAGTCGCGACCGACGTGGTGGCGATGCTCGACGTGCTCGGGGTCAACCCCTACGACGCGCACTGGTCGGCGGATGACTCGGACGCCTCCTCGGACGCGCTCGCGGTGCTGGTCGAGAGCCTGCTCACCCAGCGGTCGGCGGCGCGCGCTGAGAAGGACTTCGCGACCTCCGACCGGATCCGCGATCAACTGTCGGCCGCCGGAGTCGCTGTCGCCGACAACCCCGACGGCGCCACCTGGTCGCTGTCTACCGACGGAAAGCACTGATATGCCTGGCAATTCACAGCGACGCGGATCGATCCGCAAGGGCACGTCGAAGAAGGGTGCCGTCGTCGGCAGCGGTGGCCAGCGCCGCCGCGGTCTGGAGGGCAAGGGCCCCACGCCGAAGGCAGCCGAGCGGCCCAACCACAAGGCGTACAAGTCGACGCAGCGCTCCAAGGCTCCGGCACGCACCGCAGCCAAGCGCAGCAACAAACCCAGCAGCGAGATGGTGGCGGGGCGCAACTCGGTCCTGGAGGCGTTGCGGACCGGGATGCCGGCAACGACGCTCTACCTCGCGGGTCGCATCGAGTCCGATGACCGGATTCGCGAGATTCTGAAGATCGCTGCAGCAGAGGCGATCCCGATCCTGGAGACGACGCGGCAGGAGCTTGACCGCCTGACCGACGGGGCCGTCCATCAGGGTGCGGCGCTGCAGATCCCGCCCTACGACTACGCGCATCCGGCCGATCTGATCGACCCGCAGGCACCGGGTATCCCCCTGGTGGTCGCCCTGGACGGCATCACCGACCCGCGCAACCTGGGTGCCATCATCCGGTCCGTGGCGGCCTTCGGCGGGCACGGGGTGATCGTGCCCGAGCGCCGCTCCGCGGGAATGACCGCTGCGGCATGGAAGACCTCCGCCGGAGCGGCCGCGCGAGTGCCAGTCGCCCTGGCAGGCAACCTGACCCGGACGTTGGAGGAGTTCCGCAAGGCGGGCTTCTTCGTGCTCGGCCTGGACATGGACGGTGACGTCGAACTTCCCGACATCACGTTGGCCACCGAGCCGTTGGTGATCGTGGTCGGCTCCGAGGGCAAGGGGCTGTCGCGCCTCGTCGGTGAGACCTGCGACCAGATCGTCTCGGTGCCGATGTCGTCGGCAGTGGAGTCGCTGAACGCCGGGATCGCGGCGTCGGTGACGCTCTACGAGATCTTCAAACAGCGCCAGGCGGGCAAGGCCTGACGCACAGAAGGGGCGCGACCGGGTGGTCGCGCCCCTTCTGTCGTCGGCAGGGACTATTTGTCCCAGTTCCTGAACGTCTCTTCGGCGCTGACCTTCGGCGCCGGGACAGCCACGGTGGTCATGATCTTGTCCGCCAGTGTCTGCCGCTTGGCGTCCCACAGCGGGAACAGCCAGCCGATGTAGCAGATCAACGAGTCGACCAGGTGGGCGATATCGCGCACGAAGGCCATCAGCGGCCCGATCGGTTGACCGGTCTGCTCACTGATCACCTTCACGCCGACCACGCCGCGGCCGACCGACTGCCCGGTCTTGCCACCCTTGTACCAACGGTTCCAGGCCACGACGAGTAGTCCGAGGACGCCCCCGACGAAGTCGAGGAACCCGCCGAAGCCGCCGCCGACGACGCGACCGAAGAGCTCGAAGATCCAGACCGGGATCGCCCCGATCAGCAAGTCGATGATGAAGCCGCCAGCGCGGGTTATCCACGGGGAGTAGGCATCCGGGCTGTTCGCCGCGTAGCCGGGTGCGGGGTAGCCGCCGGGCTGCTGGCCGCCGTAGCCGGGTGGGGGCGGATACGCCTGCCCGGGTTGCTGATAGGCCGGGGGCGGTTGGTAGGCAGGCGGCTGCTGGTAAGCGGGTGGCTGCTGGGGTGCTGAGTAATCCGGCGACCCCTGGGGTGCAGCCGGCGGCGGGGTGTATTGCGGCGGCTCCTGGCCGGGAGCGGGCTGGCCGGACTCGCCGTACGGATCGACAGGACCGCTGGAGTCGTTCGACATGATTCCTCCTTGAATGGCTGAGCGACGACGGTGCTCGTTCAGGTGAGCCTAGGGCTATCGGCGCGCGCCCGGCAGCAGATATCCCGGTTGTCGCGCGTGCTTTCACGCTGGTCAGGAGCCGCTCACCGGTCACGCAGTACCGTTGCCAGGGTGGACGGATCGGTGACGAGTCCGCGGGCGGTCCCGCGCGACGTACGTCGATGGGCGGCTCCTGCGCTGACCGCGGGCGTGGCGCTCGGTGGGCTGGCGGTCCTGCATGCGTGGACGCCCGGGGCGCACAGTTTCTACCCGCCCTGCCCGCTGTTGACGCTGACCGGTTTCTACTGCCCGTTCTGCGGTGGGTTGCGTGCGACCGCGGATCTGACGCACGGCGATGTGGCCGGCGCCTTCGCCCGCAACCCGATCGTGCCGCCGTTGTTGCTGGTTGCCCTACTCGCGTGGGCCCGGTGGGCCTGGTCGAGAGCGGTGGGACGGAACTGGCGACCGGCGCTCGGCACGCGAAGCACCTACTGGTTGTTGGGTTTTCTCGTGGTCTTCATGGTCGCCCGCAACGTGCCCGGATGGACCTGGTTGTCGCCGGCCTAGTTATTGGTGGCGCGCACCGGGATCGACATGGTGTCCACTCCCACGACCGCTGCCTCGTCCGGTTTGGCGGGCAGGATGCGGCGGACATAATCCTGCGTGGCGTCACCGATGCTGACGTCGTGGTCGGCGGCTTCGGAGAGATACCAACGGTTCTCGAGGACCTCGTGGAAGATCTCGGCAGGCTCCAGTTTCCCGCGTAGCTCGGGCGGCACCGCGCGGATCACCGGTTCGTAACACGCCGTGAGCCAGTCGTGGGCGACCTGCTCCTCGTCATCGTTCTGCCGGTCGGTCGCTGCTTGATAGGAGTCCAGGTCGTTCAACAGGCGGCGCGCCTGGTTGTCCTCGACATCCAGACCGGTCAGCCGCAGCAGCCGGCGCGAATGGTGCCCGGCATCAACCACTTTGGGCTGGATCTGCACGCTCGTGCCGTCGATGTCGGTGGTCATCGACAACTCATCGACATCGAAGCCCAGGTCGTTGAGCCGGCGGATCCGATCGTCGACCTTGAACAGCTTGCTGGCATCGAAGCGTTCGACGGCCGTGACCTCACGCCACAACAGGTCGTAGCGCTCCAGGATCAGCGCCGAGATGTCCACCGGATCGATCCGCTCGTCGACGAAACCGCCGGCCTGCAGGTCCATCAGCTCACCGGCGATGTTGACCCGGGCGATGTCCAGATCGTGTTCGCGCTGCCCGTCGGACAACGAATCGTGCAACTCGCCGGTCTCGGCGTCGACCAGATAGGCGGCGAACGCACCGGCGTTGCGTTTGAACAGCGTGTTGGACAGCGACACATCGCCCCACCAGAACCCCACCAGATGGAGTCGGACCAGCAGGGCCGCCAGGGCATCCAGGAGCCGGGTCGCGGTGTCGGCGCGCAGCGTCTGGCTCATCATCGCGCGGTAGGGCAGGGAGAACTGCAGGTGACGGGTCAGCAGGCAGGCGTCCAGCGGCTCTCCGGCCAGGTCGATCCGGCCGTCCACGACTCCGATGGGTTCCACCACCGGCTGGTCCAGGCGGCGCAGCATCCGCAGCATCTCGTACTCGCGGCGGGCGATATCGCCCTTGATCTCCTTGACCGCGACTACCCGGCCCTCGACGCGGGTGAATCGCACGATGTGCCGTGAGATACCGCGGGGTAGCGCGGCCAGGATCTCCTCGGGCCACTCCTCCAGGGGCAGTCGCCACGGCAGGCCGAGCAACGCCGGCCAGGGTCGTGCCGTGAGGATGTCGAGAGCCACGCTGTCCATCGTGGCACGCGGGCACCGACCGGGCACGCGCCGTACGGGCGAGCACACACCAGCGGCCCGCCCCCCGATGGGGACGGGCCGCCGGTGCGGAACCGATCAGTTGTTCTCGATGCGCTCGCCGTTGTCGGAGCGGAACAGGTGCACGTGGTCGGGGTTGGGCACGAAGTTGACCACCGCGCCCTTCTCCGGCACGTCGCGGCCGTCGACCCGGGCCACGACCGGCAGCTTCTCGCCGCCGACCTCGGTGCGCCCGTAGACGTAGGCGTCCGCGCCGAGTTCCTCGACCACGTCGACCTCGACCGGGATGCCCTCGTGCCCGTCCGCCAGTTTCAGGTCCTCCGGACGTACGCCGAGTGTCACCTTGCTGCCGGCCTCCTGCTTGGCGCCGGGCGTCAGGGGGACCTTCACCCCACCGATGTGCAGGCCTTCTTCGGTGACCGGCACATCGACCAGGTTCATCGACGGGGAGCCGATGAAGCCGGCGACGAAGGCGTTGTTGGGGTGGTTGTACATCTGGCGCGGAGTGTCGCACTGCTGCAGCACACCGTCCTTGAGCACCGCGACCCGGTCACCCATCGTCATGGCCTCGACCTGGTCGTGCGTGACGTAGACGGTGGTGACCCCGAGGCGGCGCTGCAGGGAGGCGATCTGGGTGCGGGTCTGCACACGCAGCTTCGCGTCCAGGTTGGACAGCGGCTCGTCCATCAGGAAGACCTGCGGCTGCCGCACGATCGCCCGACCCATCGCGACGCGCTGGCGCTGACCACCGGACAGCGCCTTCGGCTTGCGGTCGAGGTACTCGGTGAGGTCGAGGATCTTGGCGGCTTCCTCGACCCGGCTGCGGATCTCGGTCTTGTTGGTGCCGGCGATCTTGAGGGCGAAACCCATGTTGTCGGCGACCGTCATGTGCGGGTAGAGCGCGTAGTTCTGGAAGACCATCGCGACGTCGCGGTCCTTGGGGGACAGGTTGGTCACGTCGCGGTCGCCGATCAGGACGCGTCCGCTGTTGATCTCCTCCAACCCGGCGAGCATGCGCAGGGAGGTGGACTTACCGCAACCGGAGGGGCCGACCAGGACGAGGAACTCGCCGTCCTGGATCTCGATGTCGAGAGCATCGACGCTGGGCTTGTCGGCACCCGGGTAGATCCGGGTCGCCTTGTCATAGGTGACAGTGGCCATGCTGAATCAAACTCCTTCACCGGCAGGTACGTGCCGGACGATCCGTTGTGAAGAAACCTCCGCGCCGAGTGTGACGCGGAGCACGTCCACGGTAGCCGATAGGCGCCGTCAGCGCGCTATCAGGTCGCTGAGTGTTGTGAGAGTCTCGGCGACGGCCTGCGGATCGGCGATGCGGAACGCTGCTGCGGTATCCCCGTCGCCGACCTTGATCGTGACGTTGGTCGGGTCGCCGGAGAGGGCCTCGAACGCCGTTTCGTCGGTGAGGTCGTCGCCCAGGTAGATGGTCGCAGCCGCGCCCCGTGATTGCGAAAGGGCCTGCAGGGCAGCGCCTTTGGACACGTCGACGACCTGGACCTCAAGGATGCTCTTGCCGGCGATGACGACGACGTCATCCAGCGCACCGGCCTGCTCCTGGGCGTCTCGCAGCGCCGCATCCTCCTGCTCGGCCGGCATCCCCCTGGTGTGCAGCACGACCCCGGTGGGTTTGCCTTCGACCCGTGCGCCGGGGTGTTGCACCGCGACCGCTGCGATCACTTGCTCCGCGGCATCGAGACGTTGCTGGGCCGCAGCGTCGAACTCCGCCGCGATCAACTGCGGGTCACTGGACTGGGCGCCGTGCGACCCGATCAGCACAATCGGCTCGTCCTGCGTGATCCCCGTGAGATGGCGCAGCGTGGACAGGTCACGTCCGGACACCAGGGCCACGGTCACCCCCGCCGCGTCGGCCATCGCGCGAAGGGCCGTCATCGAGGCGGGCAGCGGTCGTGCGGCCATCGGGTCCGCGATGATCGGAGCCAGCACCCCGTCGAAGTCGCTGGCCACCACCAGAGGTGAGCGCTCGGCGTACGTCTGGAGGGCAGCGGTCAGGTCGGTCATCGGTCAGTCTCCCCCGCGGGTAGTTCGGGCGCAGCCTGCAGACTGGCCAGGAACGCCTCGGCCCAGTGGTGCACGTCATTGGAGAGTACGGCGCGGCGCATGGCCCGCATCCGCTTGCGGCGTTCGTCGATCGGAGCGCTGATCGCCGCGGTGATGGTCTGCTTCAACCGATCGACGTCGTGCGGGTTGCACAGATAGGCGCGTTTCAATTCGCCTGCGGCACCGGCGAATTCGCTCAACACCAGAGCCGCGTCGTCACGAGCACAGGTGACGAACTCCTTGGCGACTAGGTTCATGCCGTCCCGCAACGGAGTGACCAGAGCGACGTCGGCGGCCGCGTAGATCGCAGCCATCTCCTCCTTGGGGAAGGAGCGGCGCATATAAAGCACCGGGGTGTCCTCGAAGTCGGCGTGGTCACCGTTGATCCGGCCCACCGTCTGCTCGATCTGACCCCGCAGCACCCGGTAGGCCTGCAGGCGCTCGCGGCTCGGGGTGGCGATCTGCACCAGGCGGGTCTTATGGGGGTCCAGCCGCCCGTCGGCCAGCAGTTCGCCGTACGCCTTGAGTCGGTGCCGGATGCCCTTGGTGTAGTCGAGCCGGTCGACGCCCAGCAGCAGGACCTCGGGATCGCCCATCTCGGCGCGGATCTCCTTGGCCCGCTGCAGTGTCTCGGGGGAGGTGGCCAGGGCTCGCAGTTCCTCGACGTCGATCGAGATGGGCACCGCGGCGGCGCGTACCCGGCGGCCGTCGGGTGCGGTGACGACTTCGCCTTTCACGGTCGAATGCAGCAGCCGGCGGCACGCCTCACGGAAGTTGGCCGCGTCCGCGCGGACCTGGAAGCCGAGGAAGTCCGCACCCAGCAGACCCTCCAGCAGGGTCTCCCGGCCGGGCAGCTGCATGAAGATCTCGACCGGCGGGAACGGGATGTGGTTGAACCAGCCGATCCGCAGGTCCGGCCGGATGGCGCGCAGCAGCGCGGGCACCCGTTGCAACTGGTAGTCGTGCAGCCAGACGGTGGCCCCCTGCGCCGCGACCTCGCTGACCGCCTCGGCGAACCGCTGGTTGATGCGTTCGTACGACGACCGCCAGCGGCGCCGGAACGTCGCCGGCACGATGACGTCGTGGTAGAGCGGCCACAACGTGTCGTTGCTGTACCCCTCGTAGTAGTTGGTGACCTCGTCCTCGGTCAGCCCGATCGGGACCAGGTACATGCCGTTCTCCTCGAACGGCTCGGGCGGGTCTCCTGCGTCACCGGACCAGCCGATCCACGCCGCTTCGCGACCGCGCATGACCGACTCCATGGCCGTCACCAGCCCGCCGGGGCTGCGGCGCCACTCGACGCTGCCGTCCTCGGCGACCTCCTTGTCGACAGGGAGCCGGTTGGCGGCGATCACGAGATCGAAAGTGGGCGCGGTCACGTGTTCAGGATAGGTAGTCGCCGGGACCCTTCAGGAGCGGCGGTGAGCACTGACAGGTCCGCATGATCTGCGTTACATTCGAGTATGAGAGTCTCTGAGATCGTCCGCCGAAAGGGTAACGACGTCGTCACCGTCGCTCCCGGCGCCACTGTCAGCGACCTGGTCGCTCTCCTGAACCAACACCACATCGGCGCTGTCGTCGTGCTTGACGATGACCGCCGTCTCATCGGCATCGTGGGCGAACGCGACATCGTCCGCGGGTTGGCCGAGCAGGGCAGCGCGGTGCTGCAGCAACCGGTCAGCGCCCTGATGACCACCCAGGTCGAGACCTGCTCTCCCGGCGATGACGTCCCCGAACTCGCCGAACGCATGACCAGCCTGCGGATCCGGCACCTGCCGGTGACCTCCGAGGACGACGAGCCCGGGGTGCTGGCGATCGTCAGCATCGGCGACATCGTGAAGTCCCGCCTGGAGGAGCTCGAGCACGAGCGCAGTCAGCTGGAGAACTACATCTCGCAGTAACCCGCCTGGCCACGCCGAGCGGCCGACGAGGAACGGCGCACGTCCGCACACGACGTACCGTTGGTGCATGAGTAGCGCGGACGGGCCCGGGGGCTGGCCCGGAGTCGATCCGCACGCGGATCCGGACAAGACCGAGCCGATCCGGCGCCGGCTGCCCGGCGCCACCACCCAGCGGCCGCGGGAGATGCTCGGCGCCTACGAGCTGCTGGACCAGGTCGGTGAGGGCGGGATGGGCGTGGTCTACCGCGCCAAGGCGCCCGATGGCCAGTACGTCGCGCTGAAGGCGCTGCGGCCCTACATCGCACACGATCCCGACGCCCGGGCGCGCCTTCGCCGTGAGGTTGCCTCGCTGCGCCGCGTGCGCGCACCGGGAGTCGCCGCGCTGCTGGACGCCGACGTGGACGGTCCGCGGCCCTACCTGGTCACCGAATTCGTCTCCGGTCCGCCGTTGGACAAGGTCGTGGCCAACGAAGGCCCCTTCACCGATCAACGGCTGGCCGATCTGGCGCAGGGCCTGGCCGACGCGCTGGGCGCCATTCACCGGGCCGGTGTCATCCACCGCGACCTGAAACCGGGCAACGTGTTGGTGGGTCGCGACGGGCCGGTGCTGATCGACTTCGGTATCTCGCACGTCGCCGAGGACTCCCGGCTGACGATGACCGGACTGGTCATGGGCACGCCTGGCTACCTGTCGCCGGAGATGGTCGAGGGCGGTGAGGTGACCCAGGCCGCCGACTGGTGGGGCTGGGCGGCGACCTTGGCGTACGCCGCGTCGGGCACGCCGCCGTTCGGCCGCGGCCAGATGACCGCCGTGCTGGACCGGGTGCTGCGGGGGCAGGCCGATCTGAGCGGCGTCGATGACCGGATCCGGCCGTTGCTGGCCGCAGCTCTGTCACCGGACCCCGCGAGCCGACCCGGGACGCAACAGGTTCTGCACGAACTGCGGGTCTACGCCGCGGGCGGATACACCACCGGGCTGCCGGTGACCCAGCCGCCGCCGGCGACGCCGCCCACTGCACCCCTGCGGCCCGATACGACCAAGCGGTTGCCCGCGAACGGCGTACCGGCGGCTGGTTATGCGGCCTCAGCAGGGCGCGTCGCGCCGGCGAGCCGGCCACCCGCGCAGGTACATGCGGCCCACTACTGGGCACCCGCCCAGCCGGCCCCGGTGGCTCAGCCCGCGCCGTACGAACCGGCCCCGCGCCCGGCGCCGCCGACCGATCCGCGGATCGGACGATCCCCGCGGTCCGGCACGCTGGCCGCGCTGCTGGTCGGGGTGGTCGCGCTCAGTGCCGTGGCTCCCGTGGCCGCGTGGGCTGCGCTGCTGATCTGGTCGTTCGTCGCCCGGTGGGTCGACCGGGCCATGACGGCCATGGTCGTACGCCGATTCGATGCTGGCCGCCGGTCGACCGACCCGTTCGTGGCGGCCGCCGCCGCTCCCTGGCAGGCCTTCATCGCCGCCATCAGCACGGTGGTCGCAGCGATCCTGCCCGCTGTGGTGGGCGTCGCCGGTGCGGTCGCGACCGCCCTGGGTGTGGCCGTGCTCCACGCGGGGGACCCGCAACTGGGTCGTCCGCTGCCTATCGCGGTCGGGGTGCTGCTGGCGACGGCGCTGTCCTGGTGGGGCCCCGGCGGTCAGGCGCTGCGCCGTGGGTCGCGCAGCATCGTGCGGGCGGTGGCGCCGCAACCGGTCATCTCCAGGGTGCTCGTCGTGCTGGTCCTCGCGGTGGCCGTGGGCTGCGGCGTGCGTGCGGCCACGCACTGGCGGGAGGCGCCCAGCTGGTGGCCCTATTCCTCTGCCTCCGAAATCCCCGGATCAGGACTTATTCCGACACTGCCGAGCATCCGCTGAGGCGAATGTGGGACCCATTCACGATTCTGCGTAACGATCCGGTATCTTTCGTCGATAGTTCTTGCGGTGGGTAGCTTGCTGGCCGCCGGAACACCACAACTTCATGTTCGTCCGAGCGCCTGAACGCCGAGCCTCAACTCTCAGGCGCGTAGCCGTACCACCATGGTCCGGTGAGGACGGGGGACCCACCGCCGCTCCGCGGCGACTGGTCACGGATCCCGATCCGCGGCCTTGGGGTGAAGCCGGTTCGCCGGCCGGGCACCTGACAGCCCGAACCCGACAGCTCACCCCGCAGGCGTTCGTCAGGAAGGATCCTCTTTCGTGCGCTATACCCCGAAGCACGCTGCCCCCAAGCAGTCCACCTCTGCACGTCGCACCGCCACCGCAGTGGCCGTCGGAGCCAGCACCCTCGGCGCCGGCCTGATCGTCAACACCACCTCGGCCCACGCCGCGCCGGTCTCGGCTGTTGCCGCGACTGTCGCCCCGGCGTCGGTCTCCGTGAAGTCCGCCAGCTCGGGCGTCAAGCTCGCCGTTGACGGCGTGATCGGCCCGAAGACCACCAAGGCCCTCCAGCGTTGGGTCGGCGCTGGCCAGACCGGTTCGCTGAACCTGTCCACGCGCAAGGCGCTGCAGCGCAAGGTCGGCACCAGCCAGGACGGTGTGATCGGCCCCAAGACGGTCGCCGCGCTGCAGAAGAAGATCGGCCTCTCCCGTGACGGCGCGCGGTACCTCAACGCCCGCACCGTGAAGGGTCTGCAGAGCTACCTGAACCGCACCCTGAAGCTGACCGGCAGCGCGCCGGTGTCGAGCTCCGCCCCCTCCGGCGGCAGCTCCCGTGGCGGCGAGCGCCTGAACCTGGCCCGCGCAGCCATGTGGGACCGCATCGCGTGGTGTGAGTCGGGTCGGCGCTGGGGTCTGGTGGCCTCCAACGGCACCGGCACCTACTACGGCGGTCTGATGATGACCCACGACGCGTGGCGTATCGGTGGCGGTCTGGCGTTCTCCTACAACGCCAACCAGTCCTCCCGCGAGGAGCAGATCACCGTGGCCAACAACCTGTACGCCCAGCTGGGCCTGAAGCCGTGGAGCTGCCGTTACGCGGCCTGATCCCCGCTTCCATCCTGGAGGCCCCTCGCACGCTGCGGGGGGCCTTCGGTGTGCCCGGGCGTCAGCCGGGCGGGCGCAGGCCGGCTTCCAGCAGGGCGATCCCGGCGTCGAACTCTGCGTCACGGTCCGCGGCGGGTTGTTCGATGACGCCGAGCCGGGCCGCGAACTCCTGCTGTTGCTCGAAGAGGACGAAGCCCAAGACGTAGTGCACGGCGGTGCGGGCGGCAGTCCCGGCCTGCTCGGCGCCGGCCGCGGCGGTCTCGAACAGATCCAGCGCCGGCATGTCACTGAGGCCGAGCGCGTAGGAGCTGTAGACCAGCTCGGCGCCGTCCCGGTGGTCCAGCAGTGCGTCGCGGAACTGCTGCGCCACGCGCTGGAAGTCGCTGGCGTTGCTATCGCGCAGTGGCGCGAGGACGCGCTCGCTGACCGCGGCAAGCAGTGACTGTTTGTTGGGGAAGTGCCAATAGAGCGCACTGGGCTGTAGATCGAGGAAGTCGGCGATCCGCCGCATCGACAGCCCGGGCAGACCGTGAGTGTCCAGGATCTCCAGGGCCGCATCGACCACGTCGTCCGCGGTACGGCGGGCGGTTGCGGGACCGGCGGGCATGCGGCTACCGTACCTGAACAGTGTTCACCTGAATGGTGTTCAGGAAGCTTTGTAACCGGAGGTCCCGATGAGTCTCGAAGCCACGCACAACACAGCGATCAGCGTGCCCCGCGGCAAGGTGCGCGTCCTGGCTGACGTCCTGCCCGGCGGACTGGCCCGCGACGTGGTGCTGGTCGCGGCGACGGTGCTGTTGCTGATCGGCGCCGGCCAGGTCACGATCCCGCTGCCGTGGACTCCGGTGCCGCTGTCCCTAGGCACCTTCGCGGTGATCGCGTCCGGCGCGGCACTGGGATCCGTGCGCGGATTCGCCTCTGTCGCAATCTATTTCGTGGCCGGTATCGCGGGCGCGCCGATCTTCGCCCAGCACACCAGCGGCTGGCACTTCGCCTCCTTCGGCTACCTGATCGGCATGCTGGTCGCCTCGCCCCTGGTGGGCTACCTGGCGGAGCGGGGCTGGTCGCGCACCGTGCCGACCATGGCCGTCTCGGCAGCGATCGGCTCACTGGTGGTCTACGCGTTCGGCGTGCCGTGGCTGATGCACTTCGTGGGTGTCGACTTCAGCAAGGGCCTGTCGCTGGGCGTGACGCCGTTCCTGATCGGCGACGGCCTCAAGATCGCCGCGATCGCGCTGCTGCTGCCGGCTGGTTGGAAGCTGCTCGACCGCCGCTGAGGCGGTTCACGCCCGCTCGTCGTAGGCCCGGTTGGCTCGTTCCACCTGTGGCACGTGCGTCTCGGCCCAGTTGCGGACCGCGCTCAACGGCTCCAGGAGTGACCGGCCGAGCGGCGTGAGGCGATATTCGACGTACGGCGGGTGGCCACCTTTGTCGACGCGGGCGACTAGTCCGTCGTATTCCAGCGCGCGCAACGTCTCCGTCAGCACTTTCGGTGTGATGCCGGCGATATGCCGCTTCAACTCGGTGAAGCGCAGCGGCCGGTCGGCCAGTGCGGTCACCACGAAGACGGTCCAGCGAGCACCGATCCGGTGCAGCACTACCCGGCTCGGACAGGTCGGAGCCATCACGTCGTACGCCTTCGCCATCACCAATCACTCCTGGTCAGAGTCGGTTTCGTTGTAGATACCGGTATCAAATCAATACCTTTGTCACTAACAGCGTAACTGCGACGAAGGAGAAGGCGATGACAGATCTGACCGGCCAGCGTGTGTTGGTGATCGGTGGCGGCAAGAATCTCGGACTGGCGCTGGCGCGCAAGGCGAAGGATCTCGGCGCGACCGTGGCGATCGGCGTACGTTCGGCTCAGGAGGTCGCCGACACGGTCGGCGAGGAGTTCCAGATCATCCCGCTGGACATCACCGACGAGGCCTCGATCGCCGCTGCGGCAGCGGAATTGGGCACCGTGGACCACATCGTCTCCACGGCGGCCGCGCACCACAACGTTCCCGTCGCGGACCTCGACAAGGCGGCCACCCTCACGGCGTTCGACGCCAAGGTCGTCGGCCCGTTGCTGGTGGCCAAGCACTTCGACGTGACCGGCTCCATCGTGTTGTTCTCGGGAGTTGCTGCGTGGCGGCCGTCACCGGGGTACGCGGTCATGGGGATCACCAACGGTGCGGTCGCGTTCGCGGTCTCCCACCTGGCCAAGGAATTGGCGCCGGTGCGCGTCAACGCGGTGTCACCGGGGATCATCGACTCGGGCACCTACGACGCGATGCCGGCCGCGGACCGGCAAGCCTTCTTCGCCGGGGTCGCGGAGGGCAACCTGGCCGGTCGGGTCGGCACAACGGACGACATCGTCGACGCGGTGGCGTGGTTGTGGGGTGCCGGTTTCGTCAGCGGGGAGACGATTCACGTCGAGGGCGGCGTCAGAGCGTTTTGATCGACGACTCCAGGACGGCGCCCCACTCGGCCGCTATCCGTTTGCGGCGCTTCGAGTCGTCGGTCAGCACGTCCGCCAGACCAAGGCCGCGGGCGAGGTCCAAGGTGGCCTGGATCAACCGATGGGTGGTGGGGTCGGAGTCGTCGGCGTTGAGCAGGCGCACCGCCATCTCGTGGGTGCCGCGACCGAGCCGTCGCTCCATCGGCACCAGGCGGTCGCGCAGGGCATCGTCCGCCGCGGCGGCGGTCCACACCTGCAATGCCGCTTTGAAGAAGTCATCGGCGTAGTACTCGATGAGCACGCTCACCGCCCGCCGTTGCCGGTCGGGGCCCTGGAGGTCGGTCTCGAGCGAGATCATCGCCTCCCGGCGGCGCTCGAAGATGTAGTCCAGTGCCGCGAAGTTCAGATCTTCGCGGGTCGGGAAGTGGTGTTGCGCGGCGCCACGACTGATTCCGGCCTCGGTCGCGATGTTGGCGACGGTGGCGTTGTCCCAGCCGTCCCGGGCCAGGCAGGTGATCGCGGCCTGAAGCAACCGCTGCCGCGTGGCCCGGCTGCGGTTCTGTTTAGGCTCGCGCACCTCGCGATCGGTGGTGGTCACCTCGCCCACCGCGGCGGCCGCTTCTCCAGGAAGGCGGTCATCCCCTCACGTGCCTCGTCGCTGGCGAAGAGACGGGCCGACTGCTCGACGACGAGCGATCGGTCTGCGTCAAACCGTTGCAGCAGAGGGCGATTGAGCAGGAGCTTGGTCTCCGACAACCCCTGCGGGGAGCACCTGAGTAGGTCCTCCAGGACGCCGTGGGTGGCGCCGTCGAGGTCGGCGGAGTCGGGTACGGCGTGTGTCACCCAACCGCGCTCCGCACCTTCCAGCGCGGTCAGGACCCGTCCCGTCAGCGCAAGGTCCGCTGCGTCCCGGCTGCTCAACCTCGGCAACACGGTCAACGAGATCACCGACGGCGCCAGACCCAGTCGGGCCTCGGTCAACGCGAAGGTGGTCCGTGGACCGGAGATCACGATGTCGCAGGCGCCGACCAGTCCCATACCGCCGGCCCGCACGTGGCCATCCAACCGCGCCACGACCGGCTTGCTCAGGGCCAGCATCGACCGCAGCACGTCGGCCAACGCCTCACCGCGGGCCGTCACCGGGTCAGCACCCTCTGGCAGATCGGCGGCTGCTGACAGGTCTGCCCCGGCACAGAACGTGCCACCGGTGTGGGTAAGCACGACGACTCGAACGTCGGGAGATGAATCTGCCTGCTGCAGCGACGATTTCAGTGCCGACACCAATGGGTCCGAGAGGGCGTTGCGGTTGTGCGGCGAGTCCAGGGTGATCGTCGCTACGCCGTGGGCGACCTCGTAACGGACCACCTCGTCAGTCATCGCTCACCACCGCCAGCACAGCACCCGGCTCCACCTGGGTGCCCTGGGCGACCAGCCCGGTGACGACGCCGTCGGCGGTCGCGAGCACCGCGTGCTCCATCTTCATCGCCTCCAGCCAGAGCAACGGCTGGCCGTGGGTCACGGTGTCGCCGTCACTCACGGCGACCCGCGACACCACACCGGGCATCGGCGCCACCAATGAGCCCGGCGTCGCCAGCGTGGAGGGGTCGATGAAGCGGGGGACGACCGCCAGGGTCAGGGAGCCATCGGGGCCCTGCACGTGCACCCGCTGCTCGTCCCGCACCCTTGAGCGACCCACCCGGAAACGGGTTCGCAAACCGGCCTGCTCGACCTCGACCGCCTCCGCGGAGGCAGTCACGATCCGCAACTCATCCAGGGGCGGGGTAGTGATCAACACCCCGTCCCGGGCGAACCGGTAGCCGACGGTGGTCTCATCCTCGCCGTTCAGGTAGCTGCGGGTCTGCGGCGCCGACACCACGTTGCGCCAGCCCGACGGCAGGTCAGCATCGACCACGGCCCCGGCTCGTTCGGATGCAGCGTCCGCGACGGCAGCGACGACCGAGGCCAAACGTGGCGAGATCTGCTGCGCGCGTGTGAGGTCCCCCGGATCGTGGGAGTTGAAGTAGCCGGTGTCGAACTCCCCGGACAGGAACACCGGGTCCCGCAACACGCCCACCAGGAGGTCACGGTTGGTGACGACACCCTCGATCACGCTGTCCTGCAGTGTCTTTGCCAATAGCCGGCAGGCCTCGAGCCGGGTCGGTGCGGTGGCGATGATCTTGGCCAGCATCGGGTCGTAGTGCACCCCGATGGTGTCGCCGGCCTCGGTGCCGGAGTCCAGCCGGATCCCGCGCACCGGGGTCAGCGTGAACTGCTCGGTGACGTCCGGCACCGCGAAGCCGGACATCGTGCCGGACTGGGGCTGCCAGTCCGCGCTGGGGTCCTCGGCGTAGAGCCGGGCCTCGATGGACCAGCCGTGCATCTGCGGTTCGTCCCCGACCAACGGCAACCCGGTGGCGACATCCAACTGCAGCCCGACCAGGTCCAAGCCGGTCACGTTCTCGGTCACCGGGTGCTCGACCTGCAGGCGGGTGTTCATCTCCAGGAAGAAGAATTCACCGTCGTGGTCGGCCAGGAACTCCACGGTCCCGGCCCCCACGTAGTCCACGGCTTTGGCGGCAGCCCGGGCCGCGTCGTACAGGCGATCGCGCATCCCGGCCCCGACCCGCTCGACCAGGGGAGCGGGCGCCTCCTCGAAGACCTTCTGGTGCCGGCGCTGGATCGAGCACTCGCGCTCGCCGACCGCCCAGACCGTGCCGTGCGTGTCGGCCATGACCTGGACCTCGATGTGCCGGCCGGTCTCGACGTACCGCTCGCAGAAGACCGTCTCGTCCCCGAAGGCCGACTTCGCTTCTCGCGCAGCGGTTTCGATCTCGCCGGGCAGATCCGGGAGGGAACGGACGACGCGCATGCCGCGACCGCCGCCACCGGCCGACGCCTTGATCAGGACGGGCAGGTCCTTCTCAGTGACGGCGTCCGGTTGCAGCCGGTTGAGGACGGGGACGCCCGCGTCGGCCATCATCGCCTTGGACTCGATCTTGGAACCCATTGCGGCGATCGCGGCCGGGGGCGGTCCGAGCCAGACCAGACCGGCGTCCAGCACGGACTGTGCGAAATCGGCGTTCTCCGACAGGAATCCGTAGCCGGGGTGAATGGCGTGCGCGCCGGCGGTCAGCGCGGCGGCGATGACCAGGTCGCCGCGCAGATACGTCTCGGCGGGGGAGGAGCCGGGCAGATGCACCGCACGGTCGGCTTCGCGCACGAACGCGGCATCGCGGTCCGCATCGGAGAACACCGCGACCGTGTCGATACCGCGATCACGGCAGGTGCGGAAGACCCGACGCGCGATCTCACCGCGGTTGGCTACGAGGACCCGGCCGATCGGGGCGGTCTTGATGGTGGGTGAATACACAGGCGGCCTCACATCCGGAAGACACCGAACTCGCCGGTGCCCTCCACTGGTCCGGAGTGGATTGCGGACAGCGTCATGCCCAGGACGGTCCGGGTGTCCCGCGGGTCGATGATCCCGTCGTCGTAGACCATCCCGGACAGGACCAACGGCAGCGACTCCGCCTCGATCTGGTTCTCGATCGCTGCCTTGATCGCCAGCGCACCCTCGTCGTCAAACGATTTGCCCTGCGCCTCTGCGGAGGCTTTGGACACGTTGTAGGTGACCTCGGCCAGTTGCTGGGCACCCATCACCGAGGACCGCGCACTGGGCCAGGTAAACAGGAACCGTGGGTCATAGGGCCGGCCACACATGCCGTAATGCCCTGCGCCGTAGGAGGATCCGAGCAGGATCGAGATGTGCGGGACGGTCGAGTTGGAGACCGCGTTGATCATCATGGCGCCGTGCTTGATGATGCCGCGCTGCTCGTAGTCCTTGCCGACCATGTAGCCGGTGGTGTTGTGCAGGAAGAGCAACGGCGTGTTGTAGCGGTTGGCCAACTGGATGAACTGCGTTGCCTTGAGGGCGTCTTCGTTGAAGAGAGCGCCGCGGGCGTTGGCCAGGATGCCGATCGGGTAGCCGTGCACATCGGCCCATCCGGTCACCAGAGAAGTGCCGAAGAGGGGTTTGAACTCATCGAACTCGGAGTCGTCGACGACGCGGGCGATGACCTCCTTGGGGTCGAAGGGCACCTTGAGATCCGGAGGTACGACGCCCAGCAACTCCTCCTCGTCGTACCGGGGCGCGGTGGCCACGGCGCGAGGCGCCGGCCCGGCCTTCTTCCAGTTCAACCGTCCGACGATCTGCCGACCGATACGGATCGCGTCCTGCTCGTCCTTGGCGAAGTAGTCGGCCAGACCGGAGACGCGGGCGTGCATTTCCGCGCCGCCGAGTTCCTCGTCGTTGCTCACCTCTCCGGTGGCCGCCTTGACCAGCGGAGGGCCGGCCAGGAAGACCTTCGAGCGCTGCTCGATCATGACGATGTGATCGCTCATCCCGGGCAGGTAGGCGCCGCCCGCGGTGCTGTTGCCGAAGACCAGCGCAATGGTGGGGATCCCGGCCTTGGACAGGTTGGTGAGGTTCTTGAACGAGCGACCGCCGGGGATGAAGATCTCCAACTGCCGGGGCAGATCGGCACCACCGGACTCGACCAGAGAGATGACCGGCAGCCGGTTCTCCAGCGCGATCGTCTGCAGCCGCAGCGATTTGCGCATCGCCCACGGGTTGGTGGCACCACCCTTCACGGTCGGGTCGGTGGCCACGATCATGCACTCGACGCCGTTGACGACTCCGATGCCGCCGGCGATGCTGCCGCCCACGGTGAACTCACTGCCGTAGCCGGCCAATGGGCACAACTCAAGGAACGGCGAGTCACGGTCGAGCAGCAGTTCGATGCGCGCCCGGGCGGTCAGCTTCCCGCGCGAGGCGTGCCGGGTGTTGGATCGCTCGCCGCCACCATCGACGGCCTTGGCCAGTTCGCCGTCGATCTCGACCAGCTTCTCCTGCATCGCCGCGACGTTCGCGGCGTACTCCGGACTCCTGGTGTCGAGCGCGGACGTCAGCGTGCTCATGCGGTCAGGCCCAGGTTGCGGGCCGCGAGCTGGCGCAGGATCTCGACGGTGCCGCCGCCGATACCGAGGATGCGCATGTCGCGGTACTGACGCTCGACCTCGCCCTCGGTGAGATAGCCCATCCCACCGAACAGCTGCACGGCCCGGTCAGCCACCCACTCGCCGTACTCCGTGGCGGTGTTCTTGGCGAAGCAGACGCGCGGGATGAGGTCGGTCGTGTCCCCGGCCTCGGCCTGGTCGACGACGGCATGCGTGTAGGTGCGCGCGAGGTCGATCTTGCGGGCCATGTCGGCCAGGGTGTCCTGCACGGACTGGCGGCTGATCAGCGGTTCGCCGAAGGTGACGCGGTCGCGGCACCATTGCACCGTGAGGTCCAGGCAGCGCTGGGCGTGCGAATACGCCTGTGCTGCAAGCCAGATGCGCTCACTGACAAAGTGGGCGCCGATCTGGGCGAAGCCGGTGTTCTCCTCACCGACCAGATTTCGCACCGGCACCCGGACGTCCTCGAAGCTCAACTCAGCGGTATCGGAGCAGTGCCAGCCCATCTTCTGCAGCTTCTTGCTGACGGTGAAGCCGGGCGTACCCTTCTCGAGCACCAGCAGCGACACCCCGCGGGCCCGGGGCAGCTCGGGGCCACCGGTGCGGACCGCGGTGACGACGAAGTCGGCGCGGGTGCCGGAGGTGATGAAGGTCTTGGCCCCGTTGACGACGTATTCGTCGCCATCGCGGCGGGCGGTGGTGCGCAGGCCACCCACGTCGGATCCGCCGCCGGGCTCGGTGATCGCCAGCGAGCCGATGATGTCGCCGTCCAGGGCCGGACGGACCCAGCGATCGATCTGCCAGGGGTCGCCGGCGGCGATCAGGTGCGGCACGTTGATCCCGGTAGTGATCATCGAGGCGGGCACGCCACCCGCGGCACCGGCCTCCAGCAGGGCTTCCGTGACCGTGACCGAGGCGCGCAGGCCACCACCGCCGCCGCCCGCCTCCTCGGGGTAGCCGGCCCCGAGCAGTCCGAGGGCGCCGGCCTGCTTCGACAGTTCGCGGGGCAGTTCGCCGTCGGCCTCCCACTGGTCCTGGTAGGGCAGGATCTGGTCCTTCGTGAATCGCGTGACGGTGTCCCGCAACGCGCGTAGCTCGTCGGTCTGCCAGGGGTTCATCAGTGGCCTTCCTGGGGTAGCAGGGATCGGGGGATGTCGAGGTAGCGACTGCGCAACCACTCACCGAGACCTTTGGCCTGCGGGTCGAAGCGCGCCTGGTAGGCGACGCCCTCGCCGAGGAGGTCCTCGATCAGGAAGTTGACTGCTCGCAGGTTCGGGAACACCGTGCGGTGAATGGTCAGGTCGGCGGCTTCGGGGAGTAGCTCGCGGACCTTGTCGGTCGTGAGTGTGCTTGCGAGCCAGGAGAATCCGGCATCGTCCCGGGCCCAGAGGCCGATGTTGGCGCTGCCGCCCTTGTCGCCGCTGCGGGCACCGGCGACGCGGCCCAGCGGCGCGCGTACCGTCTCGCCCCCGGGCGCAGGCGCAATGGCAGGTACGTCGATCGCAGTCTCGGTCAGGTAGCTACCGGGTGCGTCGATGCTCTGCTGCGTACCGTCGGGCAGGGTGACCCGGTGCTCGACCGACTCCTGGGGGATGAATCCGGGCGTGAAGACGCCGTACGCCGTGGCGTCCGCCGGCGGGGTCATCGAGTGGAACCCGGGGTAGCTGGCCAGCGCGATCTCGACGCCGGCGTTGCTGAACGCCCGGCCCACGACCTTCGGGTCCTTGTCGCGGGCAGTGACGATGAGTTTGGCGGAGGCGCCCTCCTCGGTGTCCGCGTCGGCGACGGCAGTCTTGGTGAGCTCCCAATCCAGCTGTGCGGGTTGGGTTTTCAGCGCCTGCTCGAAGCCGCGCCGCGCAAGATCGGCCTTGGCGTCAATATCCAGTCCGGTGAGCACCATGGCGACCTGGTTGCGATAGCCACCGAGCGCGTTGCACGACACCTTCAACGTGGCCGGGGGTGCTTCACCGGTGATGCCATCCACCAGGACCCGGTCCGGACCCTCCTGGGACAGCCGGATGCTGTCGAGACGGGTCGTGACGTCGGGCCCGTAGTAGCGCTGGGCGCCGATCTCGTAGAGCAACTGCGCGGTCACCGTGTCCACGGTGACCGCACCGGCAGTCCCGGGGTGTTTGGTGATCACGCTGCTGCCGTCGGCACGGATCTCCGCGATCGGGAAGCCGGGGTGCAGCAGATCGGCGATTTCGGTGAAGAAGGCGAAGTTGCCACCGGTCGCCTGGGTGCCGCACTCGATGATGTGCCCGGCGACTGTGGCACCGGCCAGCGCGTCGTAATCCTCACGGCCCCAACCGAATCGGGCGATCGCCGGACCGATGATGACTGAGGCGTCGGTGACCCGGCCGCTGATCACCACGTTCGCGCCCGAGCGCACGCCCTCGGCGATGCCGAACGCGCCGAGATAGGCGTTCGCAGCGAGCGACTCAGGCAACCCCAGATCTGCGGCGCGGGCGGTCACGTCGTCGCCATCGACGTACGCGACGGTGGCGCCAAGGCCAAGCCGCTCGGACAGGTCATGGATCGCCGCTGCCAACCCGGCGGGGTTCTGCCCGCCGGCGTTGCTGACGATCTGCACACCCTTGTCGATCGCCAGGCCAAGGCACTCCTCGAGTTGCCGCAGAAAGGTCTTGGCGTAGCCGAGCGTCGGGTCCTTGGCCTTGTCCCGGCCCAGGATCAGCATGGTCAGCTCGGCCAGGTAGTCGCCGGTCAGTACGTCGAGCGGACCGCCTTCGAGCATCTCGCGCATCGCGCTGATCCGGTCGCCATAAAAGCCGGAGCAGTTGCCCACCCGTAGCGCGTCCGTCATGCCAGAGCCTCCGTCGTGTGGGCGGCGCGCACCGCCGCTTTGGGTGCGCCGGCAAACGCCTGCGCGATGGTCAGCCACTGCGTGGCGGCGCCGGGCGTGGCGACCAGGTCCACCTCCGGCAGTTCGCGGCGCTGGGTCACCGCCAGGCAGAAGTCCTCGGCGGGACCGGTGACCCGGTCCGTTGCGTCCTCCGGTCCCCAGGTCCACACCTCGCCCGAGGGAGCGGTCAGCTCAACGCGCGGCTCCGCGGCGGGGACCGGGAGGCCGTTGATGGTGTAGGCGAAACCCCGGGTCCTGACCCCCAGGTGGGCGATGTCCCTCAGGCGGTCGGTGGCCACTCGACGTACGCCGAGGGCATCGGCCACGTCCTGACCGTGCGCCCAGGTCTCCATCAGTCGTGCGGTCGCCATCGAGCGGGGCTTCATCGGGGGGCCGAACCACGGAATGCTGGTGTCGTCCGGCAGCGCCCGCAGCAGGTCGGCGAGCTGGGCGCGCCCGGCGCGCCACTGCGAAAGTAGTTGTGCTGCAGGCAGTTCGGCTCGCTCCGCGGCAGTCGTGTCGGTGAAGTGCAACGGATCGTCGGCAGCCCGGGCGAGGACTTCGGCAAACGCTCCAGGATCGGTTGCGGCAGCCACCGTCACCTCGTCGGTCCACGCCAGATGGCCGATCTGGTGCGCGATACTCCAGCCGGCGGCGGGGGTGGCCCGGGACCACTCGGCGGTGGGCAGCTCGTGCACCAACACGTCCAGGTCGTCGCCCTCGGCGATGAGGTGATCCACGGTGCTCATGAGGTCCGACCGTTTCACACATCAATAAAACAAGCAAGAGCGCTTGTTTTCCAAAGTGTGACCCAGATAACGTTCGGGTATGCGACTCACCGATGATCACCGCTCGTTCGCGGCCACCGTGCGATCGGTGATCGACACCCAGATCAACCCCTACGTCGACCAGTGGGAGGCGGACGGGATTTTCCCGGCGCACGAGCTCTTCCCGCAGCTGGGCAAGTACGGGTTGCTGGGCCTGGAGTACGACCCGGAGGACGGCGGCGAAGGGGCGGACCACTCCTACACGATGGTGGCGTGTGAGGAGCTGGGTCGGATCGCAGCCGGCGGCGTCTCGATGGCGATCAACGTGCAGGCCAACATGGCCACGCCCTCCCTGGCGAAGTACGGCTCGGCCGCGCTGCGCGAGCGTTTCCTCCGCCCGGCGATCGCCGGTGAGATGGTCGCCGCGATCGGCGTGACCGAGCCGGACACCGGATCGGACGTCTCCGCGCTGCGCACGCGCGCGGTCAGGGATGGCGACGACTGGGTCATTACCGGCCGGAAGCTCTACATCACCAACGGCGTGCAGGCGGACTGGGTGTGTCTCCTGGTGCGCACCTCGGACGAGGGTGGCTACCGCGGGATGTCCCAGATCGTCGTACCCACCGCGTCCGAGGGGTTCTCGGTCGCCCGGAAGCTGGACAAGCTCGGCAACCGGTCATCGGACACCGCCGAACTCGTGCTCGACCAGGTGCGCGTCCCGGTCGAGAACACGATCGGAACCATCGGTCGCGGTTTCCAGCAGCAGATGGAGCAGTTCGTCATCGAGCGGATGTCCGCGGCGTACTCCATCGTCGGTCAGATCGACGTCGCCCTGGAGAAGACCCGCGAGTACCTCCTGCAGCGGACGACGTTCGGCAAGCCGCTGGCCCAGCACCAGTACATCGCCTTCCGGCTGACCGAGCTCGCCGCGCGCAACGACCTGCTGCGTCACCACAACCAGGCGGTGTGCGAGGCGACGATGGCAGGGGAGGACATCACCCGGATGGCGTCGATTGCCAAGTGGGAGGCCGGGCGGTTGGTGCGTGAGGTCGCTGACATGTGCCTGCAGTTCCACGGTGGGATCGGCTACATGGAGGAGACCTGGACCGCGCGGATGTTCCGCGACGCCCGGCTCGCCTCCATCGGCGGTGGCGCCGACGAAGTCATGTTGCAGGTCGTCGCCCGTATCGACGGCTACCCCCTGAGCTGAGGAAGCTATGGACAACGCACTGGGTGTCGACGCCGGATTCGGCGACTGGGTCACCAAGCACGCGCTGCGCAACCCGGATCGGCCGGCTCTGATCAGCGCCGAATCGGGGGAGGTCACCACCTACGCCCAGCTCGAGGCGCGCACCAACCAACTTGCAGATGCACTGAGCCGCAAAGGAATCGACCGCGGCGACCGCGTCGCAATGTTGACTCTGAACAGTGTGGCGATGATGGAGATCTACATCGCCGTCGCCAAGCTCGGGGCGATCAGCGTGCCGGTCAATTTCCGGTTGTCGGCGCCTGAAGTCCGCTACGTGCTGGCCGACAGCGGCGCCAAGGTCCTGTTCGAATCGACCTCGCTGGCCAAGCTCGCGGAGGCCGCCTGCGCGGAGGGCACGGCGATCCATACGCGGATTGCGGTGCCCACCGCGGCCGACCGGGCCGCGGGGACGTCGAGTGAGTACGAGTCGCTCCTCGGCAGCGGTAGCCCCGCACGGGACACCCGGTTGATCGACATGGACGAGGTGTGCGTGCTGATGTACACCTCGGGCACGACCGGCGCACCCAAGGGAGCAATGCTCACCCACGGCAACTTCCAGTGGAACGTCTTCAACGGACTGGGTCTCGGCGAGGGAAACAACAGTCGCGACGTCACGTTGTCCAGCGCTCCGCTGTTCCATATCGGGGCGCTCGGAGTGCACACCGCGCCGTACCTGTATCTCGGGGCGTGCACAGTGATCCAGGAAGCGTTCACTCCTGAGGCCTGGCTGGACCTGGCCGAGCGCTACCGCGTCACCAACGCGTTCCTGGTCCCGGCGATGTGGGCTGCCGTGCTGAACGCTCCGTCGTTCGGCGGGCGCGACCTGTCGTCCCTGAAGGCAGCGGTCAGTGGCGGAGCTCCGTGCCCGATCGTGGTGATCGAGGGCATGCGCGCCCGGGGGGTGCAGTTCACCGAGGGCTTCGGGATGACCGAGACCTCGCCGAACGCGTCGGGCTTGCAGCCCGATGAGGTGGTGGATCACGCAGGATCGATCGGCAAACCGCTCATGCACGTGGAATTCCGGTTGGTCGACGAGAACGGTGAGGACGTGCCGATCGGTGAGGTCGGCGAGTTGGTCATCCGCGGCCCGAACATCATGGCCGGCTATTGGAAGAAGCCGGAGGCAACCGCTGAGGCGATGCGCGGTGGCTGGTTCCACACCGGCGACCTGGGGCGCCGCGATGAGGCTGGTTTCTACACCCTGGTCGACCGCAAGAAGGACATGATCATCACCGGCGGTGAGAACGTCTATCCCATCGAGGTCGAGCAGGTGATGTACCGGCACCCGGCAGTCAACGAGGTGGCCGTGATCGGCGTACCCGACACCGCGTGGGGCGAGACCATCGTGGCCGTCGTGGCGCTCACGCCGGACGGACAGGTGGACGGGGACGAACTGCTGGCGTGGACCCGCGACCACGTCGCGCACTTCAAGTCGCCCAGGCGCGTGGAGTTCGTCGATTCCCTTCCGCGGACCGCGACCGGGAAAGTGTTGAAGCGGGACCTGCGTGAACTCTATGGCGGCGCGGCCAGCGCCGTGAACCGTTAGGAGCTGGTAATGAAAGCTGATGTGTCGCAGGTTGATCCGCTCGAATACAACCTGGCCACGCGGGTCAACATCGGTGACTCGTTGCGCCGCATGGCGGGGATGTTCCCCGACCGGGTGGCGGTGGTGGACGGTGCGGATCGGGTGACGTACGCCGAGTTGAACGACTCCGCGGAGCACGTCGCTCGCGCTCTGCTGGACCTGGGTCTTCCGGCGCAGAGTCCGGTGGCGATGCTGATGATGAATTCCTGGCGGTTCCTGTCCACCTATTACGGCTGCGCGAAGTCCGGCATGGTGGCGATGCCGGTCAACATCGTGCTGACGGCTGCGGACCAGCGGTGGATCCTGGCCGATGCGGAAGCCACAGTCATCGTGGTCGATGCGATGTTCGCGCCGCGGGTCGCTGCCCTGCTGCCGGACCTGCCGCTCGTCGAGACGGTGATCGTCGTGGGCGGTGGTGAGCCGTTCGAGCGCGTGCGCACGGAGGACTGGGACGCGTGGGCCGGGGCGGCCTCCGATCTGCCGGTCGAGGTCATCGTCGAGGACCGGGACATCGTGCAGTGTCTCTACACCTCCGGCACGACCTCCCGGCCGAAGGGCGTGCTGGTCAGTCACGTGTCGCTACAGATCGCGTTGCTGTCCGATGTGATCGTGACCCGGCAGACCTGGGGCGTGAGCGCGCCGACGATGCTCGTGGTGTTGCCGATGTTCCACACCACGGCGCTCAACACCTTGACCCAGCCGATGCTGACCGTGGGTGGCACGGCAGTGCTGTTGCCGGCTTTCGACCCGAATGCCGTCCTCGATCTGATCGAACGCGAGAACGTCACGCACACCATGATGTTGCCGATGATGTGGGCGGCCACGCTCGCGGCGTTCAAGGCGAAGCCGCGTGATGTCAGCGGGGTCACCACGGCCATCTATGCGATGGCGCCGATGCCGGATGAGTTGCTGGCTGCGGTCGATGACGCCTTCACCAACGCCGACGTCATCCTGGGTTCCGGCCAGACGGAGGTCGTGCCGGCGACGGTCATGCAGTTCCCCGAGCACCGGCACAGTGCCCCCACCTCCTGGGGATCGGCGGTTCCGACGTTGGACGTGGGGATCATGCAACCGGGCGGTGGCATCGTCCCGATCGAAGAGACCGGCGAGATCGTCTACCGCGGCGCCAACGTGTGCGCCGGCTACTGGAACAACCCTGCCGCCAACGCGGCCGCCTTCGCGGGCGGCTGGTTCCACAGCGGCGACGTCGGGCACATCGACAAGGACGCGGTCGTGTGGTTCACCGACCGGGTCAAGGACATCATCAAGTCCGGCGGCGAGAACGTCTCGTCAGTCATCGTCGAGCGCGTCGTCGGTGGGGTGCCGGGCGTAGCGGAGTGCTGTGTCGTGGGCGTGCCCGACGAACACTGGGGTGAATCCGTCACAGCGGTGGTCGTGGCCGACGGCTCAGTGCCCGCCGAGCAGCTCGCGGACGACGTGATCGCGGCAGCGAAGCAACGGCTCGCGGGCTTCCAGGTCCCCAAGAAGGTCACCGTGCTGCCGGAGCTCCCGAAGACGGCCACCGGCAAGATCCAGAAGCACGAGGTCCGAGCCGCCCTGCGCGAGTAAGCGCTCTCGGCGGCCGCCCGGCTGGCTGCGCGCGGCTGGCTGCGCGCGGTTGGCCCGGCTGGTTTGCCCGCTCGCCCGGCTGGCCCGCTCGCCCGGCTGGTTTGCCCGCTCGGCTGGCCATCCCGCTGGCCGCCCGCTTGGCTGGCTGCGCGCGGGTGCAGTGGCTTGCGCCCACATCGCGCGTCAACCGGTTCGCTCGCGGGCGGTCCAGCGGTAGTTGCGTTGCCATTGCAGGGCGCCGACCGGGTTGTCGGGGGTGAACAGGTCGCCTCCGTAGTCAGCGTTCGTTTTCTGCCCGATGACCGGTGGGACCAGGAATTCGAGGTAGCCGTTGCGTTCGCGGATCTGGACGTGCCGGTCGTGTACGAGGCGGTGGTGGTGGGCGCATAGCAGGCAACCGTTGCCCAGATCAGTAGCGCCATGCGAATCGTCGGGGTTTCGGGGTGTCCAGGGGTTGCGCCAGTGGTGGCCTTCACACCATTGCGGGGGCCGGTCACAGCCGGGGTAGGCACAGCCCCGGTCCCGCATGGCCAGGGCGCGGCGTTGGGTGGCGTTGAACAACCGTTGGAGTTGGCCCAGGTCCAGCGGTAACGGTTTGCCGCCCAGCACTTGGGGCAGGATCCCGGCGCCGCAGCCGATCTGTCGGGCTTTGGCGGCGGAGATCCGTGCCCCCGAGGGCAACGTGCCGGGGCCGAGTTGCCCGGTGAGGGTGTCGTAGTCCACGTTCACACTCAGCACGGCGCTGATGCCGCCGGCGTTGGGTAACGCATCGGCGGGTAGGTGGGAGCAGATGATCGCGAACGCCCGCCCTTGCCGGTGCCGCTGATCCGACGGCAACCCAGCATCCGCCTCGGCAGCATCCGCCCCGTCCGCATCCGCCTCAGCTGATTCCAGGTGGTAGCGGCGGGGTGCGGCGAGGGCTTCCACGGCGCTGCGCAGCATCTCTGCTTCGGTGTCGGGCAGGGTGAATCCGCCGCGGTGGGTGCCGTCGCGGTTGTCGCGCATCCAGAACCGGGTGTTGCGGGCGGCGCGGCGTTCCCGGGCGCGTAGTTGGCCTTCTTCGTGCTGGTCGGCTTCGGCGGGGGTTTTGAACGCCTCGGCGGTGCGGGTCGCGGCCCGCCCCAAATCCTGGATCGACAGCAACCGGGCGGCATCCAGTAACGATTCCTGGGCTCGGACCCGGTCAGCGGCCTCGACGGCGATGGGGAGGTGGTTCAGGGCGCGGGCGATGACCCCGGCCTGGTCCCGGTTGACCCGGCCTTGGGCCAACGCGTCTTCGATGATGGGGGTGTTGGATAACTGGATCGCGGTGCGGACGAACGCGTTCGCGTCGGTCCGGTCGCCACCGAAGTCCTGGGCTAGTAACTGCCCGGTGCTGATCGCGCCGGCGACACGGGCCGCGTCACGTTCGTGTAATCCCCGCGCCAGCACCATCAACACCGCGTCGATCCGCGCTTTGGCCCGGGACAGTGAGGAGCTCAACGCCCGCAGATCAGCGTCGGTGACCGGCTCGTCAGTGACGAGCTCGCCGGTGTCGGGGTCGACGGTAGCCGCGCCGTCAACGGTCCGGCGCGAGGTCAGTGCGTCCAGCGCGGTGTGCACGCCGGCAACACCCGCCGCCCACGAAACCCCCTGCACCACAACAGAATCAGCGACATCCGAACTCACACCATCCGCAACCATGACCCCACCCCCTTCCCGTCCCCACGAGAAGCCTGAACCAATACCCCAAACCCTAGGCGGACCCACCGACAAGAACCCAGGACGAAAACGCCCGGGGTGGATAACCGGCGCGTTCCTGGTCGCTATCCACAAGCGGCCGCGTTTGTTCCGCTCATCAGGGCCCGACGCGCAACGACCACCGCCTGTGGGTCGACTTCGGAGCCGATCGGACCGCGCTCCATCCGAGCCACTAGATCCAGGCCTCCTGCCGCGAGTCGGTCGACCATCTCATCGACGGACCGGTGGTAGCGGTGCATCACGACCGGTTGGCCCAGCGCTCCATATCCTCGACCCACCTGGCGCATGCCCTCGCCCACCTGGAAGGCGACGAGGAGCAAGCCGCCCGGGCGCAGGACCCGGGCCATCTCCGCGAACATCAGGCCGAGGTCCTCGTCGGGGTTGTGGATGGTCGAGTACCAGGAGAAAACGCCGTCGAACGTGGCGTCCGGGTAGTCCAACGCGGTCAGACTGCCCACCTTCGACGGGTAGCTGGGGTGGTCGCGTTGCGCCCGGCGGATCATCTGTGGTGAGAGGTCGACGCCCCCGGGACGGCACCCGCGCCCGTCGAGGTAGGGCAGCATCCGCCCCGCCCCGCAACCGGCGTCCAGGACCCGCCGTGGATCCTCGAGGAGCGAGGCAAAGTAGTCGATCATCGCCAACTCGACCGCGTGTTCCGCCTCCGTGGACACGAGCCGGTCGGCGTAGATATCGGCGATGGCGTCGTACGCCGCCCTCGTCACATTCTCCTCGGCCGCGGGCATGCCTTCAGCTAATCAGGGCTAGGGCGAACACCGCCGCCGCAACGGACGCGACCGCCGCTACGAGCCCCTCTGCCGCCAGTCGCTGTGGGGAAATAGCAAGGCCCGCCGCGCGGCACCGCTGCCGCCACAGCAACGTTGCCAGCGACGCCCACACCGTGACCAGCGGCCCGACGTTCACGCCGATCAGCAACGCCATCAGCCGGGCGGGAGCGTCAGAGGCGACCGATTCCAGCGCCAGGTACGCCGGCAGGTTGTTGACCGCGTTCGCAGAGACCGCACCGGTGGCCGCGACCCGTGCCAGGGAGGAAGGACCGCTGCCGGAGCCCACGGCCGACGAAAGGAACGACCGCAGCCCGTGGTCCAGCGCCAGTTGCACCACCAGGAAGAGCAGGATGACGCCCACCACCAGCCGCCACGGCACTGCGATCTCCCGCAACCGCGACCTGTCTCTGACCCAGAGGACAGCAACCAACACCACCGCCGCCACCGACGCCGGGATCGCCGGCACCAGCCCGGTCACGAACAGCGGCCCGAGTAGGACGCACACCAGACCTGCCGACCACAGCAGGACCCGGTCGTGCGGCGACGGAGGCGGCGACACGTCGTACGTCCCCCGGAGAGCGGCGCGATGGCGCAAAGCCAGCACCACCACGGTCGCCCCGATCGCGGCCAGCGCGGGCGCCCAGGACAGCCGCAGGTAGGCACCGGTGGACCCCAGGTGGTGCAGGGCCAGCAGGTTGGTGAGGTTCGAGACGGGCAGCAGGAGCGACGCAGTGTTGGCCAGCCACAGCGTGGTCATCGCGAACGGCACCGGCGAGACCCCCACCTGCGCGGCCACCGTGATGGCCACGGGCGTCAACAGGACCGCGGTCGTGTCCAGGCTCAGCACGATGGTGCTCACGCAGGCCAGCGCCACGATCAGCAGCCACAACCGCCACGTCCGACGCCCCCCGGCCCGTGCCGCCCAGTGCGCCGCAACGTCGAACACGCCCGCGATCGAAGCGATTTCGGCGACAACCGTGATCGCGACCAGGAAGACGAGCACCGGCCCGACCCGTGCCGCGAGATCGAGCACCTCGTGGGCGCTGAGCACCGCATGACGCTAGCAGCCCGCCCCACCGGTAGCCTGAGGGCGAACACCGCCGCGTTAACCCGGGAGACCCACGCATGCCCGCTGCGCACGATCACGTGCTCACCGTCGTCCCCGGAGGCAATGCCCTCTCGCCCTTCCGATCGGCGGGGCTGGTCACGCGACTGCAGGCCGCCGTACCCACCGTCACCGGAGTCAGCGCGCGCTACGTGCACTGGGTGGCCAGCGCCGCGCCGCTGTCCCCGGACGTGCAGGCGACCGTCGAGCGCTTATTGACGTACGGCGACCCCTGGGTTCCCGGGGCACCCGGGGTTCTCGTCGTGGTCGCTCCGCGACTTGGCACCATCTCACCGTGGGCGTCCAAAGCGACCGACATCGCGCACAACTGCGGGGTCGAGGTGCACCGGATCGAGCGGGTCACCGAGTTCACCGTGGCCTCCTCCGCATCGCTCACCGAGGAAGAGTGGGAGTTCTGCGCGGACGTGCTGCACGACCGGATGATCGAGGTAGCCTTCCCGGCCCGTGAGGACGCCGCAGCGCTGTTCGCCGAGCGCGAGGCCGAGCCGATGGAGCACGTCGACATCCTGCGGCACGGCCGCTCGGCGTTGGAGGAGGCCAACCGCGAGCTCGGCCTGGCTCTGTCCGATGACGAGATCGACTACTTGGTGGAGTCGTTCACGGGCCTCAAGCGCAACCCCACGGACGTCGAGTTGATGATGTTCGCGCAGGCCAACTCCGAGCACTGCCGGCACAAGATCTTCAACGCCGACTTCATCGTCGACGGGCAGGTCGAAACCCGGTCGTTGTTCGGGATGATCCGGCACACCGAGCAGGTCGCAGGTGGGGGCACGGTCGTTGCTTACAAGGACAACGCGTCGGTGATGGTGGGAGGGCGCCGCACCCGGTTCCTGCCCGCCGACACCGACGGCCCGTCGGCCTATCGCGCGCGTGAGGACGACGTGCACGTCCTGATGAAGGTCGAGACGCACAACCACCCCACGGCGATCAGTCCGTTCCCCGGGGCTGCGACCGGTGCCGGTGGCGAGATCCGTGACGAAGGCGCGACCGGTCGGGGCTCGGCGCCAAAGGCTGGTCTAACCGGTTTCGTGGTGTCCAACCTGCATCTCCCCGGCACTGAGGAGCCCTGGGAGACAGAGGAATACGGCGCTCCGTCACACATTGCGTCACCGCTGGACATCATGATCGAGGGTCCGATCGGCGCGGCCGCCTTCAACAACGAGTTCGGTCGCCCGGGCCTGGGCGGATTCTTCCGGGTCTACGAGCAGACCGTCGACGGCGTGCGTCGCGGCTATCACAAACCGATCATGAGCGCTGGCGGCCTGGGCACGATCAGCGCCGACCTGGTCGAGAAGATCCCTTTCCCCGCAGGCACGTTGCTGATCCAGATCGGCGGACCGGGTATGCGGATCGGGATGGGCGGCGGGGCTGCATCGTCGATGGCTGCGGGCACCAACGCCGCCTCGTTGGACTTCGACTCGGTGCAGCGCGGCAACCCCGAGATCGAGCGCCGAGCCCAGGAAGTCATCAACCACTGCTGGTCGCTCGGTCCGGACGAGAACCCGATCCTCGCGATCCACGACGTGGGCGCGGGCGGGCTGTCCAACGCCTTCCCCGAGTTGGTCGACGACGCCGGGCTGGGTGCCCGGTTCGACCTGTCCGCAGTGCCGTTGGAGGAATCGGGCCTCGCGCCCAAGGAGATCTGGTGCAACGAATCGCAGGAGCGGTACGTCGTGGCGATCGCCCCCACGTCCCTCGCCCGGTTCGCTGCGCTGTGCGAGCGTGAGCGTTGCCCGTACGCCGTGGTCGGAGTGGCCGCCGACGACGGCGAGCTGGTGGTCACCGCAGGGTCGGCTGAGCCGGATTCCCCGTTCCCCGACCCCGTCGGTGAGGACACCCCAGGTGTCGCCGCCGGTGATCTGCCGATCGACATGCCGATGCAGGTGCTGCTGGGCAAACCGCCGCGCATGACACGGGACGTGACCCGGGTGGCACGGGAGGGGACCTCCTTCGACGAGTCCGCGATCGACGTACGGGAGGCGGCCTATGCGGTGTTGCGGCACCCGTCGGTGGCCAGCAAGCGGTTCCTGATTACAATCGCCGACCGCACCGTTGGTGGCCTGACGCACCGCGACCAGATGGTCGGCCCGTGGCAGGTGCCGGTCGCCGACGTGGCGGTGACCCTCGCAGACCACGTCGGTTTCGCGGGCGAGGCGATGGCCAGTGGTGAGCGAACTCCGTTGGCCTCCAAGGATGCTCCAGCATCGGGCCGCATGGCGGTCGGTGAGGCGCTGACCAACCTGCTGGCGGCGCCGGTCACGTCGCTCTCGGGCGTGAAGCTGTCCTGCAACTGGATGGCCGCCTGCGGTGAGCCCGGTGAGGACGCTGCGCTCTACGACACGGTGTCGGCGGTCGCGATGGAGTTGTGTCCAGCGCTCGGCATCTCGGTGCCCGTGGGTAAGGACTCTCTGTCGATGCGGACCCGCTGGTCGGAGGATGGTGTCACCAAGCAGGTGACTTCGCCGGTGTCACTGGTCGTCACCGCGTTCGCCTCCTTGCCGGACGTGCGGGGGACGTGGACCCCTGCGCTGCAGGGTGATTCGAAGCTCGTCCTGGTCGACCTGGGTGGCGGCAGGAACCGCCTCGGCGGATCGATGTTGGCCCAGGTGTCGGACGCCTTTGGCTCCGACGTGCCGGACCTCGACGACCCGGACCAGGTGCTGGCTCTCGCGGACGCGTTGGCCGAGCTGCGCGAGGCGTCGCTCGTGACGGCCTATCACGACCGCTCCGACGGCGGCTTGTGGGCGGCGGCCTGCGAGATGGCGTTCGCCGGTGCGACCGGGGTGTCCCTCGAAGTCCCCTCCGTCGCATCGCTGTTCACCGAGGAGCTCGGTGTCTTGCTGGAGGTGCCGACCGACTCGCTGGAGGCGGCGTCGGGCGTCCTGCGGTCGCGCGGCCTGCCGTTCTCCGTGGTCGGGGAGCCCAATTCGTCGCGGCGCGTGACGGTTTCGATTGACGGCGCGCCGACCTTGGACGAGTCGCTGCGGGACCTCGCGCAGGCGTGGGACGAGGTGTCCTGGCGGATCGCCCGACTTCGCGACAACCCGGAGTGCGCCGATCAGGAGCACGCTGCTTTTGCCGCAGATGACGACCCCGGACTGGTGGTGACAACGACGTTTGATCCGACGGACGACGTTGCCGCGCCGTACGTTTCGAAGGGTTCCCGACCCAATCTGGCGGTCCTTCGCGAGCAGGGCGTGAACTCGCACGTCGAGACCGCGTTCATGTTCGACCGGGCGGGGTTCGACGCGTACGACGTGCACATGACCGACCTGCAGAGCGGTCGGATCGCGCTGAGCGAGTTCACCGGTCTGGTCGCCGCCGGTGGCTTCTCCTACGGCGACACGCTCGGCGCGGGGGAGGGCTGGGCACGATCGGTGCTCTTCCACCCCGAACTCACCGACCAGTTCCGCGAGTTCTTCCACCGCAGTGGCACGTTCGGACTCGGCATCTGCAATGGGTGTCAGATGTTCGCGGCGTTGGCCGACCTGATCCCCGGTGCCGACGCCTGGCCGCTGTTCACCCGCAACGTCTCCGAGCAGTACGAAGCCCGGCTGACGCAGGTCGAGGTGCTGGAGTCGCCGTCGGTGTTGTTCGCCGGGATGGCCGGCAGCCGGGTCCCCATCGCGGTCGCCCACGGCGAGGGTTTCGCGAACTTCTCGGCCCGTGGTTCACTCGAAAACGTCCACCAGGCAGTGCGATTCGTTGACCATGATGGCGGCATCGCCACGACGTACCCGCTCAATCCAAACGGATCGCCGCAGGGCCTCACCGCCGTGACCACCGACGACGGCCGATTCACCGCGATGATGCCGCACCCGGAGCGGGTCAGCCGCAACGTGCAGATGTCCTGGACCTCGGGTCCGGTGGAGCAAGAGAGCCCCTGGCTGCGGATCTTCCGCAACGCCCGGGTGTTCGTTGGGTAGTTGGCAAACAACAAAGGAGTTGCGAATGTCGTTGCAGGGCAAGACCATCATCATGTCCGGTGGGAGCCGGGGGATCGGCGAGTCCATCGCGCTGCGCGCGGCCGCGGACGGTGCGAACGTCGCACTGCTGGCGAAGACCACCGAGCCGCACCCCAAGCTGCCCGGCACGATCTACACCGCGGCCGAGGCGATCGAGAAGGCCGGTGGCCAGGCGCTGCCCCTGGTGGGCGACGTCCGCGATGACGAGTTCGTGGCCTCCGCAGTGGCTCAGACCGCGGAGAAGTTCGGCGGCATCGACATCGTGGTCAACAACGCGTCGGCGATCGATCTGACCGACAGCGAAACGATCCCGATGAAAAAGTACGACCTGATGACGCAGATCAACACCCGCGGTGCGTTTCTGCTGTCGCGATGCGCGATCCCGCATCTGCGGAAGTCGGACAACCCGCACATCCTGACCCTGTCGCCGCCAATCCTGCTGGATGACAAGTGGTTCAACGGTTTCACCGCCTACACGATCGCCAAGTACGGAATGTCCCTGGTGACCCTGGGTCTGGCCGGGGAACTGCGTGAAGACGGCGTTGCGGTCAACTCGCTGTGGCCACGTACGGCGATCGACACGGCCGCCGTACGCAACATCGTCGCCCCGGGTGAGGAGAAGCGCAGCCGGACGCCCGAGATCATGGCGGACGCGGCGTACGTCATCCTCACCACCCCCAGCCGCGAGCGGACCGGTCAATTGCTGATCGACGACGACGTGCTGGAAGCCGCCGGTGTCACCGACTTCTCGAAGTACCTGTTGCCCGGTGCCACCGACGCGGACCTGGCGCTGGACTTCTGGGTCGAGCCGAAGGGCGACGTGGGCAACTTCTCGCTGCACTAAACGGCTGCCGCGCGCCCGCCCGACGGCTAGACTTGAATTATTCAAGAAAAGGCAGCAGGGTGGCGATCAATGGATGACAGCGACTTCGAACAAGTGCTGAGAGCGGCGGACTTGCGGGTCACCCGCCCCCGCCTCGCCGTACTGGACGCCGTGCGCCACCACCCGCACTCCGACACCGCCAGCGTGCTGACAGCGGTCCGCGCGCAGGAGCCAGCTGTGTCGCAACAAGCGGTGTACGACGTGTTGGCCGTACTCGCCGACGCCGGCATCGTGCGCAAGATCCAGCCCGCCGGATCGGTGGCTCGCTATGAGCTTCGTGTCGGCGACAACCACCACCACATCGTCTGCCGCACCTGCGGTGCCGTCGCCGACGTCGACTGTGCAGTCGGCGCGGCGCCGTGTATCGAGCCCTCGGACTCGCATGGCTTCGTCGTCGACGAAGCAGAGGTCACCTATTGGGGGCACTGCCCCGACTGTGCTTCACAAGTTGTATCTGCCACTCACTGAAAGGGATTCAGCCATGCCCGACAACCTTCCGGACGCTTACCCGGACGACCACAAGACCCATGCCAACGCCGAAGTCGGCGACATGAACGACCAGTCGCCCGCGGGTTGCCCGGTACTGCACGACGCCGGTGCTCAGCCGACGCAGGGTGACGCCAACCGTGGTTGGTGGCCCGAGCGGCTCAACCTCAAGATCCTTGCCAAGAACCAGCCGGCGATCAGCCCGCTCGGTGCTGACTTCGACTACGCCGCAGAGTTCGCCGCCCTCGACCTGGCGGCCGTGAAGTCCGACATCGCCACTGTCCTGACCGACAGCCAGGACTGGTGGCCCGCCGACTTCGGCAACTACGGCCCGCTGATGATCCGGATGGCCTGGCACAGTGCAGGCACCTACCGCGTCCAGGACGGTCGCGGCGGCGCCGGCACCGGTCAGCAGCGGTTCGCGCCGCTGAACTCCTGGCCGGACAACGCCAACCTCGACAAGGCCCGCCGGTTGCTGTGGCCGGTCAAGAAGAAGTACGGCAACGCGCTGTCCTGGGCGGACCTGCTGATTCTCACCGGCAACGTCGCGCTGGAGACCATGGGCTTCAAGACCTTCGGCTTCGCCGGTGGTCGGGTCGACGCGTGGGAGCCGGATGACGACGTCTACTGGGGCCCGGAGACCGAGTGGCTCGGTGGTGAGCAGGGCGGCGCCCAGCGTTACAAGGGTGACCGTGAACTCGACAACCCGCTGGCCGCTGTCCAGATGGGTCTGATCTACGTGAATCCGGAAGGCCCCGAAGGCAATCCGGACCCGCTGGGCTCCGCACGCGACATCCGCGACACCTTCGGCCGGATGGCGATGAACGACGAGGAGACCGTCGCGCTGATCGCCGGTGGTCACACCTTCGGCAAGACCCACGGTGCTGCGACCCCCGACGGGCACGTCGGACCCGAGCCGGAGGCTGCCGGGATCGAGGCCGGGGGACTGGGCTGGCTGAGCACCTACAGCTCCGGTGTCGGCAAGGACGCCATCACCTCTGGCCTGGAAGTCACCTGGACCGACGTGCCCACCCAGTGGAGCAACCGGTTCTTCGAGATCCTCTTCGGCTACGAATGGGAGCTGGAGTCCTCTCCGGCCGGAGCACACCAGTGGGTCGCCAAGGACGCCGAGGCCATCATCCCCGCGCCCGACGAGGGCGGAGCCAAGCGCAAGCCGACCATGCTGACCAGTGACCTCGCGCTGCGCGAGGACCCGGCGTACGAGAAGATCTCCCGCCGGTTCCTGGAGAACCCGGACGAGTTCGCGGATGCCTTCGCCCGCGCGTGGTTCAAGCTGACCCACCGCGACATGGGTCCGGTCGCCCGCTACGTCGGCTCCGAGGTGCCCACCGAGGAGTTGTTGTGGCAGGACCCGATCCCGGCCCCGGCGCACGTCGCCAGCCCGGAGACGATCGCCGCGGTGAAGCAGCAGATCGCGGACTCGGGACTTTCGGTAGCGGAACTGGTGTCGACCGCGTGGGCCGCTGCCTCGTCGTACCGCCACTCGGACAAGCGCGGCGGCGCCAACGGTGGTCGGATTCGCCTTGAGCCGCAGCGCAGCTGGGAGGTCAACGACCCGCAGCGACTGGCTTCGGTGGTGGCCAAGCTGGAGGAGATCGCCGGCGCCAACGACATCACGTTCGCTGACACGGTCGTCCTCGCCGGCAACGTCGGCGTCGAAAAGGCCGCTGCTGCAGCGGGAGTCACGGTCGAGGTGCCGTTCACGCCGGGCCGTGGCGACGCGACCAAGGAGCAGACCGACGTCGAATCCTTCGCCTGGCTGGAGCCGAAGGCCGACGGGTTCCGCAACTTCGTGCGCTCCGACGCCAAGCTGCCGGCGGAGTACCTGCTGGTCGACAAGGCGAACCTGCTCAACCTGACCGCGCCGCAGCTGACGGTGCTGGTCGGCGGTCTGCGGGTGCTGGGCGCGAACGCTGCCGGGTCCACCGACGGCGTCCTGACCGACCGTCCGGGTCAGCTGACGAACGACTTCTTCGTCAACCTGCTCGACCTCGGAACCGTCTGGCACGCAGCGGGTTCCAACGACCAGTTCGAGGCTGAAGGCGGCAAGTGGACCGGCACGCGCGCGGACCTGGTCTTCGCGTCCAACTCCGAATTGCGTGCGGTGGCTGAGGTGTACGCCCAGGACGGCGCGCAGGAGAAGTTCGTCAACGACTTCGTCGCGGCGTGGGCGAAGGTCATGGACAGCGATCGGTACGACGTCTGATCGTTCTCGTCACTGCAGCCCGGACCCTTCGCGGGTCCGGGCTGTGGTTCTTTTCTAGCCGCTGAGCGCGTCCAGGATGCGCGCTTTCTCTTCGTCTTCCATGAACGACGCCGCAATGCTGTTGCGCGCCAGGCGGATTACCTCTTTCCGGGTGAGGTCGAGCGCGCTGATCGTGGCGATGTAGTTCTCGTTGAGGTAGCCACCGAAGAACGCCGGGTCATCGGAGTTGACGGTCGCAACCACTCCGGCGCGGAGCAACTCGGCCAGCGGGAGATGCCGGAGACTGGGGACGATTCCCAGCGCAAGGTTGGACAGCGGACAGACCGTCAGGGGCACACCGGTGTCGCGAAGGCGGCGGATGAGGGCAGGGTCCTGGGCTGCCGTGACGCCGTGGTCGATGCGCTCCGGGTCGCACAGATCAAGGGCTTGCTCGACGTACGTCGATGGGGCGTCCTCGCCGGCATGGATGGTCCGGTGGTAGCCGCGTCGCTTCGCTTTGGCGAAGAAGCGCGCGAACTTGGCCGGGGGATTGCCTCGTTCCGCACCGCCCAGACCGATGCCGAGGATGCGCTCGCGCCACGGCTCGATGAGGTCGAGCAACTCCAGCGCGGTTGCTTCCTCGCGGTGCCGTTGCGCAGTGCAGAGCACCTGGGCGTCGATACCCCATTCGGTCCGGGCGTCATCGATCGCCGCGAAGACGCCGTCCAGCATCGTCGCGATCTCTACGCCGGTGTCGAGGAAGGTCTGTGCTCCGAAGAACGCCTCGGCGCGGACCACGTTGTCGAGGTGTGCGCGTCGCAGGTAGTCGATGGTCATGTCGTAGAAGTCGTCACGCGTGCGCAGCGTCCGGGCCGCGGCCCACAGGACTTCGAGGAAGCCCGGCAGGTCCGGGAAGTCGTACGCCGACCTCAACTCGTCCTCGGATTGCCACGGCAGATCCACGTTGTTCCGTCGAGCGCACCGGATGGCGGTGGCCGCACTGATGGTGCCTTCGAGATGAACGTGCAGTTCGGCTTTGGGGAGCGACTGGACGAGGTCGGCGAAGGCATCGGTACTGGTCATGGTCTTTCCAGTCTCCGGCAATCGGACCTGCCCGTCGGCCGATCGCGCCATAACCGTCCGCCGCCGGGGCGACGTGACGAGTGACCCTCTCATGCCAGGTAGCATCGTGCGGGCTTACTTCGGTGAGCACGCCGGCGTAGCTCAGTTGGTAGAGCGCCTCACTTGTAATGAGGATGTCGCGGGTTCGACTCCTGTCGCCGGCTCCGCCCAGTACCGCTATGTCCTGCGCAAAATCGATCCAGGCGGCGCTTTAAGTCCGGGATTCCCGACGTCGAGCACCATCCGACGGGGTTGATCTCGTTGCAGGGGAATCGGATTCGCATAGCAGGGCGGTGTTTAGGCGCTTTACTGTTTAGCTGCTAAAATCTAGCCATGGCGGATCAGGAGAACACCAATAACACCGCGGCCGCGTTCACCGTGAACGTCACCCGCCACGGAACCGCTTGGCACGGGAACATTCCACAACTGGACGACGCGAGCACGCACGCGTCGACGCTGCCCGGCCTGGTCGACAAACTCCGGGACGCCGCAATCACCGCGGCCGACCTGCCCGCCGATGCGCTGGTCGAGCTTGACCTGGAATTCGATGACGGGTTCCCGGAACTGGTCGCTGCCGCCTCGGTGGGTAAGGCGCGCCGGGATCATGCCCGCAATGCTGAGCAGATCGCGGCTCGCACGAACGATGCGGTGCATCAATTGGTGCAGCACGGCTACTCGGTGCGTGACGTTGCCCTAGTCGTGGGGATTACCGCCGGCCGGGTCTCGCAGATTACTGCGGCGTCGGGTGCTCGTCGCACTGGTCGTTAAGCACGACGCTGCGAGCGGAGCGAGTGCTCGCAGCGTTGATACATGAAGAAGTCACGGGCCAGTGAGTGGCCCTGGTCAAGGTAAGGGGAGTTGGTTTCACGATGAAGGAAACACAGGTAGATGCGCAGGGTACGGTTCGGTGCCCGGTGTGTGGTGCGAACGATTTCTCGGATAAGCGCACGGGCAAAGCGAAGGTCGGCGGTGTCCTGACGCTGGGCGTGGGGGTTGTTGCGATGCCGAAGCGGCTCAAGTGTCGCGGGTGCGGGACCAACTTGAAGCGTGGTGGCGGTCCATACACCCCGCGGAGGGGAATGCCGGGATACGAGGAGGACACCCGGATCGCGGAGGCGTTGGCGCGTCGGGAGGAGTCGGCGGCAAAGGCCGATCTCTTTCGGGCGCAGCGTGCAGCTGAGCAGCGCGCAGCGCAGGAACGTGACGAGCAGGACGTGGAGTCGACTCCGATGCTTGATGCGCCTGACCCGACCCGACAGGGCGTGTCGGAGCCGGTGAGCTCAGAGCCGGTGCAGGAGAAGGTGGCGGCGCTGATGCAGATGAACCCGCAGGCCAAGCCGGGTAAGCCGATGCTGGTGCGTTGGACGATCGGGACGGTCGTCGTAGCGGTGTTGTTCGCGGTGGGGTCGATGCTCCCGGGTGGTGGCAGTGATGCTGCTGAGCCGGCGGCGACCACGACCTCGAGTGCGGCTGCGACACCGAAGGCGACGACGCCGACACCTAAGGGCACACCGAGCAGCAGCGCGCCTAGCAGTAGTGCCCCGTCGACGTCGAGTGCGGCAGTCGACCAAAAGTACGCCGACCAACTCCTCGCCGACTTCAAGCAGGGCGCCCCGGCCGATCAAGCACGGTTGGTCACCGCAATCACCGACGACAACGGATGGCTGCGGATTCAGACACGCCTCGACTTTGACAACAAGCAGCACAAGGAGCCTGCCAAGCAGATTCTGCGCGGCATGGTGAACCTCGTGAATCTGAACGAACCGGGCCGGTACGGCACCCCTGACTGGGTGATTGTGCAGGACCGTGGCGGGGTGGATATGGCTCAGAAGATGGTGAAGTAGTTAAAACTGACTACCTGCGAGGCCCTCGGACCGTTGATGGCCCGGGGGTTTTGCCGTGGCCGGCCCGGGGTCTAAGTCGGGCTAGTAGATCGCGGTGGTCTGGATCAGGGCCGGGTCGAAGGTGCGGTTGCCGCGCTGATCCCGGCCAGGCAAGCACCGCGACGATCGCCCCGTTGCTCATCTCGGGCAGACGTGCTGGCACCCGCGGCGGGGTGTTAGCCCATTCTCCGGTTGAACTCAATCAGCCGGGTCCCTTTGGTCACCGTCTGTCCCCAATCACCCTCGGCCACTAGGCCATACAGCTGGCCCGAGACATGCCATTCCTTGCGGTTGCCGACCGAATCCTCGATCGTCACGTAGTACCAGGTCGACGCGCTCGTGCCGCCCATCGGCATACCTGTCGTCACTGGGCCGCCAGCGACCCCGGTCATCGGTGCGCCGCCTCCGATGACGGTGGCCGGACTGCCGCCGCCGACGCGAGTCCTTTTGGCGACGACGCGACCTTGTCCGTTGATCCGTGGCGCTGCCGCTTCCCGAATTCCCCGGATCACCATGAGCGCAATCAGACCCACGATGCTGAGGGCGACGAGTGCGAAAACGGCGACAAACCAACCGGGTATCCCGAAACCGCCGAACGAGTCGGAACTTGGATCGAGGGGAGACCCGAAATCAACCCCCGGATCGGTTGGCAAACCGGTGTTGTTCATGACTTCTCTGCCCCCAGCCGTAGACACCGGTCTATCGTGACCGGATGCGTTTCGATGAGGCTAACGCGGCCCAGAAGGCGTGCAGACAACTTGGCGGAATCAAGCCGATGGCCTGGGTCTTCGCGCGCGTCCTGCACCGTGTCGACAACCCTTTGCTGCAGCGCACCGGCGGCAAGACCTCGGTGACCGGCTTGCTCACCGGACTGCCGATCATCGAACTGACCACTACCGGCGCACGGTCAGGTGAGCCGCGCACGATGCCTCTGGTCGCCGTACCCGACGGTGATCGGCTGGTCGTCCTGGCGTCCAACTTCGGTCAGCACCAGAACCCGGCGTGGTACTACAACCTGCGCGCCCACCCCCAATGCACCGTGACCCATGCGGGCGAGTCGGTCCCGATGGTCGCCTACGAGGCGACCGGAGACGAGCGAGAGCGTCTGTGGCAGTTGGATCTTCAGACCTACCCAGCCCGGGCAAAGTACGCCGATCGCACCGGTGGAAGGCGCATCCCCGTTATCGTCTTGTCGGCTTCCGACGCTGACTAACCAGCCGTCTGCTGGTTACGCTCCCTCTGGTTGCGCAGGATGCAGAACTCGTTGCCCTCCGGGTCGGCCAGGACTGCCCAGCCCTTTCCGGAGGGTTCGCGCAGGTCGTCCACGATCGTGGCACCCAGCGCAATGACCCGCTCGATCTCGATGTCCCGACTACCGTCATGCGGCATGAGGTCGAAGTGCAGCCGGTTCTTGCCGGTCTTGGCCTCGGGGACCTCGATGAACAGGACGTGGTGGTCGGTCTCCGGGTCGAGGATCATGCACTCTTCGTGCCCTGGCTCGTTCGGATCGTCCGCAACGTCAACGTAACCGAGCACCTGCTTCCAGAACTCCGAGAGCTCGTAGGCATTGCGGCAGTCGACGGTGGTGTGCGAAATGAAGGACGTCATGTGTCTATGTCTAGCGCGGCGCCATCCGCAGCGCGCCGTCCATCCGGATCGTCTCGCCGTTGAGGTAGTCGTGCTCGACGATCATCGTCACCAGGCGTGCGTACTCCTCCGGCTGGCCGAGGCGGTGGGGGAAGGGCACGTTCGCGGCAAGTGAGTCCCGGACCTCGTCACCAAGGCTGGCGAGCAGCGGCGTGTCGATGATCCCAGGAGCGATCGTGTTCACCCGGATCCCGAACTGCGCCAGGTCGCGTGCCGCCGGCAGCGTCATCCCGACCACGCCCCCCTTGGACGAGGCGTAGGCGACCTGGCCGATCTGGCCCTCGAAGGCGGCGATCGACGCAGTGTTCACGATGACGCCGCGCTGACCGTGGTCCAGCTCCGGTGTCTTCGAAATGGCCTCTGCCGCAAGGGCAAGCACCGTGAAGGTGCCGATCAGGTTGATGTTGATGATCCGTGAGAACAGGTCGAGGTCCGCGACACCCTCCCGGTTGAGAATCCGCTTCGGCGGTCCGATGCCCGCGCACGAGACGGCCGTCCGCAGCGGCGCGAACTCCGCGGCCGACGCGATCACCTGCCGCACCTGCTCGGGGTTGGTCACGTCAGCCTCGAGAAGCGTTACGCCCTGGACTTTTTCGGCCTTCTGAATGGAAGCGGGGAGATCGAGTGCGAACACCGCAGCCCCTTTCCCGGCGAGCGCTCGAGCGGTCGCGGCACCCAGTCCGGACGCGCCACCGGAGACCACGGCCGACGTACCTTGAAGCTCCATGTTCAACCCTTCTTCTTGAGATCGCGCCCGATCACCAGGCGCTGGATCTGGTTGGTTCCCTCGAAAATCTGCATCACCTTGGTCTCGCGCATGTAGCGCTCGACCGGGAAGTCCTTGGTGTAGCCCGCACCGCCGAGCACCTGGACGGCGTCAGTGGTCACCCGCATCGCGTTGTCCGTCGCGACCAGTTTGGCGATCGATGCCTGACGTGAGAACGGACGCCCGGCATCACGCAGCCGAGCGGCGAAAAGGTAAGTGGCACGTGCTGATTCGACGGCCGCCGCCATGTCGGCGAGCAGGAAAGAGAGCCCCTGGTGGTCGATGATCGGCACGCCGAAGGCCTCGCGATCCTTGGCGTAGGCCACGGCCACGTTGAGCGCCGCCTGCGCGACACCTGTTGCGACGGCGGCGATCCCGAGGCGCCCGCTGTCCAACCCGGCGAGCGCGATCGACAGTCCCTGACCCTCATCGCCGAGCCGCCGCTCCACCGGAACCCGCACCTGGTCGAACCGCATCGTTGCGGTCGTCGAACTCATCAGGCCCATCTTCTTCTCCGGCGGATCGGCCACCAGACCCTCGGTCGACGCTGGCACCAGGAAACAGGTGATGCCCTCATCGGCGCGGGCCATCACCTTGTAGTAGTCCGCCTCGCCGCCGTGGGTGGTCCACGCCTTCGCGCCGTTGATCACGTACTCGTCGCCCTCACGACGCGCGGTAGTGCGCATCGCGGCCGGGTCGGATCCGGCGTGGGCCTCGGAAAGGCAATAGGCACCGAGCAATTCGCCGCCCAGCATGTCGGGAAGCCAGCGTTGTTTCTGGTCTTCGGTGCCGGCGTGGAAGAGGCCGAAGCAGCTGAGCGCGTGCACGCTGATGCCGACCCCGACCGCCGCCCACGCGGTGGCGATCTCCTCGACCACTTGCAGGTAGACCTCGTACGGCTGGCCGCCACCGCCGTACTCCTCCGGGTAGGGCAACCCCAGCAAGCCTGCGCGGCCCAACGTCCGGAAGGCCTCCCGGGGGAACCTCGCCTCGCGCTCGGCCTCATCGACGTACGGCGCCAACTCCTTGGCAGCGATCTCCTGGGTCAGTGCGAGCAGGTCTGCCGCGTCGTCGTCCAGCAGCCGTTCGACGGCCATGACTCCTCCAGTGGAGTTCGGATAGGTGTACTCAAGTTCTGTTATCAGTACACTTCAGAACGTGGCCAGCCGCAACCCCCGCCGGTCGGTCCGGCAGGAGCAGATCCTTGACGGGCTGATCGACCTCTTCCTCGCCGAGGGCTTCGCCGCGTTCTCGGTGGCTGATCTGGCCGAGCGGCTGCAGTGCTCGAAAGCCACGCTCTACGACCTGGCCGACAGCAAGGAGCAACTGATTGCGGCCGCGCTGCGCACCTTCTTCCGGCGAGCGACGGACCAGGTGGAGGCGGACCTGGCATCGGTCGACGACCCGGTGCAGCGGATCGATGCGTACCTGTCAGCGATCGGCCGGGCGTTGCAGCCGGCTGGGGCAGCGTTCTACGACGACTTGCAAGCCTTTGCACCCGCCCGCGAAATCTATTCGCAGAACACGGCTTTCGCTGCTGACCGGGTGCGTGAACTGGTCCAGGACGCCGCCCCAGCGCAACGTGCCGTTGATGCAGACTTCATCGCTGCAGTCGCCGCGCAGACGATGGAGTCCATCCAGACCGGCGACCTGCGCGAGCGAACGGGTCTGGACGACGCGGAGGCCTACCGCCAGTTGGCCGCGTTGATCGTGAGCGCAGTCAGTCCCCGGTGACCGGCAGTTCCTGGTACGCCGGGTAGAGGACTTCCATACGAGCGTCCGAGTCGCAGCGACCCAGCCCCGCGACGTACGCGCCGAGGTCCTCCAGGTGAATCTGGGTCCCCGCGCCGTAGCCGGCGACCATGTTGGCAGGCAGTCCGCGGTGCTCGACAGTGAGCACGGTCTCGTCACCGTCGGGGGTCAGCGTGACCTCGACCGACTCCCGACCGTCACTGCTGGTGGTCACGAAGCGGCGGGGCGGTTCGCACTCGGTGATCGTGTCCTCGCCTTCGGCTCCGCTGGCGAACATCCTGTAGCGGTAGGTGTTTCCGACGGCCAGCGTGCCTTCGAACTCGCCCAGCCAGCGGGCCAACCGGTCCTTCTCGGTCAGGGCGGACCACAGGTCTTCGACGTCGGTCGCAAAGCGTTCCTCCAGTCGGATCGATCCAGTCGAACCGTCGGAGTGCAGCGTCCCCAGCAACCGAGGAGAGCTGGACGGCTCACCCAGCACAGCGGCGTACGTCGGCATCATCGCCTCCCAGCGGGGCTTCCACGCCTCCGGCTCTTGGCCGGAAACCGCCGCTTGGAGGTCCTCCAGGTGCACCTGCCAGCCAGCGCCGTGGGCGAGTTGCTCGGCTCGGGGCAGGCCGGCGTCCTCCACGATCAGGCGCGTGCCACCCGCCTCCTCCTGCAGACGTACGACGATCCGGGACTCCTGCTCGGTCCCCATCCGTAGGGAGTAGGAGTACGGCGGCTCGCACGACTCGATGACGCCGGTCCCGTCCCAACTGCTGGTGAAGGTCACGTGGACCTCGCCACCGACGCGCAGATCACCGGTCACGGTCGCGATCCACCGGGCCAGGCGGGCCGGGTCGGTGACCGCGTCCCACAGGTCCGTCACGCTCGTGGGGTAGACGTCCTGGACGCGGATAGTCACGCGATCGCCGTACTCGATGATCGAACTGAGCAGTGCGGGGGTGATGGTGCTCATGGGGATTTCCTCTGTTTCTTGCCTCGGGCAATTTCGGTGTGCAGTGCCGCGAAGCGGTGTTCCCACTCGCGCTGGCGCTGCCCGAGCCAGTCGCCGATCTCGGCCATCGGCTCCGGGCGTAACCGGTAGATCCGGCGTTGGGCCTCGTGCTCGACAGCCACGAGTCCGGCGTCGCGCAGCACCGAGAGGTGCCGGGAGGCAGCAGGTTGGGAGATGGGCAGTAGTGCGCCAAGTTCCCCGGCGGATGCCGGGCCCTGGCTCAGCCGCTCCAGCATGACCCGGCGATGCGGGTCGGCGAGAGCCCTCAGCGCGCTGTCCATTCTGCCAGCATAGCGATGTAGTTATATAACGCAAGGGCTAAGTAAGAATCGATGCAACGTGACGCAACGCTGGCCCCCGAAACCTGCTGCGAGCACGCTCGGTTGCAGGACCGACCGAGTCCGCACCGTGCGACAAAGGAGTCGAGATGAGGGCAGCGCGCTACTACGACCGAGGTGACATCCGGATCGAGGACATCCCCGAGCCGCAGGTCGGGCCGGGGCAGGTGGGCATCGATGTCGCCTGGTGCGGGATCTGCGGGACCGATCTGCACGAGTACGCCGAGGGGCCGATCTTCATCCCGCCGGCCGGCCACCCGCAACCGATCAGCGGGGAGTCCGCGCCGGTGACCCTGGGGCACGAGATGTCCGGCGTGGTGTACGCCGTGGGCGACGGTGTCGAGGACCTGTCACCCGGCGATCACGTGGTCGTCGAGCCCTACATCGTGCACGACGACGTCGACACCGGCCCCACGAGCGACGACTACCACCTGTCTCCTGACATGAACTTCATCGGTCTGGGCGGCGGTGGCGGCGGTCTCGCCGAGAAGATCGTGGTGAATCGGCGCTGGGCGCATAAGGTTTCGGACGCTGTGCCGCTTGACCAGGCCGCGCTGCTTGAACCGCTGTCGGTGGGCTACCACGCCGCCGACCGCTCCGGGGTTAAGGCCGGCGACGTCGCCCTGGTGACCGGTGCCGGACCGATCGGGCTGCTCACCTCCGCCGTGCTCACGGCCCTCGGTGCCACGGTCATCATCAGTGAGCCGAGCCGGTTGCGACGCGAACGTGCCGAGCAGACGGGTGTGGCCAAGCTGGTCCTCGACCCCGGAGCCGACGACGTCGTTGCGAAGGTCCGTGAAGCGACCGGCGGCCGGGGCGCGGACGTCGGGTTCGAGTGCACTTCAGTGCAACCGGCGCTGGACACCCTCGTCGAGGCGCTGCGGCCACGCGGCGTCCTGGTCAACGTCTCGATCTGGGGCAAGCGGGCCAGTTTCGACATGCAGGCCATCGTGCTGAAGGAGTTGGACGTGCGCGGCACCATCGCCTACGTCAACTCCCACCCGGACACGATCGCGCTGGTGGAGGAGGGCAAGGTCGACCTCGGACCGTTCATCACCGGCCGGATCGGTCTGGACGACCTCATCGACGAAGGATTCGACACGCTGATCAACCGCAATGAGACGGCGGTCAAGATCCTGGTGTCGCCCAGCGGCCGTGGCCTGTGAGTCGCGTCCAGCAAACTCCCAGCAAATGTTGACGTGCGCGTAACGTCTGGCGCTCGATCCAGCGTCCCGTTCGGCGGGATGCTGGATCGGTGAGCGCAGACGTCGAGACCAATCCGATCAGTGCCGAGGACTATGGCCACCACGTGCTGGCCATTGAGCCGGGCGGTGTGGACGTCATCCCGCCCGACCAGCGGCACGGCCGGCCCATCGACCTGCTGTGGACCTGGACGTCGCCCAATATGGAGTTCGCGACGATTGGTGTCGGGATCCTGGGCCCCCTGTTCTGGGGCCTGAACCTGTGGCAGACCGTGGCCGCCATCATTCTGGGTACGGCGCTCGGCTCGCTCACGCACGCCGTCCTGTCTTCGTGGGGTCCGGAGTCGGGACTGTGCCAAATGGTCCTGTCCCGAACGGGATTCGGCTTCCTCGGCAACATCCTGCCGGCCGGTTTGAACGCAGTGATCGCCGGCATCGGCTGGTTCGCGGTGAACAGCATCAGCGGAGCGTTAGCGCTGCATGCGCTCATCCCAGGGTTAGCCAAGGGCGTGGCCCTGGCGATCGTCGTACTCCTGCAGTTGGCCGTTGCCTTCCTCGGCTACAACCTGATCCACGCGTTCGAGCGCTGGGCCTTCCCGGTTCTTGCGGTGGTCTTTGTCATCGGTGCGGTCATCGTTTTCGGCAAGTCGCACCCCGGCGTCGGCACCGGCGGCACCCCCGGCGTCGGCGCCTTCCTCCTCATGACCGGTGCTTCCTTCGGATACGCCTGCGGCTGGAACCCCTACGCCAGCGACTTCACCCGCTACCAGCCGCCAGCGAACGGCCGGAGAGCAGGAATGTTCGCCGGCCTCGGCATCCTGATCTCCTGTGTTGTCCTCGAATCCGCCGGTGCCGCAATGGTGTCCGCCGCTGGCAAGTCAGCCGCGGTGGACCCGGGCGTCTACACCGGCCTGCTGCCGACCTGGCTGGGCAAGCTCACCTTGTTGTGCATCGCGATCGGGGCGATCTGTGCCAACGCGCTCAACATCTACTCCGGTGCGATGTCCGCGTTGGCGATCGGGTTCCGGACCACCTTGCACCGGGCTCGGGCGTTCGTGGCGGTCGGATTCGGCATCCTCGGCTTCTTCCTCGCGCTGGCCGGGGTGGACAACGCTGGCGAGAACTACGAGAACTTCCTGCTGGTCATCGCCTATTGGATCGGCCCCTGGCTGGGCGTCGTACTCACCGATCGCTGGCTGAACCGCGGCGCCGACTTCACCGCCATTGCCCAGGACCGCAGCTGGCAGAACTGGGCCGGACCCATTGCGATGCTGGTCGGCATCGTGGTGTCGGTGTGGTTGTTCTCCAACCAGGCCAACTACACCGGCCCGATCCCCTCGGCGCACCCCCAGGTCGGCGACATCACCTACCTGGTCGGGTTCCTGCTCGCGGCGGGCGTCTATGCGGGTCTGCGGAAGGTGCTGCCGGCCAGGTCGAGCACACTGGTTTCATGACCACCGATCAGGAGATGCTGGCCGTCGCCATCGAGGAAGCGCGCGCCGGACTCGCCGAGGGTGGAATCCCCATCGGGGCAGCGCTGTTCGGCGCCGACGGAGCTCTGCTCGGGCGAGGCCACAACCGCCGGGTGCAGGACGACGACCCATCGGTACACGGGGAGACTGACGCCTTCCGCAACGCCGGTCGGCAGCGCAGCTACCGCGGCACCACGATGGCCACGACGCTTTCCCCGTGCTGGTTCTGCAGCGGGCTGGTGCGTCAGTTCGGCATCTCAAGGGTGGTCGTCGGTGAGGCGCAGACGTTCGTCGGTGGGCACGACTGGCTGGCCGAGAACGGCGTCGAGGTCGTCGTATTGGACGACCCGGAGTGTGTGGCGATGATGACCGACTTCATCGCCGAACACCCGGATCTGTGGAACGAGGACATCGGCGTCGACTGAGTTCCTTGGGTGCGTCGTTCCTAGGGTGCGTCGCGAATCTCGCTGCTCTTCGGTAACGCGATCTCTACCGGCTCGCCGACCTGGTCGATGGTGATAGTGCAGTGAGTCAGTTGGAAGGCCGACTCGACCAAATCCTTTGATTTCTCCGTTGATTGGCCGGTGACGTCGCCCCCGTCGCCGGTAACTTCGAGGCGTTGAATCGCCCCCGTGGCTGGATCGAAGAAGACAGTCGCAGGAACCTCTCCCGTGAGCGAGGTGATGAGGTCGGGGTCCTTCAGCATCCCGGTCAGGCCGAGCGCGTAGACCGCGTCTTCGGCCGGGACGGTGCCGGAGATGCTGTTCGAGGTGGCCCTTCCGCTCTGGATGAAGGCGTTGAGTCCGCGCGGGACGGTGCCAGCCTGGCTGGGCGTCAGCCCCTGAATCCGCGCGGTTCTACCATCGACGCGCATCCAGGCGCCTGCTTGTGACCCGGTCCAATCGGGCGACGTGATGAGGAATTCTTCCGCCGAACTGATCACTGTCATATGCATTCTCTTCGCGGCCGCCGACGCGCTGTCCGGTAGCTCCAGATCGACTCGGGCCCGGTCCTTGCGGGCATCGACCGTGATCGTCCGATGAGTGGTGAGGTCCGATCCACCGGCGCTCGTAGTGCAATCCTGTTGGTAGGTAATGGTGGGCGCGGCGTTGATCGAGTCGATGGCGACAGCGAGATTGAACCGTGTCGCTGTCGTGGACGGCGCAGATGCGCTACTCGCGGGTTGCTTCTGTGTAGCCGTGGGACCCGTCGCCTGCGCCGAGCAGCCGGCGATCAGAACCACGACAGAGGTACCGACGATTGAAAGGGCAGCGCGCACCCGGAGACTGTATATCCCCTGTGTATGGGCTGGGTCTGATTGCGCTCAGCTCAGACCCAGCCGGTCGGTGATCTCCTTGACGTCGCTGGGGAAGCGGTGGACTTCTTGCGGCCAGTCCAGCGACTGGGTGATGCGCCCCGCCCAGTAGCGCGCGGCCTCATCGTCCGGTACGTCGATCACGGTGAAACCGCCGAGGTGCTCCTTGGTCTCGGCGTAGGGACCGTCGCTGAAGACCGGTGCTCCGTCGACCAGTTCCACGCTGCAGATCGCCGTGGAGGCATCAATACCACCCTCGGCGAAGACGAAGACGCCCTGCTCCTTCATCTCATCGAGTACGGCGTTGCTTGTCTTGCTCTTGTCCTGCAACTGCTCCAGCGTCTGCTCCGGCACCCATTCGTCGTTGAAGGCAATCAGGTACAAAGCCATGGTGGTCTCCTCTCGTGCGGCACCACCGGTGTGCGGTGCCGTCACCCGTTCTACGAACGGTGCCACGCGAATACGACACCTGTCAGGTCAACTTTTCGGCGACCGCCTGGATTGCCTCACCGAGGAACTGATGACCGCCGGTCTCATACCGATGAACGCTCGCGCCCGGCAGCATCGCGTGCAGCAGGTCCAGGTGGGCCACGGGAACGATGTCATCGTCGGCGCAGTGGTGCAGCGAAAGGCGGGTGCCGGCGGGAATCACTGCGTCGTGGGGCAGCGCGTATTGCTCAGAGTCCCAACCGTTCGGGCCCCACTCCGGTGCGGCGAGGACCGCTGCGCGGGGGAGCGACGCGCGTCCTTCGCACAGCATTTTCAGCAGGACAGAACCACCGAACGAATGCGCCACGACCTCGGTGGCATCGCTCAGTGCAGCATTGATCGCCGATGCCCAGGCCTCGTAGGACATGTCTTCCGGCGGCAGCTGGGGCACGGCCACGGCAGTCCCGAGAGCGTCACCCAGCCGTTGCGCGAGAAGCCGGTCCTCGGCGTACCCGTCGGCGCCATGGAGCAGCACGATTCCCATGGGCGGAGGATAGTCAGCGATCGCGCCTAGCGCAGGACGAACGGATTGCCCACCGGCGCCCCGCTGTTGATCCAGACCGTCTTGGTCTCCAGGTACTCCTCGATCGCCTCGGCGCCGTTCTCCCGGCCAACGCCGGAGGACTTGAACCCGCCGAACGGAGCCATGAAGCTGACCGCGCGATAGGTGTTCACCCAGACCGTGCCCGCCTTGATCGCGTCCGCCATCCGCAGCGCTCGCGCCATGTCGCTGGTCCAGACCCCGGCGCCTAGCCCGTACGCCGAGTCGTTGGCTATCGCGACCGCGTCCGCCTCATCGTCGAACGGGATGACCGCCAGCACCGGCCCAAAGACCTCCTCCTGCGCGATCCGCATGCCGTTGTCGACACCGGTAAAGATGGTCGGCCGCACGAACCAGCCGTCGCCGACGTCCGCAGGATCGGCCGGTCCGCCGCCGAGGGCGACGGTCGCACCCTCCTCACGAGCCACATCGATGTAGGACAGCACCTTCTGGTACTGCGGCCGCGTAGTGATCGGGCCGACCTGGGTGTCAGTCGAGCGGGGGTCGCCCATCCGAGCAGTCGCGGCGAGTTCGACCACGCGCGAGACCAGTTCATCGTGGATCTCGCGCTGGACCAGGAGCCGTGAGCCGGCGATGCAGGTCTGACCGGTGGCGGCGAAGATCCCGGACACGACACCGTTCGCCGCGGACTGCAGGTCAGCGTCCGCGAAGACGATGTTGGGCGACTTGCCTCCGAGCTCCAACGCGACGTGTTTGATGCCGGCACCGGCCGCCGCGCCGATCGATCGACCCGTGGCGTCGGAGCCGGTGAAGGACACCTTGGCGACCTGCGGATGCTCGACCAGCGGAGCACCAACGTCCTTGCCGAAGCCGGTGACCACGTTGAAGACGCCCTGGGGCAGGCCACCCTCGTGCAGCAACCGTGCGAGCGCAACCGTTGAGGCAGAGGTGAATTCGGAGGGCTTGACCACCACGGTGCAACCCGCGGCCAGGGCGGGTGCCAGCTTCCACGCCAGCAGGAGCAACGGTGAGTTCCACGGGGTGATGATCGCGGTGACGCCCACCGGCTCGCGCCGGGTGTAGGCGAAGTAGCCGGGTTTGTCGATCGGCAGCACCCGGCCCTCGATCTTGTCGGCCAGGCCTCCGAAGTATCGGAACCACTGCGGCACGTAGGCGACCTGTCCGGCCATCTCGGCCAGGAGTTTGCCGTTGTCGTTGACTTCCAACTGCGCGAGTTCGTCCGCATAAGAGTCGATCACGTCGGCCAGACGGACCAATAGTGCGCCGCGTGCGGTGGCGGTCAAACCACCCCACTCGTCGGCTTCAAGTGCGGCGCTTGCGGCCGCGACCGCGAGGTCGACGTCTGCCGATGACCCCGACGCAACCTGCGCCCAGGGCTTTCCGGTGTACGGGTCGTCGCTCTCGAACCACGCTCCGTCGACCGGGCGGTGCTCAGCTCCGTTGATGAACATCGGGACGTCGTACATGCGATCTCCTCAGAAGGTTTCGAAGCCGAGCGCGGAGCGGACGGCGTTCTTGTTCGCGACTCCGTCGCGGGGCGGTAGCGCGCGCGGCGGCTCGGTGACGTCGATGAGGACCCGGCGGAACGCCGTACCACTCTGAGCCGTGATCAGGGCGGCAAGCTCGGCGGCCTCGTCGGCGGAGGAGATCGTGGCGGCGTCCGAGATCCCGAAACCCCTTGCCACCTGGGTCAGGTCGGTGGTCAGGCCCGCATGGCTACGTTGCATGCCGGTCTCACCGAAGTGCCCGTTGTCGAGTACGACGATCGTCAGGTTGGGCGGTGACTGGACCGCCACCGTGCCCAGCGCGCCGATCCCCATCAACTGCTCACCGTCACCGGTGATGACGACGACGGGCGTATTGGGTTGCGCCAGAGCCAATCCCAGGCCCATCGGAACGGCTGCACCCATCGCGCCCCACAGGTGGAAGGTGCGCGGTCGGTACCCGGCGGCGAAGACGTCGTAGCTGGGGGAGCCCAGCCCGGTGACGATCAGCACGTCGTCGGGCAGTTGCTGCACCAGGTCGGTGACGAACGCCCGGCGGTCGATACGGACCCTGGTCTCGGTCAGTGTTGCGGTCATCAGTTGCGCTCCCACTTCTTGCGTCCGATCAGTCGTTGGCCGAGTAGCACCGCGACGCGGCCACCGGCGAGGAAGGCGGTGTCGAGCGCGGCGCTGACGGTCTCCTCGACGTCCGCGGGGTCGTCGACCCGGTAGACGGTGATGCCCATGAGTTCGAGGGCTTGCTGCGTGGCCAGGCCCATGGGGGCCTGCCAGGGGTTGAACTCGGCGTACTCCCCGCGCATCGTCACCAGGGTGAGGAACGGGAAGCCGCCCATGGTGAGCAGGGAGAACATGTTGACGCAGTTGCCGACTCCGCTGCTCTGCATCAACAGTGCTGCTCGCTGGCCGCCGAGCCAGGCTCCGCTGACGATGGCGACGCCTTCCTCCTCGGTGGTGCAGACGACGTCGGTCATGTCGGGGTCAGCGATGGCGTCGCGGATGGCGACGGAGTGTCCGGCGTCCGGAACGTAGGCGATCTGCTGGATGCCGCCTTCGCGCAGCACACGGGAGACGGCGTCCTGCCAGCTGCTGCCGGTCAGGTAGGTCTGGTCTGTCACGGTCATGGATCGATGGTGCGGCGAAACTGCTTGTTAACGGAAGCGGCTCTTCGTTAGCACAGCATTAAGCTGGGTTAATGCTGGACTCAGCGGACCTGGAACTGCTACACGCCATTGCCTCGACGGGCAGCCTTGCCGCCGTCGCGCACGCGTCGGGTCTGACGCCAGCGGCCGTCACTCAGCGGCTGGCGCGGTTGGAGGCGAAGGTCGGTGCGCCGTTGGTCGATCGCGGTCCCCGTGGCGCTGCGCTGACCGAGTTGGGCCGATTGATCGCTGAGCAGGGGGTACAGGTGTCGGCGCTGGTGGGCCGGGCTCAGGCACGGACGGAGACCTACCTCGGACAGCGATCCCGCCGGCTGCGCGTGGGGGCGCTGGCGTCGACCGTGCGCCCATTGGTTGCCGACGGTTTGGCGAACGTGCGATTGAGGCACCCCCTCGTCGAGCCGTCCGTGGTCGAAACCGGCTCGCACGAGGGCATTCTCGGGGTGCGCGGCGACGAGTTCGATGTCGCCGTCGTGGCCGAGTACGCCGAGCCGCTGGTCGCGGACTCGATCCAGTTGCACCGGTTGATGCGCGATCCGCTCATGCTCGCCGTACCCTCTGACCACCGCCTCGCGAGTGGGGACGCGCCGGTCGGACTGAGCGGGCTCGCGGGCGAGGATTGGGTCAGCGGCGCTCCCGGGCGTCGGCACCGCACGCAACTGGACGCGCTGGCGGCGCTCGCGGGGTTCGAGCCGCGGGTGGCCTACCAGAGTGAGTCCTACGAGGTGGCGTTGTCTCTGGTCGCGGCCGGGATGGGTGTGGCGTTGATTCCCCGTACGGCGTGCCATCCCACCCATGGCGTGCACGTACGTCGCGTGCGGGGTGCGCCCGCGCGAACTCTCTTCGCGGTGACTGCTCCACCGGCCGCCCGGGCGCCGATGGTCGCACCGATGCTGGCTGCCTTCAAGGACCTGGCCCGCGGCTAACCCCGTCCTCTTGCCCTACTCGGCAGTGGCGGGAGCAGTACGGCAATCACGGCCTGACGGATGGACCCGGTCAACCCGGGACGGCCGCGAGGGACAGCGTTTCCTATTACGTGCGTTGCTGCTGGGAGAGGGCGGCGCCCATCGCCTGGATCACTGCCTGCAACCCCTTGAACGGCCTTGTCATCACGGTGAATTCGGTGATCTTGTCATCCTCGTTCCAGGTGATGATGTCGACGCCGTCGACCTCGAGTCCGTCGACGGTCGCGTTGAAGCGCAGCACCGCCGAGTGCTCGTCGTACCACTCGTGGCGATAGACCAACGTGGGGCCGAGCACCTGCGCCGCCGCCCATAGATAGGCGTAGGTCAACTCGGCGCCCTCCTGCGGGGTGTGAACCGCCGGGGAGCGGAACACCGCATCGTCGGCGAGGAGTGCGCGGAGGCCGGCGGGCGTCGGATCGGTGACGAACGCGTGCCAGGCCTGGACAGCAACAGGTTGAGCCATGGTTATCAGGCTAGTTCGGCGTCCCGCCAGGTGCTGTCACTCGCTATGAACGCATCAATCTGAAGGGCTTCATGCATGACTTGAAGTCATGAAGCCCTCGAAAAGCATCCGCTTTCCTCAGGTCGTCCGGGGGCACCCGGCCCGCGCGTTGCAGACCCAGCACCATCGAGCACTTGATCAAACGTCGGTGGCGCCTAGTGCAATGGTGAGCCCGGTAGCGGCCACGCGATCACCGAGCTCGCTTCCGCGATGTGCTCTGGTCCGCCCGGGGGTGGCCAGGTGCCCTCGTCGTAAAGGCGGCGGCGGATCGCAACGCGCTCGTCCAAGCCGGAGAACGGCCAGATCTGCAGGATCCGGGCTGGTCCGTCGAGCGCGTACATGACGACCGTGATCGGGTCCACCAGATGGCGCGCAGGCAGCGCTTGGCGCCAGCCGTCGATCGTTGCTGGCAGCCCGCCGGGGACCAGGTGGTAGTCCCGGATCTCATATACCGCGCCGAACGCGCCGGTCACGATCGGCGGCATGAAGGGGAACGGGGCGTAGCCGTGCATCGCGAGGTCCGTGAGGTGCGGGCCGGCGCCGAACGGCACGCGGCTATGAGCGGCCCGCTCGCGCTCACGCGACAGTTGCGCCTCGTCGTCGAAACCGCGCAGGACGTAGACGCGTCCCAGCGGCCCGTGTTCGCCCTCCCAGCAGCCCAGCAGTCGGCCCTCAGCGTCAGGGGCAGCCAACCACGGCTCGATGCCCGCCTTGGCGCGTTCCGCATCAGGTAGGCGATAGGCAAGCGTCGTCAATTCGTAGCGCAGCGCCTGCTGCGCGGCGCTGACGTCGTCTCTGGTGATGACGGGCGGGGTGTCCATCGGCGGCTCCTCGTGTGGGACTCAAGCGACCGTAACTCAGGCTAATTCGGCGCTGGGCCAGGCGCCGTCCCGGACCACTCGGCGTACGGCGCGCACCACCTCGGCGGCCACGGCCTCCACGTGCGCGGGGACCCGGCCCGCGCGTTGCAGACCCAGCACCATCGAGCGCTTGATCTCCGGCTCGACCAGGGGAGCGGCACTCACCTGTCCGCCGCCCAGGTCCGAGGCGATGCCGGCGGCCGGCAGGACCGTCCACCCGTACCCGGCGGTTACCAGTTGCTTCTGCACGTGCATCGAGTTGGTCTGCATGGTCACGTGCGGTGTTGCCCCGGATGTCGCGCGCGCCTGGTCGATCAGGATCCGCAACCCGTGCCCGGCCACGGGTAGCACCACATCCTCCTGCCACACCCGCGACCACGGGATCGGCCGGTCAGCGCGCAGTTTCGCCGAGGCAGGCGCCACCGCCCACAGCGGTTCGCTGACCAGTGGCGACACCGAGATCGATGGCGTCGACGCGAGGTTGTAGAGCAGCGAGAGGTCGACATCCCCGGCGTCCATCCACTGCTGCAAGTGCCCGGAGTAGGCCGACAGCACCCGCAGTTCGATATCGGGATAGTGCGACCGCACCGCGTCCGCGAGGGGCTGCGCCAGCAGGTCGAGGGTGCTTTCCAGGATGCCGATGGTGACGATGCCGCGCACCGAGGTGGGGCTGGGCCGCAGCTCGGCGCGCGCTCGGTCCAACTCCTGCAGCGCCCGCCGGGCCCGCTCGACCAGCACCTCGCCCTCGGGTGTCAGGGTCATCCCCTGACGGCTGCGCTCGAAGAGCGTGACGCCGAATTCCTCTTCGAGAGAACGGATTTGGCGAGTCACCGCTGGCTGCACGATGTGCAGGACCTGGGCCGCCTTGGTCACGCTGCCGACTTCGCTGACTGTCACCAGTGCGGTGAGCTGTTTCAGATCCATTGCCACCCTCATGAGCTACGGCTATCAATCCATCACCAGGAAGTATTACAGGGTGCGCTGAATCACAGCTCATGATGTGTGGCACGGCTCACAACCCTCGCCCCCGAAGGAGCACCTCATGAGCGTGCAGACCCCGACGATCGCCCCGCGCCGACACGGCGTCGCGGCGAATGTCATCCGCGGCTGTCTCGGCAACACGATCGAATGGTTCGACTGGTTCGTCTACGCGACGTTCAGCCTCTACTTCGCCGCCAGCTTCTTCCCGGGTGAGAGTCCCACCGCGCAGTTGCTGGCCAGTTCCGCAGTCTTCGCCGTCGGCTTCCTGATGCGTCCGCTGGGTGGTTGGCTCCTTGGCGCGTACGCCGATTGGAAGGGCCGGCGCGCTGCCCTCACCCTGTCGGTGTTGCTGATGAGTGGTGGCTCCCTGGCGATCGCTTTGATCCCCAGCTACGCGAGTATCGGGCTGGCGGCACCGATCCTGCTACTCGTCGTACGCCTGGTCCAAGGTCTGTCAGTCGGGGGTGAGTTCGGCTCCAGCGCAACGTATCTGAGCGAGATCGCGACTCCCAAGCGACGGGGCTTCTTCTCCAGCTTCCAGTACGTCTCGATCGTCCTGGGCCAGTTGCTCGCGCTGATCGTCATGATCGTGATGCAGCAGATCTTCTCCGACTCGGTCCTCACCGCCTGGGCCTGGCGCATCCCCTTCGTCATCGGCGCGATCCTGGGCCTCGCGGTGCTCTATCTGCGCCGGACCATGGACGAGACCGACCACTTCAAGGCCGACCAGGCCCAGAAGGAACAGCACAAGGCCGCGACCTTCCACGAGGGCGAGCAGATCGAGAAGCGTGGTCTGAAGTCGCTGCTGACCGAGTACCCCAAGCAGATGGCGGCGGTCTTCGCCCTGGCCATCGGTGGCACGGTCGCGTTCTACACCTTCACGACCTACTTCACGAAGTACATGGTCAACTCCGCCGGCCTGCCCAAGAGCATGGCGTCGGTCGTCAGCTTCATCGCGCTGCTGATCTTCATGTTCCTGCAGCCGCTCACCGGTGCCATATCCGATCGCTTCGGCCGCAAGCCCGTGATGCTCTTCTTCGCGCTGGGGATCATGATCAGCACCGTCCCGATCTTCACCATCGTCGGCAACACCCACAGCGGCCTGGTCGCCTTCGGCGGCATGATGATCGGCCTGGTGTTCCTCTCGGGATACACCGCTCTCGCCGCCATCGTGAAGGCGGAGCTCTTCCCCACCAAGATCCGCGCCATCGGCGTCGGCGTCCCGCACGCCCTCGTGGCGGCGGTCTTCGGCGGCACCACGGAAACGGTGGCCCTCTCCCTGAAGAACGCGGGACACGAATCCGCCTTCTTCTACTGGGTGATCGGCTGTGTCGCGCTCACCCTGGTGGCCATCCTGCTGATCCCGGAGACCTCGAAGCACTCGACGCTGGAGTCGCAGGACCCCACGGTTTCCGGCACTGATGGAGTCATCACCGAACGGTATTCGACAGCCGACATCATCACCAAGCACGATGGTGCGGAACCGAAGGAGACTGCCCGTGTCTGATCTGACCGCCTACGAACTGAACGCCGAAGAATCCGCCATCGTCAAACTGGTCCACGACTGGGTCGACGCCGAGGTCAAGCCCGTGGTGCAGGAGTTGGAACACGGCAACACCTACCCCGAGGACCTCATCGAGCAGATGAAGGACATGGGCATCTACGGCCTGGCGATCCCGGAACCGTGGAACGACGCCGGCGTCTCCGTCCCGTGCTACGCCGCGGTGACCGAGGAACTGGCCCGCGGCTGGATGAGCCTGGCCGGGGCGATGGGCGGCCATAGCGTCGTGGCCAAGTTGCTGGTCAACTACGGCACCCAGGAACAGCAGGACCGCTACCTGCCCAAGATGGCCACCGGCGAGATCCGCGCAACGATGGCCCTCACCGAACCGGGCGGCGGTTCCGACCTGCAGGCGATGCGGACGACCGCTCGCAAGGACGGCGACGACTACGTCGTCAACGGCGGCAAGACCTGGATCACCAACGCGCGGCGCTCGCAGCTGATCGCCCTGCTGTGCCGCACCGATCCGGACGCCCAGCCGGCGCACAAGGGCATCAGCATCCTGCTGATCGAGCACGGGCCGGGCTTCGAGGTCTCCCGCGATCTGCCCAAGCTGGGTTACAAGGGTGTCGAGAGCTGCGAGCTGAGCTTCAACGACTTCCGCACCCCTCAGGCCAGCCTGCTGGGCGGCGTTGAAGGACAGGGCTTCTCGCAGATGATGCGCGGTCTGGAGATCGGCCGCATCCAGGTCGCCTCCCGCGCCCTGGGTGTCGGCCAGGCAGCGCTGGAGGACGCGGTGCGTTACGCGCAGGAGCGGGAGAGCTTCGGCAAGCAGATCTGGCAGCACCAGTCGGTGGGAAACCTGTTGGCGGACATGGCAACCCAACTCACTGCGGCGCGTCAGCTGGTGCAGTACGCCGCCCGTCGCTACGAGACCGGGCAGCGGGCCGACATGGAGGCCGGGATGGCCAAACTGTTCGCCTCGGAGACCGCGATGAAGGTCGCGCTCGACGCGATCCGGGTGCACGGCGGCTACGGCTACTCCACCGAGTTCGACGTCGAGCGCTACTTCCGCGACGCCCCGCTGATGATCGTGGGCGAAGGCACCAACGAGATCCAGCGCGGTGTGATCGCCCGTCAACTGGTCAAACGCAACCCGGTAGCACGCTGAACAGGCCCGCGGACATGCACACTGATCTGATGGAACCTCGCACCGGCCGCGCCGTCCCGGTCGACGCCTCGTCGTCGTGGCTGTTCGTCCCCGGCGACCGGCCCGAGCGCTTCGCCAAGGCGCACGCGGCCGGTGCCCATCAGGTCATCCTCGACCTGGAGGACGCCGTGTCCGTCGCGACGAAACCCGCCGCCCGCGAGGCCGTGGCGCAATGGGTCGGCGACGGGCGCGACGCCTGGGTGCGGGTCAACGCTCCCGGCAGTTCGGCGTACGCCGATGACGTGGTGGCCATCAAAGGTTCCGGCGCGCTGGGCGTCATGGTGCCCAAGGCGACGGTTGACGGTGTGCGTACGGCGCGCCAAGACCTGGGTGCCGACGTGCCCCTGATCGCTCTGGTCGAGTCAGCGGTCGGCCTGCAGGAGGCCGACCGGATCGCACGGTGCGACGGCGTCGTCACCCTGGCCTTCGGATCGATCGACTTCGCGGTCGACATCGATGCCGAAGAAACCTGGGAGGCAATGCTTTTCGCCCGCAGCGCGCTCGTTCTGGCCGCACGGGCAGCCGGACTCACTGGTCCCATCGACGGGGTCAGCACGGCGGTGAAGGACCCGGAGCAGGCGGGTCGCGATGCAGCTGCCGCCCGGGCACTGGGCTTCGGCGGCAAACTGTGCATCCACCCCTCGCAGGTCGTCCCGGTCAACGTGGGCTTCGCGCCATCTGCCGAACAACTGGACTGGGCACTGCAGATCGCGCACGCGATCGGCGGCGTCGAACGCCTCGAGGAGGACGACCTGTCCACGGCGCTGCAGGTCGACGGCCAGATGGTCGACCGGCCGGTGGTGCTGCGGGCCCGCCGGATCCTGCAACGACACGCCATCAACGATCTGTAGTTAGGACTGGAACATGCTTCCCCTCGACGGCATCACGGTGGTCTCCCTCGAACAGGCGGTCGCCGCACCGTTCGCAACCCGGCAACTGGCCGATCTCGGCGCGCGCGTCATCAAGGTCGAACGCCCCGACGTCGGCGACTTCGCCCGCGAGTACGACCGCACCGTGCACGGTGACTCCAGCTACTTCGTCTGGCTGAACCGGGGCAAGGAGTCGATCGAACTCGACATCAAGGACACCGCCGACCGGGCGATTCTTGACGCGATGATCGCCGAAGCGGATGTCGTCGTGCAGAACCTCATCCCCGGTGCCGTCGAGCGCCTCGGCCTGGACGCGGCCACACTGCGAGTGCAACGTCCGGAGCTGGTCTACTGCTCGATCTCCGGCTACGGCCCGGACGGGCCGTTCCGGTCCAAGAAGGCCTACGACCTGCTCGTGCAGTGTGAGGCCGGTCTGCTCAGCACGACCGGCTCACCCGACGAACCGGCCAAGGTCGGTGTCTCCGTCGCGGACATCGCCACCGGGATGTACGCCTACTCCGGCATCTTGTCGGCTCTGCTGCGCCAGTTCCGATCCGGCGAAGGCGCCACCGTCGAAGTGGCCATGCTGGACGCGCTGGGCGAGTGGATGATGCAACCCACCTACTACGCGGTCTACGGAGAGCGGCCGACTGTGCGCACGGGGGCCAAGCACGCCTCGATCGCTCCCTACGGTCCGTACCGCGCCGGCGACGGCAACACGATCTTCCTGAGTGTGCAGAACGACCGCGAGTGGGCAGGACTGTGCCGCAGGGTGATTGGCGATGAGTCGTTGATCGACGACCCGCGCTTCGTGCACAACACCGAACGGGTGGAGCACGACGCCGACGTGACGGTGCTGCTGGAGAAGGCGTTCGCGGCGTACGACGCGGACGAGTTGGTCGACCGGCTGGACGAGGTCGGGATCGCGTGCGCCCGGATGCGTACGCCAGCCCAGTTCCACGAGCACCCGCAGCTGCAGGCGCGGGATCGCTGGCGCAGTGTGATGACCCCCGGCGGTCATACCATCGATGCGCTGCTTCCGCCCGTCGTCCTGTCCGACGCCACTCCTGCGATGGGTGACGTCCCGGCGCTGGGTTCGCACAACGAGGCGTTGCGCGCCGAATTCGCCCGGCTGGCAAAGGTGGTCGCGTGACCTCGGAAGTCATCGAGCGGTCTGAGATTCTGATTCCCGGCCCGGCCGAAGCACTCGCCGGGCTCATCGGTGTCGAGGTACCACGCGACACGCTGCCGATGATGTGGCACTGGATCTACCTGCTGGACCGGCCCGCGCAAGCCGACCTCGGCCCCGACGGGCATCCGCTGCGGGGCGTGCTGCCCGCCCCACCGGAGCCGGGGCGGCGCAGGATGTGGGCCGGCGGTCAGGTGCGCACGCTGGCACCGTTGCGGCTCGGCCAGGTGGCCACTCGGCGTACGCAAGTCATTGACACGATTGAAAAGCATGGCCGCAGTGGGCGATTGACGTTCGTCAGTGTCCGCCACCAGGTCACGCAGGGTGACACGCTCTGCGTCGATGAGCGACAGGACGTGGTCTACCGGGACATGGTCGCGGCGCAGCCCATCGCACAGATCGGCGATGATCAACCGGCCGCCGAGGGGGAGTGGAGCCTGGAGGTCACGCCGCCGCTGCTGTTCCGCTTCTCGGCGCTGACCTACAACGGGCACCGGATCCATTACGACCGCGAGTACGCCACCCTGGTCGAGGGTTATCCCGGGTTGTTGACGCACGGGCCGCTGCAGGCGCTGATGATGGCCGAGAGCGCTCGTCGCGACGGAGTGCGCACCGGCGAAGGTACGCACTGCGACTACCGGTTGGTCTCGCCGCTGTTCGACTTTCAGGGTCTGGTCGTCGGTCCGGGCGACGAACCAGGCGCTCGGAAGGCGCGCGACCGGGCGGGACGGACCACCGCAGTAGCAAGTTTCGCCGCGTTGGGCTAATAGCGACAAGTAGGGGGAACTCCCCACATTTTCGGCTGTGAGTTGGCTGGGTGTTTCTGTTTGTATCGAGGCCGTACCCGATCAGCAGAAACCTCCGAAGGGCCCACCATGCGCATCACCATCCACCGCCCACTGATTGCCGTCAGCGCCGCCTCCGCGGTGCTCGGCCTGGCCGCCTGTGGCAGCAGCGTCAGTGTCTCCTCACCCAGCGGTGGGACGACGACCAGCACCACCTCCTCCAGTAGCGCCGCGCCCAGCACCTCTGACTCCCCGACCAGTTCGGAGACCGCGTCCTCGAGCGCGCAGGCGCCCAGCACCTCGGCCGCCGGTGGGGCGACGGAGGGCACTCCGGGCACCGTTACCCCGCCCGGCACCAAGCTGAAGGTCGGTCAGGCGGCCGTCATCCACACCAACCGCGGCGATGACCCGAAGGACCCGAAGTACTACGAGACCACCGTCGAGCTGAGCGTCGCGAAGATCGAAAAGGGTTCGGAGTCAGACCTTTCCAAGTTGGAGAACGCCGCGAAGTTCAAGGGCCAGACGCCGTACTACATCACGGTCAACGCCAAGCTGTTGTCCACCAAGGGCGCCTCCAACCTCGGCGTCAGCGTGCCCAGCGTCGACGGCACCCTCAAGGACGGCACCGAGGCGCAGAGCCTGATCGTCTTCGGCAGCCTTGGCCCTTGTGACAGCAAGAGTTTCAAGGCCACCGGCAGCGGTGACAACCTGACCATCCCCGTCGGCGCGACCGCCGTCGGCTGCACGATCGTCCTGGCACCCACCGGCGATGAGGTCACCGGGGCCACCTACGACGACAGCCGGTGGAACTACGAGGACTACTCGGACAACAAGTACCGCGACGACCCGATCGTCTGGTCGAAGTAGGCGCGGGTCGGCGCAAGGTCAGGCGGTCTCCGGGGCGACCAAGGTCGTGGACCGGATCTGCTCGCGACGGATCCGCCGCTCGCGCCACGCCAGCACGGAGATGGGGACCCAGATGTTGAGGTTCAGCAGGGCCACGACGAAGATCGGCGTGGCATCGACCGGGCTGTAACCCGCCCAGACGAAGTGCAGGATGCCGATCAGCATGCCCAGGTTGGTGACGGCCGTCCAGGTGATCATCACCATGATGGTGTTGCTGGTCATCGACGTACGCCGTGACTCACCGGTCGGGACCCACTCGGCCGTTCGTCCGCGCATGGTGTGCAAGATCGCTGCAGCGTGACTGAACGACGCGATCGTGTAGACGCGCAGCGTCGATGCGCCCCAACCGCTCTTGTGGATCGCGCGGATCAACGGGTACATGAGGAAGGTCGGGATGAGCCAGAAGAAGTTGGACAGCTTCACCCGGTCCGGCATGCCCCACAACATGAACAGGGTGGGCAGCGGCAGCACGAACGCTCCCACCGCCGTAGAGATGTAGTAGCCGAAGCCGGTGAAAAAGCACATCCGCTGGCGGTATCGCAGCGGCGAGTCATGGAATCTCTTGTCCCGCAACAAGCTCATCGAGCCGGCACACCACCGGTACTGCTGGGAGATGAAGCTGGACATCTGGTCGGGGCACAGCCCCTTCGCCAGGATGACGGGCACGTAGATGGTGGTGAAACCGACCTTGAGCAGGTTCACACCGGTGTGCACGTCCTCGCTGTGCCCGATCTGGGCGAAGCCGCCGGACTGCTCCAACCCGGCTCGCCGATAGATCGCACACGTCCCGACGCAGATCGGTGCGCCGAGGTAGTCGCGCGACACCTGCGCCCAGCGGTAGAAGCTCTCCTGCACTGCCCCGGCGCACCGTTGCAACCACGGCATCCCCCGGTGGGTGTCGAAGAACTGTGGTGACTGGACGATGCCGATCTTCGGGTCGTCCATGTAGGGCGCCAACTGGCGCACGAAATCTGGTCGCGGGCAGAAGTCGGCGTCGAAGATGACGATGAGATCGCCGTCCGAGTGGTTGAAGCCGTACTTGAGGTTGCCCGCCTTCTTCATGTGCGGACGGTCCGGTCGCACCAGGTACTGGAAGCCGAATTCCTCTGCGAGTGTGGCTACTTCGGCGCGGTCGCCGTCATCCAGAACGTAGACCGTCAGCACACCCTCGTAGGCCATTGCCGAGACGTGTTGGTAGGTGTTGCGTAGTACCTCGACTTCCTCTCCCGCGCTCGGTAGGAAGATGTCGACGCTCGGATACTTCTCCGGAGCCCAGAACTCGACAATGCGCTCATGGTCGAGTCGGCTGAACCGCCGCTTGCGGGTCGTCGCGTAGTGGGTGAGCACCATGTACCCGACAAAGATGGTGAACGGAATCCAGAACAGCCAGACGATCGTCGTGGTGAGGGAGAACAGCAGCAGACTGGCCACCGAACTGACGGTCGCGAAGCTGCGGAGCCAGATGAACCACAGGTGCTGCCGGCCGTAGTAGAGCCAGACCTCCTTGTCGTCCGGTGGCGATGGCAGTTCGGCATCGGCGGTTGCTACGGGCGCGCGCCGGCGCAGTCGTAGCCGCAGTGGTTGTGCATCAGTTCTCACGACGGTCATGATGGGGAACCTTTCTCGAAGATCGGCGTCAGCATCGGTGCCAGCCAGTCGGCATAGGTGCGGGTCACGTGACCCTGATCGCGGTGCGTCAGCATGTTGTCGACGACCGCGGGACACACGTACTGGTTGCAGAAGAAGGTGTGGGTGTCGACGTACCCCACTCCGGCCTTCTGCATGGTGGTGCGCATGGTGCGGTAGAAGTCGGTCCAGGCAGGGTTCTGATCAACTTTGTAGATGCATCGACGAGCGTCGTCGAGGTTGCGTTCGAGGCAGCCGTTGGCGTCTTTGGGCATGTACGGCGAGTCACCGAGGTACGCCAGCCGGGTGTCGGGTCCGGCGAGCACCTTCATCTGTGCAAGCGTTGCGTCGGCCCAGCTGTGCGCGCCGTAGGTGGCCGCGCCGACCGCGTCAGCCTCGCTGGCGATGATCAGCTGTGGTTTCAGCTCTTTGATGCGCGCCCAGGCATCGGAGCGGAAGGTGGTGCACTCGGTGTAATCGCGTTTCAGGTCGTTGTTCCACACCCGAAGATCAGCCACCGGGCAGGCAGCCTTGGTGAAGGAGATGATCCGCCAGCCATTCGCCTTGGCCCCCACCTCAAGGGCGTTGAGCCATTGGTCGGCGTGAGAATCCCCAATCAGCACAGCGGTTTTCGTCCCCTTCGGGTCACCGAAGACGCACGCCTTCGGCGTCGTCCGCGCCAGGGGGGCGAAACACTGCGAGTCACCCTCCCATGGACTGTCCGTCTCCGCCTTGCTCAAGGTGGGCGTGAGGTTCGCGGGCACCGCCGTGATGTTGAAGCTGCGCGCGAGCGCTTGTTGCACGGTGGAGGAATCAGCAGTCCGCAGCGTGCTCGCCGTCGCGACCGATCCGGTGCCCTGCAGGGAGGGCATCAGCAACGTCACCAGTGAGGCTGCGGCGATGATGCCGCCGGACATTGCCGCCCCGGCCGCCAGCCAACGCCGGTGGTGCCAGGAGCTGCGATGCGCCGCGTTCTCGATGAAGTAGGTGAGCACGGCGAACCAGTAGGCGATGAACACCACCTCGAGGCGTTCCCAGAGCGCCAGGTCACGTCCCAACCAGATCGGCAGCAGGATGAGCATCGGCCAGTGCCAGAGGTACCACGCATACGACGTCCGTCCGACGTACTGCATCGCGCGCCGGTCGAGAAGCACCGTCTCCACCGAGCGGTGCACCGGTTGCATTCCGCCGGCGATGACCGCAGCAGAGCCGAGGACCGGAAGCAGGGCCGCCCACCCGGGGAACGCGGTGGCGTCCGAGTAGAGCAGCGCGCTGAGCACGATCGCTGACAGGCCGCCCCATCCGAGCCATCGCAGTAGTTGTTCGGGCGCGCGGCGGAGGTGGTGTGCCGCCATCGCGAGCAGGCCGCCAGCCGCTAGTTCCCAGGCGCGGGTCTGCAGGCTGAAGTACGCCATCGATACGTTCGAAGCAGTGGTCACTATCGACAGGGTGAGGCTGACGGCGAAGATCGTGGATAGGAGGCCGGTGATGGTGGCCTGGCGCCGATAACGCCGAACCGTCATCGCCGCCAGCAGCAGCAGTCCTGGCCACACCAGGTAGAACTGCTCCTCGACGGCGAGGGACCAGAAGTGTTGCAGCGGAGAGGGTGTCGCCGCCGTCTGATAGTTGATGCCCTCGAGGGCAAGGTGATAGTTGATGCCGTAGACCGCGGCCCAGAAGGCGTCGGAGGTCAGCGACAGCAGTTGGTCGTGGGGCAGGACGAACCGGCCGAAGCACAAGGTGGTGAGGATGACCACGAACGCTGGCGGCAGCAGACGCTTGAACCGCCGGCTATAGAAGCGACTGATCGAGATCCGGTCGGTCGACGCCAACTCGCGCAGCAACTGTTGGGTGATTAGGAAACCGGAAATGACGAAGAAGACGTCGACGCCGACGAATCCTCCGGTGAGCATCGGTACGCCGGCGTGGTACAGCACGACCGCCAGCACCGCGACAGCGCGCAACCCCTGGATATCCGGGCGGAACCGCCGTGCCTCCGGATCGGTGGAGAACAGACGAGGCAGTGCAATGGTCGCTGAGGTCATCTGAATCTCCTGCGCAGGGTGCACCGAGCACCACACCGGGCGGCCGCGGAGCGGGCCTGGCGAGTGCGGGTAACGAGGGGCTGACGGTGTCGACTGCGACGTCGTCCGGGGGAGTCCGCGAGAGCGGTGTCAGAATGCCGTTCACTTGCCCCGGGTTCAGCACCGGACTGGGGCGATGCATCAATTCAACCGCAGCGCAGACGGTTTCGGCAGATCGGTCCCCGTGATCACTGCCACAGCGTGATAACGGGTGAACTCACCGCCCGGCTATTGTCAGACCGCGACGCACTTGCTATGCGGTGAGCAACCAGGCGTGCAGATAGGCAAGGGAGTTGCCCGGATCCACCTGCCGCCACCCGGTGTCCTGGACGACCGCGAGTGCCTGCGAACGATCCTTGGTGCCGGCGAGAGCGGAGTACATCAGGGCGTAGTCGCCGAATGTTTGACCGAAACCGCCACTGGCAGTGGCAGATCGCACGTTCCAGCGGATCCGATCAGGAGGTACTGACCGAAGGTAGGACATGGCGGTCGGAGAGGCGGGAAGTAACTGGATGGCCAGTTTGGCTGTCGGCGCGTCGGAGAACCAGGTCCGGTAGGACCGCTGCGCCCCGAACGTCAGGCTGACGATCGAATGCTGGTACCCGTGGTAGACCGGGTCCGTCCCGTCGAGATAGAGGCCGTACCTCAGAGCGGCCCGCGTCTCCCCGGCCAGCATCCAGGCCGCTTCGCTGGCCAGTCCGGAGTTGCCGGTTGCCCGGGCCCACCAGGCCAGTCCGATCCACGCGTTGGCTGCTTCGGACGAGCTCTCCTGGTCGTTGCCCAGGTCGAACGGCGCACTGCCGCTGGCCCAGGACTGCCCGGCATAGGCATCGAAGGTGCGTCGGTCGGGGAACAGACCTGTCCCTCCGCTGTTCGCGACGTCAGCAGCCACCAGGTCCATCACCGGCTGCCAGCGCGTGAGGAGTGCCGGATCCTCAGCGGCCAGAATGCCTGCGGTGTAAAGGAAGTAGCCGTAATGGAAGTGATGGTCGCTGAAGCCCTCGCTGCCGAAGGACGGCTGCAGGCCGATCAGACCGCGCGCCCGGTCGTCATAGACGAAGCACTTGCTGCTCCGTTTGCTTGCTCCGGCGGGGTCGGTCCACAGGTCGAGCTGGCCGACCAGGGCGGCCTTGGCAGCCGCCGCCGCGTCCTTCAGGTTGAGCTGACCCGCGAGCATCCACAGCTGCGCCATGCGTTGGAGCGCCTTGCCGCCGTAGTACGTGTCCGCCGGGAAGGCAGCGCCAGCAACGTCGGCGCGCACCTGCGATGCGAGTCGGGCGCGATCGGCGGTCGGTAGCGACTCGACCGGCAGTCCCGCGCGTAACGGCCGGACGGGGCTGCTCCACTGCAGCGCTGATCCGCTGCAGATAGCCATTCGCCCGAAGACCGTCGGCAGGCTGCCCAGGTCGTTCGAGATGCCGTCGGCCAACCCGTCGCGGTGGTGCAGCAGAACCCCGAAAGCGCCGGATCCGTTGCCGCGGTAGGTGATCCGGGTGGTCGCCGACTGAGTGGTGACGGAGTAGCCCAGATCGGTACCGGTGAGGCGGATGGCGTGCGCCGCCATCTTGGTGCGTGTCGTGCCGTCAGGGACAGGGAACCAGGTCACCCGGTCACCGGGGGCCAGCCGTACCTGGGTGCCGTCGATCGTGCAGCCGTCGGCAACCACCCCGTAGTGTCGTCCCGACCCAGCACGGCTGTCGCGGTCCGCGGCGAAGGCCAGGTTGGTGCGGACAGACAGTGCGGCGTCCGCGGTCAGGGTGAGGTACGGCGATCCGCGGGCCAGCACGACGTGGCCCAGGGCACCCTGGGGACCGAGGAACGTCACGGTCACGCTGGCCTCGTCGTACGCCGTGACCATGGTCGTGCGCAGACCGGGCAGCAGCACGGTCACATCGCTGCTCGCGGGGCCGGTGATCTGGTCGGCGGTGGTGGTCACCACCGGCACACCGAACGCGAAACCCCCTGCGGTAGAGGCAAAACTCAACGGAAGCGGGAACACCGGCCGCGACCTCGGCCCCAGGGCAAGCGATGAGAACCACCGGTTGGTCGGTGGGATGAGATCGTCAGCGAGCCGGGGTGCGGTGACCCCACTCATCCGGCGGTGCGGCACCGCGGACAGTGCCCGGTGCATTCGATCCGAGTCGAAGACAGCGCCCGGCGTTGCCACCGTCGCGCCAGCTACGGCAGCGGACGGGGAGGAGCGGCATCCGCTCAGCGGACCGAGTACTGCGCCTGCGGCTATCGCCGGTGCTATTCCCAGCAGCAGCCGACGGCTCATCCCTTCGTGGGGATCGTCCACTACGGTGTCCCGGTGCTCGGGCCCCAGACGTCATCGGTGAGACGGTGGCAACGATGCGGTTGGCGCACCGCGTCATGCTCTTCGATCGTAGGTCGCTGTCTGCGCCTCGACGGTCGCGGACCAGCGTGCGCCCGGTCACATCGAGCAGATCACAGGCCGCGCAGGCCGCGCGGCGTTCCCACTCCGGTTGGGGCGTCGTAGCCCTTCCTGGCCGTGCACAGGTAGTCGCCGCCGCAGTAGCCGTTGCTTCCGGACGTGATGTCGCGGAACCACGAACGGTGCTGGTAGATCCGCGCCGCAGACGCGCCGTAGGACTTCGCGTGGCCGGCGCGGGCAATCATCCCCGCGACCAACGGCGCCGACAGGCTGGTCCCGCCGACCAACAGCCAGTCGTTGGGGGTGCCGAAGGTGTCGTACACGGCGAAGTTGCTGTACGGGTCGGCGACCACGGACAGGTCGGTGCTGGTGCGCGTCGGGCAGTGGGTCAACCGCCGCGACTGGAAAGCCGGCTTGGCGAACCAGGCCGAGCAGCCGCTGCCGCCGCTCTCCCACGCGGACTCACTCCAGCCACGGACCGTGCGCGGGTTGCGGGTCAACGACGTGCCACCGACAGAGATCACGGTCGGTGAACTCGCCGGGAAGCTGGCCGGCTCGAACCCGTCGTCACCCGACGAGGCGACGATCGGCACACCGGGGTGTCGGTAGTAACGGGTGGCGAGGCTGCGCACCGCGGTGTATTCGGGACCGCCGTAGCTGTTGGAGACGACCGCTGCTTTCAGCCGGACCGCGGTGTTGACTGCGGTGCCCAGCGAGACGTCGTCGTTGTCGTCGGCCTCCACGACCAGGATCTTGCAGGCCGGGCACGCGGCGGAGACGGCATCAACGTCCAGCGCCGCCTCCAGGCCCCAGTCGGGATCCGTCGGCGGCAACGGGGCGCTCGCTCCCCGCTGGTTGACGATGCGTAGACAACCGTTGCCCCTGGTACAAGCCGGCAGCCCCGCCTGCTTGCGATAGACCGCGAGGTCCTTCTCCAGGTGGGGATTGCTGAACGCTCCCACGATCGCCACGGTCACGCCGACCGCACCACCGTGCAGGCCGTAGGCCGAGGCGATCTGCGAGGGTCCGAGGGTCTGGATCACCTGCGGCAGATTGATCCGGCGCCCGGAGGTCGAGGTGCGGTACTGCGCCAGGCACCGGGCTTTGCCCGCCGGGACAGCCGCGCAAGCGTCCCGTGCCGTCCCGCTCGGGGGCAACGGGGAGGGGCCAGCGATAGCTGGCTCGGTGCCGAGGACACCCAGTCCGGCCAGGGCCACGCTCAGCAGCGGGACCAGCAACCTGCGCATGGCGGCATGCATCTCAGGCTCCCTTCACGACGTACGCCGAGTCCGTGGTTTGCGTGATCGAGGCACCGTCCGCGGTGTGCCCGCTGACCCTGATCGTCACCGACTTCCCTACAGACGCAGGCGAATTCGTCAGCGCGGCGCGGAACTGGTTGCCGCCCAGGGCGGTGACCGGCACGTTGCTGAAGGTACGCCCACCATCCAGGCTGATCTGCAGTGTCGCGGTCACCGCGGCCTTACCGATGATCGGAGCGATCGAGAACGTGAAGGGGTGCGCTCCCACGGTCATGGTGCTGTCCAGGGCGGTCGGCAACGGCACAGAGGTCGTGAGTTCGGCGGGGACCCGGCAGGACGTGGGTTCACCCCACGGGTCGTCGCCACAGTCCCACGAGCCGGGTGCGATCGGATCGGCGGCCGAGGTGCGGATGGTCAGGTCGGTCACGGCGTGCGGGGACCGCGCGAAGCCGGTTGGTCGCAGCCAGGTCTCGAGCCGGGCCCGGACCGTGGTTGCCCGTGCGGGCATTGTGAGCATGATCGCGGAATTGTTGCTCTCACTGTCGATCAGTTTGCCGTCCTGCCAGACCTTGAAGTCGGCCACAGTGGGACCGTCCGGGGCGATGCCCACGGACCCGAAGTGGCCGGGCACGGAGTCGGTGAGAGGGGCCAGAGCCACGAAGATCTGGTCATCGGAGCGACAGGAGTAGCAGACAGTCGCCGGACCGACCGCAGCGACCGGCAGCCCCGGTGCCAGCGGCCCGCGCAGGAAGTCCACGGGGTACGTCTGCCCGGCCACGCGCGCACGAGGCAGATCCTGCACATCGACCATCGACGTAGCCATCAGGTCCATCGACGGGAGGTAGTCGTCCTGCCACAGCATCCCCTTCGGGGAGACCAGGTAGTCGGTCGCGCGGCCGCCTGGCGGGGTTGACCAGGCGAACGTCGACACGGGTGCGTCGTCAGCAGGCACCGCCATGTGGCTGATACCGCCGGTGACCCCCGGCGCGCTGGGGTAGTAGCTCATGGCGAGGGTGGCGACGTCGCGCACCACGTGCCGCTGGGACCCCGAGATGGCACCGCTGGCCTGATAGGAGGCGGTATAGGAGTAGGGCGTCGCTGACATCTGGTCGTTGCCGAACAGGAACGCGGTGCTCACGGTCTGGGTGCCGACGGGCGGTGCAGCGCTGGGGGCCACGAACAGGTCGCGACGGCCGAACTCGATCACCCCGTTGTCGACGTAGGTCTGGCCCAGGTAGTCCTCGCCCTGGAACGTCACCTCCTGCTCGACATCGAGGGAGGTCAGCTCGTAGTCGGCGGCCGTCGGTCGGGGCGTCACCAGCGAGACCTTTGCCGTCGCCCGCCGCGCGTCGATGGTGAACTTCTGCAGGTTGGTCTTCGCGTGGATCAGCGGAAGGCTGACGACCGAGTCGGAGGTGTCGTCGCTCATCACGGCGAACACGGTGTAGCGGCCCTTGGGCAGGCTCGCCCTGGCCTGACCGGCCATCACCATGACCGGATTGGCGAACTTATCGGGGTTGTCCAGGTTGAGCAGGAAGAGCATCGCGAAATTCGCTGGCCGCCCGCTGCGGTCGCGTACCGCGAACCGGGTGGTGACCTGTGCGAAGGCAGGCTTGACGATGTGCGCCGGCCCCGCCGTCACACTGATCCGGGCCGCACCGAACAGGCTGGTGCTCGTGCGGTGGGCGGCACGATCGGCCGCGGCCTGTTTGCGCAGAGCCGCGCCGAACGCGGCGCTTCCGCTGCGGTCGAACGTGCCGGTGATCTCGGTCGACGTCCGCTTGGTGACGTGCAGACCGGGGATCTTCACGCTCGCCAGTTTCGGGGCGGCGACGTGCACCGTCAGGCCGCTCGAGACCTTCGAGATGTCGAACAGCGCCGGATCCAGAGCGCTGCCCAGATACGGCAGCGCGGCGGTGGGGATCAGCAACGACTGTTTCGGGTTGCTCATCCGCACCAGGCCGCCGCGTTCCCCGGCTGCCGGGATGACCGTCGTCACCGGATGGCCCGACACCTGTCGTCGGAGCACCGTCTCACCGGTGATGAGCCGGATGGCTTTCGTTGCAGACACCGCGGATCTGCTGGCTGCCGGCTTCGCGGCAACCGTCGAATTACTCGCGCTCGCAACCGAATTCGCGCCAATGGTCGTCGCAGCGATCAGGGTTGCGGCGCATCCGGCCAGCACCCGTCGTGTGGTATTCACGTATCGACCCCCGAGGCCGCTCCATCAGACCGACGCCATGTCGGCAGGGACACCATGACACACAGCTGCCGCATAGATACAGCGACCCGCCCGACTCCCAGGACACTCACGGGTGCGCGGGCCCGGCCGCGCACAAGGGGAGCCCCGGCCGGATCGGCCGGGGCTCCCCTGTGTGGTGCGGTTTCGGGTCAGATGACGCCGTACTTGGTCAGCAGTTCGCCGACCTCGTTCTTGGTCACCTTCGCCTTCATCCACGGCTGGGCGAACTTCAATCCGGGCAAAGTGAGCTCCTTGCCGTCGCGCAACCGATTGGTCGCGGTGAGCAGGCTGCGCACGTCGTACGTCGAGTTGAAGACTTCGGGGACACCTCGCTCGATATCGAGCAGGGTGTAGACCGCCTCCATCGGGGTCCGCACGGAGTACTCGGTGGTGAAGACGCAGTCGCGTTCCCTGGACTCGGCGAACTGGCCGATGAACGCGAAGTTCACCGAACCTTCGGGGACGACGTCCGGGCGGTCGCCGGCCTGGCGCGGCATGAAGAACGCCGTGACGTAGGGCATCATGCACGGCACGGTCTTCGCGCCGTTCGCTGCCAGCTCGGGGATGTCGGCCTCGGGCACACCCAGGTGGTAGAGCCACTCGGAGGCGATCTCCTCACCCGTGGAGTCCTGGATCGACTTCTTGGTGTAGTCACCCGGGGTGTCGCTGTTCAGGGCGTAGACCCAGACCACGATCTGGTCCTTGGGCTGCTGCTTGAAGTGCGGCTGCCGGTTGACGGTCCAGCTCATGAACCAGGCGGAGTCCTTGACCGTGACGATGCCGCCGGTGACGATCTTGCCGCTGAACGGATCGCGCTGGGTGATCTTCTGGATGTACTCCGGGATCCGGTGGTCCAGCGTGGTCACCGTCGCCGACTCCCACTTGGACTTCTCGATGTCGCCCGCGAAAACGTCCGGGTGACCGAAGGATTCGTGCTTCGCGGAGATCTTGCGCCATAGGTCCCAGGCCGGTGCCGGTCCGGTGTTGAGCTTGGCCGCGGTGTGCTGGTCGCCTTCGTCGGAGTTCTCGGTCAAGGAGCCGATGGTCATGAAGATCAGGTCGTTCTCACCCAGGTCGACGCCGCCCTCGGCGCCTTCCTTGATCCAGTGGATGTAGGTCGCCTTCTTCTTGTCCGGGTCACTGAGGTCGAAGTCGACATCGGTGACCGTGGTGTCGAAGTGGAAGGTCACCCCGTGGTCCAGCAGGTACTTGTACAGTGGCAGCACCAACGACTCGTACTGGTTGTACTTGGTGAACTTCAGCGTGCTGAGGTCGGGCAGACCGGCGATGTGGTGGATGAAGCGGTGGACATAGAGCTTCATCTCCAGCGCCGAGTGCCACTTCTCGAAGGCGAACATCGTCTGCCAGTAGAGCCAGAAGTTGCTGTTGAAGAACTCGTCGGTGAAGACCTCGTCGATCCGCTTGTTCTCCATCTCCTTGCGCGTGGCCATGAAGAGCTTGACCAGTTCGTTCTGCGCCTTCTGCGACATCATGAACTTGTTGTCAGTGTGCGCGCTCTGCCCGCGGTCCATCGTGGCGCGTTCGAGGGAGAAGTTCGGGTCGTCCTTGTTCAGCCAGTAGAACTCGTCCAGCACGCTGGCGCCCTCGACCTCGATCGATGGGATCGTGCGGAAGAGATCCCACAGACACTCGAAGTGGTTCTCCATCTCGCGGCCGCCGCGGATCACGAAACCCTTCTTGGGCTCCTTGATCCCATCGAGCGCACCGCCAGGGAGCTTGAGCTCTTCCAGGATGGTGATCTTCGAACCGTCCATCTGACCGTCGCGGATCAGGAAGGCCGCGCCCGACAGGGAGGCCAGGCCAGCGCCGACGAACCAGGCGGTCTTGTCATCCACCCCCTCGGGCTTACGCGGGCGGGCAAAGGCTTCGTAGTTGCCGCTGCTGTAGTACATGTGGCGAAACTCCTTCGTATCAGTACGTGTAGAAGCCCTCGCCGGAGGCGAGACCCGTCTTGCCCTTGTCGATGTAGTTGACCTTCAGCCATTCGGCGAGCTTGCGGGCGTCCGCGTCACCGTGGCTCATGATGTTGTACGGAGTGACCAGGCCGATGATGTCGTAGAGCTGGAACGGACCCAAGGGTGCGCCCGTGCCGATACGCCACACGTTATCGACGTCCTTGGGTTCGGCATAGCCTCCAGCGGCGAGTTCGAGGGCCGCGCCCAGGAAGGGCACCAGCAGGGAGTTCAGGACGTAGCCGGCCTTCTCCTTGTGGATCGGGATCGGCACCATGCCGATCTCGCTGGCGAACTGGACCACGCGGTCGAACACCGCCGGGTCAGTCTTCGGCGTCCCCATCACCTCGGCGGTGTTGGCCCGCCAGATCTGGTTGGCGAAGTGCAACGCCAGGAAACGGTCCTCGCGGCCGGTGGCGTCAGTGATCGCACTCGGTAGCAGGGTGGAGGAGTTGGTGGCGAAAATCGTTGCCGCAGGGGCGAACTCGTTGATCTTCTCGAAGGTTCCGCGTTTGAGGTCCACGACCTCCGGGATCGCCTCGATGACCAGATCCGCGTCGGCGACCGCCGCCTGCAGGTCCGCTGTGAGGGTGAGTGAATCGCGGGCGGCCTGAGCCTTCCCGTCGGCCGCACCGGGCACTTCCTTGACGTACGTCGTGACCAGACCGTCGAAGGTGCCCCGGGCTTTGTCGAGGGCCGCGTCCGAGATGTCGTAGGCGGTGACCTTCTTGCCGGAGTAGGCGCTCTGGAAGGCGATCTGGGCTCCGAGGACCCCGGTGCCAAGGACCGTGACCCGCTCGATGGAACTGGTGGTGGGTACTGACTGCGTCATGGTGACGCCTCCTTTTCTACATCTGTAGAAAGGCTACCGCCGGGCGCTGTGGCTACCCAACCGTCGGCTCGTCAGTGAGCCTTCCCGTCTCAACTGATGTGTATGTGGGTCCACGGCTTGTCGAGATGGAACCGCCGCCCGCTGATCTCAGTCACCTCGATGGCAACGACGTTGAACTTCGCCGTGGGGACCCAGGGGCGCAGCGGGAGGTCATCGGCGACGTACGCCGCGCTGCCCTCCAGGGTGGTGGCCTGACCACGGGCGATCACGCTGAAGGCGTTGTCGTCGTCGTACTGGTCGATCTCGAAGGCGACGTCGGAATTCATCGCCATGCCGAGCAGTTTCGACCCCTCGGCGGTCCGGAAGATGATGCGCTTGCCGGCATCGACGGCGTAGTTGATCGGCACGATGTGCACTTCGTCGAGCAGGTGGAAGGCCAGGCGACCGAATTCGTGCTGGCGCAGGGCTTCCCAGGCTTCATCGTCACTCATCGGGGCAATCGGGTTTTCGTCCATCGCATGCTCCTTCTGTCGGCACCTTCGATGCTAGTACGTCCCTGGGAAGGGGCAGACTGGCGACCGTGACCATGCATAGTGACGATTACCAGGCCCTGCGCGGACGCTACGACCAGATGACCTACCGACGGTGCGGACGCAGTGGTCTGCAACTGCCGGCGGTCTCCCTCGGCCTGTGGCACAACTTCGGTGACGATGTCCCGCTCGAACGGCAGCGGGCGACGCTGCGCCGCGCGTTCGACCTCGGGGTGACCCACTTCGACCTGGCCAACAACTACGGACCGCCCTACGGCAGCGCCGAGCGCAACTTCGGCACGATCTTCGCCCAGGACTTCAAGCGCTACCGCGACGAACTGGTCCTATCCACCAAAGCCGGCTACGACATGTGGCCGGGCCCCTACGGGCAGGGCGGCGGCTCGCGCAAGTATCTGCTCTCGTCGCTGGACCAGTCGCTGCAGCGGATGGGCGTGGACTACGTCGACATCTTCTACAGCCACCGTTTCGACCCCGATACCCCGCTGGAAGAGACCCTCGGTGCACTCGATTCGGCGGTGCGCGCGGGCAAGGCGCTCTATATCGGGATCTCCTCCTACTCCGGAGACCGCACCCGCGAAGCCCTCGCGATCTTGCGCGAACTGGGCACTCCGCTGCTGATCCACCAGCCGTCGTACTCGATGTTGAACCGGTGGATCGAGGAGGACCTGCTGGACGTGCTCGGCGCCAACGGCGTTGGCTGCATTGCTTTCTCGCCGTTGGCGCAGGGGATGTTGACCGACAAGTACCTCAAGGGGATCCCGGAGGGCTCGCGGGCTTCCCAGGGCAAGTCGCTGGATCCCAAGCTGCTGAAGCCGGAGTCGATCAAGCACGTCAAGGCGCTGAACAAGCTGGCCGAGGCGCGTGGTCAGTCCCTCGCGCAGATGGCGCTGGCGTGGGCGCTGCGCGATGACCGGGTGACCTCGGTGCTGGTCGGCGCTTCGAGCGTGGAGCAGTTGGAGGACAACCTGGGCGCGCTGGACAACCTGGACTTCGGGCCGGACGAGCTGGCGCAGATCGACCAGCACGCCGTGGACGCCGGCATCAACATCTGGCGTACGTCGTCCCGCGCCTGACGCGGTAGGTCACCCCTGGCGCAACGGCTTCAGGGCGTCGGTCAGCTTCAGCAGTTCGTCCAGAACGATGGTCGCCGAAGCAGCCTGCTCGTCGTTGGGCGTGAAGACGCCGTCCTCGATCTGCTTCATCGCGAACGGGATGATGACCTGCTGCGGGATGGCGTACATGCCCAGGGTGGTGATGACCTGCTTGGCCATCTGCACCGCACGCAGGCCACCGGAGACGCCGCCGTAGCTGACGAAGGACGCCGGCTTGTAGGCCCATTCCTTCTGCAGGTAGTCCAGCGCGTTCTTCAGCGGTGCCGCGATGCCGAAGTTGTATTCGGGAGACACGAAGACAAAGGCGTCCGCGCGCTCGACCCGCGCCGCCCAGGCCTTGGTGTGGTCGTGGGTGTACTGCTGCAGTCGCGGATGGTTCGGCTCGTTCATCATCGGCAGGTCCAACTCGGCCAGGTCGACCGGGTCCACCTCGAACCCGCCGTGCTCGCGAGCGGCCTCGACGAACCAGTCGGCAATGGGGCCGCCGATGCGGCCGGGGCGGGTGCTGACCGTGACAACTTGTAGAACGTTCAAAGACATGCGGCCCAGTCTAGGGGTCGCCGCCGGGTCCATAGTTCTTCGTTGTTTGTGAGCTTCCTCCCGCCGACGCAGCGGGCGGTTGGACATAAAGTGTTAGGTCAGCGTTAGTATTCCGTAAGTATTTCTGAGTAGCCTGGCCTCTACCGCAAATTCTCCGCGCGTCGTGGCGCGAGTCGTCAACCGTCGTCAACCCCGGAGGTCGTCATGAGTGAGTTCCCCACCGTCCTGGTCGAGCAGGCGCACAGCAGCGCCTGGGCCCTGGACCGCGCACAGGCCGCCGCCATGAACCCGGCCAACCCCGCCGACGCCTCTTTGCATCTGGCCGCTGATGCCCTGCGCGCCCGTGGCCTGCAGGTCGTGGCGCGCGAGGGGGGCGCCGTCACTGCCGACCAACTGCGGGTTGCCGATGTCTACGTGATCGCCCACCCCGCACAGGCCGCCTCGGAGCGTGTCGCCGGGGCGTTGTCCCCGGTCTTCGACGCCGCTGAGCTGGACGCCATCGAATCGTTCGTGCGTGCCGGCGGCGGCCTGGTCGTGCTCGCCGAGTGCGATCAGGACACCCATGGCAACAACGTCAACGAGTTGTTGGCCCGCTTCGATCTGCACGTGCGCAGCACGCTGGTGCACGAGAGCGCCGACGGTGGCCACCGCCACCAGGGCAACGCGACCTGGGTGCTCGGCGAGGTCGCCGGGGGACTGGGTCAAGGACTTCTGGCCGGGGTCGGTGAGTTGTGCTTCTACCGCGCCGGCGTGATCGAAACCTCCGCCGACGCGGACGTGACGGTTCTGGCGCGGAGCAGCGCCTCGGCGTACCCCGCGGGGGAGGCGCTCGCCGTTGCCGCCCGGGTCGACGCAGGGCGGGTCGTCGTCCTGGCCGACTCGGATCTGGTCGGTGACGACAGCATCGCCGAGCTGGACCACAAACGCTTCTGGAGCAACGTCGTGACCTGGGCGTCGGCCGCCGGTCGCGCGCCCGCTGCGCCCGTCGAGCACAGCGAGATCGCGTCATCCCCGGCCTGGTTCGCGCTGAAGGATGCCGTCGAGGAGCTGCGCCTGATGCAGGCCAAGGACGGTTCGATCGATTTATCGACGTACGACGTGTCCCGGGCGGCCGAGCTCGTCCAGATCATGATCGACCGGGTGGGTGAACTCGCGCCGCAGTTCCCGCACGACGCGGACTACCTGGCTGCTCTGCCGGGTGACCTATCTCGTTGGCGTGACGAGGGATTCGGCAAGCCGGACTTCCTGGACTCCCTCGTGCTCTTCCGTCCGGACCTGTGCCGCGAGGACGGCGTCGAGCACCTGGTGCTGTTCCCGATGTACACCCAGAACGGCAACCCCGACCGGGTGTTCGAGGCGCTGCTGATCAAGGTCATGTGGCCGGACTGGCTGGGGCAGGTCGAGGCCACCTACGACAACACGATGTTCCTGCCGGTCAACTTCATCGACTTCACCCCTGGCTACGACACCAACTCAGCGGTCCTCTTCCCCGAAACCGTTGCGGTGCGGGAGGTTCCGAAGTTCCACTGGGGTGCGATCTTCTGTGACCGCGAGGGTGCGCGTTTCCGCGAGGTCGTCACCGCGGCGTCGTCGCTGCTGTCGCTGGACCTGCCGCCGGATGCCGAGCGGCTGCTCGCCTCACAGTCGCTGGCGCAGGAGACCTTCGCGATGTGGGACCTGATCCACGACCGCACGCACAGTCACGGTGACCTGCCGTTCGACCCGTTCATGATCAAGCAGCGGATGCCGTTCTGGATGTACGCGTTGGAAGAACTGCGCTGCGACCTGAACACCTTCCGCCAGGCCGTCCTCCTGGAGGAGGAGGGCCAGCCCTACGCCCGATTCGTCCAGTTGGCAGTGCTTTTCGACCGGCTCTTCCGCTTCCCGATCACCGGGGACCGGGTGCGCAACTACGACGGGCTGGGTGGCCAGCTGATGTTCGCTTACCTGCACAAGCACGACGCGTTGCGCTGGACCGACAACCGGTTGTCCTTCGACTGGCGCCGGGTGCCGTCGGTGATCGTGCAGTTGTGTGAAGAGGTCGAGACGCTCTACCGCACCGGGATCGACCGCTCGCGCGTCGGGCACTGGCTGGCGTCGTACGAGTTCGTCACCGCGTACGTCGCGCCGCACCCCGCGTCGGCGTGGGCGAAGGGTGCCGCCAGCCTGCCGCTCGACGGCCCGGTCAAGGCCTTGGTGGATCTGGTGCAGCCCGATGAGTTCCCGCTCAACGTCTTCTACGAGTCGCTGCGCAAGAAGATGGCTCCGGTGATCAATTCGACCCGCGGCATCACGGGCGTCAGCCTGGCCCCGCAGGTTGTCGCGGCGTGACGGATCTGTCCGGTCTGGTCGTCGTCGTTGCCGGCGCGGCCGGTGATCTCGGTCGTGCCACGACCCGGGCCGCGGCGGCTTCTGGCGCAACGGTCGTCGCGGTCGGGCGCTCAGCGGAACGCCTCGCGGCGCTGGAAGGGCCGGGCGTCGTACCGTCGGTGGTCGATCTCACCGACGAGGCCGCCACCCTGGCGTGGGGGCACGAACTGGTCGAGACCTACGGCCACGTCGACGGTCTGCTGCACCTGGTGGGCGGTTGGCGCGGCGGCAAGGGGATCGTCGAGACGGACCTGGCCGACTGGGACTGGTTGCACGAGAACCTGATTCGTACCTTGCAGCACACCTCGCGGGCGCTGCACGACGCGTTGGTGGCCAGCCCGCGGGGTCGCCTGGCCATCGTGTCGTCGACCTCGGTGGCCAAGCCGACGGCGACCAATGCGCCGTACGCCGCGGCGAAGGCGGCCGCCGAATCCTGGACCCGGTCGGTGGCCGACTCGTTCGCACATTCCTCGGACGACCCGGCAGCAGCAGCGTCGGTGATCCGGATCATGGCGCTGGTGACTGCGCAGATGCGCGAGGCGAATCCGTCGAAGGCGTATCGCAACTTCACCGATGTCGATGACCTGGCGGCACAGCTGGTCGGGTTGTGGGACCGGCCCGCTGCCGAGATCAACGGCGCCGTGTGGTGACCTTGTCGGTATGAATTCCCTGCACGACGCGTCGGCGCGCGGTTTCGCCAGTGACAACTACGCCGGAGTCCATCCCGAGGTGCTCGACGCCCTGGCCGCGGCCAACGGCGGCCACCAGGTGGCCTACGGCGAGGACGACTACACCGCCGCATTGCGCGACCGGATGTCGGAGTTGTTCGAGGGGCCGGTCGAGGTGTTCCCCGTTTTCAACGGCACCGGTGCGAATGTCATTGCGCTGCAGGCGGTCACCCAGCGCTGGGAGTCGGTGATCTGTGCGGAGACGGCGCACATCAATGTCGACGAAGGAGCCGCGCCGGAGAGTGTGGGGCACCTGAAGCTGAAGACGATTCCCACTCCCGACGGGAAGCTGACGCCGGCGTTGCTCGACGCGTTCCCGCTGCGGGTGGGTGACGAACACGGGGCGCCGGTCGGCGCGGTGTCGATCACCCAGACCACCGAACTGGGGACGGCCTACACGGTCGAGGAGATCCGCCAGGTTGCGGCGTGGGCGCATGCGCACGACCTGGTGTTGCACGTCGACGGGTCGCGGATCAGCAACGCGGTGGCTTCGCTCGGAGTGTCGTTGGCGCAACTCGTGACCGACACCGGGGTGGACATCCTGTCCTTCGGCGGCACCAAGAACGGCCTGCTCGGTGCGGAGGCCGTGGTGGTGCTGAATCCTGCTGCGGTGCACGGAATCGTCTTCTTGCGCAAGCAGTCCATGCAGTTGGCGTCCAAGATGCGCTTCCTGTCGGTGCAGTTGCTCACGTTGCTGTCGGAAGACCTCTATTTGACTTCGGCCCGGCACGCCAACGCGATGGCTGCGCGGTTGGCGGATGCGGTCGCCGATGTCGTGACGCTGCCGCGGCCGACGCAGGCGAACGCGGTCTTTGCGGTCCTGCCGCGAGAGGTGTCGCTGAAGTTGATGGAGACCTTCCGGTTCTACTTCTGGGACGAGACCACCGGTGAGGTCCGGTGGATGTGCGCCTGGGACACGACCGAAGAAGACGTCGACACCTTCGCCGCCGCGATCCGGGCAGCGCTCACGGGTGGGTAGTTCGCTCGACCTTGGGATTTGTTGACCCACGATTCTCGCCTCGATGGGACAACCAATCGCAAAGCTGGCGGGTGCTGCGCGCTGTTATAAGAAACCTGTGTGCGGGCTTTGCGATAGCGGGCATATTCTGCGCGGGTGGAAAGCACGCCGGAGGCTGACGGGGGCCGCGGACGGGGGTTGAGTCGGCGCGCGGCCATCCTCGGTGGCACCGGCATTGCCGTTGTGACCGCCACTGGTACGGCAGCCGCCACTGATGAGGTCGTGACGTACCGCTCGCCGACCTACCGCGTCTCGCCGATGCCGGACACTGTGACCACGCCGATGAATGTGCGGGTCACCTGGCACACGGACGCCCCGGCAACCCACACTGCGCATCTGACCTTCGACGACGGCCCGTCACCGGTATGGACGCCGAAGGTCCTGGACATCCTGCATCGCCACGAGGCGACCGCCACGTTCTTCATGCTGCACGAGTTCATCAAGGGTCATCCGGACGTGGTCCGTCAGGTGCACGACGCCGGTCACGAGATCGGCGTCCACGGCGGCGACCACACCGATATGACGACCCTCGAGCCAGCCCAATTGGCCAGGATCCTGACGGAGACCCGCCACGCCATCACCGACCTGACGGGAGTCGCCCCGACAAGGATGCGACCACCGTACGGGCGCCTGGATGCCCCGGTCCTGTGGGCCGCGCACCAGGCGGGCCTGGAGGAGGTCGTCCTGTGGTCGCACCGCACCGGCGGCAGCCGCCAGGAGTGCCAGGCCGTCCTCACTCATCCGTCTTCGGGGATGATCATCCTGTCCCACGACGGCCGCACCTCGGTGAACGACGCCGAACTCGATGCGATCAGTTGGCTACTGCCGCAACTGCGTGCCAAGGGCTTCTCGGTCAGCCACCTGCCGTTGGGCGGCTAACGCGGGTAGCAGTCGATCTCGGTGGCCTTCACGCTGGCCCATACCTGGGCGCCAGCAATTAGCCCCAACTCGTTGACCGCCAGCGTGGTCACCTCGGCCACGAGGCGAGCATCGCCCGCAGACAGCATGACCCGGGCGGTCTGGCCGAGTACCTCGACGCCGATCACGGTCATCTGCCACGCGTTGCGAGGTGATCCCTCGGGAGGCGAGCGCCACAGCGACACCGCATTGGGGCGGATGCTCACCCAACACCCGCCGGTCACGTCCGAGGTGGTGCGAACCTCGCCGAGGCCCGTGGCGACGACACCGTCACCCGTTGCGTTGCCGGGCAGGAGATTGAGGCCGACCAGGGTCGCGGCGTACGTCGATCGCGGAGCGGCCGACACCTGCGCCGGGGTGCCGCGCTGGGTCAGGCGCCCGTCCTCCAGGAACACCAACTCATCCGCGAGGGTCAACGCGTCCACGGCATCGTGCGTCACCATGATCGTGGTGCCGTCGAAATGGGCCAGACGAGAAGCGAGTACACCCCGCACGGAGGTCCGGGTCTGCGGATCCAGGCCGGCGAGGGATTCGTCCAGCAGCAGGACGGCGGGGTCGGTCGCGAGAGCCCGAGCCAGTGCGACCCGCTGCGCCTGACCGGTCGACAAGGCCTTCGGTTTGCGGGACGCGAGGTCCGCGATGCCGAGGGCGTCGAGTTCTTCGAGCGCACGCTGGCGCGCAGTTGACGTGGCAACACCTCGCGAGCGCGGTCCGAATGCCACGTTGTCGGTGGCGCTCAGGTGCGGGAAGAGGACCGGGTCGGCGAGCACCAGACCCACCGAACGATCCTGTGGCGCAAGCGAAGTCCAGTCGGAGTCATCAACCGTCAGCGTGCCGCTCGTGAGCGGGGTGAGGCCCGCGATCGCACGGAGCAAAGTCGTCTTGCCCGAGCCGTTCGGACCGAGAATGCCGGTGACCGTTCCGGATTCGAAGGGCAACGACACCTCGAGGGTGAAGCTGCCCTGCTCGACCCGGCCGTCGAGAAGGACGCTCACCGCAGCCACTTCCCCCGCAACGCAGCCAGCACGACCACGCACACCAGCAGCATGATCACCGCTAACGCGGTCGCCGCGTTCTGGTCGACGTCCAGCGCCTGGTAGACCGCCAGGGGAGCGGTCTGGGTCGTGCCGGGGAAGGAGCCTGCGAAGGTGATGGTGGCGCCGAATTCACCCAGCGCACGGGCCCAGGCGAGCATGGCTCCCGCGGCGATCCCCGGCAGTACCTGCGGGATGACGACGCGGCTGAATGTCCTTGTCGGAGTAGCGCCCAGCGTCGAGGCGATGTCGTCATAGCGCGGATCGAGGGACCGCATCGCACCCTCCACGGCGAGCACGAAGAACGGCAACGCCACGAAGACCTCGGCGATCACGACCCGCGACCAGTTGTAGGGCAGTCGCCAGCCGAACCAGTCGTAGAGCGGTCCGCCGATGACCCCGGTCCGTCCCCACGCCAGGAGCAGTGCCACACCACCGACGACCGGTGGCAGCACGAGAGGGACTGTGACGACGGCGCGGACCCAGGGCACCCACCGGCCCTCGCTACGCGCGAGGACCCAGGCGAGCGGCGTACCTAAGAGCAGACAGAGCGCCACGGTCGTCAACGTGGTCCGGATCGACAACCAGATGGCGTCCTTGGCGCCGGCGGTCTGCAGATCGGGTCCAAGGGTTGTCCACGAAACACGAATCAGCAGTGATGCCAGAGGAATAGCCAATAACGCCAAGCCCACTAGCGCCAGAAGCGCTAGTGGGCTGCGAAAGGGGCTGCGCCCGTGGCTGGTGGCCACAGCGGCCGCGGGTCAGACCTGCCCGAAGCCCAGGCTTTTCAGGACGTCCTGGCCTTCGATGGAGATGACCGCGTCGTAGAACTCTTTGGCTCCCTCGGTGTCGGTCAACTGCACGATGGGCAGTTTGGTGACGGTGTTCTGGTCCGCCGGGATCACAACACCGGTCACAGCCGAACCCGCCGAGGACACGTCGGTCTGGTAGACGATCGCTGCGTCTGCGTCACCGGTCTTGACCTTGGCCAGCGTGGCCTTCACGTCGGTCTCGTAGCTGATGACGTGCGGGTTGACGTTGGCCTTGGTCAGCACGGTCTGCGCCGCCCGGCCGCACGGGACCTGCTTGGCGCACAGCACGGTGTCGATCGACGAACTGCTCAGGGAGGCAAGACCGGTCACGTGCGCCGGGTTGCCGGCAGGCGTCGCAATCTCCAGTCGGTTGGTCGCGAAGAGCTGGGTGGGTTTGCCCTCGATCAGCGACGGCGTGATGGTGGTCTTCGACTTCTCGTCGGCCAGCGCGATGATGTCGGCGTCGACACCGTTGTTCAACTGGGTTGCGAGGGTCGAACTCGCGCCGAAGCTGATCTTGATGTCCAGGTCCGGGTGCTGCTTCATCACGTCGGCGGAGATCTTCTTGAACGCTTCCGTCAGTGAGGCGGCAGCCAGGATCGTCACCGTCTTCTTGCCGGTCGAGGTGGTGGTACCGGTCCCGGTCCCGGTGTTGGTCGCCGGCGATGACGAGGTCGAACTGCAACCGGCGAGCAGGACGGTCCCTGCGGCAGCGGCTGCGGCGACGCGGGTGGGCAGGTAGCTCATGCGATGTCTCCATCTGCTGGGTCGATCGGGTCGATCGGGGTCAGGTCGGGTCGTTTCGGCGCCACGTTGTCACCACTACTGCGACCGGTGAGCCGGCGGTGAACCCAGGGTCCAAGGTATTCCTGAGCCCACTCTGCGTGCCCGCGAACCGCCGCGAGTCGTGACAGGGGAGGTGCTGGCGGCAACGGTATTGCCCAATCCCGCTCGGTGTCACGGTCTCCGAGCGCCCAGGCGGCCTGCGCGGCAACCCTTTGGTGGCCTTCGGTGGTCAGGTGCAGACGATCGGTCGCCCACAGACGCGGGTCACGCAGCACCCGCAGGTTCCACATGTCCAGCACGTAGGCGCCCTGCCGCTGGGCGATACCCCAGATGTTCGCGGTGAAGACGGAGGTCCGGGGTCGGATCCTCTTCAGCAGCGGCGCGTATCCCGGGTCGGCGGTGGTCGACATCAGCACGTCAGCACCCGTCGCCCGGATCTTCGCCACGGCCGCCTCCAGCCGGTCGGCGAGGTCGTCGACGTCGGCGCCCGGGCGCAGCAGGTCGTTGGGCCCGCCGACGATGCTGACCAGATCGGGCTGCAACTCCAGGGCCGCGTCCAGCTGCGGGCCCTCGACGTCCGCGAGCAGCCGGCCACGGATCGCGAGGTTCGCGTAGCCGAAGTCGCGACCCTCGTCAGCCGCCTTCGACGCCAGGTGCGCCGCGAGGCGGTCGGCCCACCCGACGTACGTATCGGGTAGGTCGGGCGACGGGTCGCTCATGCCCTCGGTGAACGAGTCACCGATCGCGACGTAACGGGACCAGGTCACGGGATCCTCCAATCGATCGGGTCGGCGCCCTGCGCCTCGAGTAACTCGTTGGTGCGGCTGAACGGCTTCGACCCGAAGAAGCCGCCGCGTGCGGACAGGGGTGAGGGGTGCGCGCTCTGCACGGTCGGCACCTGCCCGAGGTGGGACGCCAGGTTGCGGGCGTCCCGCCCCCACAGGATCGCAACCAGCGGACCACCCCGCTGGGCGAGGGCGCCGATTGCGGCGGCCGTCACATGCTCCCAGCCGATGCCGCGATGACTGCCCGGCTCGCCCGGTCGCACCGTGAGCACCCGGTTCAGCAGCATGACGCCCTGCTCCGCCCACGGGGTCAGGTCGCCGGTGCTGGGGGCGTCCACGTCCAGGTCGTCGACGAGTTCCTGGTAGATGTTCCGCAACGACGCGGGCAGCGGTTTCACCTGTGGCGCAACGGAAAACGACAGGCCGACCGCGTGGCCGGGGGTGGGGTAGGGGTCCTGTCCGACGATCAATACGCGTACGTCGGGTAGCGGCACCCGGAAGGCGCGCAGCACCGCGTCTCCCGCAGGTAAGTAGCCCCGACCCGCGGCGATCTCCTCACGCAGAAAAGCTCCGCAACCGGCGATCTTGTCCGCCACCGGCTCGAGCGCGGGTGCCCACGAAGCGTCGATGTGCGGCGGCAGGGCGGTCGTGGTCACAAGGTCAAACCTAGACTTCGGGGCGTGCACGAATTCGACGAGACCACCCGAGCGCTCGGCGACGAGGTACTGCGCTACACCAAGGAACGTCTGGCCCTGGACCCAGTGCCGCTGGACTTCCCGCGCACGAAGGTAGAACTCGACACCGTTGCCGCGGGCGCCATCTCCGCCGGCGGGATCGGTGGACTGGCCGCGATGCGGCTGTTCGAGGAGGACCTCGGCCCCGCCTGCCTGTCCATCGACCACCCCCGCTACCTGTCCTTCATCCCGTGTGCGCCGACGCGCGAGGCGGCGATGTTCGACCTGGTCGTGGGTGCGTCCTCGATCTACGCGGGCTCCTGGCTGGAGGGATCCGGCGCGGTCTACGCCGAGAACCAGGCGTTGCGCTGGATCGCCGACCTGGTGGGTCTGCCGCCGGCCGCGGGCGGGGTCTTCGTCCCCGGCGGCACCATCGGCAACCTGTCGGCGCTGGTGGCGGCCCGGGCCACGGCTCGCGCTCGCACCGGCCGCCGGCCCTACCGCGTTGCCGCGACCGCCGGAGCGCATTCTTCGATCCAGTCAGCGTGCGATGTGATGGACGCCGAGTTGGTCCCGGTGGACGTCGAGGACTGGCGGCTGACGGGTGAGAACCTGCGCGCGATGCTGGAGGCCGAGGGCACCGAGGACTTCTTCGCCGTCGTCGCCACCGCCGGCACGACCAACTTTGGGATCATCGACGACCTGGCATCCGTCGCCGACGTCTGCGAGGAGTTCGGCCTCTGGCTGCACATCGATGGCGCGTACGGCGGGGCCGGGCTGGCCGCCCCGTCCGTGCGTGCGCGGTACGCCGGGATCGAGCGCTGCGACTCCTTCATCGTCGACCCGCACAAGTGGCTGTTCGCACCGTTCGACTGCTGCGCGCTGCTCTATCGCGACCCGAACCTGGCGCGGGCCGCGCACACCCAGCATGCGTCGTACCTCGATGTCCTCAACGACGCCGAGGACTGGAACCCGACCGACTACAGCATCGGGCTGACCCGGCGCGCTCGCGGGCTGCCGTTCTGGTTCTCGTTGGTGTCCAACGGGACGGACGCCTACACCGCGGCGATCGAGCGAACCCTCTCCGTGACGAGGTACGCCGAGGAGCAGGTGGCCGCGCGGCCGTACGTCGAGGCGGTGCGGGGTGCCGATCTCACGGTGCTGGTCTTCCGGCGGCTGGGGTGGGAGCCGGCGGACTACTACGCGTGGTCGGACACGTTGCTGGAGTCGCAGCAGGGCTTCGTGGTCCCGACGTCACACGCGGGGGAGACGCTGGCGCGGTTCGCGATCGTGAACCCCAAGACGTCGGAAGCGGATATCGACGCGATCCTGGACTCGATGGCCTGAGTCGCCCCGTTTGCGGCACAACCTGCAGCAGTGGGTGTCGGTCGTGGCGTGGTGACCCCTGTTTGCGGCACAACCTGCATGAACGGCTGCTGCGCTGGTCTACTGGTGGCGTGACGGTTGGAACCGAGTCACGCCCCTCCATCCGGGACGCGCAGCCGCGCCGGTTGCAGACGTGGCTCGCGGGCGTCCTTGTGGTTGCCGCTGTCTACGTCGGGCTTCTGCTGTTCACCGGGCGGTTCCTCATCGGTGCAGCGGCGCTGACCCACCCGGTGGGCGATTACTGGGTGCCGCAAGCGCAAACGGTCAGCTGTTTCAAGGACATCACCGGCACCAACGACATCCAGGTGGTCGTCGCGTTCGGAGCGGACGTGAAGGATGTCGCCGTGCGGCTGAACAGCGAGACGCCCGCTGCGATCGACGTCGTCGCGACTGGTTCACAGAATGTCTTCGCGGGCGACGTGATCGCGGTGGCGCAGCTCGAGGATCGCATCGTTCAGCTCTCCGGGCCGCGAGGGAACCGGCCGGTGATGTCCAGAGGCGAATCGATCGAGGTCTGTTCCGGGTCCTGAATGACATCGGTGTAGTTCGCGGCTAGCATCGGTGCCATGAGTGAGCCGCTGCACGCCCCGACACCGTCCGCGGAGCCCGCGAGCACCAGCGGTTTGTCCGAGCGCGATCGGCAGATCCTGGCGTTCGAGCGCGACTGGTGGCGGCAGCCCGGCGCTAAAGAGCAGACGATCCGCGAGACCTTCGGGCTGAGCGCGACGCGGTACTACCAGATCCTCAACGACCTGATCGATCAGCAGGCAGCCCTCGAAGTCGACCCGCTGTTGGTCAAGCGGCTACAGCGGCTGCGGTCCTCCCGGATGCGTCAGCGCAACGCCCGCCGGCTCGGGTTCGACAACCCCAGCTGACCGGCCGGGCGGTCAGACGCCGTCGTCGATCGTCACGATTCTGGAGCGATCGAGGTTCTGCAGGGAGTTTCGCGAGCAAACGGCTCCAAAATCATCGATGACCTGCCAAACAGCTGGCCGTTCGCGCTCGTCAGGCGACGTGTAGGCCCTGTGCCACCGCCAGCATGATGCGGTGCTGCACGGTCGGCCAGTCGTTCATTACCTGCAGGTAGCTGACCCTTATGACGGTGTACCCGAGAAGGGCAAGCCGGGCGTCGTGAGCGATGTCCTCCTCCCGCTGGCCGTCGACGTGGTGCGTGCCATCGATCTGCACGACGAGCCGGTCGCCGATGAGGAGGTCGACCCAGTGGTCTGCGATCCAGGCTTGGGGCACCACCCGCAGCTTCAACCAGCGCAGCCGGTCCGTGACGATTGACTCCAGGCCGGAGTCGGACCAGAGCGACGCGACCTTGAGTACTTCCCGGCCACGAGGTGGAAGCGCCAGCCGACGCATGACGTCCGGCGTCACCAGTTTGCGGCGGAATGCGCCTTCCCATGTGGCCACAGCGTTCTCGCGAGACTGGCACTGGGCCACCATGACCAGCACGTTCTCGATCGGATCAACGGCGGCATCTGGATCGCGTGGCACCCATGGTGTCGCCCAATGCGCCACGCAACCGGCGGTCGCAATCCTGCCGCCATGGCTGTGGACGGCGATGTGCAACTGGCCGTCGTCCATTGACCACAAACCGCGACGAGCGGCTTCGCTGATGCAGGTGAGCACTCCGTGAGCGCGGATCGCCTGGACGATCTCGCGGTCGACCTCCGCGACGGCGACCCATCCCTTGCGAACGCGATGGATCGTGCGTTGTTGGAGGGCTTGTCGTATCTGGTGATCGCTGACACCAGCCGCGCGCAACCGCCGGGTAGGCACAATCCCGCCGGATCGAAGTACTTGATCGCCAAGGTCCATGCAGCCAGCGTGGGGCTTGCCAGCCCGCGGTGCTGAGGGCCTTGTGGATACCGGAACGGTTGTGCAGGAGATCGACGATTCTGGAGCCGGATTCCGCGGCAGCTTCAAAGGGTCAGCGCAACACCCTGATTTGAAATGGGTGATGTGGATGTCCCGGCTTGGACCGTTGCGTGGTGACCAGCGCCGATTTTGGCGGCAGATCGCCGAGGGCAAGGAGACGGTG
>NZ_LVCF01000029.1 GCF_001594145.1 Branchiibius sp. NY16-3462-2 | reverse complement strand
TGACCTGTACCCACTTTCCCGGACATCTGATCTGAGGCGATGATCGTCTCGGGAGAGGAGTCTTGTGATGCCAGCACCGAAGTCCCCGGAGTTTCGTCAGCGGGCGGTCGAGCTTGCTCGGGAACGAGCCAAGCCGATCGCGCAGATCGCGAAGGATCTGGGTGTGAGCGAGTCGTGTTTGCGGCGGTGGCTGCAGCAGGCCGACGTCGATTCGGGGAACAAGCCGGGCTTGTCGAGGGACGAGCGGGCCGAGTTGGTGCGGTTGCGTCGGGAGAACCGGCGTCAGGCAGTGGAGATCGAGATCTTGAAGCGGGCCAGTGCCTATTTCGCGCAGGAGAACGTCCTCCCAAAATGAGGTGCCCGGCGGTGGCCGCGCTGGCCGGGCTGATCGTGCAGGTTCCCGGGTCGGATGTGTCGGAGCGCGTGACGGTCGCGGCGGCGTGCCGGGCGTTGAACGTGTCACCCTCGAGCTACTACGACTGGGTTCGTGGCCGGCCACCTAGTGATCGTGACCTAGGGGATGCGTACGCGTTGGACACGATCATCGATATCCATGCTCGTTCCCGTGGCACCTATGGGGTGCGTCGGGTGCACGCCGAACTGTGCCTGGGCGGGCATGAGCATGCGGTGTCGCGGCGGCGGGTGGCTCGATTGATGGCCACCCATCAGTTGGCGGGGGTCCATCGGCGCCGATGGCGCAACGGTGGCCCGCGGGATGCGGCGAGTTGGCCCGATCACGTGAACCGGCAGTTCGTGGCCGAGCGGCCGGACCGGTTGTGGGTCACTGACATTACCCAGCACCGCACTGGTACCGGGTGGGTGTACTGCGCGGTGGTGCTGGATGTGTTTTCCCGCCGGGTGGTGGGCTGGTCGATCGCGGACCATCTGCGTACTGAGCTGGTCATCGACGCGTTGGACATGGCCCGGGCGCACCGCAAACCCATTGACACCATTGTCCATTCGGACCGGGGCACTCAGTACACGTCCTGGCTGTTTGGTAGCCGGTTGCGTCAGGCAGGGTTATTGGGCTCGATGGGCAAGGTCGCG
>NZ_LVCF01000028.1 GCF_001594145.1 Branchiibius sp. NY16-3462-2 | reverse complement strand
TACTAGTGCGCTGCGTTTGAAGTCTTCTGACGGTTGGCTTTCTTGAGGATGTCGTCTGCGGTCTTTGTCCAGACGAAGGGGTGTTTGCGGTCGTTCCAGCCGGTGATGAACGCGCGGATCTTGGCGTTCAGGTCTGGTACGGAGGTGAACGTGCCGCGGTGGATCGCTTGGCGTTCGATGATCCCGAACCAGATCTCGACCATGTTCATCCAGGACGCACTGGTGGGGGTGAAATGCACTGCGATCCGGGGGTTCTGCTCCAGCCACTCGTTGACCTTGGGGTGCTTGTGGGCGGCGTAGTTGTCCATCACCAGGTGCAGATCCTGCTCGGGGTAGGCCTTGGCGACTTGTTTCAGGAACGCCAGGAACTCCTGGTGCCGGTGCCTGTTCTTGCACGCACCGGTGACCTGTCCGGTGGCGACTTCCAGTGCCGCGAACAGCGTGGAGGTCCCGTGTCGTTTGTAGTCATGGGTGCGCCGGGCCGGCAGCCCCGGTTGCATCGGCAGCATCGGCGCGGTCCGGTCCAACGCCTGGATCTGGGACTTCTCATCCACACACAGCACCACGGCGTTCTCGGGTGGATTCAGATACAGCCCGACCACATCGGTGACCTTGGCGACCAGTTGCGGGTCAGTGGAGAACTTGAACGTCTCCAACCGCCACGGTTGGACCCCGTACTCACGCCAGGCCCGGGCGATCGTGGCATCCCCGACCCGCAGATGCCGCGCCAGCAACCGGGTCGACCAGTGTGTCACCCCGTACTTCTTCGGCGGCGGCTCCAACGTCGCCGCCACGATCGCCCGATGATCCACCACCCGCGGGCGACCCGGACGATCCCGATCCCGCAGGCCATCAATTCCCTGGCGGGCGTAACGATTACGCCAAGTAATCACCGTCGGACGAGACATCCCCACCTGGCTGGCGATAGCCGTGTTCGACACGCCCCCGGCGGCCAGCAACACGATCCGCGCCCGCTGCGCCAACCCCGCCCGCACCGTCGAAGACCGGGTCAACCGCAGCAGCCGGCCCCGATCACCATCACGCAGCACCAACCCCGGAGCAGGACGATTCGCCATACCCCATGATCCCAAACCCAATCGTTAAATGATTAACGACGCGCCGCACTAG
>NZ_LVCF01000027.1 GCF_001594145.1 Branchiibius sp. NY16-3462-2 | reverse complement strand
GGCTGGTTCAGGCGGTGGGTGCAACACGAACCGTGGAGGTTGTGTTGCGAGATTTGTCTGCAGAGCGTCGTCGGGCGTTGCGGTTGTTGTCGCAGGGTATGAGCGCTGAGCAGGTCGCGCGTGGTGTGGGCGTGAGTTATTCCACGGTGCGTTCGTGGGCCAAGCTGGCCGGTATGACGCTGATTCTAGGACGCCATGGCGGAGCGGCCGGGGTGAGCAAACCAGCGCCCGTGGCTGGTCCGTGGACTGATGAGCTGGGCCGGTTGAACGACCAGGCACGGGTGCTGATCCATCTGCGGCTGAACGAGCGGGTCAGCCTGGCCAAGATCGCGACCGAACTGGGAGTGCACCGCAGCACGGTGTGGCGGGAAGTCGCTCGGGGACGAGATCCTCATGATGGGTCGTATCGGGCCCGCCAAGCAGTTGCGTTTGCTCGGGCGCGGCGGCGCCGGCCGCGGGCCTGCAAGCTGGGCCCGGGCACCCCGCTTCGCGCTGAGGTGCTGCGGTTGCTCACGGAGCGGTATTCCCCCGAGCAGATCGAAGCGCAGCTACTGATCCAGTTCCCAGACCGCGACGATATGCACGTGAGTTACGAAACGATCTACCAAGCGTTGTACGTGCAAGGCAAAGGATCACTACGCCAAGAACTGCTGGTAGAGAAAGCGTTACGCACCGGGCGGTCCCGGCGCCGACCCCGCTCGAACCTGCCACCCAGGGCCAGTAACCGCTCCTGGATCGGGGACGAAGCGATGATCACCCAGCGCCCCGCGGAAGTCGAAGATCGTGCCGTGCCTGGGCACTGGGAAGGCGACCTGGTCATCGGCACCGACGGCACGTCCGCGTTGATCACCCTGGTCGAACGCAGCACCCGGTACGTGCTGGTCCGCCGCCTGCCGCTGACCCATGATTCGGCCACCGTGACCGAGCAGTTGACCGCGATGATGCGCGACCTACCCGCCTCGCTGCGTAAGACCGTGACCTGGGACCAGGGCTGTGAGATGGCCCGGCACGCCGAGTTCACCCTGGCCACCAACTGCCAGGTGTTCTTCTGCGACCCGCACTCACCCTGGCAACGCGGGACCAACGAGAACACCAACGGCCTGATCCGGGATTTCTACCCCAAATCGACCGACTTCGCCGCCGTCAGCGACGAGCAGATCGCCGAGATGCAACGGCTGCTGAACACCCGACCCCGCAAGACCCTGGCCTGGGCCAAACCAGCCAATAAGCTCAACGAGATACTCACCGTTGCACCCACCACTTGAATCTGCC
>NZ_LVCF01000026.1 GCF_001594145.1 Branchiibius sp. NY16-3462-2 | reverse complement strand
TCGCGATCCGGATCCGGTCCTCACACCGCGCCCGCCGCCGGTGCCGCAACTCCAGGTTCGCCAGTTGCCCGCGGGTGGTGTTGGTCGCGAACGCGGTCAACCGGTACCCGTCGACGTCGTCGAACCGCAACTGCGCTCCGGGGTGGGGTCGTTCCCGGCGCACGATGACCCGCATCCCTGCCGGCCAGCCGGACAACAGACCGCGGAACGTGAGCAGGCCGGTCAGTTCGACCACGTCCGCGCCTTCGCGGACCTCGCCATCGGCGTTCAGTGCTGCCTGCCACGCCCTGGCCGGGATCAGCCGGTACAGCTCGGGCAGGCACGCGGGCAGGGTGAACCCGACCGAGTACGAAACACCCCGGCGGGCAAGCCACCTGGTGTACTCCTGGGTTCCGCCGCCGCCGTCGGTGCGGATCAGCACCTTGCGGCCCGGCCGGGCCGGGTTGATCCCGGGCAGCTGTTTGAGCGCGTCCCGGGTGACCTGGATGTGGTCGGCGGCGGTGTTGGAGCCGGCGTTACCCGGCCGCAACTGCATCGCCAATGGTTCACCGGTCCCGTCCGGGCCGTGGTCCACGAACGCACACAACGGGTGGAACCCGAAGCCTTTCTTGAACGTGGGCTTGGCTTCTTCCTTGTCCGAGTGCGCGGTGATCAGCGTGGCGTCCAGGTCCACGATCAACGGATCGGTGGCGGTCACACCGTGGGTCGGTGCGCGCTCACCGGCCAGCGCCCACGCGGGGGCACGGGCGGCACGTCGTGCGGCCGCCACCTGCTTCAACACGCGGTGGGCGTCCGCGGCCAACGCGGTGATCGTGCGAGAGATCGTTGCCTCGGATCCAACCGGTCCGTACACGTCGGCCTCGGACCGGATCACTGCCGCGTCCGCCAGGCAGTCACCGCCGAGCGCCAGCGTCACGGCCAGGTCGGTGAGCACCTTGGCCGGGTGATGCACCGCCGCCGGCTTGCGCCACCCATCCAGAGCCCGCGCCATCGCCGGGGACAGACCCGTCACCTCCGCGGCCGTGGTCAGCAACACCCCGCCCGCCGAACCAGCCGCCGACACCGGTGCCGTGTCGACCTGAACAGACGGGTAGAACCCGGTAGTCTTCTTCACCTGGAAGGTGCTCCTCGAACTGGTTCCGATAGTTGCTTCGCAACACCTATCGTCCCAGGTCAGGAGCACTTTTCAGTTCACAACACGGCCGTCGACACCGACACCCGATGAAATCTCGAGGCTAGCGCGGCCGTTTTCGCAGGTCAAACGGCCTGTGACGG
>NZ_LVCF01000025.1 GCF_001594145.1 Branchiibius sp. NY16-3462-2 | reverse complement strand
CCATTCTCGTAGCGGGACAGCGTTGTGTAGGACAGGTCCTTGGCCACGCCGGGATGAGTGCGCATCAACGGGGCGATGGTGCGCTGGGTCCGCAGATCAGGGTTTGCCGCGCAGTGCCGCCACACGCGCATCAGCCACGGGACTGGCGCGTAGGTGGGAGGAACGTAGCCCATGGCGTGAACCCTAGGGACGGGTGAGCGATCTGCGCAGCAAACTTGCATAGGTCCCCTTCTCGCGCAACAAGTCGCCAGGCGTGCGCAATGTCGGCTCCGGATGCGAACATATGTTCGTGTCATCGTCCGGTTCCTGGCTGTCGCAGGGCACCATCCTGCACGCGGATCTCGACGCCTTCTTCGCGTCCGTCGAGCAGCGTGATGATCCCGCCCTGCGCGGCCGGCCGGTGATCGTCGGCGGCGGCATCGCGATGGCCGCCAGCTACGAGGCCAAGGCGTGTGGCGTGCGCGCTGCCATGCCCGAGCGGATCTGGCGGCCCCTGTGCCCGGACGCGATCGTCGTACCTGCTCGGTTATCGGCGTACTCGCAGGCCAGCAAGGACGTTTTCGCCGTCCTTCGTGACGTCACGCCGGTGGTCGAGCCGCTGTCCATCGACGAGGCGTTCCTGGACGTGAGCGGTCTGCGCCGCAGCTACGCCTGCCCGCGGGAGGTCGCCGAGCGGATCCGGGCGCAGGTGCGCACCCAGGTTGGTCTGCCGATCTCGGTCGGAGTGGCCCGCACGAAGTTCCTGGCCAAGATCGCCAGCGCACATTGCAAACCCGACGGCCTGCTGGTCGTGCCCGCCGACGAGGCCGGATTCCTGCACCCGCTGCCCATCGAACGGCTCTGGGGAGTGGGCAAAGTCACCGCGGAGAAGCTGCGCTCGCGGGGGGTGCGCACTGTCGGCCAGTTGGCGGCGCTGGACGAGCGCACCCTGACCCAGGCCCTCGGCCCGGCCGCCGGGCGTCATCTGCACGCCGTGGCCAACCTGCGCGATCCACGACCGGTGCACACCGGCCACCGCCGCCGGTCGATCGGATCCCAGAGCGCGTTCGGGGCCCGACCGCGGGGCGAGGCCGACATCGACGACATCCTCACCCGACTGGTGGACCGCGTCACGCACCGGCTGCGCGACGCCGAGTTGCGCGCGCGGACCGTGACGGTCCGGTTGCGCTGGGCCGACTTCTCCCGGGCCACCCGCTCGCGCACCCTGGCCGGCGCGACCGATTCGACCGCGCCGATCCTGGGTGCCGCCCGCAGCTTGATGTACGACGTGTGGCCGCAGGCCGTGGATCGCGGGCTCACCCTCGTGGGAGTGACGCTCTCCGGCCTGGATCCTCGCGGGTCCGAGCAGCTGTTGTTGCCACTGGATGACGTACGCCGAGACCAGACCCGGGCGGAACTCGAACAGGCCGTGGACGGCGTACGTCAGCGCTTCGGCACCACAGCCCTCACCCGGGCCCGGATGCTCGACCAGGACGTCGGCACCCAGACCCCGGTGCTACCGGTCAGCGAGTCCTGACGCCTCAGTTACCGCGCCGGGCGCGTCGCGTCTGTGCGCCGTCGTCGATCGCCTTGTCCAGCGAATTCTCCACGCCCGCAACGGCATCGTCGGCCTTGTCGGTCAGCTGGTCCCCGGCATCGGCCGCCTGGCTCTGCAGTTTCGCGGTCGTCTGCTCGACCTGCGCCGCGATGTCGGCGGCCGCCTGCTTGGGCTCGGACTGCTGCGCCTTCCTGCGTCGCGCCGTCACGATCAGCGCACCAGCGGTGGCCAGGCCGGTCAGCCCGACGAAGATCAGGAACTTGCCGCGCTTCTTCTTCGGCGCCGCGACCAGGGTCTGCTTGCTGTTCTGGGCCGCGGCCACTCCTGCGGCGGTTGCCGCGGCGACGCCGTCCTTCAGATACGGCAGCCACTCCTTCTCGAACAGGTTGCGCACGTCCTGGGCGGACAGATTCGAGGCGGTGTCCTTGAAGTCAGCCGCCTTGTCGCTTGCGGTGTCCTTCGCGTCGGCGAAACGGGCCGCAGCGGTGTCTTTGGCGTCCGCCGCTTTGTCGGCGGCGGTGTCTTTGGCGTCCGCCGCTTTGTCGGCGGCGGTGTCCTTGAGGTCAGCGGCCTTGTCGCTCGCGGACTCCTTGAGGTCAGCGGCCTTGTCGCTCGCGGAGTCCTTCAGGTCGGCCGCCTTCTCAGCGACGGTGTCCTTGGCGTCGGCGAAGTGGTGGACGGTGGACTCCTTGAGGTCAGCTGCCTTGTCGCTCGCGGACTCCTTCAGGTCAGCCGCCTTGTCGGCAGCCGAGTCGCCCAGCTCCTCGACCTTGTCGGCCATGGCTTCGCGAGCTTCCTCGGTCTTCTCGACGACGACCTCCTTGGCGTGCTCGGCGCCCTCGACGAACTTCTCCTTGGCTTCCTCGAGCACCGGAGCCGCCGCCTCCTTCGCCGCAGCGAACTGCTCGCTCAGCTTCTCGCCGGCGTCTTGTACGACATCCAGCAGTGCCTCGGTCCGGGTTTTGGCCACGTCATTGCCCCTTAGTGGTTCGGCCGGTCGCTGGAAACGACCGGAGTGCTCGGGCCCTAGTCTGCCGGTAATCCCGCCCGCCCGGGTGGCTGGGGGCGCAAGACCGTGGGGTGCTGCCGCGCGCGGCGTGCCAGACTGGCGCCATGAAGGCAACGTTGCACACCAACCACGGCGACATCGTCGTCGACCTCTATGAGAACGACGCCCCCCAGACCGTCGACAACTTCGTCGGCCTGGCCGAGGGCACCAAGGAGTACACCGACGACGCCGGGCGCTCGAACCCGACGAAGTTCTACGACGGTGTCGTCTTCCACCGGATCATCCCCGGTTTCATGATCCAGGGCGGCGACCCGCTGGGTCAGGGCACCGGCGGTCCCGGCTACGACTTCGATGACGAGATCTCCCCGGCCCGCGACTTCACCGCGCCGTACATCCTGGCCATGGCCAACGCCGGCAAGCGGGGTGGCAAGGGCACCAACGGTTCGCAGTTCTTCATCACCGTGGCGCCGACCACCTGGCTGCAGGGCAAGCACACCATCTTCGGCGCGGTCGCCGACCAGCCCAGCCGCGACGTCGTCGACGCGATCGCCGCGGTGCGCACCGGCGCCCAGGACCGTCCGGTCGAGCCCGTGGTGATCGAGTCCGTCGACATCGAGCGCTGAGCCGGCCCCACGACTAAGGATCGGGTACGTCGCGGGGCAACCCCGCGACGTACCCGAACGTTGAGAGAAGCATGACCCAGTCCCCCTCCGGCAACGCCCCGGCGCTGCCCACCTGCCCGCGCCACCCCGACCGGGTGGCGCTGGTGTCCTGTCAGCGCTGTGGGCGCCCGACCTGTCCGGAGTGCCAGCGGCCCGCGCCGGTGGGGATCCAGTGCGTCGACTGCGTCAACGAGGGCGCGAAATCGGTGCGTACGGCGGGGGGCATCTTCGGGGGCACCGTCACCCGCGGTAAACCGGTCGTCACCTTCAGCTTGATCGGTATCTGCGCGGTCGTCTGGCTGGTCCAGAAGGCCGTCCCCTCCTTCACCGCGGATATCTGGTTCGCACCGGTGCAGGCCGGGTCGGAGCCGTGGCGGATGATCACGGCCGCCTTTGCGCACGCACCGGAGTCGATCTTCCACATCCTGTTCAACATGTACGCCCTGTGGATCTGCGGGCAGTACCTCGAACCGTTGCTCGGCCGGGTGCGTTTTGCCGCGCTCTACCTGATCTCGGCGTTCGGTGGCTCGGTGGGCTACATGCTGCTGGCCAGTACGCCGAAGACGCTGCAGGAGGCACCGTCCTCCGGCTGGTTCACCCCGACCGTCGGTGCCTCGGGAGCGGTCTTCGGGCTGTTCCTCGCGCTCGTGGTCCTCAACCGGCATCTGGGCCGCGACTACAGCCAGATCATCGTGCTGATCGTGATCAACGCGGTGCTGGGATTCGTGGTCGGCGGTATCGCCTGGCAGGCGCACCTGGGCGGTGCGATCACCGGTGGCGTGTGCGCAGCCATCTACACCCTGCTGAAGAAGCGCCCACCCCTGCAGTGGGCGGCGCTCGCCGGCGTGCTGGTCGTCCTGATCGCGCTGGCCGTCGTGCGGTATCAGACCGCCAACGTGCCCTCGTTCATCCTGCGCTACTTCGGCTTCTGAGGCACCCCGCGGTTATCCCCAGGGTTATCCACAGGCCGTGGATAACTACACGCGTGTAACTTCGAACGGCCGTTCGTACGTGTCGCGCTACTTCCAGCGCGTGGTCATCGCGAAGCCGGACATAAGCAACACGAAACCGATGGCGAGGTTCCACGTGCCGATGTTGGGCACCGGGTATTTCGCACCGGACAGGTAGAACACCACCAGCCAGATCAGGCCGAGCACCATCAGCCCGAGCATCGTCGGCACCCACCAGGACGGGTTCAGCCCGCTGGCGACCTTGGCCGGCTTCGGCTCCCGACGATTGCGTGTGGTGGGCTTGTCCTCGCCCTCCTCGTCGACGGCGTCCTTGACCTTCTCGGCGGCTGCGTCCTTCGACTTCTTCGCAGTCTCCTTGGCCTTGGCCGGTTTGCCGGTGGGCTTCTTCGTGGCGGCGGCGTCCTCGGGTTTGTCAGTGCCGGTCGTCGTGGCCGCGTCGTCGGCCGTGTCCTCGCGGGCTGCGGCGGCGTTCGCCGCGTCCTTGGCCTGCTTGGTGAACTCGTCGTCGACGTCGTCGACGCCGTTGTCGGCCCTGCTCACATCTACTCCCGGGTGCGGCCATACGGCCCGCGGTTGCCTGGTGGTGCGAGCAAGAGGTGCTCGCGCGGATTACCGTAGAGCGTAGGCGATGGCACCACGGTCGGGCACAAGAGCAAGCGGGGGCGATGGTATGAAACGGCTGGCAACACGCGGCCGCTGGTCGTACGCCGTGCCCGCGATCGCCCTGCTCGCCGGTGTGCTGTTCGGGGTCAGTGCCGCCACGTCGGGCGGTCAGGACCTGCGCCCGGAGACCCGCACCCTGGTCGATGTGGTGCAGTCCGGTAACGATCGGGTCGCCGCCCAGCAGCGCACCGTGGCCACGCTGCAGGCCGAGATCAACGCCCTGAACAGCCGCTCTGATTCGAGTCGGCTGCGCACCCTGCAGGCCAAAGCCGATCAGGAGGCGCACGGCGCCGGATTCGCACCGATCACCGGCTCGGTCGTCAGCGTCACCCTGAACGACTCCAAACTCGACCCCAGCCAACTGCCCGAGGGCGCGAACAACGACTGGTTGCTGGTGCACCAGCAGGACGTGCAGGGCGTCGTCAACGCGCTCTGGCGAGGGGGCGCGACCGCGATGATGCTGATGGACCAGCGGGTGATCAGCACCTCGGCGGTCCGCTGCGTCGGCAACACCCTGCTCCTGCAGGGCCGGGTCTACTCCCCGCCGTTCGTCATCACCGCCATGGGTGATCCGAAGGCGCTGAAGGCCGCCCTGGATGATGACCCGGCCGTGGCCAGCTACCGGCAGTACGTGGACATGATCGGTCTGGGCTACAACGTGGAGACCAAGAAGAACGTCACCTTCCCGGCGTTCGGGGGTGGGCTGAGTCTGCAGTACGCGAAGGTGCCCGCCAGCGCGGCACCGACGGGCAGCGCACAATAGAGCGGTGACCCGCATCCTCGTCGTCGACAACTACGACAGCTTCGTCTTCACCATCGTCGGCTACCTGCAGCAGCTCGGCGCGGACACCCACGTCGTGCGCAACGATGCGGTGTCCCCGCAGGAGGGCGCGGCGTACGACGGGGTGTTGGTCTCCCCCGGACCGGGCACGCCGGAGGAAGCCGGGGTGTCGATGGCGATGATCGAGGCCTGCGCCCAGCGCGCCCAGCCCATGCTGGGTGTGTGTCTGGGCCACCAGGCGCTCGGGGTGGTCTACGGGGCGACCGTCTCGCGGGCTCCGGAGTTGCTGCACGGCAAAACGTCCCAGGTGATCCACGACGGCCAGGGGGTTCTGGCCGGTCTGCCGTCACCGTTCACCGCTACCCGCTATCACTCGCTGGCCATCGAGTCCGACACCGTGACGGACGACCTGGTGGTCACCGCACGCACCGACAGCGGCGTGATCATGGCGGTCCAGCACGCCAGCCTGCCGCTGCACGGGGTGCAGTTCCACCCGGAGTCGGTGCTGACCCAAGGTGGTCACCGCCTGCTGGCCAACTGGTTGGCGATCTGCGGTGACACCGGCGCCGTGGAACGCTCCCAGGGACTCGCTCCCCTGGTCCACACCGCCTGACCCGAGGAGGTTACGGCGCCGGCGGTGACGTCGTCGTCGTTGTCGTTGCCGGCGGGGTCGTCGTTGTTGTCGGCGCTGCCGACGAGGTCGTGGTGGTGGGTGCCGTCGACGTACTCGGGGAGGTCGGTGTGGTCGGCGGCGAGGTGGGGCTGACCGTGATCGTGGAGTTCGGCGGGGTGTAGGTGCCTACGTACACGTCGATACTGGAATTGACCGCTACCTTCTCGCCGGAGTCCTGGACCTTCCGCACGGTGCCGACGAGGTTCTGACTGCCCACCGGTGTCAGCTTCAGATTCATGAACAGGTGCGCCTTGAGCAACGCCGCGCTCGCATCCGACGCGGTCATGTTCACCAGGTTGGCCGGCACCGTCACCTGGCCGCTGGACAGGTTGAGGTACACCGTCTGGGTCGCCGGGATCGTCGTGCCCGCGGCCGGGCTCGTCGATGCCACGAGTCCCTGGGCCCATTGGGTGTCGTCGACCTGCTGGGTGCCCTGTTTCACGTTCTGGAAGCCCGCCGCCGACAGCGCCGCCGTGGCATCGGCGTAGCTCATCCCCGCCAGGTTGGCCGGGATGACCTTGTTACCCGGGCCGGCGGAGACCGTGATGGTGACGACCGAGCCGACATTGGCTTCGGCGCCGCTCTTCGGATCCTGACCGATCACGATGCCCTTGGCGGCGTTGTCGGCCGCGTCGACCACGGCAGGCTGGAAGCCCTTGGCCGTCAGCGCTGCCTCCGCAGCGCTCTGGGTCATGCCGTTGAGCGGCGGGACGATCGCCGTCTTGTCGCGGGTCTGCTGGTTGATCAACAGACCCACACCCCCGATGGCAACCAGTGCCGCGAGGACCGCGACAGCCCACAGCCACATCCGCCGCTTACGCGGGGGTGCGGTCTGCAGGTCCTTGGTGTTATCGCGACGGTCGATGCTGTCGGGTCGCTCGGCGACGGCCCGGGGCACGCCGGCGGCCTGCAGGGTCTGCTGGGCCGCTTCGCTGACCGGCCGGCCGGCGCGGGCGTTCTGCAGATCGGCCCGGAAGTCCTCCGCGGTCTGGTAGCGGGCGTCGCGGCCCTTCTCCAGCGAGTGCAGCGTCACCGCATCCATCGCGGCGGGCACGTTCTGCTCGTAGACGCTGGGCGGCTGGGGTTTGTCGGTGATGTGCTGGTAGACCAGCGACACCGGTTCCCCGATGAACGGCGTACGGCCCGTAAGCAATTCGTAGAGCACACAACCGGCTGAGTAGAGGTCCGAGCGGGCGTCCACGGACTCACCCTGGGCCTGCTCGGGGGACAGGTAGCGCGCCGTACCGACCACGGCCTGGGCGCCGGTCATCGTCGCGCCCGAGTCCGCGATGGCGCGGGCGATGCCGAAGTCCATCACCTTGACGCTGCCACCACGGGTGAGCATCACGTTGCCCGGTTTGATGTCGCGGTGCACGATGCCCTTCTCGTGCGAGTACTCCAGCGCCGACAGGATGCCCATCGTGACCCGGGCCGCCTCGTCGGGGCTCAGGTGCCCCTCTTCGTTGAGGATCTCCCGCAGAGTCCGGCCATCGACGTACTCCATGACGATGTAGGGGATCTGCACCCGGCCGCCACCGGCCTCGATGAAGATGTCCTCGCCGGAGTCGTAGACGGAGACGATCGCGTGGTGGTTCAGACCGGCGGCGGAGTGCGCCTCGCGGCGGAAGCGGGTCAGGAAAGCGTTGTCGCGCGCCAGATCGGTGCGCAGCACCTTGATCGCCACCGTGCGGCCGAGCCGGTTGTCGTGGCCGAGGTGCACCTCGGCCATCCCGCCGCGGCCGATGAGTTCTCCGACCTCGTAACGGCCGCCGAGGATCCGCGGCGTGTTGTCACCGACCGGGATCTGATCCTGCGCCGGCGGCGGATCTGCGACGGTGTGGTCACCGTCGTCGATCGGCGGTTGCTGGTCGCTCACCGGACTACCTCCATTGGCTACGTCCCCGGGGTTCATTGCTGCAGCACCGCTTCCATGACTCGTTTCGCGATCGGGGCTGCCACCGTTCCGCCGAGAGCTTCCTGACCGGCGGTTCCACCGTCCTCGACCAGCACCGCGACCGCCACCGTCGGGTTCTGGGCAGGCGCGAAACCGACGAACCAGACGTCGGCGTTCTTGTTCGGGGCGGTCTCGGCGGTACCGGTTTTGCCGGCCACCTTCACCCCGTCGATCCGGGCTTTGCGGCCGGTGCCCTCGTCGACGACGCTGATCATCATCGTCGTGAGGTCCTTGGCGACCTGCGGGGTGACGGCGGTGGAGAACAGTTTGGGGTCGGCGCTCTGAATGGTGTTGAGGTTGGCATCGCGCACCGTCTGTCCGAGGTAGGGAGTCATCACCTTGCCGTTGTTGGCGATCCCCGCTGCCACCATCGCCATCTGCAAGGGTGTTGCCCGCACGTCGAACTGGCCGATCGCCGACATGGCCGTCTGTGCCTTGTCCATCCCGGTCGGGTACACGCTGGGCGTGACGTTCATCGGCACGGTGACCGGTTGGGCGAACCCGAACTTGCTGGCCTGGTTGCGCAGGGCGTCCTGCCCCAGGTCCATACCCAGCGAACCGAACGCCGTGTTGCAGCTGATCGTCAAGGCGTGCTGCAACGTGGTCTTGCCGTCGGGGCCGCACGCCTCGCCGTTGTCGTTGGGCAGCGAGATGGACGTGCCGGGCAGCGGCAGCCGCGCGGCGCCGTTCAGCTCGGACTGGGTGGTGTACTTCCCGCTGCTCAGTGCCGCGGCAGAGGTGATCAGCTTGAAAGTCGACCCCGGCGGGTAGAGCTCGTTGATGGACCGGTTCAGCATCGGATTGCTCTGCGCAGTGGTGAGCTGCTGCCAGGTCTTCATCACCGATGAGAGGTTGTGCGACGCAAGAGAATTGGGGTCGTACGACGGTGAGCTGTACATCGTCAGGATGGCACCGGAGCGGGGGTCAAGGGCGATCACTGCCCCCCGCTGCGAGCCCATCGCATCAGCGGCCACCTGCTGGGCCTTGGGGTTGATCGTCAGTTCGACGCTGGCGCCCTTCTGGCTCTGACCGGTCACCATGTCCACGATGCGCCGGTAGAAGAGTTTGTCGGAGCTACCGGAGAGCAGGTCGTTGTAGGAGTTCTCGATACCACTGGTGCCGTAGACGATCGAGTAGTAACCGGTGACGCTGGCGTAGAGCTTCCCCTGCGGATAGGTGCGTAGGTACTTGTAGTCGTCGTCAACCGGGACCGACTGGGCGACCGCCTTGCCGTCGACCAGGATCGACCCGCGCTGCTTGCCGTAGGTCGCCAGCAGGGTGCGACGGTTGCCGGGCCGTTCGTTGAGGCTCTGGGCCTGCACGAACTGGATGGTGGTGGCGGCGACCAGCAGCGCGCAGAACATAGCGGCCAGGACCAGGCCGAGACGACGGATCGGTGCGTTCATCGGACCGGCACCGCCTGGGTGGGTTCATCACCGAGGGAGACCGGGCGGGCGGCGGCATCGGGTCGGCGCGCGCCGTCGCTGATCCGCAGCAGCAACGCGATGATCAGCCAGTTGGCCAGCAGCGAGGAGCCACCCGCGGACAGGAACGGGGTGGTCAGACCGGTCAACGGGATCACCCGCATCACCCCGCCCAGCACGGTGAAGCACTGGAAGCCGATGATCGCGGCAAACCCGGTAGCCAGCAGTTTGCCGAACGAGTCCCGGCTGGCGACACCGGCCCGCAGGGCCCGCTCGACGATGATCACGTAGCAGGTCAACAGGGCCGCGACGCCGACCAGACCCAGCTCCTCACCGAACGAGGCCATGATGAAGTCGGAGTTGGCGAAGTAGGTAATCTCCGGGTGCCCCTGGCCCAGGCCGGTGCCGAACAGCCCACCAGCCGCCATACCCATCAGACCCTTGGCCAACTGGTCGGACATCCCGGGAGTGAACGGGTCCAGCCACAGATCGACCCGGACCCGGAAGTGCGCGAACAGCAGGTAGGCCACGTAACAACCGGCACCGAACAGCACCATGCCGATCGCGATCCAGCTGACCCGCTCGGTGGCCACGTAGAGCATCGCGACGAAGACGCCGAAGAGCATCAGCGAGGTGCCCAGGTCCGACTCGAAGACCAACACCACCAGACTGGCCAACCAGGCCACGATGATCGGTCCGAGGTCACGCGCTCGCGGCAGCGGGCAGCCCAGCACCCGCCGCCCGACCAGGGACAGCGCGTCGCGCGTCTGCACCAGGTAGGCCGCGAAGAAGATGACCAGACAGATCTTGGCCAGTTCGCCGGGTTGGAAGGTGAAGCCGCCCAGGCCGATCCAGATCCGGGCGCCGTTGACGTTGAGGCCGATGACCGGGAGCAAGGGCAGGAGCAGCAGGATCAGTCCGGCCAGCGCGAAGGTGTATTTGTACCGCTGCAACCGCCGGTGGTCGCGCAGGAAGATCACCAGCAACGCGGCACACACGATGGACAGCGCACTCCACATCAACTGCCGCAGCGCCGCGCCGTCACCGATGCTGCGCCCCATCGCCAGGTCGATCCGGTGGATCATCACCACACCCAGCCCGTTCAGCAGGGTGACAAGCGGGAGAAGGACGGGATCGGCGTACGGCGCGCGCCACCGCAGGACCAGATGGAAGGCCAGGGTGAGGGCGGCGAAGCCCACCCCCAGGGTGACCAGGTCGGCCGGCACGGTGCCGTCGATCGCCAGCCCGACGTTGGTGTAGCACAACAGCACGATGGCGATCGCGAAGATCAGCAGGAGCAGCTCGGTGTTGCGCCGGGTACGTGGTGCGGCGGCGGTGACGATGCTCATCAGCTGCACCCCAGCGGGTTCGACTGACAGGCGGCGGCCTGGACCCGCAGATTGGTGACGATCTGCTCGGCGTCCTGGGCGGAGGAGGCGAACATCGTGTCCGAGACCTGCTGGCGGTAGGCGCTGGGCAGGTCGGTCAGCGCGATATCCGTGCGCTCCTTGACCGAGTGCAGCCGGATCGGGCCGATGTTCTGCGAAACCCCCTGGTAGATGGCCACATTGCCGTCCGCAGACCCCACGTAGTACTGCTGTTGCGTCCAGGCCCAACCGAAGTAGGCGGCCAGCCCGATAACGGCCGCGACCACCGCCCCGATCGCGCTCCAGCGCAACCAGCGGGGTCGGCGGGACTGCTCGGCGAGCTCGAGTTCTTCGGCAGTGTTGTCCTGCTCCGGAAGTGGTTCGGACAGCGAGCGGCGCAGTGCCGCCGCCTTCTCGGCCGGCGTGCGGGGTTCGGGTGCGTCTGGATCGCCGGCCGTGCGCGTCGCGGCCGCCCCGACCACGGTGGGGTCCTGGGTCGCGGAGTCATCGTCACCGGCGACGACATCCGCGACGACGACCGTCACGTTGTCGCGGGTGGAAGCACGCAACGCGATCTCGATGAGGCGCTCGGCAGCCTCTTCGACGGTGTCGGCGGTGCGGATGATCTCCTCGATCGTGCTCCCGGCGACGTAGTCGGACAACCCGTCGGAGCACAGTAGGTAGCGATCGCCGACCATGGCTTCGCGCAGCGAGAGATCTGGTTCGTCGTCCGGGCGGCCGGTGAGGACACGGGTGACCAACGAGCGCTGCGGATGATGCACGGCCTGGTCGGCGGTGATGCGTCCCTCGTCGAGCAACGACTGGACGAAGGAGTGGTCCTTGGTGATCTGGGTGAAGGTCCCGTCTCGCAGGAGATAGGCGCGGCTGTCGCCGATGTTGGCCAGGGCGAGCATGTCTCCGGACCGCACCAGCGCGATCAGCGTGGTGCCCATACCGTCCAGGTCGGCGTTGGCGGTCATGTAGTCGGTCAGCCGGGCGTTGGCGCCGGCAACGGCGTCGCCGAGGTCGCGCAGTACGTCATCGGCGCCGTGGGAGTCATCGTCCAGCTCCAGCAGGTGCGCCACCACCGTCGAGCTGGCCACATCACCAGCGGCGTGGCCACCCATCCCGTCGGCGAGGATCAGCAGATCCGGGCTGGCGTAGGCGGAGTCCTCGTTGCGTGACTTGGAGCCCAGACCCAGATCAGACCGGGCGGCGTACCGCAGGGCGATGCTCATCGCACCTCGAGGACGGTCTGCCCGATCCGGATCTCACTGCCTTCTTTGAGCGCGGCGTGCTCGCTGATCCGCCGGTCGTCGACGAAGGTGCCGTTCGTGGAGCCCAGGTCATCGGCGTACCACTGCAGGCCGTCGCGGTAGATGCGGGTGTGCCGGCCGCTGGCAAAATCGTCACTGAGGACCAAGCTGCACTCGGGGTTGCGGCCGATCAGAATGGGCGTGTCTCCCAAGGGGATCCGGCTGCCGCGCATGGATCCGTCCGTCACCGTCAGGTGGGTCGGCCCGCTGGCCCGCTTGCGGCGTTGCGCCCGCTCACGAGGGACGGCGCTCGCCGCTGACGCACCGCGGGTCACGACGCGGGTGCCGTAGAGGTCGTTGCGCAGGACGAGAGCGATGGCGATAACGAAGGCCCAGATGGCGATCAGCACGCCGAACCGGATCAGCGTGATGGTCAGTTCGCTCATGCAGCACCTCTACTGCGGTGACCCCCGCGGTGCGGTTGCCCGCTCACCGGCGGGACCCGTCGCCGTACGTCAGGCTGGTGCGCCCGATGGTGATCCGGTCGCCGTTGCGCAACCGGGCCGAGTCGATCTGGTCACCGTTCACGTAGGTGCCGTTGGTCGAGCCCAGATCGCGCACCGATGCGACCTTGTGCGGGCCGTCGTTGGTCACCCGGATCTCACTGTGCCGCCGGGAGATACCCGGATCGGCGATGATGATGTCGGCCTCCTCGTCACGGCCGAGGACCGTGATGGCGCCCGCGAGTTCGTAGCGCTCGCCCTGGATGATCAGGTAGGGACGGGCCTGGAACTGCCGGGGCGCCGCGGCATAGGGGTCGCGCTCATCAACCTGGTCCTGCCAGGTGCTGGCGTTGAAGTCCGGCTCGTCGTACTGCGGGGCGTTGAACGGGGACTGGTCCTCGATCCGCTCGTCGAACGTCTGCGGGGTCTGCCATTGCGCGTACGCCGCGCCCAGACCTGCGGGTTGAGCGCTCCCGGCCGGCTGGACGTTGAAGGGTTCGTCGGATGGCAGGACGTCCTGGTCCTGGTGGTGGTCCGGCTGTTGCGGGGCTGGCTCGTTCATCGCGGCGGGGTCCTTGGCGATCGACGGGCGGAGCCGGAAGACACCGGTCTCCAGCGTGTCGTCCAACTCGAAGGTCACCGCCCAGGGCCCGCGCGCGGCGTACCGCTGGGTGTCGGCGTGTTCAGCAGTCGCTGCGATGAGCTGGTCGGCGAGGCCCTTCTCGTCCTTGGTCAGCTCGGCGTGGTCCTCGGTGGACAGGTAGACGGTGAAGACGTTGGGCACCACGGGCTGTTGGCCGCGCTTAGTGCGTGAAGCGGTGTCGTCCATCGCCCCGCGGATGGCGCTGGCGATCTCGACCGGCTGCACCGTGGAGCGGAACGCCCGGGCGAAGGCAGAGTTCACGCTCTTATCGAGCCGCTTCTCCAGCTTCTCGAACACACCCATCTCTGGCCTCCCGGTCGGTGCCGCGCGGTGGCGCGCAGCGCTGCCCTGAACGTCGGCGCAGGGCAGGATCATGGTAACTGCGGCAGGTGTGGCGATCTGCGAGCCGCGCTGGACCGGGCTGGTCGTGGCTCGGTTTGGTGAAACGGCCGGTGAACAGGCACACTGGACCGGCACTCGCGCGAGTGGCGGAATAGGCAGACGCGCACGGTTCAGGTCCGTGTGCCCGAAAGGGCGTGGGGGTTCAACTCCCCCCTCGCGCACAGATGAGCAGAACCCCGGTCCACATGGACCGGGGTTCTTGCGTTGGGGCTCTTTGGGAGTGGCCGCACGCCGGCGCCCGCGGATCTGGGAGCTATTCAGGATCGGGGAGACAGTTTCTGCGGTGGCGGCCTCCCGGATCCTGGATCTCTCCTGGAACCTGGCCGCCGCACGCGCCACGCGAGCGCGGTACGCCGATCGCCGGGCTGACCGTGTGAGCAGACGCACGCACGCTGGGTTGGCGAGCTATCTTTCTACAGGTGTAGTGTTTTGTTCACGTAGGGGTGCTCTTGCGCCCGCCTGACTCTCGGCCGTAGGAAGATGTATGCCCCGCGATCCCAAACACGCTGCGCCCACCTTCGGGCAGGAACTGCGTAATTCCATCGATGCCCGCACCGTCGTCCTCATGATCGGCGTGCTGCTGTTGCAGGTCGCCTTCATCTGGTCCTACGTCGGCGCGTTCCACGAGCCGAAGCCGAAGAATGTGCCGGTGGCGGTGGTTGCTCCCACCCAGCAGATCGGCGATCAGACCGTCGCCAAGCTCAACGGCATCGACGGCTCCCCGGTCAAGGCGCACGTCGTCGCCAGTGAGGCTGCCGCTCGGCAGGAGATCAAGGACGTCGACGTCAGTGCAGCCTTCGTGATCAACCCCTCGGGCACGCAGGACACCCTGCTCGTGGCCGGCGGCGGTGGCACCTCGGTCGTCACCAGCATGGAAGCCCTCTTCACCCAGGCGACCGCGACCCAGCAGCGCACGGTCAAGTCCGTGGACGTCGTACCTCTGCAATCGGGCGACGGGCGCGGCCTGTCCGGGTTCTACCTGGCGATCGGCTGGATGGTTGGCGGCTACTTGGTTGCCTCGCTGCTCGGCGTCGCCAAGGGCACGCGGGCACACAACCTGACCCGCGCCACCGCGCGAGTGCTCGGCCTGCTGCCCTATGCCTTCCTGTCCGGCCTGGGCGGCGCACTGGTCGTCGACCAGGGGTTGGGTGCGATCACCGGGCACTTCTGGGCTCTGGTCGGGATCGGGACGCTCGTGTCGTACGCCGCGAGCTCAGTGACCGTCGCGTTCCAATCGTTCCTGGGAGTGCTGGGCATCGGTGTCTCGGTGCTGCTCTTCGTAGTGCTGGGCAACCCCAGCGCGGGCGGTGCCTACCAGACCGATGTGTTGCCCACGTTCTGGCGGGTCATCGGCGACTGGCTACCCAATGGCGCTGCCACGGAGGCGATCCGACGCGTCGTCTACTTCGACGGCGCTGGCGTGTGGCCGTTCCTGCTCACGATCCTGGTCTGGGCCATCGCCGGTATCGCGCTGACCTTCCTGGGCACCAAGCTGCTGGCCGATGAGGAGCACCTGAGCGTGTTCCTGCCGGAGTCCGAGGAAGAACTGGACGAGTTGCGGCGGGCCGCTGCCCACGAGTCAGACGTGGCTACTGCGGAAGGTGCTGCTCCAACCAGCTGAGGATGCCTTCGGTGACCTCGTCCCGGTTGGTCTCGTTGAGCAGTTCGTGACGGGCGCCGGGGTAGAGGATGACGGTCACGTCGGTGACGCCGACCTTCTCGTACTGCGCGCCGACCGCCTCGACCCCCTTGCCGTTCGCACCGACCGGGTCGTTGTCGCCGGCGATCAGCAGGATCGGCAGATCGGGGCGCACGGTCGAGACGTGCTCCTCGGAGTTGATCCGCTCCAGCCCGGAGAGCAGGTCGACGTAGAAGCCGGAGCTGAAGACCTTGCCGCAGTGCGGATCCGCGATGTAGGCGTCCACCTCGGCCTCGTCGCGCGAGAGCCAGTCGAAGTCGGTGCGCGCCGGCTTGAACGCCTTGTTGTATTCGCCGAAGACCAGTTTGTTCATCAGCGGACTCGGCGTGCGCTTGCCGCGGATCTTGGACTCGGCGGTTGCGACGACCTTGCCCGCTTTGCCCATGAAACCCGGGTCACCGGCCGTGCCGGACACGATCAGTGCGCTGATGTCATCGCTGTGCTTGGTCGCGAAGTGCCGCGACAGCATCGAGCCCATGCTGTGCCCGAACAGCACGCGGGGCAGGCCGGGGAACTCATCGCTCGCCTTGTCGAACACCGTCACGAAGTCCTCGGCGACGGTGTCGAAACCATCACCGTCCGCGAGGTACCCCACACCGGTCGTCTCGGAGGTGACGCCGTGACCACGGTGATCCTCGGCGTACACCGCATATCCGTGGTCGGTGAGCGCTTGCGCGAATCTCTCGTAACGACCGGCGTGTTCGGCCATGCCGTGCGCGATCTGCACGATCGCGGTGGGCTCTCCGTCCGGCAGCCAGCGGTAGGTGTGGATCTGGGTGCCGTCGGTGGCGGTCAGGGTGAGGGTGTCCGAGCGCATGGTCCGAACCTACGCCGTGGCGCGGCGTCGCGCGGTCAATCCGTGACGGGGACCAGCGGGTGGATAGCGACGTCCCCAGCGAGTGCACCGTCGGCCGCGGCGAAGGCTTCGGCCAGATGCGGGGAGCGCATGTGCTCATCGAGCGCAGCCTGATCGCGCCAGCGCTCGACGGTGACGAACGTGTGCGGCGCGGAGGCCGACTCGAACAGCTCGTAGGACAGGCAACCGTCCTCTTGCCGGGTCTGTTCGACCAGCGTGCTCAGAGCGCCGCGGATCGCGTCGGCGGCCTCCGGTTTGGCGGGAATGGTGGCTACGACCTGCAGATCAGACACGGCTTCTCCTCGATGCGACGACAGGGCACTCAACCTATGGGCAGCCTGCGGCGCCGGTCACCTCCCCTTTGGGACGTTGCCGGCGGTGAGCGGTGGAAGATGGGTCTACTCAAGGGGGTTTGCGGGATGTGGGCTCTGTTCGTCGGGTGGACGGCGTTGGTGGTCGCGCTGACCTGGTGGCTGGCGCGTGGATCCGACGTACGCCGATCGCGGCCTGACGAGGCCGGCGGCGGCGATGTGTTCGCCGAGGCCCGTGACGTCTTGAGCACGGCAGTCGATGGCACCGACCCGGAGTTGCCCGCCCGGGTGGGGCGACGACAGTCGTTCCTGGGCATCCAGCAGCAGGCGCGGACCCAGGCTGCGGCGGCGGCGATCGTGCAGGGACACCAGGCACTACGGGTCATCCCCGGATACCTACGTCGGACCGCCGACGACGACGGAGTGACTCCGGAGCAGCGGTTCGCCAGCATCGTGCAGGCGGCTCAGGGTGTGCTGCAGGAGGCCGAAGCCGCCAGCTTCGTCACTGATACGACCACGTTGCGCGCGTTGGAGAAGTACGCGAAATCCCATTGGTCGCAGCAGGATCCGTTGGATCTGGATCCACACCAGACCTCCGAGGTGGTGCACCTGCTGCCCGAGGAGAAGGTGCGGACCGGGCCTGTCGTGGTCACCGGCTACCGGCACTCGCAGCTCATCGCGGCGGCCCGTGAGTTGGCCCGCACCGGCCGACCGTTCGACGCCAGGCAACTGCAGGCCTGGACCTCTGCCACCACTCGCAGCGAGCAGGAGGCGGTCGTGGACCGGGCGCAGGACGTGATGACGGCGTGCCGGCAACAGCAGCTGTCGTGGGGCGATGGCCGGGTGCAGGAGGCGATGTTCCGCCTGCGTGAGGCGTTGGTCGCTACGATGAACACCCAGCGACCGGAAACCGCGAATCTTGCCGATTACCAACCCGATTGGCTGTGTGAAGTGATCCTGACGCTGGGTCGGACCGGTGATCGTGACGTTGCTGCGGCGCTCACCCGGTCCCGGGAGTGGCTGACCGCTGGGCAGGAAGTCAGCCTCGCCCACGATGCGCAGCGCCTCGACCGGATCTGCCGGCAGCCGGCGCAGTACCCGCCGGGGTCGCGGAAGAAGGAGACCGCTGCCCTGGTCGAGCAGGTGGAGCAGCTACGGGAGCAGACCCGCCGCGCCCGCCGCTGATGAGCGCTGATCGCTCGGCGCGGACCGCGTAGCGCTGGCCGCTCAGCGCAGGTCGATGTCCAGATGCCAGGACTGCGTGCGGTAGCTGGTGACCCAGCCCATCGAGGTGTAGAGGCCGTCGGCTCCGGTCGGCGAATCGGCGTCGACCTCAAGACCGACCCGGTTCCGGCCGCGTCTCGCGCTCTCTGAAATGACCGTGTTGAGAAGGGATTTGGCGACCCCACGGCCACGAGCGCGTCGATGTACACCGATGTAATCGACGTACGTGCCCTCGAATCCATCCGCGTCCTCCGGCAGCACGGTGGTGACCACGGCGCCGGCGGGCAACTCCTCGCCGTCGACCTCGACGGTCGCCAACCACCAGTGGTCCCAACGGTGCCCGGGATCCTCGCGCAGCCGCATGATGAACTCCGGGAAGCTCTCGCGGTAGGAGCTGAAGTGGTCCTGGAAGGACTCCTCCAACACGCGGTGCACCGCTTGGAGGTCCTCGGCAACGGGCAGCCCGTCGGGGTGCTGGCGCACGAGGCGGACCGTCACGCCCTCGCGCGGTGGCGGTACATCGGTCGCGTCCGCCGCGGTGACCGGGCGGCTCATCTGCAACCAGGTCCGGACCTTCTCGAAGCCGTAGTCGGCCAGCCACTGCTGCTGTCGCTTGTCGGTCTCGTAGGCGCCGGAATCCAGCAGTGTGCTGTGCAGTTCGCGGGCGTGGGCGATCTCGCGGGCGAGGCGTTCGGCGCAGCCGAAGAGGGCTGCGGCGATAGCCCCCGCGGCGGGGGCGTCCGGGCTCACGGTGACCTCGACCATGCTGCGACCGGCCGCGCGGTCGTGCACCGACAACCACGCCAGCAGAGTGTCCGCGTCGAAGACCAGCGCCTGCCGTCGGGTCCAGGATCCGTACCCCACGAGGTTGGCTTCGACCATGTCCGGGTCCACGCTGGCCGAGCCGTGAGCGGCGACCTGGTGCGCCTGGAGCAGGGCGATCACGGCGGGTACGTCCTCGACGGTCGGCCGGCGCGCGTCGTACCGCGGGTCGAGTCCGTCGATCGTCAGCTCTTCGCCGGGCATGGCTCCACGGTATCTGCTCCCCTGTGAGGGCCGTCCCGCCTACGATGTGAGTCTGCGGAGGGGGAGCAGCATGAGACGTGGACCGATCGACGACGACGTCGTGTGGCCTGCGCGCAGTTATCTCGGCCGCAAGATGGACGGCGCGGTGGTCAAGTTCGCGGCGCGGGAGGTAGGGCCCGATGTCGAGGTCACCGTGCGCCAGGAGCGCGGACCCGAACCACGCTACTGGCTTTATCGGTACGACCACAGCCCGGCCGTGACCCGTGGCGACTTCTACGCGTTCAGCAGCAAATACGTCATCTTCGGATCGCTCGGGCTCGCAGCGATATCGCTCTTTGCGACCATTCCGCTGCCTGACGACAACGGCGTCGAACAGCCTCCGGTCATCGCGGAAGAACTCGGGCCACCACTGGTTCTCCTGTTCCTCGTCGTGGCGCTCGCGTTCACGCGGCTCTACTTCTGGTCCGGAGCCGCTACCCGCTACCAACGGTGTTCCCACTCGGCGGCCCTGCCCGATGCGCTCGCCGTTGCCGGTGATCCACGGGACACGGCGTGGGCGACCCAGGCCGTGAACGCGCTTCGCGATCGCAACTTCTGCGCCGGCAGCACGCTGCTGCACCAGATGATGGCCGATCCGCCGTCGGCGGTGGCCGCCGTCGATCCAGTACAGGTGATCGTCGAGCTGGTGTCTGCCGCTGCCGCAGCGCTGCGCGAGCACGATGAGGACGATGACGCGCGCGAACTGCACGGTCTGGCGGACGTCGTGCCGCGCCTGCCGGTATTGGATCAAGAGACGGCGCGACAGGCTGCGCAGACCATCGTGGACAGTTACCGGCTGCTCGACGAGATTGCGCCAGATCGTCGTGCCGTAGCCCAGGACGGGGGATCGGCTCCGAGCGAGGATGCGCACGTCGCGGTCGACGCCGCGATGCGGGCCGTCGATGACATCGTCGATCGCAACACGGACGCGGGGGCCGCCGGCCTGAAGGAGTTGCGCAACTACAGCAGGCGCTGGGATGAGTCCAACCTCGGGTGACGGGCGAGACAGCCGGCTGGACAAGCGGGTCTCCCGGGTGTCGCAGTCGGGTCGTGATCCGGAGCCCAGCCGGGCGTTGTCCGGCCGGTGGCGATCCGGTGACATCACCCGTTTCGATGCGGTGGCGGTGGATCGCGGGGTCGCACTGACGATCCAGCAGGAGGACGGGCCCGCGCACCAGTTTGTGGTGTGTCCCGACGTACGCCGCGTGCCGGCTGTCGCTGGATGGCTCCAGAACGGCGCGCTGGACTACGTGGCGATGGCGGGAACGTTCCTGGCGTTCGGCGGTTTCCGCCTCACGGCGGGCGACGATCCGAAGCCCCCCGTCGCCATGCTCCTGATCTTTGTGATCGCCGTCGCCGGCCTCGCAGGATTAGCGTTCCACGTGTCGCACTGGATCCGTGACAATCCCCGGTTCCATATCTGCCCTGACGCCGACTACATCCCCGCCGCGGTCGCGGCCCTGGGCAGTCCGCGGGATGCCGCATGGGCGAAACAGGCACTGGTGGCCCTGCGGGACGGCAAATTCTGCCGCGCGAGCCGGGACCTTCATCGCGAGATCGAGCGGCAGCGGGCGACCCGCCGCAGTCCCGACGCGCCTGTCGGGCATGTGCAGGAGTTGTTGCGCGCGACCGCCGACGTCCTGTCGGCACACGGAAGGCCAGCCGATGGTGCAGACCTGCTGGTCTTCGCCGATGTCGTTCCAGACCTGCCGGTGTTGGACCAGGAGACTGCACGTCAGGCCGCGCAAACGGTTTCGGATAGTTACCGATTGCTGGATGAGATCCCGCCGGATCTGCGCGATGTCGTACCCGAAGGTTCATCCACGACCCCGTCCGAGGACGCTCGAGCAGCGGTCGATGCCGGGCTGCGTGGCATCGGTGGCCTGCTGAGTTCCGAGACGATCTCCGGCATTGCCGAGTTGCAGGCGCTGCGCCGCTACAGCCAGCGCTGGGACACCGACCTTTAAGGTGAATCCTGCTGGCGCAGCGTCGTTTTGAGGATCTTGCCGCTGGCGTTGCGCGGCAGTGCGGGCAGTATCACCAACTCTTTGGGCCGTTTGTACGACGCCAACCGGTCGCCGAGGAACCCGGTCAACTCCTTCAACGTCAACTTCGACTCCGGACGCAAGGACACGTGCGCGACCGGCACCTCACCCCACTGCGGATCCGGCCGGCCGATCACGGCGACCTCGAGCACGGCCGGGTGATCGGCGATCGCGTTCTCGACCTCGGCGCAATAGATGTTCTCGCCGCCGGAAATGATCATGTCCTTCTTGCGGTCCACCACCCAGACGAAACCCTCCTCGTCCTGCTTGACCAGGTCGCCGGAGTGGAACCAGCCACCGGCGAACGCCGCTGCGGTTTCAGCAGGTTTGTTCCAATAGCCCTGCATCACCTGCGGGCCGCGGTAGACGATCTCCCCGACCGTGCCCACCGGGACGTCCGCCATCGCAGCGTCGACCACGCGGTACTGGATGGTCGGGATCGGCCGCCCGACCGAGCCGAGTTTGCGCAGTGACTCCTCGCCGCGCAGCACGCAGGTGATCGGTGAGGTCTCCGTCTGTCCGAAGACCGCCACGATCAGCCCGTCGAAGGTGGCACCCATCTGCCGTAGCAGCGCATCCGATGCCGGCGCGGCACCCCAGGTCAGCACCCGCAGCTTCAAGGTGCGCGGCCGGGCCGCCTGCTCGGCGCACAGGAGTTGCCACTGCTGGGGAACGTTGAAAACGACTGTGGCGCCTTCGCGTTCGTAGGCGTCGAGGACTGCCGCGGGATCGAACGCGCCGAGCGGATGGATGACTGTGGGTACGCCGAGGAGCAGGTTGGGTGCCAGCGACCCGAGTCCCGCGATGTGGAAGAAAGGTGCGGTCATGAAGCCGATGTCCGACTCGTCGAAGGTCTCCATCGCCCGGATGCAGGTCATCGACTGCACCGCCAGATTCGCGTGCGACAGCATTGCGCCCTTGGGTCGACCGGTCGTGCCCGAGGTGTACATCAACAGGGCGGTCGCCGACTCCGGCACGTCGCCGGGCTCGATCGGCTCACCCAGCAGATCGGCGTACGTCGATGAGCCCACCTCGACCACGGTCAGGTCGCCAGCTTCCGAAAGCACCGGCGCCAGAGGCGGATCCACGAAGATGACCTGCGCGCCGCTGTCCTGCAGGACGTAGGCGACCTCCGGGGAGGTGAGCCGGAAGTTCAACGGGACGGCGATCGCCCCGAGATGGTTCGCCGCCAGGAGGATCTCGACGAACTGAGGATGGTTCAGGCACAGCAGCGCCACCCGGTCCCCGGATCGCACGCCGAGTGTGCGCAGCCCGGCGGCGAGTCGACGGGACCGCTGGTCCAGGTCCGCCCAGGTGGTGTCCACGCCCTGGTAACGCAACGCCGTACCGTGCGGTTGCATCTGGGCGTGTCGCCCCACGTGACTCATCCAGTGGTTCCGGAACGTCCACGCGGGTGCGGTGTCGAGCGGCATGCCCCCAGTATGTGGCTCGCGTCACACGATGACCACGTAGTCTGCCCGAGTGGAACTGCACGAATACCTGACGTACGACGCGACGAGCCTGGCCGCGAAGGTCGCCGATGGTGAGGTGAGCGCCGCCGAACTGCTGGCCCTGGCACAGCAACGCGCCGACCAGGTCAACCCGAAACTGAACGCCATCGTGCGCCGGATGGACGCGGTCGCCGAACGTCGGGTGAATGAACCGCTCACCGGCCCGTTCGCGGGAGTTCCCTTCCTGATCAAGGACCTTCTGCAGGAGTTCGGTGGTCTGCCCACCAGCCATGGCACCGCTGCCATGCGGAACGCCACTGCGACCGAGCACTCCGCGGTCGTGCAGAAGTTCCTCGATGCAGGGGTCGTGATCTTCGGTAAGACCAACACGCCCGAGCTGGGTTCCAAAGGCATCACGGAGCCCGCGCTGTGGGGTCCGTGCCGCAATCCGTGGGATCTCGACCGCACGCCGGGAGGCTCATCCGGTGGCTCTGCGTCAGCTGTTGCGGCGGGAATCGTGCCGGCGGCCGGTGCCAATGACGGCGGTGGCTCGATCCGCATCCCCGCTGCCTGCTGCGGATTGGTCGGTCTCAAAACCAGTCGCGGGCTGACCCCGTTCGGTCCGGTGGAGGGCGACCCGCTGCTGGGCTGGGTCACCCAGGGCGTGGTCTCGCGGACGGTGCGGGACACCGCCGGATTCCTGGACGCCATCGTCGGACCGAACAAGTACGAAGGAGCCCAGATCGTCCAGCCCGCAATGTCGTTCAGTGCGGCGATCCAGACTCCACCCACCGGGCTGCGCATCGGCTACTCCACGAAATCGGCGATCAATCCATCACCGGACCCCGACGCGATCGAGGCGGTCGAAGAGACCGCAAAGCTGCTCACCGATCTCGGCCACCACGTCGAGGAGGTCGAGCCGCCGTACGACGATGCGCAACTATCCCGCGACTTCCTCACCATCTGGTTCGCGCAGCTCTACGGCCAGGTCACCCGGATCAAGGAGCTCTTCGGGGCCAAAGATTCCGACTTCGAACCGGACACCCTTGCGGTTGCGGAACTGGGCCGCGCCAACGGCATCGGGCCGGTCTTCATGGCCATGGAGCGGATCCACGAATTCACGAAGTCGCTGGTCGACTACCAGGACAGCTACGACCTGTTGCTGACCCCCACCCTGGCCAAGGTGCCGCTGATGGTCGGTGAGACGGACACACCGACCGCACTCCAGGTCGGATCGCGGGTTGTCGCGAAGGCCAGGGCCGGAAAACTGCTGGCGCTCAGCGGGATTGCTGATGACCTGGTCGAGCAGGCGCTGGGTTGGGTGCCGTACACCCAGCTGGCGAACATGACCGGACGCCCGGCGATCAGTGTGCCGTTGCACTGGACACCTGCGGGGGTGCCGCTTGGCGTGCAATTCGTCGGGCGGCTCGGGGAGGACACCGGATTGCTCGCTCTCGCAGCGCAATTGGAGGAGGCTGCGCCCTGGGCGGGACGCTATCCGGCGCCCGTCTAGCGGACCTGGTGCGCTTTGCGCGTAGCCCACTAGAGTTGCACGCCGGCGCGCTCTGACCAGCCGATGAACTCATGGATGAGCGCGTCGCCGGGTAGCCCGAACCGGTTGAGGCCCTCGCTCCAGTCCAGTCGGTTCACCACGTAGCTCAGCGGCCATTCCAGAATGCCAGCGACGTCGATACCAGCGGGTTGGGTCAGTTCGCGCGGAGTCGGCAGGTCCGCGATCGGCGCGCCGTAGCTCAGCGGTGAGGTGGCGGCAACGTAGTGGTCGCCCGCAGCCGCATCTCGCCATGGATCCATCGGGTAGTAGTGCGCTCCGTGCAGGTAGCCGTCGACCTCGGCGCGGAACGCTGCCGGGTTGGTCAACGGGTTCGCGGCGTTGCAGATGACGTCGTTCTGGTTGCAGTTCTCCGATACCTGAAGGTCGCCGAAGTCGCGGGGCGCGGATGCGGTGATCCCGGGCGTCGACGCCATGACGGTCAGGTAGCCACCGGCCCAGCCTTCAATCCCCTTACGGGACAGCGGGCGTCGTGGATCGCCGAAGAGCACCACGTTGAGTCGCCGGTGCGGGACGTCGTCGGAGTGGGCGAGCTCCTCTGCGGCGTCACCAGCGATGAGCGCCCCGAACGAGTACCCCAGCAGGGTGATGTGCGCCTGTGGACACGCCGCGTGGAAGGACCGCACCCGCTGCACGACGACCGGCACGGCGTGATCGACGGTCCAGTCCAGCGTGTGTGGCTGGATCACGCCAATGATGGAATCATCGTACCGGATGAGTTCGGTATGCCAGCCGGCGCGGGCTGGTACGGCCGCAAAGGAGGCGCCGGTGGTTGCCGCGCGATAGCCGTCGGTCATGAACACAACGTTGCTGCAGTCGGATTCGTTGCTGGGCTGCACCGCAGGCAGCGCGGCGAGTTGCGTGGCACCCGGTGGCGGATAGCCCGGGCTGGTGACGAAGAAGGCCAGAGCTGCCGCTGCGGTCAGCAGTCGGCGCATCCGTCACGAGAACCCGAGTCGGGCCAACGGCTCGACCAGTTCCTGCTCCTCATAGGACAAATGGGAAAGCAGGGTGTCGCTCAGTAGGTCCAGCGCGGCCTGCAACCGGTCCGGGCCGTCGGGCTCGCTCACGAACGCGACGAGCGCCTGGTCGACTCCGTCGAGCACACCGTGGATCACCTGGTGTTCCTCTTCGAGCCGGTCGATCACCGGGGCCAGCGACGGCTGGGCCGAGCGAAGGTGCGGGAAGACGCTGACGTCCTCGATCGTGTGGTGCGTGGTGACGACCCGGCAGTACTGCGCGCAGTAGACACCGGCGGTCCAGTTGTTCTGCCGCATGGTGGATTCGTTGATGGCAGAGCGTGCTTCAGCGACTCCGAGTTGTCCGGCGATCACCTGGTCGACGATCCCGCGCAGCTGCTCCAACTCCTGCCGCAACTGGTCGTGGACGTCGACCAGATGCTGGCCACTGGCTTGCTCGTGCGGGGTGTAGAGCCGGGTCGGGTCGGGTGCTGGTCCGTGCGGCCGCGTGGTCTCGTCCCACGGCTGCTCTTCCGACCGGCGTGTCCCCGGATCCGGTGTGGGTACGACGGTCAGCGGCGATGCCTCGATCGTCACCTTGGCGCGCGGCGCGGGTGGGAGCCCGTCGACCGGTGCTCCCAACGGCAGCGGCTCCTCCCGGGACGAAGAGCGTTCTGCTGCAACCAGTTCCCGCACAGCCGGCGCCACTTCACCGGCGAAACGGCGGATCGTGTCGGGGTCATCGGAGGCCAGGATGTAGGTGGACATACCGCTGTCGAGGGTGAGCTCGGCCAGTTGCTCGATCCATTCGCCGGCCTCGCCCGTCGGAAAGCCGTCCCGGCCGCCGAAGCGGCCCATGATGTTGTAGAGACGGGTGATGTCGGACGGGGATCGTCCGGCGGCGACGGCAGCCTCGTCGATGGCCAGGTTCAGGTCGTCGAGAACGTCCGGCGCGGCGTACGCCGAACTCGGCAGCCAGCCGTCCGCCAACTGGCCGGTAATGCGCAACATGCGGGGTTTATAGGCACCGATCCAGATGCCGATGCGGTGGGCCGGCGCCGGTCCGGGTCGGATCCCTCTGACGTCGTAGTGCGTTCCCGGATGTTGGACTGCGTGACCGCCCACCGGACCCCAGATACCCCGGATGACCTCGATGCCTTCGACCAGGGCATCGACCGACTCCTTCGCCGTCAGACTGGGTCCGCCCGCTGCCTTGATCGCGTCCTGGAAACCGCCTGCCCCCAGGCCCAGCTCGACCCGGCCCCCGGACAGGTTGTCCAGCGTGGCCGCGGCGCGCGCCAGCACCACGGGCGGGCGCAACGGCAGGTTCGCGACGTTCGGTGACACGTGCACGCGCTGGGTGCGAGCGGCGATCACCGACAGCAGCGTCCAGGCGTCGAGCATCGGTGAGTACGGATGGTCCTGCACGCTGACCAGATCGAGACCCACGTCCTCGGCGAGCAGCGCCAGGTCCAGGACGCGCTGAGCGTCGGCGGCATCCGGGGTGGGAAACAACCCGAACTTCAGCTCGTGTCCGTAGTCCATGCCGACCTCCTTCGCACAGCCTATGGTCCCCGTCTCACGCTAGGAGGTCCAGACGTGTGGCCAGGCCGCACGTGCGAAAATTGAGTTAGCGGCGTTCGCACCGATGCGGCGCTTGTCCGAGGAGCAGTGATGTTGCACGTTGATATTCCGTCCGTTGCCGAGATCCGCCAGCTCGCCGAGGTGCAAGCACCCGGGTGCGTGTCGATCTACCTCCCGACCGGCACGCTGGCCGCGGACTCGGCCCAGGCGCGCATCGAGTTGAGAAACTCTCGCGACGAAGCGTTGGGGATCCTGCGGGAGACCGAGTTGGAGCGCGGTCGGCTCGGGCTCATCACCGAGGCGCTGGATGACCTGATCGACGACGAGCCCTTCTGGATCTACCAGGCCCGTTCGCTCGCGGTCTTCGTCGACGGCGATCACCTCACCAGCTTCCGGTTGCCCAACGAGTTGCCCTCTCGCGTCGACGTTTCCGACCGCTTCCTGCTGAAGCCGCTGCTGCGCACGGTGACCTTCGCGCAGACCGCCTTCGTGTTGGCCCTGTCGCAGAACGCCGCCCGGTTGGTCGAGATCGTGCCGGACACCGCTGCGGAGACCATCAAGGTGCCGGACCTGCCGACGGACGCCGCGTCGCACGTCGGGAAGTCCTCGATCAAGGACCGTGCACCGTCCCGCCGCCTGCAGGGTTCGGAAGGTCAGAAGGTGCGACTGCGGCAGTACGCCCGCGGCGTCGACCAGGCGCTGCGCCCGCTGCTGACCGGTTCCGGCATCCCGTTGATCCTGGCCACGACGCAGCCGCTGGACGGCATCTACCGCTCCGTGAACAGCTACCCGGGTCTCGCGCCGCGCTCGATCGAGGGCAACCCGGAGGAGCTCAGCGATCAACAGCTCGCCGAAGCCGCGCGGCCGATCCTGGATGAGATCTACGCCGAGCAGGTGCAGGACTTCACCGACCGCTTCCACACCTACGCATCGCAGGGCCGGGCGCTCACCGATCTCAGTGATATTGCCCGCGCGGCGACCGCTGGAGCCATCGAGGTCATCGCCTTCGACATCGACGCGGTGGTCAACGGAACCGTCGACGAGCTGGGCGCCATCACCCTGGAGGACACCGACACTGCCGAGAACTACGGCGTCGTGGACGAAGTCATCCGTCGTGCCGTGCGCGCCGATGCTGGTGTGCTTGCGGTCCGGGCGGACGACCTGCCGGCGCAGACACCGGCGGCCGCGCTGCTGCGCTTCAAGCTGTAGCCGGGCTCAGGCCAGATCCAGTCCGCTGCCCGGGACCTCGGGTAGGTGTATCTGGTTGCCCTGCAACGTCATTCCGCCGCTGATCGCGCTGCTCGCGAACCACCAGGGAGCGTCCAGGTCACTGACGACGCTTGTCCCGTACGCCGAGACAAGACTGGCCGCGGCCCCCACCCCGATCTCGGATTCCATCATGCAACCGACCATGGTGCCGATGCCTTCGGACCGGGCCAGCTCCAGCAGGGTGGTGGCCGCGAGCAGGCCGCCGCACTTGGCCAGCTTCACGTTGACCAGGTCGGCGGCGCGGTGCCGGATCACTGCGACGAGATCTTGCACGCTGAAGACCGACTCGTCCGCCAGGATCGGGATCTCGACGCGGTCGCTGACCCACGCCAACCCCTCGATGTCGAGGCGGTGCACCGGCTGCTCGACCAACTCGATGCCCAGGTCGGCGTCCGCCAACCCGCGGATCGCCCGAACTGCTTCCCGGGGTGTCCACCCCTGGTTAGCGTCCAGCCGGATCGTGACGTCGGGTCCAACGGCTTCGCGGATGGCTTTGACGCGGGCGACGTCCTGCTGCGCCGTGCCGGTGCCGACCTTCGCTTTCAGCACTGAGAACCCCTCGGCTGCACGACTTTTCGCGGCAGACGCCAACTCGTCGACGGTGCCCGCAGCCAGGGTCACGTCGGTCTCGACGACGCTCGGCGCACTTCCGCCGAGCAGCTGCACCAGCGGCACCCCCGCGATGCGGGCGGCCAGGTCATGCAGCGCGACATCGACAGCGCAGATCGCTGCCTCGTTGCCCGCCACGGCGCCGCGCACGCGGTGGATCAGGTCGACGTACGCCCGGGAGTCCTGACCGATCAGCAGCGGCGCCAGCAGTTCCTCGACGCACGCCTGGCTCCCCGGGATGGACGCCCCGGTGACCTGCCAGATCTGGGGCGCCTCGCCGTACCCCGTCCTGCCCTCGTCGTCGGTGATGGTGACGACGAGGGAGTCCGAGGTGGTCGTCCGTCGCAGCGCGGTGACGAACGGCGTGTGCAGGGGCGAGCGCAGGATCGAGGTGCTGACGTTGGCGATGGGCACGCTTCCGACGGTATCGCCGGGCCGGCGCCGTAGGTCGGCGGGCTACTGCTTCTTGAGGAACTGGTTGGCCCGCCCGTGCAGCGTGAGGATGAGCGTCGCCCAGAGTTTGTCCTCGTTGGCGCCTCGGTCGAAGGACGTCACGTTGAGCGCCGCCGGCATCAGTTGCTTCACGACCGACTTCGGCTGGGCGAACTCGCGCAGACCGTCCTCGCCGTGGATGCGCCCGATGCCGGACTGCCCCACGCCGCCGAAGGGCAACGACGGGATGGCGGCATAGACGAGTACGGCGTTGACGGCGGTCATGCCCGAGCGCACCTTGTCGGCGATCTTGGTGCCGTTCTTCTTGCTGAAAACCGCTGAGCCGAGGCCGTATTCGCTGGCGTTGGTCAGTTCGATCGCCTCATCGGCGGAAGCGACCTTGCGGACCGTGATCGTGGGACCGAACGTCTCGTCGGTGACGGCCAGAGCATCTTCGGGTACGTCGACCAGCACCGTGGCGGGGATGAAACCGTCCGTGACCTGGCCACCGGTGAGTGCTTTGCCACCACGGGCGATCGCGTCGTCGATGTGTTTGCGGATGACATCGACCTGGGCGGGCATGGTCATCGGCCCGTAGTTGACGCCCGGCTTGACGGCGTTGGCCTCCTCGACGAGTTTGTCGACGAAGCGGTCGTAGACCTTCTCGTGCACGTACGCACGCTCGATGCCGATGCAGGTCTGCCCGGCGTTCCAGAACGCACCCCACGCGGCGGCCTCGGCGGCCTTATCCACATCGGCGTCAGCGTCGACGATGATCGAGTCCTTGCCACCGGCCTCGATGACCACCGGGGTCAGGGTCTCGGCACAAGCGGCCATGACCTTCTTGCCGGTCCGGGTCGAGCCGGTGAAGGCCAGCTTGTCAACACCGCTGGTACACAACGCGTTTCCGGTCTCACCGAAACCACGCACGATCTGCAGCACGTCGTGGTCGGGCAGTACTTCGTGGAAGGCGTCGACCAGCCAGGTGCCGATCGCCGGACTGAACTCGGAGGGCTTGAAGACCACGGTGTTGCCGGCCGCCAGGGCGTAGGCGATGGAGCCCATGGGGGTGAAGACCGGGTAGTTCCACGGCCCGATCACGCCGACGACACCGCGCGGGAGGTACTCCACCGTGGCCCGCTGGTTGACCATCACCAGGCCGCTGGAGACGTGATGCTTGCCCAGTACCTTCTTGGCGTGTTTGGTCGCCCACGCGAGATGCTCGATGGCCATCCCGACCTCGAGGGCGGCGTCGCCGTGCGGCTTGCCGGTCTCGGCATAGACGACGTCGGCCAGTTGGTTCAGCCGCCGGGCCAGCACCGCGCGCCACTGGTCCAGATACTTCCCGCGGCCCTTGAACCCCAGACCCGCCCACCAGTCGGCGGCGTTGCGGGCGCGGTCCACCGCGGCCTGCACCGCGTCCGCGTCGTCGATCGGGAAGGTCGCGTAGACCTCACCGGTCGTGGGGTTGTAGCTGTCGAAGGTCTTCGGCTGCTCGTCGTCGGTGAGAACGGGGGCATCGGCAGTCAGGGTCATCGGGCGTCCTTAGCTGAGCGGATCAGGTCGGCAGCCTTTTCGCCGACCATGATGGTGGGTGCGTTGGTGTTGCCGCGGGGGACCATCGGCATCACGGATGCGTCTGCAACACGGAGGTTTTCGACGCCACGGACTTTCAGTTCGGGATCGACGACGGCATCTTCGCCATCGCCCATGGAGCAGGTGCCGACCGGGTGGTAGAGCGTCTGCGTGTAGGTGCGGATGTGGGCGATCAGTTCTTCGTCGGTGGGGTCGCTACTGGCTGGCTTGGACGGGGCGACGAGGTACTTCGCGAACGGCCCGCTGCGAGCAATCTCGATGGCGCGTCGGCAACCGGCGAGCATCGCGTCGAGGTCGGTCTGGTCGTCGTAGTAGGCCGGGTCCACGGTGGGGTGCCAGCGCGGGTCATTCGAGCGCAACCGCAGCGTCCCGCGACTAGCGACGTTCACCAGGGTCGGTGCCGTCGTCACCGAGCGAATGGTGGGCTCGTTGAGCGCGTTGTTGTAGAACGACGTCGGGGCCGTGTGGATCTGGATGTCAGGCGCGGGCAGGCCGTCGCGGCTGGCGAAGAATCCGCCGCCCTCGCCGATGTTCGACGACAGCGGACCGCGACCCCCGACGAGCGCCTTGCCGAGGTTGACCATGTTCTGCATGGCGGCCGGGTCGTCGGCGCCCTTGGTGCGCCAGATGATGGGGACGGCGGGGTGATCGTGCAGGTTTGCGCCTACGCCGGCAAGGTCGACCGCGACGTCAATGTCCAACTCCCGCAGGTGGGTTGCCGGACCGATACCCGAGAGCATGAGCAGTTGGGGGGAATTCACGGCGCCGCCGGACAGGATCACTTCGCGATCGGCGTACGCCGTGTGCTCGTCCCTGCCGATCAGGTACCCGACCCCGGTGGCCCGGGTGCCGTCCAGCACTACACGGGTCGCGAGGGCCCCGGTCCGGATCGTCAGGTTCGGGCGCTTGCGGACCGGTTCGAGGTAGGCCTTCCACGTTGACCAGCGCTTCCCCTTCTTGCAGGTCACCTGGTAGCGCCCGGCGCCGTCCTGCGTGGCGCCGTTGAAGTCGTCGTTGCGCTTGAGGCCTGCGGCGACAGCGGATTCGACCCACGCATCGGTGAGGGGGAAGGTGTAGCGGCGGTCCTCGACCCACAGCGGCCCCGCATTGCCGTGGTACTTGTCGTGGATGCTCTGGTTGTTCTCGGCCTTGATGAAGTAGGGCAGGATGTCGTCGTATCCCCAACCCGCACAACCGAATTCGTCACGCCACGTGTCATAGTCGAGATGGTTGCCGCGCATGTAGATCATCGCGTTCATCGACGAGCAGCCGCCGAGGGCTTTCATCCGCGGCCAGTACGTCGGGCGGCCGTCGAGCTGCTTCTGGGCAGTGGTGGTGTAGTTCCAGTCCCACTTGGTCTTGAACAGGGTCGTGAAGGCCGCGGGGATGGTGATCTCGTCGGCCTCGGGTTCCGGGCCGGCTTCCAGCAATAGGACGCGGACCGCTGGATCCTCGGTGAGGCGGGCCGCGATGACTGCGCCAGCACTCCCGCCACCCACGATGACGTAGTCGAACGATTCGTTGCTCATGCCGCTCCCGCCGTTAGGTGGCCCACTGCGTTATGTGACCTACTGCACAGTATGCGCGGCGAGTGCGGGTGGCGTCACGGGGTTCGGCCCGCGTCCGGGCGGCAGCCGCAGGCGCTGACAGTTGTCATGGGCGAACGGCATCGCCGGGTGGTCGACTCGAACGGTGAGGATTTCCAGAGAAGCGTTGGGTGCGCTGCCCTGCGCCGTCATTGGGGACGGCACGCCGACCGTCGTTGCGGCAGGCCTGTGGCCGCAGACCGGCGTGGACAGTAGAAGCCTGGTACAGGGCGCCGTCACCGCCCTGAAGGCAGTGACCGGGCGTCGCTTCCTGGTGTTGAACCGTCGTCGCGGGCTGCCGTCGGACCTGACGATGAGTCAACTGGCAGGTGAGTACGCCGATGCGATCCGGGCCGGCCTGGGCGGGCCCGTCGACGTGGTCGGCACCTCGACGGGCGGCAGTATCGTGCAGCAACTGGCGGCCGACCATCCCGACGTCGTACGCCGATTGGTACTGATCAGCACCGCCTCGCGTCTTGAGGGGCACGGCAAGGCGCTGCAGGCGCGGGTCGCGCAGTTGCTGGAAGCCGGCGACGTGCGGGCGGCCATGGCGATGAGCGCGACCGGACTGGCCCCCGCGGGTGGCAAGGTCCTTGCCTCGGTGCTCGGGCGCACCATGGGGCCACGGTTGCTGCGCGACCCGCAGGATGTCGCCGACCTGATCGCGACACTGCGGGCCGAGGATGGATTCGACCTGGCGCACTGCCGCGGGGCGATCACCGCGCCCACGCTGATCGTCGGCGGCGGACGTGACCGCTTCTACTCGGTGCAGCAGTTCGAGCAGACGGCCCGGTTGATCCCGGACGCGCAGGTGCGCATCTTCCCCCGGCGCGGGCATCTGAGCGTCAGCAGCAGCCCACGGGCGCAGGCCACGATCCGCGGGTTCCTGGAGTACTCCCAGACCCGGGATCCGTAACGTCGGCCAAGGTCATTCCGCAGCCGCAAACGGATTGATCACCCGCACACCTGCGGCTTCGAACGGTGCTTCGTCCGGGGTCGCAATGAAGAACCGATGGGCTCGGACGGTTGCGGCGATCAGGGCGTCCGCATCGCCGATCGCCAAACCCTTCTTGCGGGCGTTCGCCTGCAACGCGGCGTACTCGCGCGATGCTGCTTCGTCGAAGTCCAGCACCCGGTCAGCGAAGAGCGGTCGGATCTCGTCCTCGAAAGTGGTGGAGAGTGTGGTGCGCCGCCGGCCCGCGGGAAGTGCCGCGATCCCGAATCGGATCTCGGCGAGCGTCAACGAGGTGAGGAAGAGGGTTGCGCTCGCTTGTTGATCTACCCAGCTGACGACGCGCACGTCCGGTTCGCGTCGCATCAGCTCGGAGATGACGTTGGTGTCGAGGGCGATCACGAGAAGTCGATCGGCTCCGAGGCGACGGTGCTGCGTTCGATGTCGAGATCGAAGCCTCCGACCGCCGCTGCGATGCCATGCAGACGCGTGCCGAGCCCGACGTCGGCCTCGCCGTGTGCAGCCTGCTCGAGGATCGCGCGGACTTCGGCCTCGGTGCTGCGGTGATTGGCCGCAGCTCTGGCCTTGAGGGCCCGGTGAGTTTCATCGGAGAGGTTGCGGATCGTGATCGCAGCCATCGCAACTCCCATCGATATCAGAAGTTCAAACGATATCAGCCTTGGGGACTTGGCCTGGGTTTGGATAAGGATGGCGGCTTCGAGCGTTCGGAACCCGCCACACGTATCCAGAGTCGACCACGGGGGCGGTCGGCCGAGGGCGACGCGTCACTCCACGGCCGGAACGGGCTCGCTCTCCGGCACCGCGAGGTTTGCCCGCAGGGGAGCACCGCGCACATAACCCACCGCGCACAGGATCATCAGGACGACCAGAGTGCCGATGGTGAACAGCTCGAAGGTGCCACGGTGCACGCCCCACGTGTCAAAGAAGGGGTAGTCGGCCCCGACCAGCGCTTCGAGCGTGCCGGGGAAGATGGCCACCCAGGACCCGAGCAGGATCCACAAGAAGCACAGCGTGCCCATGGCCGTGAAGACGGCGTTGGACACCGGGACGCGGAACGGTCGGTGGACGTCCGGCAGCAACGTGCGCAACCGGATGGCCGCGGGGATCACCAGCAGGTAGCTGAGCAGGAAGGTGGTGATTGAGATGGTCAACACCACCGCGAATACGGCACCCGCGTCACCGCTGACCTGCATCGCCACCAGCATGAACACGGTCGCCACGACGCCGGACAGGAAGTTGACCCGCACCGGGGTGCTCAGGTGCTTGTTGAAGACACCGAAGAAGCCACCGAAGAACGCGCCATCCGCTGCGGCGATGGCCTGCATGCGGTCGGAGATGATCATCCAGGAGGCGCCCTGCGACATCAGGACCAGCACCAGGCAGACCGACAAGGCCTTCAACATAGGGTCGGCCGCCGGACCGTAGACCGAGAAGACCGTCGAGGTCGCGTCGAAGAAGCCGCTGATGCCCTTGATCTGGTCCTTGGGCACGACCGCCAGGATCGCGAAGATCGGCAGCAGGTAGCACGCAGCGGCAACCCCGCTGGAGCGCAGGATGCCGAACGGGATGTCGCGGGCCGGGTTCTTCACCTCACCGGCGGCACTGTTGCCGGATTCGAAGCCCAGGTAGGCGAACAGCAGGATCGGCACAGCACCGAAGAAGCCGATCCAGGTCGGCGAGAAGTCCGACAGCGACAGGTCGGTGATGCCGTGCTGGATCGCGTAGGCGATGGTTGTGCCGATGAAAAGCACCAGCAGACCGACCTTGAGTAGTGCGCCCAGGGTCGGGATCCACTTGCCGTAGCGCAGGCTGATGATCGCGGCGAAAACGGTGATCCACACGAAGATCAATTTGAACGCGTAGTCGGCGAAGGACCCGGAGGAGATGTGGGCGAGGTTGACGTTCCACGCCTCCGTCGCCAGGAACGCCATGGATCCACCTACCCACACCGGCTGGGTCACCCAGGTCAGCAACGCTGCTACCGCTCCTGCCATCCGCCCGAAGGCGTCCCGGACCCAGGTGTACGCGCCGCCCTCTTCAGTGAACGCGCCTCCGGTCTCGGCGAAGATCAGCCCGTAGGGCACCAGGAATGTCACTGCCAGCACTGCCGTCCAGGTGAACGCCTCTGCTCCGAAGGTGGAGACCTGGCCGAGTGTCTCCAGTCCCACGACGGCCGAGATCAACAGGAAGATCAGATCGAACCGGCCCAGGGAGCGGGTCAGGTTCTGCTCCTGCTCCTGGGCGAAAGCGGTGGGTGTGGTGGTCATGACGGGTCCTTGCGGTTGAGGGGTCAGGCAGTGAAGACAGGGGCGCCATCGACGTACGTCGCGTGCACCCGGATGGTGGAGAGCTCGTCCGGCGCTGTGGTGATCGGATCGCGATCCAGCAGCACGAGGTCGGCAGCCATGCCGATCTCGAGGGAACCGTTGCGGTCCAGTCGGGAGGCGTGGGCGGCGCCGGCCGTTGCGGCGTGAACGGCTGTCACCACGTCCAGCCCTTCGTCCGGTAACAGCGGGACACGCTGGGCGTGTTGGTCGGCGGCATGCGGATCTGCTTGTGGCGCAGTCCGGTTCACGGCCACGTGGATCGCCCAGAGCGGATCCGGACTCGACACGGGCCAGTCCGATCCGAAGGCCAGAGCGGTGCCCGACCCGTGCAGACTGCTGAAGGCGAAATGCCGCCGGCGCTGCTCGTCGGTCAGGTACGGCAGTTTGGTCTCTACCAGTACCCGGTCCTCGCGGGCCCACAACGGTGAGACGTTGGCAATGACCCCCAGTCGCTTGAAGCGGTCGATGTCGGCGGCGTCGATCAGGTCGATGTGTGCGATCTGGTGGCGGGCATCCGAGCGGTGCGGCGCGGACTCGATCGCATCCAACGCCTCGCGCACCGCGCGATCGCCCACCGCGTGTAGGTGCACGTCGAAGTCGGCGGCGGCGAGAGCGCCGACCAGCTCGCGCAGCCAGGCCGGTTCCAGGAAGCTCAGACCGTGCTGGTGGGGGTGGCCCCGGTAGGGCTCCAGCACTGCAGCCGTGAGGTTTTCGCACACGCCGTCCTGCATGACCTTGACTCCGGTCGCGCGGAACCGGCGGGCGGCACGGGTGGTCTCGCGGCGGCGTACGAAACCGTCGATCTGACCCAGGTCACCGTCCAGCTGCCACCACAGGTCACCGGTGACCCGGGCGGTCAGCGCACCGGAGGCGTCGAGCGCCCGGTAGGCCTCGAATGTGTCTGGTAATCCGAGGCATTCGCCGACGCCGGCGTCCTGCCAGCCGACGATCCCCACCGAATGCAGGTAGCTCTGGGCCTCCAGCAGCGCCTGCTCGATCTCTGCTTCGCTCGGCGCAGGGAGCAGGTCGGTGACCAGGTTGGCTGCGGATTCCACCAACATGCCGGTGGCGCGGCCCGATTCGGCACGGACAATCCGGCCACCGTCCGGGTCAGGGGTGGTGTCATCGATACCCGCCCGCTCCAAGGCGGCGCTGTTGACCCACACGCCGTGTCCGTCGTGGCTCATGAAACACGCGGGTCGGCCATCGGTCAGACTGTCCAACTCGGCAGCCGTCGGGAACCCGCCGGTGAATACGTCGCCGTACCAGCCTGATCCGACGATCCACTCGGACGACGAGGTGGTGACGTAGGCACGGATGAGGGAACGATAGGGCTCCCGCCCGTGGACCTCGTCCAGATCGCAATGCATGCGGTTCAGGCCACCCATCGCAGGGTGCACATGCGCATCAACGAAGCCCGGCAGCACGACTCCGTCGACGTCGATGACGCGAGTGGCCGGGCCGGTCAGGTCGGCGCATCGGGCGGCGCCCAGGGCCACGACGACGCCGTCGCGCACCGCGAGGACATCGGTCAGCGGGGCTGCCGCGGAGGGTCGGATCGCGCCGCGGAAGACGGTGTCGGCTGACATTGAATCCTCCTACGCTCGGCACCAGTTCCGCAGACCCTCCCACGTCGGAAGGGGCGGTGCGGTTACGTTTGAGTTTCAGCTCAGCTGATTCTGTTGATGAAAGTCATCTGATTTCTTGTTGCACCGGAGGGGTTCGTGGCCGCGCAGGACCGATCAGGCAAGCGCCTGCCGAACTTCACGCTCGTCCAGTTGCGCTATTTCGCCGCTGCCGCCGAGCACGGCAGCATGACCGCGGCCGCCCGCGAGCTGGTGGTCTCGCAATCGGCGGTTTCAACGGCCGTCGCCCAGTTGGAGAAGGAGCTCGGCGTCCAACTGCTGCTGCGCCATCACGCCCGTGGCCTCGCGCTCACCCCGGCCGGGCGGGAGTTCTACACCGAGTTGCGCGGCTTCCTCGCCCACAGTCAGGAGTTGGCCGACGCCGCACGTAACGCCGGCCAGATGCTGATGGGCGAACTGCGCGTCGGCATGTTCGCGACGATCGCACCGTTCATGCTGCCCCGGCTGGTCACGGAGTACGCCGATCGCTACCCCCGCGTCGACCTCACCGTGATCGAGGCGGAGCACGCGGACTTGAAGAAGGGACTGCGGGACGGCGCCTTCGAGGTGGCGGTGATGTACAGCTACGACCTCGGCACGGAGCTGCGCGCGGTCCCGGTCGCGACCATCCCGCCGTACGTGCTGGTCCCCGTCGGTCATCACCTCGCTGGGCGGCGCAGCGTGTCGCTGACCGAACTGGCCGACGACCGGTTGGTCCTTCTGGACCTGCCGTACACAGCGACCTACTTCCGCTCGCTGTTCGCCCAGGTCGGGGTCGAACCGACCATCGGCTACCGCTCGCGGTTGTTCGAAACGGTGCGCTCCATGGTGGCGGCTGGGCACGGCTACTCCATCCTGAACCAGCGCCCGGCCAGCGACGAGAGCTACAGCGGCGGCCCCGTCGTCGCCCTGGAGATCAAGGACGAATTGCCGACGCTCGATGCGGTTGCGGCGTGGGTTGACGGCACCCGGCTGACGCGGAAGGCCACGGCGTTCATTGAGCAATGCCAGGCGATCGGCGGTCTGGAGCCGGTGGGTATCGGCAAAACAGATGGGTAACGCCGATTTTGTGTGATGGACAAATGACTGGCTGACGCCACATCGTTGGGGGATCCGGCACAGCCCCTGTGCCCATCGCACATCGTGGTGCATTCCCCTTGACATCGCGCCCCGCGCAACCGCACTGCTAGGAGACGCTCCATGGCATCGTCACCCGAAACCCCCACGCTCACAGAGACTCTCGAAGCTCGCACCATCGAGCACATCCCTGTCGACGAACGGCACGGCAAGGCCTCGCAACTCTTCACCATCTGGTTCGGCTCCAACATCATGCTGCTGACCGTCGCCACCGGTGTGTTGGCCACGCTCGTCTTCGGTCTGCCGGTGTGGGCAGCCGCGATCGCCCTGATCATCGGCAACCTGGTCGGCGGTGTCGTCATGGCACTGCACGCCGCCCAGGGTCCGCAGATGGGGGTGCCCCAGATGCTGCAGACGCGCGCCCAGTTCGGTTCCTACGGCAGCCTGCTAGTCGTCTCCATCGTGGTGCTGATGTACACCGCCTTCTTCGCCTCCAACATGGTGCTCGGCGGCCAGGCGCTCGCGAGCCTGACCGGGATAGGTGAGACCCCGGCCATTCTGCTGGTCGGCGTCCTCGGGGTGCTCGGGGCGGTCTTCGGCTACAAAGTCATCCACGCGATGGCCGGATTCCTCAGTGCCCTGGCCGGATTCGCGTTGTTGCTGTCGCTGGTCATGCTCTTCGTCATCAAGCTGCCCAGCGGCACCTTCTCCGTCGGATCGTTCACCTGGGCCGGTTTCATGAGCACGTTGTCGCTGGCCGCTCTGTGGCAGATCGCCTATGCCCCCTACGTGTCCGACTACACCCGCTACATGCCTAAGGACACCGGCGTGCGCGCGGCCTTCTGGGCGACGTACGCCGGGTGCGTTCTCGGCTCGCTACTGCCCATGCTGCTGGGCGCGGTCCTCGGTGCCGCCTTCCCGAAGGACGACACCATCTCGGCGGTGCGTGACGGGGCCGGTGGGTTCGGCGCCTTCGTGCTGGCGGTCTTTGCGCTGAGCATCGCGGCCACGAACGCCATGAACCTCTACTGCGGCGCGCTATCCACGCTCACCATCGGCCAGACCTTGTGGCCGAAGTGGCGACCGCAGGCCTCGATGCGCGTGATCGTCTGCATTGCGCTGTTCGCCATCAGCTGCGTCATCGGATTGCTGGGCAAGGACAACTTCCTAGGCAACTTCAGCAACCTCATGCTGTTGCTGATGTGCGTGCTGATCCCCTGGACCGCCGTGAATCTGGTCGACTTCTACCTGTTGCGGCACGGCGACTACGACATCGACTCGCTCTTCGAGCCGGACGGTGGGATCTACGGAAAGTTCAACGTCCCGGCCGTCGGCTGCTATGTCCTGGGCATCCTGGTGCAGTTGCCGTTCCTGTCCAATGCGCTCTACACCGGTCCGATCGCCAAGGCCATGAACGGCGTCGACATCTCCTGGATCGTCGGCCTGGCCGTCATCTGCCCCGTCTACTACTTCTGGGCCAAGGCCGCACGCAGCTCGCACGTCGTGCTCGCCGCGGACGCCACCGTCTGAGGATCGACTCTGTGAAGACTGCTTCTGAATGGGCCGCCGCAGCGGCCGCGCTGCGCCCCGCCGGTCTGGCCTGGATCAACGGCCGGCCGGTAGCCAGCAGCAGCGGCCGCACCCGGCCCACGCTGGACCCGGCGACCGGAGCGGTCATCGCCGAGGTGGCCGAGTGCGACGAGCACGACGTGGACCTGGCGGTGGCAGCGGCACGACGCGCCTTCTCCTCGGGCAACTGGAGCAGGCGGGCACCCCGGGAGCGGGCCGCTGTGCTCAGCCGACTGGCCGACTTGATCCTGGCGAACCTGGACGAGCTGGCCCTGCTGGACAGCCGTGATGGCGGCAAGCGAATCGTCGACACGACCGCGATCGACATCCCCGGCTCTGCTGCCATCCTGCGCTGGTACGCCGAGTCCCTGGACAAGGTGTACGGCGAGGTGGCGCCGACCGGGCCGGGCGATCTGGCCACGGTCACCCGCGAACCGCTGGGTGTCGTCGCGGCGGTCGTGCCGTGGAACTACCCGTTGGAGATGGCGATCTGGAAGCTCGCGCCTGCCCTGGCCGTGGGCAACAGCGTGGTGCTCAAGCCCTCGGAGGAGACGCCGTTGTCGGCGCTGCGCCTCGGCGAATTGGCTTCGGACGCAGGGCTGCCTGATGGTGTGCTGTCGGTCGTCCCGGGCGACGGACCGGTGGTCGGTCAGGCGCTCGGTCGGCACACCGACGTCGATGCCGTCACCTTCACCGGCTCCACGCAGGTCGGCAAGCTCTTCCAGCGCTACGCCGGCGAGTCGAACATGAAGCAGGTGTGGCTGGAGTGCGGCGGCAAGAGCGCCGTCGTGGTCCTGGACGACGTCGCCGATCTGGACGCGGTCGCCGACGGGGTCACCGGCGGCATCTTCACCAATGCCGGCCAGGTGTGTTCAGCCACCTCGCGTCTGGTCGTCCAACGCGGGGTTGCTGATGCGTTGACCGAGCGGCTGCTGGCGCGCACCGCGAGCATCACGGTGGGCGACCCGCTGGACCCGGCGACCGACATGGGGCCGCTGGTCAGCCTCGGGCAGGCGTCACAGGTGCGTTCCCTGCTGACCGCAGGAGCAGACGAGGCGGCGTCCGTGATCGGCGGTGACCTCGAACCTGATTCTCCAACAGAGTGTTTCGTCCGTCCGGCGATCCTCGTCGATGTTGCGCCCACTGCGCGGATCGCCCAGACCGAGGTCTTCGGGCCGGTACTGGTCACCCACGTCGTCGACACCGTGGATGAAGCGACCGCAGTCGCCAACGGCACGCCGTACGCATTGGCAGCCGGCCTGTGGACCGATGACCTGCGCCGCGCGCACCAGGTGGCTGGCGCACTCCGGGCCGGTACGGTCTCCGTGAATTGCGTTGACGCTTTGGATGTTTCGACTCCGTTCGGCGGTTTCGGCCTGTCCGGCTACGGCCGCGACCTGTCGCTGCACGCGATGGACAAGTTCACCGGGCTAAAGACGACCTGGGTGCACTATGGCTGAGACCGCCTCTGACTCATCTCACGAGTTCGTGGTCGTCGGTGGCGGCACCGCGGGGTCGTTGCTGGCGGCCCGGCTGGCCGAGCGTGGTCACGACGTCGCCCTGATCGAATGGGGTCCGTCCGACAAGGACGAACCGCGGGCTCGCTACCTGCGCCGCTGGGCCGAGATGCTTGAGGGCGAGTACGACCTGGACTATCGAAGCGAGCCCAACGAGCGCGGCAACTCCCACATCCGGCTGTCGCGGTTGCGGATCCTTGGCGGCTGCTCGACCGCGAACACCATGATCGCCTGGCGGCCGCTGGCCTCTGACCTGCGCGAGTGGGAGTCTCTTGGCGCCGCGGGTTGGGGCCCGGACGCCGTGCTGCCGCTCTACAAGCGGCTGCAGACTCCTATCCAACCCGTGCCGCCGAAGGACCAGAACCCGTTCGTCGCGGACGTGGTGGCCAGCGCGGCGTCCGCACTCGGCGTACCGGTGCAGGATGCCTGGAACGACGGGCGACTGGACGAATCACCCAGCGGGGCAGGCTTTTTCGAGGTGGGCTACACACCGGAAACGGGGGTGCGGGCATCCACGTCGATCCATTACCTGCACGAGGCGGTCCCTGGCACGCCGCTGCCGACCGTACTGACCGGGCTGCGAGCGACTGAGATCGTGCTGTCCGACGACGGGCACCGTGCCACCGGTGTGCGGGTCCGCGCCGCCGACGGAACCACCGCCACGGTGTCCGCCACCCGCGAGGTCGTCCTGTGCGCGGGCGCTATCGACACCCCACGGTTGCTGCAGTTGTCGGGGATCGGTCCACGCGACGTACTCGAATCAGCGGGTGTCCCCGTGCGGCACGAGTTGCCCGGCGTCGGGGCCAACCTGCAGGACCACGTCGAGGGCCTGATCGTCTGGGAGGCGCGGCGCACGCCGCCGGACACCTGCGCGAGCGGCTGGGACGCCGGCGCGATGATCAGCGACGCCACCCCCGATGACCGGCCGGACATCCTGATGCACTTCCCGGTGGAACCGTGGGCGGTGCACGCCGACCGCTACCGGGCCGACCACGGCCAGGAGCCGTTGCCGCCCACCATCATTTCGATCGCGCCCAACGTCGCCCGGCCGCTCAGCCGGGGTCGCACCTGGATCACGTCGGCCGACCCGGACGTGCCGCCCGCGATCGATTACCGGTCGTTCAGCGACGCCGAGGGGCGCGACGAGAGGTTGCTGGTGGAGGGTGTACGCCGAGCGCGGGTGATCGCGCGCGAGGAACCGATGCGGTCCTGGGTCGGGCGAGAGCTCTTCCCGGGTGCAGAGGTCGAGGACGAAGAGGAGTTGTCGGCGATCCTGCGCGACACCCACCAGACCGTCTATCACGTCAGTGGCACCTGCCGGATCGGTGCGCCGGACGACCCGGCCGCCGTCGTCGATCCCGCCCTCAACGTCCGAGGGATCGCGGGTCTGCGGATCGCCGACGCCTCGGTGTTTCCCACGCTGACCGCGACCAACCCGGTCGTGACGGTGATGCTGGTGGCCGAGCGGGCTGCCGATCTGATCACCGAAACCATCCCAACTCCCGAAGGAGCCCGACCGTGACCGACGAGATCGTCGTCGGCGGCCACCGCCGCATCCGTCCGTTCAACACCGCCGACACCTACCCCGAGCAGAACCTCGGCAACGACCTGTGCCAGGCCGTCGTCGCGGGTAACACGGTCTATGTGCGCGGTCAGGTCGCCCAGGATCTCGACAGCCGGGAGAACGTCGCGGTGGGCGACGCTGCCGGTCAGACGCAGAAGGTCTGCGACAACATCCTGCTGCTGCTGTCCGAGGCCGGTGCCAAGCCCGAGCACATCGTCAGTTGCCACATCTACCTGACCGACATCCGGCATCGCGAAGCCGTCTACCGGGTCATGGGCGAGCGGCTCTCCGGTGTTTTCTACGTCTCGACCGGCCTGGTCGTCCAGGCGTTGGCGCGGCCGGAATGGCTGGTCGAGGTCGGCGTCGTCGCGGTGATCCCGTGACGTTCTCCCTGGCGGCACGATGCCCGCGCACGGGTCGCTTCGGCATCATCGTGTCCTCCTCCAGCCCGGCGGTCGCCGCCCGGTGTGCGCACGCCCGGGCCGGAGTCGGCGTCGCGGCGAGCCAGAACATCACCGACCCGTCACTGGGCACGGCTCTCCTGGACGCGGTCGCTGCCGGACACTCCGCCCAGGAAGCGTTGGATCTGGTAGTCGATGCCGGACCGTTCAGCGACTACCGCCAGCTGACGATCGTCGACGGACAAGGCGGCGCGGCAGCGCATTCCGGACCGCGCACGCTCGGCGTGCACGGCAGTGCGGTCGGTGACGGTGCGGTGGCTGCGGGCAATCTGCTGGCGAACGACGGGGTGCCCGCTGCGATGCTGGCCGAGTTCGAGCGGACTTCGCAGTTACCACTGGGCGACCGCCTGATCGCGGCGCTGCGTGCGGGAGCGGACGCGGGCGGCGAGGCTGGTCCGGTGCATTCGGCCGGGATGTTGATCGTGGATCAGGTGTCCTGGCCGGTGACCGATCTCCGGGTCGACTGGTCGGATTCGCCGCTGTCGGATCTGCAGCAGTTGTGGGAGTTGTGGGCCCCCCAGGAGGCGGATTACGTCACCCGGGGACTGGACCCCAGCACGGCACCGGCCTACGGGGTTCCCGGCGATGAGTGACCTGAAAACGACGGCCTACGAGTCGGTTTCCGCCTCGCGGCCGTCGCTGGTCGAGTTGTCCGAGCAGTTGCACGCTGCGCCGGAGACGGCCTGGCAGGAGCATCGCTCGAGTGTGGCGGTGGCGGCTGCGCTAGGGCCGGCCTTCACCGTGGAACAGCCCTATCTCGGTTTGGAGACGGCTTTCCGTGCCGTGGCCGGATCGGGTTCGCGCCGGGTCGGCATCATGGCGGAGTACGACGCGCTGCCGGGCCTGGGGCACGCCTGCGGCCACAACCTCATTTCGGCCGTCGCTGTCGGCGCTGGTCGTGCGCTGGCTGCTGTCGCTTCTGCGCTGGATCTAACGGTGGAGGTCTACGGGACGCCGGCCGAGGAGGGCGGTGGTGGCAAGATCGAACTGCTCGAACGCGGCGCGTTCGCCGGTCTCGACCTGGCGATGATGGCCCACCCCGCACCAGTCGACGTTGCCGAAGCCCGGCCGTACGCGGTCTCCCATTCGCACATCACCTACACCGGCAAGGCGGCCCACGCCGCCGCGTATCCGGAGCAGGGGGTCAACGCGGCGGACGCCTTCACGATCGCGCAACTCGCGATTGCCCTACTGCGCCAACAACTTCCGGCATCCGTGCGGGTGCACGGCATTGTCACCAAGGGTGGCGATGCGCCGAACGTTATCCCCGACCGGACCGAGGGCCGGTGGTACGTGCGCGCCGAGACGTTGGCCGAGCTCACGGCCGTCGAGGAGCGGGTCCGCCGGTGTTTCGAGGCAGGCGCTCTGGCGACTGGGTGCACCTTGAGCATCGAGCCCGAGTCCGCTCCGTATAGCGAATTCCACACAGCAGAGGACGTTCTCGCGCTCTACAAGGCCAACGCAATCGCGCTCGGCCGATCCTTTGCCGACGCTGATCTCGGCGGCCGGATGAATCGGGCCTCGACCGATATGGGCAACGTGTCGCTGACTGTCCCGGCCATTCACCCCTACATCGGTGTGGGCAGCCTGCCGGCGGTCAACCATCAGAAGGAATTCGCCGAGCACTGCGTGGGACCGGTTGCCGAGCAAGCGCTGTTCGACGCAGCGGTTGCCCTGGCCTGGACCGCGATCGACCATTTCTCACCCAGCAAGGATCTCTCGTGACTGACCAGGCCAGCCCCTCGCCGTACGACATTCTGTTCGAGCCGGTCCAGATCGGTCCGCGCACCACCAAGAACCGCTTCTACCAGGTCCCGCACTGCAACGGCATGGGCTACCGCGATCCGAGCGCACAAGCCGCGATGCGGCGCGTGAAGGCCGAGGGCGGCTGGGGTGTGGTGTGCACCGAGCAGGTCGAGATCCACGCCACCTCGGATATTGCCCCGTTCATCGAGTTGCGCATCTGGGACGACCAGGATCTGCCGGTGCTCGCCCGGATCGCCGACGCGATCCACGAAGGCGGGGCGCTGGCGGGTATCGAGTTGGCGCACAACGGGATGAACGCCCCGAACCTCTACAGCCGCGAAACCCCGTTGGGACCGGCGCATCTGCCGGTAGCGCCGGACACGATCGCGCCGGTGCAGGCCCGAGCGATGACCAAGGCCGATATCGCCGATCTGCGACGGTGGCACCGCACCGCCGTCCGCAAATCGGTCGAGCTGGGTTACGACGTGATCTATGTGTACGCCGCTCACGGGTACAGCGGGCTGCACCACTTCCTGTCGCCGCGCTACAACCAGCGCACGGACGAGTACGGCGGCTCCGTGCAGAACCGGATGCGGTTGCTGCGGGAGATCCTGGAGGACACCCAGGAGGAAGTCGCCGGTCGAGCCGCCGTCGCCTGCCGGATCGCGGTCGATGGCGAGTTCGGGGTCGGCGGCGTGGGTCGCGAGGACATCTCGGCGGTGCTGGAAACGGTCGGTGAGGTGCCGGACCTGTGGGACTTCGCGATGGGCTCGTGGGAGGAGTGCTCGCTCACGTCGCGCTTCGGCGCCGAGGGCAGTCAGGAGCAGTACGTCGCGGGGTTGAAGCAGTTGACCAGCAAGCCGGTCGTGGGCGTGGGCCGGTTCACCTCGCCGGATGAGATGGTCCGCCAGGTCCGCAAGGGCATCCTTGATCTAATCGGTGCAGCTCGCCCATCGATCGCAGATCCGTTCCTGCCCAACAAGATTCGCTCTGGTCGGCTGGACAAGATCCGCGAGTGCATCGGCTGCAACGTGTGCGTCACCGGTGACCAGACCATGTCGGTGATCCGCTGCACGCAGAACCCGAGTATGGGTGAGGAGTTCCGGCGCGGTTGGCACCCGGAGAAGATCCGGGTGCGCGAATCCAAGGCCAAAGTGCTGGTAGTCGGTGCAGGGCCAGCCGGATTGGAAGCGGCCCGGGCGCTCGGCGTACGTGAGTATGAAGTGACGCTGGTCGAGGGTTCGCGCCACCTTGGTGGGCGCGTCACCGACGAGTCCAAGCTGCCCGGTCTGAGTGCGTGGGGACGGGTGCGCGACTACCGCGAACTGGCGCTGGACGATCTGCCGAACGTCGAGGTGTATCGCGAAAGCCCTATGACCGCAGGCGATATCGAGGACTTCGGGTTCGAGAACGTGATCGTGGCGACGGGTTCGACCTGGCGAGCCGACGGGGTCGGCCGCTGGCACACGACGCCGGTTCCCATCGCGGACGGCGCCTCCGTCCTTACGCCGAACGACCTGTTTGCCGGGACCCGGCCCTCGGGCAAGAAGGTCGTGGTGTGGGACGACGACTACTACTACCTGGGTGGAGTGGTCGCGGAGTTGCTGGCCGGGGAGGGGTACGACGTGTCGATCGTGACGACGACGTCCCAGGTGTCGCCATGGACCCAGCACACCTTCGAGGTGGGCAAGATCCAGGCGCGGTTGATCGAGAAGGGCGTCACTCGCGTGATCGACACCGCGTTGGTGTCGGTCGATGCCGGATCGGTCCAGGTCGCAGACGTCTACACCGGCGGGCTGCGGTCGCTCGAGGCGGATGCGGTCGTCATGGTGACCGCTCGCCTGCCGCGGGAAGACCTGTTGAACGAGTTGTCGCCACTGGCAGCGGACGGCCGGTTGGCCACTGTGCGCGGGGTGGGCGACTGCTGGGCGCCGGGCACGATCGCGGCTGCCGTGTGGTCGGGCCGCAAGGCCGCCGAGGAGTTCGACGCGCCGGTGTTGGCCAACGATGCGGTGCAATTCCGGCGTGAGGTCACGCAGCTGGCCCCGGCGTGGGAGTTCGACCGGTCGCTGGCCTACGAACAGTAGGTCCCTCTCAACCTTCTTGGCGCCGTAGCGACGTGATTCTCGAAGAATCGTGTCGCCACGGCGCCAAAAAGGTTTGCGCTCAACGGGTTTCGCTCAGTCCTCGTAGGCGAGGTAGCCGCGCTGGGTCTGGATGTGGTCAGCGACGTACTTCGCGTCGTGCCAGACACCCCAGATGAAGCTCGAGCCGCGCCGGGACAGCCACGGCAGGCCCAGGAAGTAGACCCCGGGTTCGGCGCTGACACCGCGACGCTGGATCGGTCGCCCGCTCTCGTCAAAGGCGTCGACCTTCAGCCAGTCGTAGTCCTGGGTGAAACCGGTGGCCCAGATGATCGTGGTGATCCCGGCAGCGGCGAGATCGAGCTCGTGCAGCGGGCTGGTGACACAGGCCGGGTCCGGTCCGATGACGCGCGCCTCGGGCTCTTCGGGCAGGTCCAGGCCGTTGCGCTCGATGTACGCATCAGCGGCATCCAGCAGCGCGAGGTAGTTCGCGTCGCCGAGGGCGATGTTGGTGGCCAGGTCATCGGCGAAGGTCAGTGAGCCATCCTGGTAGGCCTCGGTGCGCCCGACGAGGGTGATGCCGGCCTCGGCCAGTCGGCGGAAGTCGACCGTGTGACCGCCGTTTGCACCGCTGACGGCAATCGTCACGTGCTCGGCTCCCTGCGGCGGGGTTTCCGCATCCCACAGGCCGAGAACGCCCAGCCACCAGACGAAGTCGCGGCCGCGGTACGACCTCGGGGGCCGGTCGTGCGGGCCGACGGACAGGTAGACCTCTCGCCCCGCGGTGTTGAGCTCTTCGGCGATCTGCACCCCGGAGGAGCCGGCGCCGACCACCAGGACGTTGCCGGGCGCCAGCTGCTGCGGGTTGTAGTACGACGAGGAGTGGATCTGGGTGATGCCGTCGCTCTGCGGGACGATCGGTGGGAACACGGGGGTCTGGAAGGGTCCGGTCGCCACCACGACGTACCGGGCGGTGAACGAACCGTCTGACGTCTCGACCCGGAACCCGGGGCTGCCGTCCAGGCGCTGCACGCTGGTGACGTTGACGCCGGTGCGGATGGGCGCGTCGATCATCGCGGCGTACTTCTCGAAGTACTGCGCAACCTGCTCCTTGGCGGCGAACCCGTCAGGGCCGACGTCGTCGAACTCCAGACCGGGGAAGCGGTCGTGCCACGCAGGACCGTTGGCGACCAACGAGTCCCACCGCTCGGTGCGCCAGCGCTCGGCGATGCGGTCGCGTTCCAGGACCACGTAATCGATCCCGTACCGACCGAGGTGTTCGCTCGCGGCAACGCCGGCTTGACCGGCTCCGATCACAGCGACCTCGACGTCACGCAGCGGTTCGGTGGATTCAGACATGGTGGACTCTTCCGGTCGTCATCTGCGCTGCGCGACGTTGCGCCGGCCTGATGGTTGAAGGACGGTAGGAAAAGTCTTGACGACACGACTAGTGCCTGTCCAACAGATGTTATTGGCCTTCTACTTCAAAGAATCCGATGACCGGGCTCGCAGCCCCGTCGACTTCGGCACGGGATGTCCCACGAATCGCGGCACGGTGGGACAACCTGTCACAAAGCGGGTGAAAGCGCGGTGGAGGCGGAAAGGCGGCGGGGGCGGTCAGCCGAGGGCGATCACGAGGTCGCGAACGACAAAAGGGTCGTCCAGGCGGTCGCCGTACAACTCCCTGATCCGCGTCATCCGGTAGCGCACCGTCTGCGGGTGCACGTGTAGCTCGGCAGCCACTGCGTCCCGCCGGCCCTGGTGCAACAACCATGACCGCAGGGTCTCGGCCAGGCGGTCGCGGGAGGACTCGTTCTCTGCCGAGAGCGGATCGAGCACCCGGGTCCGCAGATCGGCGAGCGCTCCGGGGTCGGAGTTCAGCACCAGGGTCGACAGGTGCGCATCGGTGTCGATCGGCCCTTCGACCGCCGCGAAGGCGCCCAACGCGTCCAACTCCGCAGCGCGCGTGGCCCGGCCGTAAGAGGTGGCGACCTGCGCCCACGGACGGGTGGGCCCGACGTACGCGCGTCGATCGCCCAACGCCTTGAGCAAGCGGACCCGGCCGCCGGGCACGAGGAAGACGGTCAGGCCGTGCCGGCCGGGATCGTCCGTGGCCCGCAACCAGCCGTCGGGCAGGCGTCCGAGGAGCGTGGACAGCCTGGTCGGCGCTACCAGTACGGCGGTCAAGGACTCGGGCAACGCCCAGCCCGTTTCCGCCGCGAGGGCTTCGATCGTCGCCGGATCACGTTCCGCCAGAAGCGCATTCGCCAATCGGCCGCGAGAGTTGGTTTCATCGGTCAGCTCATCCACGTGACCCGTCACCGACGACGCGGACAACTCGTCGATGTAGGCGAACACCAACTCCGCGAAGTGGGCGACGTCCGAGGCCGAGGCCTTCTGCACGGCGGGCAGCGACGACATCTCGCGCCACGCCGTACGCGCCCCCACGCGGTAGGCCGACAGCAATGAATCCATCCGCCGGCCGCTCTTGGCCTCACCGCGACCCAACTCATACGCACCGGCCAGGGACTGCTCGATGGGAGTCGACGGATCGCCCACGCGTCGGCCGGCCGCCAGGCGAAGGAAGCCGGCCAGGGCAAGCTGCACGGCCTGCTCAATCGCCACCCGCAGATCTCCGCGCAGGGTCACGCGGTAGGCGGGCACCTCGGTCACGATGGCGTCGACACACTGCACCGCGATCCGCGGTAGTTCGCGGCTCACCGCCGCCACTTGGCGAGCGCCCAGCGCGGGACTGGTGACCTCGGTGTTCATGGTTGCCCCTGCTTTGTTCGTGATGAACAGTTCCGCGGCGCAGATTCACGTCGCGTGGCCAAGATTTTACGCCCTGAAACGCACCACACTGGCAGGGTGGTGATGTTCATGCGGACCGATGACACCGGAGCCCTGGCCCGGCAGCCCTCGGGCAAGCCGGTGCGCAACTCCGGTGACCGCTTCCGGCCGCAGGGCACGGAGGCGTCGAAGTGGAAGCAGCGCGCCTTCAGCGTCGTCAAGGGCTTCACCACCCCGCTGCTGCCCGAGGACTTCATCGACCTCGTCGACCCGCTGAAGACCTCGACCATCCTGCGGGGCCGGGTGCAGCAGATCGTGCGGGAGACCGAGGATGCGATCACCGTCGTCATCCAGCCGGGCCGCACCTGGAAGGGCCACAAGCCGGGTCAGTACACCCGCATCGGTGTCGACATCAACGGCATCCGACTGTGGCGCGCCTACTCCATCACCTCCGGGCCGCGCACCGACGGCCTGATCGCAGTCACCGTCAAAGCACTCACCGGCGGCGCGGTCAGCACCTACCTGCACGAGCACCTGCGCGAGGGGCAGATCGTGCAGATGGAGCAGGCCGAGGGTGACTTCGTCCTGCCCGACAACCTCGACAAGCCGGTGCTGTTGCTGACCGGTGGTAGCGGCATCACGCCCGCGATGGGCATCCTGCGGCACACCGTCGGCGCACAGCAGGACCTCGATGTCGTCATGCTGCACTCGGCACCCCGCCCTGAAGACGTCATCTTCGCCACCGAATTGCACGACCTCGCGCAGCAGGGCCGCCTCACGCTGCTCGAGCGGCACACCGACACCCACGGCATGCTCGACCCGGTCGAACTCGACAGCCTCGTGCCCGACTGGCGCGAGCGGCAGACCTTCGCCTGTGGCCCCGCCGGCATGCTGGAGATGCTCGAAGAGCACTGGGAGCGCGAGGGTCGGCGCGACCAGCTCATCGTCGAGCAGTTCCGGCCCAAGCTGGTCGAGCCGGGTGAGGGCGGCACGGTCCACTTCACCGAGATCGACAAAGAACTCGAGTGCGACGGCGCACGACCGATCCTCGACATCGGCGAAGAAGCCGGCGTCCTCATGCCGTCCGGGTGCCGCATGGGCATCTGTTACGGCTGCGTCCTGCCGATGCGGGAAGGCGCGGTCCGCGACCTGCGCACCGGTGAAGTCACCCAAGCCCTCGAGGGCGACAACGTCCTCGTCCAGACCTGCATCTCGGCCGCGGCCGGGAAGTGCGAAATCGTCCTCTAACCGCGATCGACGAACCAACAGACCAACTCGACCACTCGACGTACCGGAACCAGGAAAGGCAACCCATGACTGCCCTGCAGCGCAAGGAAACCAGCCCGATCGACCACCTCACCCGCGAGGACATCGACGCGCTCGCCGTCGAGCTCGACGCCATCCGCCAGTCGGTCATCGACACCCGTGGCGAGGCGGACGCGCGCTACATCCGCCGGGTGATCAAGACCCAGCGCTGGCTCGAAATGGGCAGCCGCGGCGTGCTGCTGGCCTCCAAGTGGAAGCCCGCGTTCTTCGTCGGCACCGCGGGTCTGGCCGTTGCGAAGATCCTGGAGAACATGGAGATCGGGCACAACGTGATGCACGGCCAGTGGGACTGGATGCGTGACCCGAAGATCCACTCCACCACCTGGGAGTGGGACAACGCCGCCCCGGCCGAGCTGTGGAAGCACTCGCACAACGAGTTGCACCACACCTACACCAACGTGCTGGGCAAGGACAACGACCTGGGCTACGGCATCATGCGGGTCGATGAGGACCAGCGCTGGAGCCCGTTCTACCTGGCGCAGCCGCTCTGGAACGGCATCAACGCCTGCTTCTTCGAGTACGGCATCGCTGCCTACGACCTGGAGATCGGCAAGGTCATGGCCGGCAAGGGCGACAAGGAAGTCTTCAAGACCAACGGCACGAAGGTCCTGAACAAGATCCGCAAGCAGATGACCAAGGACTACGTCCTGAACCCGCTGCTCGCCGCCCCGTTCGGCGCCTGGAAGACCACCCTGGCCGCCAACGCCATCGCCAACGTGACCCGCAACATCTGGAGCCACTCGGTCATCATGTGCGGTCACTTCCCCGAGGGTGTCGAGACCTTCACCCGCACCTCGATCGTCGGGGAGACCCGCGGTGACTGGTACCTGCGTCAGATGATCGGCTCGGCCAACATCTCCGGCTCCAAGGCGATGCACATCGCGACCGGCAACCTGAGCTACCAGATCGAGCACCACCTCTTCCCCGACCTGCCGAGCAACCGCTACCAGGAGATCGCTCCGGCGGTGAAGGACGTGTGCGAGCGCTACGGCCTGCAGTACATGACCGGTCCGCTGCCCAAGCAGGTCGGCTCGGCGTGGATGAAGGTCATCCGCCTCTCGCTGCCCAACCACCTGGCCGCGAAGCTGAAGTTCCCGTCGCGTCGCAAGCGGGTCGAGCCGACCGCGCTGCCGTCGCGCGTCCGGCCCAACGTCGTGGAGACCGACACGGCCGCGGCCTGACTCGAGCACGGCGGGTGGGCACCTACCATCGTGGGGTGCCCACCCGCCGTACTACGTTATTGCCCGTTGCCCTTGCCGCTACCGCGATCGGCCTGGCGGCGTGTAGCAACGCGAACGGGCGCCCGGCGGGAGCACCGCCGGCAGGTACGGCGACCGGCGGCTCCTCGTCCTCCTCCGCCTCCCAGGGCAGCAGCAAAGCGCCCGGCAGCATCACCATCATGGCCGGCGGCGATGTCTTCACCAACGAACTGCCGATGGCCCAGGCCAAGAAGGACGCGGGCGGTAACGGGTACGACTTCGTCCCGATGCTCGCTGGCTTGAAACCGCTGGTGTCGAAGGCGGATCTGGCGATCTGCCAGCTCGAGACACCACTGACCAAGACCAACACCAACCTGGGCTACCAGAAGCGGCACAACAGCCCCTTCCAGCTGGCGACTGCCCTCAAGGACGTCGGATTCGACGGCTGCAGCTTTGCCAACAACCACACCTACGACGCTGGCTTGTCCGGGATGAAGCAGACCCGGGCGATCATGAAGGCCAACGGATTACAGCTCGCCGGTCCGCTGGACAGTGCTGACGAGCCCGCGGATTCCCCAGGCGGACAGGTGGCGTGGTACGAAGCCAAGGGCTTCAAGGTCGCCCAGTTGTCCTACACCTATTCCGCGGACAATCTGCAGCTGGGCAACATGACGCACACGCCTGCTGATGCACCCTTCTTCAAGCAGAACCTCTTCATGGTCCGTGGCGCCCAGGGCGTCATCGACGATGCCAAGAAGGTGCGCGCGGAAGGCGCCGATCTGGTGATCGTGTCGATGCACTGGGGCACCGAGCACAAGATGACCAACGACGACGACAACGCCCAGATGGCCGCCGAGATCGCCAAGTCCGGCGCCGTGAACTGGATCGTCGGCAACCACCCGCACGTCGTGCACGGCTGCGAGCGGATCGACAACATGATCGTCAACTACTCGCTCGGCAACCAGTTGTCCGACATGGGCACCCAGTGGGGTTTCCCGCCGCAGAGCCAGGACGGTATCTCCGTCGAAGTCACCTTCACCCGAGACGCCGACGGCAAGATCACGCCGTCACCGGAGAAGTACCAGCCGACCTGGGTCGACCGCACGCATGGCTACCGCGTCTACCTGGTGCCCAAGAGCGGCGGCTCACCGGCGATCGACCCAACCTCGTACGGCCGCACCGAAGTTCAGATCCACAAAGCTGGCAACAGCTGCGATCTGACCGCGATCAGCTGAGCCGCCCGTGATCCGCCGTCGAGTCTGCGTCCTGGCCGTGGCGGGCCTCGGTCTCAGCCTGGCAGCGTGTTCGGGTGGATCGTCAGGTACGCCGACCGCGGGCTCCTCGTCGGCCGGCACCTCCGCGGCGAGCAGCACGCCATCCTCGGGGAGCACGACCTCCAGCACGTCGGTCACTTCAAGCACAGCGAGTACCACGGCGAGCACCAGCGCCAAACCAGTCGGCAGCGTCACGATCATGGCTGGCGGTGACATCTTCACCAACGAAGGTCTGATCGCGCAGGCAAAGGCTGACGCGGGCGGCACGGGCTATGACTTCGTGCCGCAACTGATCGGCCTCAAACCGCTGGTCACGAAAGCCGACGTAGCGATCTGCCAGCTGGAAACGCCTCTGTCACAAACGAATACGAATCTCGGCCACGGCATCGTGCACAACAGCCCGCACCAGGTAGCGCCGGCAATCAGGGCCACGGGGTACGACGGCTGCAGCTTCAGCAACAACCACACCTTCGACAACGGGTTGACCGGGATGGTGCAGACCCGGGCCATCATGACCGCCAACGATCTGCAACTGGCCGGGCCGCAGGACAGTGCGGATGGCAAGCCGGGACAGCCCGCGTGGTACGAAGCGGACGGGTTCAAGATCGCCCAACTGTCCTACAGCTACACGCTCGACAACTTCGCCGAAGGCAGTCAGACGGGCACCCCGGCATCGGCACCGTTCCTGAAGAAGAACCTCTTCAGTGTCATTGGGGCACAAGGGATTATCGCTGACGCGAAGGCCGCCCGGGCGGCGGGAGCGGATATCGTGGTGGTCTCGATGCACTGGGGCACGCAGTTCAAATTCACCCCGGACGCCGACGACATCGCGCTGGCGCAGCAGATCGGACAGTCCGGTGCCGTCGACTGGATCATCGGCAACCATCCGCACGTGGTGCAGGGCTGCGACAAGATCGGCGGGATGTTCGTCAACTACGGCTTGGGCAACCAATTGTCCGACCAGGGAACGCAATTCGGCTATCCGGTGCAGACCCAGGACGGCATCGGAGTGATTGTTACATTCGAGCGGTCTGCGGATGGCACGATCACTGCGGCGAAGGAGCAGTACCAGCCCACCTGGGTGGATCGGTTACACGGTTACCGGGCGTACGTCGTACCCGAATCCGGCGCACCGGCGGCAGTGGACCCGGGCTCCTGGGCCCGCACCTCGAAACTCATCACGAGTCGCGGCAACGGTTGCAACCTGTCGGCGATCAGCTGACGGTGCTCGCGCTCACCGAGCGCAACAGGGCGATGGTTCGTTGCACCGCGGCTGAGGTCGTCGCATCATCCAGCACGAACGCCACGATCCGCCGCCGCGGTCCGTCAGTGATCGGAACGATCGCGATGTCCGGCGGTGGGGTGGCGACGGTGAGTAGCGGCAGCACCGCGACCCCGATCCCCGCGGCGGCGAAGGCCAGCGACGAGTGATGGTCCGAGGTCACCGCGGCGAAGCGTGGGGTGAACCCGGCAGCTTGGGTTGCCCCTCGCAAGATCGCGGCGCAGATGTCGGCTCCGCTGGTGTCACTGATCCACCGCTCAGCGGCCAACTCGGACAAGACAATCGAATCCCGTTGTGCCAGTGGATGATTGACGGCAACCGCCACCACGTAGTCCTCCTCGCACAACGGGACGCGGGTGTACCCCGGCATCGTGCTCGGCGGTCCGGAGGGATCCTCGGTACGCAGATCCAACTGGGCGCCGTCCGGGAGCTGCACGCCCGGCAGTTCGTTCAGGTTGACCGTCAGCTGCAGATCCGGGAACTCATCACGCAACCCGCGAGCCACCTGGGGCATCCAGACCTGGCCCGCGGAGGCGAAGCTGGCAATGGTCAGCGTCTCGGTGCGTCCTTCCCGCAGGTCGTCGACCACACCGTTCAGCCGGGACAACTGAGCCATCACCGCATCGCTCTGCTCGGCCAGAACGCGGCCGGCCGGTGTCGGTGCGATGCCGCGGCCGTCCTTGGCGAAGAGCGCCAGGCCGGTCTCCTTCTGCAGCGCGGTCAGGTGCTGGCTGATGGCCGACGGGGTATAGCCGAGGTTCGTCGCTGCGGCCTGCACCGAACCGCTGGCGACGACGGCGCGGAACACCCGCAGCCGGTGGACGTCGATCATCCTCCGACCGTACAGCACTACTGAATGGTGATGCAGAAAGAATCGCTGGTGCTAATCAATCAGGGGCGCCACGCTGGAGACATGACACCGCGAAACAGCTACAACCACAACGAACATCTCGCTTTCACCGACCGCGACCGGGCACGCATGACCGCAGATCTACGAGCCCTGGGTGCCCCGGAGTACGCCGATCGCGCGCCGGGTCTGTTGAGTCGCCTGCTGCACCGTCCCCGGCATTACTGACCGCCGACGGGTGTGGGACGGGCTGTCCCACAAAACCGGCGGCTGAGGGTCAACGCCTCCCAAAGTCGGTGGTGGCGGCCCGCGAGCCCTAGCGTTGACGTATGACTGCTGAACCGGCCCCGCACGAGGACTACGACGTGGTCGTGATCGGCGGTGGACCCGCCGGTGAGAACGCCGCGCAGTACGCGATCCAGGGCAGCGACCGGACCGCCGTGCTGATCGAACGCGAACTGGTCGGCGGCGAGTGTTCTTACTGGGCGTGCATGCCCAGCAAAGCGCTGCTGCGACCGGTGGAGGTGACCGACGCAGCCCACGCCCTGCCGCTGATCGGCGACGTGCACCCGGACCTGGCCAGGACGCTCGAGCGACGCGATGACTTCACTTCTCATCTCAACGATTCCGGTCAGGTGAAGTGGGCTGAGGATGCCGGGATCCACGTTCTGCGCGGCAGCGCCCGACTCAGCGGCGAACGCTCCGTCACGATCACCGACAGCGACGGCAACCAGCACACCGTGCGCGCCCGGCACGCGGTGATCATCGCCACCGGCACGACCGCGGTGGTGCCGGACCTGCCCGGTCTGCGCGCGGCGTACCCCTGGACCTCCCGCGACGCGACCAACCTGCACGAGGTGCCGGGCCGGATCGCGATCCTCGGACTCGGCGTTGTCGCCTGCGAGGCGGCGACCTGGCTGGCGGCCCTGGGCGCGGACGTCACGCTGATCGGCCGCAGCAACCGGCCCCTTGAGCGGGTTGAACCGTTCGCTTCCGAGTTGGTGCTAAAAGGCCTGCGGGACAAGGGAATTGAGGTCGTCCTCAACTCCTCGATCGATTCCGTGAGCCGCCCCGACGCCCGCCAGACCGGCGTCGGGCACGTGCACGGCGGCCCCGTGACCATCACGTACGCCGATCGGCAGGTCGAGGTGGACGAGATCCTGGTGGCTGCCGGGCGGGCACCCGCCACTGCGGACCTGGCCCTCGACGCAGTCGGCGTGAGCACGGACCACGGCTACCTACGGGTCGACGAACACCTCACCGTCCCGGGCAAGCCGTGGCTCTACGCGGTGGGTGACGTCAACGGCAAAGCACTGCTGACCCACATGGGCAAGTACCAGGGTCGGATCGCCGGTGCGGTGATCGCCGCCCGTGCCACCGGAGCGCCACTCGACGGTGACGAGTTCCGGGATCTGGCCGACGACGGGATCGTGCCGCAGGTCGTTTTCACCACACCTCAGGTTGCTGCTGTCGGCCTCACCTCGGCGCAGGCACCGGATGCGCGGATCGTCGACTATGACCTGGCGAATGTGGCGGGCGCGTCCCTGCAGGGTGACGGTTACACCGGACAGGCGCGACTGATCATTGACGGTGACGTGATCGTCGGGGCCACCTTCGCCGGACCGGACGTCGCCGAGCTGGTGCACGCCGCGACCATTGCGATCGTGGGGCAAGTGCCGCTGGCGCGGTTGTGGCACGCCGTACCCTCCTACCCGACGGTCAGCGAAGTGTGGCTGAGACTGTTGGAAACCGTGCGGGGTTGACCTCTAGGTTGCATGTATGGCCGATTTGAAAGTGTTGTCGGACGAATCGGACCGGCCGTTCTGGCGGCGGGCCTGGTTGGTGGTCGGCATCGCGCTGCTGTGCACGCTGGTCGGTCTGATCGTCTGGCGTGGCTCCGGGCTGATCATCAACGTGGTCATTGCCTGGTTTGTGGCGCTCGCGATGGAGCCAGCGGTCGCCAAACTGAGCCAGCGGATGCGCCGCGGGGTCGCGACCGGTCTCGTCATGGTGATCGCGGCCATCTGTGTCGTCGCCTTCATCCTGGTCTTCGGCAATCTGTTCATCGACCAGTTGGTTTCGCTGATCAAGGCCGTCCCCTCGATCACCGACAACGTCCTCACGTGGTGGAACAAGATCACCGGTTCCTCGATGTCCAGCGACACGTTGCTGAAGAACCTGGATCTGTCCAACACGGATCTGGCGGGATACGCCCAGAACGTCGCGGGCGGCGTACTCGGACTGATCGCATCGATCGTGTCGGGGTTCCTCGGGCTGTTCGTGCTGGCTTTCTTCGCCTTCTACATCTCGGCTTCGATGCCGCAGTTGCGGATGTGGTGCGCCACCCGGATGAAGCCGCATCGCCAGGTCCCGTTCCTGGCCGCGTGGGACATCATGAAGATCAAGGTCGGTGGCTACATGGCTGCGCGGGTGGTGCTCGCGGCGATCAACTCCGCGTGTAGTGCCATCGCGTTCTACCTGATCGACCTTCCGTACTGGTTGCCGCTGGCCCTGTGGACCGGTCTGGTCGCGCAGTTCGTGCCGAACGTCGGTACCTACATCTCGATCATCCTGCCGGTCATCGTCGGTCTTACCTCAGGGCATTGGATCAACGGTGTGTGGGTGCTGGCGTATGCGCTGATCTACCAGCAGATCGAGAACCTCACGATCGAGCCGAACATCTCGGCGAGAGCCGTCGATCTGCACCCGGCGGTCTCCTTCGGTGCGGCAGTCCTCGGTGGCCAACTGTTCGGCGTCGCCGGCGCACTCCTCGGGGTGCCGATCGGAGCGACCTGCGTGGCCCTGACCGAGATCTACAAGACGAAGTACCCGGTCACCGACGAGACGCAGGCCGAGGTGGCTTCACTCGTGGCCCAGGAAGAAGGCCAGGACACCGGGGAACCCGCAGCCACTGCGTAATCGTTGGCCGAGACAGTCAACCCACGCCTTCTCTAGAGTGGTGCCAGTCGAACAGCGCCGACGAGGGCGCGCTAGGAGGAACCTGATGTCCAATCTCGATCTTGACGCCCCCACACCTGACGAGCCCGCGGAGTCGGCGAGCGCCGTACCTGCCGCATCGGCACCGGCCGCTGAGTCCGCCCCGGCCGCTCCCGCTGCTGAGTCGGCACCGGTCGCAGCGCCCGCCCCGGCTGCTGCACCTGCTGCTGCGCCTGCCGCCCCGGTGGCCACGGTCGAGCCCACGCCGGCTCCGGTCATTCCCGCGGTCGCTCCGGTCAACTCCACCGCCCTGGTGCTGAACCCGCCGGATGCCGTGGCCGTCGTCGAGGAACACCAAGCGGTGCAGGCCGTTCCGGTCTCGAGTGAGGAGCAGGCCAAGATCGAAGCGCGCGCCAAGGCGTTCGTCGAGGATCTCGCCAGCGTCGACATGCAGTCACCGGCCTTTACCGAGAAGGTGAACTCGATCATCCTGATGGGCGACAGTGACATTCGCCGTTCGTCTGCGGTGTCCAACCGGATGCTGGACCGTCCCTCGGTGCGGATGGACAAGGATTCACCACAGGGCAAGGTCGCCAAGACCCTTACCGACCTGCGCAACACCGTCACCGATCTCGACCCGCACCGCGCCGACCTGACCGGGGTGAAGAAGCTGCTGAAGTGGCTGCCTGGCGGCAACAAGGTGGACCACTACTTCGCCAAGTACCAGTCGGCCCAGTCCCAGCTCGATGACATCACCCGGTCGCTGGCCTCCGGTCAGGACGAGTTGCGCAAGGACAACGCCTCGATCGACGTCGAGCGCACCAACATGTGGACCACGATGCAGAAGCTCGGCGAGTACAACCAGCTCGCCACTGCGCTGGATGGTGAAGTGCAGCGCAAGGTCGCCGAGCTCGACGCGGCCGGTCGCACCGACGACTCCCGGATCATGCAGTCGGACGTGCTGTTCGCCGTGCGGCAGCGCCGCCAGGACATCGCCACCCAGATGGCGGTGTCGGTGCAGGGCTACCTCGCGCTGGACCTGGTGCGCAAGAACAACCTGGAGCTCATCCGCGGTGTGGACCGGGCGCAGACGACGACCCTGTCGGCATTGCGTACGGCGGTCATCACCTCGCAGGCGTTGGGTCAGCAGAAGCTGGTGCTGGACCAGATCTCCGCGCTGAACGCCACGACCTCCTCGATGATCGAGGCGACCTCGGAGCAGCTGAAGACCCAGGGCGTGCAGATCCAGGAGCAGGCCGCCAGCAGCACGATCGAGGTCGATCGACTGGAGAAGGCGTTCGACAACGTGTTCCAGGCGATGGACGAGATCGACACCTTCCGGGTGCAGGCCGCGCAGAACATGCAGCAGACCATCGGCGCGCTGCAGAATCAGATCGAACGGTCCAAGCCGTACATGGAGCGCTCGATGCGGCAGAGCGGGGACAGCCTGCCGACGTCGTCTGCGGGGAACACCCCGCAGATTGATTCGTGAAGGCGCTCAAGCACTTTCGCATTGACCTGATCATCACCCTCGCGGTGCTGGTCATCGCCTTCCTCTACGACTCGTGGGCCGGGGTCTACCTGACCGCGGTGTTGATCCTGGTGGAGATCGTCTTCTCCTTCGACAACGCCGCGGTCAACGCGAAGTACCTCGTGCGGCTGAATCACTTCTGGCGACGGATGTTCCTGACCGTCGGCATCCTGATTGCCGTCTTCGGGATGCGGTTGATCTTCCCGTTCGTGATCGTCTGCCTCTCCGGGGGTGTGACGCCGCTGGAGGCGATCGACCTTGCGCTGCAGAAGGGTTCGGTCGACCAGGAGGGCAGCTATGCCGATCTGCTGAACGACGCGCATCCTGCGATCGCGGCGTTCGGCGGGATGTTCCTGCTGCTGCTGTTCCTGGACTTCCTCTTCGACGGGTCGCGAGAGATCACCTGGCTGTCCTGGATCGAGCGACCGCTGCAGAAGCTGGGCCGGCTCTCGACGCTGTCCGTCGCGGTGGCGGGAATCGTCCTGCTGCTGGTGTCCCAGTTCCTCGTGCCTGCCGACGAGGATGCGACGGTGTTGTTCTCGGGCCTGCTGGGGATCGTGATCTATCTGCTGGTCAGCGGTCTGTCCTCGGTCCTGCAGGAACGTGACGCGGCGCGAACCGCGGAGTTGGAGGCGGCTGACCGTTCCGCCGGGCACACCGTGCTGCTCGCGGGCAAAGCGGCGTTCTCGATGTTCATGTTCCTGGAGGTGCTGGACGCCACCTTCAGCTTCGACGGTGTCATCGGTGCGTTCGCGGTGACCCCCGATCCGCTGATCATCATGCTCGGTCTCGGCGTGGGCGCGCTCTACGTGCGGTCCATGACGGTCTTCCTGGTCGACAACGGCACGTTGGGTGAGTACAAATACCTCGAACACGGAGCGCACTGGGCCATCGGGGCGCTCGCGATCATGCTGCTACTGTCGATCCATTGGCACCTGGGCGAATTCGTGATCGGAGCGGTGGGGATCTCCTTCATCATCGCGGCGATCATCAATTCGGTGATCGCGCGGCGCCAGGCGATGGCTCCGCCGTCGGATGAGCATGTGACGATCTGACCCCGCCGGTTGTCTCACTGGCTCGGGTCAGGCGAACCGCGAGGACTGCTGCGAGCAGCACGGTGACCACGCCCATCGCGACCAGTGCCTCGCGGACACCGAGCAGATTGCCCAGGACGGGTCCCAGCGGCAACCCGAGGAGCGCAGCGGTCTGGGTGATGCCGTTCATCGCGGCCGACACCTTGCCGCGGTCCTCGTCGGGCGTGCCAGCCATGAGGACGGTCCCGAACGCTGCGTTGAGGACGGCGTTGGCGACTCCTATCCCGACCCCGCAGGCGAGGTAGATCGCGAACGTCGGCGCGAGGCCGGTGCCGGTGCCGAATACGCCGATCGCGGCCAGTGCCACGGGGAGGGCGATGAATCGCGAACGGTCGTCCGGCAGGCGGGCGGCAACCACTGCTCCACTGATCGCCCCGACACCCCACGCAACCGTCGACACGCCGAACCACTCTGCGGGGACGTGCAATTCGTCGCGCACCAGGAACACGTCGAGCACGTTGCCGCCGACCAGGAAGAGCACCACCACGGGCAGGGTGAGCACGAACACCCAGATGCGTGGATCCCGCCTCAACAGGTCGAGGCGTACGCCGTGGCTCGCCTCCATCGTGGCCCCGATGTGTCGCCGGGTGCGGATGGCCAGGACTGCGACCGCGAGCAATAAGAAGGTCGCAGCGTCGATGATTACGGTGAGCCGCACCCCGGCGAGGGAGAGCAGGACGGGACCGATCGCCGTACCTGCCAGTTGAGCGCCCACCCCCAGGCCCTGGACCGCGGAGATCAGCCGGCCCAGGTCGTCGGGCGCGACCAGGCGCGGCCCGAGTCCGGACCAGGTGGCCATCCCGATCGCCTGGGCGGACTGGATGAGCAGCACGAGCAGGAGGAGTACGGCGAGGTGCGGCGCCCAGAGCAACCCGAGGCACAGCGCCGCCTGGGCTGAGGTGACCGCGAGCAGGACGGTCCGCGAATCGAAGCGGTCGGCGATCCGTCCCGCCCACGTCATCAACAGCACGAGGGGCAGCGCTTCGCAGGCCATCAGAGCGGCGACCGCGAATTCGCCCTGCCCGCTGTCGTGGACGTGCAGCAGGAGGACCACATCGAGGACGGCATCGCCCAGGACGCTGGTCGTCCGCCCGATGAGCATGACGGCCACGTCCCGATTGCGAAATAACTGCTTCATAAATATGAAAGTAGTGCTTCGCAATGATCGGCGGCAAGGGAGTGTGAAAGACTTGTTTCATGGCCAGGCAGGCGCGAGAACGGTCCGACGAACTGGTGCTGACCGACCCGAAGGCGTATCGGGTGCTGGCTCACGGCGTTCGCCGGCAGCTGCTGGACGTGCTCGGGACCGAAGATCAGCTCACTGCGACCCAGGCTGCTGCGCAGGTCGGCATCTCCCCATCAGCGATGAGTTATCACCTGCGGGCGTTGGAGAAGTGGGGCATCGTCGAGCGCATCGAGCCCACCGGCGACGGGCGCGAGCACCCCTGGCGCCTCGCAGCACGCAGCATTTCGTTCCAGACCGAGTCGGCGCCGCGGGAGCGGCGAGCGTTCGCCGCACAGCATCTCGACCGGCTCGCGACAGCGGTCGATCGTGGTTCCGTTAAGGGCGGCGACGTGCGGCTCATCGAGAGCGCTGCGTTGCTGACGCCTGAGGAACTGGACGAGTTGGCGGGCAGACTCGAGGAGTGGCTGGCGCCGTACGAGAAACGCCGGCGTAAGGGGCAGCCCCGCGTCGAGGGTGCGCGGGCGGTGCAGGTGTTCTTCGCAGCAACGTCCGAACCGGGCGCGGGATGAGCGCTGTCAGGTGGCGGCGGGGAGCACTTCGCTGAGCTGCACGAACTTCAGCCCGCGCGCCTTCAGGGCGGGGATCGCGCGGTCGTAACCGGGCGCCGTACCTGACTGGGGCCGGTTCATGTGCCCGATCACGATGGCACCGGCAGGCGCAGCCTTCACCTGCTGGTAGACGACGTCGGCCGGAAAGGTGGCCCCCGCGTCGCCGTTGGTCTCGAAACTGATCAGCTGCTGACCGGCGAAATCCGCTGCGCGAGAGGCAACGTCGTCGGTGTAGGCGGTCCCCGCCCGCATGAAACGCGGCCGATGGCCCCACGTGTCAGCCATGTAATGGAAGTTGCCGGCGAGCTCGTCCCAGACCTCCCCGACGTTGCGGGTGCCCGGATCGCCGTACGCCGATCGGCCAGTGACCGACAACGGCACGTGCCGGGTGCCGTGGTTCCCGATCTCGAAGAGCGGGTCGTTCAGCAGTTCCTTGAAGATCTTCGGATTGTGCTGCGCCCACTGCATCGCGATCATCAGGGTGGCCTTCGCCTCGTGCTTGCGCAACGCCGCGATCAGGTCGGCGTTGTAGCGCAGGACCTTGCCGCCGCACGCGTCGAAGGTGAGCGCAACCGCGTCCTTGCCCGCACCGTCGGTGGGGAACTTCGTCAGGACGCCGGGTGCGTAGAACCCCCAGTACGTGGGCTTCTGCCCCTCGAACTTCGCCACCGTTTCCGTGCGGCTGCGCAGCTCGAGCAGGTTGCTGGCTGTTGGGGTGGCCGACGGCTGAGTTGACGAGGGTGCGGTCGTCGGTTGGGGCACGGAGCGCGTGGCCGACGAGCACGCCGCCACACTGCTGGCGACTGCTGCAACGGAGCCGATCAGCACCGACCGCCGGGCGATATCCACGCCTGTGACGGTAGGAGCCGCACCTGAAGGAACCCTGACTCTACGCGTCGGTTACCCGGACCAGCGGGTGACGCCGCCGACCACTGTGCGTACGGCGCGTGCCTGGCTGATCGCGATCGGTGAGTCCGCGGCGAACAGGTCGGTGTCGACCGCCACAAAGTCCGCGAGTTGACCCGGCACCAGCTGACCGGCAGCGGTGAATCCCCCTGCGGCCAGCCACGATCCGGTCGTATGTGCTCTGATCGCCTGCTCCAGCGTGACTCGTTCCTCTGGGTGCCAACCGCCGCTCGGAGTCCCATCGGGTCGCTGCCGGGTGACGGCCGCATAGAGCGTCGCCAGCGGGTCAGGCAACTCAACCGGCGCATCGGTCCCGAAGGCCACGAGGGCTCCGGCGTCGAGCAGGGTCCGGGTGGGGTACTGCAGCACGTCGTGACCGCGCAGCAGATCGTCCGCCAGGTCCATGTCGCTGGTGGCGTGGGTCGGTTGGACGGAGGCGATGACGTCCAAAGCGGCGAAGCGTGCGACATCCGCGGGTGCGACGTGCTGGGCGTGCTCGATCCGTAGCGGCAGGCCGACTCCGTTGCCGCGGAGGCGTTCATAGACGTCCAGGACGCGGGTGTTGGCCCGGTCACCGATCGCGTGGGTCGTCACCGCGATGCCGTGCGATGTCGCCCGAGAAGCCAACTCCCACAATGCATCTGAGTCAGTGACCTCGATGCCCTGGTTGTCCTCGTCGCCGTGGAACCCGTGGTGCATGTCGCAACTGTGCGAGCCCAGCGCGCCGTCGCTGAAGATCTTCATCGGTCCGGTGCGCACCCAGTCGTCACCGTCCCCGGAACGACGACCGTCGGCGATCGCCACGTCGAGCGCGGTCACGGGTAGGCACTTCACGACCCGGATGTCGAGAGTCCCCGCAGCAGCCATCGCCAGATAGGCCGCCCGCACGTCCTCGCCGTCGATATCGGTCACCGCGGTGACCCCCAGCGACAACAGGTGCTCCTGCAGCCGCGGCAGCAGCACGGTCAGGTCACCGCCGAGATCGGTGGTCTGCAGTGCCTCCAACCCACGCCCGGCGGCTTCCCGTAGCAGGCCGGTGGGCTCGCCGTCCGGCGTACGATCGATCGCGCCGCCCTCCGGGTCGGGAGTCTCACGGGTGATGCCAACTGCTTGCAGTGCAGCGGAATTGGCCCACATGGAGTGACCGTCGCGGCTGGAGAGGGCGACCGGGTGGTCGCCGCTGACGGCGTCGACCGCCCACCGGTCCGGCCACACGCTCGGGCTCCACAGGTTCATGTCCCACCAGCCGCCGAACAGCCACTCACCGGCCGGGCGAGCGGCCGCATGCGCTTCGATCCGGGCCAGCGCCTCGTCCAGGGATCGCGTCGGCCGCAGGTCCACGTCCGCCATGGAGCGGGCCATCCACCCGGTGTGGATGTGCGCGTCATGCAACCCCGGGATGACCAATTCCCCTGGTAGGTCGATGGTTTCGTCGACGTCACCGGACGACACGATGCGTTCGCCGTCGACCAGCAGGCTCGTCACCCAGGGTTGGTGCGGGTCACCGGTCCAGATGCGGGGGTGGCGGTAGAGCGTGGGCACGGACCTACTGTAAGAGGCGTCCGCAGGCCAGGTTGGCGTGAGAACTCGCAGGACGGCCACCCGGCGCACCTAGGCTGATACACCGTGACGATCCGCGAGCGCCTGGCCGGGGTGGCAGACCTGTGGCGTACGCCGATGAGTGTGCCCGCGACGCCCCTCACCCGGCGCCAACTGAACACCGAGACCGTGCTGGTGCTGTTGCTCAGCCTGGGCGCCTCGGCGATCTACAGCCTGCTGTCGATCATCCGCCGACTGGTGGTGGCGGCTCAGACCAACACCAGCCTGAACCAGCAGAGTTCGTCCCTGAACACCTCCCAGGCCCAGCAGCAGTGGCTCGACTTCATCTATCAGGTGGTGGGGATCGGTCTGGCCCTGGTGCCGGCGATCCTGGTGATCCACCTGCTCGGCCGCGAGATGACCAGCGCGACGCGGTATCTCGGGTTCGACCTGACCCGGCCCAAGTTCGACCTGTCGCTGGGCGCGCTGCTGGCCGCGTGCATCGGGATCCCGGGTCTGGCGCTCTACGTGATCGCCCGCGACCTGGGTTTCAACACCACCGTGGTCGCCTCCGGCCTGGGGGACACCTGGTGGTCCTGGCCGGTGCTGATCGCTTCGGCGGCGCAGAACGCGATCGTCGAAGAAGTGATCATGCTGGGGTATCTGTTCACCCGCTGGACGCAGGCGGGGTGGCGACTGCCGGTCGTGCTGATCACCTCCGCAGTGGTCCGCGGCAGCTATCACCTCTACCAGGGCTTCGGCGGGTTCCTGGGGAATCTGATCATGGGCCTGGTCTTCGGGCTGGTCTATCTGCGGGTACGCCGCGTGCTGCCGATGGTGGTCGCGCACACAATCCTGGATACCGTGGCGTTCGTGGGATACGCATTACTGCACAACTCGGTGGGCTGGCTCTGATGGCGCGCAAGAAGGGTCCGGCACAGAAGGGTCCGGCGCAGACGCCACCCAAGAAGGCTGCCGCGCCCGGCGGCACGCCCAGCGCGCCTACCCCCAAGACGCCCGCGCTCCCCGGCGGCACCAACGTCGCCCACCCCCCGACCTTCACCGAGTTCGTCGCCAAGGACGTGACCTGCAAGGTCGGCGAGAACGTGATGCTTCCGCCCACCAGCATGCGGGTGCGGCCCGGGGAGAACGTCGCGATCCTCGGTGAGAACGGTGCGGGTAAGACCACGTTCTTGCGGGTGCTGAGCGGCAACCTCGAACCCAGTGGCGGCACGGTCACCCGCGACGGTCGGCCCGTCGACGAGCGCGACCCGGCGAACCGCCGGGTCATCTCCAGTTTGATCGGCCCGATCGCCGGATTCCGCGATATGACGATCGCCGACCACCTGATCCTGGTCGACCAGACCTGGGGCGGGGACCGCGCGGGCGCCGGCGACCGGATCGCTGCTGTGCTGAACCGCCTCGACATCCTCTCCCTCGCCAACCGGTACCTGTCGGAGGTGTCTTCGGGACAGCGGCAGTTGGCCGAACTCGCGATGGCGTTGCTGCGCCCGAGCGCGTTGTTGGTCCTGGACGAGCCGGAGCAGCGCCTGGACGCCGGACGCCGCGCGATGCTGGCCGAGGTCCTCGACGAGCGCCGTAAGCAGGGCTCCTCGATCGTGTGGGTCTGTCACGACCCGGTGATGGCCGAGAGCGTCGCCACCCGGATCGAACGCTTCCCGCAGGGCGGCAGCAAATGACCCTCAGCGCCGAGGAACTGCGCGAGGACAAGCACCGCCTGGCCGACGCCTACGAGTTCCGGCTCAAGGGTGAGGGCAATCCGCTGTCCGGATCCCTGTTCGCCGCGTACGTGCTGGGTCTGGTCGGTGTCATCTACGGCTCGGTGCTGATGCACTACGTCTTCACCCAGTGGCCGCAGACCCTGACCTTCGTGCACCAGAACCCGGTGATCGCCACGCTGATCCCGATCGTGGTGATCGCGCTCGCCATCCTGGTCGCATGGCGTGCGGGCCGCACTCGGGGGCCGGCCGTGCCCGAGCCCGGATTCATCGAGACGATCGTGCGCACCGATCTGCCGCGGTCGATGACCCTGCGCAACTCCTGGCGCGGCAGCGTCATCGTGGTCGTCGCCACCTGCCTCGGCCTCGGCGCCGCGGTACCGATCGGGATGACCCTGGCCAACGTGACCCCGGCCGTGATCCCGGTCGGGATCGTGCTGGGTGCGATCGCCGCCGCCGGGATCCTGCGGGCCTGGCTCGCCGGTCAGGTGGCCGGACACGGCCCGGTGGGCACTCGGCGTACGTCCGCGTTGCTGGAGGAGTTGCCCGCCCAGGCGGTGTTGCAGCAGTCGTTGCTGTCCGAGAGCGTCACGATGTCGCTGACCGCCGGGGACTCGCGCCGGGCCCGCACCCAGGTGTTCCAACTGCGCCTGAGCCACCGGCCCGAGCGGATCGCGGTCTCCGGACCGCGCGCCACCATCCTGCGCGCCGACCTGGCCGGGCTGCGACGGACCGGTACCGCCAGCCTGGCCTGGTTGGTCGCGCACCTCGCGGCGATCATCACCGGCAGTCTCGCGGTCGTCCTGCACGCGCCGTCCCCGCTGGTCCTGCCCGTCTTCTACCTGCTGGCCCATCTGTCGGCCACCGGCCTGACCCGGGGTCACCAGGCCCAGGCGGACGGCGCGGGAGTGCCCTCGATCCTGGGGCTGTCCTGGCAGGAGCAGACCATCCTGCACCTGGGCCCGCTCGCGATCGTGGACCTCGTGGTGTCGCTGGCCACGGGCCTGCTCAGTGGCGCCGCGCCGGCGCTCGCGGTGTCGCATGCTCTCGCCCTGACTCTGACGGTGATCGGTGGTCAGCTGCTGTCGGCGCACAAAGCCAGCCCACCGTCGGCGCTGATCGGCATGTCCACCGGTGCCGGCGGCGGAGGCGCTGCACTGTGGATGGCGCACCCGGCGATCGTGGTCGTGATCTCCGCCTTCCTGGCCCACCTCGGTCCCACCATCGCGGTGGCAGCCGGTGCGTTCGTGGTGCTGATCGGCTGGCAGCGGGCAGCCAGCCGCTACGCACCCGCGCGGCTGAAGGAATCGATCTTCGAGCAGGCGGCGGCGCAGGCCCAGGAGCGCGCCGCGGAGAAGGCCAAGAAGGCTAAGTAATCGTCAGCCGGACCGGCGGTGCCACCGGCTCGGGGAGCCGTAATGGTCTGTCTCCCGGGCTGATCCGGCCCAGAACCCGGGGCATCGCGGAGCCGGTCATCCCGGGCAGGACACCCGGCACCCCGTGCCAGGTCAGGTAGCCCAGGAGCGCCATCAGATAGCCCTCCTTACTGTCCGGGTCGAGCCCCAACTCATCGGTGGTGCCGACCGGTGCCCCCAGATGGTGCTCGATCCGGGCCAGCATCGCCGGATTGTGCGCGCCACCCCCGGAGGCGTACAACCGGCTGATCCCGAACGGCCGCACGGAATCCGCGACGGTGATCGCCGTGAATTCGGTCAGCGTCGCGACCAGGTCGGAGTCGCTGAGCGGAGTCAGTCCGGCCAGATGCTCTGCGACGTACTCCCGGTCGAAATGCTCCCGCCCGGTGGACTTGGGCGGCTCGAGGGAGAAGTAGGGATCGTTGAGCAGACCGGTCAGGGCCAGAATGTCCACGACCCCGGTGGTCGCCAGGAATCCGTCACGGTCGTAGGCCTCGCCGGTGCGTTCCTGCACGGCCAGGTCGATGAGGCAGCTCGCCGGCCCGGTATCAAAGGCCAGGACTGAATCACCCTGCAACACGGTCACATTGGCGATCCCGCCCAGGTTCAGCAGCGCCGAACCGGGCGGCAGCGAGCGCAGCAGAAGGCCGTCCAGGGTTCCCGCCAGCGGGGCGCCCTGGCCGCCTGCGGCGATGTCCCGGTTGCGCAGGTCAGAGACCACGGGAAGACCGGTGGCCTGCACGATGTGCGCCGGTTGGCCCAGTTGGATGCAGCCCATCGCCACGCCGTTGGCGCGGACCCAGTGGAAGATCGTCTGTCCGTGGCTGACGACCAGCTCCGCATCGACCGCCGCTGCGTGGAGTGTGGCCGCGACCGCTGCGCCGATCTCCTGGCCGCACAGCACGTCCAGCTCGCATAGTTCCTGCGCATCACACGGCGCGGGCGGTAGAGCGGCCAGCAGACGTTCGCGCACCCCGTCGGACCAGGCGTGCGTGGTGGCGTGGATCGGTCGCAGGGTGATGGTGCCGGTCTCGATACCGCTCAGTTCCGCGACCGCGACGTCGATCCCGTCGATGGAGGTCCCCGAGATGCTGCCAGCGACGATCATGCGACGCTCCGGCTGACCACGGTTTCGTGCGGCAGATCGTGGTGGGTCAGCAGCAGGGCCGCACCGTCGAGGGCATCGCCCTTCGGGCTTAGCCACGTCACGCCGGGGACTCTGGCGCCCAGGAGATCCACGAACCGCGGACCCAGCCCGCCCAGGCCTCCGAGCAGCGCGACCTGGTGCGCATCGTCGTACCCGATCGCGTCCCGCACGGTCGCCGCCAACTCGTTGGCGGCCCGGTCGAACAACCCGGCGGCCTGGGCGTCCCCCTCACGCCAGAGTTCGGCGAGGCCGGGCACCAACCGCCCGCGTTCGGCGGCGGCCGCGGCATCCGTGCGGGCCGCCACTGCGGGCCAGTCGGCACCCAGGGTGGTCTGCACGACCGCACGTACGCCGGCCTGCGCCTGACCCTCGGACATCAAGTCCAGGGCGGCCCGCCCGAGCCATCCGCCACTGCCACGATCGCCCAGTTGCGGCCCGGCACCGTCGCAGATGTGCACGGCGCCCGCACGGGTCACGGCCACCGCCACGGCTCCGGTGCCGGCGATCAGGACCACCCCCGCCTGGCCACCCAGGGCGCCGAGGTGGGCCGTGATGGCATCGCTGGTTACGACGCTGCTGGCCGCACCGGTCACGGCGGTCAACTCGCCGGCCAGCTGTGCCCTTCGTTCCGGGGCAGCCAGCGCTCCGGCGGCGCCGACGGCCACGGCGGCCACCGCATCCGGTGGCGCCACCTGCGCGATGGCCGCGACCGCGTCCGACAACCCGTCCGGTTGGCTCAATCCGGCAGCACCGGGGCCAGTGGGCAGATCGCGGCGTGATCCGTCCGGCAACGACACCGCGGCAGCTGTTTTGGTTTTGCCCAGGTCCACCAGGAGTGCGGGGCTAGTCTGGTTTTGGTTGGCCGCGGTCACGTCTTGAGTATGGCAATTTTTTCCGTCGACGGGCGGCTAACGCCATTTATTGCCATGAGTGCACTATCGTGGCCGCATCCGGGCCCCCTGCGATGTCTTTTCCCGGCGGAACTGCAAGGAGTGCGATGGCGACTCACACGGACACCCAGTCGGACCCGTCCTCCGATGTCTTGGTGCGTTTGCGATCGGCGTTGCCCGCCCTGCAACCGGCCGAACACCGGGTCGCCGAGGTCGTGCTCAACGATCCCGCCGGAGCAGCGGGTCTTTCGATCACCGAACTCGCGCACCAGGCGGGCACGTCGGTGGCGACCGTCGCCCGGTTCAGCCGGTCGACGGGCTTCGGGGGATACCCCCAGTTGCGGCTCGCGCTCGCGGCCGGCGCGGCCCGCGAACGGGCGTTGAGTGCCCCCAGTCGCCGACCACCGGAGGACCTCAACGCGGACTCGCCGCTCGCGGACGTGGTCAACACGATCATTCATCACGAAGTGCGAGCGCTGCAGGAGACCGCCGAGCACCTGGACCTGGCCGCTGTGCAGTCGGCGGTCGATGCCGTCGCTGCCGCGCGACGGACCGATGTGATCGGGATGGGCGCCAGTGGTGGTGTCGCTCGTGATCTCGCGGCCAAGTTGCATCGCTCCGGTCGGATTGCCTTCTGCTGGGAGGACTTTCACGCCGCCGCAACGGCGGCCGCGCTCGCCGGGGTCGGTGACGTGTTTATCGGTGTTTCCCACTCCGGGGAGACCGTCGACACGATCGAACCGCTGCGGCTGGCCGGTGAACGTGGCGCGACCACGATCGCGGTCACGAACTTCCCCAGTAGCACGGTGGCCTCCCTCGCGGACATCGTGCTCACGACGGTGGCGCGCGAAACCGTGTTCCGGTCCGGCGCCACCGCAAGCCGCACGGCGCAACTGGCGGTCATCGACATCCTCTTCGTCGGTGTGGCACGCACCCAACTGGCGGAGACCACCGACGCGCTGAGCCGGACCTTCGATGCTGTTGACTCCCGACGGTCGGCCAACCGGCGCGGGCAACGTCGCCATCCCCGATCGTCGTCGAGCGGGCTGCCGTGAGCGGCCTGCCGCCCGAATTGGCGCTCGGCGGTTTGCGCACCGAGCAGGCCAATCCGGCATCGGCGCAGCTTGATTCCATGAGCACCCGGCAGATGGTCGACCTGATGAACGCCGAGGACGCGACGGTGGCGACCGCCGTCCACGCTGTCCTTGCCGACATCGCGCGGGCCGCGGATCAGGTCGCTGCCGCCCTCGGCTCCGGCGGTCGGTTGATCTACGCCGGAGCAGGCACCAGCGGCCGGCTCGGCCTGCTCGACGCGGTGGAATGTCCGCCGACCTTCGACACCGATCCCGAGCAGGTGATCGCCCTCCTGGCGGGTGGGCCCGGTGCCTTCCTGCAAGCCGTGGAGGGCGCGGAGGACGACGAGTCCGCGGGGGCACGAGATGTGGATCTGGTGGACCTCGGCGAACACGATGTTCTGGTGGGGTTGGCGGCCAGCGGTCGCACGCCGTACGTGCTGGGCGCGCTGCGCCGGGCCCGGGAGCGGGGCAGTGCCACGGTGTCGGTGGCGTGCAACCGCGGTGCGGCGATCAGTCATCTCGCCGACGTGGCCATCGAAGTGGACACGGGACCGGAGGTACTGACCGGCTCGACCCGGCTCAAGGCGGGCACTGCGCAGAAGATGGTCTGCAACATGTTGTCGACCGTCGCGATGGTCAGGATCGGCAAGACCTACCGCAACCTGATGGTCGATATGCGGGCGAGTAACGCCAAACTCGCCGATCGCGCCGGCCGGATCGTGGCGCAGGTGAGCGGGGTCGACACCGACACCGCCCGGGCGGCGATCGACGCCGCCGGGGGCAGTGCGAAGGTGGCGATCGTGATGCTGCGCGGTGGCCTCAGCGTGCCCGATGCGATGCGTCGGCTGGATGCGGCGGAAGGTATCGTCGCAGGCGCGATCGACTGACGCTCGAACCTTGGAGTTTCCCCTGTGACGACTGACGTACCGGTCTCCCGTCGTGCCTTGCGGGAGGCCCGTACCCATGAGTCACGACCGGCGGCCGCCCGCCCGGTATCGGGCTGGGACGCGGCGTATTTCCTGGTCGAGATGGGCGTCTACAGCGGTGTCAGCGTTGCGGCACTACGTCGGGTCAACGGGGCGTGGAGCGATCTGAGCGCTCCGGGGCTCCTCGCGGCCACAGCCGCCATCGCGCTGATGGCCGTCGTCTGGGGTCTGTGGGGGGCTGAGCACGCGGCGCATCGCCGGCGCGGCGGCTGGGGGCTGCTACTGGAGTACGGCTGGATGGTGATCGGTGTCGCAGGCTGGCTGGTGGCAGGTCTGCCCGCCGTCGGCATCCCGCTGGCCGGGGCCGTCGCGGCCCTGATGGTGCGGCGGTTGTACCAACCCGTGTGACGCGGGCAACACTTCCCAGTTACCGTGGAGTATGACCAATCTCGCCGCGAACCTGCACACTTCCGCCGCCGCGTACCCCGACAACGTCGCCATCAAGCTGGACGACTTCGAGTTGACGTACGCCGCTCTCAAGGACGCCGCCGGACGGCTGGCTACCTATCTGGAGTCCGAGGGAATCAAGCCGGGCGACCGGATTGCCCTCTCCCAGCCCAACCTGCCCACCTTCCCGGTGATCTTCTACGGCGCGCTGCAGGCCGGGGCGATCGTCGTACCCATGAACCCGCTCTTCAAGCCGCGCGAGGTCGAGTACTACCTGAGCGATGCGGGCGTCTCGCTGCTCTTCGGCATGCCCGGCGACGCCGCCGTGGGCGCCGAGCAGGCCGGGGTGAAGTTCTTCGAGACCGACCCGACCTCGCTGCTGTCGCTGCTTCCGCAGCACGAGCCGAAGGCGGACATCGTCGACCGCGCCGACGACGACACTGCGGTCATCCTCTACACCTCCGGCACCACCGGGCGGCCCAAGGGCGCGGAGCTGACCCACGCCAACCTGAACACCAACCAGGAGGTGGTCGCCCGCACCCTCATCCAGCTCGGGCCCGATGACGTGGTCTTCGGTTGCCTGCCGCTCTTCCACGTCTTCGGTCTGACCTGCTCGATGAACACCTCGATCGCCAAGGGAGCGACGCTGACGCTGATCCCGCGCTTCGAGCCGGCCAAGGCGTTGCAGATCCTGGAGCGCGACAAGGCAACGATCTTCGCCGGTGTGCCCACGATGTACAACGCGATGCTGATGGCGGGTGCCTCGATGCCGGACGTCGACGTCTCCTCGCTGCGGACCTGCTGCTCGGGTGGTTCGTCCATGCCGGTCGAGGTGATGCGCAAGTTCGAGGACCGCTTCGGTGCGAAAATCCTTGAGGGCTATGGACTTTCGGAGACCTCACCGGTCGCCTCGTTCAACCACCCGAACGCCGAGCGCAAGCCCGGATCGATCGGCACTCCCATCGAGGGCGTCGAGATGCGGCTGGCCCAGTCCGACGGCTCGGACACCCCGGCCGGTGAGATCGGCGAGATCGCCATCAAGGGCCACAACATCATGAAGGGCTACTGGAACCGTCCCGACGCGACCGCTGAGGCGATCCGGGACGGCTGGTTCTTCAGTGGCGACCTGGCCAACAAGGACGAGGACGGTTACTACTACATCGTCGACCGGGCCAAGGACATGATCATCCGTGGCGGCTACAACGTCTACCCGCGCGAGATCGAGGAAGTGATCTACGAGCACCCGCAGGTGGCCGAGGCGGCCGTGATCGGTATCGCTCACGAGCACTACGGGGAGGAAGTGGCGGCGTACGTCGTGCCGACCGAAGGTGCCGACCTGGACGTGGACACGTTGCGGGAATGGATCAAGGAGCGGGTCGCCGCCTACAAGTACCCGCGGGTGATCGAGTTCATCGGCGAACTGCCCAAGGGTGCCACCGGCAAGATCCTGAAGCGCGAACTGCGCACGTTGGCTGAGGATTCCGCGCAAACCGAGGCGAACCAGAGCGCAGGCGTGTAGAACATTGCTATAGCGGCTTCGCGACTGAGCGCCCCGACCACGCAGGGTCGGGGCGCTCAGTGTTGACGAACCATAGCCTAGCTATGTAATATGGTCGGCATGAACGCCCCCGATGCCGTCGCGATCGACCCCTCCGTGGCCGACGTAGGTTCTCGGCTGCTGTCCTCCGTCGCCCGACTGAACCGCTGGGCCACTCGTCAGGCCGAGTTCGACACCCCGCCGGCGCAGGCCCGGTTGCTGGCGCTGATCAACGAAGCCGGCCCCGCACGGATCGGGGAGCTGGCGGTGGCTGACCACTCCAGCCAACCGACGATGACCATCCAGGTACAGCGGCTCGAAGGGGCTGGTCTGGTCCAGCGGCGCTCGGATCCCTCCGACGCCCGGGTGGCGCTGATCGAGATCACCCCGGAAGGCAGTGCGGCGCTCGAGGAAGTACGCCGAGCCCGCCGGGTCGCGCTCGGTCCCGCGTTAGCGTCGCTCACACCGGAAGAGGTCACGGCCATCAACACCGCGATCGGCGCGATCGACCGGATGGTGTCGGCGGTCGATGGCGACTAGCTGTCCCCGCCTACCTTTTTGACGCCCTGAGGTCCAGAAGAAAAGTTCAAGGCGGCGTCCTCCGCCCATATATATAGATACACAAAGGAACAATATGGAACACGCAGTCACCGTTCCGGCTCCCGCGAAGGAGTCGATGTGGAAACAGCCCAAGGCCGTCTGGGCCGTGGCGTTCGCCTCGGTCATCGCCTTCATGGGTATCGGCCTGGTCGACCCGATCCTGGCGCCGATCGCCGAGCAGCTGCACGCCTCGCCGTCACAGGTGTCGCTACTGTTCACCAGCTACCTGGTCGTCATGGCCTTCGCGATGCTGATCACCGGCGCCGTCTCCAGCCGGATCGGTGCCAAGAAGACGCTGCTGCTGGGTCTGGGCATCATCGTCGTGGGCTCGTTCCTCGCCGGCTCCTCCAGCACGATCAACCAGATCATCGGTTGGCGGGCCATCTGGGGTCTGGGCAACGCGCTGTTCGTGGCCACCGCGCTGGCGGCCATCGTGGGTGCCGCCCGGGGCTCGGTCGCTCAGTCAATCCTGCTCTACGAAGCGGCCCTGGGGCTGGGCATCGCGGCTGGTCCGCTGATCGGTGGACTGCTCGGTGAGATCTCCTGGCGCGGCCCGTTCTTCGGCGTCTCCGTGCTGATGGTCATCGCGATGCTGGTCACCGGATTCCTCCTGCCGTCGACGCCCAAGCCAGATCACCACACCTCCGTGATGGAACCGCTGCGGGCCCTGAGGCACGGTGCCCTGCGGACCGTCGGCATCACCGCCCTGCTCTACAACTTCGGCTTCTTCACCCTGTTGGCGTGGACCCCGTTCACCCTCAACATGACCGCCATCCAGGTCGGCTTCATCTTCTTCGGCTGGGGCATCATGCTGGCGGTCAGCTCGGTGTTCGTGGCGCCGAAACTGCAGGCCCGCTTCGGCACGATGAACTCCGTCACGGGTGCGCTGTTCTGCTTCGCACTGATCCTGGCGATCATGGCCCTGGCCACCTCGTCCAAGCCGGTCGTCATCGCGTGCGTCGTCATCGCCGGCATCTTCCTGGGCATCAACAACACGCTGGTCACCGAGACCGTGATGAAGGCAGCTCCCGTGGAGCGCCCGGTCGCCTCTGCGGCCTACAGCTTCGTGCGGTTCCTCGGCGGCTCGATCGCGCCGTACCTGGCGGGAAAGCTGGGTGAGCAGATCAACCCGCACGCCCCGTTCTGGCTGGGCGCGGTCATGGTGCTTCTCGGCATGGGTGTGCTGATCGTGTGGCGCCCGCTGTTCGCGCACATCGACGAGGAGCCCAACCACGGCGCCCTGGAGCGCGACTCCATCGAGGAAGCCGAACTGCTGACCACTGCCGACGAGATGTGAGCCATACGGGTTCGGTAGGCAGGTCAGGTCAGGTGGGAGATGGCCAGCAGAACCAGGGAAGCGGTCCAGGACAGCGGCGCGACGGAGGCCGGCGCCCCTGTCGAGAGGACTTTCTCGGGCAACGAGCCGGCCGATGTCCGGTGATCCTGGAGCCAATTGAGCAGGTACGCCGCGTGGTTGCCTTCACCCGCAGCCGCGTAGGCCAACGCCACCAGTGCCGTCTCCGGGGTCCAGCTGATCCCGTCGTCGCGCCAGCCGACACCGGGAGCAAGACCACCTGCGGGCCGCCGGATCCGCGGTTCCAGCGCGAGGAGTGCCTCCAGCGAGCCGGCGGCCGGCGCCTCGCGGAACGGGGGCATGGTGAACGCGACGGAGACATCGGGGTCATCACCGTCCGCGTGCCGGGGGAATCCGTCGAAGCGACCCCCGATGAGTTCCTGCAACTGCCGGGCCGCCAGCGCCGCCGTCGAGGCTTCCTCGCCGATGATCGGCAGCAGGTGGGTGGCCGCTTCCAGTCCCGCGGCCAGCATCGCGACCGTGCCGAGAGTGACGACCCGCTCGCTCACTTCCCAGTAGTCCGGACCGGCCGGTGGCAACTGGTAGCCGTGATCCGTGATCTGGAGGATGAGCGCGGTGCTGCGACGCACCAGGTCAGCCAACGACGTCACCGCCTGGTCCGCACCCGAGGTGAGCACTCGGCGTACCTGATCGGTCGCCCACAAGGCCCAACCCGCGCCGTCCAACTGGCGCGTGCGGTCGTCCGGCGGGTGACCGGTCAGCGGGTCGTAGCGGGCCTGGAACCAGCCGTCGGGACTCTGAACCCGTTGCAAATAGGACAGATTCGCCAGCGCCGCCGCGGGCTGGCCGATCGTGGCCAGGGCAACGGCCGCCGTACTCGCATCGCGCGGCCACACGTAACGCCAGCGCTGGGACCAGCCGGCAGCGGTCGCCGGCAACCCGAGAGTCAGCACCCGCAGATCGAGCATCGCGCCGTCGGCGAGTGAGGCCCACGGGCCCTGCCGAAGCCAGGGGGGCGCGGCGTCCCGCCAGTCCTGCTCACCGGCGAGCAGTTCGGTCCGCGACGTGGCGTCAGCCAGGACCCGGGAGGAAGGTACGACGTCCGCGGGGTCCTGCACGAACGCCCGGTGGCCGGGGCGCGCCCAGGCGATCGTCTCCGACAGCAGCGACATCGGCCCCGGATGCTCGGTGAGCCACCACTGGGTCGCGCCCAGGACACCGGCGACCCCGACCGTGCCCGCGAGCAGTCCCCGCCGGCTCAGACCAGCCTGGGGGTCACTCACCACCGCGTCAGGATAGATGTGCCCGGGCGGGTCGGCGCATAGGCTGTGCCCATGTCCGAGAGGCATCTGGCTGCGCGTGCCGAAGACGCGCTGAACGACTGGCTGGCAGGGCGGCTGGCCGGTCGGGGCTGGAGCACGCGCATTCTGGGCTATGTGGGGTACGGCAGCCCGCGGTTCGCGCGGGTGCTGGGCCGGGTCGTGCTGAGCCGCCCGGGGGATCCCAACCACGACAAGGCGCAGGAACATCCCGACGGTCGGCGCGGCTACTGGGCCTATTTCACGGCACCGCTGGCCGAGGTCGAGGTGGCGGTGCGCGTGGGGGACGCCAGCGTGACCGCCATGACCGATCGCGGCGGCTACTTCGACCTGATGGTCGAGGGCCATGGCCTGTCCGACGGCTGGCAGGAAGCGACCATCGAAACCGATGGGGTCGTGCAGAAAGTGACCCTGCAGATCATCGGCGACGATGTTCGCTTCGGGATCGTCAGCGATATCGACGACACCTGCCTGGTGACCTCGCTGCCGCGGCCGATGATCGCGGCCTGGAACTCGTTCGTGCTGGTGGAGACCGCTCGCCGCGCGGTGCCCGGCATGGCGGCGCTCTACCGTGCGCTGCGGGCCCGTGAACCTGACGCACCGGTGATCTATCTGTCGACCGGGGCCTGGAACAACGAACCCATCCTGCGCCGCTTCCTGGGTCGGCACGGCTTCCCGGCCGGACCGATGCTGCTGACCGACTGGGGTCCGACAGAGGATTCCTGGTTCCGCAGCGGACAGGCCCACAAGCGTTCCACCCTGCGCCGCTTGGCCAGCGAATTCCCCCAGGTGTCATGGCTTCTCGTCGGAGACGACGGTCAGAACGATCCGAAGATCTATGAGGAGTTCACCCTCGAACAACCGGATCACGTCGCCGGCATCGCGATCCGCAAACTGACGGTGACCCAGAAGGTGCTGTCGCACGGCCACCCGCTGACCCACGACGACGTCACCGGTCGACCGGTGCGGGTGATGGTCTTCGAGGGGCCGGACGGCTACGCCCTGCACCGGCAGTTGCGCGGCGCGTTCCAGTTCGCGCGGGCCGCGACCCGGCGGCAGTGGGAACAGGTGACGCCGCGGATCGACGCGACCACCCTGTCCTCCGCGGGTGACCGCGATGCCTGAACTGCCCGAGGTGCAGGGTCTGGTGGACTTCCTGTCGTCGCGGGTCGTGGGGTTGGCGGTGGCCGGGGTGGAGTTGGGCTCGTTCAGTGTGCTCAAGACCTACGACCCGCCGGTGACCGCGTTGTCCGGTCTGCTGGTGACTTCCGTTGCGCGACATGGGAAATTCATCGACATCGACGCGGACGGCATCCACTTCGTGTTCCACCTGTCCCGCGCGGGGTGGCTGCGCTGGTCGGAGTCGCTGTCCAACGCGATGATCCGGCCGGGCAAGTCGCCGATCGCGGTGCGGATGCGTTTCGAGGACGGCTCCGGGTTCGACCTGACCGAGGCGGGAACCCAGAAACGACTCGCGGCGTACGTCGTGCGGTCACCATCCGAGGTCCCGGGCATTGCGTCGTTGGGACCTGAGCCCCTGTCCCTCACCGAACCGGACTTCGCAGCGCTCCTGGCCGGTCGGCGTACGCAGATCAAGGGTCTGCTGCGCGACCAGTCGGTGATCGCGGGAGTCGGCAACGCCTACTCCGACGAGGTACTGCACACGGCGCGCCTATCGCCGTACGCGGTCGCGGGATCGTTGACGGAGGAGGAGGTTTCGCGGCTCTACCTCGCGTTGCGCTCAACGTTGGAGACGGCGATCGGCGAGGCCTCCGGCAAGCCGGCCAAGGACCTCAAGGACGCCAAACGGGCCGGGATGCAGGTGCACGGCCGCACCGGCGAGACCTGCCCGGTGTGCGGTGACACGGTGCGCGAGGTGTCGTTCGCGGACCGGTCGATGCAGTACTGCCCGACCTGTCAGACCGGTGGCAAGATCCTGGCCGACCGGCGAATGTCGCGGCTGCTCAAGTAGATTCATTGCGAGTTGCTTCACGCACCGGGGTCGCCGACGTTCTTGACGGTGATCGTGTGCTGGATGACCCTCCCGTCGGTCCCGACGGCCGCCAGCGTGTAGGTGTGCGGGTCGTAGCAGCCGTAGCCGATCGTGATCGATCCGCTCGTCGGCATCGCGCCGGAGTAGGAGTTGTGCAGCGCATCGGTCGTGTCGACGCCCAGGTAGACGGCCTTGGTGTGTTTGGTGGCCCAGGTGAAGGTGATGTCGAAATCAAGCTTGGCGGGGAAGCCGGGACCACCGGCGGAGCAGGCGACCTTCGTCTCGCTGGCGGTGAAGTCAGTGATCAGCGGCCGCGGGGCCTTGGGTTGAACGCTGGCCTGCCGGGTGGCTGCTGGCTGACTGGTCGCGACGTGCCTAGCGGTGACCGTCGGCGCCGAAAGCGCTGACGAGGGAACGCTCGTCGCGGTCTCCGGCATCGCCTGCGGGGTCTGCGAGACGGACGCCGGACTGGCAGTAACGGTGACGGTCGCCGGTGACGGGTCGCTCGTCGTACTCACGCTTCCACACGCGGCCAGCGCGGGAAGGGCAGCGACCACGGGGATGAGGCCGAGGACGGAGGTTCGACGGATGGACATACCACCTAGGAGTCGATCACCCGCTGGCAGATACCGGTGACCAACCCAGGGCGGGTCCGAGGTGCTGGGCCATGTCGGTCAGGATCTGCACGTAGTCCTCGTGCTCGAAGCTGAACGGCAACGCGAAGACCACCTCGTCGACCTCCTGATAACCGGCGTGCGCCGAAAGTTGCTCTGCTAGTTGCGAACTCGTGCCGATCAGGTCAGGAGAGAACAACATGCCCGGCCCCTGGAGTTCACGGGTGCGCGGGAGCCGGGCCTCGACGTACGCCGAGTACTTGGCTTTCTGTTCTGACGTCGCCGAGTCGGTCGGGATGACCACGAGCCCTTGCGACACACGGGCTTTCGAGCCGAGCGGGTGCGCTGCGCGGTAGGCGCGGATCTGCTGTTGCTGGATGCGTGCGAAATCCAGGCCGTCCTCCGGTTCCGGCTTCAGTACACTGCTGGTCAGGAAGTTCAGGCCCTCGCGCCCAGCCCAGACGGCCGACCGAAGGCTCGCCCCGCCGTACCAGACCCGGTCGGACAGCCCCGGCGAGTGTGGCTGCACGATCGAGGAGAACACCTCGATGCCGCGAGTCCCTTCGAAGGTGGATGCTCGCTCCCCGCGCAGGAAGCGCACCAGCCGAAGCACCCGCTCGTAGCTGAAGTCCTCGATATCGGCGGTGTCCGGATACAGCGCATCGCGAACGGAGTCGAAGTTCATCGGTGGCCCCACGCTCACGCCGGGGTTGATCCGCCCACCGGTCAGGATGTCGACGGTCGCGAGATCTTCTGCGAGCCGCAGCGGGTTCTCCCAGCCCAACGGCGTGACGGCCGTGCCCAGTTCGATCCGCGACGTGCGCTGGGAGGCCGCCGCCAGGATGGCGATCGGGGAGGAGACGCCGTGCTGCAGGTGCCGGTGCCGAAGCCACGCGCTGTCGAATCCGAGTTGCTCGCCGAGCTCGATCACCTGCAGCAACGACTCGTGCCCGGGTGCCGGATCGGCAGGGTCGAACAGGCCGAGGGTCAGGAAGCCCAGCCGCCGTAGGGTCATAGCGCGATCGTAGACCGGTGCCTACAGTCCAGTTATGAGCACCGCGGATCGCGCCCTCGCCCTCAAGGCGCTGCACGAGGCCCCCGAAATCCTCCAGGTCGTCAACGTCTGGGACGCGATCAGCGCGAAGACCATCGCTGACCTCCCGGACACGAAAGCCATTGCTACCGCTGGCCACTCGATTGCTGCCTCCCTCGGGTACGACGATGGCCAGATGCCGCTGGACGTCGCCCTGGCCGGGGCGAAGGTCGTGGTCGATGCCGTCGACCTGCCGGTGTCCGCGGACCTCGACGACGGGTACGACGACCCGGGCGAGACGGTCCGGCGCGCCATCGGCATCGGGATCGTGGGTGCCAACGTCGAGGACCGCAACCGGCCCTTCGACGAGGCGGTCGCGCGGGTGGCCGAGATCACCAAGGCCGCTCTGGCCGAGGGAGTGCAGTTCCAGTTGAACGCCCGCACCGATGCGATGCGCAACGAGACGCTGTCGCGCGAGGATCGGATCGAAGAGGCCATCCGGCGCGGCCGGGCGTTCATCGACGCTGGTGCACCAGTGGTTTTCGTACCCGGTGCCGTGGGCGCCGGCGACGTCCGGCGCCTCGTCGAAGGGCTCGGTCCCGGCCGGCTGACCCTCATCGGATTGCCCGGTGCCCTGCCGGCCAAGGAATACGAAGCCCTCGGTGTCGCCCGGATCTCCTACGGCCCGCTGACCCAACGTGTCGCGTTGCGGGCGCTGCGCGACCTCGGCGAATCGCTGTACGACGGCGGCGTCATCCCGACGGACACCCCTGCGCTCAACTGACTCCATAGCGACCGTATGGTGGGTGCGCGTGAGGACCCCCTGGCTGCGAGCCGCGCTGGCGTTGTTTGCCGTCGGCTGGGGTGCCAACCAGTTCGCGGCCATGCTGCCGGTCTACAAGGCGCACGATCACGCATCCGCCGCTGAAGTCACGCTGCTCTTCGGTGCCTACGCGATCGGGATCATCCCCGCCCTGCTGATCATCTCGCCGATCTCGGACCGCATCGGCCGACGCCGGGTGTTGCGACCGGTGCTGTTGCTGTCCATCGTGGCGACCTGCGTGCTGATAGCCGGCGGCAGCCACCTGTGGTTGCTGTTGCTCGGGCGGCTGCTGGCCGGCATCGCCTCGGGCGCCGCTTTCGCGCCGGGGACGGCCTGGGTCAAGGAATTGTCCACCGGCGCAGCGGGAACCGGCGCCCGGCGCGCCACGATCGCCCTCTCGTCGGGCTTTGCCAGCGGACCGTTGGTGGCCGGAGTTCTTGCGCAGTGGGCGCCGTGGCCCACCGTGTTGCCCTATGTGCCGCACCTGATCCTGGCGGCTGCTGTCACCGTGATCGCGTGGAACACCCCCGAGCCTGCGCGGGCCGTTGTCACCGAGCGGGAGCAGGAGAGCGAGGTTGCTGCGGCGCTGCGCGAACCGACCTTCATCCGCCGTGTACTACCCACGGCCCCATGGGTTTTCGGGTGTGCCTCCGTCAGTTTCGCGACGCTGCCGTCGCTCACGCACATCCCCGGTCCGTCGATCGCCGTCGGCGGGGCGCTGGCGGCGCTCACGCTCTACTCCGGCGTGCTGCTGCAACCGTTCGGGCGCCGGCTGGGCAGCGCTCCCAAGATGCTGATCGCGGGTGCGATCGCGGGAAGTGTCGGGCTGCTCATCGCGGCTGTCATGGCGATGACGGGCGCCTGGTGGCTGGTGGTGCCGGCCGCGATCGGGCTTGGCGCGGCGTACGGGCTGATCCTCGTCGGTGGACTGACCGGCGTGGAGTCGGTCGCCCAACCGGGCGACCTGGGCACCCTCAACGCGATCTTCTACTCCCTGACGTACGTCGGGTTCGCCGTTCCGTATCTGATCACCCTTGCGCTGGAGCATGTTTCGGGAACCGTCGTGATGATCTTCGGTGCCATCCTGCTTGCTCTCACGATCCCTGTCGTGCTGATCCCCGATCGGGTCACAGCCCGGCGATCAGGTTGATCCGCAGTTCACATGTGGCGTTGCAGGTGGGTTCTGACGCGAACCGCAAACTCTGGGCAACCTGCAGCGACGAGTCGGGCGGGAAGGTCTGCCTCGCCGGATCGCTTTACCCAGTAGTCGCTCATCTTCTGCGCAACGAGGTCAACTAAGTCACCCATCGCCTGGTCCACCGGGACGAAGAACTCATCAGGCGTCAGAACCTCATAGGGCGCACTATCGGCGTCCCAGGAGAAATCCTTGGTGTTGCCAGTGACCAGGTAGTCGGCCTGTGCTGCCACGGCTGCGGCGTGCACGTGGGCGTCGTTGGGATCTGTGCCTGGATATGCGCCGGGCGAGTAGGCGTCGACCCGGCCACCTTCGAAAGATCCTGCGATGGCATCTCTCATACGAGAGATTCGCGCACCGTCCCAATCTGGGTGAGCCCGGCGGAGGCGGTAGATGGTCTCCGCTAGTACATCCTCGGTCCAGCACACGATGAAAGGCGGCGCGTCGGGAGTTGTGTAGAGCTTCCCAACCAGTCGCGTAGCGTCCGTGAATAGAAGACGTTGGCGTCGACAAACACGCGCTGGGCGCCTCCGCTCATTCGCGGAAACTACCAGCAGTCAGTCGACTTCGTCTCCCTCGGCCTCCAGCAGTTCGGCGAACGCAGCGCGTTCACGTTCGCGCCTCGCACGTCGTGCGGCGGTCACATCCTCGCGTCGAAGACGAGTGTGTGCGCCGACCTTGTGTGCCCGGATCTCGCCGTTCTTGACCATCTTCATCAGGGTGGGCCTCGACACGCCGAGCACGGATGCAGCGGTCGATGTTGTCAACTCGTCGGGAAGAGCGCGGACGGTGACGCTGGATTGGGAAGCGATCGACTCCAGTACATCCTGCAGCAGTTGACCCAGTTCGCGAGGGAGCGGACGCGGTGACTCAGCGTCTCGGGCGACAGACAGCTCACCGGTCGGCCCCTCCAACGTCTGAAGAACGTCACGCGCGAGAGCCGCGTCGCGTTCACCGGTGAGGATGGCTGAAGCACTCTTCGTAGGCATAGCGAACTCCTTGATTTCGGATGTAAGCGTAAGCAGTTGCAGTTATATCTGCAACCCGTCCGTATAGAAAGAGTGCGTCAAACCGCTTGTGAGTACACACGCGCGCTTCGGGTGAGCGGTGGAGTCGGATCAGAGTCCGGCGATCAGGTTGATCAACGCGGCCAGGATCATCGCACCGAACACGTAGGCCAGCAGGCTCTGCGCCAAGGCGGACTTACGCATCTGGGTCGAGGCGAGGTCGGTGTCGGAGATCGCGTAGCTCATGCCCACTGCGAATCCGGTGTAGAAGAAATCGGAGTACTGCGGGTCTTCCTTCTGGTGGTAGTCGATCCCGCCCTTGGGCTCGGTGTAGTAGATCCGGGCGTAGCGCAGCGCGTACAGCACATGGATCATCGCCCACGACGACAGCGCGGCCAGGACGGCAACCACGACGCTGGCGATCCGATCCTCCTGATCGCCCGACGCCATCACCGCGATCACTCCGGCCAGGCTCAGCACCGCGGCGGCCAGGGCCACCGTGTGCGTCAGCCGCCGCGACGGCTCCTCGCGGGTGGACCGGGCGCTGGTCTGTTCGGCATCCAACGGCCACAGGGTCAGGACCATCGACACGACGAAGGTCAGGGCCAGGGCCGCCCAGCCGGCCAGGATCGACGCAATGACGCGACCCGTGACCGTCGCGAAGACCACTCCCACGATGACGCCGACGACCGCGCCAACGGCCAGGTGCGCCGCAGACGGCGACTCCTTCGAGAGCACGGTCAGATGATCGTGGCGCCGTCGCGGTCCAGTTGCTTGCCGGCCGACTCCCACGCACTCATGCCGCCTTCGACGTTGACCACGTCGAAGCCTTGCTGCTCCAACCAGGCAACGGCCTGGGCCGAGCGGCCGCCGCGGCGGCACACCACGGGCAGCTCGTCGACCTCGGGAAGTTCGGCGATGCGGGTGGGCAGCTCGGACAACGGGATGTGTACGGCGTTCGGTGCGTGTCCGGCGTCCCATTCGTCCTGCTCGCGCACGTCGAGGATGACCGCGTCGTCGGGAACCTGGGCCACAGTGATATCCGTCATGACGCCATTGTCGCTGTCCGCAGGCCTCGTGTTCCACCTGCGTCCCCGACGAGTTCCGGGCCGCTTTCGGTACACCCTTGAGGGGGGCGGCCAATGAGCCGTGCGTGGGTAGCGTCGCAACTGGTCGGAGCAATCGCGATGATCAATGGCAGCTGCTCCGCGACATCGAAAACACCTATGCGACAAAGGAGTTCAGGATGACTAAGAACATCGTGCTGATCAGCTGGGACGACTCGAGCAAGGCGTACGAGGCGTTCAGCAAGTTCAAGGATCTCGACGCCGGGACGATCCGGATCAACAGCTCCGCAGTGGTGGAACGCGGCACCGACGGACAGCTGAAGGTCACCGACGGCCAGGACAACGTGATCGGGATCGGTGCTCTCGGCGGTAGCACCATTGGTCTGCTGCTCGGCATTCTCGGTGGTCCGCTCGGGGTTCTGCTCGGTGGCGCTACCGGCGGTCTGATCGGTTCGCTGGCCGACGTGGACCGCGGCGACGCATCCGACAGCGTCGTCGCTTCTGCCGGCAAGGCCCTGCCGCCCGGGCGCACGGCCATCGTGGCTGAGGTCGAGGAGACCTCTGATGACACGCTGGACACGTTCGCCAGCCAGAACGGCGCCACGCTGCTGCGCCGCTCCGAGGACGACGTATTGGACGAGATCGCCAACGCCGACGAGGCCGCCGACGCCGCCGCGGCTGCCGCCGAGGAGAAGTTGCACGAAGCGCACAAGGCCGAGCGCAAGGCCAAGCGCGACGAGAAGATCTCCAACCTCAAGGCGAAGCTGCACCACAACTGAGCAAGTCCTTCCGGGTTCGGGACGGGTCGGCCCACGAGATCGCATCTCGTGGGCCGACCCGTCACACAGCCGGTAGTGGGGCGTGGCTACCGTTGCCCCATGTCGCTCGAGACCGTCCGTGACTACTTCGCCACCCTGGGCCGCGAGCACGAACTGCTCGTCACCCCCGGGTCCAGCCACACCGTCGACCAGGCGGCCGCTGCGTTCGGCGTCGAGCCTGCCCGGATCGCGAAAACCCTTGCCTACAAAGGCGATACCGACGACACCTGCGAACTCATCGTCATGGCCGGCGATGTCCGCAGCGACAACACCCTCTTCAAGACCCGCTTCGGTCGCAAGGCCAGCATGCTCAAACCGGAGGTTGTCTTGGCGTTGACCGGGCACCCGGTCGGCGGCGTGTGTCCCTTCGCGAATCCGCCCGGCGCGACCGTGTGGCTGGACACTTCGCTGCAACGGTTCGAGACGGTGTTCCCCGCCGCCGGCAGCCCGGATTCCGCCATCGAACTCACATTGCCCGACCTGGAGCAGACCTCGCACGCTGCCGGTTGGGTCACCGTCGGCAGACTGCCCGAGTAGCTAGCCGCGGACGGCCAGGGCGATCTGCACCCGGTTGTCCACGCCGAGTTTGCTCAGGATGCGACCGACGTGCGCTTTGACCGTCGCCAACGACATGTAGAGCTCTGCGGCGATCTCAGCGTTGGACAGGCCGCGCGCGATCGCCTCCGCGACCTCGCGCTCCCGCTCGGACAGGTCACGCAGCGCGGGATTGGTTGTCCCGGCGCTGCTTACCGACGCAACCAATGCAGCAGTGACCTGCGGCGACAGCGTCGAAGCACCCGCTGCCACCGAGCGCACGGCCTCAACCAACCGTGCCGGTGGGGTGTCCTTGAGCAGGAAGCCGGCCGCACCGAGCTGCAATGCCCGCACCACCATGTCGTCGGTGTCGAAGGTCGTCAGCACGATCACCCGCGGCGGTCGCTCACCACGCAGCAACTCCTGGGTCGCAGCCAACCCGTCCAGTCGCGGCATCCGGATGTCCATCAACACGACATCCGGACGGAGTGCCGCGACGACCTCCAACGCCTCCTGCCCGTCCGCGGCCTCTCCGACGACCCGCAGCGAAGGGTCCCCGCCGAGGATCATGCCGAGCGCCGTACGCACCATCGGGTCGTCGTCGACGAGCACGATGCGCACGGGCGGGGTCACGTCGACCACGGTAACCACACGGCCAGCCGGAAGCCGTCACGTTCCGGGCCGTGGCTGGCTGTCCCGCCGACCCGGGTGACGCGTTCGCTGACTCCGAGCAGCCCCATCCCGGCACCGGGTAGCTGAGAATCGTTGCGAGACAATGGAAGTGGGTTCGTGACCACGATACTGACCCCGTCCTCCGGGGCACCGTCCACGAGCACCCGGACCGCCGTGTTCGGAGCGTGCTTGCGTGCGTTCGTGAGGCCTTCCTGCAGCACCCGGTACGCCGTGCGCGAGATTGTCGCCGACGGCTCGCCGCTCACGCGTTGCTCGAGGTCGACCCGTACGCCGGCCGCCCGGCTCTCCTCCACCAACGCCTGGATGTCGCCGATGAGTGGCTGGGGACTCTCAGGTGACTCGACACCGGTGGTCGGATCCCGCAGGACCCCGAGAACATCGCGCAACTCCTGCAGCGCCAGGTGCGCGTTCTCCTCCACGGTGCGGGCCGCCGTAGTGCGTTCGGTCGCCGTCAGGTCCGGGCGGTAGGCGAGGGCCCCGGCGTGCATGGCGACCAGGGAGATGCGGTGCGCCAGGACGTCGTGCATCTCGCGGGCGATCCGGGTGCGCTCGGTCGCCCGCGCCGCGTCTTCACGCACTGCCTGCTCGCGCTGCGCCGCCGCGACTTGCTCGCGCAGGTTGGCGACCAGCTGCCGTCGCTGCCCGACCGCGACGCCGACCGCGATCACTACTGCCGTGACGAGGACCCCGATCAGCAGTTCCGACCACCACGGTGAGCTGTCATCGCTGCGCGGGTAGATCCAGCTGGCGACGATCCCCGACAACACGTTGGCGACGCCGACAACGGCGATTTCCCTCCACTGTCTGCGGGTGGATACCGAACCCAGGGCGTACGCCGCGGCGCCGCCAGCCACCGGGGCGACGCAGGCCGCCGCCGCGGTGAGCAGGCCGACTGCGACCGGGTAGCGACGCACCCACCGCAGCGCCCCGACCAGGCACAGGATGCCGACCACCGGGTCGCCGATCATCAACCACAGGTTGACCAGGTCGGACGCGTGCTCCTGGGGGAAGAGCGCCACCCAGGACAGCGCGCCGATGGCCGCCGCCAGCAGGAACCGCCAGGCGATGCCCCAGGGGGTGCGGGTCGGCTGCGGTGACATGTCCGCCAGGTTAGGGGGCCGGGTGACCGATGGCAGCCCGTCGCAGCCAGGCATAGACCAAAGTCGGTACGCCGATAGCCACCTGGGTGATGTGTGCGCACCTGAGGCTCGGGCAGGGTTGCGGTCATGATCGTCACGGAAAACCTCACCAAGCGGTACGGCTCGATGACCGCCGTCGACGACGTGTCGTTCGTGGCCCGGGCTGGAGCCGTCACCGGTTTCCTCGGACCCAACGGTGCGGGCAAGTCGACGGCGATGCGGATGATGACCGCTTTGACCCCTCCCACCAGTGGCCGGGCGTTGGTGCTGGGCCGGGAGTACCGCGACATCCCCAACCCGGGTCGACACGTCGGGGTCATGCTCGACGCGTCTGCCCAGCACGTCGGCCGCACCGGTGGTGAAGTCCTGCGGCTCGTCGCGATGCAGTTGGGCCTGGGCAAGGACGCCGTCCCTGCCGCGCTGGCCCGGGTCGGCCTGAGTGAGAAGGAAGCCGACCGCCGGGTGCGCAACTACTCCCTGGGCATGCGGCAACGACTCGGTCTGGCCGGAGCACTGCTCGGCGATCCACAGGTGCTGATCCTCGATGAACCAGCCAATGGCCTTGACCCACAAGGGATCCACTGGATGCGCACCCTGCTGCGCGATTTCGCCGACCGGGGCGGCACCGTGCTGTTGTCCTCCCACCTGTTGCACGAAGTGGAGATCGTCGCCGACGAGTTGGTGATGATCGGCCACGGGCGGATCGTGGCGCAGGGCAGCAAGGCTGAACTGCTCGGCAACCGCGGATCGATCGCCCGGTCCCTGGACGCACCCGCGCTCGCGAACGCTTTGGTGGCAGCCGGATTCGAAGCTAACCCCGACCGCGACGCAGTGCACACCGCTGCCAGCACGCAGGAGGTGGGACGCGCCGCTCTGGCGGCGGGCGTCGTACTCACCGAATTGAGAGCGGCAGGCAGCGACGGACTGGAAGAGATGTTCTTGCAACTGACAGCAGACCACGCCCGGGAAGGCGCAACGCCATGACGATCGAGACACCGACCACCCCGCCCATCGCCACGGCCGACCTCGGCGGGCACCGGACCCCGATGAGCCGGCTGATCAGGGTCGAACTACGCAAGATGGTCGACACCCGCGCGGGTCGCTGGATGTTGATCGCCATGGGCGCGCTGGTCCTGGTGATCACCGGCGGTCTACTGATCTTCGGCCATCCGGAGGAGATGACCTTCAAGGGGTTCCTCGGCCTGAACACGCTGGTGCTGGGCGTCATCATGCCGGTCATCGGAGTGATGGCCGGCACGGCCGAGTGGTCGCAGCGCACCGGGCTGGTCACCTTCACCCTAGAGCCGCGACGCGGTCGGGTGATCGTCGCCAAGATCGCCGCCGCCATCGTGCTCGGGCTGATCGTCATCGCGGTGGCGATCGCCGCATCGGCCCTGGCTCAACTCATCGCCAGCGGCGTCCGCGGCGCCGACGGTGGCTGGGACGGCAGTCTGGGTCTGCTGGTGGGCGTGATCGTCGGCCTGCTGATCTTCGTCCTGCAGGGGCTGGCGTTCGGTTTTGCCTTCCTGAACACGCCGCTGGCCATCGTGGCCACCTTCGTCCTGCCGACGATCTGGACGGCTGCCTCGTCGCTGGCGAGCTGGCTGGACAAGGCCGCGGTCTGGTTGGACCTGAACCGGGTCACCGGCCCGCTGTTGGACGGCGACATGCACGGGTCGGACTGGGCGCACCTGGCGACGGGAGCCGCCGTCTGGGTCGGGGTACCGATGGCGATCGGCGTGTGGCGGGTGCTGCACCGCGAGGTCAAGTAGCTGCGGCCGTTACCTTCAGGGGCGGGTGCGCGATGAGGGCCTGGATGGCGGTGCGGTACTGCTCCTGCGGTACGTCGATGCGCTTGATCGACTGCCGGTAGAGGGTCAGTCCGGCGAGCAGGTCGAGCACGACGTCGGGGTCGACGCGAGCGTCGATCTCACTACGGTGGATCCCCCGCTCGATGATCTCGACCCCCTGGTCCCGGCGCTTGCTGAGCAACGTGTCCCACAACAGGGTGAAGACGCCCGGTTCGAAGATGGCGGGAAGCCCCCGGATGATGCCTTCGCGGATCAGTCGGGGTTGGTTCTGGTGGTCCCGGTTGAAGAGAACATGGTCGAGCAGGTCGTCCTCGAGGTTGCCGTGGTCGGGTAGCGGGCCGAGCCGAAGTACCGTTGCGGCCGCAGCGGCCACCAGTTCGTCCTTGCCCGAGAACCGGCGGTAGATGGCCGGTCGCCCGCAGCCGGCCAGACGTGCGACGGCCTCCATGTTGAGCCCGGCGTACCCTCCCTCGAGGACCAGTTCGACGGTCGCCTCCAGGATGCGGTGGGTGAGCCCTTCGTCCTGCGGCCGGCCCATCGCGGGGATCTGCTTGGCCTTCATTCCGTTACGGTATGTAACGGAAGTGCGCCTGTCCACCGGTTGATCGCAATTGCGTGGTTAGGCTGATCGATCGTGAAGGTCCTGTCGATCCAAAGCTCCGTCGCCTACGGGCACGCCGGCAACTCCTCCGCAGTCTTTCCTCTTCAGCGCCTCGGCCATGAGGTGTGGCCGGTCTACACCGTGCATTTTTCCAACCACACCGGATACGGCCAGTGGCGCGGACCGGTCTTCAGCCCGGAAACGGTCGCCGACGTCGTCCTGGGTATCGAGGAGCGGGGCGTGCTGCCGCAGTGCGACGCGGTGCTGTCGGGCTACATGGGCGACGCCGAGATCGGCGAGGTCATCCTGGACGCGGTTGCTCGCGTGAAGGCAGCCAACCCCGCGGCGGTCTATTGCGCCGACCCGGTGATGGGTGACGTCGGGCGGGGTTTCTTCGTGCGGGAGGGGATTCCGGAGTTCATGCGGGACCGCGTGGTTCCCGTCGCTGACATTCTGACCCCGAACCAGTTCGAGTTGGAGTACCTCACAGGCGGCCCCATCGCCACGGTCGATGAGCTGCTCACGGCCGTGGACGGCGTACGGGCAAGGGGTCCGAAAACGGTACTGGTCACCTCGGTGCAGACCGACGAGACGCCGGCCGACTCGGTCCAGATGGTGCTGGCCACCGATGCGGGCGCATGGCTGGTGACCACCCCGCTACTGCCGATGTACGTCTCCGGCGCCGGGGACGCGACGGCAGCGATCTTCCTGGCCCACGTCTTGAGCCAGGACCCGGCCACGGCACTCGCCGAGACCGCCGACTCAGTGTTCACGATCATGGCGACCACCCACGAGGCTGGTTCGCGGGAGATCGCGTTGATCGCGGCGCAGGACGGAATCGCCCACCCCAGTGGGCAATTCGAGGCAGTCCGGCTGCGTTGAGTCAGCGCCCCGCGCGGTAGCCGCCCTGGAAACCGGCCTCGCCCTCGTCCAGGATCTGCTTGCCGGAGCCGACGATCAGCGGGTCGGGGGCACCGACGACCAGGGGGTCCTTCGCCGGGTAGGGCAGCCGCGACAACACGAAGCGCATGGCCTCGATGCGGCCGCGCTTCTTGTCGTTGGATTTCACGACCGTCCAGGGCGCCCAGGGGGTGTCGGTGGCGGCGAACATGGCTTCCTTCGCCTCGGTGTAGGCGTCCCACTTGTCGAGGCTGGCCAGGTCGGTCGGTGACAGCTTCCACTGCTTCAGCGGATCGGTGCGGCGGCGCTCGAAGCGAGTGATCTGCTCCTGTTGCCCGACGGAGAACCAGAATTTCATCAACCGGGTGCCGGAGTTGACCAGCATCTGCTCGAACCCGGGCGCCGACCGCATGAACTCGTCGTACTGCGCATCCGTGCAGTAACCCATCACGCGCTCGACGCCGGCCCGGTTGTACCAGGAGCGGTCGAAGAAGACGATCTCCCCGGCGGTCGGCAGATGCTCGACGTAACGCTGGAAATACCACTGGGACATTTCCCGGTCAGTGGGCTTCTCCAGGGCCACGACCCGCGCACCACGGGGGTTGAGGTGCTCGGTGAAGCGCTTGATCGAGCCACCCTTGCCGGCCGCGTCGCGACCCTCGAAGAGCAGGACGACCTTCTCCCCGGACTCCTTGACCCAGGCCTGCATCTTCAGCAGCTCGATCTGCAGGCCCTTCTTCAGGCGCTCGTACTCCCGCCGCGACATCTTGGTGTCGTAGGGGTAGTTGTGCGTCCAGGTGGCGGTCTCGTCCACTCCACCGAGCGGAGTCAGAAGGGTGCCCACCTCCGGCTGGAGCACTTCAGTCTTCTTGTCGGCTTTGGACTTGGCCACGGGACAACCTCCGGCAGGTAACAAATTGCGGTACGACGTGAAACTACCGCTTCCGCGCGTCGCGCGAGGTGTCGCCCAGGGGAACTGCCGGCGTCGTGATCGTCACTCCAGGAAGGCCGCTTCGGCCGTCGCGGCCTCCGGGGCGTCCAGCCGCAGGACGTTGTCGTTGGTCAGGAAGCCGGCGCGCTTGGCCAGCGTGCGCGAGCGCTGGACGAACCAGATCTGCCACGCGACCAGGATCAGGAAGGTCGCCACGGTGATGGCCGTCGTACTGGCGACGGCAACGTCCAGATTCACGGTGTAGATCAGCCACAGCCGCACGATCGACTCCAGGATGAGACCGACACCCCAGACGCAGGCCATCACGTAGAACCCGATGCGGAAGTTGCGGCACTCGGCCCAGCCCCGCTCGAGCTCACCGCGCGCCTGGGGGTCCTTGCCGGCCAGGCGCTTGCCGACCATGAAGGTGATCGGGCGTTTGACGGCAGCCGACGCGATCATGACCAGGCCACCGACGATGGTCGCGGCGGCGCCTTTGGCCAGCATGAACCGGGGGTCGCCGGTGACCACCGACAGCGCCAGACCACCGGCGAAGATCACCAGCATGAAGACCGAGAAGCCGTCGAGTTCGCCGTTCTTGCGGATCAGCCAGAGCATCCGGATCCCGGCCGCGATCGTGGCGATGAACAGGGAGGGCGTCATCCCGATGTGCGCCAGCCGGGCCAGGTAGTAGGCGACCAGCGGGACCGCGACGTCCAGCGCCATCATGGTGCCCAGGCCGCGCATCGCGATGGTGCTGGCGTAGCGACCCCCGTCGGCCATCATCGCGTTGATGGTGCGGATCGGATGCACGTCGTGCTCCTTGCTCGGGTCGGCCGGTGGGCGCGTAACTAACGAGTAGCTACTGTGACGTAGGCCATACTGCCAGCATGGCGGACTCAACGGGTGAGTACCTCGCGAGCGCTCCGGAGGCCGGGCAGCCTTGGTTGCGTGAGTTCTGGACGTACGTCGATACGCACTATCCGTCGGTACCTCCCGTGATGTTCCGCGGAGTGCCGATGTACAAGTTCGAGGACTCGTATCTCAAGGGCTACGTCATGTTCACGGCCGCGAAGACGCACTTCGCGACGCACGCGATCGATTTCGACCTGGTCTCCGAGTTCCGCTCGCGGATCCCCGGTGCGGCGGGCGGCAAGGGGAATGTCGCGGTGAAGTACCCGAAGCTGGACGCGGCGGCGCCGATGCTGAAGGAGTTCGTCGACGCGGTGATGGCCCGGCACGAGATCCCGCGGGTATAACGGCTGGGTCAGCGGTCAGTCCGCGAGCAACGCGTCCGCGAGGACTGCGTCGGTCACCACCGCGTTGAGGATGCCGCCGGCGAACGCGGCGCGGACGGCGTCCCGTTTGCTCTCACCCGTCGCGATCCCGATGACCTCCCGGACCTGGCCCAGGTGCTCGGCCGAGATGGCGATAATGCGGTCGCTCAGCGGGGTGCGCAGGGGGCGCCCGGCGACGTCGAAGAAGGTGCCGGCGAACTCCCCGACGGCGCCGGCTGCTCGCACGGCCTCGCGATCGGCGTCGCACGCGGCGTCATAGAGCGTCGAATCGCCCGGGGCCCAGGCGCCGATCCCCACGACAGCCACCGTGACCCGGGCGCCCTGGGCCAGGACCTCAGCCACCTGCGGCTCGCGACGCAGGTTGGCCGCGTTGTCGGCGTCGTCCAGCAGCAGCGGCGCGTAGAAGATCGCCCCGTGCCCGCCGCTGGCCCGGGCGGCCCGGCGCACGATGTCGACGGCGCTGGTGTCGTAACCGGGCACGGCCATCGCGCCACTGATCTGCACCACGTCGACCGGGGGCAGATCGTGGTCGGCCAGTGCTCGGGCCATGGTCAGCACCGATCGCGACCACGGCAGGCCGAGTACGTCACCCGGTTCAAGAATCTCTGAAAGTGCTTGTGCTGCAACGGTTCCCATTGCCTCCGGCAGGGTCTCCGGTTCCAAGCGGGCACTGTCGAGGACGATCGCGTGGCGCAGTCCGTACCGCTCCTGCAACCGGGCCGAGCGGTCCAGGTCGATGTCCCCGGCGGCCACGATCTCGAAGCGCACGATGCCGGTCTCGATCGCCGCGTCCAGCAGTCGCGCGACCTTGAACCGGCTGAGTCCGAGCTCGTCGGCGATCTCGACCTTGGATCGGCCCTGCAGGTAGTGCTTGCGCGCCACGGTGGCCGTGAGCACCAACTCGGCCGGCCCGCGTCGGTCCTTGGTCATGTCCTTCACGTCCTTGAGTGTGCCGCGTCGGTGCTTCGTCCACCCCCTGGGTAACGATTTCGGCGCGCTGGTTGACATTGGTGACTCACGTCACTTTACTCATATGTGCATTCACCCGCTCAAATGAGCAATCCGCGACCCGAGGTGGGACGGCGGAGGACGAACGAGGAGATCGCATGACCCGCAGGATGTTGACCTCAGTGGTGGCCGCCGGAGCGTTGGCCACGGTCGGACTGACCGCGTGTTCGGGCGCTGGTGGCGGTGGCGGCGGCGGTGGTAACGCCAGCGGCGGCGGACAGACGATCCGGGTGTTGATGGTCAACAACCCGCAGATGGTGGATCTGCAGAAACTCACGGCGGACAACTTCACCAAGGAGACCGGGATCAAGGTCAACTTCACGGTGCTGCCGGAGAACGACCTGCGGGACAAGACCAGCCAGGAGTTCTCCTCCCAGGCGGGGCAGTACGACGTCGCCACGCTGTCGAACTTCGAGATCCCGATCTACGCCAAGAACAAGTGGGTCGCCGATATGACCGACTACGTGAACAAGGACACCGCGTTCGACCAGGGCGACATCCTCAAGCCGATGACCTCGGCCCTGTCGGTCGACGGCAAGATCTACGGTGAGCCGTTCTACGGCGAGTCCTCGTTCCTGATGTACCGCAAGGACGTGCTGGCGGCCAAGAACGTCACGATGCCGAGCAACCCCACCTGGGACCAGGTGGCCGACATCGCGGCGAAGGTCGACAATCCCTCCGGGATGCGGGGGATCTGCCTTCGTGGTCAACCCGGGTGGGGCCAGTTGTTCGCACCGCTGACCAACACCTACGGCGGCACCTGGTTCGACAAGGACTGGAACGCCAAGGTGAACGCACCGGAGTTCAAGGCGGCGACGAACTTCTACGTCAACCTGGTGAGGAGTCACGGCGAGGCGGGCGCGGCACAGGCCGGGTTCACCGAGTGCCTGAACAACATGACCCAGGGCAAGACGGCGATGTGGTACGACGCCACGTCCGCGGCTGGCTCGCTGGACGCCAGTGACTCGCCGGTGAAGGGCAAGATCGGGTACGTCGCGGCTCCCGTGAACAAGACCAAGTCCTCCGGCTGGTTGTACACCTGGGCGTGGGGTATCGAGGAGGCGTCGCAGAACAAGGACGCGGCGTGGAAGTTCGTGTCCTGGGCCTCGAGCAAGAAGTACGAGGAACTGGTCGGTCAGAAGCTGGGCTGGTCGCGGGTGCCCGCCGGTAAGCGCGCCTCGACGTACACCAACCCGGAGTACCTGAAGGTCGCCTCGGCGTTCGCGACACCGACCAAGGACGCGATCGAGTCGGTCGACCCGAACAACCCCGGTCTGCAGCCGCGGCCGGCTCCGGGTATCCAGTTCGTCGACATCCCGGAGTTCCCCGACCTGGGCACCAAGGTCAGCCAGTACGTCTCCTCGTCGATCGCCGGCCAGGGCAGTGTCGATGACGCCCTGGACAAGGGCCAGGCGCTGGCGGAAGCCGTCGGCAAGAAGTACCAGAAGTAGCACCCGATGACCGCGACCGCTTCGACCACAGGTCCGTCGCGCTCCGGTCAGCGCGGGGCCCTGCAACGCTCAGGTGACTGGGCGCGGCGGGCCCCGCTGCTGCCGGCGCTGCTGCTGGTGGTGATCGTGACCCAGTTGCCCTTCGTGGCCACGATCGTCATCTCGTTCATGAACTGGAACGCCTACTACCCGGACCAGCGTGGCTTCACCGGTATCGACAACTTCAAGACGGTGTTGACCGATCCCGACGCCCGCTCGGCGATCTGGGTGACGGTGCTGCTGACGTTCTCGGTGGTGATGGTCTCGCTGATCCTGGGTCTGATCATCGCGCTGCTCCTGGACCGTAAGTTCTTTGGCCGCAGCGTGGTGCGCACGATGATGATCACTCCGTTCCTGATCGTGCCGGTCGCTGCCGCGCTGTTGTGGAAGCACGCGATCTTCAACCCCAACTACGGGTTGCTGAACGGCACGTTGAAGTTCCTCTTCGGTGACAAGGCCCCGCAGCCGGACTGGATCAGTGATCACCCGATGTGGTCGTTGATCTTCGCGATCTCTTGGCAGTGGACGCCGTTCATGATGCTGATCCTGCTGGCCGGGTTGCAGTCACGACCGCTGGACGTGGTGGAGGCGGCCCGGATGGACGGGGCCAGTTCGTGGCAGATCTTCGTGCACATGACGCTGCCGCACCTGCGCCCGTACATCGAGCTGTCCGCGGTGCTGGGCACGATCTACGTGGTGCAGGACTTCGACCACGTCTTCACCATCACCTCGGGCGGACTGGGCACGGCCAACCTGCCGTACTACATCTACCAAACCTTCTACACGGCGCACGATTACGGATTGGCCTCGGCCGCAGGCGTGATCGTCGTATTGCTCACGTTGATCGTGGCAACGGTGGCGCTGCGGACCGTGTTCAGCCTCTTCAAGGAGCAGACCCGATGACGACCCAGGAAATCAGCACCCAGGACGTGGACGCCGACTCCGGCGGTGGCACGCGTGTTCCTCAGAGCCGCGATGTCCCTGCGGCCAACCGCAAGCCACGATCCTGGACCAACTCGCTCTTCGGATTGCTGGCGTGGATCTTCGGGTTGTTCTTCTTCTTCCCGGTGGCCTGGATGGTGCTGACCTCCTTCCACAAGGAGACCGACGCGGCGAGCAACCCGCCCAAGCTGTTCGCACCCTTGTCCTTGGAGGGCTACCAGAACTTCATCAATGCGGGGCCGACCGCGCCGTTGATCAACTCCGCGACGGCGAGCATCTGCTCGACGATCCTGGTAATTCTGCTGGCGTTCCCGGCGGCGTACGCGCTGTCGATCCGGCCGGTGCGCAAGTGGACGGACGTGTTGTTCTTCTTCCTGTCCACCAAGTTCCTGCCGGTCGTTGCGGGCCTGCTCCCGATCTACCTGTTCGCCAAGGCGGTCGGACTCCTGGACAACATCTGGTTGCTGGCGTTGTTCTACACGGTGATGAACCTGCCGATCGCGATCTGGATGCTGCGGTCGTTCCTGGCCGAAGTACCCACCGAGATGCTGGAGGCCGCGCAGATCGACGGGGCCGGGATGGTGCTGACGCTCCGCAAGGTGATCGCGCCGGTCGTGATGCCCGGTCTGGCGGCGGCGGCGCTGATCTGCTTCATCTTCTCCTGGAACGAGTTGCTCTTCGCCCGGGTGCTGACCGCGACCATCTCCGAGACCGCACCGGTCTTCCTGACCGGATTCGTCACCAGCCAGGGCTTGTTCCTGGCCCAGGTCTGCGCCGCTTCGTTGGTGGTCTCCCTGCCGGTGCTGATCGCCGGCTTCGCCGCCCAGGACAAACTCGTCCAGGGCCTGTCGATGGGAGCAGTCCGATGAGCGGGGCCATCCAACTCAGCCAGGCGACACTCGGCGAGCTCGACCCGAGGGTTGCGCGACCGGCGTACGACCGATCGGCCATCACGCCCGGCATCGTGCACTTCGGGGTCGGCGGCTTCCACCGGGCGCACCAGGCGATGTACCTCGATCGGTTGATGAACAAGGGCGAAGACCTGGACTGGGGCATCATCGGCGTCGGCGCCCTGCCGCACGACCGGCGCATCGCCGACACGTTGAACGCCCAGGACGGTCTCTACACGCTGGTGCTGAAGTATCCCGACGGTCACCGCGAGCCGCGGGTGATCGGCAGCATCATGAAGGTGCTCTTCGCACCGGATGATCCGCAGGCGGTGGTCGACCAGCTGGCCGACCCGGCGATCCGGATCGTGTCGCTGACCATCACCGAGGGCGGCTACCTGGTCAACCAGGTGACCGGGGAGTTCGACGCCGACGACCCTTCGATTCAGGCGGACCTGGTCGAAGGTGCCACTCCCCGAACGGTTTTCGGATATATCGTGGCCGGTCTGGCCGCACGTCGCGCGGCGGGAGTGCCGCCCTTCACGGTGCAGTCGTGCGACAACCTACCGGGCAACGGTGACGTCGCTCGCAAGATGATCAGCGCGTTCGCCCGGCTCAAGGACCCGGAGTTGGCCGACTGGATGGCCGACAACGTCGCCTTCCCCAACGCCATGGTCGACCGCATCACGCCGGTCACCGCCCAGGACGATATCGACCGTCTGGCAAGCGAATTCGGTGTTGCCGACGGCTGGCCGGTGGTGTGCGAGCCGTTCACCCAATGGGTGATCGAGGACCACTTCACCGACGGGCGTCCCCGGTGGGAGGACGTCGGCGCGCAGATCGTGGACGACGTCACGCCGTACGAACTGATGAAGATCCGGTTGCTCAACGCCAGCCACCAGGCGTTGTGCTACGTGGGCTATCTGTCGGGCTACCGCTACGCGCACGAGGTCTGCCAGGATCCGCTGTTCGTGGATTTCCTGCTGGCTTACATGGAGCGGGAGGGCAGCCCCACGTTGCCGGAGGTGCCCGGGGTCGACCTGGCGGCGTACCGGCAGGAGCTCATCGAGCGCTTCGCCAACCCGGAGGTGCGGGACACGTTGGCGCGATTGTGCGCGGAGAGTTCGGACCGCATCCCCAAGTGGCTCGTCCCGGTGATCCGGGACAATCTGCGCACCGGCGGGGAGATCGACCGGTCCGCGCTCGTGGTCGCGTCCTGGGCGAGATACGCCGAGGGGACCGACGAGCAGGACCACCCCATCGAGATCGTGGACCGGCTCAAGGACCGCGTTATGGCAGCCGCCGCCCGGCAGAAGGACGACGACCTGGCGTTCCTGCGGGACGACGATCTCTTCGGTGACCTGGTCGATCAGGAGCGGTTCACCACCATCTATCGGGAGGGTCTGTCGTCCTTGCACTCCAAGGGCGCTCGGGCGACGCTCGAGGAATGGAGCACACGCTGACTGCCAGGACACTTGTCGCCGGTGTCGATAGTTCGACCCAGTCCACGAAGGTCGTGGTGTGCGACGCCGAGACCGGTGAGGTGGTCCGGACGGGCCGTGCCCCGCATCCGGACGGCACCGAGGTGCATCCGCGGCACTGGTGGGACGCCTACCAGGCGGCAACGGCCGACGGGCTGCTCGATGGGGTGTCGGCGCTCGCGGTGGGCGGTCAACAGCACGGCATGGTGGCGCTCACCGCGGGCGACGAGGTCGTGCGGGATGCCTTGCTCTGGAACGACACCCGCAGTTCGGGCGCGGCGGCGGATCTGGTGCAGGAGTTAGGTGGCCCGGCGGCCTGGGTGGATGCGGTCGGACTGGTGCCGGTCGCCAGCTTCACCGTGACCAAACTGCGGTGGCTGGCGCGGCACGAGCCGTCGAATGCGTCGCGGGTTAGCCGGGTGGTCCTGCCGCACGACTGGATCACGGGGCGCATCCTGCAGGCCGACGGAGGTTTCGAGCAATGGACCACCGATCGCGGGGACGCCTCGGGCACAGGCTATTTCGCTGCCGAGACCGGTGAATACCGGCGAGATCTCCTGGAGCTCGCCTTCGGCCGGGACCTGGCGTTGCCTGCGGTCCTTGGTCCCTCGCAGGTGGCTGGTCGCACCTCGAGCGGGATGGTGGTCGCCGCGGGTACGGGCGACAACATGGGTGCGGCCCTCGGACTGGTCCTCGAACCCGGCGATGTCGTGGTGTCGCTGGGAACCAGTGGCACGGTCTTCACCCCTCACGAGAAGCCGATCCAGGACGACACGGGGGCGATCGCTGCGTTCGCGGATGCGACGGGCAACTATCTGCCGCTGATGTGCACGTTGAACGCGGCTCGAGTGCTGACGACCGGTGCCGCGATGTTGGGAGTTTCGTTGGGAGAGTTGGATGCCCTGGCGCTTTCGGCGCAGCCCGGGGCGGGCGGTCTGACGCTCCTGCCGTATCTCGACGGTGAACGCACCCCTGACCTGCCCGATGCCACCGGCAGCCTGCACGGTCTGACCCGGGCGAACGGCACACCGCAGAATCTGGCCCGCGCGGTCGTCGAGGGCATGCTGTGCAACGTCGGTGCCGGGGTCGCCGCGCTGCGGGCGCACGGCGTGCAGGTGGACCGGGTTCTCATGATCGGTGGCGCATCGGCGTCGGCAGCGGTGCAAGAGATCGCACCGGCGATCTTCGGGGTGCCCGTCGTAGTGCCCGCGGCCGGTGAGTATGTCGGCATCGGGGCTGCCCGGCAGGCCGCGTGGGCGCTGAGCGGTGCTGTGGCACCCCCGGATTGGGCGTTGGGGGTCGACGCCGAGTTCCACGCGGATCCTGACTCGGCCACCGGACTGGTGAGCCGGTACAGCGAACTGGTGCACGCGACGTACGGTGTATGAGGTCTTGACGTGAACTCTGCTGCAGCGGAATGGAATTGGGCTGGCAACTATCGCTACGGCGGTCGTGTCGTCCGGCCCCGGACGGTCGGCGAAGCGCAGGACCTGATCGCCGGCTCGCCCCGGGTACGCGCGCTGGGATCGCGGCACAGCTTCACCGATCTGCCGGACAGTGAGGGGTTGCTGCTGGACCTGTCAGGGCTCGCGGACGAGGTCGAGGTCGACGCGGCAAGAGCGACCGCGCGGGTGACGGCGTGGTCGAAGTACGGCGTGGTGGCCGAGGAGTTGGAGCGGCAGGGTTGGGCGCTGGCCGGGTTGGCGTCGTTGCCGCACATCAGTGTCGCGGGTGCGGTGGCCACGGGCACGCACGGCTCGGGGGACAAGAACCAGGCACTGTCGGCGGCCGTCGGCGCCATCGACTACGTGGGCGCTGACGGTCAAGTACGCCGAGTGGCCCGGGGCGATGCCGACTTCCCCGGCAGTGTGGTCGCGTTGGGTGTTCTGGGGATCGCGGTGGCCGTCGAGCTGGATTTGGAGCTGACCTTCGAGGTGCGGCAGGACGTTCTGCTCAACCTGCCGTGGAGCACGGTCGAGTCGTCGTTGGACGAGCTGATGGGGGCGGCCTACAGCGTGAGTCTGTTCACCCGGTTTGGCCCGGAGGGAGTGCACCAGGCGTGGTTCAAATCGCGTGAACTCTCCGTTGTGCCAGGAGATTTCGGTGCACGAGTCGCCAGTGAACAGACCCACATGCTGGCCGACGGCGATGCTGCGGCGACGACGCAGCAGTTGGGGGTGGCGGGGCCGTGGTTGCACCGGTTGCCGCACTTCCGGATGGAGTTCACGCCCAGCAACGGGGCGGAGTTGCAGAGCGAGTATCTGGTGCCCCGGTCGCAGGCGTTGACGGCGATCGACCGGCTGCGATCTTTGGGTGGGGTGATGGCGCCTCTTCTGCAGGCGGCCGAGTTCCGGACGGTGGCGGCCGACGACCAGTGGTTGAGCCCGGCGTCGGGGCGGGACGTCCTGGGGGTCCACTTCACCTGGCGGCGCGACCCTGACGCGGTGTATGCCCTGCTGCCGCTTATCGAGGATGCATTGCTGCCGTTGGGCGCTCGGCCGCATTGGGGGAAGTGTTTTGTCGCGGGTTCTGCGGAGTTGGCGCAGCTCTACGACCAGTTGCCCGCATTCCGGTCACTGCGCGACCGGGTGGATCCGGAGCGGAAGTTCGGCAACGCCTTCTTGGCGCGAGTGCTCGGGGACTGAACCGGCTAGTTGTCCTTCAGCCGCTCTAATACCTCGGCGTTCTCGACGACGAGTTGCTCCAAGAGGCGGTCCCGTCGCTTCCGACGTTCGTGATCTGCAACGGAGTCCGATCTGCGCAGCCCGACGTGGTCACGCTGCAGAGGGTCCTCGGCGGGGACTTCACGGTCATTCGTCGGCCGGGAATCTTCGCTCGAGTCGGTCACATATTCATTGCAGCGGACACGGTTCCTTGAAGCAACTGGCGACACGATCGGGCTCGCTAGGGATATATCGGGCTGACGCTAGATTCGCGTATACGGTGCAATCGTGGACCCGATCCGTAACCCCTACGCGCCCGGCGCCGGCCAACGACCGCCGGAGTTGGCTGGCCGCGACGAGCAGTTGTCGACCTTCGCGATCACGCTGGAGCGCGTGGCCCGGGGGCGTCCGGAGCGATCGGTGGTGTTGATCGGACTGCGCGGCGTCGGCAAGACCGTGCTGCTGAACGCCCTGCGATCCTCGGCGGTGCGAGCCGGATGGGGCACCGGCAAGCTCGAGGCCCGTCCGGAGCAGCGACTGCGGCGGCCGTTGTCATCGGCGCTGCACCAGGCCTTGCGTGAGCTGGGAGCAGCCGGTCCGGTTTTCGATCAGGTGCTGGGGGTGGTGAAGGCCTTCGCGCAGCGCGAGGCTGGACCGAACGCGAAGTTGCGGGACAAGTGGAGCCCGGGGATCGACGTACCCGCAGTCTCCGGTCGCGCAGACTCGGGCGACATCGAGATCGACCTGGTCGAATTGCTCTCCGACGTAGGGGGATTCGCTTCCGACGTGGGCCGCGGCGTGGCGATCTTCATCGACGAGATGCAGGACCTGCATCCCGAGGACGTGTCGGCGCTGTGCGCCGCATGCCACGAGATCAGCCAGTCGGGACTGCCGGTGCTCATCGTCGGGGCGGGCCTGCCGCACGTGCCGGCGGTGCTGTCGGCGTCAAAGTCATACAGCGAGAGGCTGTTTCGCTTCGCGCGGATTGACCGGTTGCCGCGTGCGGAGGCGGACCGCGCATTGGAGACGCCCGCGGAGGAGGAGGGCGCGGCGTACGAGCCGGAGGCATTGGAGGCGATGTACGCCGTGACGGGCGGCTATCCGTACTTCATCCAGGCGTACGGGAAGGTCGTGTGGGACGCGGCGACGGCCTCGCCGATCACCGCGGCCGACGTGGAGATGGCGGCGCCGATCGCGGAAGCCGAACTCGCAGTGGGCTTCTTCGGCTCCCGGTTCGACCGGGCGACGCCTGGCGAACGGGAGTATCTGCGGGCGATGGCCGACGCGGCGCTGACACTCGAGGACCTGGACGACACCGAGTCGGTGCCCACGTCCGAGGTGGCGGTAGTGCTCGGGCGCAAGCCCCAATCACTTTCTCCCGCAAGGGATGCGCTACTGAAGAAGGGTCTGATCTACTCGGGCGAGCGCGGGCGCATCGCGTTCACGGTGCCGCACTTCGGCCAGTACCTGCGCTCGCAGGCCTAGCCTCCTCGCATCATCGGTCCGTTTGTCCGGCCGCTACTGGCTGGACCTGGATCAAGCCGTTCTGGTCGATGGCTCGGAGCGTGAAGTCGAAGCGGTCGACCTCACAGGCGAGTTCGATGTCCTCTGCATCCACTCCGGGAAGCCCAGCGGTCACGGCTTCTCGGAGGCCGTGGGCAGCACGTGATTGCTGGACCCGGTCCACGGTGTCGGTCGGAATGCCGCGACTGGTGAGAATTGCCTGGATGAGGTCCGCGCAGGCAACGTCCTCCTCCGCGTGCCCGTTGTCGCCGGTGATGACGTAGGTGATCCGTTCGGCACCTGAGGCCGCCAGAACCCGGGCGGTCGCCGTTGCTGTCACCAGAGCGGCGCACAGAATCAACGGAGCGTGACGGGCTGCGTGCACGCCCACGGTGCCGTTGGTTGTCGTCTGCACCACGGGGCGACCATCCAGATCGTGCCGGCGGACCAGGGCCGGTGAGTTCCCGAGATCGAAGCCGCCGCTGACATCGCGGTCGGTGATGGCGATGGCGCGTGGGCCGAGGTCGGTCTTCGTGGCGAGGGCATCGCGCGTCGAAGGGGCCGACCACAGCCCGCTGGCGCCACTCTCCACCACCCAGGCCGCAGTGGTGAACGCCCGCAGGACGTCGATCACGACAACGGGCTCGCTCAGGTGGGTAGGGACCTGATCGAAACCCACGAATCTCGACTGCACCAGATCATCCTGTCTCGCCCGACCGCACCGAGGGGAGGCACCAGGTGGTGGACACGTGACGGTCAGGTGCCCACCACCTGGCGATCAGACGGTCAGACGAGGGACGCGCACTGGCCGAGGGCGACACCTCCCACGACGTTGACGGAGCCCGGCACGAACCCGCCGGAGACGCCGGGGGTCAGCCGGTAGCACACCAGGTTCCGCTCGATGGTGTTCCGAACGATGAAGACGCCGGGGGCCCCGGGGTCCGGATCGCTCAGCGCGATGTCATAGAGCAGCACGTTGCGGCCGACCTTGTTGAACATCACGCCGATCCACTCGGTGTTCTGTCCGGCCACGGTGATGTTGCGCCCGACGGTGTTGTTCTTGATCGACCACGGGATTTCGGGTGACCCACCGCCGAGTGCCGTGACGTTGCCCCCGACGGTCGTGCCGTTGATGAGCACCGCGGCCGCCTTGATCGCGGTCACGCTGCCCCGGACGGTGATCGTCGAGGCACCGGTGGGATTGGTCTCGCACGGGTGAGCGGAGTTGCCGACCAGTGAGGCGGGCTGACAACCCAGACCGAGCAGCGAGCCGGAGCTCGCAGTCACGTTGCCGCCGACGGTGATCGTCGCCGGAGCACTCTGCGCGTCGAAGGCCGCATTCGCGGCGACCCACACGCTGCCGCGGACGGTGATTGTTGCGCCGTCCGCAACGCCGCACTGCCCGGTGATCTTCAGGTTGGAATAGGTACCGGACGGGACGAGCCCGCCGGTGCAGGTGTACCCGGGTGAACCACCGGGGCCGGAGCCACACGCCATGGCAGCTCCACCGGTCATCGCCAGCGCGCCGGTTGCCGCCATTGTGCCGATTACGCGAAATCGCATCGCACCATTCATCAGCCGTGCCTTTCTTCAGCGGGCAGGGAGTAGGAGACGTCGCCGAGCGTTGGCCCGCAGCACCCGGCAGATGCAAGGAGCGCCCAGGTTGGCCACAGATACACGCCCGGCTGTTGCCGTGGGTGTCGCGCAGGTCTAGCGTCAGTCGCTGTGACCTGGCGCACAGCGCCGGCCGCGAACATCCGACCCCGAAGGAGTGGTCCCGACCATGACGCCAGCCACCAGCCGTGTACGTCGCCGCAGTCTTGCCGCCATCTGTGCTGCAGGGATCGCAGGAGGTGGGCTCCTCGGTACCGCAACGATCGCGCACGCCGCACCGGCCGCCGTACCTTCTGGCCCCATTGCCTTCTCCGTCAAGTCTTTTGACGGTACGACGATCACCGGCAACTACTTCCGGGCGCCGGCCAGCGATGGCCGACGGGCTCCGACGGTCCTGGAGGGCCCCGGCTGGGGAGGCGCGGCGCTGACCGACCCGACCGCAGGAACCAGCACTGCCGGTGGCGTCATCGGCGTGGCCCCGTTGCTGGCCAACGGGTACAACGTGGTCAGTTGGAACCCGAGAGGTTTCCGTACGTCGAGTGGCCAGGCCCAGGCCGACAGCGTGCTCTACGAGGGGCGCGATGTGTCGGCCATCCTGAACTGGGTGGCCAAGCAGCCGTGGGCGCAACTGGATAGGCCCGGCGACCCCGCGGTCGGGATGGTCGGTGGCTCCTACGGCGGGGGTGTGCAGTGGGCCGCGGCCGCGCTGGACCGCCGGATCGACGCGATCGCGCCGGACATCTCGTGGAACTCCCTGAAGACCAGCCTCTACCCCAACCGCACCGCCAAGTCCGGTTGGGCCACGTCGCTGTACGCCACGGCCGTCGGGGCGGGGCAGCGGAACAACCCGATCATCGACACCACCTTCCAGCAGGCCGCGACGTCGGTGACGCTCTCGCCGCAGGGTGTGGGCTTCCTCGGATCCTGGCAGCGCACGAACCTCGCTGCCTGGGTGCACGCCCCGGCACTGATCCTGCAGGGCACCGTCGACACGCTCTTCCCGCTGGATGAGGCCGCAGCCAACTACGCGTCGGTCCGTCGCAACGGGGTACCGGTCAAGATGGTGTGGTTCTGCGGTGGCCACGGGGTGTGCCTGACCAACCCCGGCGACACCAGCGTCATCGAGCGCGACACGCTCGCCTGGTTGAACCGGTACGTCAAGCGGCAGCACGTCAGCACCGGCGCCGGGTTCGAGTGGGTGGACCAGAACGGGACGTGGCACTCCGCGGCCACCTACCGGCCCAACAAGGTCGGTCACGGCGGGGTGCGGGGCGCTGGCTCCGGGACGTTGCCGCTGGTGTCCGCGGGCGGCTCGGGTCCCTACACCGGGCCGGGTGCTGCTCAGCTGGGGCCGATCGCCGCGCTCATCGCGACAAAGGCGCCCAACGCGGTCAACGTGCCGATCCAATTCACCCGCGCCACAAAGGTTCTCGGTGCACCCCGGCTGTCCGTGACGTACTCCGGCAAGGCCACCGGCAACGCCAACCGGGTCCTCGCCCAGATCGTCGATAACAGCACTGGCGTGGTGCTGGGCAGCCAGCTGACCCCGTTCCCGGTGACGTTGGACGGGCGCACTCACCGGTTGAACATCCCGATGGAGTACGTCGCCGCCAGCGCTAGTGCCGGACAGAGCTTCACCCTGCAGCTGGTTGCCGACAGCAGCCAGATCAACACCCACCCAACCGGTGGGTCGGTGAAGTTCTCGAAGGTCACGGTGACGCTGCCGACCACCTGAGAGCGCGGGCAAGAGCCGCTGCCTGGACGTGCGAAAATGGAGCTCGGGGACCAGGAGGTTCAGTGGCTTCGGACGACCGCGGCAAGGTGACTCTTGGCATTGAGCGCGCCCGCGAACTGGTTGACGACTGGCAGCGGTTGCGCGCCGGTGTCTGCCGCCGGTGCGGCGCGCTGGCGGGCACGATGAAGTCGTTGTGTCCCGCCTGCGCTGCGCAACGCAAAGTGGTTCGCCGCGACTACCGGATGGCGGCGGCGCAACGCAGTTCAGCCGGATCGACGAGCATGCAGAGCTGGCTGGAACTGCATCGCTGGGTCAGCAGCCAGGGTTACGGGCTCAAGGAGATCGCGGGCGCTGACAACGTCTCAGCGGGGAGTTGGTTGGCTAGCTTCGTCGATCTGGCGATCGCGACCGGCGAGGTCGATGACGATGATGTCGCGCAGTTCGACGCCTCCGCGGCGCTCCTGCCGGTGTCGCGGGAAACCGTTGCAGCGCAACGTAATCGGCTGATCCGCGCCCGATGGTTCCTCGACCTGCAGCATGGTCGCCTGCCGCTGGTGGGCACCAACGTCGTGCTGGCCGCGGGAGAGGTCTGTCACCTGGATACCCCGATCTCGATGTACCCCACGTCGGCTCCCACCGCGCGTTTCACCCCGGGTCGGTTGATCGTCACCAACCACCGCCTCATCCTCGGTCCGCGGGAACTGCCCTTGATCGACGTACGCCGAGCGGTTCCCTTCCGCAGCGGCGTCGTGGTGGAGCCGCTCACTGATGGCTTCTTCACCGTGGGGGACCCGCAGTGGGTCATCGCGTTGATCAACGCGGCGGTGCAGGTCGCCCGCGGGGAGCTCAGGGTCCACATCCCGCGAGAGACGCCGTCGACGCCGGCCAGTGCGTTCGCCGCGGCCGCTTCCGCGCTCGAGGAGGCCGACCGGGGCAAGGACGCCGCACTGGTCCGCTCGATCACGGATCGGTGGTCCGAGCTGTCGCCCGAAATGCAGGTGCGCGCTCAGCGGGCGGCCGAAGCGATCAGCGGAACGTACGCCGTGTTGCGGCATCTGCCGCCCGAAGACCAGGCCCGGGCCCGGGCGGACGGCTTCTCCCCGGCGCAGAACGCCGCAGTCTCGGTCGACAACGCGATGCGCGCGCTGAGCGGCATCTTGCTGAGTGAGTACGACGAGCACGCCGACCAACTGTCGGTGTTGCGCAAGTACACCGCGCAGTGGTCGGACGACGACGGTCTGACGCTGTAACGCTGGCTCGGTTGCTACCTGCGGGCGGCGACTGGCACGGGATGGTTGCCTTGGAGAACGTCTGGCACGCGATTGTTGAGATCGGCCAGGAAATCGACGATCCCGTGCCAATCGCTCGCGGCAAGAACAATCCCGTGCCAAGCCTCCCGCGGTCATCGCGGCAGCCCTGGGTGCAATCGCTCGCTCACGCAACCTCAGTCAGATAGCCCGTGACGCGGGGATGAGCCGAGAAGGCCTGTACAAGGCGCTGTCCGCTGACGGCAATCCAAGCCTCGCGACCGTGATGAAGGTTGCCCATGCGCTAGGGCTTCGACTTCGTTTCGAAGCTATCGCCTGACCGCGCTGGCGAGGTGGCCGCTCGGCTTGTCTGCCCACCTCTTCACCGACGGCTGGGAACGACGACTGGTGGACAGTGACAAGTGACGAGATCGCCAAGTGTTGTGGGGTCACGCGGCGGATGGACCTCGACTATCGACGAAACCACCACCAGTTGCGGGAGGCCACGCTGCTCATCAGCACGCCACACCCGCCGTCGCTCAGCGAAGCGTCGCGGCGAGTTGTTCGGCGGTCAGCTGCCGATCGGCGTACACCAATCGGATTGCCCCCGGATCCGGGTTGCCCGCATCGGGCGCGCGGTGCTGAAGCGCCAGCCCGACCTTTGTCGCGACGTTGGCGGAGGGCAGGTTGTTCTCTAGCAGGTAGGCGACCACCGGCAGATCCGGCCGGTGTTGCTGCGCAGCCGAAACCGCCTCTCTCGCAACCTCAGTCGCGTATCCGTGACCCTGCGCGGCCGGCGCGAAGCGGTAACCGAGGTTCCAGAACGAGTCCGCGCGGATCGTGCACCCGCCGTGCCCGAGCAGTGCAGGATCACCCGGGAGCCGGACCATCCACATCCCCAGCCCGTCCCGCTCCCACCCGTCGATCCAGCCGCGCAGCATCGCTGCGGTTCGCTCCGGATCGGTGTGCCGCAGCGACGGGAAGTGCTGCCACACACGTGGGTCGGAGTAGATCGCGAATAATGCCTCGAGATCGTCTGGCAGGGGACGTTCCAGGCTGAGTCGCGTCGTCGTGGTCACGCCCCGACTATCGCAGTTCACGCATGGGTCAAGATGTTGTCGTGAGCGCTTACTGGATCAGCACCTACCTGGAAGTCCTCGACGAGAGCAAGCTCGCGGCGTACGCAACGCTCGCCGGCCCTGCGATCACCTCGGCGGGCGGCACGTTCCTCGCGCGCAGCGAGGCGGCCGTGGCCTGGGAGGCGGGCAAGCCGATGCGAACCGTCGTCATCGAGTTCGACTCCGTGGAGGCGGCCATTGCCGCACACGACAGTCCCGCGTACCAAGAGGCGCTGGCCGCACTCGACGGCGGCGTCGTACGCGACTTGCGAGTCATCCCCGGCGTCTGAGGCCTCGCTACTTTCCAAGGAAATCCAGCAACGCCGGATTGACGATCTCGGGGTGGGTCACCCCGATCCCGTGCGGACCACCATCGATCTCGACGACGGTCGCGTCGGGCAGGTATCGCGGGATCCGCCGGGCGCCCACGTCGATCGGGATGTTGCGGTCCTCCGTGCCCTGCATGACCAGCAGCGGTACGTTGATCGCGGGCAGATCGTCGCGGAAGTCCTCCTTCCACGCCGTGACGCAATGCAGCATCGCGGATGCGCCGGCCGCCGCCCCGACGGCGAAGTTGGCGCGCAGCGTCGCGGCGCTGACCCGCGTGCCGAGGTTCTGCTCGGCGACGTAGTGCTGCAGGAAGTAGTTCTCCAAGTACTGGTGCCGGTCGGTGCGGATGGCGTCCTGGATGCCGTCGAAGACCGACTCGGGGAAGCCGATTCCGTCGTCGCCTGCGAGTAGCCCGGGTCCGAACGGTGCGAGCATCACCGCCGACCTGATGGCGCCGGTGCCGTGCCGGCCGATGTAGCGCGCGACCTCGGCGGTGCCCATGGAGAAGCCGACGAGCGTCACGTCCGATAGACCCAGGTGCTGGATCAGGGCATGTACGTCGTCGCTCAGTTCGTCGTACCCGAACCTGGCCGCCACCCGGCTCGAGCGGCCGAAGCCACGCCGGTCGAGGGTGATCACCCGGTAGCCGGCGTCCAACAGTGGGATCGTCTGCGGCTCCCACGCGGCACCGTCCAGTGGGTACCCCTGCAGCAGCACGACCGGCCGACCCTGGCCGTGGTCTTCGTAGTAAATCTCGACGGAAGCACCATTCTCGGTGCCAACGGTGAGGAAAGGCATCGCACACTCCTGACGGTTGATACTGGCTTTGCTTAGCAATAGCCAGGGTATAGAGTCCTGACTGCGGAATTCAATAGCCAGCCAGATCGGAAGGAACCGCTCATGCCCAATCTCAACGGCGCCGTCGTGCTCGTCACCGGAGCCAACGGTGGCCTCGGAACCCAGTTCGTGCAGCAGGCGGTGCAGCGTGGTGCCGCGAAGGTCTACGCCGCGGCTCGCCAGGCACGGGACTGGGGGGACGAGCGCATCGTCCCGCTGGTGCTTGATGTCGCGTCACCCGAATCCATCGATGCCGCAGTGAAACTCGCGCCTGACGTCACCGTGTTGATCAACAACGCCGGCGCGTCGAACGGCTCCAGTGTGCTCGGCGATCTGGACACTGTCCGAGACCTTTTCGAGGTCAACTTCTGGGGGCCGCTGGCCGTGACCAACGCCTTCACACCGGCACTCAAGGCGTCCCGCGGCGCAGTCCTCAATGTGCTTTCCGTGCTCAGCTGGATCGGCATCGCCGACGCCTACTCCGCCTCCAAGGCGGCCCTGTGGCAGGCCACCAACACCCAGCGGATCAAGCTCGCACCCCACGGCGTACACGTCGCTGGCTTGCATCTGGGCTACGCCGACACCCCCATGACCCGGCACGTGGACGGCCCCAAGCTCGCCCCGGCCGATGTCGTCCGGTCGGCGTACGACGGACTGGAAGCGGGCAGCTACGAGATCCTCGCCGACCAGATCAGCGCCGACGTGAAGGCGGGGCTCGCCGGTCCGATCGAGGCGCTCTACCCGCAGCTTGCCCGGAGCGACGCATGAACCGCGAGCGCACCTACACCTGGGAAGATCCGCAGATCTTCGTCGACGCTGCGCCGGGCCTCAGCGGACTGGAGTTCCTCGGCAAGGTCAGCAGCGGCGAACTGCCCGCAGTGCCCGCCGGCGTGACCACCGGTGTTGTGCCCGTCGCCGTCGGTGACGGCTGGGCGGAGTTCGAGTTGCAGCCCGCGGAGTGGAACTACAACCCGATCGGCGCGGTCCACGGCGGCATGCTGGCCGGTCTGCTCGACTCGGCGCTCGGCTGCGCCGTGCACACCAAACTCCCGGCCGGGACCGGGTACACGTCGCTGGATCTGACGATCAAGTTCACCCGGGCCGCGAACCTCCGTAGTGGCACCCTGCGGTGCCGCGGTGAGGTGGTCACGATCGGGCGGCGTACGGCGACCGCGGAGGCCCGCATCCTCGACAGTCGCGATCGGGTGATCGCTCACGGTGTTACCACCTGCATGTTGTTCGCGTACTGACCCAGCCGGGCCGACAGCACGACGCAGGCATAGCAAGCGACTATCGACGAAAGCGCCACGAGTTGCGGGGTGCAACGGGTAGTTCGGCAGCGATTGGTGACGGAAGCGCCACGAGTTGCGGGGTGCAACGGGTAGTTCGGCAGCGATTGGTGACGGAAGCGCCACGAGTTGCAGGGGCTGCGTGGAATCCTTCTTCGGCACCGAGCAAATCACGCCACTCAGGCTGCGCCGGTCACGGGGTGGCAAGCATTCGCAACTGCTCTGCGACGAGCTCGAACGACTCCATGCTGCGCTCGGCACGAGCAAGCGCGACGGCGCCCTCCATCGACGAAATAGCCATCGCAGCCAGGGAGTTCGCGCGCTTCGCGTCAAGGCCACCGTCCATGAAGAGGCTCGCGAGATGCGAGCGCCACTCGGCGAAGATCGTTCCCGTCTGCTCGCGCAACGTTTCCGAGTCAGTCGCGACGGTGACAGCCAGAACCGCGCAACCGGCGCGCTGGTCCGACCTACTCAGCAGCTGCCGCCACATGTCCACGAACCGATCCAGGACCACGACGGGTGTGGATCCGCGCGCTGACTCCACGGCGTCGTACGCCCGGCTGGCAGCCAACTGCAGGGCCGCCGCGATGAGTTCATCCTTGCCGCCGGGGAAGTGGTGGTAGGTCGATCCCCGTGAACCGCCGGCGACCTCTCGCACCTCGGCGAACGACGTACCTTCCAATCCCTGCGTCGCCAACAGGCGCAAGGCGCCGGCCACCAACTGTGCGCGTTTGTCACCAACCGCCACGTGCTTGCCCTCCCTAAGAACTATGCAATAGTGCATAATTTCTGTCACTATGCCGATGTACATAGTTTGCCACCTCAAGGAGATCGCCATGCCGATGATCGATGTCTACGCCGCGCCGGGAACCTTCGCGGAGCCCAAGGCCCTTGCCCTGTCGCTGGCCGCGACGCTGATGGAGGTCGAGCAGGTGCCGCCGATCCCGCTATTCCGTGAGAACACAGCGGCTTTCGTGCACGACGTCGTGGTCAGCGACGCGATCGGGAGTGCCGACCACGTCCGCGTGCAGGTGCTCACCAACGCGGGCGCGCTGGATCGAGACAAGCAACTGGAGGCGGTACGGCGACTGACGGCCGCTGTGGCGGACGCAGCCGGTGACCCCACCTTGCAGGAGCGCACCTGGGTGCTACTCACGGAAACCTACGACGGAGGCTGGGGCATGGCCGGTCATGCGAACACCAATGAGGAGATCATCGGTCTGGCCCGCGCCCAACTGTCTGCCCAGTAGGGCTCAGTCCAGCGCTGTGCACTCGTTCGTCTCCGAGCCAAGCCCGCAAGCGGCGCGGGTGCGGGCCTGCCGGCAACCGCGCCAAACAAGCCGCTCACCTGGCGCGCCAGGCGGAGTGACCTACGCGCTGGTGTGTCCCAGCGGCCGGGCCACGTCGAACGCCAGCGCGCGTGCCGGTGGGCTGAGCAGCGGGCGGATCTGCTGCTGGATCCACAACTGCGGCTGGCCGTGGATGTCGCGTGCCAACAGGTACCGGCGCTCGAGCTCGATCCCGTCCTGCGGGATCGCCGACGACAGCACGCGATGGACCTCGTCGGGCAACAGCACCTGCGCCATCGGGCGCGGCATCGGCATTGGTGTCGGTGGCGTCGACAGGTCCAGCAACCGCCGCTGCACGAACGCGTGGTCGGGGGCGGCCTTGTCTTCATCCAGCGAGTAGGGGATCCAGTGCGCGGCCGCACCTTCGCCGGGCACATAAAGGTAGGACTGGGCACCCGTGAGGTCGCCCCCGGGCTCGGGTGGTTCCGGCGCTGGCACGGGATTCACCTCGGTGGCATCGCGTGACCCGATGCGGCGCTCCACCGCCCACACCAGGTTGGCTGCCTCATCGACACCGAACTGGACACGCTCGATCGGCTCGCTCATCAAGGGGAACTCGGCAATGTTCCACAGCAACAACTGGTGAGCGGCCAGGCCTTCGGTCAGGAACAGCGTCCAGTCCTGCGGCGGCTGCAGCCCGACGTCCCCGTCGTCGTAGGTATCGCCCATGCTGTCCAGGACCTCGGCGCCCTCGACCGACAGCACGCTTCCGGCCAGGCCGGGCACCTGGAAGACGAACCATTCGTCGTGCGAGCCGTTCAGCAGATCGACCGCGATCGCGGTGCTCGGGTGGGCGCTGTCCGGAGGGATCGCCGATAGGTCCGCGTCGGCATCCTCGATCTCCCAGATCCCCTGCGGCGGTTTGTTGGCGAAGTCCAACCGGACCGGCAGACGAACGACCGGCTCGGGCGGCCCGGGGTGCGGGGGTTCGGCGCTGTTGGCGTCGACCGTGTACCAGTCCACGTGATCGCCGTTATGCCGTCGAACATCGAATGATGTTGCGTCACTGCGGAATACGTCCTTCCGGTCGTATCGCAACTGTCGCGGATCCCACGTCGAGCCCAGCTTGGTCGGGTCCGGAAGACCATCGGGTGCGCCCATCTCCACTAGGGGTTCGGCCGGCACCTGGCCCGGGTCAGCCGCGCCGAGGGTATAGGTGATGTCCGCCTTGCTCACCTGGGCGGTGACCTGCACCGGTGTGCTTGCGTTCTCCCCCTGGAACTCGCCCAACTGCCATTGCCGGGCGAGGAACCACAGAGGGTCGTGGACGCGTTGGGCGACAGCATCCTCCCAGTTCCCGTCGGGAGCGGACTCCAGCCGCAGGCGGCGATCGGGCAGATTCGGCATCGTCTGATCCTTGGTCTCTCAGGGCGTCGACTGGTACGCGGGAACACTGAGGATTCCGTCGCCGTAGCTTCCCGGCAGCCACACCGAACGCATGATCCGGTCGGCGTACCCCAGGTCGTCCACGGTCGCCGTACGGGCCACCATCAACTCGCGGGTCTCTCGCAGAATGTCCTGCAGCGCAGCGGTATCCAGCCGGGTGCCCTTCTGCGGAGGTACCGCCAACAGGATGGCCTGGGGGGCGCGGGCGGCCGGGGCGTTGAAGCCGAACGCGACGGACGTGTCGCGCTCGCGCATGGGGATCGCCTCGCCGTACGCATCGATCACACCGACCGCCACGCGTTTGGTCTGCAGAGCCCCAGCTGGTCCGTAGGCGACTGTCAACGACGGCGGGGTGAGCGACTCGATCGAGGCGGTACGCCGAGCCTGGGCCACGGCGTCCACCTGCGCCGTCAGCCATGGGTCGGCAGAGCTGGACCACGACGTCAGTGCAGTGGGGGAGGTTTGGTACGCCGCGACCCGGGCCAGCTTGTCCCGCACCGTGGCCAGGATCGGCAGCCAGTCCTTGTCGAGGGCGGGCCGCGGTGTCGTGTCGAGGCCGGTGGTGGCCCTCAGGTCGGCGACGTCCCACGCGACCAGGACCGGCAGCGCGCCCTGCGGAGCCGCGAGCTGCGAGATCAGTTCGGCCAGTGACGCCACCCCGTCCGGAACGCCCGCGGCACGCTGCGCCAACGGATCGGCCACCGGCTGGTCCATCTGTCCGGACTTGGGCAACTTGGCCGCACTCGGCACTCCCGCGAGTCGCTTCTTCAGTGTGCTGGCGGCCGATCTGAGGAGGGTCCGCAGCGGGGTTGCTCCGTCCGGGGGGTCCGCGTCGGTCAGGGCGCAGTAGAACGCTGCTGCGTCTGCCGGGACCGCGTCGCAGGTGACTCCCCATCGGGCGGCGGTACGCAACGCCGCCCGTCGGTCCTCATCGGTGGCAGCCTTCGTGGCCGCGGCCGTACACGTCGCGCCCGCCTGTTTCAGGTCGTCGAGCAGGCGAACGTAACGCGCCCGAAGCTCCTCGTACGCAACGGAATTGGTGACATCCGCACCTTCAGGTGCCAACTGGCGCCGCGTGGCCGGCGTCCCCAGCAGGCGACACAGGTCGGCGGCAGCAGCCAGTTCTGCTGGGCGCTGCACGGTGACGACGGCGGGCGCGTTCAGCGAGAGCCGCACCCGCTTCTCCAGTTCGGGTCGCGGTAGTGCCGCCACCGCGTCCGGATCCAAGAACGACCTCGCGTCGTAGCTACCGACGAAGTTGCCGAGCTGGTCCCACACCGTCCAGAGATCGACGTACGGCGCGGGCACGATCTCGGCGTGGGGGTGGACTTTGGGGTCGGGCACACCGCCGTACACCGCCGTCAGCACCGCCCTCTTGACGGAGGCGGCCCCCTGCTCGGACAGGTCACGTGGGTTCAGCTTCAGACCGGCGACCGAGTGGGTGCCGCGGTCGCCGGCGTCATCCGTGACCTGCCAGGCGCGGTTCTCCCCCTGCTCGATCCTCAGCGGCCGGCTGCCCGCTGCGGTCCTGACCAGGGCGTCCAGTTGCGCTTCGGACAGCACCAGGGTGTCCACGGGAGACAGACCCAGATCCTGGAGTGAGACCTGGTGGGACGTGTTGTCCTCGAACGAGACTTTCCAGACCCAGTCGGTGCCGAGTTGCTGCTCCAGGAACGCCGCGACCGACGGATCGGCGACCCGCCCCGGGCTGGCGTCCGGTCCGGCCTGCGCCAGCGGCAGCACGGACAGCACGGTCGAATGCACCAGGTAGCCGCTGGGGCGGGTCTTGGGATAGTCCAGATCCGGCATCCTGCCGAGGCCCGCCGCGGCGTCCATCACCGCTCCGACCCGCCCGGTGGCCCGCGACTGGGCGTGGGTCAATCCTTCGATGACGGTCAGCTGGGCCAGCGCGTCGAGCGCACCGTCCACATCGCGAAGGGCTGCCACCTTATCCTGGTTCAGCCCGGCCGGCGTGGTGAGGAGCGCGGCAAGTGCCTTGAGACCGTGGCACGTCCGGTGCGGCGACGCAGGGTCGGCGATCGGGTAGTCCATCCGCAAGTCCGCGATGCGCTGATAGGGACCGCGTGGACCTGCCGACTCACCCACGATCCGCTCCACCTCCTGACCGATCACCTCCCACACATGCAGGCCCGCACGGATGGCGCCGGCGTACTCCTGCGCCAGCCGGACGCGTCGGCTGGTGAGGTTCATCGCCCACGGGGTTTCGCCCTGGCGGTTGGTCAAGCCCGAAGCCTTGGCCCGCACATAACGCTCCCGCAGGATCGCGGCGGTCGTCGTCTGCGCCAGGGACGGTGTGTGCAGTCGGCCGGAGGGGGTCGGCCCCGGGGTTCCGATGAACGGTCCGAAGACCCAGCCGTAGGCACCCAGCCGGTGCGCAGCGGTCGGTCCTTCGACCGAACGTCGGAGCCGTTGCCAGGCGAATCCGGTTGCGACAGGGTCGATCCGGTGGGATACGGCATCGATCGTGGCACCCAGCGCTCGCGCCAGACGATCCCGTCGGCCGGGCTCCTGCTCGACCGCGAAGTGCGGCATCGTGCCACCCGGGATCGTCGCAACACCATCCCACCGCTCCACTTTGTGCGGATCGGCCAGCGCCGCCAGACGGACCGAGGCAGCGATCTGGTCGTCCTGGTCCGTTTCGGGCGCACCGGGCTGCGCCTCCTTGACCAGGTCCGGCGCTGCGGCGAACGGATTGATCCGCCAAGCGTTGGCGGTGAGTGCTGATTGCACCAGGAGCCGGGTGAGCAGATCGTCCGGCAGGATCCGCAAGAGGCCACCGCCAGGCTCGAGTCCAGGGTCTTCCAGGAGGCCTAGTTTCAGGCCGCCCGCGAACAACGCGTCCAGTTCGGTCAGGGCGTTCGGCGCCGGCACGGCGATGGTCCACTCACCGCGCCGCAGCACGTAGTCCAGCAGCCGGGTCAGCGGAATGCGCAGCCAATAGGCCTCGACGTCGCGTGGCCGGTCGGGGTAGAACCAGACCATCGAATGGTGCGGCACCACCGACTGCGGCCCGCTGTGCCGGGCGCGCAGATCGGTGGAACCCCAGAAGTCGTTCCGGGTCGGCAGACCGAGTTCTTTGAGCGCGGTGTTCAGGTTGTCCAGGTACGGCGCAGGGTCGGGTAGGGCGCTGACGGGTCGGTAGCCGCGGAACTGGATACCAGCCGAAACCCCTGCACGGGAAAAGAGATTCGCCTGCGTCTGCGGATCGACGACGCCACCGTCGGTGCGGCGGATCGATCGCTGTGAGCGGCCCCCGGCGTACAACCGGTTCCGGATCTCGTTGACCCGCGCGGCCACTTCCTGCAGCACCGGGCCGTCAGGATCGTCCTCGTCCGGGCGCCAGGAGGATAGGCACGTGACCGGCAGGACGCCGTACGGCGAGGTCCCGAACCGCACCGGCGGCAGGGGGCCTTCGGGGTAGAGATGGCTCAGCGCCCACCGGGTGATCGCGCCGCCCTCCTCCTGCAGACCCCATGCGTTGAACACCCAGTTGCCCCATAGAGCGGGCCACAGGGCGCGGACCATGATCCGGGACAGGCCACCAGGGGTGCTGACCTCGTCGGGCATGGACTCCTGCGCCTGCAGCGCGCCCAGACCGCGCACCCGCGCGACCGCCGGGATCTCCGGTGAGCCGGCCAGGTAGTCGCGCACCAGCGCGTCGAAGGAGCCGGGGGCCGGCGCCGTGTCCTGCACCCGGTCCTGTGCCGCGAGCAGGTACGACGCGGTGTCAGGTGCGCCGTCCAGGGCCGGAGCGCCACCCGGCGCTGCGGTCGACAGCGCGGTCGTCGCGCCGGACACACTTGCTGTCGCCGCCCCCAGCACCACCTCGCCCAGGTTCCCCGCACGCACCTGGTCGCCGAACAGCTGCCCCGGTGACTCGTCACCGATACCGGCGACGGTGATCCCGCCCAGGTCGTCCGGGCCGACACCGGGCGGCAACGCGAAAGTGCCTGCCAGTCCTACCTTTTCGGCTGCCTCCCAGTCAACCAGCCAGTTGCCCTTCACCTCCTGCGGAGTCTGCGGGAGCCGCACCGGAAGCAGGGGATCGATTGCGGCGCCGGGCTGTGGCAGGGTGCCGATCTCCTGGATCTGCTGCTGGCCCGCGGCGTCGTGGGTCCAGATCGCGACCGACAGTTGCGGTGGCAGACCGACAACGTGCTGCAGGATGTCGTCCGCGATCTCCGGTGGTTCCTCAATGGCTACTGCCGCAACCTGTTTTCCGCTTCGCACCCCTTTGGTTGCTGTGACGATCCACGCGGCCCGGGCGGGTCCGACTGATTGGGTCAGCACTTCGAACGCCCGGGCAATGGGTTCCGTGTCCAGCCACGTCGCCCGCATCCGCCCGGACCGGTTGCAGGACTGCCAGAACCGGTCGGCGGCTTCCTGCTCGCCGGTGGACAGCGCGGCCCGGAACCCGTGTATCGATGGCGGCTGCGGGATCACCCGCAACTGGACCTTCCAGTCCGCACCGGTCTGCTTGAAGACCGTCTCGATGCCCAGGGGCAGCAGCACCCCCACGTCGTCAAAGGGGTACGGCGGCTGCCCGCCGACCACCGAGAGCAGCCAGGTGTGGTGGACCGAGACCAGCAGATCCTCCAGCGCGGCCCGCTGGTTGCCCAGCGCCTTCAGGACCGCTGTGGGAAAGCCGGGACCGGTGGGTCCGACCGGCCGCGGGATAGCCTCGATGGCCGCCACATCGGCGTCGGTGAACCGGTGCTTTCGCCGCAACGTCTTCAGGACCGGGTCATCGAGTGGACCTACCGCCTGGCGCGGGTCGGTCCACAACTGCGTGTATCCGACGGTTTCCACGGTGTGATCCGCCACCGTCCAGTCCTGTGCGGAGTACGCCGTACGCTCGGCTGCGAGCGCGGCGCTGTCGGGGTCCTTGGCCAGCGCCTTGTCGATCAGGGCCATGCGGGCATCCCGGCGACGGAAGCTGGTCATTTCACGCCTCCTGGTTGCCCGGTGGACCAGGCCCGCAGGTCAGCTCCCGAGATCGCGACCCGAGTGGGTTGGTCGATCGTCGAAGCAGCGAAATTCGCTGAGTCCGAACGGTTCTGGGGCTGGTCGTTGCGAAAGCGCAATTCGGCAGGCGGTTCGTCCAACACCAACCAGTAGTTGTCCAGCTCCTGCGCCGGGATGTCGAAGCCGAAGAAGACCAGATCGGGAGTGATGGAACCGGTCAGACACGGTGGGGTGTCCTTGGCGGGCTTCGGTGGGTCCTTGAGGTCCGCGGGTGCACCGGCCGCCGCGTGCAGGTAGACCACGGTGCGTGGATAACGCCGGAACAGGCTGCTGTTGAACAGGATCACCAAGCGCTCGGCTCCGCCACCCAGCGCCGCCGCCCCGGCAAGGTGATTCGCTGCGCCGAGCCCGGAGCCCGGGGGCCACGCACCGATCGGGATGATGTCCGGGTTTCGGCTGCCGGTTGCTGGATCCACCGGTGCGAAGAACATTCGCAGCGGAGTGCCGGTCGGATCAGACGCCATGCCTCGCCAGCGGGTCTCCGCCTGGAACTGGGTGTTCAGACCGACCAGATAGCCATCGATGAACCGGGGATTGGTCTTTAAGGCGGTGATGGAGTCCGGTTTGAGATCGTCAGCACCGGGCAGCAACCAGTCGCGTTCGTACTGGTTCAACAGACTCCAGGTCGGGAAGTCCAGACCGAGCGGGTAGCGCGGCGGACCGAGGTCGGTCATCGGCAACCCGTCCAGGCGTGCTCCGAGCCGGGCCCGCGCCGGGGGCTGCTCTCCGCCGGGGTCGATAGCTGCATCCAGGGCCGCCGAGAGCCGCCCGAGGTCGACGGCACTTCCGGGGTCGCAGGCGCTGAACCCGAGGTCGCCGAACCGGTCGCCCCAGTGGTCCCTGCGGGTGCCCGGCCACAGGGGGTGCCCATCAAGGACACACCGCAGGATCAAGGTGGCGAGGACGCCGTAGATGCCGCCTTCTTCGTTGCCGTCGGTGAGCAGATGAGCGGTGAAACCCCGACGCTGCTGGTCGAGCCGGGCGTGGCGTTCGTTGTCCGTCTCGCCGCCCGGTGGCGGTTGCGTTCCGGCGCCCACCACCTGGCCAGCGACCGCGAACAGATCCTGCCCGATGTTGATCAGGTCCTCGTTGTTGCACGCGCGCGTCTCGGGAACTGCATCTGCCAGGAGTTGCTGCAGTTCTTCGAGCAGGACAGCTGAGGCCTTGAAGAGTCGTCTGGCGATACGTTCCGGGTCGGTCTCCACCGACCGCTGTCGCCGGAAGGTGCTCCCAGCGCGCACGCTTCGCCGGAGCGCTTCGCAGAGGAATTTGTTGATGCGATCGATCAGGTCCCGGTCGACACCCGCCTGATCCCAGACCTGTTCAGCTGCGTCGGCGCTCGCCGCGGCCTCCGACTGTGGGTCGGGAGTCGTTGGTGGGGCACCCTCGTTGGCGGCAGCCAGGATCTGCCCGGGCTCCGACGGCGCCCGGTGCAGCAACCGGTTACCGGCACCGGTGAGCAGCGCGGCGGACAAAGTGCTGTCCGATCCGGTGATCGCCGTCTGGACCGTGGACTGGTCCCCGCTTCGCAGCCGGGCGGTCATCGGGCCGAGAGTCGCGATCCGTTCGGCCTCATCGGTGGGCAACGCAGCCGAGTAGGTACGCCGGCCCAGTTCGAGCCCGGCAGCCAGTTGCGCGATGCGCACGCGCGCTTCTGCGAGTGCGCCCGCCTGCTCGGTGGCCGCCCGCATCAGGTCCTCCTGGGCGAGGATCCCCATCCGGACTCCTGTGCCGGCGTGGATCCGCTCGCGAGGATCCAGGTGCAGCGTCTCGGTCCAGCTGTCCGCGGGAGCGGTCGAAGGGTCGGCAACCCAGGGCACGCCGTACTGCGGCATCCCGATCGGCTCCGGCCCACCGTCAGGAGGGACCAGCTGCGTGAGCGAACGAAGGTCCTTGGTGACGGCGGTCAGGTCGCCGACGGGCGGCTGGGCGTCCTTGAGGGAGGACAGCGCGCCGCGCACTTCCATGGCGATGTCCGTGCCGTCCGACTGCTGGTAGGTCAGTGACGCCCGACCGACCTGTCCGGGATCGGGCATCCACAGCCGTGCCGCGAGGGTCTCGAAATCGCCCTCCTCGCCGGACCGGAAACGCCAAAGGTCGAAGACCGGGATGGGTGATCCGCCCAGGTCGACGGTGACGGCGTCGCCCGCGATGGTCCACAGCGGGCGGCCGTTCGCACGGAATGCCGGGATGACCAGGGCCGTGTAGTCGGTCTGCGGTGTGAGGACCCGTGGGGACAGCAATCGCGAAAATCGCTGTGCTGCAGGGGTTCCCGCTACTGCTGGATCCTCTCCGTCCGGGACTTGGAGGTGCGCGGTGAGGTGGGGCGGGAACGCCTTGCCGTCAAACGTGGCGTTGGCTTCGACAAGCCCACGGGTACGGTTCGATGCCCCCAGGGTGTTCGCGGCGAGATCCAGTTCGTCGGGGGCGGCCACCAAGAGCGCGAGCCAGGGCCGCAACTGCGCACCGGTCTGGGGCGTGTAGCGCCACGGCAGGTCCGGTGACCAGAAGTCGATGTGTACGAACTTGGTGGTCTCGGCGTCCTGGACACTCGGCGCGGGTGCGCGGTGCCTGATAGCGGACGCATTGAGTGCCCGCACGTCCCCGGGCCAACGGAACGTGGCCTGGTAGCTTCCCGTCGTCGATCGGCCGGTGCTGTCGACCGCCGTCAGCCCGACGGAGACTGTGGGTGGTTTGCCTTCGCTGAACTGGGCGGTATTGAGCAGCGCCGGGCGGCGCCAACTGCGGAAATTCAGGTCGGGCGCCATCACAGAACCCCTGCGAGATCGACCGCCGGGTCGGCGGATGGCACCACAGCCCCACCGCCATGCAGGCTGGTGGTCCAGGCCTGCATGGCACCAACGCCACTGAGTGGCTGCGTGCCGCCGGACACGTCGTACACCTCGTCGCGTACGCCGACCACCGGACTCTCGTGCGCGACGCTTGCACCGGTGATCCGCTCGGTGATGGCGGCATGGAGACCGGCTGCCGGCGTGAAGATCACGCCGGCCAAGCGCGTTCGGGTGCGATGCGGCAGCGTGACCAGGTTGAGTTCGATGTCCTTCGGTGCTGCGCTTCCGGAGTCCATCTGGCTCGCGGAACCCAGCGCGCCTCCGGAACGAGCCGTGACGAAGGTCGGTGCGGCCAGCGCGGCCGAGTCGGTCAGGCGACTGAACGTTCCGAGCGCGAACTGGTCGGACTCCGCCGTCAACGCGGGCAGCGCCGGGTCGGTCAGGGTGACCGAGGCGCTCGCGGGCGACGGCAGGTCGCGACCCGCGGCGCGGTCGATGGGTTGATCCAACGGGATCCGCTTCTGCTCCCACACCAACCGGCCCACCGGGATCAGCCGCTCGCCGACACCGTCAGCCCCGGCGAAGGCGACGTCCGGGTCGGTGCCGTCGACGCGCCAGTTGCTCACCTGGGACAACTCGGGTGCGAGCAGGTCGGCCAGTGCCGGTGGTGGGGGTAGTTGCTCGGCAGGCGTGGTGTCGATGGTGATCGTGACGTCTTTGCTGATGGAGAAGATGATCTTGACGGTTGCGGTGGCGTAGAGCACCAACGGACCCGGTCCGGTGAGCGACCCTCTCACGCGGATGCTCGCGAACGACCAACCCTCGAAGGACGCCTCCATGCCGGCATCGATCGTGGCCTTGAAGTAGAACGGCCGGTACTGGATCAGCGCATCGAAGCCGAACCAGCCGTGCACGCCTATCGGACCGATCTTCACGCCCGCTTCGGTCTTCGAGCCGAACTGCAGGGTATTGGAGGTGACCGCGAGGTAGGCCTCCTGCTTCATCCACAGCGGCCCGATCGACAGCGAGGCCCCGGCGCGCGGAAGGACCGGCACCGGCAGATTGCCCGGGTTGAAATCCGGGTGGAATCCGCCGACGCTGTAGACGAAGAACGCGGTGCCCGCGAAACCGATCCGCAGCCCGACGCCGCCGGTGATCTTGATGATGCCCAGCACGCTGGAATCGACGAGCATGCCGTCGAAGAAGATCAACGAGGCGGTCAGATCGACCCCGCCCACGAAGTCAACCCTGATCCGGACCAGCGCGAAGTCCTCCGAACCAATGATCAGCCGGGCCCGCCCGGCGACGAAGATCTTGCGGGGTCCGGGAAGTTCGATGAACAGGCCCACGTCCAGCATGAGCAGCTGGCACCAGTTGAGCTGCATCGTCGGGCCGAACACGTGCACGCCGCGCTCCACGGGGAACATCGCCGCCATGTCGCCCAGCAGTTTGGGTGCGTTCGCCATCGGGTTATCAGTGAAGAGCACGTCCCCGGCCGACCCACTCTGCAGCCGGTCGCGTAGAGCGTCGAGGTCGGCGCGACGGTTGACGGCGATCAATCCGCCGAATCCGCTGACGGCGAAGCCGAAGCCGATCTGGATGCCGGGCATCGGCAGCCGGATCCCGATCAGGGCGGCGAACGACACGCCACCCGGGATCTCGTCGTACAGGCCATAGGCGAACACGCCCACACCCAGGATCTTCAACTGCAAGGCGCCGGCGTAGCGTCCGGGTCCGAGGTTCTTGAGGAACCCGCCACCGCTCACTGGGCCGGCCGCGAGGCTCAGCCCGATCCCGTCGGGCGGCACGATCCCCGCAGTGCCGCCCGTCCATCGTCCGATCCAGACTCCGCCGCCGGTCATCGTCGCCTTGAGGGGCCCGAGTGCCGCACGGGCGTCGAAGCGGAACACGGTGCGGAACAGAACGCCGTTGCCGGCGAGCATGATCTCGATGCGGACCAACATGTCGTCCACCCACAGGCCGGCCGCGGACGATCCGATCGCCAGCCCGAGATGCTGGGTGAACTGGGTGCTGAACGGCTTACCGGCCGTTGCGTCCGTCGCCGTCGAGACCCCCTGGCGGATGGTGCGTTCGATCGGGGCCAGGAAGGTCAGGCTCGGAGGGACCGGCAGGCCCATGGCGACCGTCTTGAGCAGGTCGGACGCAACCTGGAACTCCACGTCCTGCGCGCGGTAGACGAAGGCGAACAGCCCGGACTTGTCGTCCGGTAGGCCCATCTTGACGCCGATCGCCACCGACTTGACGCTGAAGTGGGTGCCCGCCTTCTCACCGAAGAGGAAGGCGTCGCCCTTGGGGTCCTTGGGTGGTTTGTTGACCGTCACCTCCAGGCCGGCGGCGGGGCGGGGCGCTGACAGATCGAAGCCGTTGTCACCGAACTTCAGCGCGACGATGGGCGAGTTGGGTGGCCCCGTCGAGGCATCGAATGCGACGTCGAGCGCGAAGTTGCCCGGCAAGGGGATCGTCTTGCGGACGGCGGTGGTCTCACGGGCGACCACCCGTAGCCCGATGTCCTTGAGTGGACTGGCGGGCGACGGTGGTGCATCGGGTCCGTCGAAGACCAGTTTTCCGCTCTTGCCCGCTGGGATGGTCGTGTCCGTGGTCAGACTATTCAGGGTCAGAGGGTCAGGCGGTGGAAGTTCCACTGCGATAGGGGAATTCACCAGGTTGATCAGGTCATCCAGGTTGACGCCCGGGTGGTCCGCGACCGGGAGCGCGAGGAAACCCTGATGGTCGTACTCGAGCTGGAGGAGCTCGTGCGGTCCACCAAGCAGTAACAGCAGGAGCACCTGAAATGCTTTGACGTCACCGATCGCCGTCACCTCCGCAGTCAACTGCTTGAGGTAGAAGCTGCCGGGGTCTTTGGTCAGGGAGTTGAGCGCCGACCAGTTGAGGGTGAACTTCTGTGGAGCCTTCTGCGGTGGTTGCCAGGTCGCGGTGATCACGCCGGCGAGGGTCAGGACCTCGGCCACCCGCGGGAGGTGGACCTGCAGCATGCGGATGGCGATGCATTCGCGTAGATCTGCATCACTCATCAACTCTTTGAACTTGGAGATCCAGTTCTCCAGGTCCGCTGGCGCCGTCGAAAGAGCGCCGCTCAGATCGAACAGGCCAGTCAGCCGATCGGCACCGTCCTCGATGAGTGTGGGTAGTGGTGGCGGGTCTCCCGCTTGTGGCGGGTCGTGGGGAGGTTCCAGCGCGGCTTTGATCGCGTCTGCGAGGGTCGTGAAAATGCCGGACATGACACGCCTGGAAGGTCGGGAGGGGGATCCAGTTGCCGGAGGGGCGATGGCGCGGCCGACGTTCGGGGATGCAGCCGGGCGAGTGACGGTGATCGAACGCTACACCCGCGCGGGTGTGAAGGGCACGCGAGTTTTGGCGGCCGCGATGGCCGGCTAAATCTCCGCGCTGATCACGATGACCAGCTTGCCGGCGACGTGTCCTTCCTGGCTGCGCTTGAAAGCCGCTGCTAGCTGGTCCAATTCGTAGGTTCCGGCGATGTCGACGACCAGTTCACCGCGTCCCGCGAGATCGGCGAGCCATTGCAACTCGGCCGCATCCGGGCGGACCCAGATCCAGTGACCGCCGTGCTGCTCCACCGAGGGGTCGGCGACCGAGGCGTGCCGCCCGCCCTCGGCCAGGACCGCGAGGGTGTCCTCAAGATTCCCACCGACGAAGTCGGCAACGGCGTTCACTCCGTCCGGCGCCAGGTCACGGACCCGGTCAGCCAGGCCATCGCCGTACGTGATGGGGGTTGCGCCCAGCCCGCGCAGGCGGTCGTGGTTGGCGTCGGACGCGGTGCCGATCACGGTGGCGCCCAGGAGTCGCGCGAGTTGGACAGCGATCCGGCCCACCCCGCCGGCCGCGCCGTGGATGAGCACGGTGTCGCCTTCGCTGACCCGCAGCGCGCGCAACGTGCGCAGCGCGGTGAGCCCGGTGAGCGGCAGGGCACCGGCGACCTCCCACGAGAGGGCGTCGGGTTTGCGCGCCGCCGCGCGGACGGGAACGGAGACCAACTCGGCAAACGTGCCGCCGTGCACCCAGTCCTTGCGCGCGTAGGCGAGGATCTCGTCGCCGACCTCGAACTCCGGGGTGTCCGGACCGGTCGCACGGACGACACCGGCCACGTCCCAGCCGGGCACGACCGGGAAGGTCGCCTCCATCATCCCGTCGAGACCGCCGGACATCAGCTTCCAGTCGACCGGGTTCACCCCCGCTGTGCGCACCTCGACCAGGAGTTCACCGGGTCCGACTTTGGGGTCGGGCAGGTCCCGGGTGGTGAGTACGTCGGGGCTTCCGTATTCGTCGTAGGCAGCAGCGCGCATATACAGGACAAGGCGCCTTCGGCTGAGGCTATTCCGCGGCCAGTAGCCGAACTCCATCGTTGGTCGCCAGGTACATCGGCCAGGGCGCTAGCTCTTGGTCGACGGCGGCGGCCAGTTGCTCGGCCCAGTGCCGGTCGGTGTCCTGGACAGCTGCTGCGCCGGGTCGTGAGAGCAGGAAGGCAGCCGAGGTCGGCAACTCCCGTCGGATGGTCTCCCGGACGACCATCGCCAGGTTGCGCAGCAGTTGCTTGTCGGGTTCGCCCGGGATGCCGTCGATGGGCAGGATTACCGGCGAGAGCCGGCCATCCTCCTCGATGAAGATCAGCCAGAGCGATCGTTTGCTGAAGCCGAACGGGCCCATGAGGTTGCGCCACGTTTCGAGAAGGTCGGCGTCGGTCCGGACGAAAGTATCTGCAGGTTTGGTGAGTGTCATGTTGGTCAGTGTGGTCGGTGTGGAGGGTCGAAAACCGTTGTCCACAGGTCGATTTAGAGCATCGATGACCTACGTGAGGAAGACGGCGGCTGCGCTAGCGTGCCGGGGGTGATTCTTGAGCATGCTCTGCTGCCCGTGTTGCCCGGTCACGAGGCTGCGTTCGAAGCCGCCTTCGCCGAAGCGCGCCCGTTGATCAGTGGCCAGCCGGGATTCGTCTCGCTGCGACTGGCGCGGAGCGCCGAAACGCCCTCCCATTACGTGTTACTCGTAGAATGGGAGAGCGTCGAGGCGCACACCGAGGGCTTTCGTCGGTCACCGGAATACCAGCGGTGGAAGGAGTTGCTGCACCACTTTTACGACCCGTTCCCGGTGGTCGAGCACTTCGTCGACGTGCCGGTCTAGTCGGCCATGACGGCTGCAACCTCGAGTGGTTCGGCGGCTTCGTGCTCGATCGTGGTGGCCAGTGGCTTCTCGTGGACGAACCCGAGCAGCGCGGCAGCCAGCACCATCAGCGGCACCAGGTAGAAGAACACCGGGGTCAGCGCCTCGCTGTAGGCCGACACGATCACGTGCTGCACCGACTCCGGGAGGGTCTTGACCAGTTCCGGCGTCAGCGAGTTGGCCGATGCACCGCTGCCACTGGTCGATAGACCGGAGAGGAGTTCGGCCAGGCGGTTGGCGAAAACCGTTCCGACGATGGCCGATCCGAGGGAAGCACCGATCTGGCGGAAGTAGTTGTTCGACGCGGTGGCCGTGCCGACCTCCCGGGCCGGGAACGTGTTCTGCACGATCAGGACCAGGATCTGCATCGACAGACCCAGCCCGATGCCCATCACGGCCAGGTAGCTGCAGATCACGACGATCGAGGTGTCCGCGGTCATCGTGGACATCAGCCACAGCGCGACACCGACGACGACGGCGCCGATGATCGGGTAGATCTTGTAGCGACCCGTGCGGCTGACGACCTGACCGATGAGTGTCGAGGTGATCAGGACGCCCGCCATCATCGGGATCATCAGCAGACCCGCCTTGGTAGCGCTGGAGCCGGTGACCATCTGCAGATACGTCGGCAGATAGGCCATGGCACCGAACATCGCGATCCCGATCAACAAACCGGCGACCGTGGTGAGGACGAAGTTGCGCTCCCGGAACAGGTGCAACGGCATGACCGGCTCATCGGCACGCTGCTCGACGAAGACGAATCCGACTGCGGCAGCGAGGGTCACGGCAATCAGGCCGATGATCTGAGCGGAGTCCCAGGCGTACGTCGTGCCGCCCCACACGGAGGTGAGGACCAGCGACGCGGAAGCGAGAGCCAGCAGCGCGGTGCCCGCAACGTCCAGCTTGGGGCGGTCGGCAGTGGCCGTGTGCGGATGCAGGAAGAACACCGCGGCCGCGATGGCGACCATGCCCAGCGGGATGTTCATCCAGAACGCCCACCGCCAGCCGGGACCCTCGGTGAAGTAGCCGCCAAGGAGAGGACCGGCGACCGATGCGAACGCGAAGACACCGCCCATGATGCCCATGTAGCGACCGCGCTCGCGGGCCGGCACCACGTCGGCGATGATGGCCATCGCCAGGATCATCAGGCCACCGCCACCGAGGCCCTGGACGGCGCGGCCGATGATCAACCACGTCATGGTCCCGGCGAGCCCACCGATGACCGAGCCGGCCATGAAGAGGGTGATGGCGGCGATGAAGATGTTCTTGCGGCCGATCAGATCACCGAGTTTGCCGTAGACCGGCATCATGATCGTCGAGGCCAGGATGTAGGCCGTGGTCACCCACAGCATGTGGTCGACACCGTTCAACTCACCGACGATGGTCGGCAGCGCGGTGCTGAAAATGGTCTGGTCCAACGATGCCAACAGCATCGCGATCATCAGACCGGCGAAGACGAACAGGACTCCCCGGCGCTGCGGCGCGGCGGAATCGGGTTCGCCAGCGTGCTCAAGAGCAGCTGAGGTCATTGAAGACTCCTGATCGTGTGATGGACGAGCGCGAGTGCGCGCTCCTCAAGGTGGTTCTCATCGAGCGGCTGGTCCGGCGTCGTTGCCGCCCAGTCCTCGATCGCGGTTTTGACCGCGGCACCGCACAAGGCGATGACCAGCGGAGTCGAGGGCGCGCTCGCCGGATCGGCAGCCCAGGCGGGGTGTGCGGCCAGGATGCGCGCGGCGTACTCGACGGTGCGGGTACGCCGGGCGGCCAGTTGCGCGAACTGGCCGGTGATGAGTTCAGGATGGCGTTGGATGACCGTCATCCGGTCGGCGTGACGGGCCGGGGTGTGCACGTGGCTGCTGGTGCCCATGGTGGCCAGCACGAGGCGGATCACCAGAGTCAGCGGATCCACCGACCCGGTCTCGGCCACGGCGAGCACGTCCTCGAAGGCCGCGTCGTCGGAAACGTCCGGCTGGATGCCAAGGATCGCAGCGTCCTTGCCCTCGTAGTAGTTGAAGAAGGTCCGGGGCGAGACATCGGCGCGCTCGCTGATCGCTTCGATCGTGGCGGCGTCCAATCCCCCTGACAGGACCAAGGAAACGGCGGCCGCGTGGATCCGGGCCGCCGTCTCGGTGCGTTTCCGGTCGCGCAGACCGGACGTCTTTGAGGTGGACATATAGCTACACTAACGCAAAGTTGCAGTAATGCAAAATTGCGTAACTGCAGGCAACGCCTCGTCGCGAGGTCGACCGATGGACTGATCGTTATCGCATTGCGACCCGATGGAAGTCCGTTCCTGGCAGGGTGGGCGGGTGACGTCCCTGGTTGCCCGCGCCCGCAGCAGCCGGCGCGGACAGCACGTCGTGGTCACCGTCGTCGTCGCCCTGATCGTGGCCACCGTCGCGCTGATCCCGCTGGTGGAACGCTCGTTCTCCGCGGGCCTGGTCGACTACCGCGTGCAGAACCTGCCGCCGGTCAGTGCCCAGGTCGAGGTGGCCGGGCCGCAGCGGTACGCCCACGATTTTCAGCAAATGGCGTGGTACGTCGATCCGCGGCTGCGCGCGGTGACCGAGGCGCCCGTGGACACCACCCAGGTAACCGCGATGTGGGCCGACCAGAGCGTCCTGGTCCTCGTGCAGAACAGCGACGGGCAGTGCCAGCAGATCAAAATCACCTCCGGCCGTTGTCCGTCGGCGGCCAACGAGATCCTGGTGTCCGACGCGGCGCTCACCGCGCAGAAGGTGAGCGGCATCAAGCTTGGGTCCGGGATCGACGTACAGCAGGTCAACGGCTCGGTATTGCCGCAGGACCTGCCGAAGAAGGTCCTCAAGGTGGTCGGGTCGTTCACGGCGACGGCCACCTCGTACTGGGGCGGGGTCGACCCATCTCGGTATGCCCCACCCAACCCGGCGCGCACGGCGCCGAACCAGGTCTGGCTGACCGGCCCGGCGACGTTCGACACCAGCCAGGGCTGGTACTCCCCGAACCTGTCGGCGAGGTTCCCGCTCAAGAATGACGCGATCAACGCCAACACCCTCAGCACAGCGGTCGCGGGCTCGGCGAAGACGAGCAGCGCGATGCCCGACGGAGTGACGATCACCGAGCCGCTCACCCAGGTCCAGCAGGACATCGCGGTCGACCTCGACCAGGTCAAGCAACTCGTGCCGTTGCTGTTCGTGCAACTGCTGATCCTGGTCTTGATCCTCGCCTACCAGGTGTTCAGTCTGCTGACGAACCTGCGCCGCTCGGATGCGGCCGTGCTCAAGATGCGTGGACACGACCGGCGCAGCCTCTTGCGATTCGCGGTGGGTGAATTCGCAGGCGCGGTCCTGCTGGGACTGCCGATCGGTCTGTTGATCGCCTATCTCGCGGACGCTGCGATCGGACGGTTCATCCTGCCGACCCACACGCTGCCCAGCTGGAACTGGTGGGCGCTGCTGTGGGCCGTGCTCGCCGTCCTTGCGGCGATCGCCCTCTTCGCCGTTATCTGGTCGCGGATGACCCGGACCCCGATCATCGACCTGATGCGCGCCGCGCCGCGCCGGGTCCGTGGAGTGCCGGTGTCGCTGATCGTGGCCGGTGCACTCGCGTTCGCTGGCGTCGTGCTCGCCGCCACCGGCAACCTGTCCGGCGCACCGAGTCTGCTGGTCCCGACACTGGCAGCCATCGTGCTCGCCACACTGCTGGCGGCCGGGCTCGGTGTGGTCGGTGCTGCGCTGGTACGCCGACTGTTCAGTAGCGGCCGGGCGACCGGTGCGCTCGGGCTGGCCCAGACGATCCGTCGCCCGGGGGTCGTCCCGGTGCTGACCACGCTGATCATCGCCACGACACTGGTCAGCTTCAGTGCCAGCTTGTTGATGCGCGGTGATGAGAACCGGCAGGCGCGGGCGACGGCCGACATCGGGGCTGCCGTCGTCGTGGGCGCGAGTTCCTCGGTGACCGGGGCCGTTGACCCCTCGGCGCTCCTGGAAGCGGTCGACAAGACCGATCCGAGTCATACCCACCTGACACCGGTCATCGAGATCAGCGCTGCGTCGGACAATGCGCTCGCCACCGTCGGTGTCATTCCGGCCGACATGAAGCGAATTGCCGCGACCGACGGATTGTCGTCCAGCGTGCCCTGGGACGCGCTGGCCCAACCTGGTTTGCCGGCGGCTCTCTCCGCGATCACCTCCGACGCCGTGACCGCCAGGACCGGTAGCCAGCTGACGGCGCCGAGCATGGCCGACCGGGACGGGCAGGTGACCGTGGTCGCGACCACCGCGTACATTCCCGGAGTTCCGTTGCAGGCGGTCGTCGTCGATCTGAAGACCATGTTGGCTGCTGGCTCGCGGACCGATCAGGTGCTGGAAAGCGTGTGGTCGTCGACGACGGATCCCGCTGTGCTGCAACGGTTGAAGGACAACCTGGGTGCTGCCGGGTTCGATCTCATCAACGTCAACAGCATCGCCCAACAGCGGGCCAAGTATGACGCCACGGCCACTGCGTGGTCGATGCACCTGAGCTTGTTGCTCGGCGCCGCGGCCGTCTTGGTGGCGTTGCTCTCCCTCGCCACCATGGTCACGGCGACGCGACGCCAACGGGCGGTCGACGTACGTTCGCTGGCGGCCGCCGGAGTCCCGCGCCGGATGGTCGCGCGAGCCACCACGATGGAGTTCCTCCTGGTCGCCGTCGTCGCGGCCGTACTCGGCCTGATCGCGGCGCCCGTCGGCGCCACGATTGTCGGCGACTCGCTGCCCTGGTGGTCGACGCCACCCGACTACCCCGTCACCAGAACCGGATTCGCCTGGCCCGCCGGGGTGGGGGCGGTCCTCGTCCTCTTCCTCGTGCTGGCGATCATCGCCGTGCTGGTGAGCCGTCGAGCGCTGCGGGCTGCGGGAGGTGCCCGATGACCGACTTCGAGCCCCGGCAGGGCATGGCTGTGCAAGTGGACCGCCTGGTGCAGATCTACACCGTGGACGGCCAGGACGTCGCGGCGCTGTCCGGGGTCAGTCTGGCGGTGCCCAGCGGATCGGTGGTCGCGCTCGTCGGGCCGTCGGGCGCCGGCAAGTCCACCCTGCTGAGCGTGCTGTCCGGGCTGGTCCCACCTAGTGCCGGCCGCGTCATGCTGGGTGATCTGGACCTGTCCCGGGCCAGCACCGAGCAGGTCGACGCGCTGCGCGGTGACAAGGTCGCCGTCATGGTGCAGGACATCGACCGGAACCTGTTGCCCTACTTGAGTGTTCGCGAGAACGTCAGTCTCACGGCGCCACCGCGGCTGCGCACCGCGATCCGCCCGGCGGACGCGCTGGAGATGGTTGGTGTCCCCGAGGAGGACTGGAACTCCCCGATCGGCGCGGTGTCCCCGACGGTGCGTCAGTTGACCGCCCTGGCATCGAGCGTCGCGCCCGATCCCCAACTGCTGCTGGCCGACGAACCCACCTCGAGCCTGACCGGCGATGAGGCTCGCCGGATCACCGAGGCTCTGCGCGCTATCAACAACCAACGAGGTACGACGATCGTGGCCGTTACGCACGACGTGGACGTGGCCGTCGGGCTGGGTGGGCGGATCGTGACGATCCGGGATGGCCGGGTCGGCAACGACAGCACCAGTTTCGAGACCACGGAGATCCTCGTCGGCGAGGGCGGCACCGTCCTGCTGGGCGCGGAGTTCGACACTGACTTCCCACCGGGCACACGGTTGCGGATCGAGCGGGATCCGGCCAACGGCGCGATCATCCTGACGAAGGTCGAGGAGTTGCGGTGATCCAGATCGATTCGGCCACAGTTCAATTCGGTGACACAGCAGTCTTGCAAAAGCTGAGTCTGGACGTCCCGGACCGCAAGGTCGCCCTGGTCACCGGGCACGCGGGGAGCGGCAAGTCCACGCTCATCGACCTGTGCCGGGGCGTGCTGAAGCCGGACGCGGGCAACGTTGCGGTCGACGAACCGATCGCCGTCGTCACGCAGAGCTACCAGTTGCCGAGCAGCCTGACCGCTTTGGAGCAGTTGGTGTTGCAGGGGTTGATCCGAGGGGCATCGGCAGACGAGGCGGAGCATGCCGGTCAGGAGTTGCTGGTGGCGCTCGGGCTGGACGGCGTCGACCGCAACATGCCCGATGAACTGTCCGGTGGTCAGCGTCAGCGACTCGCCGTGGCCCGTGCCCTCGCTGCCCAGCCGAAGACCCTGCTGCTGGACGAACCCACCAGCGCGCTGGACCGCGCTAGTCGCGGCTTGGTCTTGCGGGCCGTACGCCTGGCAGCCGACGGCGGCGCTGCGGTCCTGATGACCACCAACGACGTGGAGTTGGCCGACTGGGCCGACCAGGTCATCTCGCTGTCCTGAGGCGACCGGCGCCATGACACGATGCCGCCATGCAGATCCGTCCCGCCCGCCGCGACGAAGCGGCCGCTATCGCTGACCTCGTGCAAAGTGCCTACCGCGGTGAGTCCGGCCGTCGTGGGTGGACCACTGAGTCCGATCTCCTTGACGACGAGCGGATCGATGCGGACGGTGTGCGGGCCATCATCGACGGTGCTGACAGCGCGGTTCTGAACGGACGGGACGGCGACCGACTCGTCGCCTGCGCCGAGCTGCGACGGTTCGACGAGCACACGGCGTACTTCGGGATGTTCGCAGTGGACCCGACCCTGCAGAACGCCGGGGTGGGCCGTGAACTACTCACCGCCGCAGAGGTTTACGCGCAACAGACCTGGCACGCGGACACGATGCGCATGCAGGTTATCGACGCCCGTGCGGAACTGATCGAGTGGTACCACCGGCGCGGTTATCAGGACACCGACGAGGTCATTCCGATGCCGCCGGAGCTGCTGGCCGCTGCCAGTCGGCCGGATATGGCCTTCGTGGTGCTCACCAAACCGCTCGGGCCCGCTTTGACCCCGATCACTGCCGCGGACCGGGCGGTGTGGGAGCCGCTGTGGCAGGGCTACCTGGAGTTCTATGAGGAGCAGTTGCCCGACACCGTCACCGACGACACGTTCGCGCGACTCGTTGCCGATGAGGAGTTGCACGGGGTGCTCGCCCGGGATGCTGACGGGACGGCGATCGGATTCGTGCACTGGCTGTTCCACGCCTCGACGTGGACGCCGCAGGGCTACTGCTACCTGGAGGATCTCTTCGTGTCGCCGGATTCCCGCGCGCACGGCACGGGTGCGGCGTTGATCGCGCATGTGGTCCGCGCGGCGCGCGATGCAGGAGCCGCCAAGGTGTATTGGCTCACCCAGGAGGGCAATTCCCGCGCCCGGTCGCTCTATGACAAGGTGGCGACGGATACCGGATTCGTCCACTACGAGATCGACCTGGGGTAATCATGCGCGTACTGATCATCGGCGGACACGGCAAGGTCGCTCTCCTGGCGGCGCCGTTAATGATCGCGCAGGGGGCTGAGGTCACCAGCGTCGTGCGCAACCGCGACCAGTTCGACGATGTGCGCGCGACCGGCGCAGAGCCGCTGTTGCTGGATGTCGAGAGCGCCGACGTCGACGCAATGGCCGCGGCATTCGAGGGCTACGACACGATCGTCTGGTCGGCAGGTGCGGGCGGCGGGTCACCGGAGCGCACCTACGCGGTGGACCGGGACGCGGCGATCCGGTCGATGGACGCTGCGGAGCGGGACGGGGCGCGGTATGTGATGGTCAGCTACTTCGGAGCCGGCCCGGACCACGGGGTGCCGCCGGACAACTCCTTCTTCGCGTACGCCGAGGCGAAAGCCGCCGCCGACCAGCACCTGACCGCCTCCGGGCTGAAGTGGACTCTGCTGCAGCCGAGTTCGCTCACGCTGGCCGAACCCACGGGTCGCATCGATGCCGACGCCACCGAGGGCACCCAGGTCTCCCGCGGCAACGTCGCCCGGGTGATCGCAGCCGTCGTTGCGGCAGGAGACAAGGCGGCCGGGCGGACTATCGCCTTCAACGACGGCGACACCCCGATCGATGAGGTCCTCTAGCAGTCGTCGTTCTTCCAGGAGCCGCTCTCCAGCACCCACGGTTGGCGGTTCTGGTTCAGACCGCTCTTGGCGTAGGTGTAGGTCGCGAAACCAGAGTCAGCGTTGACCAGCACGCTGAGGGTGGCGATCGGCGCCGTGCCGTAGCTCTGGTGCACCTTCTGCACCACGGCGCTGAACACCGGCTCGCTGTAGAGCTTCTGACAACGGGCCGATACCAGCGCGTACGCGGCCGGCCCGTTGCCGCCGGTGTAGAAACCTGAGTAGGAACGGACCGCCGACTCCAGCGCTGCGTTCGGGCTGGCAGCCTTGCTGTCGTTGGCCGGGGGTGGCGTAGTCATCGACCCAGTAGGCGACGCGGACGAAGTGGCCGTCGTGGACTGAGTGGGCGACGCGGACGAGGTGATCGAGGCGGTCGGCGAGGTACTCGTGGCGGTGGGGCTCGGCGTACCCGCATCGGACCCACCGCCGCACGCGGCCAACCCGCCGCTCAGAGCGACGGCGACCCCGGCGATCGCGCAGCGGTGCAGCCTCATGCGCGAACCATAACTCGCGAGTTCGTGAACGAGGTGGGTCGTGCCGGACAATGGAGGTATGAAGACGATCCTGAACATCATCTGGCTGGTGCTGTGCGGATTCTGGATGTTCTTGGGTTACCTGCTCGCCGGAATTGTGCTGTGCATCTTCATCATCACGATCCCGTGGGGCATCGCCTCGTTCCGCATCGGTGCCTACGCGCTGTGGCCGTTCGGACGGACCATCGTGAGCAAACCCAACTCCGGTGCCGGCAGCACGATCGGCAACGTCATCTGGATCATCTTCGCCGGCTGGTGGCTGGCCCTCGGCCACATCACGACCGGCATCGCGCTGTGCATCACGATCATCGGGATCCCGTTCGGGATCGCCAACTTCAAGATGATCCCCATCGCGCTGGTCCCGCTGGGCAAGGACATCGTGCCGACCTCGTCGCTGCGCGCGGGTCAGCAGGCGCTCGTCGAGCTGTAGGCGGCTAGAGCACCGGAGGTCGGGTCACGTCGTACAGGTCGGCGCCGGACTTCCAGAACGCCTCCATCCCGCCGTCGTTGATGGCGGCCGCCTCGGAGGCGTGGATCGGATAGATCCCAGCGATGTTGACGACATCCTGCGCCGGGGCACCCTCGGGTGCGTCGAGCACGTTGAGGAAGTCCTGCTGGTCCAGCAGGGTCGGCGCGAAGATCACGAAGTGGTCCATCGCGGATTCCTCCGTGATCGGCTGGCCGAAGTTCAGCACGTTGCCGTAACTGAACGGGCAGTCGGTGAGGTTGACCGCCAGCAGTCCGACCGCGCGCGCCCAGCGGTGATCGGTGGAGCGCACCCCGATCAGCAACTCCGGGCGGCCCCGGGTCCACGCCGGGTTGTCCAGCAGCGACAGTCCGTAGGTGACGCCGATGAGCATCCCCGCCTCCGGGACGTCCTGGTAGACCAAGGCGCTGATCGGGGTGCCGTCGGCCAGGTTCTGGTAGTAGACGTTCGCCGGAGGCTTGCCGGCGAGCGCGTCGACATGGTTGGCGAAGTCCTCGGCCCTGGTCACCAGGCCCACGCTACGCGAGGTGCCCCTGGGCGATCGCGGTGGCAAAGCTGGGCGTGAGCGGGAGCAACGGCAGCAGCGTCGCCTGGAACGCGTGATAGAGATCCGGCTTGCCCGCCCACACCGTGGCGGCCGGCTGGTTGGCGGCGTCGAGTTCGTGGTGCCACGAACCGTTCTCGTGATCGATGACGTAACGCTGCGTGTAGTCCCACCACTGCGCATACCGATCGGCGTACGCCGGGTCGCCGGTCCGGTGCCACAGCGTCACGGCCGCGCCGAGCGCCTCGGCGACGACCCAGTGCATCCGTTCGCGCACTACCGGCCGACCGGACCAGTCCGTGGTGTAGACGAACCCATCGGCGCCGTCCGCGGCCCAGCCGTCGGTGACCGCGCGGTCGAAGAGGGCTTTGGCGGGGGTCACCCAGTCGGTGTCCCGGTCGATGCCCAGGGCGGCGTCCAGGTGGATGAGCAGCCGGGACCACTCCAGGCCGTGTCCGACGGTGGCGCCGTAGGGCTTGAACTGGTCGCCGGGTTTGTCGCGATTCAGCTCCAGTTGCGGTTGCCAGTCGGCGTCGAAGTGCTCGGGGATCCGCCAACCGTTCCCTTCTGCCTGGGTGACGACGAATTGCGAGATGCGGGAAGCCCGTTCGAGCCAGGAGCGGTCGCCGGTGACGTCGGCCGCCGCCAGACACGCCTCGACCAGATGCATGTTGGCGTTGATGCCGCGGTAGGGGTCCAGCGTGCTGAACGTGCGGTCCCACTCATCCACCGCCAGGCCGGCCTCCTCGTCCCAGAACCTCTCCAGGAGGACGTCCTGCGCGTCCGCCAGGAGGGCCTCCGCGCCGCTGAGCCCGGCCGTCACCCCCGATGAGGCCGCCAGCAGGACGAAGGCGTGCGCGTAGGCCGCCTTGGTGCCGTCCGCATCGTGCTGTCCGACGCTGGCCAGCCACCCGCCGTACTCCGAGTCGTGCAACCGGCCGGTCAGCCCGTCCAGCGCGGCTTGCGCGATCGGGGTGCAGCCCGGAAGGCCCATCAGGTGACCGAGGGAGTAGACGTGCACCGTGCGCGCGGTGATCCATGTGTGGATCCCGTTCTGCGGCAACGGGTTTCCATGGTCATCCAGCCAATAGGCACCTCCGTCCGCACTCGGCGTACGGCGCCCGAAGGTCAGCAGCGAACGCGCCTGCTCGTGCAGCCATTCACGGTGGGTCGGCAGGTCGGGCCACGGGGTGGTCATGGCAGCGATCATCCCACCGGTTGCCACATGTGACCCGGCCCACATAAGATACTGACCGATCGTTCAGGAAAGGCTGGCCTCATGGAAGACCGCACCCCGCACCCCGAAGACCTTGAACCCATCGAACGGGCCTCGACCGATGAGTTGCGCGCGCTGCAGACCGAGCGGCTGCGCTGGTCGGTGCGGCACGCCTACGAGAACGTGCCGCACTACCGCAACAGCTTCGACACCGCGGGGGTGCACCCGGACGACATCAAGGAACTGAGCGACCTGGCCAAGCTGCCGTTCACGGCCAAGGCCGATCTGCGGGACAACTACCCGTTCGGGATGTTCGCGGTGCCCCGCACCCAGGTCGCCCGGGTGCACGCGTCGTCGGGCACGACCGGCAAGCCCACGGTCGTGGGCTACACCGCCAAGGACATCGACACCTGGGCCACCGTGATGGCGCGCAGCATCCGCGCAGCCGGTGGGCGCGCGGGCGACATCATGCACAACGCCTACGGATACGGCTTGTTCACCGGGGGCCTCGGTGCGCACTACGGCGCCGAGAAGCTCGGCTGCACCGTCGTGCCGGTCTCCGGGGGGATGACCGAGCGTCAGGTGCAGCTCATCCAGGACTTCCGGCCCGACCTGATCATGGTCACCCCGTCCTACATGTTGGCGATCATCGATGAGATGGAGCGTCAGGGCGTCGACCCGCGGAAGACGTCGCTGAAGGTGGGCATCTTCGGTGCCGAACCGTGGACCAACGACATGCGCCTGGAGATGGAGCAGCGCCTCGACATGCACGCGGTCGACATCTACGGCCTGTCCGAGGTGATGGGTCCCGGCGTCGCCAACGAGTGTGTGGAGACCAAGGACGGCCTGCACATCTGGGAGGACCACTTCTATCCGGAGGTGATCGACCCAATCACCGGTGAAGTGCTGCCCGATGGTGAGGAGGGGGAACTGGTCTTCACCAGCCTCACCAAGGAGGCCATGCCGATCATCCGCTACCGCACGCGCGACCTGACCCGGTTGCTGCCCGGCACCGCCCGCACGATGCGCCGGATGGAGAAGATCACCGGTCGTACCGACGACATGATCATCCTGCGCGGGGTGAACCTCTTCCCGACCCAGATCGAGGAGCTCATCCTGCGCACGCCGGCCCTGTCACCGCACTTCCAGTGCGTGCTCTCGCGCACCGACACCCTGGATGCCATGACCGTGCTGGTCGAGCACCGCGAAAGCGCTTCTATGGCAGATGGTCTCGCCGCCGGTCAGGAGTTGCGGCACCTGGTGAAGAGCACGATCGGCGTCTCCGTGTCGGTCGACGTCGTCGCTCCGGACTCGGTCGAGCGTTCGGTGGGCAAGATGCGCCGGATCGTGGACCAGCGTCCGAAACGGTAGGACTACCGCTCGCGCAGGTCGAGAATGTCGGTATGGCCGAGCCCAGCGAGCTGATCGGATCCTGGCGCGCGCCGGTGTGGTTCCGCGTGCTCTTCTGCGGCGCCGCCGCCCTGCTGGCCGGTGCGTCACTCGTCATCGGACTCGGCGGCGAACCGAAACGGGTCGGAATGATGCTGGCGCTGGTATTGCTCGCAGGCTTCCTGGCGCTGTTCGCGCTCCGGCCGGGTATCGACCTGACGCACGAGGACGTCCTGGTGCGAGGGCATCTGTTCGGTCGGCGGATCCCGCTGGCCGAACTGGCCGCTGTCGAACTGTCCCGGGCCGGGCTGGTGTTCTGGTACGGCGAGCGCGGGGTCAAGGAGGCGCCGCTGGTCGGCGAGCAGAACCTCCTCGGTGGCGGCCCCACGAGTGAGGAGCGGGCCGAGGCAGCCCGCGCCGCCATCCTGGTGGCCCGCGACATCCACCTGCGCGATCACGGGCTGGCGGCGCCCGCCGATCCGCGCGACACCGACGAGCGACTCGGCAAACGGTTCCGGGAGGGTGGTTTCAGCCGCTTCGAACCGTGGTCCGACGACTGACCTGGCCCTACTGCTCGACGACCTCGGCCAAGTACATCGTCATGTCTGCGGGCAGCGTTGCGGCGTCCTTGCCGGCGGCGGCCATCTGCGGCGAGGTGAGCGCTGCATTCAGAGCCGCCTCGTCGTCGAACCACAGCTCCGCCACGAAGTACGGCGTCTTCTCCCCACCCAGCCCACGCGGGTGCGACGTGGTGAAGCGCCGCAACCCGGGCAGCGACTTGACCAGATCGACGTGGGTATTGGCGTAGTGCTCCTCGAATTCGTCCACACTCGTGGGCTGTTCGTAGACGACCGTGATCCGGTGCATCAGGCATCTTCCTTCGCGACCAGGGTCAGGACGTCGTACGTCGCGACCGGTTCATCGTGCTGGTTGGTGACCACAGCATCCCACCGCACCTCGCCGTAGTCCGCGCTCGACCGGGGGGTGATGGCCTTGACCGTGAGCGTCACCGCGATGTCGTCGTCGACCTTGACCGGCGTCAGGAAGCGCAGGTTATCGACGCCGAAGTTGGCCAGGACCGGACCCGGGTTGGGCTCGACGAACAGGCCCGCGGCCAGGGACACCACCAGGTAGCCGTGCGCGACGATCCCACCGAAGAGCGGGTTCTTCGCAGCGGCCTCCGGGTCGGTGTGTGCGTAGAACGTGTCGCCGGTGAATTCCGCGAAGTGGGCGATGTCCTCGCCGGTCACGGTACGTCGATCGGAGACGATCGCGTCCCCGATCCGCAACGTGGCCAAGGACTTGCGGAACGGGTGCTGCTCGGACACCGTGCGCTCGGCTCCGGTGAACCAGGATCCGGTGATCGCGGTCAGCGCATCGGGGGAGGCCTGGATCGCGGTGCGCTGCATGTGGTGCAGGACCGCCCGGATGCCACCGAGTTCCTCGCCACCACCGGCCCGCCCGGGGCCACCGTGCACCAGGCTCGGCAACGGCGACCCGTGGCCGGTCGACTCGCTAGCGTCGTTGCGGTCGAGGACCAGCAAGCGGCCGTGCCACGGCGCCACTCCGAGGATGACCTCGCGCGCGACGGCAGGGTCATGGGTGACCAGGGAGCCAGCCAGACTGCCGCCGCCCTTCGCAGCCAGCGAAATGGCGTCTGCGACGGAGGAATACGTGATCACGGTCGAAACCGGTCCGAACGGCTCGACCTCGTGCGGTTCCGTGGCGCCCTCGTGGGCGCGCAGCAGCACCGGCCCCATGAAGGCACCGTCCACCGCGGAAGCGCCTACGACGGTCACGTGGTCGGGGTCGCCGAAAACCAGATCCGAGGACGCCCGCAGCGACTGCACACTCTTACGCACCTCGTCACGCTGGTCGAGGCTGACCAGGGCACCCATCCGCACCGTGTCGTCAGCCGGGTTGCCGACGGTGATCTTCGACAGCCGTTGTGACAGAGCGGAAATCACGTCGTCGGCCCGTTCGGTGGGCACGAGAACCCGGCGGATCGCCGTACATTTCTGCCCGGCCTTGACGGTCATCTCGGTGACCACGCCCTTGACGAAGAGGTCGAACTCCGGGTCGTCGGGCGTGACGTCGGGACCGAGGATGGAGCAGTTGAGAGAGTCGGCCTCCACCCCGAGTTCGAGGCCGCCGTGCACGACGCTGGGGTGCTGTCGCAGCGTCGACGCCGTCGCTGCCGAACCGGTGAAGGCGACGTGGTCCTGGGTGCCCAGCAGATCCAGCAAGCCGTCAGCGCTACCGCACAACAGTTGCAGGGCGCCGTCGGGCAGGAAGCCGCTGTCCAGCATCGACGCGACGACCGCGTGGGTGAGGTAGGCCGTCTGGGTGGCCGGTTTGACGATGGTCGGGCGGCCGGCCAGGAACGCCGGGGCGAACTTCTCCAGCACGCCCCACGTCGGGAAGTTGAAGGCGTTGATCTGCACCGCGACCCCGGGCCGGGAGGTGTAGATGTGCTGGCCGACGAAGGTGCCGCCCTTGCCGAGGGCCTCCGGTTTGCCGTCCAGGACGATGGTGTCGTTGGGCAACTCCCGGGTGGCCTTGGACGCGAACGAGAAGACGGTGCCGATGCCGCCGTCGATGTCGACCGCGGAGTCGCGCTTCGTGGCGCCGGTGCGGGCAGACAGTTCGTAGAAGCCGTCCTCGGCCGCCGTCAGGTGCTTGGCGACGTTCTTCAGGATCGCCGCGCGCTCGTGGAAGGTCAGCGCCTGGATCGCGGGCACACCCACCGACCGGGCGTGGTCGACGGCGCCGGCCAGGTCGGCACCGGTGGCCGACACCCGGCAGACCTCCTCACCGGTGACGGCATCGAGGACCGGGCGGCCCTCGTCAGCGGCGGTGAACCAGGAGCCGGCGAGATAGCTGCTGAGCAGTTCGGACACGAGGGAACCTCTCGGGTTGCGCGGGTGTGACGTAGCTGACATATTATTACTGAACGAACGGTCTGTAAATACGCCAGGAGGCCCCATGACCCTCGTCGACGACACCTTCCTCGAAGAGCACTTCGATGCTGTCATCGAGGCCAACGACCGCATCGAGCCGCGGGACTGGATGCCGGAGAAGTACCGCGCCACCCTGGTCCGGCAGATCGCCCAGCACGCGCACTCGGAGATCATCGGGATGCAGCCGGAGGGCAACTGGATCACCCGCGCGCCGTCGTTGCGGCGCAAGGCGATCCTGCTGGCGAAGGTCCAGGACGAGGCCGGGCACGGGCTGTACCTCTACTCAGCCTGCGAGACCCTCGGTGTCACACGTGGCGACCTGACCGAATTGCTGCTGGCCGGCAAGCAGAAGTACTCCTCGATCTTCAACTACCCGACGCTGTCCTACACCGACGTGGGCACCATCGGCTGGCTGGTCGACGGCGCGGCCATCTGCAACCAGGTGCCGCTGTGCCGCACCTCCTTCGGCCCGTACGGCCGGGCGATGATCCGCATCTGCAAGGAGGAGTCCTTCCACCAGCGGCAGGGCTTCGAGTTGTTGTCCACGATGATGCGCGGTACCGATGAGCAGCGGGCGATGGTGCAGGAATCGGTGGACCGGTTCTGGTGGCCGGCGCTGATGATGTTCGGTCCGCCGGACGACGACTCGCCCAACACCGCCCAGTCGATGGCGTGGGGGATCAAGCGCGACACCAACGACGAGTTGCGCCAGAAGTTCGTCGACATGACCGTGCCGCAGGCCGAGGCTCTCGGGGTGACGCTCCCGGATCCGGAGTTGAGGTGGAGCGCCGAGCGCGGGCACTACGACTTCGGATCACCCGACTGGGCCGAGTTCAAGGCCGTCGTCAAGGGTGAAGGTCCCTGCAACACACAGCGATTGGCCCACCGCCAGCGCGCGCACGATGAGGGTGCGTGGGTGCGGGAGGCAGCGTCGGCGTACGCCGAGAAAGGGGTTTCGTGATGAGCGCCGACTGGCCGCTGTATGAGGTTTTCGTCCGGGGCAAGCGCGGACTGAACCACGTCCATGTGGGCTCGTTGCACGCGGCGGACGATGACATGGCCGTACGGCACGCGCGGGACGTCTACACCCGTCGCAATGAGGGCGTCAGCATCTGGGTCGTCCGCTCGGCCGACATCACCGCCTCGAGCCCGGACGAGAAGGACCCGCTCTTCGCGCCGTCCGGGGACAAGGTCTACCGGCACCCGACGTTCTACACGATCCCCGACAACGTCCCACACATGTGAGCAGGCGCCGATGAGTCACGATTCAATCTTTGACGGTTTCGCCGGTGGCGAGGATGCCAACTGGGCGTTCGGCACGGACTTCGAGGACCCGTTGGCCGGGGTGGACACCACCATCGCACCGGGCACGGACGCCGCGGCGCTCACGACCTATTGCCTGATGCTCGGGGACGATGCGCTGGTCTACGCCAACCGGCTGTCCGAATGGGCAAGCAACGCACCGGATCTCGAGGAAGACATCGCGCTGGCCAACACCGCGCTGGACCTGCTCGGTCAGGCGCGGTTGCTGCTGGCCCGCGCCGCGCTGGCCGATCCAGGCGTCGTGCCGTCACTGCCGGCGGGTTCCCCCGTTCCGGGCGAGGATGCCCTGGCGTTCTTCCGGGACGACGCCGACTTCCGCAATGTGCGGTTCGTCGAGCCCGACAACGGCGACTTCGCGGTCACGATCGTGCGGTTGTTCCTCTTCGCGACCTATCGGCTGGCGCTGCTGGACCGCCTGCGGCTCAGCAGTGACCGGGTGCTGGCCGCCATTGCCGCCAAGGGCGTCAAGGAAGTCACCTATCACCGGGACTACGCCGCTCGTTGGCTGGTGACCCTGGCGAAGGGGACGGACGAGTCACGGCGCCGCGTCGAGGCTGCGCTGCAGGTGGTGTTGCCCTACTGGGACGAACTCTTCCTGGATCATCCGGTCGAGGTGCTGATGGCCGAGCAGGGCGTCGGTGTCCTGCCCAGCACGCTGCGCGACGAAGCGGAAGACGTTGTGGCCCAGGTCTTTTCGGCGGCTAACCTCGACCTGCCGGAAGTGCGACGGGTGGGTGCCGTGAACGGTGGCACCGGTCGCGACGGCCGGCACACCGAGGCCCTCTCCCGGATGCTGGCCGAGATGCAGTCCGTCGCCCGGGCGCACCCGGCGGGGCAATGGTGAACGCCGTGGCGACGGCGCGGCTGACTGCGCGTGAAGTGGCCGCGGCTGTCACCGACCCGGAACTGCCGATGCTCACCCTGGCCGACCTCGGCGTACTGCGAGACGTCAACGAAGGTGACGACGGCGTCACGGTCACCATCACGCCCACCTACTCCGGCTGCCCGGCGATGGCCACGATGCGCGACGACCTGGCGGCGGCGTTGCAGCGCAACGGTTTTCGTGACGTGCAGATCAACGTGAGTCTCGAACCGGCTTGGACCACCGACTGGATCTCCGAGAAGGGCCGGGCGGCGCTGCAGGAGCACGGGATCTCCGCACCCGGGCCAGCCCCGCGGCGTACCGGACCAATTCCCTTGTCGTTGTTGCCAACCCGGCGCGCGGTGTCCTGCCCGCGCTGCGGTTCAGAGCGCGTCGAGGTGACCTCCGAGTTCGGGCCGACCGCCTGCAAGGCGATCTACCGATGCACCGACTGCCTCGAACCCTTTGAACACGTGAAGGAGATCTGATGGCCACCTTCCACGAGTTGAGCGTCGCCAAGGTGGAACGGCTCACCGACGACGCGGTCGCGGTGACCTTCGAGGTGCCGGACGAGTTGCGCGGGGACTTCGATTTCGGGGCGGGGCAGTCGTTGACGCTGCGGCGCCGGAGCGACGGCACCGAGCACCGGCGGTCGTACTCGATCTGTGCGCCCGCGGGCAGCGCGCCCCGGGTCGGGGTCCGGGAGATCCCCGGCGGTGGGATGTTCTCCACCTGGCTGACCCGTGAGGTCCGGGTCGGGGACCGGGTCGAGGTCGGTACGCCGAGTGGCCGCTTCCGCGCGGACCCCACCGCGGGTGGACGGCACCTGTGCATCGCTGCTGGCTCGGGGATCACCCCGATGCTGTCGGTCGCGGCGACTGTCCTGACGCATCCCGACGCGCAGGTGACGTTGCTCTACGGCAACCGGACCAGTGGGTCGGTGATGTTCGCGGAGGAGATCGCGGATCTGAAGGATCGGTACCCGGCACGGTTCGAGGTGGTGCACGTCCTGTCGCGCGAGCCGCGGTCGGTCGATCTATTCTCCGGCCGGTTGGACGCCGATCGGCTGCGCCAGTTGCTGGCCCTGCAGCCGATGGACGACGTCGATGACGTCTGGCTGTGCGGCCCCTTCGGGATGATCTCCGACGCCCGGGAAGTACTCGAAGAGATCGGATTCCCCTCGGAGCGTGTGCATTTCGAGTTGTTCTACGTCGACGAGCCGCCACCGGAGGTCCACCGGCCGGAAGCCTCGCTCGATGGTGCGGTCAGCCAGGTGACGGTGACCCTGGACGGCCGCGCGACGCAGATCCCGATGTCGCGCGAGCACAGCATCCTCGATGGTGCCGCCGCGTCCCGCAGTGACGTGCCGTTTGCCTGCAAGGGCGGCGTCTGCGGCACCTGCCGGGCGATCGTGCGCTGCGGTGAGGTAGACATGCGACGCAACTACGCGCTCGACGACGCCGAGGTGGACGCCGGCTTCGTGCTGACCTGCCAGACCTATCCGGTCAGCGACGAGGTCAGTGTGGACTTCGATGCCTGAACCGGTGCTGCTGGAGCAGGCCGATGACCGGGTCGTTGTGCGGCTCAACCGTCCGCAGGCTCGCAACGCCATCGATCAGGAGATGGTCGATGCGTTGCACGAGGTCTGCGCCGGGTTGGAGGCCGATCCACGGATTGCGCTGATCATCGGTGAGGGCAGCACCTTCGCGGCGGGCGCGGACATCGCGGCGCTGCGGGAGCGTCGGCGCGCCGACGCGCTGCGGGGGATCAACTCCGCGCTGTTCGACCGGATCCGCCGGTTGCCGATGCCGACAATCGCCCTGATCGACGGGTACGCACTCGGCGGTGGCGCCGAGTTGGCCTACGCCTGCGACTTCCGGATCGGGACGCCAAGTGTGAAGATCGGCAACCCGGAGATCGGCCTGGGCATCCTTGCCGCCGCGGGTGCGAGCTGGCGGCTGGCGGAACTGGTCGGTGAACCGCTGGCCAAGGAGATCCTGCTCGCCGGACGGGTCCTGGGTGCGGACGAGGCGTTGGCGGTCCGGTTGCTGACCGAGGTGGTCGAGGCCGCGGAGTTGCTCGCGGCCGGTCATCGCCTGGCCGACCGAATCGGCCGCAACGCGCCGCTGGCGGTGCAGCTCACCAAGCGGGTGTTCCACGCACCCCGCGAAGCCCACCCGTTGATCGACGACATCGCGCAGGCGGTGCTCTTCGAGACCGAGGAGAAGCAGGAGCGGATGACCGCGTTCCTGGAGAGGAAGAGGTCATGAAGGTCGGGGTCTACGGCGGCGGCCGGATGGGTGCGGGCATTGCGCACGCCTTCCTGCTGACCGGCGCCGAGGTGGTTATCACCGAGGCGTCGGAGGAGGCGGCCGAGGCGGCGAAAGAACGAGTCGCAGGCAGTCTGGCGAAAGCCGCACAGCGGCAAGCGCTTCCGGAGGGGACCGCGCCGGAGGACCTACTCGCCCGTCTGTCCGTGAGCAGCGATCCCACGACCCTGCACGACAGCACCCTCATCGTCGAAGCAGTCCCCGAAGATCCTGCCTTGAAGAAGACTGTTCTGCAGACCTGTTCGCACGAAGCGCCGGACGCCTGGCTGGCCAGCAACACCAGCTCACTGTCGGTGACCGAGCTGGCGGCGGATCTACCCAAGCCGGAGCGGCTGATTGGGTTGCACTTCTTCAACCCGGTCCCGGCCAGCGACTTGGTGGAGATCGTCGTCGGTCGACAGACCGCGCTGGAACTGGTCGAGCGTGCCCAGGGCTGGGTGAAGGATCTGGGCAAAACCGCTATCACCGTGCAGGATTCGCCGGGATTCGCCAGCAGCCGGCTCGGGGTCTTCCTGGCGCTGGAGGCGATGCGGATGGTCGAGGACGGAGTGGCCAGTGCGGCGGACGTCGACACCGCCATGACGCTGGGCTACAAGCATCCGACCGGTCCGTTGCGCACCACCGACATCGTGGGGCTCGACGTGCGGTTGGCCATCGCCGAACACCTGGCCAAGGAGTTGGGCGACCGTTTCGAGCCGCCGCAGATCCTGCGCGACAAGGTCGCGGCCGGTGAGCTGGGTCGCAAGAGCGGCCAGGGGTTCTACGAATGGTGACCCCGCAGCAGGTTGCCGAGTTGAGCACCCGGGAGATGTGGCGCACCGACGCCGCCTCCCAGGGGCTAGGCATGCAGGTGGTCGCGGTGTCGCCCGGGACAGCGACCGTGTCGATGGCCGTGCGTGAAGACATGGTCAACGGCTGGGAGATCGCGCACGGTGGATTCATCACTGCCCTGGCGGATTCCGCGTTCGCTGTGGCCTGCAACTCGCGTGGTGTGGTGACCGTCGCGGCGAGCATCGACGTAACCTTCCTGCAACCGGCGAAGCTCGGCGACGTCCTCGTGGCGACCGCGTCCGAGAGAGTCCTGAGCGGCCGCAACGGTGTCTACGACGTCGACGTCACCCGCGACGGCGAGGTCATCGCGACCCTGCGGGGACGCAGTCGCGGCACCTCACGCCCCAATCCCGGCCTTACGCCGTAAGCCCGTCAAACGCCGTACGCACCACGTCGTCAGCGAGGGCCTGCGGGTCGGTCGGGCCACCGGGGCGGTACCACTCGACCAGGGAGTTGACCATGCCGAAGAGCAGGCGGCTGGCGACCACGGGATCGATGTCGTCGCGCACCGATCCCTCGGCGGCGGCCTGCGCGTAGAGCCCGGCCAACTGCTCGTCCAACGCTCGCCGGCGGCGCAACGCATCCTGCTCGACGGGGCTGTTGCCGCGCACCCGCAGTAACAAGGTGACCGCGGGCAGGTGCTCGGTGAGGATCAGCACCGAGTCGTGCACGACCGTCCGCAATCGGTCGTACGCCGAGCCCTGGCTGACGCTCGCCGCCTCCACCGTGGCGGTCAGCTGGGAGAGTGCTTCGTCCAACGCGGCCGCGAGTAGGTGCTCCTTGCTCGGCACGTGGTGATAGATCGCGGACTTGACCACCCCGAGCTCGGCGGCGATGTCGCCAACGCTCGTGCCGTCGTACCCCTGGCGGTTGAAGAGGTCGATCGCGCATCGCAGGATGTCGCCCTGGTCGTGGCCGGGGCGGCCACGGCGCGGACGGGTCGGTTGCGGCATACCCCGCAAGTTAGCCGATGACCAGGACGATCAACCCTGGGACAGGGCATCCAGGAGCAGGACCTGGGCGAGCGCCATCTTCTCAATCTCGCTGGGGTCGACGCTTTCGTCGGGCCCGTGGATGCGCGACAGGGCCGCATCTTCGGCTCCGATCAGCACGAAGTCCGCCTGCGGGCTGGCGGCGCGCAGCCGGTCCAGCAACGGGATGGATCCGCCGGAACCGGCGAGGCCGACGTCCCTGCCGTACGCCGTTTTCAAAGCGGCCTTCATCTGCGTGAACGCGGGGCCGTCGGTGCCCTGATGGAAGCCAGGCGCCGCCGAGTCGGCGATGATCTCGACGTGGACGCCCCCGGTGACGTTGTCCCGCAGGAAGCCGTTGAGCGATGTCACCGCCTGGTCGGGGTCCTGTCCCGGAGGGATGCGCATTGCCACCAGCGCCCGAGCCCGCGGCTGCAGCACGTTACCCGCTTCGTCGATGCTCGGGGCATCGATACCTAACACGCTGATCGACGGTTTGGACCAGAGGCGGCTGGCAATAGAGCCGGTCCCGGTCAGGTCGACCCCGTCTAGGACACCGGCGTTGGTGCGCAGCATCTCCTCGGTGTAGTCGGCGCCCTGCCAATCAGTGGCCTCGATGTCCGGGATGAGGCAGGTGCCGTCGTCGTCGGTGAGCTTTGATAGCAGCTTGATCAGTGCCATCAGGGCATCCGGAGCAGCGCCGCCGAACAGGCCGGAGTGGACGGGATCCCGCAGGGTCGACACCTCGACGACAGCCGTGACGTGGCCACGCAGGTCGGTGGAAAGCACCGGCTCGCCGACGGTCAGGTTGCCCATGTCGGCGACGACCATGACGTCGGCCCGGAACAGATCGGGCCGCGCCGCGACGTACGCGTCGAGGTGGCTACCTGTCTCCTCCTCGCCCTCGAGGACCAGCTTCACCCCCACCGGTGGTTTGCCCTCGAAGGCGGCGAGGGTGGCCAGGTGGATGGCGATGCCGCTCTTGTCGTCGGCGGCACCGCGACCGTAGATCCGTCCGTCCTTCTCGGTGGCGACGAAGGGCTCGGTGCTCCAGCCCTGGTCCTTCGGGGCGGGCTGGACGTCGTAGTGCCCGTAGAGCAGGACGGTGGGGGCGCCTTCCGGTGCAGGGATTTCGGCCCACACGGCCGGGTAACCGCCCGGAACGTCGTGCAATCGTGCGGGCACGCCGTACCGCTGGAACGCGTCGACGGCGGCCTGCGCCATCTGATGGACCGGCTCGGCCGGGAAGGCGGGGAACGCGATCGAGGGGATCGCCACCATCGCCTTGAGTTCATCGATGATCTGCGGCATCAGAGCCGCGACCTTGTCGCGGTATTCCTGCTCGGTGGCCATGGCTTCGATCTTTCCACTGCATGGCTAATCTCGTAGGCATGAGCGAGGTTGTGAGTACGACGATCGACGGGTCCGTGGCGACCATCACCCTGGGGCAGCCGGCGCTGAGCGTCGCGGTGAAGGTGGCGCTGCGTGATGCGCTGGCCGGCGTCGCGACCAACCAGTCCGTGCGGGCGGTCATCCTCACCGGAACCGGTTCCGCGTTCTGCGTTGGACAGGACCTCGCCGAGCACGCCGCCAACCTGGAGTCGGCGCCGGAGCGCAGCCTGAACACCGTTGATGAGCACTACAACCCGATCGTGCGATCCATCGCGACGATGCCCAAGCCGGTGATCGCGGCGGTCAACGGCACTTGTGTCGGAGCGGGTTTCGGCTTCGCGCTCGCGTGCGACCTGATGGTGCTGTCCAACGAGGCGAAGCTGGGCACGGCCTTCACCGGTATCGGGCTGACCTGCGACTCGGGCCTGTCGTGGACGCTGCAGCGCGCCGTGGGGTTGTCCCGCGCCCGGCGTCTGGTGTTGTTGCCGATGCCGTTCCCGGCGACCGACGCCGTTAGTTGGGGGATCGCCGCTGAGTTGGTGGCGCCGGACGAAGTGCTCTCTGTCGCAACCAAACTCGCGGTGGGGTTGGCGGCCGGCCCGACCGCGGCGTACGCCGAGTCCAAGGCTCTGCTCGATCAGGCCGCCTCGTCGACGCTGGACCAGGCGCTCGATGCAGAAGGCCCCGCCCAGCAGCGGCTCGGTCTCACCCAGGACCACCTGGGCGCGGTGAAGTCCTTCCTGGCCAAGGAAAAGCCCCGGTTCAGCGGTCGGTGACCGAGAACCGGGGCTTTGCCCAGGGGGTTCGTTACAGGGTTGCCTTGATCGTCTGGTTGCCGAAGCGCAGACCACGGATGATCTGCAGAACACCCATGACCACGAAGGCGATTCCGACCAGCAGCCAGATGATGGCGGCACCGGAGATCGGGCCGATCAGCAGGATGACGCCGGCGACGATGCTGATCAGACCGAAGATGACGGCCCAGACCTTCGAGGGTGCGTCGCCCAGGGTGACCAGGGCGGCGATGCCGTCGATGATCCACGCGATACCGATGAACAGGCCGACCACGAAGGCCAGGCCCACGGTCGTGCTGCCCAGGTTGAACAGCGCCCAGATGCCGGCCCACGCAAACAGCACCGCAACGATGGCGGCGATGACCCGGGCGCGGGTCGGCAGGCCGGGGGTGAGGGCGACAGCGGCGTTACCCAGGGCGGAGAACAGCACCCCGATCGCCAGTAGCGCGGTGATGGCCTTGGCGGTGTGACCGGGCCAGATCAGGATGAGCAGTCCAATGACCAGCAACACCGCACCGGTCACCAACAGGAACTGCTTGAAACGCTGGGCGACAGTGCGCTCCAGGGTATTGGCGTCAATCCGGAGACCGGAGTCGTCGGGATCGGAGATCAATGTTTCGCTCATACCAGCAGTATTGCGATAACTGTGCGTTACCGGCAGTCCTGACCGCGTTTGAGACACGTGTCGCGCGAAAATGTTGGGTTACTCACGCGTACCGCCCACTTCTGACTTGCTGATGGAAATGAGAACCGTTATCGTTTAGGTCATGACAGGACGCCGCTGGGGGATCTCTCTGGGATTGGTAACAGCCACTGTCGGGCTCGCGGCGTGCGGCGGTGGCGGCTCCTCGGCGGGCCCCTCCAGCGGTGGGCCGGTGCAGGTGGTGGCGTCCACCAACGTGTGGGGTGACATCGCCAGAACCATCGGCGGTGATCAGGTGCAGGTCACGTCGTTCATCAATGACCCCAGCCAGGACCCACACGAATACGAGGCCAGCGTCCGCAACCAGCTCGCCATCAAGAACGCCGGCATCGTCATCGAGAACGGCGGTGGCTACGACGATTTCATGGACAAGATGGTCACTTCTGTCGGAGACAGCAACACCGTGCTCAACGCCGTCGAGATCTCCGGCAAGACGGCTGCCGCGGGCGAGGACCTCAACGAACACGTCTGGTACGACTTTCCCACCGTCCTGAAGGTCGCTGGCGCCATCAAGGACAAGCTGGCGACCCTGGACCCCGCACATGCGAACACCTTCGCCACGAATCTGGCCGGCTTCACCGACCAGATGAAAACCCTGGAAGCGCAGGCCGCTTCGGTGAAGGCCGCCCACAACGGCCAACCGGTCGCGATCACCGAGCCGGTGCCGGGCTACCTGCTGGAGGCGTGCGGTCTGGTCAACAAGACCCCGGAAGCCTTCAGCGCCGCGATCGAGGACGGTAACGACGTCTCGGTGGGCGTCCTGAACGAGACCCTGAAACTGTTCACCGCTCACCAAGTGAAGGCGCTGGTCTACAACGCTCAGACCACCGGGCCCATCACTCAGAAAGTGCTGGACACCGCGAAGAGCGCACACGTCCCCGCGGTGCCGGTGACCGAGACGCTGCCGGCCGGATCGACGTACGTCACCTGGATGAAGAGCCAACTGACCGCGCTGTCTGACGCCCTGGACCAGCCGTGAGTACCCCGGCACTGGAGCTGACCGACGCCGCATTGGCGTACGGCGATCGCGTCCTGTGGAGCGGACTGAACCTGACCGTCGAGCCGGGTGAGTTCATCGCCGTGCTCGGTCCCAACGGCTCGGGCAAGACCAGCCTGCTGCGCGCGATCCTCGGGTTGCAGCCCCTCTCGGGCACGGTCCGGGTGGCCGGTGAACCGGTCCATCAGGGCAACGAACACATCGGCTACGTACCGCAACACCGTTCGTCCGCTTCGGCATTCGCGATCCGTGGCCGCGATCTGGTGCGCCTGGGCATCGACGGCAACCACTGGGGCCCGGGCCGGCGGCGTGCCGGTGTCGAAGCACGGGTCGACGAACTGCTGGAGCAGGTGGGGGCGTCCTCCTATGCCGATGTGCCGATGTCGTTGTTGTCCGGAGGTGAGCAACAGCGTCTGCGGATCGCGCAGGCCATCGCCAACCGGCCGGCGCTGTTGCTGTGTGACGAGCCGCTGGTGTCCCTGGACATCCCCCACCAGCAGGCCATCGTGCAACTGATCTCGGACCAGCGGCGCAACGACACGGCAACGCTTTTCATCACCCATGAGCTGAATCCCGTGCTGCCCTATTGCGATCGAGTGCTGTACCTGGTCGACGGCAGCTTCCAGCTGGGCACGGTTGAGGAAGTGATGAACGACGAGACGCTGAGCCGGCTCTATGGAGCACCGATCGAGGTGATCCGACGCGGCGATCGCATCGTGGTGCTCGGCACCGACATCGCCGCCGGCGACACCCATCATCAGCACTGCCACCCGGGGGAGGAGCACTGATGGACCGGATCTTTGACTTCAGTGACTACGCGGAACTTCTTCCGCTGGTGCAGAATTCGCTCATCGCGGCGGTCGCGCTGGGCTTCCTCGGTGGCCTGTTCGGAACCTTCGTGATGATGCGTGACCTGCCGTTCGCGGTGCACGGGATCAGCGAGCTGTCCTTTGCGGGCGCGTCGGCGGCGCTGCTCTTCGGTATCAACGTGGTGGCCGGGTCGGTGATCGGATCGTTGATTGCGGCGGCCATTCTCGGCTTCCTCGGGAGCCGGGCGCGGGATCGCAACTCGATCATCGGCGTACTCATGCCGTTCGGTCTGGGCCTTGGCGTGCTGTGTTTGTCTCTCTACCAAGGGCGTTCGGCCAACAAGTTCGGGTTGTTGCTGGGTCAGATCGTGGCAGTGGACGACACCCAACTGGCCGCGTTGCTGGTCGGCTCGGTCGTCGCCATCGTCGCGTTGCTGATCATGTGGCGGCCGTTGCTCTTCGCCAGTGTCGACCCGGAGGTCGCGCAGGCCCGCGGTGTGCCGGTGCGGGCGTTGTCGCTGGCCTTCATGCTGGCGCTCGGTGTCGCGGTCGCACTGTCGATCCAGGTCGTCGGTGCGCTGCTGGTGCTCTCGCTGCTCGTGACGCCGGCAGCGGCGGCGTTCCGGGTGACCGCTTCGCCGGTGTGGGCGCCTGTGCTGGCAACGGTTTTCGCGCTGATCGCGATGGTCGGCGGGATTCTCCTGGCGACGGGTGCGAGCATCCCGATCAGTCCATATGTCACCACGTTGTCGTTCCTGATCTACCTGATCTGCTGGGCGGTCGGGCGGGCCCGCAGCGCTCGCGGTTGGACGGCCAGGAGGGTCGCATGAGCCGCCGCGTCACGAAGCAGGGCGCCGCGGTCGAGGCGGCGTTGGCGTCCGATACGACCTTCCGCAGCGCGCAGGAACTGCACGCGGGCCTGCGGGTGGACGGCCAGTCGATCGGTCTGGCCACGGTCTACCGACAGTTGAACGCACTCGTCGAAGACGGCCGGGCCGATGTCGTGCAGGGGCCGGATGGAGAGAGCCGGTACCGGCTGTGCGGGCCGTCCGAGGCTGACTCGCACCATCACCATCTGGTGTGCCGTTCGTGCGGAGCAAGCGTCGAAGTGGCCAGCTCCGCGGTGGAGAAGTGGGCGGCGCAGATCGCTGCCGATGCCGGCTACACGCAGGTCAGCCATACCGTGGAGATCTTCGGTCAGTGCCCCCGGTGCTCGTAGCGCCGTAGCGTCTCCTCGCGCTCGGCCTTGTGATCGATGATCGGCTCGGGGTAGTCGTCGGTGCCGAGCTCGGGGATCCAGCGGCGGACGTAGGCGCCCTTTGGGTCGAACTTCTCGCCCTGCGTGGTCGGGTTGAAGACCCGGAAGTACGGAGCAGCATCGGTGCCGGTGCCCGCAACCCATTGCCAGCCATGGTTGTTCGACGCGATGTCGCCGTCGATCAGGCGGTCCAGGAAGTAGCGCGCACCGTGCGGCCACCAGATGTGCAGGTCCTTGGTGAGGAAGCTGGCGGTGATCATCCGGACCCGGTTGTGCATCCAGCCGGTCTCGTTCAGCTGCCGCATTCCCGCGTCGACGATGGGGAAGCCGGTGCGACCCTCCTTCCACGCCTCGAAGGTTTCGTCGGGGTCGTCGTAGGGAATGCCGAGCGGGTTGAGGTCGTGCCACGCGGAGCGCGGGTTGTGATGGAGGACGTCGGCGTAGAACTCCCGCCAGGCCAACTCGGTGACGTAGCGCTCAGCGCCCTTGCCTCTGGCCACTTCGGCGAGCAGCGTGCGCGGGTGCAGGACGCCGTACTTCAGATAGGGCGACAGGCGGGACGTGGCGTCGAGGTCGGGGCGGTCGCGGTCGTCGCCGTAATCGCCGATGTCGTCAAGGAATTCGTGCCAGCGCTTCATGGCGGCGTCCTCACCGGCGGGCGGCAGGTCAGGTGCCTCGCGGATCGCCTTGTCGAGCATTTTCTCGACGCGACCGTCGGAATCCGCGGTCGCCCAGTGCACCCTCTCGACCTGTGCGGGCGCCGGCCAGCCGTGATCACGCCACGCCTTCGAGAACGGCGTGAACACCTTGTAGGGGTTGCCGCTGCCGTTGGTGATCAGGCCGGGTCCGACCGCGTACGGCGTTCCGGTCTCGACGAGTTCGACCTCCTTGGCGATCTTGCGGTCCCGCCGCGTGCCGTAGGGGGTGGTCTCGCGCGTCACGTGCACGCGCGCGGCGCCGAGCTCACGAGCCACCTTCGGGACCACGGCGGCAGGGTCACCCAGGCGGATAACCAGCCGATCGACGTACGCCGAGCTGGTGGCTTTGAGGGTCGCGGCCAGCCAGCCGCGCCGGGCTGGTCCGGCGGACTTCCACAGCACGGGGTCGATCACGAAGAGGGGCAGGACGCCTGCGCTGCCGGCGTCCTCGTGCGCCTTCAGCAGCGCGGGGTGGTCGTGGCGGCGCAGGTCGCGACGCAGCCACAGGATCGCCGGTTGGTTCATAGGGTCAGCCTTGCCGGTCGGTCCCGCTGCCTGCCACCTACCTGAGGGGCGTCAGTCGGCCAGTTCGCCGACGCCGGACGCGATAGCGAGCGTCAGGAGCCCGAAGCCGACCGCTCGGATGATGGTGCGGGCCGGGTGGGTGTGACCGAACTTCGCGCCCACGAACGAGGTGACGCCGAGCGACAGGGTGACCGCGCCGAGGGTGACCATCAGTTGGTTGTAGGGCGGGACGAGGAGCGCGATCAGCGTCGGCATGAGGGCGCCCACCAGGAAGGCAAATGCGGCGGTCAGCCCGGCGGTGACCGGTGACTGGAAGTCGCGCTCGTCGAGGTCCAGTTCGTCGTCGATGTGGGCCTCGAGCGCGTTGTGGGCGCTGAGTTCCTGCGCGACTTCGTGAGCCAACCGGTCGCTGAGTCCTTTGTCGAGGTAGATATCGACCAACTCGTCGTACTCCTCCTGCGGGGTCAGCGCCAACCGGCGCTTCGTCTCCGCGATCTCCTCCATGATCGCGTCCCGGTTGAAGGAGGCTTCGGTGAATCGCATGGCGGCCATCGAGGTTGCGCCCGCAGCGATGGCGACGGCCGCCGTGACGATGATGGTGGTGCTGCGCAGGTCGGCGGTGACCAGACCCGAGAGCAGACCGGCCACTCCGAGGATGCCGTCGTTGACGTCGACCACGCGCTCGCGCCAGATCTGCGCGCGTATCCGCGGGGTCACCTTCGCCACAGCGCAGATCGTAGTGCGGCGGGGCCGTGGTCAGTAGATGACTTCGCCGACGGCCGCGGCGATGCCGATGATGAGCAAGCCGAAGGACACCGAGCGCAGCACGGTCCGTAGCGGGTGGGTACCGCCGAACTTGGCGCCCACGAACGACGTGAGGGCCAGGGACAGGGTGACGACAGCGATGGTGACCAGGAGCCGGTCGTGCGGCGTGACAACGATCGCGATGACGGTGGGGATCAGTGCGCCGACCGCGAAGGCGAGTGACGCACTCAATCCGGCGAGCCACGGGGATGCGATGTCTCGTTCATCGATCTCGAGTTCTTCGGTGAGATGTGCGGCCAAAGCGTCACGCGCGGTCAGTTCAGTCGCGACCTGGTGCGCCAGCTCATCGCTCAGTCCCTTGTCGAGATAGATGTCGACGAGTTCCTGGAACTCCTCGTCCGGGGACAGGGCATGTAGGCGCTTTTCCTCAGCGATGTCGTCCATCACTGCGTCGCGGGTGAAGCTGGCTTCGGTGTACCGCAAGGCGCCCAGCGAGAAGGCACCCGCGACGATGGCGATGGTGGCCGTGATGACGATCGTCGAGTTGTAGATGTCGGCGGCGACCAGTCCTTGGAGCAGGCCAGCCACGCCGAGGATGCCATCGTTCATGTCGACGACCCGCTCGCGCCACATCTCCTCGCGTACGCGCGGGGTCACCTGGGTCACCTTCGCCACAGCGCAGATCGTACGGCGGCAGAGGCGGATTCGCGGTCACTTGCGACGTGTTCACTCGCGTCGAGGCGTGGTGAAGCCGTGCCAGATGATGTCGATGAACTTGCGTTCGAATCCGAAAACCGTGGTCGGCGGTGAGCTGCTGGGCGGTTGCGGAGGCTGGGAGCGGACGCTCACCCCGCCCACCGTGCAGATGACCTGCCCAGCGTCGCCAGTGACGTGGTAGTCGGGGTCTTCTTTGTCGTAGTTGCACCCGGCGCACGTGACGCGGCCGTTGCCTGCGGTGGTAGGACCACCGGTCGCGGCGGGCTGGATGTGGTCGGTGTGCTTGGCCGGTGACTCGCAGTACGGCGTGCGGCAGCGTTGATCACGTAACCGGATGAACTCACGCAGCAACCCGGTGTAGCTGCGGGAGGTGCTTTCCATCCCGATCAGCTCCTGATGCTCGGGCGCGGTGAAGATCCGCCGGATGGCCGGGCCCTGCTCGTCGGGGCACGCCGTGATCAGGTCCCGCGCCAGGTGGCCGCTGATCGTGCCGTACCCGTCCAACACTCCGGGCGCGTCCCCGGTCAGGGCCTCGATCGGGATCATCAGGTTGACCCGCACATCGACCGGGGGCTGCTGCCCCGACTCGGCCCCGGTGATCAGGGCCACCAGGGCATCCGCCTCGGCGCGGCGACGGTCCTGCTGGGTGACCTTCTCCGCGCCCTTTTCCTTGATGGCAGCCTGCGCGGCGGACTGCAGGGCTTGAACACAGCCCAACCCGGTGGTGGCCGGCACCAGGGCACTCAGGCGCATCATCGAGTCCGGTGCCGAACGCCAGGTCACGTGCCGGTCCTCGGCAGCGGCGATCGCGCGCACCTTGGCCAGGTCGGGATCCAGCCGCGTGACGATGCCCCGGGCCGCTTCCCGCAGGCCACGTTCGCCGAGGTACTGCCACCGGTCCTGCAACTCCTGAGCGGTTTGTGCGCGGGCGGCCGGGTTCAGGCCCTCGGTCTCGCGGACCAGGACCGCGGCGGCCTCCTCGTTCAGGTGGCCAGCCCGCATCGCCGCCAATACCGACGGCATCTCGCCCACGATGACCCGGGCTTGGTGCACCAACCGCTGCCCAGCCACCGGGTGACGTCGGCGCGCGAAGGCCACTCCAACCCCGGTGTGCCGATCCGAACGGTCATGCGGAATCCCCGGGCGACGGGCACGGGTGTCCTCAGACGAAGCTGCGGTCAACTTGATCTGCCGGGCGGTGATCGCGTCCTTGAGGTACTCCAACTCCTGAATCAAACCCTGCTGGATCCGTGGTGAAGCAGCCTGTCCCGCCGTCGCATTCACCTCAGCGCGCCACCGCTGCACGGTTGCGATCGAGGCCTGCTCGGCCTCGTCCAGAAGGTGCTTCCCATCCATGAAACGACCGTACTTGCGACCACCGACAACATCCTGCGACCCACAGCTGAGCGCGTAGGTACGTTGGGAGAATGCCGGTCGCTCCACACATTGCCCGTCTGCGGGAGAAGGTCGGGCACGGCGCGTCGGGAGGCCAAGGAGGAGACCGGTCTCGACGTCGAACTCACCGGCCTCCTCGGAGTGATCGGCGGACCACAGTTCCGGGTGACCTATCCCCACGGAGATCAGGTCGCCTACGTCAGCGCCGTGTACGCCGCGCGGATCGCCGGTTCGGCGCCGCGAAGTGGTTCGCCCGTTCGGAACTGACCCCACCTGACGTTGGAGAGTTCGCGCTGAATACATTCCGGGCGATCGGCTGGTTACCCGAGGCATGATTGCCCCGTATCTACCTGTCTAGCGGCGAGCCTAGATAGGGCAAGAAAGACCAAGCGATACGCTCGCGCGGTGATTCTGGACGGCCCGGCCCTGCGCGACGTACTCGGTGTCGATGTGCCTGACGTGCAGGTGAGCGCGGTGACCAACGATTCGCGCGCGGTCGGCCCCGGCTCGGCGTACGTCGCGATCAAGGGTTTCACCACCGACGGAGCCCGCTTCGTCCCGCAAGCCCTCGAGCAGGGTGCCACGCTCATCGTCGCGGACCATCCCATCGACGACGCCCCCACCGCCGTGGTGCCCGACACTAGAGCGGCCATGGCGCGGCTGGCCGTCGCCGTGAACGGTGACCCCTCCAAGCACCTGACCGTCTACGGCATCACCGGCACCAACGGCAAGACGACGAGTTCCTATGTGCTGCATGGCATTCTCTCTGGTGCCTACGGCGCCGCCAGGACCGGTCTGCTGAGCACCGCCGAGATCATCGTGGGCACCGACCGCCGACCGGCCGTGCGTACGACGGGTGAGGCCCCCCTGGTCCAGGGCACCTTGGCACGGATGCGGGACGAGGGCGTCCAGTATGTCGTCCTGGAGACCAGCTCGCACGGCATCGCGCTGCAGCGGGTCGCCGGAACCCATTACGCGGCAGCCCTTTTCACGAACCTGTCCCGCGACCATCTGGACTTCCACCCCACGATGGAGGACTACTACCTGACCAAGCGCCGACTGTTCGAGTGGACCGACGGGCCAAAGCTGGCGAACGTCGATGACCCGTACGGCGCCCGCCTGGCTAACGAGATCAGCGGCACCTTGCGCTTCGGTACAGCCAGCGACGCCGACTACCGAGCAGTTGATATCGAACAAACAGCTGCCGGAACGGATTTCGTCCTGCGCACCCCGCAGCAGGAACTGCCCCTGCACATGCCGCTGCTCGGTGACTACAACGTCCTCAACGTCACGGGTGCTGCAGCGATCGCTCTCGAAACCGGCATGGATCCCGACACGTTGCAGCGAGCCGTAGCCGAGATCCCACAGGTGCCAGGTCGTTTCGAGCGCGTCTCCAACGATCAGGGCATCGAAGTCATCGTCGACTACGCACACACCGACGTCGGCCTGTCGGCGGTCCTCGACGTGGCGCGCTCAGTCACGCAGGGGCGGGTCATCGTGGTCTACGGAGCAGCGGGTCGACGCGACCCCGCCAAGCGACCGAAGATGGGCGCCGTCGCCACCGAGAAGGCCGACATCGGCATCATCACCACCGACGACTCCTACGACGAGTCACCCGACGCCATCGCCCACGAGGTGAAGGCGGGCGCTCCCGGCCACGAGGTGATCCTGGACCGACGCGAGGCCATCGCCAAGGCCCTTGATGAAGCGCAACCAGGCGACCTGGTGCTCATCGCCGGCAAAGGTCACGAGCGCGTCCAGCACCTGCCGGACGGCGACGTCGATTTCCACGACGCCACCGTCGCCGCCGAATTACTCCGCGAGAGAGGCTGATTCGCCCGCAACCCAGGCCATGTCCGGGTAGCGTTCTCCAGCAGGCTGCAGCGCCGACAAGGTGGAGAGGTGCTCGGTGGACAGCGGCAACGACACCGCCCCGACGTTCTCCTCCAGGTAGGACCGCCGCTTGGTGCCCGGGATCGGGATCACGTCCTCGCCCTGCGCCAGCAACCAGGCCAGAGCCACCTGGCCCGGCGTGGCGTCCAATGACGCGGCGATCGACTGCACGGAAGCGACCAGCTCCCGGTTGCGTTCCAGATTCGCCGATTGCCAACGCGGCAGCGTCGAGCGGAAGTCCCCAGCAGAAGGTGCGAGGGCCGCAGCAGATCCCGTCAGCATCCCCCGGCCCAGCGGGCTGTACGGCACGATCGCCGCGCCGATCTCCCGCGCGGCGACCACGTCCGATGCCTCGATGTCGCGGCTGAACACTGACCATTCCGACTGCAGCGCCGCGATTGGATGCACCGCAGCCGCCCGTCGCAGGGTCGAAGCCGACGCCTCGGAGATGCCCAGGTGCCGCACCTTGCCGGCCGCCACCAGCGAGGCCATCGCCCCCACGGTCTCCTCGATCGGCACCTCCGGGTCGACGCGGTGCAGGTAGTACAGGTCGATCACGTCGGTACCCAACCGCTGCAGCGACGCGTCCACCGCCTGCCGCACGTAGGCCGGCGAACCGTTCACCCCCGCGGGCAGACCCGTGTCCGGAGACGTGACGATGCCGAACTTGGTCGCCAGCACCACCTCGGAACGATGGTCGGCCAGGAACGTGGACAGGAGTTTCTCGTTGGCTCCGCCCACGCCGTACATGTCGGCGGTGTCGAAGAAGTTGACCCCCAACTCAAGCGCGCGCGACAGGGTGGCCAGCGCTTCGCCAGAGTCGGCGGGCCCGTAGGCGAAGCTCATGCCCATGCAGCCCAGGCCGAGGGCGGAGACGGACAGGTCGCCGATGGTGCGGTACTTCATGAGGTGTGGCCTCCGTAGGTCGCGATCTTGTATTCGGTCGCCGCGAGCGACAGCGTCAACTCGCGGATCTGGCGGCGGATGGTGTCCCGGTGCTCCAGCAACATGTCGAGGCGCTCTGGCACGGTCTCCTCACCCAGGTCGACGAGCGAGACGTAGTGCTGCAGGTCGTGGATCGGCATACCCGACAGCCGCATTCGCGTGATGAAGACCAATCGGCGTACGGCGTCCGCGGAGTAGGCGCGTTGCCCCGCCCCGTCGCGGGCCACCGACACCAGACCGATGCGCTCGTAGTAACGCAGCGAATGCGGGCTGACGTCGAGCAGGTCTGCGACCTGCGCCACAGTGAGCGGCGAGTCCAGGACCGGCAACTCGGTCAGCCGATGAATCACCTCCACCGACATCGGGCCGTCGAGCTCATCGAGAGCGGCCAGGGCCCGGCGCATCAGGTGTTCGCTGGATGTCATAAACACGACGCTAGGGCTTTGAGCGCGCTCGAACGCAAGTGCCAGAATGTCCCGCGTGACGCTGTCCGGGAAACCGCCGCGGGTGATCGCGCACCGCGGCTCCAGCCACGCCGAACCCGAACACACCCTCGGGGCCTACCTGCGCGCTATCGATGAAGGCGCGGACGGTCTCGAATGCGACGTGCGGCTCACCGCCGACCAACACCTGGTCTGTGTGCACGACCGCCGGGTCAACCGCACCTCGGACGGCGAGGGGGTCGTCTCCGAGTTGGAGCTGGCCCAACTGGAAGGTATGGACTGGGGCAGCTGGAAGCGCGAACACCCCGATGAGTCGGAAGAGCCGGACCGGCACCACGCCCAGATCCTCACGCTGCGTCAGCTGATCCGCTCGGTCCTGGCCGCCGACCGCCCCCTCGAACTGGTCATCGAGACCAAACACCCGACCCGCTGGGCCGGCGACGTCGAGCGCAAACTCGTCTCCGTCCTGCGCGAATACGACCTGCTGACTCCCGCACCCGACAAACCGCGCGTGCGGATGATGTCGTTCTCGACCCGTGCTGTTGCCCGCTTCGGCCGGTTGGCCCCCAGCCTGCAGCGGGTGCAACTGATCGAGGTCGGTGCCGGCCTGCGGGTCATCGATTTCTTCCCGGCCGACCTGCCCATCGTCGGACCGCGGCTGGGCATCATCAAACGCTTCCCCGAGTTCGTGGCGCGGCAGCACGCCGCCGGACGCGAAGTGCACGTCTGGACCGTCGATCAACCCGAGGACGTCGCCCTGTGTCTCGAGCTGGGGGTGGACGCCATCATCACCAACCGGCCGGCCGACGTACGCTTCGCGGTAAGCCAGCAGGGGGTTTCATGACTGACAACGACGGCGCCGACGGCACCGACGCGCACGTGCGCACCGTGCGCCTGGCGTGGGATCTGCAATCCGTACCGCGGATCCGCAAGGCGGTACTGGAGGATCTGGCGGGTACGACGGTGCCGGAGCAGGTGGTCCAGGAGACCGAACAGGTTGCCTCCGAACTGGTCGCGAACGCCATCCTGCACGGCAAGCCACTTCCCGACGGCTCGATCCGCGTGCACTGGAAGGTGCGTCCGCCGCGGGTGGAGATCGAGGTCTCCGACGGCGGCAGCGGCAAGACACCCGCGCCCAAACCGTCCTCGGAGTGGGCGCGCAGCGGGCGGGGCCTGCGGATCGTGCGCTCGCTGGCCCACGAGTGGGGGGTCAGCGATGAAGACGGCCGCACCACCGTCTGGGCAGCCCTCGGCGGCCCGTCGCGGCGCCGGATGTGAATCCACCTAGAGTTGAGCCCTATGGGCAAAGCTTCTCGGCGGGAACGTAAGGACAAGCAGCCAAAGGTGGTGCCGGCGCCGTTCGTCGCGCGCCCCTTCGAGGGCCTGGCCGGGGAGACCGACTGGGTGGCCCTGCGCGAGTTCGTGCCCGCCGCGACCGCTTCGGTTGATTTCACGTACGCCGATCGGTCCGGTCAGGCGACGATCGCCACCGTCCTGCCGATGGCCTGGCCGGCTCTGCACCGCGCCACCGATGACGGTGGCCACGTGTTGATCGCGATGCAGAGCGGCGGTGGCTCCGGCGACGCCAGCCGCGACCTGGCCGCTGCACTCATCGCCGCGCTGGACTTGGAGCCCGGCCAGCCATTGACCGCTGTGCCTCGACCGACCTTCGACACCCCGCGCCTGCAGGACCTGATCACCAGCACGACCTTCGAGCCCACGCTCTACGACGGTTTCGACTTCTGGGTCGAGGACGGCGACCTGGACGAGGACGGGAAAGCCTCCCTCGAGCGCGCCAACGAAGCGGTCGCTCCGACCCAGCGGCTGCTACCGGACCAGTCCGCTTATTGGTGCCGGGTCGGTGACCGCAGCTTCGTGCGCTGGGTGCTGGGCACCGACGAGGACACCGCCACGAATGCTCTCGCGCGGCTGGTCGCCGCTGACGAGGCCGGTCTGGGCGAGGGCCGGCTGCTGGGCGCTTTCCGCGCCAGTGGCCTGCTCGTGCCGGTGTGGGAGGTCGACACGGCGTTGGAGCCCGACGCCATCGTCGACGACTTCGCAGCATTGACAAAGCGATTCGAGACCCACCTCGCGGTCGACGCACCGCTCGACGCCGAGCAGCGCCGCGCCCGCGATCGCCTGGTGAGTAGGCAGCTGACGATCCGGTGAGCCTCGCCGCCATCATTCCTGCCAAGGACGAAGCGGAGCGCATCGCCGCTACCGTCCAGGCTGTCCGCGACCTCGGTGCCGAGGTGGTGGTCGTCGACGACGGTTCGTCTGATGACACGGCCGAGCTGGCCCGTGCCGCGGGTGCGACGGTGGTGCAGCATCGCCGCAACCAGGGCAAGGCGGCCGCCCTCACGACGGGACTGGCCGAGATCGGAGACGTCGACCAAGTGCTCTTCGTCGATGCCGATCTGGGTGAATCAGCCTCTGCTGTGGGGGTTCTGGTGCCTCCTGTGGCCGACGATGAAGCCGACATGACCATCGCGATCCTGCCGCCGCAGGGCCCCGGTGGGGGACACGGTTTCGTGGTGCGGCTGGCACGTGGCGGGATCCGTCGTCTCACCGGTTGGGAGGCCACTCAGCCGTTGTCAGGAATGCGATGCCTGAATCAAGCTGCATTGCACGCCGGTTCGCCCCTGGCGGCGGGCTGGGGTGTCGAGGTGGGTCTGACCGTTGACGTGCTGCAGGCCGGTCTGCGGGTCCGTGAGGTGCCCTGCGAACTGCGTCATCGCGTCACCGGGTCGGATTGGCGCGGGCAGGTGCACCGCGCGGCTCAATATCGCGACGTGGCCCGGGCACTCGGCGTACGTCGATGGCGGGCGATGCGCCGATGAGCAGGGTGCGCACGGGGCTTCTCGTCCTGTCGTTCGCGATTCTCATCGCGGTCGGCATGGCTGGACCGTCAGCCGCCAAACCTCCCCTGGGGCCGCGTGGTTGGGCGCCCGGCACCTTGGACTGGCAGCTGTCGCCGACCAGCGTCAGCGTGCTGCTCTACATCGCCTTCATCGCCGGTGGGATCGGGGTGATCCTCGCGCTTCTGCGCCCGCCGACCCGGGTCTGGGGATGGGCACTGCCGGTCGGGCTCGGCGTACTTGCGCTCCTGACCGGTCCGTTCGGCTCGGCCGACCACGTCAACTATGCGGCCTACGGTCGGATCGCGGCGCAGGGCGGCGACCCGTACCTCGAATCGCCGATCGGCTGGCACGGTGGGCTGGATCCCGTGACCGCCGCGGTGCAGCCGCCGTGGCAGCACACGCCCAGCATCTACGGACCGTTCGCGACGATGCTGCAAGCCATTTCGTCCTTCATCGGCGGCCAGAACCTGCGCGTCACGGTGTGGATCTGGCAGATCTTCATCGTGCTCGCCTGGCTCGGCTGCCGTTGGGTGTTGCTCCAACTGGCACCCGGCCGACGCGGTCGGATCGACCTGCTGTGGACCTTCAACCCGGTGGTGTTCGGCATCCTGGTCCTGGGGGCGCACGTGGACCTGATCGCCGGATTCTTCGTGGTGGCAGCCCTGCTCGCGGCCCGACGATCACCGTGGCTCGCGGGCGCGCTGACCGGAGCCGCGTTCAGCACCAAGGTGACGTACGGCGTGGTCGGCCTCGCGCTGGCCTGGGCCTGGTGGCAGGTGGACCGGCGCCGGATCGGTGCTCGCGGGACCTGGGTGCTGCCGGGCCGGCTGTGGTCGCTGCTCGGTGGCGCGATGTTGGTGATCGTGCCCTGTTACGTCGTGGCCGGTCCGCACGTGCTGCATCAGCTGGGTGCGGCCGGCGGTTCGTTCTCCTACGCGTCCCCGTGGTCTCTGCCGATCCGGTTGCTGCGGGTGCTGGGTCTGCCCGAGTGGCTGGTCACCACGGTCGTTTTCCTACTAGCGACCGCAGCGATGGTGCTCTTTGCCTATGGGTTGTGGGCGGTGATCCGACGCTACGGATTGGCCGATCGCATCACGGATCCACTGACCCGGCACGCTGTAGTCGCGACGTTCGTGCTGTCGACGGCGTTCGCCGTCCTCGCGCCCTACACGTTGCCCTGGTACGACGCGACGACCTGGCTGCTGCTGCCCCTGCTGGCCGCGTTCGTCTGGGACGCGCTGCTCGTCGTACGTTCGGTGGTCATGGCTCTGGCCTACGTACCCGGCCGCGCCAGCGGACTGGATCAGAGCACCGCGGACTGGACCCTCGGCTTCCGGGAGAACGTCGCGCCCTACCTCGGCTGGATCATCGTCGCCGCGTTCGCACTGTTGGGTTGGCGAGCTGCTACTTCTTCGCCTCCGCAGTCTTCGTCTTCGAGTCCTGCCAGTCCTGCGCGTAGTCGTCCATGATCGTCTGCAGATGGTGGCCGATCTTCAGGTAGTCGAGGTCGTCCAGGTTGGCCAGGGACACACGCACCGACCACTCCGGACCATCGAAACCACCGCCGTTGAGCAGCACCACACCGGTCTTCGCCGAGAGCCGGAACAGCGGGTCGACCGGCTCGTAGTTCGCCTGCAGGAAGTCCACGAACTCCTGACCGAACGCCAACTGGGCTTCGGCGAGGAGGTCGAGTTCGATGTAGTAACCGGCGCGGTGCGGGTCGTCGTTGACGGTGAGCTGGACGCCCTCCAGCAGGAGATCGAGCCGGCGTCGCACGATGTCGCGGACCCGGTACTTGTAGTCCTGCCCCTGGTCCAGCAGATCGAACAGCGAGAACAGCACCATCATCATCTGCTGCGGCAGCGATAGACCCGCGGTGTGGTTGAGAGCCACCTGCCGGGAGTCGGCGACCAGGCGGTCGATGAACTTGATCTTCTCCGGCTCCAACGACAGCGAGCCATAGCGCTTGTTGAGCCGGTCCTTGTCCTCCTGCGACTGGGCCGCGATGAGTTCGTCGATCACGTTGTCGTCGTCGAGCCCGATAACACCCAGTCGCCAACCTGTCGCGCCGTAGTGCTTGGAGTAGGAGTAGACCAGCAGGGTGTTGCGGGGCAGGTCGGCGGCAATCGAGTGGAAGCCCTCCACGAAGGTTCCGTAGACGTCGTCGGTGACGATGATCAGGTTGGGGTTGCTGGTCCCGACGATTTCGATGATCTGGCGACGGGCCCGGTCGCCCAACTCCAGCGATGGCGGGTTGGACGGGTTGACCAGGCAGACCATCTTGATGTCCGGGTCGGCAAGTTTGGCGATCTCCTCCTCCGGGTAGCGCCATTCGCGGACCCCGGTTTCGGCGAAGAGCGACGCTTCGACCCGGGTGACGTCGAACCCGTAGGTCTCGAGCTCGGGGATCTCGATGTACGGCGTGAAAACCGGTACCAGCAGAGCGATCTTGTCGCCGTGGTGCAGCAGGCCGTTCTTCATCAGCGAGTCGAAGATGTAGCACATCGCGGCCGTGCCACCCTCGGTCGGGAACAACTTGAGGGACTCGCCGCGGTTCTTGTCGGCGTACATCTCCTTGGCCAGGTAGGCGCGCAGGACGGTCTCGGTGTACTTCAGCACCCGGCCCGGCACGGGGTAGTTGTCGGCGATCGAGCTGTCGGCGAGTTCGTGGATGAAGGCATCGGCGTCGAACCCGAACTGGGCCAAGGCGTAGTCGACGCACTCCTTGAGCAGTTCGACGCCCGGCAACTCGGGGTGGGTGCGCACGAAGGACTCGAACCGCTGGTGGGCGCCTGCAGCGTCGGGCATCCCGCCCAGGTTGTCCGCGGTCCAGACCCGGCGGGACTCTGACACCGAGAAGTAGCCCAGGGCGTAGAACGCTTCGCGTGGTCCGGTGGCGACCCAGTTGGGGTTACCCCGGCCGGCGTTGAGCATCTGCACGCTCGACTTGCCCTTCTGCCCGGGTTGGTCCTCCTGGGCTTCTTGTGCCAACTCGATGAACTTGTTCTTGAGTTCGAACGGGCTCAGCTGGGACAGGGCGTGGATCTCGGCCCGGGTGAATGTCTGGGTGGCCATGGGGGTTCTCCTATCAGAAGGGGTCGTGAGGTCAGGTCAGCGATGTCGGATCAGTGGTTGAGGATGACGATGACCGCCCCCCAGATGGTCAGCAGGACATTGCTGATGGCGTAGGGGATGGTGTAGCCCAGGGTCGGGATCTGCGATCTCGAGGTCTCGTTGACCGCGCCGATCGCCGCGGTGGTGGTCTGCCCACCCGCCAGGACCCCCATCAGGATCGGGAAGCGGATCTTCTGCACGTAGTGCCCGAAGAGGAATCCGACGATCAGTGGGATGAGGGTGGCGATCGCCCCGAAGACCAGAAGGCCCCAGCCGGCCTGTTTGAGACCGGACACGAAGGATGGCCCGGCGTTCAGGCCCACGATCGCGACGAAGACGCACAGCCCGAGGGTGTCCATCATCCATTGGGCACCGGGCGGGACGTGCCCGAACGTCGGGTACTTGCCGCGCAGCCATCCGAAGACCAGACCCATGATCAGCGCGCCACCGGAGGTGGACAGGGAGATCGGGATGCCACCGATCGTCACCGACAGCAGGCCGAGGCAACCGCCGAGGAACGTTCCGAGCCCCACCCAGACCATGTCGGTGGCAAAGCTGGTCGGGACGGGTACGCCGATCGCCCGGGCCGCCGGGTCGACCAGGCGTTTGGGGCCGGTGAGGGTCAGCGTGTCTCCGCGTTCGACCTTCGTGGTCAGCACGTAGGGATACTCAGCACCGGCCCGGTAGAGCTTGTCGATGTAGACCCCGACCATGAACGGTTGCTGGCGCAGCTCGGAAATCGTGCGCCCCAACTCTTTGTCGTTGGACGCGACGACGTGCATGGTCTCGCTGAGATAGCCCAGCAACGTCACGTCATCGGTTTCGGGTCCGATGTGGCTGCGGGCGTCGAACTCGACCAGGTCGTGCCGTAGCGCGCTGACAGCCACGACGTCGCCCTGCTCGATCGCGGTGTCCTGGGTGTGGTGAATGATCGTGCCGTCGCGGCGGACTCGGGTGATGTAGATCCGCCGCCCCTGGCGGTGCTGGTCCTGCTCGAACTGTTCGATCGTCTGCCCGACCAGGTCGTTGTGCGTGACGGTGTAGGCCCGCAGCACCGACTCCTCGTAGGAGTTGCGCGTGTCGGGGTCGTTGTTGGGTGTGTCGAGTTCCTTTGCCAGATCGGCCGATTCGGCCGCGAGATCGCAGTGGTAGAGCCTGGGCAACACGTTGGCCAGGAGCACCGCACACAGAACGGTGCCCAGGGGGTAGCACACGGCGTACCCGACGGCGACCAGATTCTGTTGCTGCTGGACCTGCGCGGCGCTGAGGCCGGGGAGGCTGGCGATTGCGTCACTGGCTGTCCCGATCGCGGCTGATTGGGTGAGCGCACCGGACAACAAGCCGGCGCTGAGACCCGGGCCGTAGCCGAGGAGGGACGCGAACAGCCAGCAGACCAGCAGGCCGGTCACTGCCACGATGACCGCGTTGAGGACCTGCGGCAGACCGTCCTTCTTCAGGCCCCGGAAGAACTGCGGTCCGACCTTATAGCCGAGCGCGAACAGGAAGAGGGTGAAGAACAGGTTCTTGACCGTGCCGTCGATCTGCACCTTGACCTGCGCGCCGATGACCAAGCCGGCGACGAGGCAGCCTGTGACGGCGCCCAACGCGATGGTCCGGTAGTGCAGCTTCCCGGCCAGGAAGCCGATGGCGATGGTGATGAAGACCAGCAGCTCGGGGTGAGGCTTGAAAACATGGTCGGTCAGAAACGTCCACATCTCGTTCACCGCCCCCTGGGCTCACTTCGATGCGACGAGTAGGGCGACCAGGATGGGTCCGGTCAGGGGGAGTAGGAAGTTGGACAACGCGTAGGTGATCGTGTAGCCCAGCATCGGCACCGAGCTGTCCGCGGTCTGGGTCAGTGAGGTGATGGCCGGCGTCGAACACTGTTGACCGGCAATGGCGCCCAGCAAGATGGGGTCCTGGATGCTCAGCAGCTTGCGGCCCACGATCAACGAGATCGTCGCCGGGACGAGGACCATGCCGATGCCGGCCAGCGGCAGCAGCAGCCCGTGTTGTTTGAGCATCGGAAGCGCCTCCGGTCCGGCGGCAAGTCCGGTGCAGGCGATGAAGATGGACAGGCCGAGGTCTTTCAGCGTGGTTGCTGCTTGCGGCGGGTAGGCACCGATCACCTGGGTGCGAGAGCGGAACCAACCGAAGATCAGACCAGACACCAGGCAACCGCCGCCGGTCCCCAGCGACAGCGGAACATCGCCGAGCTTGATCGAGAGCTGACCGATCAGCGAGCCGATGACGATACCCAGACCCAGGTAGATGTAGTCGGTGGCGTTACTGGTGACCGTGACACCTACCTTCTTCACGAACCGGTCGATCGCGGCTCGCGCTCCGACGAGCGTGACGATGTCACCGCGCCGCAGCACCGTCGCGGGCGTCATCGGGAGGTGTTGGTCGGTCGAGCGGATCAGATCGGTGACGAAGACGCCGGAACCCCGCAGTTCACCGTGTTCGTCCTGCAGCTGCTCGAGCGTCTTGCCATCCACCTCCTTCTCCGTCAGGGTCACCTGTTTGGTGGTCACTCGGCTCTGCGCCTCGGCGTCGCCGGCGACCTCCGGGCCGATCACCGAGTCGGCTTGGATGGCCGCCGAGCGTCCTCCGACCAGTAGCACGGTGTCACCCGACTGGAGCACCAGGTCCGAGTCGACGCTCAGCTGGGGGGCGCCCACGCGGCGTACCGACTCGACCGACACATCCTTGTTGAGCGCGGACTCCACGGCGCCCACGGTCTTGCCCGCGGCTTCGGAGACCTGGAAGGTGCGCCCGACGAGGTAGGGGAGCGCGAGCTCTTCGTCGGAGGCGATCGCATCACTCGAACCGCGCATGGACTCCGCGATCTTGCGGCACTCATCTCGCAGGTTGATCCGCAGTAACAGCGGGTAGATCTGGCTGGTCAGCAGGACGATCGTAATCAGCCCGAAGAAGTAGCAGACGGTGTAGCCGGTCGCGACGTTGTTCTGGTACTGGGTGATCTGCTTCGCGGTCAGGCCCGGCACGTTGCCGATGGCTTCTGTGGCCGTCCCGACGACGGCCGACTCAGTCGCCGCTCCTGCGAGGATTCCGGAGGCCGTGCCGAGGTCAAGTTTGAAGGCCTTGGCCAGGAGGAAGGCGATGCTCAGGACGCTGACGAGCTCGATCAAACACAGAACCATGAAGCGCAGACTGCGTTTGTTCAGGTTGGCGAAGAACTGCGGACCGGCCATGTAGCCCAGCGAGAAGATGAAGAGGGCGAAGAAGACGACTTTGACGTCGTTATCGACCTTGACGTGCTGAGTGCCGATGAGCAGTGCCACGATCAGCGTGCCGCAGATACCGCCCAGTTTGATCGGGCCGAGATGAAGTTTACCGACGAGGTAGCCACCGGCAATGCACAAGAAGATGGCTAGCTCGGCGTGATCGCGAAGAAGTGACATCCTGCCAACCCCCGGTGTATGCCCGTCGTTGGGTGGACCTGCGCTACCTGTCGGAAGCTACTCGCACCTGTGAATGGGCGGTCAACCCCTCCTACACCCCTACGGATAGATTCCTACGGGTGGACGTACGGCGTGGTGTCGGCGACGTGCTGCAAGCCCAGGCGGGTGAGGATCGGCCTGGAGTCCGGTGAGGTGTCCAGGCGCATGTAGCGATATCCACGATCGACGGCCCGCTGCGCCCGCCAGGTGACGGTGGCTCGGTAGATACCGCGCCGGCGCCACTGCGGCAGCGTTGACCCGCCCCACATGGACGCGAAATCGGTGCCCGGTGTGTAGCGGCACCACGCTGCGCACAGCACTGGCCCATCTCGGTCCTCCTCGACGAGGACGATGTCGAGCGAGGTCGGATCCGCGGCCTTTTCGCGGCGTAGCTCCGCGGTCATGTCACCGTCGCGCGGACCCCAGATCATCTGCATCAGGTCGTGGATGCGCGTGTAGTCCTCCGCCGAATCCGCCTCACGCATGGTCAATCCATCGGGTAACGGAGCCTCATGGATGAGTGCCTTGGCTTCCCCCAGCAGCAGGGCCTCAGGATCTTCGGCCTGAAAACCGTTGCGGGACAGTCGTTCTCCGAGGTCGGCGGGCGGGTCGTAGGAGTAGGTCTTCCACTCCACCCGCTCGTCGCGGTCGCTGAAGAAGGCTGCAGTCCGGGTGATCCAGTGGTCGGGATCGTCGCCGAGCCCTTCGGGTGACTCCACCATGGCGTACGACGACCCGGGGGTGACCGCGTAGCGGCGCCGGACCGGGCCATCGGTGTCGTGAACGATCCCGGGCCCGCCTTCGGACTCACGGTTCGCGAGGCGGATCTGCTCATGGAACTGCTGCAGCAACGGATGCACGCGGTCACCCTGCCACAGGGGACTGCCTAGCAGCTGTGGTCGGGGTTCACCGCTGGATCAGTCGTGACCCACAGATCCCACCCGCCGTGCTGCCCACGGCTGAGGAGGGCCTGCTCGCCGTACGGATTCGACCCGGTCGGCATATAGGTCGCCACTGCGTTGGGGTCCTGCACGGCCGCGGGCTGGGATGAGGATTCTGCGGCGGCCTGCCACTTCACGGAGGCGACACGAGAATTCACGAGGGCTGGCAGATCCGCCGGTCCGTCGAAGGTCACGTCAACCTGACCCCTCGTCCAGCCCGCGGGACCGCCGTCGCAGCCCCCGGTTCCCCAACGGAAGCCCTGGGTTGTGGTCTTGACCTTCGACACTGTCGTCGGGAGAAACTGTGCGGCGGCGGTCTCGATAGCGGCCATCCGCGAACCACCCGGGTCGGGATTGCCGCGGTCATTGGCATGTGCGACCACGGCGGACGCGAGGGCGATGATGATTGCCGCGACCAGCGCAACGAAAGCTCGTCGGTGCTCGCTGACCCAGGTCACGACGGGAAGCCTATCTACGGATCCGCGCGGGTTATCGACATCCGCGCGGTTTATAACCCGCGCATCTGTCGATAACCCGCGCGAATTGCGAGCGCGGCGCTACAGCGGCTCCCGCGTTGCCAGTGCCGTGGCGAACGGGAAAGCAATCAGGGCCGCGATGGCCGGGATGGCGACACCGGAATCGTTGATCACCATCGCGATGGCCACCATCACCAGTACGCCGATCGCGGTCTCCCGCAGGAACGGCACCTCCTGCGCGCCCACCCGGGTGTCAGCCTCGACCACCAGTGGTTCGGACAGACCCACCGCGTCGCCAAGGCGCCTGGCCCAGGACCACCCCGGCTGGGAGGGGCGGCCGGCCAGCCACACGACGTACGCGCAGAAGATCAGACCGAGCGGGATCAGCGGACTCGCGGGCGTGGCGACCAGGAGTTTCAGATTGGCGCCCAGTTTCTCCCCGACGATGCCGCCGGAGCCGTCGAACAACCCGGCGAAGAACCGGCCGAGGTAACTACGCGACGACGCCGGTCGCAGCGCATCGAGCACTCCAGCAACTACCGCCAGCGCGACGGCCAAGGACACGATCAACGCGAGGCGACGCCAGGACAGCGACCGCCCCAGTGCGAGGACGACCATGATCCCACCGGCGATCAGCAAGGGCGGCGGCCCGCCGAAATCCGCTCCCCACATCGGCGCAGCGAGCATGAGAACCGCTGCACCACAGAGCAATCCGATGGTCCACGCGCCAAGCCGGCGTTCGTCGACGGCGATCAACCGGCCACCGAGCAGCCCGGCCAGGATCAACACAGCGGTCGCAAAGATGGCATACCCCGCGTTGCCCATCCCGTAATACCGCCCGCCGTACTCCGGCTGCAGTCCCAGCATCGCGGGCAGTTGCAGCGACGAGCCGTGCATCACGTCCAGCGCCAACACCACGGAGGACACCGCGCACACCGTCACCCACGCAGAGCCGATCCAGCGCCGCCACGGACCGGCGTAGGCGACAGCCACCACGAGACCGGCCCACGCCAGCGACAGCACCACCAGCCACACCCCCGGCGCCGGCCACCGCGACCACGGCAGCAGCCCGGCCAGGAAGGTGCCGATGGGGACGGCCGCCAGATAGGCCAACGCCGGTCGCGTCCACAGCGGACGGGCCCGGATGACGAAGCCGAGCAGCACCACGAACGCGACCGCCCACGCCAGCCAGAACCACACCAGCACAACATGATTCACCAATACAGCCCGTGCCAGTGCAGCGTTCGAAGCAGCCGCTGCAGCGGCACTCTGCGGGGTCGGAACCACTTGCAACGGCCGGCCGTGCACGGCTGCCGGCAACGAGGGCTCACCCAGCGCGGTCAGCAACGTGGCCGTGATGTCGGCCGTCTGGATGAGGGCCGGCTGTTTCGTCGAGGCCGAACGCAGCACTCCCGCAGGCACTCCCGTGCCCAGCGCGTAGGCCAGCCGCAGACCCGCGTCACCGGTCGAGCCGTCGGACAACCCGGTCACGATGAGCGTCGCCGTTGCGGGCAGTTTGCCGACGATCGTGTTCAGATCCGAGGCGGTTGCCGTGACCAGGGTGACCGCGCAGGTCGCGAAGGAAGCCGACGCGATCGAGGACGCGTAGTGCGTGACGTGCCCGGTGGAGTCGGCCGCGGCGAGCGCGGCTGTCGGTCCGACCGCTTCCACACATTTGCCGTGTTGTGCAGCGGTCGAACCCAGCAGGCCGATGCCCGCATCTGAGGAATGCCACTGTGACCAGGCCGGCCACGTCGCCGTGCCGCCCGTCACGACCGGTGCCGGTGCGGTGCACCCGGCCGCGTCAACGCCGTGTCCGGCGCCCAGCGTGAGCCAGGCACTCGGCGTACACGCGGTCGATCCCACGGTGTGTACGACCTGGTTGGCCGTCGCGCCGTAGTCGAGCACCTGCCACAGCGCGGGGGTCCGGGAGGCGGAGACCTGTGTCCAGGACAATCCGGGTACGGCGACCACCACCACCGGGCCGGCCGTCACCACCGGCTTGGGCGCGGGTCGGGCGGTGATGAGACCGGTCGCAACGTAGGCGACGGTGAACAACGCGGCGATCGACACGACCGCGATCACCCAACGCCGCACCACGGGCCCGAGACTAATCGACCGTCCCTGTGGATAACTTCTGCAGCGGCTGAACCGGTCCCCATAGCCTCAGCCGCATGTGGACCCGAACAGTGCGCTGCTGCGCCGGGATCGTCCTCGCCGGGTTGGTCGTCGCCGGTTGCGGCACATCGATCTCCGTGCGGACGACCGAGGACGACACGCTGCGGGTGGCACTACCACCCGACTGGAAACTGACGACCGGTCACCAGGCCGTCCGGGTCCAGGAGTATCTGGCCCATCGCACGGTGTGGCTGGTCGGTGGCTCGGGGGAGCAGCCCGCGGATCTGATCGCGATCCATGAGGTGGACACCGCCCCGCGCCCCGGCACAGACGTCTCGATCCAGCGGGAACGAGCGCTGATCGAGGACGGACGACAGACCTACCTCGCCCAGCCCGAGGCGATCGGTGACTTCGCGCAGAGCAACGGACACAGCTGCTTCACCGGGTTCCACGCGAAGCAACCGGTGCGCTGGGAACAACAGGGCTTGATCGGCCTGGCTCTGGAGTGGACCTGCGTCGCCCAGGTGCCGGTTAAAGGCTGGGCGATCATCGCGTTCGACCCGGCGGGCGTGCAACATCGCTTCGTCATCACCGCGACGCCGGACTACTGGGATGCGCACACCACGCAGATCGACGCGGCGCGGCGATCGCTGGCGGCTACGGCATCACCGCCGCACTGAGGCAGAATGCCGGGGTGACCGCTGCTGCCCGCCCGACCCGTTGGATCTGGGCGGCCGCGATCGTGGTCGCGTTGATCCGGCCCTACATGCTGATCAACCATTTCCTGGTCCAGACCCCGCCGACCCGGTGGCTGGTGGACCTCGAGGTCTACCGCAACGCCGGCATCTCCAACCTGATCGGTCGGCCGGTCTACGAGGCCGTGACCGCGCCCCCGCAGTTATTGCCGTTCACCTACCCGCCGATCGCATCGATCATCGCCATCCTGTTGGCGCTGATCCCGTTCGCGCTGGCCGGCTGGTTGTGGACGTTTGCCCAGTTCGCGGTGCTCGGGGCCCTGGTGTGGTGGCTGTTCCGCGAACCAGCCCAGCGCTGCGGGCAGTGGTGGCCGCTGGTGCTCGCCGGTATCTGGACTGCGGTGGGCTGCCTGCAGCCGGTCGGCGACGGGATCAAGTTCGGCCAGGTGAACATCTTCCTGATGGCCCTGGTGCTGTTGGATCTGGCCGGGCGCAGCGGCCGGATCCCGCGCGGGGTGCTGATCGGGCTGGCCACCTCGATCAAGCTCACGCCCGGGATCTTCATCGTGCATCTGCTGGTGACCCGCCAGTGGCGTGCCGCGGCCACCGCCGCCGGCAGTGCGGCCGGCTTCTCGCTGGTGTCGTTCGTGTTGCTGCCGAACGCCAGTTTCGCGTTCTGGGGAGGTGCCCTGCAGGACCCGGGTCGGCTGGGCCTGAACGACGGAACGTCCAACCAGGCCCTTCGCGGCATGCTGCTGCGCGCGCACTGGGACTCGACAGCGCTGTGGCTGTTCCTGGTCCTGGTCGTCATGGTCCTCGGTCTGGGTACCGCCCGGCTGGCCTACCAGCGCGGTTGGCTGTGGCACGAAGCCGCTGCCGTCGGTCTGGTCGGTGTCCTGGTCTCACCGGTGTCCTGGATCCACCACTTCGTCTGGGTGATGGTGGCGCTGGCCGCGCTCCTGCAGGTCCGCAAACTGCTGGCCGCCGCGATCTTCTGGTTGCTCTTCACCATGCCGCTGCCCTGGTGGGGGCAGTGGCGACTGCAACAGGGTCTGGACTTCCCGGCGTCCTCCAGTGGCAACCCCGGCTGGCAACTGCTCAACGACAGCTACGGCCTCATCGCAGTGCTGTTGCTCGGCGTTCTGGCGTGGTCGCTACCGGCGGTACGTCGTCGAGTCGCCACGCCGGACTCGCGGCCAGCAGAACGGTCAGCGGTATCGCCATGAGCAACCCGGCCGGTGGTATCGCGGTGCCGGAGTCGTTGCTGAGGAAGCCGATCAACCAACAGACCGCGGCCGCCGCCAGACCGCGCTCGTAGAACGGGACCTGGTCGAACAACGGCCGCAGCGGCCGGCCGAGACGCGAGTCCGGGAAGCCTAGCGCGACGATCACCAGCACCAGCAGGACCGGGACCAGCAGGTTGATCGGCGAGGAGATCAGCATCGTCCAGTTCGCCTGCCAGATCCGAGCAAGCGGCCCGGTGGAACCGTCATCGATCACCCCGGCCATGAAGTCGCCCAGGTGGCTGCGATCCTCAGCGGGCCGTAGGTAGTCCAGGAAGGCCAGGCCCAGCACGAACACCGCGCTCGCAACGAGGATGAGCAGGATCCGGCGCCAGGTGACCCGTCGGCCGGCGGCGTTGATCGCCAGATAGGCGAACGCCGGGATCAGGGCCGCCGTCCCGCCCCCGTCAGCGCCCCACCTCGGATAACCGTCGACGATGACGACGGCGGCGCCGATCAGCAGCACGGTGAGCACCGCCAGCGTGCGGGCCTGCCGGTCCAGCAGGGCACCTGCGAGCGCCGCGGCCAGGAGCAGCGCACACGTCGCGTAGAACGCATAGGCGACGTTGCCCATCCCGTAGAACCGGCCGCCGTACACCGGTTGCAATCCGGTGATCGAGGTCAGTTGCAGCGCCGAGCCATGCACGACGTCCAATCCGAGTACGACGAGGGTGAAGCCCGCGAGGAAGACCACCGGCCCCCGTCGGTGCCGGCCCCAGGGTCCGAGCACGGCGGCCGCGGCGATGAAGACGGCTCCCACGAAGGTGAACATGCCCAGGACCACCCGCGGCTGGTCGGCCCGCCACCAGGGCAGGAACCCGACCAGGAGAGTGGCCACCGGGGTCGCTGCGACCAGGGCGGCGACGCCGGCGAAATACCGCCGCAGGCCCCGGCTGAACCCGGGTCGGCGCAGCCACCACCACACGCCACCCACCGCACACGCGAGCGCGGTGCCACCCAGAAAGCTCAGGAAGAACGGCAGCACGAACCCGTGCTCGATCTCGAGTGCCTTGGTGAACTGCGCGACGCGGACGACAGGGGCGGTGGGGCTGGACGTCGGCTGCACCAGCGGGGCACGACCTTCGGGCAGCACCGGGGCCGCCGTGCCGATCCGGGACAGCGTCAGTGCCGACAGGTCGGTGGTCTGCAGCAGTCCGATCTGGCGCGTGGAGGCGGAGGTCGCCAGACCGTGCCGCACCCCCGGGCCGATGATGGTCACCGCGCGCAGCGACTCCGGTGTCGTGTCGTCGGCCGCGCCGGTCACGACGAGCGTCGTTTTGGCCGGCAACCGGGCCAGCAACTGGGACAGGTAGTGGTCGTCCGGGCCGTCCAGGCCGATCAGCGTCACCGGGCAGGTCGTGAGCGGGACGTCGTCGATGCTGCGCTGGTAATGCGCGATCCGGCCGGTCCGGTCGGCAGCCCCGAGAGCGACGTACTTGCCGGCTGCCATCACACACTGCCCGTGAGCTGCCAGCGAGGAGGCGACGAGGCCGAGGTCGGGCTTGTTGCCCGAGCCGGGCACGGCCGCGCGCCACGTGGCCCAGTCCGGGAAGTAGGCGCCGTCCCCGTCCTGCACCGGTTGGAGTTCGGCACTACACGTCCCGGGCCGGCCGTTGGTGGGTGTCTCGCCGACGGGCCGACCGATGGTTGTGCGAGATCCGGCGCCGAACGTCAGCCAGGACTGGTTGCTGCAACTGTGCGCGGACAGGTTGCGGGTCGTCATGACGGCGACGGCACCAGTGCGGGCCATCGCCCACAGCGCCGGGGTGGTGTGCGAGCTAGCGCCCTCGAAGGTGAGGGTGGGCATCGACACAATGACGAGCGGGCCGGGTTGACTGATCCGTTGCACCGCAGGACGAGCCGACAGCCAGGTGATGGTGGCCGACGCGGCACCGATCCCGAGCACGACGACGGCCACCGCAAGGAGCCAGCGCCGGATCACCCAGCAAGATTACGTGGGTCAGAAGGGCAGCCAGGACGGTAGAGAGACCCCGAGGAGTTGTAGCGCGAGCAGGACTGCGAACAGCGCGCAGACCAGTCCGCCGACGAACCGGATGATCGACAGGGGTACGTAGTCGAGCAGTTTGCGGCCGAGCAGCACCGCCAGCCCGGACACGACGGCCAACGCCAGGAACGCGCCGATGCCCACGCTGAGCGCGTTGCCCAGTCCGCCACCGCTCTTGGCCACGAACCCGGCCGTCGCCAACTGGGACAGGTCGCCCCATTCGGCCAGGAAGAGGATCAGGAACGACGCGGTGATCGCGTGGAAACCCGAAGCCGGCGCGGTCGCCTTCTCGGCGAACTCCTCCTCGGTCTCGGCCTCCTCGGCCGCGGCATCCTTGGCGCCGCGGATCAGCAGGACCGCCGCGATCGCGAACAGCACCATGACGACCGCGTGCACCGGTTTCTCGGGCAACCGCCCGATCAGACCACCGAAGGCAACCGCGACCACCGTCTGCACCAGGAACGCCGCACACACCCCGATCCACACCAGGATCGGGCGGTACCGGGTCGCCAGGACCAGCGTCGCGATGAAGGTTTTGTCGGGAAGTTCGACCAGGAAGATGGTGACGAAGACGGTGACCATCAATCCCAGATCCATGACGGCGCAAGTCTACGCACGCCGTACCCTCGATCCCGTGTCCACCGCCCTGGTTGTGCTCGCCCTCACCCTCGCCGTGCTGGCGCTGTTGGTGGCGGTCGCCGCGCTGCTGCGGTTGCGCGCGATCCAGCGGCAGTTCATCACCCTGTGGCCGCCGGAGCAGCGCCGCGACGCGCTCGCGGTGCTCACCCGCCAGGCCGATCGCAGTACGTCGATCGAGCGGCACCTGGGGGCCCTCACCTCCCGCGTCGACGGGCTGACGCCCCATGTCGCGGCAGCCCTGCGGCATGTAGCGGTCGTGCGGTACGACGCGTTCGGCGACTCCGGGGGGCGGCTATCGTTCTCGGCGGCGCTGCTGGACGACTCCGGCGACGGACTGGTCATCACCTCGATCCACGCCCGCGACGAGTCACGCACCTACGCCAAGGGTGTGCTGGCCGGTCGTTCCGAGGTGAAGCTCACCCCGGAGGAGCAGCAGGCCATCGCCGCCGCCCGCACCAACCGGAAGGACGCCTGATGCGCTACGGATACTTCGGTCCCGAAGGCACCTTCACCCAGGCCGCGCTGCTCGCCTGGCGGCCCGCGAAGGGTGCCGAGCACGTGCCCTTCCCCACCGTCGACGCCGCGTTGCGGGCGGTGCAGTCCGGCGACGTGGACTCGGCCATGGTGCCGATCGAGAACTCGATCGAGGGCGGCGTACCGGCCACCATCGATGCCCTGAACGCACTCCAACTGGTCATCGTCGGCGAAGTGCTCGTGCCGATCACCTTCGTGTTGGTCGCCCCGTCCGGTACGGCGCTCGCGGACGTCCGCACGGTCGGCACCCATTCGCACGCCTGGGCCCAGGTCCGCGGCTGGGCCGCCGAGCACATCCCCGGCGCGACGTACGTGCCCGCGCTGTCGACCGCGGCCGGACCCCAGGCGCTGGAGGCGGCGCTCGCGGCCGGTGAGCCAGCGCCGTACGACGCAGCGGTCTGCGCACGGGTCGCCGCCGGAGGGCTCGAGGTGCTGGCCGAGGACATCGGGGACAACAAGACGGCGGTCACCCGGTTCGTCCTGGTGGCGCGGCCCGGCTGGCTTCCGAAGCCGACTGGTTTCGACAAGACCACGCTGGTGCTCTACCAGCACTCCGACCGGGCCGGTGGGCTGCTGGAGTTGTTGGAGCAGTTCGCGACCCGCGGGATCAACCTGACCCGGTTGGAGTCGCGTCCGACGGGTGCGGCGATGGGCAGCTACTGCTTCTCGATCGACCTGGAGGGTCACCTGCGTGACGAACGGGTCGCCGATGCGCTGCTGGGGTTGCGGCGGACGGCGGCGGATGTGCGCTTCCTGGGCTCCTACCCGCGGGCCGATCTGCGAGCCGCGACCGTAGAGTCAGCGGCCAGTGACGCAGCGTTCGCCGATGCACGGCAGTGGCTGCAGTCGTTGGGTTAGGCGGGCGTGGCCCACACCAGGTAGTTGTTCAGATGGTGCTGACCGACGACCGGGCTGTTCTTGTCGCAGGTGATCAGCACCAGCACCGGTGACGAACTGCCGCCCCACACCTGCTGGTCCGTGGTGACCTTCGTCTTCAACTCGGAGCGTTTGTTCGTGACCGTGTAGGTGAGGCGGCGGCCATCGGTGCAGGTGATGTTGATGGGTGCGCCCACGCCGACCTGGTCGAGGTCGTAGAACTCATCGGGACCGTCGTAGGTCACGTGACCAGCGATCACGGTGCGGCCGTCGGTGCCGAGCTGGGCCGATTTGTCGTACCACATGGTCGTTCTCGGCGGTGGATAGATCTGGCCCTGGGCGTTGGTGCCCATCGCCACGACCTGCTCGCCGTCGATGCCGACACTGCTGACCGACAGGCGCGCCGGCACACAACCGTTTCCCACCGGCGTCACCGTGGTCGGCGTGGAGTACCCGGTCGGGTCGGGCAGGACGTTGTTCCCCCCGCCCCCGGTGGACCCGCTGGTGCTCGGTGTGCTGCTCGCGAGCGTGCTGGACGACCGCGGCGACGGGTCTGTGGCGGTCGTTGAGGTACTGGTCGCCGACCTGCTGGTGGCCGATGCGGTGCTGCCCGTCGTGGAGGTGGCGCTGGCCGCGGAGCTGCCGATCGTCGTACCTGATGGGGCGCTCGAGGTGCCGCCGCCGCACGCGGCGAGGGTCAGCGCGGCCGCGGTCAGGATCGCGGGAGCCAGCAGGCGGCGAGTCATGCTCTGAGTGTGCCTGGTGTTCCTGGCTGTTCGGACGTCGCCCCGCATGGGTCAGCCGCGCACGGTGAGGGCGCTGGGTAGCACCTCGAGGCGTACGCCGATCGCGCTGCCCAGGTGGTCGCCGTCGATCTCGATCGGTGTGGGCCGGCCGGCCCGCAGTTCGACCCGGCGGGCGACGCGGCGCTCCACGGCGTGCGTGGATCTCTTCGAGCGGCTCAAGATACCGGCGACGACCTTCGGCCAGCCCAGGAGGCCACCGGCCCGGATGAGGACGGCATCGAGGTCCCCATCGTCGAAGCGGGCACCCGGCATCAGCTGCACACCACCGGTGAGCAGGCCGCAGGAGCCGACGATCGCCGTCGTGACCTCGGTCTGGACGGGTTCGTCCGCATCGAAGGTGATGCTCATCGGCACCAGGTCGTGCCGCACGTGACGCAGCCCGTTGACCGGGTAGGCCAGCCAGCTCAACCGGGCCTTCAACGTTTCGGGGGTCCCACCCAGAATGTCCGCGTCGAGCCCGAACCCGGTCATCACCAGGCCGTATTCGGGTTCGCTCCACTGACCATCACCCTCCCGGTCCATGGTGATGCGCATGACGTCGATCGGCCGGGCCTGCCCGCTCAGCGCGGCCGCCAGACCGTCCTCGAACCGGCGATGGGGCAGTTTCATGTTGCGGGCCAACAGGTTTCCCGTGCCCGCGCTGAGCAGTCCCAACGGGATCCCGCTGCCCAGTGCGCCACTGGCCACTGAACGGACGGTCCCGTCACCGCCGTACGGGCACAGCAGGTCGGCACCCAGCGCGATGGCCTCCAGCGCCTGACCACGACCGGTGTCCTCCACGGTGGTCTCGAACCACAACGGTTCCTCCCAACCGTGGTGCTGGAAGACGGAGTGGGCCTGGGCGCGCATCTTCGCGGCGTCGGAAACCTTGGTCGGGTTGACGATCACCGCGGCCATGGGCATGACCGCAACCTATCCCAGGGCCGGGCTAGCCTAACGATCGTGATCGACATCAAGGTCTTGCGAGAGAACCCCGAGCGGGTCAGAGCCAGTCAACGGGCGCGGGGAGCCGACGAGTCCCTGGTGGACCAGATCCTGGCGGCGGACTCCGCTCGGCGATCGGCGCTGTCGCATTTCGAGGAACTGCGCTCGCAGCAGAAGTCGGTCAGCAAGCAGGTCGGCGCCGCCATGGGCCAGCTGAACGCCGCCCGCAAACGCGGCGAGGACGTGACCGCCCTGGAGCAGCAGGCCGAGCAAGCACGCACGGACGCCGCGGCGCTGGCGGCCCAGGTGAAGTCGCTGGAGGCACAGGCCGACGAACAGTCGGCGACCTTCGAGTCGCTGCTGAAGAAGGTCGGCAACCTCATCATCGAGGGCGTTCCCAGCGGCGGTGAGGACGATTACACGGTCCGTGACGTCGTGGGCTCGCCCACCGAGTTCGATTTCGAGCCGATGGACCACCTGGCCCTCGGTGAGCGACTCGCGGCGATCGACATGGAGCGCGGCGCCAAGGTCGGCGGCTCGCGGTTCTACTTCCTGACCGGTGTCGGCGCGCGCCTCGAACTCGGGCTCCTGCAGATGGGTCTGGCCTTCGCGGTCGAGCACGGCTTCACCCCGATGATCACGCCCACGCTGGTGCGCCCGGACATCATGACCGGGGCCGGCTTCCTCGACGAGCACGCCGACGAGGTCTATCGCCTGGAGGCCGACGACCTGTTCCTCACCGGTACCTCTGAGGTGGCGCTCGCGGGCTATCACGCCGACGAGATCATCGACCTGTCGCAGGGTCCGCAGCGCTACGCCGGCTGGTCGACGTGTTACCGCCGCGAGGCTGGCTCGCACGGCAAGGACACCCGCGGAATCATCCGGGTGCACCAGTTCCAGAAGCTGGAGATGTTCGTCTACTGCGACCCGGCGCAGGCGGAGGCCGAGCACGAGCGGCTGCTGGGTTGGGAGCGGGAGATGCTCGCCAAGATCGAGGTGCCCTACCGGATCATCGACACCGCCGCGGGCGACCTGGGCAACCCGGCCGCGCGCAAGTTCGACTGCGAGGCGTGGGTGCCCACCCAGGGCCGTTACCGCGAGCTCACGTCGACGTCGAACTGTACGACGTACCAAGCCCGCCGCCTGAACACCCGGTTCCGCACGCAGGAGGGCAAGTCCGAGATCGTGGCGACGCTGAACGGCACGCTGGCGACGACTCGTTGGTTGGTGGCGATCCTGGAGAACCACCAGCAGGCGGACGGTTCGGTGCGCGTCCCCGCGGCGCTGGCCCCGTTCGTCGGCGAGGACGTGCTGAAGCCGGTCAGCTGACGGCCGTGGCCACGGTGGGAGCGTTTTTCGGCGTCGGAGACCCGTGGCGACGACCGTTGCCGCAGGCGTGGTGGCGTCGGGACATCGCGATCGCGATTGCCTTTGTCGTGGTTGGTGCGCTCGGCCTGGAGCTGGAGCGCAGCCTCGGCTCCCTGAGCACGATCACCGCGCCGGTGGTGGTGCAGCATGTGCCGTTGGTGCTTGCGGGTGTGGTCATCGTGTGGCGGCGACGTCTGCCGATCGCGACGGTGCTGGCGGTCACCGTGCTGTGGATCGTTTCGGGAATCCTGTGGCCACCGCTGGCGACCAGCATCGTGTTGCAATTCCTCTATCTCGCAGCCTTTTACGCGGCGGTGGCGTGGGGTGCACCGCGGGGTCGGACGATGACCGTCGTGGGGTTGTGTGTCGCGGCGCTGATGGTGTGGGTGACCATCGACCTGGTCAACCGGACCAAGTTGCAGGGGCAGCCCTCACCGGGCCCGTTGCCCTATCCCGCCGCCCTCACCGGGTACATCTACTTGATCAACGCCATCTATTTCGGCGGCGCGATCCTGGGTGGGGCGCTTGACTGGCGTAATGCCCGCCAGCGGGCGGCGCTGGCCGACCAGGCGGGTCTGATCGAGGTGCAGGCCGCACAACTGCGCGACCGTTCCGTGGTCGACGAGCGGTTGCGCATCGCTCGCGAACTGCACGATGTGGTGGCGCATCACGTTGCGTTGATGGGGGTGCAGGCCGCTGCTGCGCGTCGCGTGCTCACGGTCGACCCGCCGGCAGCGGCTGGCGCGTTGGAAACCGTTGAGTCCTCGGCGCGTTCGGCCGTGACCGAGATGCGCTCCCTCGTGGGCACGTTGCGTGGCGATGACGCCGAGTCGCGGACACCGGCGCCGACCCTTGCGGACGTCCCAGCGCTGGCAGCCCAGTTCTCAACGTTGGGTCTTGGCGCGACGTACGTTCTGGTGGACGAGGACGGGCTGGCGGACCGGGTGCCGGCCGCGACCGGCTTCGGGGTCTACCGGGTGGTGCAGGAGGCGCTGTCCAACGTGCGCGCCCACTCGTCAGCGGCGACCGCGTCGGTGACGGTGCGCGTGACGCGCGCCGGTGATGGAGCGTACGTCGAGGCGGAAGTCCTCGACACCGGCTCGCCGTTGCCGGGCACGAGAGGAACGGGCCTCGGGCTGCAGGGGATTCGGGAACGGGTCGCGGCGCTCGGGGGTGAGGCGGAGATCGGGCCGCGGGCTACGGGTGGCTTCCGGGTGCGAGCCCGGATCCCCTTCTTGCTGTGAATGTTTCGCTAGTTGGTGGTATCGGCGACGATGGTTACGCCGACACTCTGGGTTCCGCGACGTAGACCGTCCTGATAGTCGAGGGTCACTCCGTCGACCTCTACCGTGCCGACGCGCGTAGGTGTGACCGCCAGTACCACGTCGGAGTCGTCGTCGAGGGTGCGCGTCCCGGTGCCCAACGGCTCGACGCTGCGGCACACCTCGTGGAGCGTGTCGGCGAATCCTGAACCCATACCCAGATTCTTCGTGCGACGAACGCAGTAGAGGAGCGAAAGGTGCGCGTTGCTGGAATTTTCGGTCACGTTGGGACGCGCATCGACGACGTTCACGGTGACGGATCGCTGGGGTAATTGGGTCGGGCCGCCGACCTGGACCGGTGGTCCGCCGGCTGACGAACTCATTGCGAAGCCAGGCAGGTTCCCAGGATCGGGTTCGACCGCCATCCCGAAGTACTCCGTGTGACCGATCCCCGGATGAGCGCCGATGGTGGCCCCGGTGTCAGCGAACGCATGCGGCGTAAGCACCCATCGCGCAGCGACGAAGAGCAGCACGGCCGCGACGGCCAGGGCGGCCGCCGCCCACGCTGCGCCATGACGACGCAAGGGGCTGGCCGGCTCGGGACTCATGAAGGGATTGAACCACCGGGGACTGCCGCGGGAGCAGTGTTTACCTGCGAATGCATCACGACCTCGCGACGCAGGAGCCGCCCCGCCATGCCGCGCAACTGCTCGACCTCGTTGCGGGCGAGCCCCACAGGCACCCGGACGAAGACGTCGATCGGTGGTTCATCGACGGAGGCGACCAGCGATTCGCCGAACAGCCACGCGGTGGCCTGTTCGATCCAGGCTCGGTCGGAGGCGTCGGGATCGTCCGGTGCGGTGGCCGGTGCGGCAGGTTCTGGTTGTGGGTGCCAGCAGCAGTCGCGCGCCTCGATGGCATCGAATCCCATTCGTGCAGCGAGCCATTCGAGCGCCGGAGGTGCTGCATCGAGCAGCAGACCGCGGTCGAGTCGCTGGACGTGCGCGATCTTCGTCGCGGCGAGTTGTTGGCTGACCGCCGGTTGGCTGATCCCGAGTTCCGTGGCCACGGCGTCCTGTGTCACGAGAAGGAAGGTGGCAGCTCGCACCAGGAGCAGCCGCGCCCACCGGGCTACCTGTTCGGCATACCGGCATTGTTCGTAGCTGTCGGTGAGAGGCGGGGCGAGGGTGGCGACGGGTGTCATGCCGCCAGCCCAGCACGGTGAGCCGTGGGCCGCTTCAGCTCAGGGTCGACAGTGTGGACAACGGGCCAGCAGACCGACGCTGTCCGTGGCTGTCGGCGAGCGTCGGGGCGATGGTGTCGTTGGTTTGCTTCATAAGGCGGCCTTATGAAGGCGACTAATTGCAGGGTCGCTCCGGCAGGTGGGGAGGTTGGTGACGCGGGTAATGCCGCCAGCCCAGCACGCCGAGTCGCTCTCAGCCGCGCGGGATGTTGCGCAGGTTGGAGCGGGCCATCGCGACCGCCTCACCGGCGCCACCGTTCAGCACAATCTTGCTCATTGCCGTCGCGAAACCGAAGAGCTGTTCGGAGGTGATCTTGGGCGGGATCGACAGCGCCCGTGGGTCGGTCACGATGTCCACCAGCGACGGCCCGTCGGAGGCCAACGACTCACCGAAGGCCCCTTCCAACTGGCGCGGATCGGTCACCCGGATGGAATGCCACCCCATCGCGGCAGCGATATCCGCGAAATTGACTGAGGGAGTGTCGGTTCCGAAGTCCGGCATGGAGTCGACCAGCATCTCCAGTTTGACCATCCCGAGTGTGGCGTTGTTGAACACCATGACCTTGATCGGGAGGTCGTACATCTTCGCGGTCAGCATGTCCCCCAGCAGCATCGACAGGCCGCCGTCGCCACACACCGCCACCACCTGACGGTTGGGGAAGGCAAACTGCGCCCCCAGCGCCTGCGGCAGCGCGTTGGCCATCGACCCATGCAGGAAGGATCCGATCAACCGGCGGGTTCCCAACGGCTCGATGTAGCGCGCCGTCCACACATTGCACATGCCGGTGTCCGCCGTGAAGATCGCGTCGGGTGCGGCCACCTTGTCCAGGATCGACGCGGCGTACTCGGGATGGATCGGAACCCGCGTCTCGACGTTCTTCGTATACGCACCAACGGCTTTGCTCATCAACCGCTCGTGCTTCTTGAGAGTCTTGGCCAGGAACTTCTGGTCCTTCTTCGGCTCGACGAACTCCTCCAACGCCAGCAACGTCGGCAGGACGTCACCGTGCACCGGGATGTCGACCCCGGTCCGGCGCCCGATGATGGCCGCCCGCCGGTCGACCTGCGCGGTGCGCACATCGGGTAGGAACTGGTTGTACGGGAAGTCGGTCCCGAGCATCAACAACAGCTCAGCGTCTTCGATCCCGGCCGCCGCCGCGCCGTACCCGAGCAGCCCGGTCATCCCTACGTCGTAGGGGTTCTCCCACTGGATCTGGTCCTTGCCGCGCAGACTGTGCCCGATGGGAGCACCGATCTTCTCCGCGAGTGCGATCACCTGGTCGTGCGCCTCACCGGTGCCGTAGCCGGCGAAGATGGCCACCCGGGACGCCGAGTTGATCGCCTCGGCGAGTTGCTGCACGACGGACGGCGCGGGCATCAGGTGCCCGTGCTCGATCGGCACGTACGCCGGGGGCTCGCCTTCCGAGTCCAACGACGCCAGATCGCCGGGCAGCGTCACGACCGCCACACCGCCATCGCCCAACGCGTGCGAGATCGCTGCGTGGACGACGCGCGGAGACTGCTGCGGGGTGCTGACCAGCTCGCTGTAGACGCTGCACTCGTTGAACAGCCGGTCGGGGTGGGTCTCCTGGAAGTAGGACTGCCCGATCTGGGTGCTGGGGATGTGACTGGCGATCGCCAGCACCGGTGCTCCTGTGCGATTGGCGTCGTACAGACCGTTGATCAGGTGCAGGTTGCCTGGCCCGCACGAACCCGCACACACCGCCAGCTCACCGGTCAACTGGGCATCCGCCGAAGCCGCGAACGCCGCCGCCTCCTCATGCCGCACGTGGATCCAGTCGATCCCGCCCTTGGCGCTGCCACCCGTCTCCCGCACGGCGTCCACGATCGGGTTGAGGCTGTCACCCACGATTCCGTAGATCCGGCGCACACCGGCGTCCTGCAGTTGTCCGACAAGTTGCTGGGCGAGTTTCACGAGCGGGTGTCCTCTCGGTCGGCTGGGTCTCCCACGCTAGCCGCTCGATATCGTCGAGCCATGGCTGAGGCACCCTTGCGCATCCTGGTGGTCGATGACCAGGCTCTCGTCCGCAGCGGGTTCGTGATGATGCTCTCGGTCGAACCCGACATCAACGTGGTTGGGGAGGCTGCCGATGGCGCCGAATCCGTCGAAGCTGCAAACCGATTGGCGCCGGACGTGGTTCTGATGGATGTCGAGATGCCTCGTTTGAACGGCATCGACGCCTGCCGCAGCATCGTGGCGGCCGGGACGGCCAAGGTGCTGTTGCTGACGACCTTCGACCGTGACGACTACCTCTTCGAAGGCCTGGCCGCCGGAGCCAGCGGCTTCCTGCTGAAGAACACCAGCCCCGAAGAGTTGGCCGACGCCATCCGCACCGTGGGCCGGGGCTACGCGCTACTGGCCCCCGAGGTCACTCGTCGGGTGATCGAGCGCAGTACGGCGACCCCTACCCCCGCGCCGGACCGCACTCTGGAGCAACTCACCCCGCGCGAGTTGGAAGTCCTGACGCTGGTCGGAAAAGGCCTGTCCAACGCAGAGATCGCGCAGCAGTTGGTCCTGGGCGAAAGCACCGTCAAAACCCACCTATCCAGCGTCCTGGCCAAGTTGCAGCTACGCGATCGGGTGCAGGCCGTCGTACGTGCTTATGAGAGCGGTCTCGTCCTGCCGGGGGAGTAGCGAACAGACAATCTCCGCCCGCGGGCGGATCCGCCCGACCGGGCACCCGCCGTAGCGTCGAAGGCATGTTGGAGCTACGAGACGTCAGCCGAAGGTTCGGCGACCACGTCGCCGTCGACCGGGTCAGTTTCAGCGTGCCGGACGGCGCCATGACCGGGTTCGTCGGCGGCAACGGGGCCGGCAAGACCACCACGATGCGGATGATCATGGGCGTTCTCGCCCAGCACGGCGGCCAGATCGACTGGCAGGGTCGCGCGATCACCATCACCGACCGCCGCGGTTTCGGGTACATGCCTGAAGAACGCGGGCTCTACCCCAAGCAACCGATCCTCGATCAATTGGTGTACCTGGCCCGGCTGCGCGGCCTGAGCGCGCAGGAGGCCACGAGTCGGTCGACCGGACTGTTGGAGCGCTTCGACCTGGCTGATCGCACCGGCGACAAACTGGAGTCGCTCTCCCTGGGTAATCAGCAGCGGGTGCAGATCATCGCTGCGCTGGTGGCCGATCCGACGATGCTCGTCCTGGACGAGCCGTTCTCTGGGCTGGACCCGGCAGCGGTCGATTCGATGGCCGCGCTACTGCGCGAATTCACCGGCCGCGGCGTACCCGTGCTTTTCTCCTCCCACCAACTGGATCTGGTGGAGCGGTTGTGCGACCGGCTGGTGATCCTCTCCCACGGTCAGGTTCTGGCCGAAGGAACGGCCGATGACCTGCGGGCCACCGAGACCGTCCGGCACCGTCTGGTGCTGAGTGGCGACGCCGGCTGGTTGCGCGATCAGAGCGATGTCCGCGTTATCGATATCGACGGTAATTCAGCTGTGCTGCAGCTTGATTCGCCCGATCAGGCCGATGCGGTCCTGCGTGCGGCAATGGCCCGCGGGTCGGTGCTGGAGTTCGGACCGATCCGTCCCAGCCTGGCCGACATCTACCGGGACGTGACCACCGGCAGCGCCCGGGCGAAGCAGGAGGTGCTGGCATGAAAACCAATCAGTTATGGCGGATCGTCGCCGCCCGCGAGATGTCGGTCAAGCTCAAGGACCGCAACTTCATCGTCTCCACGGTCGTCGTCCTGCTCCTGATCGTCGGATCCCTCGCCGTCCAGGGCTATCTCGCCAGCCGGCCCCAGACCACCAAGGTCGCGGTCATCGACCCGGCGGCGGTAGCAGTCACTCAACAGGCCGAGAAGACCGCGCACGCGGCCGGATCGGACAAGGTCACCTTCAAGACCTCGACGTACGCCGATCGACGGGCTGCCGAGGGCGCCGTCACCGACGGCAAGGCGGACGTTGCGCTCCTTCCCACCAGCGACGGCGGCTGGCGACTGGTGAGCAAGTCCAGCAAGGACAGCGCGGCCCAGACCTGGATCCCGCAGGCCGTGCAGCAACAGGCGCTGCAACGCAACGCAGCCGCAGCAGGGGTGTCGATGGACCAGTTGGCCAGGGGCAGCACCGTCAGTTACGACCTGCTGCAGTCCGGAGATGACCAACAGAGCACCGGCAAGATCATCGGTCTGGTCTTCGGTTTCCTGTTCTACATCGCGGCGCTGCTCTTCGGAATGTCCATCGCCAGCAGTGTCATCGAGGAGAAGCAGAACCGCATCGTCGAGATTCTCGCCAGTGCAATCCCGTTGCGGCAGTTGCTGATCGGCAAGGTGGTCGGCAACACCATCCTTGCCCTGGCACAGGTCGCGATCTTCGCGCTCGCCGGCATCATCGGGCTGATCGCGACCGGTCGCAGCGAATTGCTGTCGCAGGTGTCCGGCGGGATCTTCTGGTTCATTCTGTTCTTCATCGTCGGCTTCGTGACCTTCGCCGCGGTGTGGGCGGTCGCCGGTGCGCTCGCGACCCGCAACGAGGACCTGCAGTCCACGTCGACACCGCTGACCATGCTGGTGGTGATCGTCTTCATCGTGGGCATCTCCGGCAGCGGGTTGTTCCTGACGGTCGCCTCCTACATCCCGCTGTTGTCGACGATCGCGATGCCGGTGCGGGTGGTGTCGGGGGACGCCGCCTGGTGGGAGCCGGTGGTGGCGTTGCTGATCGGTCTGGCCGCGGCGCACGTCATCGTTCGCGTGGCGGAGCGGCTCTACCGGCGCTCGTTGCTGCAGACCGGACACCGGCTCAGCTACCGGGAAGCCCTTGCGCTGAGGGACGACTGAGTATTCCCGACATGGTGCGGCGCCTCCTTTCCTCCTAGATTGAGGGAAGGAGTGCGCCGCACGGCGCCGTCACACAAGCGCGGAGACCGTCATGACCGATCAGCAGCCCGATGCTCAACAACTCGACCCCCAGCAACCCGACCCCCAGCAAGCCGACCCTCAGCAGCCGGAGCCGCAGACGCCGCCCGCCTCGCCGTACGCCAATCCGGCTCCCGACGCGAGCCCCGCGGTCGGCTCCAGCGACGTCACCCAGGCGACACCGGTCACCCCGCCGACGCAGGAGACGCCGATCAGCAGCCCGTACGGCGCGCCCTCCTACCGGCCACAGAGCCAGTCGTATCCGCAGGCGCCTCAGCAGTATCCGCCCCAGCCGACCGCCCCGGCACAGTACGCACCCCAGGCCTACCCGGCCCAGCAGTCGGGATACAACCCGGCGCCCGAGTACCAGCCGGATTACAACCAGCCACAGCAGTACGGCCAGCCACAGCAGTACAACCAGCCGCAGCAGTACGGCCAGCCGCCGCAGTATGGCCAGCCCCAGCAGTACGGCCAGCAGTACGCCGCACCGGCCTACGGCGCTCCCGGCTACGGCCAGCCCGCTGCCACCACGACCCCGGTCAGTCCGCTGGCGCGGCTGGGCGCCCTCGGCGCCATCCTGGGTTCGCTCGTGGCCATCGTGGGCTCGTTGCTGAACTGGTTCACCGCGACGCTCAACATCCCGTTGCTGGCCCAGGGCGACATCGGCGTCACCGCCAACGGCGTTGGTGGCGTGGGCGTCACGTTGCCCAACAACTCGGAAGTCCTCCGGCAGTTCGCGGACAACGTGACCTCCGAGGGCGGCATCACTACCGGGTGGATCGTCATCGTCCTTGCGGTGGTGGTCCTCGTTCTCGCCGTCCTGACGCTGCTGGGGAAGCTCCCGCTGCCAGGAGCGATCACCGCCATCGTGGGGGGCCTGATCGTTCTCGGGCTCGCGATCTACAAGATCACCCAGATCTCGACCTTCCTCGACACGGACGAGCTGAAGAGTGCCGGTGTGGCGCTGACTGCGACCTACAAGCCGGGAGTCGGCCTGTGGGTGACGTTGGTCGGCGGAATCCTGATGGCAGCGGCCGGGGTGCTCGGTCTGCTGCGCCGTAGCTGATACCTCCGTCGCGGCGGGGTCGGCGCCCCGTACAGTGATCGCGTGACCCGGATGCTCGTGGCCCTGGACATCGACGGCACGCTGCTGCATTTCGACGGGACTATGTCCGATGAGGTGCGCGACGCCGTCCGAGCGGTCGCCGACGCGGGCCACCACGTGGTCATCGCCACCGGCCGCTCGGTCATCGCGGCCACCCCGGTCGCTGAGCACATCGGCCTGACCCACGGTTATCTGGTGTGTTCCAACGGCGCGGTGACGATCATGCTGGATCCGACCGCGCCCGCGGGTTATCACCTGGTCGAGACCGTCACCTTCGACCCCGGCCCCGTGCTGAGCAAGCTGCGCGACGCCTGGCCCGACGCGACCGTCGCGGTCGAGGTCCTGGGTGAAGGCTTCCTGCTCAGCGCACCGTTCCCCGAGGGTGAGCTCAACGGGGTGCAGAAGGTCGTCTCGTGGGAGGAGCTCGCCGAGCACCCCACGACCCGTCTGACCTTCCGCTCCTCCAGCGGGACCGCCGAGGACTTCCTGGAACTGGCCGAGCGCCTGGGTCTGCACGAGGTCAACTACGCGGTCGGGTTCTCGGCCTGGCTGGACATCAACCCCGAGGGCGTCTCCAAGGCCTCCGCTCTGGAGCAGGTACGCCGATTCCTGGCTGTCGAGCCGGGCGACACCGTTGCGGTGGGTGACCACCGCAACGACCTGGAGATGCTGGAGTGGGCGGCACGCGGGGTGGCGATGGGTCAGGCCCCCGACGAGGTGAAGGCTGTCGCCGATGAGGTCACCGGCACCATCGATGAAGACGGCGCGGCGACCGTCCTGCGCTCGCTGCTGTGACCCTGCACATCACCTCCGCGGCGAACCCGCGGCTGAAGGCATTGGCGACCCTGCGTCGTCGCCGCGGTCGGGAGCAGACCGGGCAGACCCTGGTCGAGGGGTACGACGAGTTGGGGCTGGCGCTGTCCGCCGGCGTACGCCCGGAGACGCTCTTCCTCGCCGAGGAGCTGATGGCTGATCCCACGCGCCAGCAGGACGTGGTCGATGCCGCAGCAGCCGCCGGTGCGGAGATCATCACCCTCAGCCGCGGCGCCTTCGAGAAGGTCGCGTATCGCGAGGGTGCGGACGGTTTCCTCGCAGTCGTCCCGGCCGTGTCCGCACTCCCCGACGAGCTAGAACTGCCGACGCAGCCGTTGCTGCTCGTTGCGGAAGCGGTCGAGAAGCCCGGCAACCTCGGCGCCATGCTGCGCACCGCGGACGCGGCCGGCGTCGATGCCTTCGTGGCGGCCGATCCGGTCACCGACTGGGGCAACCCGAACGTCGTGCGCGCCTCGAAGGGGACTGTGTTCGCAGTGCCGGTCGCCGCCGCCCCCACCACGGCGACGCTGGAATGGTTGTCCGCACGCGGCGTACGTCTGGTGGCAACCACGCCTGACACGGACACGCTGCACACCGAGGTGGACCTGACCGGACCGGTCGCCATCGCGGTCGGTACGGAGAAGACCGGACTGACCGACCAGGTGCTGGACGCGGCGGACGTCAAGGTGCGAATCCCCATGTCCGGCAAGGTCAATTCGCTGAACGTGGCCACGTCAGCGGCCATCGTTCTCTACGAAGCCGTTCGGCAGCGACAAAGCGGAGGTTGACCCCCGATTCGTTGTGCGGGAAGTCAGGTGGCACCATCTGAACATGCGAGTCGATCACGTTGTCTACGCAGCAGAGCCCGATGGTTTGATCGCGACGGCCAAGCGCCTCGGCGATGAGCTCGGCACGGAGCCGGTCGATGGTGGCGTGCACCCACGGTTCGGCACGCGTAACTCGATCATTCCGCTGCTCGATGGCCGCTTCCTGGAGGTCGTGGAGGTCCTGGATCACCCCGCCTCGGACAAGGCGCCCTTCGGGCAGGCGGTCCGCGCCCGCTCCGTCGGTGGTGGCGGTTGGCTGGGCTGGGTCGTCGGCGTCGAGGACATCGCGATCGCGGAGGGTCTGGTGGGCCGCGCCTCGGCACCGGGTCTGCGGCATCGCCCGGATGGCACCGAACTCACCTGGAAGCAGCTGGGTCTGAAGGGTCTGACCAACGACGCGCAGGTGCCGTACTTCATCGAGTGGGGTCAGAACGTCCCGCATCCGTCCACGGACGGTCCGGCCCACGCCTCGCTGAAGGCGATGGCCATCGCCGGTTCCCCGGACCGGGTCCGCGAATGGCTCGGCCTGACCGGTGAGCCCGGTGTTGACCGCGAAGAGTGGGAGCCGGAGATCGCGTTCGACTTCGCCGCGCCGAAGGGCACTCCGGGTCTGCTGTCGGTTACCTTCACCACGCCGGACGGCGACGTCACGATCTGAGCTAGTCGCCGGTCACAACCTGGTAGCCAGCCTCGTCGACGGCCGCGGCGATCAACTCCGGGTCGACCAGATCCTCACTCAGGATCGTCACCGGTGAGTTGCCACCGCTGACCAGTTCGATGTGCACGTCACTGACCCCGTCGATCGCGGTCAGCTCCTCGGTCACCGCGCGCACGCAGTGCTCGCAGGTCATTCCGTTGACGATGACTTGCTGTTCCATATCCGTCTCCTTCTAGCTGCGCACGAGACGCGCGATCGCGGCCGCGGCTTCCTCGACCTTCGCCTGGGCGGCCTCGTCGGACTCCCGGGCCGCGTCCACGACGCAGTGCCCGATGTGGTCCTCCAGCAGGCCGAGACTCACCGACTGCAGCGCCTTGGTGATGGCGCTGATCTGCGTGAGCACATCGATGCAATAGGTGTCTTCGTCGACCATGCGTTGCACGCCACGGACCTGCCCCTCGATGCGACGCAGCCGCTTGAGGTAGTCGTCCTTGCTTCCGGTGTAGCCAGCCATGACTACAGGATACCCCCTTGGGGTATATCTCAGTCGATGTCGAGGTAGGCGACCAGATTAGGCGCCAGACCGACGTACGTCGCGGGGGTCATGGTCAGGAAGCGCTCCTCCACCTCACCCGGCAGACCGAGACCCTTCACGAACTCGCGCAGGTCATCGCCGTTGATACGGCGGCCACGGGTGAGCTCCTTGAGCCGTTCGTAGGGCTGCTCCATCCCCGGCACACCCTGGGCGCCCAGCGCCCGCATCGCCGACTGGATCGGCTCGGCGAGCACCTCCCAGTTCGCGTCGAGGTCGGCCAGCATCGCTTCGGGTACGGCGTCCAGCCCGGCCAGCCCGCGGCTCACGTTGTCCATCGCCAGGACTGAGTGTCCGTACGCCGTGCCGACGTTGCGCTGCATCGAGGAGTCCGTGAGGTCACGCTGCAGACGGCTCTGCACCAGCGTCGCCGACAGCACGTCGAGCAGCGCGTTGCTGACCTCGAGGTTCGCCTCGGCGTTCTCGAAGCGGATCGGATTGACCTTGTGCGGCATCGTGGAGGACCCGACCGTGCCCTGTCCGCGGACCTGCGCGAAGTAGCCCATCGAGATGTAGGTCCAGGTGTCGGTGCACAGGTTGTGCAGGATCCGGTTGAAGCGGGCGATGTCGGAGTAGAGCTCGGCCTGCCAGTCGTGGCTCTCGATCTGGGTGGTCAGCGGGTTCCAGGTCAGCCCGAGGCCGTCGACGAAGGACTTGGAGATGCCCACCCAGTCGGCGCCGGGCACGGCTTCGATGTGCGCGCCGTACGTGCCGGTGGCACCGTTCAGCTTGCCCAGGTACTCCGCGTCCTTGACCCGACGCAGTTGGCGGCGCAGCCGGTGCGCGAGCACGGCCAGTTCCTTGCCCATGGTCGTCGGCGTCGCCGGTTGGCCGTGGGTGTGCGCCAGGAGCGGGGTCTCGGCCAGGTCGCGCGCCATGGTGCGGACCTGATCGGTCAGGGCGGTCGCCTTGGGTAGCCAGACCTGTTGGGTCGCGCCCTGGACCATCAGTGCGTAGGACAGGTTGTTGATGTCCTCGCTGGTGCAACAGAAGTGGATCAGCTCCGAGAGCCCGGCCGCGTCGGCGTCACCCACGATTGCCGGCAGTCGCCGCTTGAGGTAGTACTCGACCGCCTTGACGTCGTGGACGGTCTCCCGCTCGATCTCGGCCAGTTCGGCGATGTCCTCGGCGCCGAACTCATCGACGATGGCGCGCAGGTGGTCCTGCTCGGCGCCGGTGAGCTCGCGTACCCCGGGGACCACGTGCTCGCTGGTCAGGTGGATCAGCCACTCGATCTCGACGTGCACCCGCTGCCGGTTGAGCGCCGCCTCCGACAGGTGGTCCACCAGCGGCGCGACAACGGCGCGGTAGCGGCCGTCGAGGGCACCGAGGGCGATGGGCGGGGTGATGTCGGCCAGCGAACGCATGACCCGATTCTCCCGTGCCCGCCCATCGCTGGGCAAAACGCGGTCAGAGGGTGAAGTTGTTCGTCGGCTCGACGAGGTTGAAGTACTCGCCGCCCAGCCCCTGGATGGTGGCCTCGGGGCCGGCGATGGTGTCCAGCGTCATGACGATCTCGCCGTCGAGTTCCTGGGCGATCTGGGCAGAGGCGTCGCGGGAGGCCACGTTGAAGTGCACCAGCCAGCTGACCGGGACGTCCTGGGGAGCCTGGTGCAGGCCGCCGATGACCTGGCCGTCCCTCTCGATGAAGAAGTAGCCGTCAGCATCGGCCTCGCGGTAGGTGTAGCCGAAGACCGCGGCGTAGAACTCCTGGGCCGCGCGGCCGTCGTGGGTCAGCAGATCCGACCAGCCCACCGAACCCGGCTCGTCGATGAGTTCGAAGCCGTGGTGCTCCTTGCCCTGCCACAGCCCGAAGTAGCCGCCCTGCGGGTCGACGCACACTGCCATGGTCCCCAGCGTGCCGACGTCCATGGGCTCGACGACGACCTGACCGCCGTACTGCCGGACGGCTGCGGCGCTCGCCTGCGCGTCGTCGGCGGCCAGGTAGAGCAGCCACTGCGTGGGCTGGCCCGGGTCCGCCTTCGGCATCAGCCCGGCCACGGCGGCGTCGTTCTTGAAGCACATCCGGTAGCCGCCGTACTGATCGTCGCCCTCCGCGACGCGCCAGCCGAACAACTCCCCGTAGAACGTGGCCGCGTGGTGCAGGCGGCGGTGTTCGGTCTCGAAGCTGATGTCGATCCAGCAGGGGTAGCCGGCGGGCCAGTTGGTGTCACGCGTGGTCATGCCCTGAGCGTACGGCGCTCGCGGAACCTCGTTGCAACCCTCCAGTCCGTAGCGTGGTAGCTAGGACTTCGCAACGGGGCAGACCGAGGTCCGAGCCGGGCAATGGGTCGCGATCTCCGGGATCGGTGGTCTCGGACACGTCGCGGCGCAGTACGCGATCGACGGTCGCGTCGTGATCCGGTACTGATTCGTCAATCCGATCGGGGTACCTCAGGGTCGCCAGGCTTGGATGAGCTGCCTGGTCGAGTGCGCCACGAACGGCTCGCCCTTTCGCAGCTGTCGGTCCAAGTCCAGCAGTCGGTCGCGATAGGTATCGACAGTGAAGTCGGGCACCCACCAGGGGCACTTGCGCAGGATCCAGACGACCGCGCCGATGTCGAAGAATTCCATCCGACAGCGTGCCCGTTGCACCGCGTCAACGATCAGGCCGCTGCGTTCGGCGTCGCTGCTCTCCACCTGCGGATCGCGAGCCCGCCGTTGCCGGGGCAGCGGTCCCAGAAAGTATTCGATGAGCTCGAAAGCCGAAGCGGGTCCGACGTGTTGGGCGAAGTAGCGTCCGCCAGGCTGCAGGACCCGGTGGATTTCGGGCCAGTCCGGTTGCACGGGGTGCCGCGATGTGACCAGTTCGAACGAGCCGTCGTGAAAGGGGAGTGGGCCGTACGCGTCGGTCTGGACCACCCGGACACCACGGGGCCCGAGCAGGGTGCGAGCGCGCTCGGCATTGGGTGGCCACGACTCCGTGACCACCATGTCATCGGGCAGGACCGAAGCTTCCGCGATTACCTCGCCGCCCCCGGTGTCGATGTCGAGCGCCCGGCCGACCGTCGCGAGTCGGGCTGCGAGTTGCCGGGCGTATCCCCATGGCGGGCGCTCCTCGGTGGCCCGGCCATCGAGCCAGCCGAAACCCCACCCGGTGACGTCCGCGGCGTCGGCCTCGGCAAGGAGGTCGTCGAAGGTTCGCACGACGTCAGCTGATGCGGCGAGCGCCATCAGATGGGACGGCGACGAAGGCGACCGGTCGGGTGAAGCCGGCGCTGACCGCGGCGTCGGCGCAGGCCGCGGCGACGGTCTCGACAGCGTCGGCATCGACCAGAGCGATCACGCAACCACCGAAACCGCCGCCGGTCTGACGGGCGCCATAAGCACCTGCAGCACAAGCGGTTTCAGCGATCAGGTCGGTGACCGGCACGGTGATCTCGAAGTCGTCCCGCATCGAGATGTGTGACTGCGTGAGCAACGGGCCGATGGTGCGCGGATCGGACCCGTTGGTCAGCAAGTCAGCGACCTGCTCGACGCGCTCACTGTCGGTGATCACGTGCCGAGCACGACGCTGCAGCAGGTCAGGCAGCCCGTCGAGGTCGTCGACCGATGCGTCGCGCAGTGCTCTGACTCCCAACGCGGCCGCGGCCTCCTGGCACGATTGGCGCCGCTCGGCGTACTCACCACTGACCAGGGCGTGCGGGGCGCGACTGTCGATGACCAGCAGCGCCAGGTCGTGCGACGGGAGGTCGAACGGGATCTGCGTGATCTTCACCGAGCGCGTGTCGATCTGCATCGCGTGACCGGATTGCCCACAGACAGAGGCCAGTTGGTCCATCAGACCGGTCGGCGCACCGGCGATGTGGTTCTCCGCGTCCCGGCCGAGGTCGGCGACCTGGGTGTCCGACAGACTCCAGCCGGCCAGATCGACCCAGGCACGCGCCGTACCGCAGGACAATGCGGCCGAGGACGAAAGCCCTGCTCCGGTGGGCACATTGGAGGCTACGGCGATGTCCAGACCGGGCACCTCCAACCCGCGCTGCGCGGCGGCCCAACCCACTCCCGCGGCATAGGACGCCCAGCCGACCGACTGCCCCTCGTGCAGGTCCCCGAGCCGGAGCGTGACGCTCTGATCGGAGACGTCGGAGGAATCGGTGTGCAGTCGCACCGTGTCGTCGTCGCGGCGCCGCGCGGCGACCCAGGTGCCCTCGGCCAGCGCGATCGGCAGGACGAATCCGTCGTTGTAGTCGGTGTGTTCGCCAATAATGTTGACCCGGCCGGGTGCGAACCACACGCCGTCCGGCTCTGCCTCGAACTGCTCGACGAAGGTCGCCGTCAACTCATCGACCGAGCGCGGCGCAGGGGTCTGGACGTCGGTCATGCGAGCTCCCTCAGTCGCTCGGCCAGCGGCTCGGCCAGGATGTCGGCGATGAAGGCGCCCTGACCGGACTCGGAGCCAGCGAGATATTTCAGCTTGTCCGGGCCGCGTCGGATCGAGGTCAGTTCCAGGTGCAGCCAGGCCTCAGCACGCAACGCAGTGGTCTGCTCGTTGCCCGGATCGGGAGCCGGTGCCTGCTGCCATCCGGCGATATACGGCAACCGGGAGTCATACATGCGGTCGAAGCGGCGCAGGAGGTCCAGATAGATCACCGCGAAGGCATCTCGTTGCGCCTCGTCCAACTCACTGAGGTCCAGCACCCGGCGCAGCGGATACAGGTGCACCTCGACCGGCCAGCGGGCGGCGAACGGCACGAAGGCGATCCACTCCTCGTTGCTGGCCACCACCCGTGGACCATCCTGCTCGAAGGCGATGATGTGCCCGAACATGTTGTGCCCGTAGCCCGCTCGATAGTCGGCGGCGTGGCGGAGCTCGGTTTTCGCACGGGGCGGGATGAACGGGTAGCCGTAGATCTGCCCGTGCGGGTGCTGCAGCGTCACCCCGATCTCGATGCCCCTGTTCTCGAACGGGAAAACGTGCTTCACGACGTCCAATGAGTTCAGGTACGCCGTGCGGTCGGCCCAGGCGTCGACGACCAGTCGCGCCTGGGCTGGCGTCAGTGACGCGAAGGTGGAGTCGTGGTCGCTGGTGAAACAGAGCACCTCGCAGCGGCCGGTGGCCGGGCGCACCTGGTCGAAGCCGTCGTCCTGGATCTCGACACCTTGAATGTGGGTCGCGAAAGAGGGGAAGCGGTTCTCAAAGGCGACGACTTGATAGTCAGCAGAAGGGATTTCGGACATCCGGCCATCGCGTGATGGGCACAGCGGGCACTCGTCGGCCGGCGGCATGTAGGTGCGGTTCTGCCGGGCCGACGACACCGCGATCCATTCACCGGTCAGCGGGTCGTTCCGCATCTGTGACATGACGATCGACGGCTCGAGCGGCCGACGATCAACCGACGGCACCCGGTGGGTGCCGTCGGCGTCGTACCAGATGATCTGCCGGCCGTCGGCCAGCGTGCTGGGAGTGCGCTCCATTGCGCGATGTGCCCGAGTGCTACTTGGCGCTCGAATCCTTTTCGCGCCCAGCGATCTTGGCGATGTTGAGCGCTACCTCCAGCGTGATCCGGACGGCGATGATGAAGAACAACAGCCAGATGATGTCGGCGATGGTGTGGAAGAACGCCGACCCGCCGCTCATGTTGCTGTAGCCGCCGTAGCCGGTGCCCCAGTAGTAGGTGAGGTTGCTGATGAAGTTCAGGATCGCCCACACGATGGCGCCCAGGAAGACGATGCTGGCCAGCTTCCCGGTCAGGGACTTCTTGAACTGCAGGTCGGAGAACAGCGCGCCCAGCCCGTCGCCAGCGCCCTTGGCAACCTTGCCGGCGTCGTTGGCGAACTGGCCGCCGACGGCCGCCGCCTGCTGCCCGAAACCGGGTCCACCCTGCTGCGGTTGGCCCTGGCCGGGCGCCTGCCCGAAGCCCTGCGGTTGGCCCTGTGGGTAGCCCGGCTGCTGGGGGTAGCCCTGGCGCGGTGCGCCGGGCTGGGGGGCGCCCTGCTGCGGGTAGCCCTGCGGGGGCTGCTGGTACTGCGAGGGGCGGCCCTGCCCCGGCGCCGGCTGGCCGGGTGCCTGCTGCGGAGCCGCGGGCTGCTGGGCGGGGGGCTGCTGACCGGGGGCCTGGTACGGCGCCTGCGGCTGACCGCCGGCGGGTGCACCGTGCGTGGGGGTCGGCTGGGTGTGCTCCGGCCCCGGGTAGGACTGCCCGAGGCTGCCGGGTCGTGCCGGCTGCTGGGGGTCGGGGGTGCTCGGCGTATCGGAGTCGGTCATGATCGTCTCCCTCATGGATCGCGTGGTGAGTGACTGATTGTTTTCCAACCTAGCCGAGGTCACCTACACCCTCGGGTTACGCGCCGACGCGGCGGCGGACTAGGCCCAGCGAACGCAATGAGGCGCGGATCACACCCTCTCGAATTGCACTATCTGCCCCCAGAATGCAAATGTTTCCCTCATGTCCACCCTGACCCGTCGCGAGAAGACGGCTCTGCGCATCACGTTCTGCGCGCAGCGTCTGGCGGTCGAGCAGGGCTACGAGCACTTCACCCTCGAGGAGTTGGCCGAGCAGGCCGGAGTCTCCCGTCGCACGCTCTTCAACTACTTCCCGGGCAAACTTGATGCTGTGCTGGGTGCACCGCCCGGCCTGCCGCAGGATGCGGTCGACACGTTCCTGGCCGGCGGTCCGCAGGGCGACCTCATGGGCGACCTGGGAGAACTCGTGTGCGCAGTGTGACGGTGTGGGGCCCACTGACCCGTGAGCAATGGACCACGATGCGCGACTGCTTGATCACCAATCCGAGGGTGTTCAACGCCGCCGTCGCACGATTCGATGAGGTTGCCAAGACCATGACCGGCCTTGTCGAGCAACGCTCCGGGTTGCCGCGCGACGAGGCGTGCGTGGCCCTCGGTGTCATCAAGGGCGTCTTCGGTAGCGCTCTGGACCAATTCGTCGGGCATCCCGACGACCGCACGCTCGACACCATCGTCCGGGACCACCTGCAGGTGGCCCGGTCCCTGATTTCCATCCGCTAGATCGCACTCACCAGACGAGGAACCATGGCGACCCTGCTCTACAAACTCGGCCACGCGGCGTACCGCAAGTGGTACTTCTTCCTGATCGCGTGGATCGTTGCCCTGGTCGGCTTCGGCGCCCTCGCGGGCGCGGTGAAGCAGCCCTACCAGGACAGCTTCTCGATCCCGGGCATCCCGTCGCTGCAGGCCCAGACGATGCAGCAGAAGCTGTTCCCCGGCACGGGGAACGCTGAAGACCAGGCCGCTGTGACGGTCGTGGTCGCCGCGCCGAAGGGTCACACGCTGAAGGAGGAGAAGTACTCCAACGCGGTGAACGACCTGATCGCGCAGTTGAAGAAGGGCCCGCAGATGCCGGCCGACGCCAAGACGCTGGTCAACCCGGTGCAGGGTTCGCAGGCGCAGTTCGAGATGGCGGTGCAGGCCGCCGTGAAGCAGGGCCAGCCGGTCGCCCAGGCCGAAGCCAACGCCAAGGCGTTGTTGCCGCTGTCCGCCGATGGCCGGATCGGCACGATGAGCTTCGACTTCGATGTTGCCAAGGTGACCGACGTCAAACCCGCGAGTCAGGATGCCGTCCTGTCGGCGTTGGCGGATGCCCGCAAGACCGGCCTGCAGGCCGAGGTCAACGGCAGCGGCATGCAGAAGTTCGACGTCGAGGGCGGCTCCGGTGAGCTGCTCGGTGTCGCCGTGGCGGCCATCGTCCTGTTGATCACCTTCGGCTCGTTGGTCGCTGCCGGTCTGCCGATCCTGTCCGCGTTCGTGGGTGTCGGCGCCGGGACGATCGGGGTGATGATCGCCAGCAAGTTCACGACGATCAGCACCACCACCCCGATCCTCGCCACGATGATCGGTCTGGCCGTCGGGATCGACTACACGCTGTTCATCCTGTCGCGCTACCGCTCGGAGCTGCGCAACACCGACGACCGGGCGCACGCTGCGGGGCTGGCCGTCGGAAAGGCAGGTTCCGCAGTCGTTTTCGCGGGTCTGACCGTGCTCATCGCGCTCGCCGCGCTGTCCGTGGTCGGTATCCCGTTCCTGACCACCATGGGTATGGCCGCCGCCGGCACGGTGTTTTTCGCGGTCCTGGTCGCGCTCACCCTGCTGCCCGCGGTCCTCGGCATGTTGAAGTCGCACGCCTTCGGCGGTTCGTTCCGGACCCCGCACCGCGACTTCGACTCCGACGGCAAGGTCATCAACAACGGCGTCCGGTGGGCCCGCTTCATCGGCAAACGACCGGCGGTCATCGGCGGCATCGTCACGCTGGTCCTCATTGTGCTGGCCGTCCCGGCCAAGGACCTGCACCTGGCCCTGCCGACCGACTCGACGGCCGCGACCAACACCACCCAGCGCAAGGCCGCTGACCTGATCTCGGAGGGCTTCGGCCCCGGCCGGGCGGCGCCGCTGATCACCGTGGTGGACGCCACCGGGATCCAGGAGCCGAGGGCACGCCTGGCCGCGTTCGGTGCAGTGACCGAGTGGGCCGCCACGCAGGGGGACGTCGCCAACGCACAGGTCATCGCAGTCAACAAGGACTCCACGGGTGCGCAGATCCTGATCACGCCCAAGTCCGGCCCGGACGATGAGGCAACGACCACGTTGCTGAACAACCTGCGCGACGGTCAGTCGGCCATCGAGGCGAAGACCAAGACCACGGTCGGCGTCACGGGCGTCACCGCGATCCAGACCGACGTCTCCGACGCGCTGACCTCGGCCCTGCCGAAGTATCTGGCGATCGTGGTCGGCCTGGCCTTCATCCTGTTGATGATGGTCTTCCGCTCGATCCTCGTCCCGTTGACGGCGACGCTGGGCTTCCTGCTGTCGGTCCTGGCGACCTTCGGTGCGACCGTCATGATCTTCCAGAAGGGCGCCTTCGGGATCTTCTCCGGCGAACCCATCGTCAGCTTCCTGCCGATCATCCTGATCGGCATCGTCTTCGGGTTGGCGATGGACTACCAGGTCTTCCTGGTCAGCCGGATGCGAGAAGCGCACGTGCACGGCGCGGACGCCCACGAGTCGGTGGTGGACGGTTTCCGGCACGGCGCCCGGGTTGTGACGGCCGCGGCCTGCATCATGATCTCGGTCTTCGCAGCCTTCATGTTGCAGGGCCAGCAGTTCATCGTCTCGATGGGCTTCGCGCTCGCGGCGGCGGTCTTCTTCGACGCCTTCCTGGTGCGGATGATGATCATCCCGGCCGCGATGTTCCTGATGGGTGAGAAGGCCTGGTGGCTGCCAAAGTGGCTGGACAAGATCCTGCCCTCGGTGGACGTCGAGGGCGAGAAGCTACAGGGCATCAGCAGCGACGGCCAACAGCACGCTCCCAAGCATGCGGCGCACGAAGAGGCGCCCGACCCGGCCTGATCGCGCGCGAACTGGCGCCGGCACCCCTCGAACTGCGAGACAATAAAGGGGTGCCGGCGCTGCTTCTTCTCCTCATCGCAGCGGCCTGCCTGCTCACCACGCACCTGCTGCCGCGATGGCGCGGTCAGGTGCGCTCGCCCGGAGCCAGTCTGCTGCTATGGCAAGCGGTTTCCGTCGCCGCGATCCTCGCCGGTGTCCTGCTCGCGCCGGTCGCTGTGCTCGGCTTCGTCCGCGAGGGACGGGAGCTGCCCGATCCGGCCGCGCACCTGCCGATGCTGCTGGTCGGGATCGTCGTGTCCGGCGTCCTGCTCGGGCGCCTGGCTGTGCGGGGACACCGCGTGGGAACCGCGCTGCGAACCTCCCGGCGCCAGCATCGCGAACTCATCGACCTCCTGGCCGTTGACCCCGGCGTGGAGCCGCCACTCGGCGTACGTCGATGGCGCGCCCTGGGCAGCCCACCGCACTCCCTGACGGTGCTGGCTCACCCGACTCCCACGGCGTACTGCGTTCCCGGCCTGCGCAGCCGCGTGGTGGTGAGCGACGCCATCGGCGAGCAACTGGGGCCGGTCGGTTTGCAGGCGGTCCTGGCCCACGAGGTGACCCATCTACGGCAGCGGCACGACCTGATCCTGGAGTTCTTCACGGTGCTGCACACCGCCGTACCCACCGCATTGCGCAGCGATCGCGGCCTGGGCCGTGGCCGGTTACTGGTGGAGATCCTGGCTGACCGGGGGGCCGAACAGGTCGTCGGGCGGGCTCCGGTGGCCCGCGCGATCGTGCTGTTGGCGGATGCGCCGCACCCTTCGGGGGCGATGGGTGGCGGGGGAGCACCAGCCGTGGCGCGCCTTGAACGGTTGGCCGACACCCGCTCCTACACCGCCCAGACGGTGATCGTCACCGCGGTCAGCGCCGTGCTGGTCGCGCTTCCGCTGGCCGTCACCGCCTGGGCCCTGGCCGGCCGCTGACCCCTCAGCCCTGGATCGCCCCTGCCGGTGCGGTGACCGGGGGAACGGCGTTGTACTGGTCGAAGACGTACTTCTCGGTCTTGCCCGCCTCCTTGTGCTCAGCACGCAGCAGGTGACCCGATCCGTCAGCGGCGATCACGCCCGTCGTCGAACTGTCGGCGATCTGCCAGGCCGGCGCGCCGTTCTCGGTGACGTTGGTCAGCTTCATCTTCCCGGTCTTGGCAGCATCGAAGTTGCTCTCCATCTCATCGAAGAGGCTCTTCAGCGTCAGTTGGCTGAACCCTGCGCTCGCGGATGCCGGCGCAATGACCCACTTGCCTGCGTATTTGGCGCCGTTGGAGTTTCCGGAGTGCTTGTAGTAGTCCGCGTCGCCCTTGAGGTACTGCTTGCCACCGACCACGACGAACTGCACGGTGCCGCCTTCCGCGGCGGAGTTGTTGGACAGCATGCCCTGCTGGTTCTTGCCGTCGATGGTGCCGGCCAGTTCGATCTTGATCGTCTCGCTACCGTCCACGGACTCGGCGACCACGTGGGCGGTCTTAGTCTTGGCGAAGCCGGCGTTCATCTGCTGTACGGCGCCCTCCACGGTGGGGGTGGCAGCGCTACTGCTCGTGGTGCTGGATGTGGTGCTGGCGGTCGGACTGGGGCTGGCGCTGGTGGTCGTGCTGCGGCCGGCGGTCCCGCTGCCCGTTGCGGTGACGGTCGTGGTGCTGCTGCAGGCAGCCAGGGAGAGGGCCAGTCCAGCGACGGCGACGGACAGGGTGGATCGGGTGACGTGACGGGTCATCCGGTCATGCTAAGGGTCAGGTGCGCTCAGGTCGTGATCGCATCGGCCGGGACCTCGACGGTGGGCGCGGAGTCCCACTGGTCGAAGGTGTAGGCCTGGGTGTTGAGCAGGCCGTTGTTGGAGGCGCTGACCAGTCGGCCGCTGCCGTCGGCGGCCACCACGATGGTCGTCTGTGCGTTGGCTGCCTGCCAGACCTTCTGCCCGTTACGGGTGGAACCGGTGACGGTCAGACCAGCGTTGCGGCTCTTGGCGATGTTGGACGCCAGGTCGGTGAAGATGGTGCGCAGCGAGAATTCCTTGGTGAGGGAGCCGGCCGTGATCGCCGGGACCGACAGCCACCGACCGGCGACCTGTTTTGCCCTGCTGCTGGGCACCCCGGAAGTGCGGTAGTACCCCTCGTTGCCGTTGACGTAGACCCGGTCGCCCACCGTGCGGATCTCGGCCTTGACGTTGTCCTTGTCGATCGTGAGAACGGTGCGTTGGTTGCTGCCATCGACCGCGCCGGAAATGTCCAACTTCCGGGTCTCGCCGTCCTTGGTGTACGTACCCACCAGGTGCGCGCTCTTGGCCCTGTTGAAGTTCGCCGTGATCTGCTGGGTCAGGGCATCGACCGTCGGTGTCGTGCTGTCGCTCGACGTGCTGCTGGCGCTGCTGTTTGAGGCGGGGGGAGTCGGGGCGCTGGACGCGGTGCCGCTGGTCGTGGCCGCGTTCGACGGCAGGGCGACCTCGATCGATGACGCGCAGGCGGCGAGGCTCAGGACGAGGCCGCAGGTGGCAGCGAAAGTGACCAGACGTGACCGGGAGCTGTTCACCTAGCCGATCGTAGGCGTCCGTGGGGTCACTGCGTCCGCAAGGGCGTCGGTGAGCACTTTGGCCTGTCCCCAGGTGCAGACCACGGCGGGGTGCTGCTTGGCGGCCGGTGTCGGCCAACCCAGTTCCACGGCGATCGCCTGCGGGTTCTGCTCGAGGCAATGCGCCAGCCACGCCCACACCTGCGGGTCGCTGCTGGCGCGGCGGCCGACGATCACGGCCGGTCCGGTCGGCGGGGGTGTCTGCTCCAGTTCGGCGACGGCTACGTCAGTGCACGACCCGAGGGGCAGCTGACCCCACACCGTCTCGCCGACAGCGGGATTCGTGCCACTGGTGATCCGCAGGACGGTGACCGGGCCAGGGTCGAGTCGTGGGGAGCCAGCGACGATACGGTCGGCGACGGCCCGCGCTCGAGCGCGACCGGTGTCGATCGCGGACGGGTTGGGTTCGGCAGCGGTGGTCCAGCGCTGTCGGAGGGCGCCCACGCGTTCGGCAGCGTCGAGCAACCGGGCTGCAGGAAGGATCCCGTCATCGACGGCGGCGGCAATGGCCCGGGCGCAGTCGTACAGCACGGTCGGTGTCGGTCCGTGTTGCGGGCCGAGGCACAGCAGATCGGCTCCGGCGATAAGGGACTCGACCGCCGCGGCGGGAATGCCGCGCCCCTGGCTGGCACCGGCCATGTCGAGCGCGTCGGTGACGATGACCCCGTCATAGCCCAGTTCCTCGCGCAGCAGGCCGGTGAGTACCGGGCGGCTCAGGGTTGCAGGACGGCTCGGATCAAGGGCCTGCAGGACGACATGCGAGGTCATGATCGCCGGTGCCTGGTACGCGATGGCCATCCGGAACGGCAGCAGTTCCCGCTCGCGCAGGGTGGCCTCATCGGCGGTGACCGTGGGGAGCGACACGTGGGAGTCGGTCGCGGTGTCGCCGTGGCCCGGGAAGTGCTTGAGGCAGCCGGCGACGCCTGAGTCGGCCAGGCCCATGAGGTAGGCCACGGTGTGCCGTCCGACCAGGTTCGCATCGGCACCGAAGCTGCGGGTGCCGATGACCGGGTTGCGCCAGTTGCTGTTCACGTCCGCGACCGGGGCGAGGTTGAACCACACTCCCGCGTCACGCAGTTCGGCCCCGATCGCTGCGGCGACGACCCGCGTGGCGTCGATGTCGTCGACCCGGCCGAGGGCGGCGTTACCCGGGTAGGGACTGCCGTCGAGGGTGTGCAGCCGGGTGACGTCGCCGCCTTCCTCATCCAGTGTGAGTACGGCGTCCGGCGCCAGGGCGCGCACCTCACGGCCCAGCGCCGCCAGTGATGATCCTTCAGCGATGTTGTTGCCGTAGAGGCAGATTCCGCCGAGGCCTGCGTCGTAGGCGGCCGGCAACCAATCCGGGATCGAGGTGCCGTCGAACGCGGCTAGTAGGACGCCGTACGCCGCCCGGGTGATCTGATCGCTCATCCCTTGACCGCGCCCGACACCAGACCCGACGCCATCTTGTTCTGAACGATCATGAAGAACACGATCACCGGCACCGCGACCAGCGTGGCGCCAGCCATGACTGCCGGCCAGTCGACCGCCTGGTTGGACACACTGGACAGCCCGCGCAGCCACAGCGGCAGCGTGCGGTTGTTCGGGTCCATCACCACGACGGCGAGGGTGTATTCGTTCCACGCCTGCAGGAATCCGTAGACGCTGCAGGCGACCAGGCCCGGTGCGAGCAGTGGGAAGGTGACCCGGAAGAACGCGCCGATGCGGCTGCAGCCGTCGACCATCGCGGCTTCCTCGAGTTCCAACGGGACACCGTCGACGAAGCCGCGCAGCATCCAGATGGTGAAGGGCAGGATCATCGCGGTGTAGAGCAGGGCCAGACCGAACGCGGTGTTGTAGAGGTTCCAGTCGGCCAGCATCTTGTACTGGGAGATGAACAGCGCTTCCGGCGGGATCATCTGCACGGCCAGCACGACCAGGATGAAGGAGATCCGGCCGCGGAAGCGGAACCGGGAGATGGCAACGGCGGCGATGAACGCGCAGATGACTGAAGCGATGATCGCCATCAGCGTCACGGTCAGCGAAAGGCGAAGCGAGGCAAGGAAGTCCGGCCCGAAGACGCGTCCGTAGGCGGAGAAATCGAAGCTCGGGAAGAAGGCGGGCGTGGTGCCGCGCAGCTTCTCGGTCGGCTGCAGGGAGCTGTTGACGATCCAGTACACCGGGAAGACCCAGACGACGGCGAGCAGGATCGCGACCGCGTTCCAGCCCCGGGTGCGCCCCTTGCGTGCGGTCACGGCGGTCATGCCTTCGCCTCCTTGAGCAGTGAGCGGATATAGCCCGAGCTGATGATCAGCGTCATCAACAGCACCAGCAGGGCCAGAGCAGAGGCGACACCGTAGTTACTGTTGCCCACGCCGAGTTGATAGATGAAGGTGCCGAGCAGGTTGGTCTCACTGACCGTGCCGCCGACGCCCTGCAGATAGTTGATCTGCGCGAAAACCCTCAGGTCCCAGACGATCTGGAGCAGGACGACGATCGAGATGACCGGGCGGATCGTGGGGTAGATGATATAGCGCAACCGCTGCAGGCCGCTGGCGCCGTCCAGAGCAGATGCTTCGAGCATCTCGTCCGAGACCTGGGTGAGCGCCGCGTAAAGGGTGAAGACCACGAAGGGCACACTCATCCAGACCACGATGACGGTCGCGACGAAGAAGAAGGACAACGGGTTGATCAGCCAGTTGTGTTGGTCGAATCCGCTGAGACCCAAGTGCACCAGCGTCCAGTTGATGACGCCGTAGGAGGTGTCGAACAGCCACTGCCACACGGTCATTGCGGCGATGACAGGCATTGCCCAGGCCAGCAGCAGGCAGACCTGCAAAATGATCCGAGGGGCCGTCGAGATGCGGGTCATCAACAATGCGATCGCGGTGGCGATCAGCATGGTGACGATGACGTTGACGGCGCAGAAGGCAAGGGACCGGATGACCACGGCCCACACGTCGGGGTCGGTGAAGACCGCCCGGAAGTTCTCCAACCCGTTGAAGGTCGCCGGCTGGCCGAACTGTTGCGCTCGTCCGTAGTGCTGGAAAGCCATGATGCACTGACGCACCAACGGGATTCCCAGTCCGATGACCAGGACAGCGATGGCGGGAAGGAGCAACAGCCAGGGGCCCAGCGACCGACTGACCCGCTGGCGCCGTACCTTCTTGGCCGGTGCACCCGTGACGGTGACGGGTTCGTTGATGAGAATTGTCATGTCCTGGCCTGGTCGGTTCGGTTGTCGGACAAAGTGATTGGTGTACGCCGGGAGCCCGGGTAGGCGGGGTACCCAGACTCCCGGCGTAGCAGGTGAGGGCCTTGTCGGGCCCAGGTGGCTCAGGAGCTGGCGTTCAGCGCCTTCTCCAGAGTGGCATCCGTCTCCTTGGCAGTGGTGGTCACGTCAGCGCCGCTGGCGATCTTGCCGAAGAAGGCTTCCATGACGTTGGAGGTCTCGACACCCGCCCAGTTGGGGGAGGTCGGGGTCAGCTTGGAGTTGCTGGCCGCCGAGATGGCCGCCTTGGCGAACTCATCGCTCCCCATCAGGTCGGTGAAGTTGGACCGCGCCGGACCGAGCCCGTTCTTGGCCAGCAGCTTCTGGTAGTCGTCGCTGTAGATCAGCTTCAACACGTCGAACGCCTGGTCCTGGTTCTTGGACTTGGCCGCGATGCCCAGGTCCGAGCCACCGGCGAAGACCGGGGCCGCACCACCGTCGACACCGGGCAGGGCGAACGCGCCCAGGTCAGCGGTCTTGGCCTTGTCCACGCTCCAACGTGCCCAGCTCGGTGCCATGAACATCGCGCTCTGCCCGTTGTTGAAGGCCGTCCACGGTTCGGCGTCCTTGCCATCCTTCGGCGCGGTGGTCGCCTTCTGCGCCAGGGTCTGCCATTCGGTGAGGCCCTTGACGCTGTTGGGGGAAGCCAACTGCCCGACCCACTTGCCGTTCTCCTGGGTGGCGATGTTGCCACCGTTGGCGAAGACCCAGCTGATGCCGTTGCGCCAGTCCTGACCCGGCAGCCAGAAGCCGGAGTACTTGGTGTTGCCGGCCTGCTTCTGCTTCAGGGTCACCGCAGCCTTGTCGAAGTCGGCGAGCGTCGTCGGCACCGCGATACCGGCATCCTTGAACGCCTTCTTGCTGTAGAAGATGTAGCGCGAACCCCAGTAGTACGGCACGGCATAGTTCTTGCCGTCCCACTCGCCCGACTCGATGAAGCTCTTGGGTCCGATGTCGCTGCCCAGTTCGCTCATCTTGCTGGTCAGGTCGCTGAAAGCGCCGACGCTGGTGTACGCCGCGGCCTGGGTGTTGCCGACCTCGACGACGTCCGGCGGAGTGTCGCTCTGCAACGCGGTGTTCAGGCGCGTGGTCAGTTCCGGCCAGTCGATGTGGGTGATCTTCAACGTGCTGCCCGGGTACTTGGTCGTCCACGTCTTGGCCAGCCAGTCGGTCAGCTCCTTGGGCGTGTCCTCCTTGCCGGCCAGCCAGAGGTTGATGGTCTTGGCGCCGCCACCACTGGTGGCACCGGAGGTGTTGCCGCCGCCGGTGGTGGTGCTGCCGCTGCTGCACGCTGCGAGCGCACCTGCGGTGAGGACGGAGGCGAGGGTGAAGCTCACCGTGGACTTGATCTTCATGATTCCCCTTAGGTGGTGGAGGGTGCGGTTAGTCGTGAACTGCGTGGTAGGAGAGGTGCTCTCAGGCGGGTTCTCTGACGGTCAGCGATGTCATACGACACCGAGCTCTTGGTAACGGACATGGGCGGCAGCACCGGTCAGCACGTGCTCGGCGCTGCGAGCGACCTGACGGACCTGGATCCGTTGGGCCACGAAGGGCAGGGTCTGGAAGGCCAACGCCTGTCGCGTCGCCTCGATGACCGGCCCGTCCAACACGTCGGCGTCTCCATAGAAGACGACGTCCGCGATTCCGAGCGTCGTGACCACTGGAGTGATCACGGTGCCCAGCAACTGACCGGCCCGCCGCCGGCCCTCCTCGTCCGCCTGCCGCAACGCGTTCGCGGACAGGTAGGTCTCGAGGCAGCCATGGTTGCCGCAGGCGCACTCCGGGCCATCGGGTTCGACCACGACGTGGCCGATCTCGCCGGAGGACTGCAGCGGGCCGACCAGGGGTCGGCCGTCGATCAGGACCCCGCCACCGACACCGGCACCGATGGTCACGAGGAACAGTCCGTTGTTGTCGCCCTCGCCGAACGTGCCCTCCGCGAGTGTGGCCGCGTTGGCGTCGTTCTGGACGTACGTCGGCAGACCCGTCCACGAGCTGACCCGCTTGGCCAGCTCGACGTTCTCCCAGCCGAGGTTGGGCGCGACGACGACCGCGCCAGCGGCATCCACGATGCCGGGGGTGCCGATCCCGATGCCGAGCACGGGGCGGGTGCTGAGCCCCACGAGAGCGGTGGCTACCTCGATCACATCCGCCACGGCGTACTGCAGATCGACGATCGGCTTGCTCTGCCGCGCGAGGATGGCACCGCCCAGGTCGACCAGCGCGCCGGTGACCAGGTGGTCGCCGGACAGGTCGATCGCGATGACCACCGGCCCGTCCGGGGCGAGGTCGACCAGCGTGGCCGGTTTGCCCTGGCGGGACTCGGTGCGGGTGCCGACCTCGGCGACCAGGCCGTCGTCGATCAGGCTGGCAACCAGCTCGGAGATGGTGACCCGGGTCAGGCCGGTATGCCGGGCCAGGTCCGCTCGGCTCATCGGCCCCTCGTCGAAGAGACCCTGCAGGACCAGCGACCGGTTATGGGCACGGGCGTCGCCGGGCAGCACTTTGGCAGCGTCGCGACGGCCGCGGACTTCGCGGCGGGGAGAGGCGCCCTGGGTGCTCATAGATAGTTAGGAAACGCTACTAACAAACTCCTGGCAAGAGGTTTCCGTGAAATTGGTGGGTCACAGTTGGGTAACGCAGATCACAGACGGACATCGACGCAGGTCATGCGTGGGTCGAGTGTTCCGCTGTTGCGGGTCAGCCGGTGGACGTTGCCCACGCGGCGCTGGGTAGGTCCGCAGTCGCCGAGGCTTCGCCGGTAGATCCACTGGCATCCGCGGAGGTGTAGTAGCCGGAGGAGGTCGACCCATCCGAGGAGCCCGATCCCGAGTTGGTTTCGGAGCCGGAGCCCTCCGAGAGGTAGTCGCTCATCGACGACTGTGCCCATCCGGGGAGTTTCGAACTGGGGATGGCGTCGGCCGGTGCGGTCAGCGCGGGCACGGAGTTCCAGTTCGAGAAGCGCAGCGTCTGGACCTCGTAGGGATTTCCGGTCACGACCGAACGCAGCGTCGCGGCATCATCCGCGGCGATGACTAACGAGTTCTTGCTTGCGGTGATCCGGTAGGCCGGGACGCCCTCGTCGACGATCGGGGTGACCGTTGCAGCAGCGACCTTGGCGTCAGGCCACGCCTTGGTGGAGATGGTCTCGTCCAGCAGTTGCTTCAGCGTCCCCTTGAAATGTGGGTTCGTGGCCAGAGCGACCGGGGTGGAGATCCACTGATCGGCGTACTCGGCCAGGCGTGAGGGCGAACTACTGGTCTGTCCGGAATTGTCGTCGTAACTGACGGTGCCGTTGTCGTCGAAAAACGTCTTGTCACCCCGGAAGTACACGGTGTCGGCGACGACCATCATGGTGCTGGTGCCGCCGTCGTGCGACGTGGTCAGCCGCAACCCGGTGCCGTTCGTCTGCCCCGCGACGTCGACTTTCATGACGTCGGGGGGTTGGGTAGTTGCAGGCGACGCATCCGAGGGCAGATAGCTGGCGTAGGGGTCGTCCGAACTCGTGGGATCCGCTGCGGCGTCGGTCGATTCGGCCTGGACACTGCTGAAGTCGAGTTTGATCGTCCCGGTCGCTTGGAACGACGTCGCCGTTGCGGTCGAGGCCCGCATCGCCTTGACCAACTCGGTGGCGCTGCGCTGCGCGGTTGGCGGCACGACCGAAGTGGAGGTCGCGGTGGCAGCGGCGGTGCCTGCGCCGGTGAGGTGTTGGCTGCCGCATCCCGCAAGGGATCCGACCAGGGCGAAGGCGACAGCGACGGCACCCGTGCAACGGCGCAGATTCATAGCCGAACCATAGCCCCGCACAGTCACGCCGGACGGTCAGTTGCTTCCACCTGATCCAGCAGCCGTCGCAACTCGGCCCGGTCGGCCTGCTCGACGCCTTCGAGGAAACGCAGCAGCGTCGTACTGCGGTCACTGCTCTCGATGTCACCGAGGACGGAGCGCAGCGATTCGGCGGTGAGGGACTGCCGGCTGGCCCTGGCCCGGTAGCGCCAGATCCGCCCGTCGCGGTGCCGTTGCACGACACCCTTCTCGACCAGCCGATCCAGCACCGTCTTGATCGTCGTGTAGGCCCGCTCCTGCGTAGGATCCATGAGTTCCTGGACCTGACGCGACGACAGACGAGCGCCCGGCTCGGCCTCCCACAGGACATCCATGAGTTGGCGTTCGAGATCACCGAGGGTGGATCGACGGCTCATGAGTGGGTCGCCTCTGCGGTATCCCGGAGGGCGACGACCCGGTCGCAGCCCTCGAGGCCGATCTGCTGGTGGGAGACGATCACGAGAGAGGATTCTCGCAAAGCCACCTGGACGTCACTGAGCACGGACCGTGCGGTGGGCACGTCCAGGTGCGCAACGGGCTCGTCCAGCAGCACCACGGGCCGCCCGGACAGCACCGCTCGTGCGATCGCCAACCGGGTCCGTTCACCGCCGGAAACGCCTCGCTGTCCGGTGCCGAGCATGGTGTCCAGGCCGTGCGGCAGACCGCCCAGCCAATGACCCAGACCCGCGTCGATGAGGGCGCTGGTGACTTCGTGGTCGGTCGCGTGCGGCCGGGCCAACAACAGGTTGGCGCGCACCGAGCCGGCGAAGACGTGCGGCTCGTCGTCCACGAGGGCGACCAATCGACGTACGTCGTCCGGGGCCCAGGTGCCCACCTCCACCCCGTCGATGGTGTAGCGACCGGCCGTGGGTTCCAGTTGCCGCGCGAGCACGGCCAACGCGGTCGACTTGCCGGTCCCGTTGTCTCCCACCAGGGCGATGTGCTCACCAGGTGCCACCCGCAGGTCGGCGTGCCGCAACGCATCGTGTACGTCGTCCCACGAGGCGTTGACCTGCGCCAGTTCGAGCACCGGATGCTGAGGTACCGGCGGTGTCGAGGCCGCGCTGCGATCCCGCACCGCTGGCTCCTGATCGGTCAACGTCACCAGCCTGCGCCGCGCAATCAGGCTGCGGCACAGGGCGTTCACGATGTCCGGCACACTGGTCAGGACATCGGTCAGGGCCACCGGGAGCAGCGTCAGCAGACCCGCCACCGGAAGCGAGATGCGCTGGTCGGAGACGGCGTGCCCGGCCAGCACAGCGACGGCGACGGTCGCGATACCGACGGTGATCAGGCTCAATGTGTCGCCAGTGGCGCGGGCGGTCGCCGCCGTGAGGCTGACCCGGGCGCTGCGTGTCTGGGCTTCCCGCAGTCGCGCCAGCACCGGCTGCTGCGCGTGGATTCCTTGCAGCGCAGTCGCATTCGAGGTTGCGAGCTCCGCAACGGCGCCGATGTCGCTGCGGGCCTCCAGGACCGAGGGCTGGGCCCGCCGCTCCAGCAGAAAATCGAGAACTCCCACGATCAGCACCACTAGGGCGATCGCCAACAACACCAGACCGGTGACCGGCAGCAGTGCCGTCGCGACGACGATCGCGATCAACAGCGTCAGCGCGGTGCCGATCGCCGGGACCAGTACCCGGACCTGTGCGTCGACCTCGTCGTCCAGGTCGTGCACGGCCAGGTTCAGCACGTCCCCGCGCCGCTGACGGCCCAGCCGGGCCGGGGTCAGGGGGATCAACCGGGCGAACAGCGCTGTGCGGCGAAGAGTGAGGTCGCGCAGGGCGGCGTTGTGCGACAGCAACCGCTCGGTGTAGCGAAGCACCGGCCGGCCGATGCCGAAGGTGCGCACGGCCACGATCGCGACCAGCAACGTCAGGACGACCGGTCGCAGACTGGCCTGCACGATCAACCAGCCGGAGGTGGCAGTGAGGGCGACCCCGCACATCGTGGCCAACGAGCCGACCAACGCTGCAGGCACGACACCCTTGGCCGGCCAGAGCACCGGCCGCCGCTGCGGGATCGACGGCTCCGGCGAACTCGGTTGCGCCAGAGGCTGATGCGCTTCCGCCACAGCGCCGGCGCTCGGCACGGTCACCGGTTCAGCGGACGGGGTGACCGGCACGGTGACGACGCGATCGGCGTACATCGTGAGCATCGGGTCGTGGGTGACCACAGCGATGGTGCGGCCCTGGGACAAGGTGCGCAGCGCGTCCTCGACGCCGGCGCTGACCGAGGTGTCCAGGTGCGCGGTGGGTTCGTCCAGCAGGATCACGGCGGTCGGGTCCAGGACGGCCCGCGTGAGGGCCAGCAGGCCCCGCTGCCCGGCGGACAGACCGGACCCGTCATCGCCGACGGGGGTGTCCAGACCAGCAGGTAGCGATGCGACAACGGCGTCAAAACCGGTGTGCTGCATAACCGTTCGCAGGTCCGCGGCCGACGCGTCGTTGCCCAGCCGCAGGTTGTCTGCGACAGTGCCGGGGATCAGCAGCGGTCGCTGCGTGACCAGATGGGTACGCGGACCCTGCACGGTGCCGCTCGTCGGCGTCCGCAGCCCGGCCAGCAACTCAAGCAGGGTCGTCTTGCCCGCACCGGACTCGCCCACGATGGCGGTCAGCCCCGGCTCGAGGGAGATCGACAGGTCGCTGATGACGTCGCGCTCGGTGCCGGGGTAGCGGTAGGTCAGATCGGTGGCGGTGAGCAGCCCAGCGGCGGGCGGCTCGGTGGGCACGGGCGCCTCGGCCAGCAATGCATCAATCGCCTGCACGCCGTCAGCGGCGGTGTGGAACTCCTGACCGACCCGCCGGATCGGCCAATACGCCTCGGGCGCAAGCAGGATCGCGGTCAATCCGACGCCGAGCAGCATGTGCCCGCCGGCCAGCCGCAGACCCACCGCGACCGCGACCATCGCCACACAGATCGTGGCCAGCAACTCCAGTGCGGCCGAGGACAGGAAGGCGGTGCGCAGCGTGCGGTTGGTTGCTTTGCGGTGCTGATCGCTGACCTGGGCGACGACACCGACCTGGTGCTCGGCGCGCTGGTAGCCCACCAGGGTCGGCAGACCGCGCATCACGTCCAGGAAGTGCCCGGCCAGGCGGTTCGAAGCGGCCCAGCGCTTGTCGACCTGGGCCTGGGTGTGCCGCCCGATCAGGGCAGCGAACAACGGCAGCAGCGGCAGGGTCAGGACCACGATCAGGAAGCTGGGCCAGTCGGTGACCAGCAACGCCACCAGGACCAGGGGCGGCACCACCGCGGAGGTGATGAGCGCGGGCAGGTAGCGAGCGACGTACGGCTCAACGCTGGCAGCGCCGGCGGTGGCCAGCGTGACCAGGGTGCCGGAGTCGGCCCGCTCGTCGGCTGGTTGCTGCAAGGTCCCGGCCAGGAAGCGCTCCCGCAGCGCCGCACTGATCCGGCTGCCCGCCCACGCGGCGGCCAGATCGCCTGCGCCGGTGACCAATCCGCGCCCGATCAGCAGGGCGAGTACGGCGATCGCGGGCGTACGCAGGTCATGGCCGTGCACGACCGCGACCACCAGTGCGGCGATGGCGAATGCCTGGGCGACAGCAAGGATCCCGGCCACCACCCCCAGCGCCGCGATGACCGCGACGGGCAGGCGGGTGGCCGGGACCTGCTTGACCAGCCGGGGATCAAACGGTCGCAAGGTCCCGCTCGTCCTGGGCCGGCGGGATGTTGTCGACCGAGATGCGCTTGCGGAACATCCAGTAGGTGAAGCCCTGGTAGAGCAACACGATCGGGGTGAAGATCACCGCGACCACCGTCATGATCTGCAGCGTGAGGTGACTACTGGAGGCGTTGTAGATCGTCAGCGAGTAGGCCGGGTTGGTGCTCGAAGGCATCACGTCGGGGAACAGCGCGAAGAACAACGAGGCCACCACGAAGGCGATCGCCAGGAAGGTGCCGGTGAAGGCCCACCCCTCACGATCGGCCAGGTGGGCGACAAAGCCTCCGACACAGGCGATGACGGCGACCAGGAAGGACAGCCAGCTCCAGAGCGAACCCTTCTCGATGTTGATGATCAACATGAACGCCACGGTGATGACGGCCGCGACGACCCAGACCTTGGTCGCCAGCGCCTGCGCGTCCTGCCGGATCTGCCCGGTCGTCTTCAGCGAGATGAAGTTCAACCCGTGCAGGAAGAAGACCGTCAGCGTCATCAGACCGCCGAGCAGGGCGATCGGGTTCAGAAGTGTGAACAGGTTGCCGGTGTACTCGTGCTGGGCGTCGATCGGGACACCCCGCACGATGTTGGTGAAGGCGACACCCCACAGCAGCGCCGGCAGGTAGGAGCCGATGGCGATGCACCAGTCCCATCCGCGTCGCCAGGCGTCGCTGTCCCGCTTGCCGCGGTACTCGAAGCCGAGCGCCCGGATGATCAAGGCGACCAGGATCAGGAACAGCGCCAGGTAGAAGCCGCTGAACAGCGTGGCGTACCACTCCGGGAAGGCGGCGAACGTCGCGCCACCTGCGGTCAGCAACCAGACCTCGTTACCGTCCCAGACCGGGCCGATCGTGTTGAGCATCACCCGCTTGCGCCGCTCGGCGTCCGGCCCGCGGCCGAGCACCGGCAGTGCCATGCCGACACCGAAGTCGAAACCTTCCAGGGTGAAGTAGCCGATCCAGAGGACCGCGATGATCAGGAACCAGAACTCCTGCAGACCCATGATGTTGTCTCCTTATCCGATCCGCAGTGTCAGTAGGCGAAGGACAGTTGTTTGTCGGCGTCGTCGGAGTCGTCGTCCGAGTCCTCGAACGGATCGTCGAACGGCGGCGCACCCGCCTTCGCGTAGCGCAAGGTGAGCCCGACCTCGATGACGGCCAGCACGCCGTACAGGAGGGTGAACCCGACCAGCGAGAGCAGCACGGTCCACGGACCCACGCTGGGGCTGACGCCGTTGGACGTGGTCAGCAGGCCGAAGACGATCCACGGCTGGCGGCCGGCCTCGGTGAAGATCCACCCGAAGCTGTTGCCCAGGATGGGGAAGAGCAGCACGGCCAGGCCCAGCCACTTCCACCACCGGTTGGTCAGCGAATTGTCCCAGTTGCTCTTGCGCAGCGACCACAGGGCCACGATGGCGATCGCCATAGCCGCGAAGCCGAATCCCATCATCAACCGGAACGACCAGTAGGTCAGCGGGATGGTCGGGGTGTAGCTCTCGGCCCGGGTCAGCGGGTCGCTGGCGTACTTGGCCTGGTACTCCTTCTCCAGGTCGTTGATGCCCTGGATGTGACCGTTGAAGCTTCCGGTGCCCAGGAAGGACAACAGCTTCGGCACGGTGATGGCGATCTTCTCCTCCTGGCCGTTGAGGCTGCCGATGGTGAGGATGGAGAAGGGGGCGCCGTCCTGGCTGTAGTACAGCGCCTCGGCGGAGGCCATCTTCATCGGCTGCACCTCGGTCATGATCTTGCCCTGCGCGTCACCGGAGATGACCACACCCAGACCGGCGACCAGCGTCATCCAGGCACCGAACTTGGCGGCCTTGCGGTACATCGAGCTGTCTGCGTGCTCCTTGTTGCGCCACACCAGCCAGGCGGCGACACCCAGGACGAAAGCGCCACCACACAGGTAGGCAGAGAAGATCACGTGCGGGAAGGTCACCAACTGGACCTTGTTGGTCAGCACCGCGAAGAAGTCGGTGAGCTCGGCGCGCCCGGTCTCGGGGTTGTTCTTGTAGCCGACCGGGTTCTGCATGAACGAGTTCGCCGTCAGGATGAAGTACGCCGACAGAACGGTGCCGATGTGCACCAGCCAGATCGTCGCGGCGTGCAACTTCTCCGGGATCCGGCCCCAGCCGAAGATCCACAACCCCAGGAAGACGGACTCGAGGAAGAACGCGAGCAGCGCCTCGATGGCCAGCGGCGCACCGAAGATGTCACCGACGAAGCGGGAGTAGTCGCTCCAGTTCATCCCGAACTGGAACTCCTGCACGATGCCCGTCACCAGGCCGAGCGCGAAGTTGATCGTGAAGAGCTTGCCGAAGAACTTGCTCAACCGCATCCACTGCGGGTCACGCTTGGTGATCCACAACGTATGGAAGACCGCGACCACGAAGGACAGGCCGATCGTCACCGGTACGAAGAGGAAGTGGTAGACGGTGGTGATCGCAAACTGCCATCGCGCGAGGTCTAGCGCGGTATGTGCATCCATGGTTTCTCCCCATGTGTCCTGCGGCTGCGCACAGCCGATCCTTGGTGTCTTCTACTACACGCTGTAGTAGAAGCTACTCCCGGATTTTGCGCGCTGCATAGGAAGTGCGACCTAACCGCGTTGTGGGTCCCTGCGCAGATGGCTGGCGGCGGTCACGACCACACCGATCACGGCCACGGCTCCGGCGAGCATCCACAGCGTGGGCGACAGGTGCGGCCACCCCGCTTTGGCGGCCGCGGTGGCCACGGAGGTGGCCGTGAGGGAGTCGGCGGCCAGCGTCCCGAGACCGGTGGCGATCGCGAGCAGCACTGCCGCACCGATCAATCCGCCGCCGACCCACCGGATAGCGCCCCGTATGCCCCCGCGCAGAGCACCGGCCAGGGCCAGGAGGAGTACGCCGATGAGTGGACTGAGCCAAGACGCGAGCGTGACCCAGCCGGAGACTTTGGCGATCTGCTCCAACGCCTGCTGCGCGCCGAGCGCCTGCTGCCCGACGGTCAGGTCCGCGGGTGCCGAGATCTGCAGATCGGGCCGGACGGTGCGCAGCCCCTCGACGACCTCGGCGCCGACCTTGTTCAGTTGCAGCGCCGCATCGCTCGCGTCGCCGTTGACGATCGCCTGGTGCAGTGGCTGGACCGCACCCTGGACCAACGGGGTCAACGAGTCCTGGGTGATGACCGAGGTCGCGGTGCGTTGGACCAGCGGACGCAGCAGCCGCAGGTTCGGGTTGGCGGCCACGATCCGGTCGGTGACGACGATGCCCAGTTGTTTGGCGACCTCCGGATCCTTGCGGACCTGGTCGGCGGTGGCCGTGAACCGCGCGCTGTCCAGCACCTCGTAGCGGGTGAAGCCAGCCAGCATCCCGACGACGAGCAGCAGCACGCCCAGGACTGCCAGGATGCCGGCGACAATCCGGGAAACCATGTCAGTCCAGTCCGTTGAGGGTCTGCACCACTGACTTCAGGTCACCCAGGTTGTAGTAGTTGACCGCGACGTAGTTGGGGATCTGGCCACGCTCCTCTTCGCACTTCTGCGCCAGCGGCAGCAGCACCGAGCGGGCGTTGACCTTCTTGGCGTCCGCCTGCAGGCTGCTGAACCCGCTCAACCAGTGGTTCATCAGGAAGATCGGGTTGTCGGGCTCACCGCGTTTGAGGGCGCAGCTGAATGAGGACACGCTCGGGTTGGTGTACTCGGTGTCCTGCGACCAGGTCTGCCCATCGAGCATCCACGGGTAGGCCGCCGTGTCGACCTTGTTCTCCTGCAACCACACCAGGCGTTTGCCGCTGGAGATCATCTGGCCGAGGTTCGCCCAGTCCTGGCCCTTGGCCGGCGGCGTGTAGAGCCTGTCGGACAGCCCGACGTCACCCAGCATCTTGGCGACATCTGCAGGGGAGACGACGTCCTGCACGAAGAACGTCACGACCTCGCGCGGGTGCCGGTCCATCCACGTCTTGACCTGACCCATCACCTTCGGCCAGTCGGTCGCCCCCAGCTCGCACAACTCGTGACACAGGTAGAGCCCGATGGGTCCCTCCGGTTTCACGTTGAGCGAGTTGCGCAGGCGCAGCGCACTTTGCACCGTGCTCGCACCGAACGTCTCGTTCGCCTGGGCGACCGCCTGCGCCCGGGTGGCATCGGAGTTGGCGATGACACCGGGGCGGTTGGTGGCCTGGCCGTACCAGCTGTCGATCAGGAAGACCCGCACGCCGGCGTTCAACTGGCCGATGATGCCGTTGGGCTGTTCGGCCAGGAAGTAGTTCTCGTCCAGTGCGCTCATCGAGTTGTGGCTGGCCTCGAAGGACACATCGTTGTAGGGCCGGTCGCACAACTGCACCCAGCCGTTGCAGCGCTCGTCCGCGGGCCCGCTCTCGGCCGCGATCGACGTACTCTGCGGCCAGGCGAAGACGGTCACCGACACCAGCAGCGCCAACGCCGCCAGCCCGGCCAGGATCCGCGCGCCGTTGCGGCGGATGCCCGCCAGGAACCTGGGTGCCAGGCCGCGCTCGCTCGCGGCCTCGTACGCCGAGATCAGGACCTCGCACAGTACGTAGGTGATCAGCAGAACCCCGGCGAGGGCGACCAGGAACTGGATCACCATGGCCGGGCGCAGCACCATGAGTACGCCGAGGAGCCCGAGACCGACGACCCGCAGCCCCCAGCCGGCCGGTGTGGTGGGCCGCGAGCGCACGGCCCGCAGCGCCCACCCGTCGAATTCGCGCAGGTTGCGCACCGGCAGGGTGCGCGCGCAGCCGATCAGCACCAGGCCGGCAAACCCGACGATGAGGGTCAGGATGGCGGTCGGGACGACCATCGTCGACCAGGCAGCGGACGCCACCGCCGGGACCAGGCCCTTCGGGGTGAAGATGGCGTTGGCGATGACTCCGATCGCGACGAGTCCGCCGAAAACCCCTGCGGCCCAAAGCAGCACACGTCCCGCGGTGAAGCCGGCGGATCGCCAGGTGCGGCGTCCGAGCAGCACAGCGCCCAGCAGGCACAGCGCGGCCAACAGCGGCAGCAACCAGGACAGCACCCGCACCCACCGAGCCGCCTGCAGCGTGTGCGCGGCGAAGGACTGCGAACCGATCGAGGAGAACGTGACGTCGAGATCCGCCGGCACGTTGGCGACCAGGTCCGGTTTGAACTCCTTCAGGGCGGAGATCGAGATCGCGGCGATGTCGGCGGCCTGCAGCAGGACCTGGCTGTCGCTGTCAGAGGTGAGGTACTGGTGCAACGGCCGGACGGCGCTACGGAAAACGGGCCCGGCCGCGTCACTCTCGATAACCGAGGTCGTCGTGCTCTGCACCAGGGGCCGCAGGGCGGCGAGGTTGGTGTTGGCCGTGATGATCTTGTCGGTGACGATCACCCCCAACGCGCTGGCGACCGCCGGGTCCTTGCGGATGTCATCGGCGTGACCGGCGAAACGGTTGCCGTTGAGCAGTTCGAAGTTGGCCAGCCCCGCGAGCATGGCGGCAGCCGTGAGAATGGTCGCGAGCACCATGAGGATGCGGCTGGCGAGGTTCGTCGAAGCGGTTTCGGCGGACGGTTCGGATGACACTCGTGGCTCCCGGGGGTTGGGCAGTGCCGCGATGCTATCGGCGGATGCCCTGTCAGGGAGCGGGAATCTCGCGCCATGACTCGTCGGGAACGGTCGCGGCCCGCACGACCGCGTCGGCGATCAGTGGGTCGAGGTCGCCGTGCCCACGACCGGGCAGCGGGCGGAACACCGCATCCTGCAGCAGTCCTGCGAGGCGCTGGCCGTGGCTGAAGGGCAGCACCCGGTCCCGATCGCCCTGTTGCACCAGCGCCGGGATGCTGATGGAGGGAGCGAGGGAGGCGCTGTCGAAACGGTCGCGGAACACCGGCCAGAACGCCTGCAACCACTTATCCCGCACCAGCTCCCGCGACGAGGTGAACGGTGCCGTCAGGACCAGTCGCTCCCCGACCCCGTCGGCCGCCAGGACAGTGGCGACCGCTGTGCCCAAGGAGAACCCGGAGAGTACGACGCGGCCCGGGATCCGTGCCGCGGCGGCCCGCGCGGCCGCCAGCAACCCGGGGGCGGTGGTCTGCTGGCCCGACAACACGCCGTACCCCGGGTATTCGACAACGGCCATGCTGACGCCCTGGCCGGCCACGCTCGCGACCAGGGGCTGGCAGGAGCGGAGGTCGTCGCCGTTGCCGTGGAAGTGCAGCACGGTCAGCTCCGAGCCCACGTCGGCGTGCAGCATGGCGCCGCCGGCCCAGTGCACAAGGCGGGCAGGGGCGGCGGGTTCGAAGGCAACGGGCGCAGGCGCGGGGAACACCAGACGGCGGACAGGATCCAGACGCACCATTCGAGGCTGTCACGAAACCGATTCGAAGGACGACCCGGCCCCGCCCTAACCTTGAGCCCATGACCGTCGACCCCGCCGTTGCCCTCACCAGCGCGGTCCAGGACGCCCTCGTGGCAGCGTTCGGACCGGAGTTCGCGCAGGTGGACCCGGTGGTGCGACCGGCCAACAAGAAGCAGACCAGCGCCGACCTGCAGGTCAACGCGGCCATGGCCCTGGGTAAACGGCTCGGCCAGCCGCCGCGCAACATCGCGGCCGCGATCGTCGAGCACCTGCACGCGCCGGAACTCATCGAGAGCGTCGAGATCGCCGGCCCGGGCTTCCTGAACGTCACGCTCATGACGACCTGGATCGCCGACGCCGCCGGCCGCGAGTTGGCCGACCCGAAGCTGGGTCTGCCGGACGTGCCGGTGCAGCGGGTGGTCGTCGACTACTCCTCCCCGAACATCGCCAAGGAGATGCACGTCGGTCACCTGCGCACCACCGTCGTGGGCGACTCCCTGGCGCGGACGATGGAGTTCATCGGGCACGACGTGATCCGGCAGAACCACGTCGGCGACTGGGGTACGCCGTTCGGCATGTTGGTCGAGCATTTGCTGGAGTCCGATGCGGCCGAAGCGGACCTGCTGACCACCGACCCCAACGCGTTCTATCGCCACGCGCGGGAAAAGTTCGACGGCGATCCGGGGTTCGATGCGCGGGCGCGCAAGCGCGTGACGTTGCTGCAGTCCGGCGACCCCGAGACGTTGGCCATCTGGCAGCGACTCATCGACCTGTCGATGGCCTACCTGCGCCGGGTCTACGCCGAGCTGGATATCACCCTCGGCGACAACGACCTGGCCGGCGAATCGACGTACAACGACGAACTCGCCGGTATCTGTGATGAATTGCAGGAGAAGGGGATTGCCACCATCAGCGATGGTGCGTTGTGCGTCTTCCTTGACGGCTACACCGGTCGCGAAGGCAAACCGGTGCCGCTGATCGTCCGCAAGTCAGACGGCGGATACGGTTACGGCACAACGGATCTGGCGACCATCCGGCATCGTTCCCTTGACCTCAAAGCGGATCGGACACTGTACGTCGTGGGCGCACCGCAGAACCTGCACTTCCGTATGGTGTGGGAGACCGCCGACAAGGCGGGCTGGATCGTCGACACCGAACCGATCCACGTGCAGATCGGTTCGGTCCTGGGCGCTGACGGCAAGTTGTTGCGGACCCGGTCCGGTGATCTGGTGAGTCTGCAGTCGCTGGTGGATGCGGCGTTGGACCGTGCGGCACAGGTGGTGGCCGAGTCTCGTCCCGACCTGCCGGACGACGAGCGTGTCGTCATCGCCCAGCAGGTCGGAGTGGCCGCCATCAAGTACGCCGACCTGTCCGTCGCGCACGACAGCGAGTACACCTTCGACCTGGACAGAATGGTTGCGCTGCAAGGCAATACCGGGCCCTACCTGCAGTACGCCGCGACCCGGATCCGCTCGATCCTCGGTCGGGCGGATGCGGTGGCCTTCGATGGTCCGATCGTGCTGGTCGAGCCGGCCGAGCGCGCGCTGGCACTGAAGTTGCTGGACTTCGGATCAGTCGTGGCTGCTGTGGGGGAGACCCTGGAGCCGCACCGCCTCGCGGCCTACCTGTTCGACCTGGCGCAGACGTTCACCGCGTTCTACGAGCACTGCCCGGTCCTCAAAGCCGAAGATCCGGCCGTGCGGGATTCCCGCCTGGCCCTGTGCGCCCTGACGTTGCAGGTGCTGCAGACCGGGCTGTCACTGCTCGGAATCGAGACCCCGGAGCAGATGTAGCCGCTACCAGGAGACGGCCCCGGAGCCCTCGTCCGTGGAGGGTGCCGGTGAACCGAAGGAAGCGATCGAGGTCTGCTTGGCGCCATCGATGATGCTGGCCACCTCGTCCTTGCCGGGCTCGTAGCCGTCGGAGGTCAGCGCGGTGAGGGCTTCATCGACCGAAGACTTCTGCTCCGCGGTCAAGCCCTCGAACAGGTCCGGCCAGGTGGCCGCTGCGTCGAAGGTCATGTTGCCGATGCTAGGACCGTTCCCCCCGTTCGCGGCACAATGTGCGGAATTGGGCCCTCCTCGACTATCACCAGACCCCAGATGCGACACAACATGCAAAAGAGAGTTATCGGGGTCCCGCGGCTCGTGCCGTCGCCTCTGTGGATAACCGCGCCCCGCCGAGTCGCCAACCCCACAGAATGCAGCGATGAAGCAGCTGCCGAGCCGTCGATTCGGACTGATGACCCGCGCCGAAGCAATCGCCGCGGGGATCAGCCCCGATCAACTGCGCGGGCCGAAGTACCGCAAGGTTCTGCGCGGGGTCTACGCCGATGCACGACATCAGCCCTCGCAATGGATGAGGCTCGACGCTGCGCTCCTGCTCGCACCCCAACCCGCTGTCGTCGCTCGACACTCGGCGGCTGCGGTCTGGCGCGGGATCGCGCCCTACTCCAGCTCCGTGCACCTCAACCCGCCGCCGCACCGACAGTTGCGGCTCGCGGGAGTGGACGCTCGCCGTACCCAGAGCCCTCATGTGGTCCGCGTGGACGGCCGGGTGGTGACCTCGCCGGCGCAGACCTTCTGTGAACTGGCCGCGGACCTGGACCTCGTCGAACTGACGGCGTTAGGTGACTCGCTGGTCAAGTGCGGCGCTGTCACCGAACAACTGTTGCGTGCCCACGCGGCTCAGTACCGCGGCAAGCAGACGGCGCTGGCGCGCCGTGCGGCCGGGCTTGTGCGCGCCGGAGTCGAATCGCCGCGGGAGACACGCTCACGTCTGCTTGCCGTACTGGCTGGGCTGCCGGAACCTGACGTGAACCTGGTGTTCCGGTATCCCTCAGGTGACGTCCGCTACCGCCTGGACATGGGCTATCGCCAGCAGAAGGTGGGCTTCGAGTACGACGGGCGGCAGCATGCCGAGTCTTCGAAGCAGTGGCAATGGGACATTCGCCGCCGCCGCTGGTTCGAGACCGAGGGGTGGGGTCTGATTACCGTCACCGATCACGATCTGTACAAGGAGCCCGCCGAAGCTCTGAATGTGCTCGTCAGGCGTCTGCGGGAACGTGGTCTCGCAGCGCGCATCTCGTCGGATGAATGGCGTCGGTTCTTCCCCGGCCGCAAAGCCGCGTGAGGGTCGCCAGCTGCGGTGGTTGTGACACCACGTTTGCGGCACAAAGTGCGCCAGTGGGGCTGCGTTTCCGGGTCGCGACCCCTGTTTGCGGCACAAAGTGCACGTGCGTCGGGCCGCCGCGACCGCTCAGTCCGGGAAACCGTTTGGGTTCTCGGACTGCCAGCGCCAGGTGTCGGCGCACATGTCATCGATGGTTTTCGTGGCGTGCCAGCCCAACTCGGTCTGCGCCCGCGTGGGGTCGGCCCAGTAGGCCGGCAGGTCACCGGGCCGACGGGGACCGAACTCCCACGGCAGCTCACGGCCGACCGCTCGCTCGAAGGCGTGCAGCAACTCCAGCACCGAGGTGCCCGTGCCGGTGCCCAGGTTGAACGCCCGCACCGGCTCCTGCATCGAGGAGAGATGGTTCAACGCCGCCACGTGGCCGGTCGCCAGATCGGTGACGTGGATGTAGTCGCGCTCGCAGGTGCCGTCGGCTGTCGGGTAGTCGTTGCCGTAGACCGTCAGTGACGGACGGCGGCCTACCGCGACCTGCGCGATATAGGGCATCAGGTTGTTCGGGGTGCCCTGCGGGTCCTCGCCGATCTGACCGCTGGCGTCGGCACCGACCGGGTTGAAGTAGCGCAACATCGCCACCCGCAGTCCGTCGGTGGCCCGTGCGGTGTCGGACAGCACGTGCTCGATCATGACCTTGGTCCGGCCGTAGGGGGAGGCGGCGGACAGCGGTTCGTAGGTCTCGACGTACGGGACAGGGGCGTTGTCCCCGTAGACGGTCGCCGAGGAGGAGAACACCAACTGACCCACCCCGTGCCGCCGCATCGCGGTGAGCAGGGAGAACGTGGAGTCCAGGTTGTTGCGGTAGTACTCCAACGGTTTGGCCACCGATTCGCCGACGGCCTTCAGGCCGGCGAAGTGGATCACCGCATCGATCGGTTGCTCGGCGAAGATCTGCTCGGTCTTGTCCGGATCGGTGAGATCCACGCTGTAGAGGGGGATCGACGTACCCGACAGCGCCTCCAGGCGGGGCAGCACGGTCGGTTTGCTGTTGCTGAAGTCGTCGGCGATCACAACGTCGTGCCCGCTGGCGATCAGCGCGAGCACGGTATGGGATCCGATGTAGCCGGCACCGCCGGAGACCAGGACACGCATATCGGCAACCCTACGGTGCCAGACTGTCCCTATGCCGTCCCTGCCCTGGTCCGCCGATCAGATCGCGGTCGTCCGGTCCGCGGTTTTCCCGCCCGAGCGGGGTGGTTACGTGCGCGATGACGTCGAGCGGCAACTGGATCGGATCGCCCTCACCATGGAGCGGGGTGGCCAACTGCCCGACATTGCCGGTACGGCGATCCGCCGGGTCCCGCTGGTCGGCGGACTGGCCGTGGATTCAGTGGACGGATTCCTGCGGCAGGTCTACCTATGGCAACAGGATCTGGTCGACCGGTTGCAGCCGGAGGCTCCCACCGCCGCACCGAGCGACGGGAGCACTCGCGTGACGCGGCTGCGCTGGACGCCGGCGCAGCAGGACTGGGTGCGCGATTCGCGGTTCGCCACCCGCACCGGGAAGCGCGCCTACGAGGAGCACGAGGTCGACGATTTCCTCGACAAGGTCCTGGTCGCAATGGCCCGCGGGGAGCAGCTGCCTGACATCGAGACGGTGCTCTTCTATCCGCCCCGCCGGACCGCCCGGGGCTATGACGCCCTGCAGGTGGACGCTTTTCTCGACCAACTGGCGCGCCTGCGGCCGTTGCAGGACCAGGTCGACCGGGCCGATATCTAAACGTTGTCGGAGCCGGCGGCGGTGGCAGTGCTCAGGCCGCTAGGGTCGGTACCTGTCGGCGCGCTATGTGTCGCCTGCATAAACCCCCACAACGCGTTCGCCAACGAAGGTCGTGCCTGAATGAACCGCCGCCGGATCGCAACCGTCACCCTGGTTGCCACCACTGCAGCAATGCTGCCCGCCGCCGCCTCGATCGCGGCCGACACCGGGGGTGGCTCGTCCGTCCTGGTCGGATCGGGACGGGTCATCACCGGACCGGGCCAGTCGCCAGTACTGCGCCAGGGTGACGCTGCTGCGGGGACCTCGATGTCGCTCAGCCTGCTGGTGCCGCTGCCCAACCAGGCCGAGGCGCAGTCGCTGGCCGCCAAGGGTGTCGTGCTCAGCCCGGCCGAGTACACCCGCCGGTTCGGTGCGAGCCAGGCCGCGGTCGACAAGGCCGCGGCGTGGGCGAAGGCCAACGGCTACCGCGTGACGTACGTCAGCCGCGACGCCGGTCAGGTCTTCGTCACCAGCACCGTCGGCACGGTGAACAAGTCGCTGTCCGTGCGCATCGAGCGGGCCAAGCTGGGCGCCGTCTCCGGGCTGGCACCGAACACCGACCCGACGATCGCCAAATCCAGCGGCGTCATCGCGGTCGCCGGGCTGAGCACCCTCGCCAAGAAGGAGCCGCTGAACGCGCGCGGTCTGAACGCAACCCGCTCGGCGCTGCGCACCTCCAAGGCCAGCGCGAAGGTGACCCCGAGCGCGAACGGTGCGACCGATGGCAGCGCCAACTGCGCGTACTACTGGGGCGACCACCTCTACCCCAAGGCCAAGAAGTACGGCGTGATGTCCAACGCGATCTGCGGATACATCCCCCAGGACCTGCAGAAGATCTACGGCAGCGCCCCGGTCTCCGCGCAGAAGCCCACCCTCGGCATCCTGCTGTGGGGAAACGACAAGTCGATCCTGGCGCAGACCAATGCCTACATGAAGGATGCCGGCTTCCCGCAGTTGGCCGCCGCCAACTACAAGGTGTTCAGCGCCGGCAAGAAGATCCCGGTGGAGTGCGACCCCCTGGGCGTCAACGTCGAGCAGGCGTTGGACGTGCAGTCCACCCATGCGATCGCCCCCAACGCGACCATCCACTACTACGACGCAGGCTCCTGTGAAGACGCACCGCTGACCGCAACGTTGCAGAAGATGGTGACCGCCCACCAGGTCACCACCATCTCGATGTCGTTCGGCACCGGCAGTGACCGGGGCGAGACCGCGGCCACCAAGGCGGCCTGGGACCGTCCGATGTTGCAGGCATCCTTGACCGGCATCAGCACGTTCGCCTCCTCGGGCGACAGCGGCAACAACACCACGCTGCCCATCAGCGAGACCAAGGTCCAGGGCTACGCGGGCGTCGGCCTGCCCGCGTCGAGCAACTACACGACCGCAGTCGGAGGTACGGCGATCGGCCTGACCGCCAAGGGCGTCCAGACCGTGGCGGCCGGCTGGGAGAACCGCTTCTTCCGGCAGCCGAAGACCAGCACCACCACCGGCATCACCGACCTCACGTTCACCGCGAAATTCCTGCCGGTGAAGGGCGCCGGCGGTGGGCAGAGCGCGTCGTACGCGCAGCCGTCCTGGCAGAAGGGCAAGGTCGGCAGCTACACCCGCCGCGCCGTACCCGACGTCTCGGCGTTGGCTGACCCGGGCACCGGCTACACCATCCGGTTCCTGGACATGAACAACGGCAACCAGCCGGTCTACGCCAGCGTCGGCGGGACCAGCCTGGCGTCGCCGATCGTCGCGGCGATGGTGGGCCTGGCCAAGAAGAAGAACAATTCCAAGGTCGGCCTCGCCGCGCCCATCTTCTACAAGCTGGCCGGAACCTCCGCGATCAAGGACATCAACTACCCGGGTAAGTCGGGCGTGTTCTACAACGCGCACAACGCGGCCGGTCAGGTCGTGCCCAACCAGGGGTACGTCGTTGGTCTGGACGCCAAACCTGAGAACCTGGTCAGCGGCCCTCGCTGGGACAACGTGACCGGTGTCGGTACCCCGAACGGTGCCGCGTTCTTCTCCGCGTTCAAGTGACGATCAGCCAACGGACAGTGAGAACCTCGATGAAGCGCAACAGCGCCGTGTTCGCCGGCTCGGTCGTAACGGTCGTCGGAGCAACCGGACTACTCCTGGCGACCGGTTCCCCGTCGTTCGCCGCAGCAGGTGATACCGCCTACGGCGTCTCCTACGCCGACCCGATCGCCAGCTCCGGCTGGAGGACCGGCTCGGTGACCAGCGGTTACGGCCTCTTCACCGCGTCGGCAAGCACCAGCGGGGGCAAGGCCACGGTCACCTCGACGATCGCCCTGGGTTCGCGGGTCACCGTGACGACCTCGTGCGTGTCGGGCAAACCGCGAGTCGTCGTTGCCGGTGGCGGTGCTGCGGGTACCTACACCGCGGCCAGGACGGTCTCCTTGGCGTCGTTCGCGGGCAACGCGAACCTGGTGGGCTCGGTGACGTTGCTGAGCGCGGCGTCCGGCGTGACAACCGGTGCCTACGTCAACTTCAGCCCCGGCGTCACCGGTAGTTGGGTCCGCCTCGGCGGGGTGAAGTGCGCGGCGGCCCCGCCGACCTCGACGTCCACGTCTACCACCTCGACGTCGACCACCACCACCTCGACCACCTCCACCTCGACGACGACGTCCACCTCGACGCCTCCGCCGACCTCGACCATCACACCGCCGCCCACCACCACCGGACCGCCGGTGGTGACCGACGGTCCGCAGGAGCCGACGGGGTCCTCGACCCCGTGGCTGCCGATCGGCGGCCTTGGCCTGGCCATGCTGGGAGCGGGCGCGCTGGTCGTCAACACCATCCGGACCAAGCAGGAGTAACCCGCACCGATAGATTTGCGGACATGCCGGACTCGCAGGTTTCCATCCGCCAGACCGCGATCGACGGAACGGTGCGCCTGCAGCTGCCCGAGGTGGGAGCGCCCGCTCGCACGAGCCTTGAGACATCGGTCATCGAGGTCGTCGAGGGGGCGCTTTCCGCTGGGGCGATCAGGGTCGAGGCGATGCTGCCGGCCGACGACCGCGTGGGCATCCGGGCGGTGAGCCGGGCCGGTCTACGCCGAGAAGGTGTTCTGCGCGAGGCCGGGCGCTCTGCCAGTGGCGACGCTGTCGACGTGGTGAGTCTGGCGCGGGTGGCCAGCGATCCGCCGTTGAGCGATCCCCTGACCTTCAACCGGATGTTGAACGCCTCGTTGCCGATCAAGCGAGCCATCGGTCAGGCGTTGATCCGCAACGCCACCGGTGAGGTGTTGCTGTGCCAGTTGTCCTATAAGAAATTCTGGGACCTGCCCGGCGGAGTGGTGGACCCGCACGAGTCGCCCGCGGACGCCGTACGTCGGGAGGTCAAAGAGGAACTCGACGTCCCCATCACTCTGACCGGCCTGGCCGCAGTCACCTGGCTGCCGCCGTGGCGGGGGTGGGACGACGCGGTGCTCTTCCTCTTCGACGCCCGACTCGACCCGGCCGACGAGTCGCGAATTCACTTGGAGCCCAGGGAGATTCAGTCGCTGCACTGGTGCGACCAGGCAGCGGTGCAGGAGCACGCGGCGGCCTACACCGCGCGGTTGATCGAGCAGGCGGTGCGGGCGGTCGACTCCGGTGTCGGTCCGGTGTATCTGGAGAATTCCGAGATCCCTGGCTGGGCCTGATAGCTGAATCCTTCTGTCCAACAGGAGTATTCACTTGCACGCCAGATACCTCAGACTGTTTCCGTATCACGCACGGCCCGTCCTTCCTCGTTGGTTGGTGTCGCCTGAATCCCCCAGGCAGCCACCCGTCAATGGAAGGAACAGCCATGCACACCACCCTGAAACACCGCCGCGGAATGGCCGTCGCAGGCGCCGTGATCGCTGCGGCGACCCTGGCCACCTCAGTGGGCACCGCCCAGGCGGCGTCCTCGGACCGGGCGACCACGAAGCTGAAGCACTCGGCCACGGTCACTCACACGAACACCCTCAGCCCCGCCGTACGTCAGCTGGTGAAGGGCAGCGGAGTGCACGCGGAGGCCAAGGCGGTCAGCGCCTACTGGACCCCGGCCCGGATGAAGGCGGCGGTCTCGCTCGACAAGCAGGTCATTTCCGGCAAGGCCCCGGCACGCAAGGCGACCACGCCGCAGGGTGCCGCCAAGTCGATCAAGGCCGCTGCGCCGATCGTGGCGCTGAAGCGGACCAACGTGGCGGTCAGCCCGAAGTACAGCTTCCCCAACCTGCCGTACTACGCACCCACGGCGCGGACGGTCGGGAAGGTCTTCTTCAGCCGCACCTACGGCGGGCAGACGTGGAACTACGTGTGCTCGGGCGCGATTGTGAACTCCGAGGGCAAGAGCACCGTGTGGACCGCGGGTCACTGCGTGTACGACTACGCCGACGGTAACGCGAAGACCAAACCGCGCGTGTGGGACACCAACTTCACCTTCGTCCCGTCCTACTCCAACGGATCGGCGCCGTACGGCTACTGGTACTCCCGCAGCCTGACGACGATGAGCTCGTGGATGAGCAATCGCGACTACGCCAACGACAACGGTGCGGCGTTCATGAACCGCAACTACGGCTACCGGATCGCTGACTACCTGGGCGCGCAGGGCCTGGCCTGGAACCAGTCGGCGAACTTCTACGCCAGCGCGTTCGGTTACCCGCAGGCCTACCCGTTCAACGGCGCCTACCTGGTGAAGGCCACGGCCAACACGGTCTCCGCCGGCAACGTGATCTACATGTACTCCGGTCTGACCGGTGGCTCCTCGGGCGGTCCGTGGTTGCGCAACTACGACGGCAACTACGGGCAGATCAACGGGCACAACGATTTCATCTACACGAACTCGCCGAGCTACATGTACTCCCCGTACTACGGCAACCAGGTCGCGAGCCTCTACAACGCGGTGCGCTACCAGAGCTCCTGAGTGCCCCGCTTCATCGAAGGGTGGTCACCGGATGTCCGGTGGCCACCCTTTGGCGTGTCGTCTGCGAGGATGCAGGCATGAAGGTCGCCGCTATCACCATCGGTGTCAACGCTGTCGCTTTGTGGCTCGCCGCCTGGATCGTCCCGGGGATCACGCTGGGCAGTCCGACGGCCGACACGACCCATAACGTCCTGGCGGTGGTGGTGATCGCCGCCATCTTCGGTGTGCTGAACGCCTTCGTGAAGCCGCTGCTCAAGATTGTCAGCGTGCCGTTGATCGTGATCACGCTCGGCCTGTTCCTGCTGGTGGTCAACGCCTGCATGTTGGGGCTGCTGTCCTGGATCAGCGGCAAGATCAACCTGCCGTTCCACGTGGCGCACTTCTGGTGGGACGCGGTGTGGGGTGGACTGATCGTGGCCCTGGTCGGGATGCTGCTCAGTGCTCTCCTGCCCGATGACATGGAGTGGAAGCGGTGACCGAGGATTCCACTCGCTCGGTGCGACTGCGCGAGGCGCTCAACCTGATCCCCAGCTACGTCCCCGGGAAGCCGGCGCCGCAGCGTGAGGGGTTCACGACGTACAAGATCTCCTCGAACGAGAACCCGTATCCGCCTCTGCCTTCGGTACTTTCGGTGATCGCGGAGGCAGCCAGTCAGGTCAACCGCTACCCGGACATGAGCGTGACGGCGTTGCGTACGGCGATCGCCGGGCACTTCGGGGTGCGGCCGGAAGAGGTCGCAACCGGCACGGGCAGCGTGGGCATTCTCGGTCAGATCATGCAGATCGCCTGCGACCCGGGGGATGAGGTCATCTTCGCCTGGCGCTCCTTCGAGGCGTACCCGATCATCGTGGGCCTGTCCGGTGCGACGGCGGTCCAGGTGCCGCTCACGGCGGATGCGTCGCACGACCTGCCCGCGATGGCGGCTGCGATTACCGAGCGCACGAGGGTGGTGCTGGTGTGTACGCCGAACAACCCCACCGGTCCGATCATCCCGGCCGATGAGCTGGATTCCTTCCTTGCCGCGGTCCCGTCCGACGTGTTGGTCGTCATCGACGAGGCGTACGTGGAGTTCGGTCGTGATCCGCGGGCCGCGGATGCGCTCGCCGTCTGGCGATCGCACCCGAATGTCATTGTGCTGCGGACCTTTTCGAAGGCGTACGGGCTCGCCGGGTTGCGCGTCGGCTACGCCATCGCGCACGAGCCGATCGCTGATGCGTTGCGTAAGGCGGCGGTCCCGTTCGGTGTCAGCGACCTGGCCCAGCAGGCAGCGATCGCCAGCCTCTCGGCGTACGACGAGTTGGCCGTCCGCGTCGAAGATCTGGTGATCGAGCGGTCCCGGGTGATCAAAGCCCTGCGCGAGCAGGGCTGGGACGTGCCCGACTCGCAGGCGAACTTCATCTGGTTGCCGCTGGGAGATGACGCGCTGGCATTCGCCGAGGTGGCCGCGGAGCAGGGTCTGGTCGTGCGGCCGTTCGCCGGTGACGGCGTGCGTTGCACGATCGCCGAGGTTGAGGCGAATGACCGGTTGATCGAGGTTGCGGCGGCGTACCGCGCCCGCTGAGCGGTACCTTCGGTTATCTAACCGGCGACGACTTCCGTCGGGGCAGGAGGTCGTGATGTCACGCTGGGAGCCGCGGCGCCCCGTAGCAGTAGCCGCCGTTATCAGCGCGGCCCTCGCGCTCGCGGGCTGTCAGTCAACAGCTGGCGCGGCCGACAGCAAACAGGTCTGCGGAACGCACATCAATTCCCCGGCAGAGATGACCGGTCCCGTTTGGTACGAGCAGCTTTCGCCGTCCGCCAGTTCTGTCACCATCAAGGATGGCGGATCGCTCTGGGTGATTCTCACGACGGACTGCGCCCACGGGTTCCAAGTTTCGAACGGCAGCGGTGCGTATCAAGTAATCGGCAACGTGCCGGCGAAGGGAACGGCTGGGGTTGTCGCGGTGGATCTGCAGGCAAGGTCGACGGGGACTGAAGCGATGGTGCTCAGAGACAAGACGGGCTCTCGATCGGTCGAAGTAAACGCTTCGAAGTAGGCACTTACTGGGTTGCGATCGTCACCGGTCGATCGCCACGACCCAGGTCGCGACGAAGTTAAAGCTGTCCTGCTGCGCAGCGTGGTAGCGGAACCGGACTTTCTGCCCTTCGGCGAGTTCGCGGTAACCGTCGGCGTCAACCGCGCTGAAGTGCGCGAACGCGTCCCGCCCGGCTGGCAGCGCCGCCGAGCTGATCGCGCCCCAGCCCTGCTCCGCCTTCCAGAACCTCACGACACCCACTGCTTCGGTGTCCGCCATGAAGACAGCCAGCTACTTGCGACGCCGGTAGCGGATGTACTGCGCGATCACCAGCGCCGCGACCCCGAGGGCGAACACCACCCCGAACCAGGCGGGTGGACTCTGGGCGGGTCCGCTGGCGACCAGGCTGGGAAGGTTCATACCCACAGTGTGGCGCGCTACGCCGTACGCCGCAGTAAGGCAGCGGAGTTCTCTCCGCCCATCCTGAGCGGGTAGGGTCATCTCACTGGCATATGTGAGCGGCATCACACCGCTACCCGACGGCTCATCGCGGCGACCCCGCACCCGGGCTGACGGGAGTCACCAAACCGGGGTCACCACGCCTCGGAGACGAGGAGAGCCATGGTCACCAGCACGCCCGCGCGCGACATCACCGACGGGGGACCAGATCTGGTCCAGTTCGTCGACGGGGACGGCAAGCGCCTCCCGACCAGCGCGGCCAACGAGCGCTACGCGCCGATTGTCGAAGCCCTGGACAGCAAGGATGCCCGGACCCTCTACCGGGACATGGTGCTGGTACGCCGATTGGACGCCGAGGGTTATGCCCTGCAGCGACAGGGGGAGCTGGGTCTGTGGCCCTCGTTGCTCGGGCAGGAGGGTGCCCAGGTCGGCGCCGCCCGCGCGATGGGCCCGAAGGACTACGCGTTCCCCGGCTACCGCGAACACGGTGTGGCTTACGTCCGGGGCATCCGCCCCGCGCAGATGCTGCAACTCTTCCGAGGCGTCAGCCACGGCGGCTGGGACACCGAGGAGTACCGCTTCCACCTCTACACGATCGTCATCGGCAACCAGATGCTGCACGCGACCGGCTACGCAATGGGCATCCAGCGCGACCACGCCGTCGCCACCGGTGACCCCGACCGCGACGCCGCGGTCATCGCCTTCACCGGTGACGGCGGCACCAGCCAGGGCGACTACAACGAGGCGCTGAACTTCGCCGCCGTCGCCAACGCGCCGGTCGTCTTCTTCGTCCAGAACAACGGCTACGCCATCTCCGAGCCCAACAGCCGCCAGTTCCGCATCCCGCCCTACCAACGCGCGCAGGGTTTCGGGCTGCCGGGCATCCGGGTCGACGGCAACGACGTGCTTGCGTCGTACGCCGTGACCAAAGTGGCGCTCGACGCCGCCCGGGCGGGTGACGGGCCGACGCTCATCGAGGCCTTCACCTATCGCCTGGGAGCGCACACCACCTCCGATGATCCGACCCGGTACCGCGACGCGGCCGAGGTCGATCTGTGGAAGGAGAAGGATCCGGTGAAGCGGATGCGCGGCTTCTTGCTGACCCGCGCGCACGCCGACCGTGAATTTTTCGATGAGGTCGACGTCGAGGCAGATGACCTGGCCGCCGATATGCGCGCCCAGTGCCGGGCGATCCCGGATCCGGAACTGCCGACGATGCGACCACGTCTACGCCGAGGAACACAAACCGTTGGAGCGGGAGCGGGATCAGTTCGCCGCGTATCTCGCATCGTTCGAGGGGGTTTCGGCATGAGCACGGAGAAGTTGTCACTCGCCAAGGCCCTCAACGAGGGTTTGCGTACCGCGATGGAGCGCGACCCCAAGGTCGTGCTGATGGGCGAGGACGTCGGCAAACTCGGTGGCGTCTTCCGGATCACCGAGGGGCTGCAGAAGGACTTCGGTGACGAGCGGGTTGTTGACACCCCGCTGGCGGAGTCCGGAATCGTCGGCACCGCAGTGGGTTTGGCGTTGCGCGGCTACCGCCCGGTCGTCGAGATCCAGTTCGACGGGTTCATCTACCCCGGCTTCGACCAGATCGTCAGCCAGGTCGCAAAGATGCACTCCCGATCGGGTGGCCGCCTCGCGCTGCCGCTGGTGATCCGGGTGCCCTACGGCGGTGGCATCGGCGCGGTCGAGCACCACAGTGAGTCCAACGAGGCCTACTTCGCGCACACCGCCGGACTGCGGGTCGTGGCCTGCGCCGACCCGGTCGACGCGTACTGGATGATCCAGCAGGCCATCGCCTCGCAGGACCCGGTGATGTTCTACGAACCCAAGCGGCGCTACCACGAGAAGGGTGACTTCCCGCTCGGCGCTCGCGACGCGGCACCGGCCGGACTGCACGAGGCGCGCATCGTGCGCGAGGGCGACCAGGTGACGATCCTGACCTACGGCTCGATGGTGCGAACCTGTGTGCAGGCCGCGGAAACTGCTGCAACAGAAGGCAAGTCGGTGCAGGTGCTGAATCTGCGCTCGCTCAATCCGCTCGACACCGACGCGATCATGGCCGCCGCGCGCAAGACCGGTCGCGTGATCGTCGTACACGAGGCGAGCACCTTCCTCGGCATGGGCGCCGAGCTCGCCGCGCAGATCCAGCGGGAGTGCTTCTACCACCTGCAGGCTCCGGTGCTGCGGGTCGGCGGTTACAACCTGCCCTACCCGCCCAGCCGCTACGAGCGGGAGTTCCTGCCCGACCTGGACCGCATCCTCGATGCCGTCGACACGTCGCTGAAGTACTAAGGGAGTTACGAGTTGAGCATCCAGAAATTCACCCTCCCCGACCCCGGCGAGGGCCTGCCCGACGCGGAGATCGCGACCTGGAAGGTGCAGGTCGGTGACACCGTCTCGGTGAACGACGTCGTGGTCGAGATCGAGACCGCGAAATCATTGGTGGAGTTGCCGATCCCGTGGGAGGGCACGATCACCGAGTTGCTGGTGGCTGAGGGGGACACCGTCGATGTGGGTACGCCGATCATCGCCGTCGACGTCAACGACGGTGTCGTCTCGCAACCGGTAGAGACTGCACCGCCGGAACCGGCCGTTGAGGAACCTCAGGTAGTTACCGAGCAGGTCGCGGCCGCCTTCGAGCCCGACCCGCCGGCGGTTGCCGTGGAGGACGGCAGTGGTCCCAACCTGGTCGGCTACGGCGCTCCGGCAGCCGCTACCGCCCGCCGACCTCGCGCCGGAGCCTCAGCTACCTCCGACATTTGGAACGGGACTCACCCGGAATCGGCGAACTCAGGTGAAACGCGTTCCAAAAGTGGGCAAAGCGAGGGTGGGCCGGTGCTCGCCAAGCCAGCCACCCGAGGACTGGCCAAGGAGCGCGGGATCGATCTGCGCGACGTACCGGCGTCAGGGGACGGCGGGATCGTCACCGACGCCGACGTGCAGGCACTCATCGACGGCACCACACCGATGTCCACCGGCGGCGGCGAGCGGGAGACCAGGACGCCCGTCAAAGGCGTGCGCAAAGTCACCGCCGAAGCAATGGTGGCCTCGGCCTTCACCGCACCGCACGTCACCGAGTTCGTCACGGTCGATGCCACCGCCACCATGGAGTTGGTCGACAAGCTGAGCAGCGACCGCGAGTTCCAGGGGATCAGGGTCAGCCCGCTGCTGGTGATCGCCAAGGCGCTCTGCATCGCGGTCCGCCGCAACCCCGGAATGAACGCCGTCTGGGACGAGGCCGCGCAGGAGATCGTCACCAAGCACTACGTCAATCTCGGCATCGCCGCCGCGACACCGCGTGGCCTGATCGTCCCCAACATCAAGGACGCGGACCGCATGACGATGCGCGAACTCGGTTCTGCGTTGGGCGAACTCGTCGACACCGCTCGTGCCGGCAAGACCCAGCCGCGGGAGCAGGCGGGTGGCACGATCACTATCACCAACGTGGGGGTTTTCGGCATCGACAGCGGTACGCCGATCATCAACCCCGGCGAGTCGGCGATCGTCTGCCTCGGTGCGATCCGGCGGATGCCCTGGGTCGTCACCGATCCGGACGGCACCGAGCGGATCGAGCCGCGGTGGGTCACCCAGCTGGGCTGTGCCTTCGACCACCGGCTGATCGACGGCGAACTCGGATCGAAGTTCCTGGCCGACCTGGCCGCACTGGTGCAAGACCCCGGCAAGGCACTCGTCTGGGGCTGACCTCCATCGGGGTAGTCGACGCAGGCCTGCTGCCTACGCTGGCGGCAGGTCCGGGTCGTCCGTGCCCGGCCGGGAAGTGACTGCGATGAGTGACAAGACCGGTACCGCCAACATCGGCGTGGTCGGGATGGCCGTGATGGGCTCGAACCTGGCCCGCAACCTCGCGTCCCGCGAGGGCAACACGGTCGCGGTCTACAACCGCACCTACGCCAAGACCCAGAAACTCGTGGAGGAGCACGGCGACCTCGGCTTCGTGGAGTCGGAGAAGATCGAGGATTTCGTCGACTCGCTGAGCACACCGCGGACCGCGATCATCATGGTTCAGGCGGGTGCCGGCACCGACGCCGTGATCGAGGAACTGGCCGGCCTGATGGAGCCCGGCGACATCATCGTCGACGGTGGCAACTCCAACTTCCAGGACACCATCAAGCGCGAGAAAGCATTGCGGGAGAAGGGACTTCACTTCGTCGGCACCGGGATCTCCGGTGGCGAGGAAGGTGCCCTGCACGGACCGTCCATCATGCCCGGTGGGTCGGATGAGTCCTGGGAGACCCTGGGCCCGATCCTGAAATCCATCGCCGCCGTCGCCGAGGGCGAGCCGTGCGTGACGCACGTCGGGCACGACGGCGCCGGCCACTTCGTGAAGATGGTGCACAACGGCATCGAGTACGCCGATATGCAACTGATCGCCGAGTCCTACGACCTCCTGCGGCGGGCCGGCGGGTTGACGGTCCCGCAGATCGCCGAGGTGTTCAAGGCCTGGAATGAAGGCGACCTGGAGTCCTATCTGATCGAGATCACGGCAGACATCCTCACCCAGCAGGATCCGGACGGGGACGGGCCGTTGGTCGACAAGATCCTCGACCACGCCGGTTCGAAGGGCACCGGGGTGTGGACAGTGCAGAACGCCGTCGGTCTGGGCATCCCGGTCTCCGGAATCGGTGAGGCCGTCTTCGCGCGGGCTGTGTCCGACAAGGGTGAGCAGCGGGACGCGGTGCGCGCGACGATCACCCAGCGCCCGGAGAAGGTGAGTGTCCCGGACAGCTTCGCGGACGACGTACGGGCCGCGCTGTATTCCTCCAAGGTGGTCGCCTACGCCCAGGGGTTCGACCTGATCTCGGCGGGAGCCGCGCAGTACGACTGGGACATCGACCGCGGTGCGATCGCCAAGATCTGGCGCGGCGGGTGCATCATCCGAGCCCGGTTCCTCAACCGGATCACCGAGGCCTACGACCGGGACCCGCACCTGGTGTCCTTGCTGGCCGACTCCTACTTCGCCGACGCAGTCGCGCAGGGCCAGGCGGCATGGCGGCGGATCGTCGGGATCGCGGCGGCCAGCGGCGTACCGGCACCCGGATTCTCTTCAGCGCTGGCCTATTACGACGCCCTCGGGTCGGAGCGGTTGCCCGCCAGCCTGATCCAGGCGCAGCGCGACTACTTCGGCGCGCACACTTACCAGCGCGTGGACAAGCCTGGCACCTTCCACACGGACTGGTCGGGTGACCGGTCCGAGGCGAAGGTCAAGGACTGAGCGGCCCTCCGGCCGGGGCGGCGGTGAGGTGCGGTGGCCTCAGCCGATCGCTTCGGCCTTGGCGGCTGCTTCCTGGGCGGGGGACTGCGAGCGCAGGGTGACCTTGGGCATCAACAGGGTGACCAGGAACCCGAGCACCATGACGCCCGCGGCGCACAGGAAGATCAGGTCGATCGAGTCGGAGAAGCCGACCTTGAACGGGTGCGCGATCACGTCAGCCATCTTGTTGATGATGGAGGAGTCGTTCTGCACCTGGGCCAACACGCTCTGGTCGCCCTCGACGACCGCCTTGTTCAACGGGTTGTTCAGGATCGAGGGATCGGCCTTGACCGCCTCCTGGATCCCTGGGGCGGCCACCTTGAACGCGCTGGTGATCTTGTCGCCCAGGGTGCTGAACAGGATCGACAGGAAGATCGCCACACCCATCGTGCCGCCGAGCTGGCGGAAGAACGTCGCGGCGCTGGTGGCCACACCGATCTCCTGCGGCGGGACCGCGTTCTGCACGATGATCGTCAGCGGCTGCATACAGTTACCGATGCCGATGCCGACGATGAACATGAAGATCATCACCAACCACAGATGGCTGTCCGCCGAGATCAGGTGCAGCAGGAAGAGGCCGACCGCCGCGATCGCGGTACCGAAGATCGGGAACGGCCGGATGACGCCGGTGCGGGCGGTGAGCTGACCGGAGCTGATCGCGGCGATCATCATGCCCGCCACCATCGGCAACATCATGAAGCCGGACACCATCGGCGACGCACCGTGCACGATCTGCAGGTAGAGCGGCAGGACCGTGATGCCACCGAACATGGCCATACCGACGATCACGCTGGCCACGATGGTGACCGTGGCGGCCCGGATCTTGAAGATTCGCAACGGAATCAGTGCGTCATCGCCCATCTTCCACTCGGTGAAGACGAAGGCGAGCAGGCCGAGAATACCGATGGCGTACGCCGTGAGGGACTTGCCGGAGCCCCAGCCCCATTCGCGGCCCTGCTCCGCGACCGTCAGCAGCGGCACCAGGCCGATCACCAGGGTGATGGCGCCCCACCAGTCGATCCGCGCCTCGCGGCGGTAGGCCGGGATCTGCAGAGTGCGGGAGATGACGACCAGCGCGAAGATGCCGATCGGCACGTTGACCATGAAGACCCAACGCCAGCCGGTCAGACCCAGGATGGTCGGTGCGCCGGCGAACAGACCACCGATGACCGGACCCAGCACCGAGGAGGTTGCGAAGGTCGCCATGAAGTACCCGGTGTACTTGGCGCGCTCCCGCGGCGGCACCAGGTCACCGATGATGGCCAGCACCAGGGTGAACAGACCACCGGCGCCCAGACCCTGGAAGGCGCGGAACGCGGCCAGCATGTACATCGACTGGGCAAAGGCGCACAGGAACGACCCGATGATGAAGATCGTGATCGCGAAGAGGAACAGCTTCTTGCGGCCGTAGAGGTCGCCGAGCTTGCCGTAGATCGGCGTCGTGATCGTCGAGGTGATCAAGTAGGCCGTCGTCACCCAGGCCTGGGCGGACAGCCCGTCCAGGTCGTCGGCGATCGTGCGGATGGCGGTGGCGACGATCGTCTGGTCGAGCGCGCCGAGGAACATGCCGAGCATCAGCCCGGCCAGGATGGCCTTGATGTGGGCGGGTGACCCGTGATCGGCGGGGGCGGCGCTCTCAGACTTCATTGACACCCGATGAGTCTAGAACCGTAGGGTGCCTCCGTCTAATCGGCTGGGTGGTGCGCGGCCGGTGTCAGGGAGTGATGGTCAGCGCGTCCAGCGCTCGCCGGGCTATCTCCTCGTCGCCCTGCACGGCGTACCTCAATTGGTCGGTCGGCACCCGGCCCGCGCCCCGCCGGGTGAGTGCGGAGGTCGACAACTGGATGGACACGGTGGAGCCGGGCGGCAACGGGATGATCTCGCCCGTCGCCTGGTCGATGTCATCCACGTGCGTTGTCCCGGAGAAGAGCGGCTCACCGAATGGTTTGTCACCGTCGCCGGGCACGATCCGGACGCCCTCACGGGCCAGGACCGGGCCGGACACGTCCAGGATCACGGAGGTCCCGATCGGTACGTCGGCGCGCCGGGCGAGGTTCTTGGGGAAGGCGTCCAGCACCCAGGTGCTGAAGATCGCGGCGCCGCCGGAGTCCAGGTTGCCCGGCCAGTTCACGGCCTGGCGCAGGTCCTGCTCATGGACCCACAGGTCGGCGATCCGGCCCTCGAGTTGCAGCCGCAGCGGCCGGCGACCGAACGGGCCGTTCACCTCGGCGTCGGGGTCCAGGGTCGTATCGCGCAGTTGGCGCATCCGCTTGGCGAAGAGGCGTTTCCATTCCTCGACGACGTCGTGTCCGGACTTCTTGCGGCGGGCTTCGACGCCCTGCTCCATGAATCGCTGGGTTTCCGTGGTGACCCAGGGGTAGTCGGGGACTTCCACGTCCTCCTCGACCCCACCAGCGGTCAGGTTCTCCAGAGCGACCACGTGGGAAATGTGGTCCTTGACCGACCACCCCGGGCACTGGGTCGGCTTGTCGAATTCGTCGGCCTTGTACATCATCCCGATGTCGAGGATCGCCTGGCCGGTGGAGGCGTAGGCCTCGATCAGGCCGGGGAGGTCGGTCGGCGGTGGGGGATTGGTCGGCATGACCTCCAACATACTGAGGCGCCCGGGTGGTCCGTTCCATCCCGGGTGGTGGTCCTTACTCTGGTTGTCATGGCCGATCCGCAGCGCAGCAGGTGGCAACTCGGCGTACCCGCCGTTGCCCTGGCCGTTCTGCTGGGCACGACCGCGATCGCGTTGGCGTACGCCGGGGGCGCCGCGCCGCTGGAGTTGGGCGATCCCGGTGCCGTGGTGCGCTGGGGTCTGCCGCTGTTGCACGCGGTGCAGGACGGGGCGCTCGCGGTGACCTTCGGTGCGTTCCTGCTCGGCGGCCTCCTGGTGCCCGAGAGCGCCACCTCCCACCGTCGCCTCTTTCTCTCCCGGGTCGCTGCCTGGTCGGCGACCGTGTGGTTCCTCGTGGCCGTTGTCGGGATCGTCTTCGCGTACGCCGATGTGGCCGGCGTCCCGCTCGGCACGTCCGGCCTGTTGGGTGACGCCTGGACGACGACCTGGCAGTTGGAAGTCCTGCGCGCCCCGGCGATCAGTGCCCTCATCGGCTTGGTCGTTGCGGTGTGCGCCTGGCTGCGGCCCGGCCGTAACGGGCAGGCGTGGCTGTTCTTCATCACCGGCTTCGCGATCCTGCCGCTCGCCCTGGTCGGCCACTCCGCGACCAGCAACGACCACGAGACCGGAGTGAACTCCCTGGCCGGACATGTCGTGTCGGCGGCTTTGTGGGCCGGCGGACTCTTCACCCTCGGGCTGGTGTGGTCGCGGCTGGGCAAATCCGCTTCGGATGTCGTTGCCCGATTCTCGAAGGTCGCCACGTGGTGTTACGTGATCGTCGGAGTCTCCGGCGTGGTGCTCGCCGTGAACCGGCTGGGTTCGTGGTCAAGTCTTGGCACGGCGTACGGCGTGGAGTTGATCCTCAAGGCGGTCCTGCTCGCGGGCCTGGGGGTCCTGGGCTACCTGCAGCGCCAGCGGGTCGTGGCGCGGCTCGGTGAGCCCACCGGCGGGTTGTTCGCCCGGCTGGCCGCGATCGAGGTGCTGGCCATGGCGGCGGCGTTCGGCCTGGGCAACGCGCTGGCCCGTTCCGCGCCGCCCTCGGGTACGGTCGAGAACGCCGACACGGTCACCTCGATCACCGGCTACCCGGCACCGCCCGCCCCGACCGCAGCGAACTGGTTCACCCAGTGGCGTTTCGACTGGCTCTTCACCCCGGTGGCCGTGGTCGCGATCGGGGTCTATCTGGTGTGGGCCTGGCGGCTGCACCGGCGCGGCGACCGGTGGCCAGTCCTGCGCACGATCAGCTGGGTGGTCGGCTGGTTGCTGTTCATCTACTTCGTCAGCGGACCGCCCGCCGTCTACGGCCGGGTGATGTTCTCCGCGCACATGCTGCAGCACATGGCGATCTCGATGCTGGCGCCGGTCTTCATGGTGCAGGGCGCCGTCGTGACGCTGGCGCTACGGGCGCTGCCCAAGCGCTCGGATCTGACGCTCGGGCCGCGGGAGCTGATCCTGGCGATCGTGCACTCGCGCTACGTCGGCTTCTTCGCCAACCCGATCGTCGCGTCCTTGCTGTTCATCAGCACGTTGATCGCGTTCTACTACACACCGTGGTTCGAACTGTCGCTGCGCACGCACACCGGCCACGTGCTGATGGTGATCCACTTCGTGCTGGTCGGGTACCTGTTCGCGTGGGCGTTCACCGGGATCGACCCCGGCCCCCGCCGTTGGTCGCCGCCGGCCCGGTTGCTCGTGCTGTTGGTGGCCGTGGCGTTCCACGCCTTCTTCGGTGTGGCGCTGATGACCGGGACCACCCTGCTCGCCCCGGACGTGTTCTCGGTGCTGCATCTGTCCTGGGTCACCGACCCGCTGGATGACCAGCAGCGCGGCGGGACCATTGCCTGGGGCGTCGGCGAACTGCCAACCTTGATGATGGCCTTGTTGATCGCGGTCGAGTGGGCGCGCAAGGATGACGCCGATGCGCGCCGGGCCGAGCGGCAGGCAGAGCGCGATGGTGATGCGGAGTTGAACGCCTACAACGAGATGTTGTCGGCCCGGTCGCGGGGCAATCGATGACCCGCGTTGCGGTGGTCCAGCTGGCGTACGACGACGCCGAGCCGCCGCCCGCTCGCCTCGCCCGGGTGGCGTCGTTGGTCTCCTCCCTGTCGGGTCACGACCTGATCGTGCTGCCCGAGTTGTGGTACGCCGGTGGGTTCAGTTACCGGCAATGGCCGGAGTATGCGCAACCCCTGGATGGTCCTGTTGCACAGGAGCTTTCGGCGCTGGCGGCATCGTTGGGGTGTGTGCTGCACGGTGGATCGATCGTGGAGCGGGGTCCGGTCGGGCCGGAGGGAAAAGACCTGTGGAACACCTCGCTGGTGTTCGGTCCCGACGGATCACTGCTGGCCTCGTACCGGAAGATCCACCGGTTCGGATTCGCGGTCGGTGAGCCGTCGCTGATGGAGGCCGGATCGTCGGTGGTGACGATGCCGCTCTTCGACACCACGGCCGGGTTGTCGACGTGTTACGACCTGAGATTCCCCGAGCTCTACCGGGCCCAACTTGACGCGGGCGCAACGGTTTTCCTGATCCCGTCTGCGTGGCCGCTGGCCCGGGTGTCCCACTGGCGCACCCTGCTGAAGGCGCGGGCGATCGAGGACCAATGCCTGGTGATTGCCTGCAACACCGCTGGCACACACGCCAATTCGGCAATGGGCGGGCACAGCGCGGTGATCTCGGCCTCCGGTGAGGTGCTGGCGGAAGCGGGTACCTCGCAAGAGGTGCTGTCGCTGGAGGTCTCGCTGGATGACGTCGCTCGCATCCGGTCCGACTTCCCGGTGCTGAAGGACCGGCGGTTATGAGCCTCGACCAGGTGCTCTTCGACGACGAGCCGTTGGAGGCGCCGTGGATCCGCGGGCATCCGCGCGGTGAACCCGACGGACCGCTGCTGCAGGTACGTCGGGTGTATGACGACACCTTCGTCCTGCGGCAGTCGATGTCGGTGTCAGCAGAGGCGCCGTTCATGTACCTGCTGATCGGGACGCAGCGCGCACTGCTGCTGGACACCGGCGACTCGAAGAACCCCGTCGATTGCCCGCTGCGGGAGACCGTGGATCACCTGCTCGCGAGCCGCGATGTCGAGCTCGTGGTGGCGCACAGTCACGGTCATTACGACCACCGTCGCGGCGACGAGCAGTTCACCGACCGACCGCGCACCCAGATCGTGCCGATCGACGTCGAGGGCGTGCAGGAGTTCTTCGGTTTCACCGAATGGCCCTCTCAAGTGGTCGAATTCGACCTGGGCGATCGGCCGTTGCTGATCACGGGTGCACCCGGGCACGACAAGCGCTCGATCGTGGTCGTGGACCCGTCACGGCAGATGATGCTGTCCGGCGACACCCTCTATCCCGGCCGGATCTATGTCCAGGACCTGGAAGCGCTGCAGGACACCTTCGGTCGGATGATCGCGCTCCTCGAGGACCATGGCATCACCCGGATCCTGGGCGGTCACAACGAACTCGCTGTTGACGGCACCGACTTCCCGATCAAATCGCGGTTCCATCCGAACGAGCACCGGTTGCCGTTGAGCGAGGAGTCGCTGCAGAAGGCCCTTTCGGCCAGCCAGGTGGCCTCCCGAGGGGTCGTTCCGGCTGGCGAGGTGACCCTCTGGGTCGGCCCCTGCATCGGCCCGCGACTCAACCACGTCGGCCGCCTGGCGCGCGGACGTCTCCGCAGCACCGCCTGACCACGCTTCGACACCTTTCGGGGGGATGACGCAGCCAACTCCCAGCTTCCTTCTCTACCCACGGGGCATGCGATATCTCGTGGGGGTCATTCTCACCGTTGTCGGTATTGGTCAGATCCTGTTGCGGGACCGCTTCGTTCGTGCCAACGCGGCAAGCAACCGGGAGATGTGGAACGGTCACGGCGGCGGACCGAAGATGCAGGCCTACAGCCGGTTTATGACCTGGGTGGTGGGACTGGTCTTCGTGGTTGCTGGGGTGCTGACGATCGCGGGGGTTGGCCCGTTCGGACGCTGGCGGTAGCTTCACCAGGATGAGCGAAAAGGACCTTCTGGTACGTCGATTGGCCGGCCAGCGCAGGCACGTCCTGGACCAGGTCGAGGGGCTGAGCGACGAGCAGTTGCGGGCCGCCGTACTGCCCTCGGGCTGGTCCGTCCTCGGACTGTTGCGCCACCTGACCCTCTCCGATGAGCGGTACTGGTTCGAGGTGATCGTCGCCGGAGGACCGTTGGACTTCTGGCCGGAGGACGAGACCTCGGAATGGCAGGTAGGCCCTGACGAACCGGCCCAGCTGGTCATCGACAACTACCGGATCGCCGTCGCCAACTCCGAGGCGATCGTCGCGGCACGGTCGCTCGACGATCCGCCGGCGACCACGGAGGACTGGTGGGCCGGCGCCGGGATGTCCTTCCCCGACCTGCGCTCGGTGATGGTGCACGTGTTGGTAGAGACGGCCAACCATGCCGGGCACCTCGATGCGGTCCGCGAGATCCTCGACGGCAAGCAGTACATCGTGGTCTGACCCGGTCCGGCAGTCTCGTGTTCTCCGGCTGGATTTGCCGAAAACCGTGCTGAGTCAACTGGATTGCCGGACCAGGTCAGGTGCGCCACCCCGGATCAGGGTGCGCTCGCCCAGTGCCACCAGCAGCAGTTGCGCCACGGCGACGGCTACACCGAGCCAGCAGACCGCGACCCAACCGCCGCTGGCCGCCACCCGCGTCGAGACCAGCGATCCGATCGCGCCCCCCGCGAAATAGCTGGTCATATAGGCCGCGTTGACGCGGGCCCGACCCTCCTGGGAGATCGCATAGATCTGGGTCTGGTTGGTCACCTGCATGCCCTGCACGCCCGCATCCAGCACCACGATCCCCACCACCAGGGCCGCCAGCGACACGTTGCCCAGCGCGAGCGCCAGCCACGAAGCGACCAACAGCCCGGTGAAGATCACGGTCAGGCGCAGCGCCCGGCCGCGATCGGCGTACCTGCCGGCCAGTTGGGCAGCCAGCGCTCCGGCCACTCCGATCAGACCGAAGAGTCCGATGACGCCCTCGGAGTAGTGGTACGGCGCGCCGGCCAGCAGGCCGGTCAGCGCCGTCCACAGGACGCTGAACTGGAAGAACGTCAACGCCCCGTAGGCCATCCGGCGGCGCAGCACCGGTTCGGTGCGGATGAAGTGACCGATGGAGACCATGAGGGCGCCGTACGTCGATCGCTGGGTCGGGCGGGACTCTGGCAGTCCGCGCCAGAGGGCCAGGGTGACCACCAACATGGCCAGTGCCGCGATCCAGTAGACGCTGCGCCAGCCACCCACTTCGGCCAGCAGCCCGGCAACGGTCCGGGCCAGCAGGATCCCCAGCAGCAGTCCGCTCATCACGATGCCCACCACGGTGCCCTGCTCCCGCGGCTCGGCGAGGGTCGCCGCGAGCGGCACCAGGACCTGCGCGACGACAGTGAGCAACCCCAGCAGGATCGAGGCGGCGAACAGCCAGGGTGCGTTCTGAGCGGTGGCGGTCAGGATCAGCGCACCCACGCAGGCCAGCGACAGCCCGATGATCAACCCTCGGCGTTCGAGCAGGTCACCCAGCGGGAGCACGAAGAGCAGTCCGAGGGCGTAGCCGATCTGGGTCATCGTCACCAAGGCGCCGGCGCTCGCGGCACTGATGCCCAGGTCGCCGCTGATCAACTCCAGCAACGGCTGGCAGTAGTACAGATTGGCCACCGAGATGCCCGTCGCGACGGCCATCAACAGCACGACGGCGCGGGACAGACGGGGTTGGTTCACCCTTCAATCATTGCAAGGCAATGGTTCGACGTGGTGGGTGGCCTTTGCGAACGGCCCATCAGGGCACCAGCCCGGCTGTTAGCCTCCAACTGTCGTCGGGTGACCCCCCACCTACGCGATGAACGAGACGAAGGCGGCATTGGTGACCCACGAGCGGCGCCCCGAGGTGGCGGATCTCCCGGTGACGCGGCGCACCCTGGCTAAGGGAGCCGCGTGGACGACTCCTGTTCTGCTGGTCGGGGCGGTGACGCCGCCCGCGTCGGCCAGTGTGCAGCCCGGTCTGCAGGGCTGGGTCACCGTGGGAAAATCCTGCGACAGCAACACGATGACGCTGACCATCGACGGCACCGGTTCCTATCCAGATAGGGGTCTGTGGGTGTATGGGCCGTCGACCCAGAACATAGCCAACGCCTTCATCACCTTCTATTACCCCAGCACGCTCGCGATCACCTGGGCGGCGAACCCCACCAACGCCTCATGGTCCGTGCCGGCCATCGACAACACGGCGCCCGCCATCTCGGGATTCACTGCGTACACCACGAAGTACAGCGGTGCATGGACGTATCACCCCACCGGTGCCGACGGCCCGTACAGCACTGCGAACGGTCAACCCAACTTCACCGGCACGGCACAAAACGCAGGAGTTCTCTGCCGCAACGGGGTGAACGTCTACGCGCGTCGTACGGTCACTGTCAATGGCACGCAGGTCACCTTCCTGCGCGGTCCCGTTCAGATCTAGCCGACCCTTTGGGAGATGCGTGATGTCCGACGATCCGACCAGTAGCGGAACACCGACTGCGAGCAGCGAGCCATCGGTGCCGTCAACAGACTCCACCGGGGCTCCTGCAGCTGGTTCGCCGACCGGGGAGCCGACGGCGCAGCAGCCGACCTCCACGTCCGGCTCCGAATCAGCGACGCCGGGCTCCACCGCGACATCAGAGGTGCCGTCCGGGATCTGGGCCGTCGGGTCCGCCCGGATCTGATTACCCGCATGGGCTGACAATGGAGGCATGGTCGTCAAGCTCCGTGCTCCCGAACTCGTCGGTCGCGGCTGGCTGAACACCGGCGGACAGGACCTCTCACTCGCGCAGTTGCGCGGCAAGATCGTCGTCCTGGACTTCTGGACGTTCTGTTGCGTCAACTGCCTGCATGTGTTGGACGAGCTGCGCCCGCTGGAGGAGAAGTACGCGCATGAGCTGGTGCTGATCGGCGTGCACTCGCCGAAGTTCGTGCACGAGGCCGATCCGGATGCGCTGGTCGCAGCGGTCGAACGCTACGGCGTGCATCACCCCGTGCTGGATGACCCGGCGCTGACGACCTGGCAGGCCTACACCGCCCGCGCGTGGCCGACGCTGGTCGTGATCGATCCCGAGGGCTCGATCGTGGCGTCGATGTCCGGGGAAGGCCACGCAGCGGGACTGGCCAGTCTCATCGAAGACCTGATCGTCGAGCACCGCGCCAAAGGCACGTTGTGCCAGGGAGATTCGCCCTACATCGCGCCCGCCTCGAAGGACACGCAGCTGCGGTTCCCCGGCAAGATCGCTGCCCACCCGGACGGTTCCTTCCTGGTTTCCGACACCGCCCACCACGACGTGGTGTGGCTCGAGTCCGACCTGACCACCGAACGGGCCCGGTTCGGCGGCTTCAACGAGCCCCAGGGGTTGTTGGTGCTGCCCGTAGAGGTCGCCGAGCGCGTCGGGTATGACGTGGTGGTCGCCGACAGCGTGCACCATCAGATCCGGTCGATCCGATTGTCCGACGGGCAGATTCAGGTCATCGCCGGGACGGGTGAGCAGTTGCGCGAACGCTCCGGCGGCGGGGCAGCGTTGAAGCAGCCGCTGTCGACGCCGTGGGACCTCGCGTGGTGGATCGATCGGGTCGTGATCGCCATGGCCGGCACCCACCAGTTGTGGGCGCTGCACCTGGCGACAGACCCGGCAGACAACACGGTCGCCGTCCTCGCGGGGACCTCCGCCGAAGGAATCCGCGACGGGCTCGCGCACGACGCGTGGTTAGCGCAGCCCTCGGGCCTCGCGACCTCCGCCGACGGCACCCGGGTCTGGATTGCCGACGCCGAGACGTCCGCGCTGCGCTCGCTCACGTTGTCCGAGGAGGGTTTCGAACTGAAAACCCATGTGGGACAGGGATTATTCGACTTCGGTCATGTCGACGGACCCGCTGGACAGGCGCTGTTGCAGCATCCGCTCGGGGTCAGCGAGCTGCCCGACGGCAGCGTCGCCATCGCGGACACCTACAACGGAGCGATCCGCCGGTACGACCCGACCAGCGACGAAGTAACCACGCTGGCAACCGGTTTGGCCGAGCCGAGCGACGTTCTCTTCGCCAACCACCTACTCGTCGTGGAGTCGAGCGCCCACCAGGTGATCGCCGTACCTGTGCCGGAGGTCGCCCAGCGGATGGACGGTGACTCGCACACCACCGCCCGCCCGGCCACTCCGATCGCGCCCGGCCCGGTCACGCTGACGGTCGCCTTCACCCCGCCACCCGGGCAGAAACTCGATTTCCGGTACGGCGATCCGACCCAGCTCATGGTGTCGGCGACTCCCGAGGCCCTCCTGCGAGACGGTAGTGGCACCAGTGAGGGTCTGAGCCGGGCCCTCGTGCTGGACCCCGCGGTCGGCGACGGCACGTTGCACATCTCGGTGCGCGCCGCCGCCTGCGACGGGGACTCTGAGCACGCGGCATGCCATCTGTATCAACAGGATTGGGGCATCCCGGTCATTCTTGATGACACCGCTGCTGCGGAACTCGAACTGGACCTGCGCGGCGTCTGAGTCAGGACAGGTGCTTGGAACTGAGCACCTTGAGCAGAGCGGGGGCGTCGAGGCGGGCCTGAGCATCGGTCAGGTTGGTCTCAACGATCCGCTGGCCGTCGGCCGCAACGAGCTGGGCCTGAGGTCCGCCGTCGGTGGCCGGACCGTTCGTGGCGGTGCCGAGCACGGCACCCTGGGCGTCGATCAGGATCTGGATCTTGGGCATGACAGTTCTCCTTGGGATGGTGATGAGCAGGGGCGCCGCGGCTCAGAAGCCGCCGCCGCGCCATTGGAAGGCGACCGACTGGCTGCCGTCGTTGCGGACGGTTGCGTAGTAGGTCAGGTGGCCGTTCGCGTCGAGCCCTTCGGCAACGTCCACGGTGGTGAGTTCGCCGGAAGCGCCGAGGGGTTCAGCTTGGATGAGTTGCGGCCCGACGTCACCGTTGCCGCCCCATGAGAACCACCACCCCAACGAGGCTCCGGGTGCGATCGTGCCGCCTGAGACAGTCCATGACATGGTCTTGCTCCTTCTGTGATGGGTATTCGCGACTCAGCGTCCGCCGCCGCGCCACTGGAAGTGGACGGCGTCGGGGCCGTCGTTGCGGACCGTTGCGTGATAGGTCAGGTAGCCGTTGCTGTCGAGGCTCTCGGCGCTGGAGATGGTGGTCAGTTGACCTGAGGGCTCGACCGGTTCGGCCTGGATCAGTTGCGGTCCGGCGTCCCCGGTCCCGCCGAAGGTGAACCACCAGTCCTGGGAGGCACCGGACGCAATGGCTCCGAAGCCGGACAGCCACCACGAACTGGGTCGGTACCACAGGTCGACCTCGCCGGCGCCCGTCACCTTCTCGTTGACGACGACGCAGTGCTGTCCGATGTCGGTCACTGCATTGTTCACGGTCCACAGGAAGTCCGGTGCCGCGCTGCCACAACGAAGTTCGATGTTGCGCATCCCGGTCATCGCGACGTCGGGATAGTCCGATTCGCTCTGGGCGCCGTACACCTCGAGAGTCTCGATGCACCAGGTCAGTTCCTGGATGTTGAAGACCGGCAGATTGGTGTTGGCAATACCGGTGAAGGAGCATCCGTAGCTGTAACCGTTCGCTCGCTTGCGGCCACGGACCATCACGCCGGTGAGGACATCACCGACGTTCACGTCGACCAGGGTCGAATGGAAGCTCTGGCCGGTCTGTCCGTCGGCGTACCAACTGGCGACCGACCACTTCGAGCCGCCACCAGCGGCGGACGGGCCCCACTGCAGCACCGGCTGGTAGATCATCGTGGAGTTCTGAATCCCGTTGAACAAGAAGATGGTCTGGCCGTGATCCGTGCGGGGAGCCGGGGGCACAGTCCAGGTGGTCGAGAACCGGGACACCGGCGTACCCGTGTCGTTGGTCCACGAGGCGTAGGTGATCCACCCTTCGCCCAGAGCCGGCACCGCCTTCTTGCTGGCAGCACTGCGACGGGACAACAACTCGGCCCGTGTCCGCAGGCTCTCACTCGACGCTCGCGGCTGCAGCGGTCGACCAGGGGGATGCACCGGCTCGGCGCCGCAATCGATTTCGTGCTGACCGTCCTCGTCGACCAGTCGGAGTCTGCCGCGATGATGCTCCACGCGCATCCCGGGCGGCACCTCGTGGACCAGCGACCGGTGTTTCCAGCCGCCCGGGGTGAGGACGTGTTCGTCGACCACCTGCAGACCGTCGTCGTCGACAACACCCTGACCGGGGTCGACCTGGTGGACATTGCGTGGATCGGCTGGGCCCGCGGGGGTACGGACTTGGTTGGTCATCGTGGTGCCTTCTTCCCACGGCGCCGCGTGGCGCCGTACGGAAATCAGGAGGGGTGGCGCCCTCGGTGAGATACGCGCACAGATGGGCAGCTCTGGGCGGCTTGGGTCAAACGTGCCGCCTGCGCGGCTGCGAAGGGCAGGATGGCGATGTGACTGATGCGAGCGGAGCACCCACAAGACTGACCATCGAGGGCACGGCCGGTGAGCCGGTCACTCTGCCGTTTCCGAAAGGCCCGGCGACGGGCTATGTCTGGGAGTGGACCCTGCCGGACGGGGTCAACCGCCTCCCCGACCTGCCGGATCCGCCGGCCGAGATGATGCCGGGCGCGCCGGACGGCTCGCTGCCGCAACTGCTGGTGGACGACCCGGGTGATTACGAGGTGTACGGCGAGTTCGGGCGCCCGTGGGAGGACGCACCAGAGCGCCGCGTCGTGATCACGCTGTCCATCCGACCCTCGGCAGACGACACCGCGTGAGCGCCGCCGATCTGATCCTGACCGGAACGATCTGGACCGGCGATCCGGCCGGGTCATGGACCGACGCGATTGCCGTTCGTGACGGACACGTCATCGCCATGGGTCGTGAGGCGTGTGCCGAGGTCACGCAGGCGCGTACCGAGAAGATTCTGTTCCCAGAGGGTTTGGTGGTCCCTGGCTTCCAGGATGCCCACGTGCATCCGCCCTTCGCGGGCCGCAATCTGGACAACGTCGACCTGTCCGAGGCGGCCGGCCTGCCGGCCTACTTGGAGATCATCCGCGCGTACGCCGATGCCCACCCCGAGCGGGACTGGATTGTCGGCGGCGGCTGGGCTCTGGAGTCCTTCCCCGGCGGCCAACCCCGCAAGGAAGACCTCGACGCCGTTGTGCCCGATCGGCCAATTTTCCTGTTCAACAAGGATGTTCACGGCGCGTGGGTCAATTCCGAGGCGCTGCGACGAGCGGGAATTGACGCTGCGTCACCAGATCCCGCTGACGGCCGTTACGAACGCGACCCCGCCACGGGCGAGCCGACCGGCATGCTGCAGGAGGGCGCGGCGTACTCCTTCGAGTCCGATGTCGTCCCTGCCCCGACCACCCGTGACTGGGCAGCACACATTCTGGCCGCCCAGGCCCATCTGCATTCACTCGGCATCACCGGTTGGCAGGATGCCTGGGTCACCCCGGCGACCCAGGACGCTTACGAATGCCTCGCTGGCACAGACAAACTCACAGCGCGAGTCGTCGGTGCGCTGTGGTGGGACCGGCACAGCGGTCTTGAGCAGATCGACTCGCTGATCGACCGCCGTCGCGTGACCGGCAACTTCCACGCCACCTCGGTCAAGATCATGGTCGACGGCATCGTCGAGAACGGCACCGCCGCCATGTTGGAGCCCTACTGCCGCCACGACCTGGGCGAGCATCCGAACGGATTGACGTACGTCGAGTCCCAGGCCCTCGCGCAGGCTGTCACCCGCCTGGACGGGCTGGGTTTCCAGGTCCACCAGCACGCGATCGGTGACGCCGCGGTCCGCTCCGCCCTCGACGCCGTCGAAGCGGCGCGAATGGCCAACGGCAGCAACGACCTGCGCCATCACATCGCGCACCTACAGGTCGTCAACCCGCAGGATCTGCCTCGCTTCCGGGCGCTGGATGTGGTGGTCAACCTGCAGACCTACTGGGCGCAGAATGAGCCGCAGATGCGCGACCTCAACTTCCCGGTGCTGGGCGAGGAACGGTCTGCGCAGATGTATCCGTTTGCGACGATCGCCGCCAGCGGGGCGGTGCTGGCGATGGGCTCGGACTGGGGCGTGACCACTGCAGATCCGTTGCAGCAGATCGAAGTTGCGGTCTATCGCGTGGACCCCGCGAGGCGTGACGAGAAACCGTTCTTACAGCACGAGGGGCTATCCCTGCGGACGGCACTCTCGGCGTTTACGGCCGGATCGGCGTACGTCAATCACGATGCGGAGGGTGGCTACCTCGCTGTCGGTCAACGTGCAGACCTGGCCGTGCTGGATGCCAACATCTTTGACGCGGGTGTGCGCCCGGCGGACGCCACGGTCACGCAGACCATGGCAGCGGGCCGATGGGTGTACGGCGGTTGAGGATCAGTGTTCGCTGGCCAGCAGGCCCGCGAAGCCCAGCATGATCGCACCGGTGGCCCCATCGACCGAACGCCGGAACCGCCTGCGCTGGATGGCATTCGCCGCGAGGCCGCCAGCCCAGACGATCACGAGCAGCACGACCGCGCCGACCACGGTGAGGGTCACGGCGTACAGCAACAACGTCGGCAACGAGGCGCTGGAGCTGACGAACTGGGGCAGGACCGCGAGGTTGAACGCCAGCACCTTGGGGTTGGTGATGTTGCACAAGTAGCCGGACCGCACCGAGCGCAGGCGAGTGACCCGCGTGGCGCCTGCGCTCAGGTCCCAGCCCGCGCCGCCGCCGGTCAACGCGGCTCGCAGCGCGCCGAAGGCCAGCCATGCCAGGTAGGCCACACCGGCCCAGCGGATCGTCTCGAAGACCGGCTCGGCGTGCGCGATCACGGCTCCGAGGCCGGTGGCCGCCAGGATGCCCTGGGTCAACCCGGCCGCGGTGATCCCGAGCATTGTCCACAGGCCGCGCTGCCGGCCGCCCACCACGCTGGAGCGCAACGTCAGCAGACTGTCCGGTCCCGGAGCGACGGCGATGAGCAGCGCGAAGAGCACGAACGACGGGTATCCCACGCGGAAAAGAGTAGGACCGCACTCAGGTCGATGCGGGTCGCGTCCGTTCTCCGGCTGCCAGCGGTACGCGCCAGTGGAAGTGCAACGACAGCACACGGATGGTGAAGACCGCGAGTGCCACCGCAGCCTGGGCCAGGACGCTGGCCCCGTTCCAGTGCCATAGCGCGGTCATGGCCGCCGCGCCGAAGAGAGCCGGGAGCGCGTAGATGTCGCGGGGGTCGAACAGTTTCGGGTTGCGGTTGGCGCACACGTCGCGCAGCAGGCCGCCGCCGATGGCGGTCGTGAACCCGAGCAGGGTTGCCGCCACGGGGTTCATCCCGAACTGCAACGCCTTGATGGTGCCCGCGGTACAGAAAAGGCCGAGCCCGGCTGCGTCGAACGTCAGCAGGGTCCGGGGGAACCGCTGCACCTCCGGGGCGAGGAAGAACACCAGCGCCGCAGCAACCAACGGCGGGACCACGTAGGCCGGTCGTTCGAACGCCGTCGGAGTGACGCGCAAGACCAGGTCGCGCAGCACGCCGCCGCCGAGTCCGGTGAGCGATCCCAGTACGACCGATCCCACGATGTCGTAGCCGCGGGTGACCGCCAGCAGGCTCCCGGAGATCGCGAAACAGAAGACGCCGAGCAGGTCGAGGGCCAGGGACCAGGTCATAGGCCCATCCTGCCCACCTGCCGGACACCCGGTAAACGCACAATCTCGGTCGCCTGCCGCAGCAGACGACCGAGATTGTCCGGTCAACCGAGTGGGTACGGCCCGATCAGAAGGCGTCTTCCGGCAGTTCCATCAGCGACAGGTCCGTCGCCTCGACGATGGCGCGCTCGGTGGTCAGCCGCGGCAGCACCTGCGAGGTGAAGAACTTCGCGGCCTGCACCTTGCCGACGTAGAACGGGTCGGTCGAACCCGCGTCCAGGTGGTCCTGGGCGATCTCGGCCTGGCGCAGCAGCAGCCACCCGATGACCAGGTCACCGGCCGCCAGCAACAGACGCGAGGTGTTCAGGCCGACCTTGTAGATCGCCTTCGGATCGCCGCCTTCGGAGTAGGCGCCCATCGCGGTCATCCCGAGGTTCTCGATGATGCCCTGGACGTCCTCCATGGCCTTGCCCAGCAGGCCGCGCTCCGTGGTGAACTTGTCGTCACCGGCGCCGCCCTTCACGGTCTGCAGGATCTGCTCGGCCAGTGCGCCCAGTGCGACGAACTGGTCCTTGAGAATCTTGCGGAAGAAGAAGTCCTGGGCCTGGATCGCGGTGGTGCCCTCGTAAAGGGTGTCGATCTTGGCGTCTCGGACGTACTGCTCGATCGGGTAGTCCTGCAGGAAGCCCGAGCCACCGAACGTCTGCAGGGACTCGGTGCCCAGCAGCACCCAGGCGCGCTCGGAACCGACACCCTTCACGATCGGCAGCAGCAGATCGTTGAGGCGGGCGGCCAGTGCGGCGGGGGTCCCGTCAGCCGGGTGCTCCTTGCCGGTCGCGATGAACTCGGCGTCCACGATGTCCTGCTGGCTGGCGGTGTAGAGCACCAGCGCGCGCAGGCCCTCGGCGTAGGACTTCTGCAACATCAACGAGCGACGTACGTCGGGGTGGTGGGTGATCGTGACGCGCGGCGCATCCTTGGCCGGGTTGGTCATGTCGGCACCCTGGACGCGCACCTTGGCGTACTCCAGCGCGTTCAGGTACCCGGTCGACAAGGTGGCGATCGCCTTGGTGCCCACCAGCATCCGGGCGTTCTCGATCACGCGGAACATCTGCGCGATGCCGTCGTGAACGTCGCCGAAGAGGGTGCCGACCGCCGGTTCCTTGTCACCGAAGGTGATCTCGCAGGTGGTGGAGACCTTCAGGCCCATCTTGTGCTCGACGTTGGTGACCCAGGCACCGTTGCGACCGGTCAGCTCACCGGTTTCGAGGTCGATGTTGAACTTCGGCACGATGAACAGCGACAGGCCCTTGGTGCCCGGCGCAGCGCCCTCGGGGCGGGCCAGCACGAAGTGGATGATGTTCTCGACCATGTCGTTCTCGCCCGAGGTGATGAACCGCTTCACGCCGGTGATGTTCCAGGTGCCGTCGGCGTTCTGCGTCGCCTTGGTGCGCCCGTTGCCCACGTCGGAGCCGGCGTCCGGCTCGGTGAGCACCATCGTGGCGCCCCAGCCACGCTCGACCATCAGCTTGGCGATCTTCTTCTGGTCCTCGTTGCCCAGGATGTACAGCAGCTTGGCGAACGCGTACGAAGCGGCGTACATGGCCAGCGCCGGGTTGGCGCCGAGCAGCAGTTCGTTCTTGGCCCACTGCAGCGACGGCGGGGTGACCGTGCCGTCGAGCTCCTCGGGCAGGTCCATCGCCCAGAACCCGGAGTCGATGAACGCCTCGTAGGACTTCTTGAACGACGGGGTGATCGTCACCGTCTTGGACTCGGGGTCGTAGACCGGGGGATTGCGGTCGGAGTCGAGGAGGCTCGCAGCGATGTCGTTCTCGGCCAGCGTCACCAGCTGCGCGAGCATCTCGCGGGCGGTGGCGGCGTCGACGTCGGCGTACGGCCCGTTGCCGAGGACCTCGTCCCGGCCAAGGAGTTCAAACAGGTTGAACTCGATATCGCGCAGGTTGGACTTGTAGTGGGACATGGGGCTCCTCGGAAGGCGATGTTACTGGCCAGTATCTATTCTCCTACTCGCGAGTAATGTCCGCAAGCCGGACGGCGCAGGTGGTTTCCGCCGCGCTGCGGCCGTGATCCATGTCGCATCGGGGATGATGGGAAATGTGAGCCAGCAGTACGACGAGTCCACCCCCTTCATCCAGGTGCGGATCGCGTGTCCCAACCTGCAGGAGGCCGAGCAGTTGGCCGCCGAGCTGGTCGCCGAGCGTCTCGCCGCCTGCGTGCAGGTCACCCCCGGTGTGCAGTCCACCTACCGCTGGCAGGGCAAGGTCGAGGTCGCGAGCGAGGCCGTCGCGCTGGTCACCTCCCGGGCCGACCTCTTCGAGCAACTGGCCGCCCGCGTCACCGAATTGCACTCCTATGACGTGCCCGAGATCGTGGCGAGCCCGATCACCCAGGTCAGTTCGGCGTACGCCGAGTGGCTGGCCGGCGCTCTCCTGGAACCGGGGGAGGCCCACACGGCCCCGGCCCTGCACCTGGAGATCGAGCGCAAGTTCACCCTCGCCGACGACGGGCTGGTGCCCGAGCCCGGCGAATGGCCCCGGGTGGGTCAGGTGAGCAACGAGCGGCGCTACCTGCTGCAGGCCACCTATTACGACACGGCGGCTCTCGACCTGGCCTCGCACGGGGTCACCTTGCGCCGCCGGGAGGGCGGCCCCGATGAGGGCTGGCATCTGAAGCTGCCCCGCTCGGGGGATGCCCGGATGGAGGAGTGGATGCCCTTCGGTGCCGACGACGCACCGCCCGTGCAGTTCCGCGACCAGGTGCGCCAGTTGATCGGCTCCGCCTCGCTGGTGCCGGTCTGCGAGGTGCGCACCCACCGGGTCGAGCGGGATCTGCTGGCCGGTGACGTGCACCTGGCCTGCCTGTGCGATGACCACGTCAGCACGCACAACCTGCTCGATGACCAGTTGGACAGCGACTGGCACGAGCTCGAGGTCGAGTTGGTCAACGGCGGGATGGACTTCCTGGACGAGGTGGCCGACCACCTCTCGCAGTACGGCGTGCAGCAGGCCACCGTCGCCTCGAAACTGGCGATGGCGCTGGGTCCGTTACTTCGTCGCGGCGCCGATCCCGATCTGGAGCCCACGGGATCATGAGCGAGGTCGAGCACGCGATTGCCCAGTTACGCGCCCACGGCGAGCGCGTGACGCCGGCCCGTCGCGCGATCCTGGCCGTCCTGCGCGACGACCCACGCCATCTGGACGCCGAGACCATCGCCAGCCAGGTCGCCGACCGTGAGCCGGGTGTTCATCGCGCCACGGTCTACCGCTCGCTGCAGGCGATGTCGGACTGCGGGGTGGTCACGCACACCCACGTGCCGAGCGGTGCGACCATCTACCACCTGGCGGAGAGTGCCCAGCAGCACGCCCATCTGCAGTGCGAGCGCTGCGAGAAGTTCTTCGACGTTCCCGCCGACTGGTTGGACGCGATCGCCGAGAAGGCCTCTGCGAGCTACGGATTCACGATCGACCGGTCCCACGCGGCGTTGCTCGGCATCTGCGCGGAGTGCGCCCGCGAGTAGTCAGCGTTGGTAGGTGCCGACCAGCACGGCGCGTCCAATGGCCTTGAACGCCAGGTTGAACGCCACCACGGTCGGGGTCACCGAGTCGTCGACACCCAGGGACTCCTCGCCGACGGCGTGCACCACGAAGAAGTAGCGGTGCGGCACGTCGCCCTCCGGCGGCCCGGCTCCTTCGAAGCCGGGTGTCCCACCAGAACTCTTCAACTCGAACGCGCCATCCGGCACCGCCGCACCACGCTCCAGCGAGGTCACCGACGCCGGGACGTCGACCAGCGTCCAGTGCCAGTAGCCGTCCGGGGTCGGGGCATCCGGGTCGTAGCAGGACACCACGAACGACTTGGTCTCCGCGGGGAACCCACTCCAGCTCAGCTGCGGTGACACGTTCGCGCCGTCGACGGAGAAGTCCTTGTCGAGAGGCTCGCCGCCGGTGATGTCGGTGCTGGTCAGCGTGAACGGCGGCACCTTCGGCATCCGCGCATAGGGATCGGGGGCTTGGGGTCGATCCAGGCTCATGATGTGACCTTATCCCCGGTCACCTACCCGATCAGCGCTTCTCGCAGGCGATCCCGGGTTTGTCGCAGTCGGCCACGTAGGGTGCGGTGCGGGATGTGCTCGCAGGAGGGGACCGAGGGATGAAGCAGGGTTTGACGGTAGCCGCGCTCGCATGCGGCGTCGGTGTCCTGGCGTTGACCGGTTGTAGTTCGTCGACCCCCACCGCCGCATCGCCGACCGCGACGCCGACGTCCTCGGCGCCGTCGAGCACCACGACAGCCACGTCCTCGAGCGCACCTCCCACCTCGATGTCCACATCTCCCACCTCAACGTCCACCTCCGCCAGCCCCACCCCGTCGTCGACGACGACGCTCCCGCCACTCTCGCCGTACGAGAAGGAGCTCCAGGTCATCGCGGTCCGCAGGTTCGCGACGGAGTACGCCAAGGCCGTCAACGCCAGGGACATCGACTACAAGCCCCTGTTCTCAGTGCTGACCCAGCCCGCCAGTAACCTCGTCAACCGCTCAAGCATTTTCGGGACTGATCTTCAGATGGGGGTTCACTACCCGGGCCCGGTGCCGTTGACGCCGACGAGAGTGGACGGCAATTACGTGTACGCCTGCATGATGGGCGCGGGCTTCGCGGTGGACCCCAAGACCGGTAAGCCAGCAGAAGCGCGAAGCATCTATCCCACCCGTTTCAAGGTCGTCAAGGGGGCGCAGGGTTACGTGATCAGCACCTATGGAAACGACCCGGCGATCCACTGCGACGGGGTCAACATTGTCCGGCGTGCATGGTGAGTACGGCCATCATGGTGAAGCAGGGTTTGAGGGCAGTTGGGCTCGCAGGCGGCGTCGGTGTCCTGGCGTTGACCGGTTGTAGTTCGTCGACCACCACCGCCGCATCGCCGACCGCGACGACGACGTCGTCGGCGACCGCGACGTCATCGCCGCCGTCGAGCACCACGACGTCGCTGTCCTCCAGCCCATCGCCCACTTCGACAGTCACATCGTCGAGCCCAACCCCCTCCTCGACGACGACGATCCCGCCACTCTCGCCGTACGAGAAGGAGCCTCAGGTCATCGCGGTGCGCAGGTTCGCGACGGAGTACGCCAAGGCCGTCAACGCGCAGCAGCCGACGTATCCGCCGTTCGTGGCCACGATGGTCCCGAACACGAACTTCACGGGAATCCTCGGCACCGACCTGACCAAGAAGCTGCACTACCCAGGCCCGTTGCCGTTCACGCCGGTGCGGGTGAACGGCAACTACGTGTACGCCTGCGTCTTTGCCGAGGGGTTCGCGACGGATCGCACGACGGGTCGAGCGCCGGAGGCGCGGGTTGTCTACCGGACCCGATTTCAACTGGCGAAGGTGAACTCGCAGTATCGGGTCGTCACCTGGGGTGACGACCCGTCCTTCAACTGCACCGACACTCAGGTGGCCGTCCGGACGTGGTGAGCCGGGTCAGCGCTTCTCGCAGGCGATCCCGTCCTTGTCGCGGTCCAGCTTCTTGTTCGCGTTGTAGACCGCGGTGTTCACTGTGAAGTTCTTGACCGGCTTCGCCTTGCCCGACACCTTGTCCTTGGCGCCCGCTTTCGCCACGCCATGCGCATACGCCTTGTTCAGCGCCGTGCAGTTCTTGTAGACCGGCGGCGGCTTCGGCTTGGTCTTGGCGTCGGCCGGCAATGCGGCGAATCCGGTGAGCAGGCCTGCGGTGACGGTGGCCGCGACGATGCGGCGAGAAGTGAACATAGGGGCAAGTATGTGGACAAGTCCGTTCACTGTCCCGGGAACCGGGGAATGCCGGCTCACTATTCTGGGGCCATGTCCATCGACGTGCTGGTGCTCAACGGCCCGAACCTCAATCTGCTGGGCACTCGCGAGCCTGGCATCTACGGCAGCGACACCCTGGCCTCGATCGAGAAGCAGACCGAGCAGGTCGCGCAGACGCTGGGTGTCACCACGACCTGGGAGCAGTCCAACCACGAGGGCGCCCTGATCGACCTGATCCACCAGGCCCGCGGCAACTACAAGGGCATCGTCATCAATGCAGGCGCCTACACGCACACCAGCATCGCGATCCGCGACGCGCTCAAGGCTGTGGGCATCCCGTTCGTCGAGGTGCACATCTCCAATGTGCATGCGCGAGAAGAGTTCCGCGCGCATTCGTACCTGTCCGACATCGCAGAGGCGGTCATCGTGGGCGCCGGCCCGCTCGGTTACGAACTCGCGATCCGCACCCTCGCTGCGCGCCTGGTTGACCCACCGAAACTCGCCTGAGCGCATACTGCGATGTGTCCCGTGTCACATCGCAAAGGAGCCAGCGCCGTGAGCCATGACCCGTCCTATGCCGCCGGGGAGACCGACGTCCCCCTGATCGAGGTAACGATCGGGGACGCGCTCGACCAGACCGCCCGCACGTACGCCGATCACGAGGCTCTGGTCGAATGCGCCACTGACCGCCGGTGGACCTGGGCGCAGTTGCAGGAACAGGTCGACGAAGCCGCCCGTGGACTGCTGGCGGCCGGTATCCAGCCCGGTGACCGCGTCGGTATCTGGGCACCGAACTGTGCCGAATGGACGATCATCCAGTTTGCCACCGCGAAAGTCGGCGCCATCCTGGTGACCATCAACCCGGCGTACCGGACGCATGAGTTGGCCTTTGTCCTCGCTCAGGCAGGGATCCGGATGGTGGTGGCCACACCGAACTTCAAGACCAGCGACTACGCGGCGATGATCGAGCAGGTCCGCCCGGACTGCCCGGCACTGGAGCAGGTCGTCCTCATCGGCACCGAGTCCTGGGACGCGCTCCTGGCTGGCGCGTCAGAGCGCTCAGCGGACGACCTCGCGACCGTGCAGAGGGCCCTGAGCAACACCGACCCGATCAACATCCAATACACCTCGGGGACAACGGGATTCCCCAAAGGCGCGACCCTCAGTCACCGCAACATCCTGAACAACGGCTTCTTCGTCGGTGAGTTGTGCCGCTACACCGAAGCGGACCGGGTCTGCATCCCGGTGCCCTTCTACCACTGCTTCGGGATGGTGATGGGCAATCTGGCCTGCGTGACGCACGGCTCGACCATGGTGATCCCGGCACCGGCCTTCGACCCGGTGGCGACGCTGCAGGCGACGCAAGCCGAGAAGGTCACTTCGCTGTACGGCGTACCCACGATGTTCATCGCGCAGTGGTCGCTGCCGGACTTCGCCGACTACGACCTGTCCACCGTGCGCACGGGGATCATGGCCGGCTCGCCGTGCCCGGCGGAGTTGATGAAGAAGGTCATCGCGGCCGGCATCGAGCAGATGACGATCTGTTATGGGATGACCGAGACCTCACCGGTCTCCACCCAGACCCGGGTGGACGACTCCTTCGAGCACAAGGTCGGCTCGGTGGGCCGGGTCGGGCCGCAGTTGGAGATCAAGGTCGTGGACCCGCTGACCGGCGACACCGTGCCGCGGGGTGAGCCCGGCGAACTGTGCACCAAGGGTTACTCGGTGATGCTGGGCTACTGGGAGCAGCCGGAGAAGACCGCTGAGGTGCTGCGCGAGGGCTGGATGCACACCGGCGACATTGCGGTGATGGGCGACGACGGCTACGTGCAGATCACCGGCCGGATCAAGGACATCGTGATCCGGGGCGGGGAGAACATCTATCCCCGTGAGATCGAGGAGTTCCTCTACACCCACCCGGACATTGTGGACGCCCAGGTGATCGGCGTACCCGATGAACGCTACGGGGAGGAGTTGTGCGCGTGGATCCGGATGCGCGAGGGTACGCCGGCCCTCACCGCCGATGCGCTGCGCGACTTCGCGACGGGCCAGTTGGCGCACTACAAGATCCCGCGCTACGTGACGATCGTGGAGGAGTTCCCGATGACCGTCACCGGCAAGGTGCGCAAGGTGGAGATGCGGGAGAAAACGATCGCGGACCTGGGGTTGTAGCTCCCCAGGCCCGCGATCGGAAGGGTCAGGCCAGCGCCTTGACCTTCAGCGCCTCGTACTCCTCGGGGGTGATGGTGCCGGAGTCCAGCAGGGCCTTGGCGTCGGCGATCTCCTGGGCCGGGCTACGGCCGGCGGCTTCGCGGACGTAAGCGCGGGTCTGCTGGTCCGCGTCGGCGATTCGTTGCTGTTGCCGCAGGGCCATCCCCTTGCCGCGCGCGATCAGGTAGACCAACGCGGTGATGACCGGGAAGAAGATCAGGCAGACGATCCAGATCGCCTTGGCCCAGCCGCTGGTCTCGTGGTCGCGGAAGAGGTCGGTGACGATCTGGAACATCACCATCAGGTAGGCGATGAAGAAGAAGATGTAGAGGACGTAGAGCAGGTACTGCCAGAAGTCGTGCATGAGGCCCTCTCAAGGGTGTGGGTGTGACTGGTGGGGATAAGCCTAGGGCCACCGAGTCGAAATGGAGCGGGCGACGAGAATCGAACTCGCGTGTCCAGCTTGGGAAGCTGGCGCTCTACCATTGAGCTACGCCCGCGTGCGGCGGCCGGAGGATCACCCCGACCAGCCAGTGCGAGAGTCTAACCCGCGGCCGGTTCAACTCCGAAACGCAGGGTAAGTTGAGCGGGTGCTGCTCTCTGATCGCGACATCCGCGCGCAGATCGACGCCGGGCGGGTGCGTCTGGAACCGTTCGAGCCGGGGATGATCCAGCCGTCCAGCATCGACATCCGCCTCGACCGCTACTTCCGGTTGTTCGACAACCACAAGTACCCCTTCATCGACCCCGCGGCCGAACAGGAGGAGCTGACCCGGGCCCACGAGTGCGCGGACGGGGAGCCCTTCGTCCTGCACCCGGGGGAGTTCGTCCTCGGCTCGACGTACGAGCAGGTCACCCTGCCCGATGACGTTGCCGCGCGCGTGGAGGGCAAATCCAGCCTCGGCCGCCTCGGTCTTCTGACGCACGCCACCGCCGGCTTCGTCGACCCCGGCTTCAGCGGGCACGTCACCTTGGAACTGTCGAACGTGGCAACCTTGCCGATCAAACTGTGGCCGGGGATGAAGATCGGTCAGCTGTGCTTCTTCCAGCTCTCCTCGCCCGCCGAGAACCCGTACGGCTCAGCCAAGTACGGCTCCCACTACCAGGGCCAGCGCGGTCCGACGGCCAGCCGCTCCTACCAGAATTTCCACAAGTCGGATGTCTGATCGGCGCCGGGTGGTTCTCACCGGCCCGGCCCACGACGGGGGTCACGCTCACCTGAGGGTGCCGCGCAGCGTCGTCCCTGGGGACCTGATCGCCCTGATGTTGCACGGCGGCTCGCCGTCCAGCATCACACGGGTGACCCGGCTGCATCCGCCGACCCTGGTCATGGTCCCGTTCGCGACAGCGCTGGTGCGGCGGACCCACGCTCGGGTGCGCCCTGCCCAGCTGCGCTACGCCGTGCAGGGCTGGAACGGCGTACGTCGATCCCCGGTCGTGGACGCACGCTGGGCCCTGGACGAGTTGAGCCAGCGCTTCCCGGATACGCCCATCGCTCTCGTCGGTCACTCCATGGGCGGCCGGGTGGCGTTGGAGCTCGCACCCGACGAGCGGGTGCGGGCGGTCGTCGGGTTAGCCCCGTGGTACGCCGAGGGATACCCCGCCGCCTCCTTCGTGGACACCCCACTGCTGGTGCTGCATGGCGACCAGGACCTGATCACCGACGCCCGGACGTCAGAGGAGCTGGTACGCCGCGTGCAGGCTCTGGGCGGCAACGCCACCTTCGAGAGCATCCGCGACAGTCACGCGATGCTGCGCAGGCCGACCCAGTGGCACGCCAGGGCGGCAGCCTTCCTGACCGCTCAACTGGGCGAGGAGTGACAATTCGCATAGCAATCTGTCGGCAGTGCTTCATATGCTGCTGAGACCATGCTGTTGCGACTCATCCGCGAGCGTCTCGCGCCCTACCTGGGCTTCGTTGCGGCGCTGATCCTGCTGCAGTTGATCAGCGTCGCCGCCAACCTCTACCTGCCGACGCTGAACGCCGACATCATCGACAAGGGCATCGCCCGCGGCGACACCGGATTCATCACCCACACCGGAATGATCATGCTGGCGATCAGCGTGGTGCAGGTGTTCGCGGCCATCGGTGCGGCCTACACCGGTGCCCGCCTGGCGATGTCGGTGGGGCGGGACCTGCGCGGCAGCGTCTTCCACGCGGTCGGGCGGTTCTCGGCCCGTGAGGTCAACACCTTCGGCGCCCCGTCGCTGATCACCCGCAGCACCAACGACGTCCAACAGGTGCAGATGCTGGTGTTGATGGGTGCCACGTTGATGGTGTCCGCGCCGATCATGATGGTTGGTGGCGTCATCATGTCGGTGCGCACCGACCCCGGGCTGTCCTGGCTGATGGCGCTCGCGGTCGCGATCATGGGTGTGGCCATCGCGCTGGTCGTGCGCAAGATGGTGCCGGGGTTCCGGATGGTGCAGTCCCGCTTGGACACGGTCAACCGGATCCTGCGCGAGCACCTGACCGGCGTGCGAGTGATCCGCGCCTTCACCCGCGAGCCGTTCGAGACCGCGCGGTTCGGCGTCGCGACCGATGAGTTGACCGATTCCTCGATCCGGGTCGGCCGGCTGATGATGTCGATGTTCCCGATCGTCTTCACGATCATGAACCTGTCGACGGTCGGGGTCTGGTGGTTTGGCGCCCACCAGGTCGATGCCGGCGACATCGAGATCGGCAGCCTGTCGGCCTACATGACGTATCTGATCCAGATCCTGATGGCCGTGATGATGGCGACCTTCATGTTCATGATGATCCCGCGGGCATCGGTGTCCGCCGACCGGATCACCCAGGTGCTGGACACCCAGCCCTCGGTCGTGCCGCCCGAACACCCGGTCACCCCGCCCCGGTTGCGCGGTGAGGTGGAGCTGCGCGGTGCCTCGATGCAGTACCCGGGTGCGGATGCGCCAGTGCTGCAGGATATTTCGGTCTCCGGCCAGCCCGGGCAGACCATCGCCATCATGGGTGCCACCGGCTCCGGCAAGTCGACGTTGTTGTCGCTGATCGCCCGGTTGTTCGATGCCACCGACGGGGCGGTCCTGGTCGACGGGGTGGACGTGCGCGACCTCGAGCCGACCCAGTTGTGGGGGCATATCGGCATCGTGCCGCAGAAGGGCTACCTGTTCACCGGGACCGTCGCCAGCAACCTGCGTTATGGCAACCCGCACGCGACGATCGACGAACTCTGGCGGGCGCTGGAGATCGCCCAGGCAGCAGACTTCGTCCGCAAGCTCGAGGGTGGACTCGAAGCGCCGATCTCCCAGGGCGGGACCAACGTGTCCGGCGGTCAGCGGCAGCGACTGTGTATCGCCCGGGCGTTGGTGGCCCAGCCGCGGATCTACCTCTTCGACGACTCGTTCTCAGCGCTGGACCTGCAGACCGACCGCCGACTGCGCAACGCCCTGAAGCCGGTGACCCGTGATGCCACCGTTTTCATTGTGGCGCAGCGGGTTTCAACGATCACTGATGCTGATCAGATCCTGGTCCTGGAGGACGGTCAGACGGTCGGCCTCGGCACGCACGATGAGCTGTTGGCCGGCTGCACGCCGTACCGCGAGATCGTCGAGTCCCAGCTGGGGGTGGATGCGGCGTGAGCCAGGAAGAGGAGAGCACGACGCAGCGGCCGCCGACCCGCCCGGCCCGGGGTCCGGGGATGGGGGTCGGCCCGGGGGAGAAGACCAAAGACTTCAAGGGCTCCGCCGTCCGGCTGTTCAAACTTCTTGCGCCGCACCGCACTTCGTTGATCGCAATCCTGTTGCTGTCGATCGGCTCTGTCGCGCTGAGCGTCGTGGGACCCCGCATCCTCGGCCTCGCGGTGGACCGCATCTTCAGCGGCGCGATCAGCAAGGCCGTACACGTGCCGCCCGGCACCACCCAGCAGCAGGTGGTCGACGGCCTGCGCGCCCGAGGCGACAACACTTTCGCCGACATGATCGCCAAGATGGAGCACTTCGTCCCCGGTGCGGGGATCGACTTCGGCGCCGTCGGCCGGATCCTGCTGATCGTGCTGTGCCTCTATCTGCTGGCCGGTCTGATGCAGTTCATCCAGGCGCGCCTGCTGAACTACGCGGTGCAGCAGACGATGAACCGGCTGCGCAAGGACGTCGAGGACAAGATCAACGTCCTGCCGTTGAAGTACCTCGACTCCAGGCCGCGCGGGGAGTTGCTCTCCCGGGTCACGAATGACATCGACAACATCGGCCAGTCGATGCAGCAGACCCTCAGCCAGTTGCTGGTCAACGTGCTGACCGTCATCGGCGTGATCATCATGATGTTCACGATCTCGTGGTGGCTGACTCTCATTGCCCTGCTGGTGGTTCCGGTGATCCTGGTCCTGACCGGGCAGATCATGAAGCGCTCGCAGAAGCTCTTCGTCGCCCAGTGGGCCACGACCGGCGCGCTCAACGCCCGGATCGAGGAGACCTTCACCGCGCACGAACTGGTCAAGGTGTTCGGCCGCGGGCCGGAGGTCGAGGCCGCGTTCAAGACCACCAACGACAAGCTCGCCGACGTCAGCTGGCGGGCCCAGTTCATCAGCGGGCTGATGATGCCGATCATGATGTTCGTCGGCAACCTGCAGTACGTCGCGGTCTGCGTTCTCGGCGGTCTGCAGGTGGCCGCCGGCGCGATGACGCTGGGCAACGTCACGGCCTTCGTGCAGTACACCCGCCAACTGACCCAGCCACTCACCCAGTTGGCGTCGATGGTCAACCTGATGCAGTCCGGGGTCGCCAGCGCCGAGCGGGTCTTCGAGGTGCTGGACGCCCCCGACGAGCCCGCCGATGCGCAGGGCCACCTGCCCGCCGTGCGCGGCAAGGTCGCCTTCGAGGACGTGACCTTCGGGTACGACGCGGGCAAGCCCCTGATCCGGAACCTGAACCTGACCGTGCAGCCGGGTGAGACCGTTGCCATCGTGGGCCCGACCGGCGCCGGCAAGACGACCCTCGTCAACCTGGTGATGCGCTTCTACGACATCGACAGCGGTCGGATCACGCTGGACGACGTCGACATCGCGTCCGTGCCCCGGGCTGCGCTGCGGTCGCGGATCGCCATGGTGTTGCAGGACACCTGGCTGTTCGGCGGGACCATCCGGGAGAACATCGCCTACGGCCGTCTCGACGCCACGGAGGACGAGATCATGGCGGCGGCGCGGGCGACCTTCGTGGACCGTTTCGTGCGATCACTGCCGAACGGCTACGACACCGTGATCGATGACGAAGCCGCGAACCTGTCGGTGGGTGAGCGTCAGCTGATCACCATCGCACGCGCATTCCTCGCGGATCCGGCGTTGCTGATCCTGGATGAGGCAACCAGCTCGGTGGACACCCGTACCGAGGTGATGCTGCAGGACGCCATGGCCGCACTGCGCTCGGATCGCACGAGTTTCGTGATCGCACACCGGCTCTCGACGATCCGCGACGCTGACACCATTCTGGTCATGGAGGACGGGAACATCGTCGAGCAGGGGGACCACGAGTCGCTGCTGGCGGCCGGCGGCGCCTACTACAACCTCTATATGGCGCAGTTCGAAGGCGCCGCCGTCGCCGACGAGGACGAGTCCGTCACCGTCTGATCGTTCCTTGCACGGTTCTCCACAGGCTGCGGTGCTGTGCTCTGCGCGGCCGCCGCTACCTTGCCTAGCGTTCCCCCATGGACGATGCCGAGATCATTCGCGACGTGGCGCGCGCCGTCGCCACCATGGCGCAGGAGTTACGTGCCGAGAGCACCAGAGTGGCGCAGCGGGCCATGGTTCGATGGTCGGGTTCGGCTGCGGCGCAATACCATTCGCAGATTCACGACCGAGCAGTCGACTATCGTCAACTGTCCGGGGACCTGGACCGGTTGCACGACGCACTGCTGTCCCACGCCCGCCACGTCGAGGACCACGAGCGCGCCCTGAGCAACCTGTTGCAGGTCAGCAACCCGGTCGAGCTGCTGGTGCCGGGGATCTCGTGGTGAGCGCGCGCATCCGTGAGTCGGATCTGACCTGGTGGGACGCGCTGACCCGGATAGGTGCGGATCGGCGTACGTTCCTGGTGGCCACTGCCCACACCGGATCCGCCACGGAGGTCCTCCTGGCCGGTGGTCGCGAACGCGATTACGACTCAGTGCGATTCACCCTTCCGCCCGGCAGCGGTCTTCCCGAGCAGATCCCGTCGGCCCTGATCGCCAGCGGACCGGCCTGGTCGCTGGTGACCGAGTTGATCGATCTGCAACTGGCGGTCGAGGGCGACGCCGACCTGCGGTTCACCGACTGCCTGCCCGCGGCGACGCACGGACCGGTCGGCGCGGCAGAGGCGTTGCTGGTCGCCGAAGCGATCCGGACCGGTGACCCCGCGCAGGTCGACGCCGCTCTGGGAGTTGCGGGTTGGGAACGCGTCCCGGAGTGGCTGCGGGACTTCGCCTTCGGCGCGAGTGGGCAACTCACGGTGACCGTGCTGCGCTCGGGGCAGGTCGGCGCGGCCGGGATCGGGACCGCGCAGCAGTTGCAGCTCGAGGGGTTGCCGGGTGCAGCGGTGTCGATCCTCAACGCCATCGCACTGCGCTCCGGGTGGGGGCTGCTGTCCCCCGCCGGTCATGGCGAGCTGACGTTCGAGCCGGTCGGTGCGCTGTCGCTGCAAGCCATGTTGAACGCCATCTGCGATCCCCTTTTCAGGAAGGAAGCGGCGTGAGCGAGGTGGACACCCACCACCGGTTCGCCGGGATCCCGGGGGAGCCGCGACAGGCGCCACCGGTCAGCGCTGGGTTCTGCACCAGCGCCGGCGGTTCGCAGTCGGTCGCCGCTGATACGGCCGGTCTGCGGACGGCCGCGGACCTACTCGACCGCAGCGGTGATGTCGCCCGGGACACGTGGGGCGGTCTGACCGCGGCCATGCTGCGGATGCCCGCGGCGGGGACGATCATGTCGCCGGGTTCCGCAGCCGACATCGCCTGCCAGGTGGCGGCCCTGACGATGGGGCCGACCGGCCTCGGCGCGCTGGTCCTGCGCACCGAGGCCCTGGCCCGCTTGGTGCGGATCGCCGCCGATCTCTACGACGCGAACGAGGTGTTGGCCCGGCAACTCATGCTGCGCCTGCAAGAGGCTCTGTTGCCGGTGAAGCTTCCCTACGAACTGGCCGGCACGGCGATCAACTTCGGTGCCCGTCATCTCGGTAGTGACCACGACGTCATCCCCGGCACGGAGGGTCTGACCGGTGACCTGACGTTATTGCTGCACACCACGCTCAACCCTGCTGGCCTGGAGGTGCTGTCGACGGAGCAACAACTGGCCGCCATGGTGTGGGCGGGGGAGCTGTTCGGGTTGTTCCAGGACTCGACACCGTTGACCGTCAACCAGATCTCGTCGCGTACGCCGAACGGTGCCGGTCCGAAGGATCTTGGTGGTCTGGTCGATGACATCAACGTGGCCGGCCGGTCACCGAGCGACCGCGAGCGCATCCTGGTGCGGCACATCCAGCAACCCGACGGCACCGGCGCGTGGGTCGTCGCCATCCCCGGAACTGCCCAGTGGTCGCCCGTCTCACAGTCCAACCCCGCCGACGTGACCGGGGACCTGCGGTTGATGGCCGGGATGTCCTCCTCGCTCAAACCTGCTGTCCAACAGGCACTTTCAGCAGCGCAACGGCAGGCGGGAGTGAAGCCGGGAAGTGAGCCGGTGCTGCTCACCGGGCACAGCGAGGGCGGGATCGTTGCCGCCAGCATCGGCCGCGACCCGCAGCTGGCCAAGGAGATGAACGTCCGTGAGGTGGTCACGTTCGCTTCCCCGGTGACCGGAATGGATCTTCCGGCGCAGGTGAACGGGTTGGACATCGGCATCAGAGGGGACGTGGTGCACCACGGGGACAACCAGGACACGGCCAACCGGATCAACCGGGCGCAGATCAGTTGCGACGCCCCGACCGACGCCGCGAACAACTTTGCCACCCACGACTCCCACGGCTACGCCACACGGGCGCACGAGTTGCTGGGCCACGACACCGAGGTGATCGCTGCCCGCGACTTCTACCAGCGCGCGGACGGGGTCTTCCTCGGGGGCACCGCCACGACGTACACCTTCGAACTGCAGCGACCGGGCCCGGCGCCGGCGCCACCCAAGCCGCCGCCACCCAAGCCGGCCCAACCCCAGCTGTGGAACCCGCCCCCGGTGCTTCCCCCGCGCTGACGCGATCGGGTTGGGCGTGAGTCCTACTGGGCGGCGCTGGCTCCGGCGGCGACGGGCTCGTCGACCTGCCCGCGGCGTACGGCGGCCAGCAGCATGTTGGCCACGTCGACGACCTCGACCTCCGGGCGGGCGTCGCCGTTGGCCTGCTCGGAGGTCAACCCGTCGGTGATCATCACGCGACAGAACGGGCAGCCGATGGCGATCCGGTCGGCGCCGGTGGCGACGGCCTCCTTGGTGCGGTTGAGGTTGATCCGCGAGCCGAGCTTCTCCTCCATCCACATGCGGGCGCCGCCGGCGCCGCAGCAGAACGACTTCTCACCGGCGCGCTCCATCTCGCGCAACTCGACGCCCGGTAGGGAGCCGATGAGTTCGCGCGGCGGGGCGTAGACACCGTTGTGCCGACCCAGATAGCACGGGTCGTGGTAGGTAACGCTCGGTGCGGTGGACGCCGCTCCGGACACGTCAGCCTGCTCCGGTCGCGCGACCGGCACGAGCCGCTTGTCGCGCACCAGGCGGTTCAGCAGTTGCGTGTGGTGCACGACTTCGTAATTGCCGCCCAGCTGGGGGTATTCGTTCTTCAGCGTGTTGAAGCAGTGCGGGCAGGTGACGACGATCTTGGTCGCGCCGGCCTCGTTGAGCGTCTCGACGTTCTGGCTGGCCAGGGCCTGGAAGAGCATCTCGTTGCCCGCGCGACGGGCCGAGTCACCGGTGCAGGACTCCCCGTCGCCGAGTACGGCGAAGTTGACCCCGGCGGTGTCCAACAGCTCCGCGACGGCGCGGGTGGTCTTCTTGGCCCGGTCCTCGTACGCCCCGGCGCAGCCGACCCAGAACAGGTAGTCGACCTCGGAGAGGTTCTCCACGTCCTGACCGAAGACCTTGACCTCGAACGGCAGTCCCTTGGCCCAGTCCAGGCGGGCCCGCGGGGACATGCCCCACGGGTTGCCCTTGCCCTCGAGGTTCTTGAACAGGCCGCCCAGCTCGCTGGGGAAGGCCGACTCGATCAGGGTCTGGTAGCGGCGCATGTCGACGATGTGATCGACGTGCTCGATGTCCACCGGGCACTGCTCCACACAGGCGCCACACGTCGTACACGACCAGAGCACGTCCTGGTCGATGACGGCGTCCGGGCCGTGCGGGTTGTAGGCGGTCAGCGGATTGAGCACGTCATAGCCGGTCTCGCCGATCAGTGGCAGTTCGGCCAGCGCGGTCGTCGCTTCCGGCAGGCTCGCGCGAGCGTCCTCGGCGGCCTTGAGGTAGGGCGCCTTGGCGTGGGCGTGCTCGCGCAGCGTCATGATCAGCAACTTCGGCGACAGCGGCTTCTCGGTGTTCCAGGCCGGGCACTGGCTCTGGCAGCGGCCGCACTCGGTGCAGGTCGAGAAGTCCAGTAGACCCTTCCAGGTGAACTCCTCGAGTTTGCCCACCCCCAAGGTGGCGTCCTCGTCGAGATCCTCCAGGGCCTCCATGGTCACGACCTGGCCATCGACCTTCATCGGCTGGAGCGCGCCCAGCGAGGTCCGGCCCTTCGGGTGCCGCTTGAACCAGATGTTGAAGAAGGCCAGGAAGCGGTGCCAGGCCACACCCATCGTCACGTTGCTGGCGATCACGATCAGCCACACCATCGCGGTGACGATCTTGATGAGCGAGATCACGACGATCAGTTGCTTGAGGCTCTCGGTGGAGAGGTTGGCGAAGAAGTGGCCGTACCAAGCGGTCAGCGGGTAGTGCAGCAGGTCGGCGGCGCTGTCGCCCTCATGGGACTCCAGGGCGTACTCCAGCCCCCGCAACGTCAGCACGCACAGGATCTCGACCAGGATCACGATCTCGACGAAGTAGGCCTGCCAGAACGTCGAGCCGAAGAACCGCGAGTAGCGCCCGTCCTTGCCCGGTGCTCGCGCGGGGTGGCGCTTCACGCGGTTCAGGATCAGCAGCGAGATACCGATCAGCCCGAACCAGCCCAGCAGGTCCACGATCCAGCCCCACAGGAAGAAGTGGCCGATGATCGGCAGCACGAAATCGGGCTTGAAGATCTGGAAGTAGGACTGCAACACCGCCAGGGACAAGACGATGAAGGAAATCATCGTGACCCAGTGCGCGGCTGCGACCACCGGCAACCGGGACATCCGGGTGTGTCCGAGGAACTCGCGTAACAGGGTCTGGGTGCGCGCGGCCGGGTGATCCGAACGCGAGTCCGGCTTGCCGACGCGGAAGGTAGCGATCATCTCCAGGACCGTCCGCGTGACCAAAACAACGGCGACCGCGGTCAGGCCCAGGGCGATGACGGCTGCCACGATCTGCAGTGCTGACATAGGGGCTAGTCTAAACACCCGCTACCCGCCGGTAACTTCCGTCTGAGGGGTAGCCGTTCCTGCCGGGAGGCGCGAACGGACCGCCCGATGTGCGGGATTGGTTTGCGCGATGGATAACACAGTGTTGGAATGTCTATAACCAACCCGCGCGGACAACCGTGTGCGCCGCGCCTCAGCCCAGAAGGACCTGCGATGCCGATTCTCGACGACGTCACCCAGGCCATCGGCAACACGCCGCTGGTCCGGATCAACCGCCTCATTGACTCCGACGCGATCGTGGCGGCGAAGTTGGAGTACAGCAACCCCGGGGCCTCGGTGAAGGACCGCATCGGTGCGGCGATCATCAAGGCGGCCGAGGACAGCGGTGAACTCAAGCCGGGCGGCACCATCGTGGAAGCGACCTCCGGCAACACCGGTATCGCGCTGGCCATGGTCGGCGCGGCCAAGGGCTACAAGGTGGTTCTGGCGATGCCGGAGACGATGAGCAAGGAGCGCCGCGCACTGCTGCGGGCCTTCGGCGCCGAGCTGGTGCTGACGCCGGGCTCGGAGGGTATGAAGGGCGCCGTCAACAAGGCGGACGAGATCGTGAAGGAGCGGGGCGCCGTACTCGCCCGGCAGTTCGCCAACGCCGCCAACCCCGAGATCCACCGCCAGACCACGGCCGAGGAGATCTGGAAGGACACCGACGGTGAGGTCGACATCGTCGTGGCCGGTATCGGCACCGGCGGCACCATCACCGGTGTCGGCGAGGTCCTGAAGTCCCGCAAGCCGTCCGTGCAGATCATCGCCGTCGAGCCGGAGGAGTCCCCGATCCTCAACGGCGGCCAGCCCGGCCCGCACAAGATCCAGGGCATCGGCGCCAACTTCGTGCCGGAGATCCTGAACACCGACATCTACGACGAGGTCATCGACGTCAACGCGCAGACCTCGGTCGAGTGGGCCCGCAAGGCCGCCACGGAAGAGGGTCTGCTGGTCGGACTGTCCTCCGGTGCCGCGCTCGCGGCCGCCAACCAGGTGGCCACCCGCCCGGAGAACGCCGGCAAGACGATCGTCGTGATCATCCCCTCCTTCGGTGAGCGCTACCTGTCGACAATCCTCTTCGAGGGTCTGGTCGACTGATCTTCGTGGCCTTCTCCTTCCTGAACCGCACCACGCAGCCCGCACCTCGCGGGCTGCGCGGGCGGCTCACTGCTGTCCGGTCCACCGTGGTGGAGGACATCGATGCCGCGATCGTGCGGGACCCGGCGTCCGGATCCCGGCTCGAAACCGCGCTGACCTCGCCTGGCCTGCAGGCCATTTGGGTCCATCGGGTTGCACATTCCATGTGGCAGCGTGGTGGCCGGTGGCGACTGCCCGCGCGCCTGACCGCCCAGACCGCTCGCTCGCTGACGGGGGTCGAGATCCATCCCGGCGCCACGATCGGGCGCCGGTTCTTCATCGACCACGGCATGGGGGTTGTGATCGGGGAGACCGCTGAGGTCGGCGACGACGTGATGATCTATCACGGTGTGACGCTGGGCGGCCGCTCGATGGAGCGGGTCAAGCGGCACCCCACGGTGGGCGACGGGGTGACCATCGGGGCGGGTGCTCGCGTGCTCGGACCGATCTGGATCGGGGACGAGGCCCAGATCGGGGCCAACGCGGTGGTGGTGCGCGACGTACCTCCCGCTGCGGTGGCCACCGGTATCCCGGCAACGGTGCGGTTCCCCACCAAGAACGACCTGGACCCGTACGCCGATCCAGCGGTTTACATCTGAGCCCCACCCCCGAGGATCTGGGAGCTATCCAGGTTGTGGGAGGACAGCCCAGCTCCAATCGGCTCCCGAATGCTGGATCCCTCCTGAATCCGCGCCCGAAAACGGTTCGCTCCCCGGCGACCCCGGCTTCTAGCCTGCAAGGGTGATCTCGCTCTCGCGCCTGACTGCGGCTGTGGCTGAGCGGCTGACCCTGGTCGGACCGCTGATCCCGGTGGACCGCAGTGGGGCGTGGTCGCGGGCCTACACCACCCACGCAACGATCGAGGGCGTCGCGACTCCTGTGGTGGTGCGGGTCGGCTCCCATCTGGACGATTTCGCCAAGGACGCGCTCGCCAGTGGCTGGCAGCGACCGGGGCTGCCCGTGCCGCCGGCGTACGCGATCCTGCCCGTCGACGACCAGTTCGCGATGGTGACCGGGCGCCGGTACGGCCTGTTCCTGGAGGACCTCGACGCTGCGGCCTGGGGGCGGGCGCTACCACTCGTCTTCGACGCGATCGACGCGCTGCGACAGATCCCGCTGGAGGTCACGGTGCCGACGATGGTCGACGCTGCCGGGCTGGTGCTGCCCTTCGATCCTGACATCGTGGGCGACGCCAAACCGTGGCGCGAGTGGCTCACCGACCTGCAGGATGATCCGAGGGGCCGTGGCGGTGGTTGGGCGCCGCGCTTGGCCGCGTCGCCGACTGGTGATCGTTCGTTCCACGCCGGGTTGGAGTTCCTCGGTGAGCTGATGGACGGTGTCGAGCCGCCGCGCAGCTTCGTGCACTCCGACCTGCTGCACGGCAACGTCCTTGTGTCGCAGCATGGTTCGCAGCTCCACGGGGTCTTCGACTGGGGTTGCCTGTTCGCAGGTGACTACCTGTACGACATTGCGTGGCTGGACTTCTGGTCACCCTGGCATCCCGCTCTGGCCACACACGACGTACGGGCTCGGGCGACGGAACGGTTCGCGGCCACGGATCCGCTTGCCGACCTGTTCGATCTGCGGCTGCGGGCGTGCGCCGTGCACATCGGGTTGTGTCACCTCGCCTACTTCGCGTTCGTTGACAACCCGGATCAGATCGCGGCCGCTGATCGACGGCTGGCGCAGTACGACGGGCGCGCTGGCGCTTGAGAAAGTGTCGAAGCGCCCCACCGGATGGCGGTGGGGCGCTTCAGGGTGTGACGGGTTCAGCCCTTGGCGGCAGCCTTCAGCTTGCTGCCGGCGGTGATCTTGGCGGCGTGGGAGGCCGGGATCTGGATCTCGGCGCCGGTCTGCGGGTTGCGACCGGTGCGCGCGGAACGCTCGACGCGCTCGATGGTCAGCAGACCCGGCAGCTGGATCTTCTCGCCGCGGCCGATGGCCTCGAGGATCACGTCGTTGAGGCCGGCGATCACGGCAGTAGCGTCCTTGACGGTGACGCCAGTGCGCTGAGCGATCGTGCTCGCGAGGTCAGTGCGGTTCATGGATGGTCCTGTCTCTTATCCGGTGCGCCCGGGGTCGGGCACCTGACGACGGGCCACAGGGTCGCGACTCTGCGGTCCTGACGACAGTCCACCATATATCGGCGGAATTTCGCGGATTTCGGGCGGTAGCGGCCTGATCAGTGGGGGCCGTCGGCGGCGCCGACCACCTCATGCGGTGCGTCCTCGCCGGGCGCGTCGTACGACGATCCGTCCGCGACCGTGCCCCGCACCAAGGGTGTCTCGTCAGCCAGGTCGCCGTGCAGCACCGAACCTCGCGGCTTGGTGCTCGTTGCAGCCGAAAACCCCGCTGCCAGAGCGGATTTCGCTGCATCGGCTGCTCCCCGAGCAGCGGCCTGGCCGGCGGCGGCCGCGACCTCCGGGCCCTTCTGCTTGATCTGGTCGGTGGCTTTGCCGACCTGCTGCTGCACGGTGTCGCTACGCCACGCCCGCCCGGCAGATGCCTTGATCTGCTCGTAACGCTCGCGTCCGGCCCGTGCTCCGAGCACATATCCGATGGCGGCTCCGGTGAGCAAGGTCAGCTTCTTCATAGCTCCAGTATCGCCGATGAGTTGCTGCCCGAACCCCCGTAGGATGGCCGGGCTGCCGTCTAGCGGCGGCATGGAGGGCTCGCATAGTGGCCTAGTGCGGCGGTCTTGAAAACCGCTATGGGTTTACGCCCATCGTGGGTTCGAATCCCACGCCCTCCGCCGAGCCGGGCCGACCCCGGCGGGGCCCGCGGTGTACTTCAACACTTTCCGACATTCCCACCGCTGCTTACGAGACGCTTCGTACCATTAGTGATGGCCCTCGCAGCGAAGCGCGGCCGCCGCGTCACATTGCACAGTGGACGCACCCGAGCGAGGTAGAGGACAGGTAGAGGAGTCGTCATGGGTTTTCTGGAAGAGGCCAAGGAAAAGGCCGAGCAGCTGCTGAAGGCGGGCCAGGAGAAGTTCTCCGAGGCCTACGACGCCACGGAGGAGTTCGCCGACGAGAAGACCGGCGGTAAGTTCTCCGAGGTGACCGACAAGGTCGGCGACTTCGTCGATGACGCCAAGGACAAGATCGGCGAGTTGGTCGCAGAGGGCAAGGAGAAGCTGGGCGACGCGACTGACAAGGTCGGCGATATCGTTGACGACAAGTCGGGGGACAGCCTCGCCGACAAGGTCGACGACGCCCAGGACGCTGCGCAGGACAAGCTCTCCGACTGACGCTCGACCGTCTGACAATAGGGGTGGGTCATGAGCACAGCACCGGCCAGTAGCAGCGGGCGCAACTACATCAACGCGCGCACCATCACCGCAGCGATCATCGTGATATTGGCGTTGATCTTCATCTTCTCCAACACAACGACCGCTACGTTGCACTTCTTGGGTCTGCATTGGGGGATGCCTGGCTGGGTGTGGTTCCTCGTGCTGTTCGCCGGTGGTGTCGTTGCCGGTTCCCTCTGGCCCTGGCTGACCGTGAAGCAACGATTCGGCGGGAGATAGCCGGCCCGCCGGCGGATAACACCGGAGGTGGCAACGATGCCCCTGCTGAGCGATACCGAGATCGCCGACGTCTACCGCGATCTGCACCAGCATCCGGAGTTGTCCTTCCAGGAGACCCGCACGGCCGCGATCGCCGCTGATCACCTGGCGCGCGCCGGCTTCGAGGTCACTACCGGCGTCGGTGGAACGGGGGTTGTCGGCGTCCTGCGCCGCGGCGCCGGGGCCACCGTGCTGTTGCGGGCCGATATGGACGCGCTACCGGTCAAGGAGGAGACCGGTCTGCCGTATGCGAGCACTCAGTCCGCCACGGCCAGCGACGGCGGCACGGTGCCGGTCATGCACGCCTGCGGACACGACGTACACACCGCCTGCTTGATCGGGGCGGTCCACGCGCTCGCCGCGGACGACAGCTGGAGCGGCACGGTGGTCGCCGTCTTCCAGCCAGCGGAGGAGGTCGGCGCCGGCGCGGATGCCATGCTCGAGGCGGGTCTGTTCGAGATCGCACCCGTCCCCGACGTCGTGCTGGGTCAGCACGTGGCCCCGGCGCCCGCCGGTTTCCTCGGGGTGCAGGACGGGGCATCATTCGCCGCGTGCGACGCCATCCTGATCACGTTGTACGGCGCGGGCGGGCACGGATCCCGACCGGAGACGACCATCGATCCGGTGCTGATGGCCGCGTCGCTGACCGTCCGTCTGCAGGGCATCGTGGCCCGTGAGGTGGCCGGTACCGAGATGGCCGTGGTGTCCGTGGCAGCACTGAACTCCGGCGGCCCGGCGTTCAATGTCATCCCCGACACCGCCGAGTTGCGGCTGACCGTGCGAACGTACGACGTGGCGGTGCGTGACCGTGTTGTCGCGGCCATCGAACGGGTCACCCGCGCGGAAGCGGCGGCCAGCGGGGCGACCCAGGAGCCGACGATCGAGCTGGTCGAGTCCTTCCCGGCGGTCGTCAACGACGCCGCGGCGGCTGCCCAGGTACGTGCCGCCTTCGCCAACGACCTGCCGCAGGTGATCCAGGCGCCACCCGGCCCGGTCACCGGCAGTGAGGACGTCAGCGTCCTCGCGCTGGCCGCGAATGCGCCACTGGCCTTCTGGATCCTTGGCGGAGCCGACCCGGAGCTGTTCACCGGCGCCACATCCATCGAGGACCTCCGCAAGATGGTCGGCGACCTGCCCTCCAACCATTCTCCGCTCTTCGCGCCGGTCGTCACCCCGACGCTGCAGATCGGTGTCGCCGCGCTGCAGTCGGCCGCGAAGGCGTGGTTGTCGACCTGAATCTCACTCCGGCGAGGCCGCGAACTCCTTGCTCTTGGCGATCGCGAAACCCTTCATCTGGGCGAACGACGGCTTCGGGGGCACCGAGATCTCGTCGGGGTTGGTCAGTACGTCGAGCAGCACCGGGCCGTCGAAGGCCAGCGCCTCGGCGACGGCCGAGTCGACGTCGTTCGGATCGGTGACACGAATTCCCTTGAGCCCCAGCGCATTAGCGACCGCAGCGAAGTCAGGGTTGTGCAGCACCGTGCCGAACTCCGGCAGTCCGACCTGTTCCATCTCCAACTTCACCATGCCCAGGCGGCCGTTATCGAAGAGCACCACTTTGATGGGCAGCGAATGCGTCACCGCGGTGATGAGGTCGCCCAGCAGCATCGAGAGACCGCCGTCACCACTGAAGGAGATCACCTGCCGGGAGCGGTCCAACGCCTGCGCACCGAGCGCCTGTGGCATCGCATTGGCCATCGATCCCAGGTTGTACGAGCCGATCAGCCGTCGCGTGCCCCGGAACCGCACGAACCGCGCCAGCCACACGGTCGACATCCCGGTGTCGGACGTAAAGATCGCATCGTCGGTGGCGTGCCGGTCCACCGCGGCCGCCAGCAACTCGGGGCGGATCCGCTCGTCGGGGTTATCGACCTTCCGGCGGAAGATCCCGAATCCCTTGTGTTCGTACGCCGGATCGGTGAAGTGCTGCTGCCCGTCCCGCCACTTCTCGTAGATTTTGCGGGCTGCGTCCAGGTGAGCAGTGTCCGTCTTGGGCCGCAGTGCGGACAGCATCGCCTCCAGCCCGAGGGCGGCGTCGCCCACGATCGGGTGGGTGACCGGAGTACGACGCCCGATGTGCGATCCGCGCAGATCCAGTTGCACCACGGTCTTACCCTCGGGCAGGAACTCGGTGTAGGGGAAGTCGGTGCCGACCATCACCAGCGCGTCGCAGGTGGAGAACGCGAGTGCGGTCGCGGGATTGCCGATCAGCCCGGATTGACCTATCTCGTAGGGGTTTTCGTGCTCGAGGCCTTCCTTGCCCTTGAGGGTGAGCACCATCGGTGCCGACAAGCGCTCGGCCAACTGCAGCACCTGGTCGCGGGCATCCCGGGCACCCATCCCCACCAGCAGGGTCACCTTCGACACACCGTTGAGGGCTTCGACGGCTGCGGTGACAGCAGCCGCTTCGGGCACCGGGGTCGGCGCGGTCGACACGAACTGCGGCACTGGGGTGTCCTCGGGGATGTCCAGGCCGCCGACGTCTCCGGGCAGGGTGAGCACGGCCACGCCACGTTGCGACACAGCGGCATTCACCGCACGCTCGATGAGATTCGGGACCTGCTCCGGTCCGACCAGGGTCTGGCAGAAGACCGCGACGTCGGCGAACAACTTGTCGTTGTCGACCTCCTGGAAGAAGTCGCTGCCCATGGACTCTCGCGGCACCTGACCACAGATCGCCAGGACGGGCGTGTGGGACTTCTTCGCGTCGTACAGGCCATTGAGCAGGTGGATGGCGCCCGGCCCTACCGTCCCCATGCAGACGCCCAGGTCGCCGGTCAGCTGCGACTGGGCGCTCGCGGCGAAGGCCGCGGCCTCCTCGTGTCGCACGCCCATCCACGCGATACGGTCCTCGCGGCGGATCGCGTCGGTGACCGGGTTCAGCGCGTCACCGACCACGCCCCAGACGTGACGTACGCCGTGCTCTGCCAGTGCGGTGATGATCAGGTCTGCGATGGTGGTCACGAGATCTCCTGTCGTGAAGCGATTCTCACGGGACGAAGCGGTCCGGATCGGCGGCTTCCCAGTCCCGCACCCAGTCTTGCGGAGTGGCGGTGAGCAGTTCACCCGGTTGGAGGCCCCGCACGATCTCGGCGTAGGACTGGATCGTGCCGTGGTTGATCCGCCGGCGCAGCATGTGCGGGCGCAACTCCTCGAAGGAGTGCAGACCCATCGACGCCACGATCTGCATCGCCTGGTGGACGGTGCCCTGCTGGTAGTCGGTGACCCGTTGCGCCTTGGATGGCACGTCCAGGGCACGTTGGCGGCGCGGATCCTGGGTCGCGACGCCTACGGGGCAGGTGTTCTTGTCGCATTCCTGCGCCTGGATGCAGCCGACCGCCATCATCATGGCCCGGGCGGCGTTGAGGTAGTCAGCACCCTGGATCAGTCGCTTCACCACGTCGACCCCGGTGGACACTTTGCCGGAGGCGCCCAGTTTGATCTGGTCGCGCAGGCCCACCCCGATCAGGGCGTTGTGCACGGTCATCAGTCCCTCGGTGAGCGGCATCCCCACGTGGTCCGAATACTCAACGGGCGCCGCACCGGTGCCGCCTTCGGCGCCGTCGACCGTGATGAAGTCGGGGTAGACCTGCTCCTCCAACATGGCTTTGCAGATTGCCAGGAAGTCCGTGCGCGAGCCGAGACACAGCTTGAAGCCGGTGGGCTTGCCGTCGGCAAGATCCCGCATGTGGCCGATGAAGCGGACCAGTTCGCGCGGGGTGCTGAAGACCTGGTGATAGGCGGGCGAGACGACGGTCTGTCCCTGCGGGACATCGCGCGTCTCGGCGATCTCCTTGGTCACCTTCGGGCCGGGCAGCACCCCGCCGATACCCGGTTTGGCACCCTGCGACAGCTTCAGATGCACCATCTTCACCTGGGGGTCGGCGGCCTTCTTGGCGAACTCCTGCTCGTCGAAGCCACCGTCCTTGGTCCGGCAGCCGAAGTAGCCCGACCCGACCTCCCACACGAGGTCACCACCGCCGAGCCGGTGGTAGGGACTGATCGCACCCTCGCCGGTGTCATGAGCGAACCCACCGGCCTTCGCGCCGCGGTTGAGCGCCTCGATCGCCCGGGCGGACAGCGCACCGAACGACATCGCACTCACGTTGAGCAGTGCCATGTCGTACGGCTGCGTGCAGTCCGGGCCACCGATCCGCACCCGGGGCGGGTCGTCCATCGTCTTCACCGGGGCGGTCGAGTGCACCAGGTATTCGTAGCCCACCTCATACAGGTCGCGCTCGGTGCCGAACGGGTGCTCACCCTTGATCCCCTTCGCGCGCTGGTAGATCGTCGTGCGGGTGTTGCGGTCGTAGGGCCGGCCGTCGAAGTTGCGCTCGATGAAGTACTGCTGCATCTCCGGGCGGATGGCCTCCATCAGGAAGCGCAGATGGCCGAAGACCGGGTAGTTGCGCAGCACCGCGTGCTTCTTCTGGACCACGTCGTAGACGGCCACCGCGAAGAAGAAGACGATGACCACGACCAGCACCCACCACGCCCAGCCGCCGATCGCCGCGACCGTCGCGCTGACGATGCCGAGAAAGCCGAGGACGACCAGGACGTAGAAGCGCAGCACGCGACCGTCCTACCACCGCCAGCTGGTCCTTTACCCGGTCAGGTGAACCTTCAGGCGGGGCGCGCGCTGCGCAGCATGACCGGCGCGCACGCCGCGATCACCACCGCGACCAGGGCCGCGAAGACCACCAGGACCGTGGGGATCGACCACCACGTCGCGACCACGCCGACCGCGATCACCGGCAGGGTGATGCCGACGTACGCCGCGAGGAACAGTCCCGCGAGCGTCCCACCTCGAGCCTCGGGCCGGCTGAAGCGCACTGCCGTCGCGACGGAGGCCTGGAAGATCAACCCCACACCAGCGCCCGCCGCGAGACCGGCGATCACGAAGAGCGGCAGATTGCGCACCAGTGCCGCCACCGCGACCAACGCCAGGCCGGCGATGATCGCCACCACTCCGGTGATGAGGCGGGTGCGTTGGTCCAGGCCACTGAGCAGGACCTGCACCAGCGCGGACATGCCGAGCACACCGAAGACGATCGAGCCGGTGACCAGCGGTGCGCCGTACCCGAGCACCCGCCCGACGAAGGTTCCGGTCAGTGAGGTGAAGAAGCCCAGGACCGAGAAGGCCGCCCCGGCAGACAGCGCGGCCGCGCGGAACGACGCCCGACCCTCTGGCAGCAGTGCGACCTGCTGTGGCCGGTAGGCCGGCCGGTCCTGCGGGGCAACCGGATTCACGGTTTCGGGAGTCGCCCAGAGCGCCGCGGTCGTGAGGATAGCCAGCGCCAGGAACACGGCGTACGGGATGATCATGGGGTCGGGCAGGAAGGTGACGAGCAGGCCGCCGATCAGCGGTCCGAGGGCCAGGCCGCCGGTGTTGACGACGGTCGCCACGGTCGAGGCGAAGGCCGGCGACCGGTCCGGACGGTGCGCGGCGGCGAGCTCTCCGAGCGCGGCCGTGGCGGTGGGCGTCAGGACGCCGATGGCCAGTCCGGAGATCAGTCGGGCGACCAGCAGCGCCGGAGTGTCCTGGGAGAGGACGAAGACCGCTGCGCTGATGATGGTCAGCCCGATCGCCGCGGCGAGCATCCGGCGCCGGCCGTGCACATCGCTCAGATGTCCTGCGAAGTACAGACCGACCATCACGCCGATGCCGTACGCGGCGAAGATGAGCGTGATCACGAAGGTCGGGAAGCCGTCGCGCTCCTGGTAGTAGTGATAGATCGGTGTCGGGACGGTCGTGAACGCCATCAGCGTCATGAAGGTCGCCGCGAGCAGCCAGAAGCCGCGCCCGTGGGCCGACCGGTCGGTCGCGCAGGCGGGTCCCGCGGGTTGGGTGGCAGTAGTCATATGCCCATGGTGCGGAGCAACCAGTGATCGTGTCCAACGGACAATCTTGATCGCAGTGATCGATATAGGCGATTATTGAGGGATGGACACCCGTCACCTGGAGTTCTTCGTGGCGGTCGCCGAGGAGCTCAACTTCACCCGGGCCGCGGCGCGCGTGCAGGCGGCCCAGTCAACGGTGTCGGCGGGCATCGCCGCCCTCGAGCGGCAACTCGGCGGCGCCCTGTTCGAGCGCTCGACGCGCACGGTGCGGTTGACGCCGCTGGGCGAGCAGTCGGTACCGATCGCGCGGGAGGTGATGCTCGGCGTACGTCGATTGGGCGAGCAGGGTGCGCAGACCAGGGCGGGCATCCGGGGCCGGCTGAGACTCGGAGTCATCACGAATCTGGCCTGGTTGCAACTGCCGTCGGCGATCGCGCGGTTCCAGCAGGAGAACCCCCTGGTGGATGTCCAGATGTCGGTGTCGCCGCGTGGCTCGACCGGCCTGGCCGCGGACCTGCGCCGGGGGCGGCTGGACCTGGCGCTGGTCGGGTTGCACCACGGGTTGCTGTCCGGACTGGACGTGGTGCGGCTGACCGAGCAGCCGTACGTCGCGGTGCTGCCGGCCACGCACGCCCTGGCCGGTCGTCGGGAGTTGGCGGTGGCAGACCTGATGGCGGAGCCGTTCATCGATATGCCGCGCGGGTTCGGTACGCGGGACCAACTGGACTCCCTGGTGGAAGCCGCCGGCGGTCAGCGCCGGGTGGCGGTCGAGGTGCCTGACCTGGGCACGGTGCCGGCGTACGTGCGCGCGGGACTGGGTGTCGCGGTGGTGCCGGTGCCGGTGGATGACACGGCGGGGCTGAGCATTGTCCCGGTCCGCGGGGTGCCGTCGTGGGAGTTGCTGTTGGTGCGGCGACCAGAGCAACCCTCGCCCGCCGTCGCGGCATTTGCCGCTCTGCTGCGGGCGTGGACGCGACAGCGTGGTGGCGCCATTGAGGAGTTCACCCGGAATTCACCGACGTCGCAAGGGTAGGAGTTCCGGGGGATCGTGCTAAGTTCAGTGCAGTTGCAGTTGCAGTTCCTCGCACGACGAAGAGGTGCCCGCCGATGCGGGCATTTTTGCGTCAGGGCCATATTTCGGTGTGGTGCACGCGGGGGGTGGTGAGTGCGGCTCGGTGTTCCACACAAGGTGGGCCACCGGAATCAACGCTTCACAGAAGAGAGTTACCCCGCATGGCACAGGGAACCGTCAAGTGGTTCAACGCTGAAAAGGGCTTCGGCTTCATCGCCCAGGATGGCGGCGGCCCGGACGTCTTCGTCCACTACACCGCGATCCAGACCCAGGGTTACCGGTCGTTGGACGAGGCGCAGCGCGTCGAGTTCGAGATCACCCAGGGCGACAAGGGCCCGCAGGCGACCAACGTCGTCGCTGTCTGACCGCAGACTTCATGAACGACCGTTAGGTCGTCTCAGCAGAAGGCCCCGGCAACCTCTTGGTTGCCGGGGCCTTCTGTGCACTGCTGGATCAGCAGCTGTCCACGGTGTCCGAGATGGCCGTCGTCGAGGTCGACGACCCCGGAGACTGGGGTGTCGTGGTGGTCGTCGCGCTGGGCTTGGGCGACTGCGATGAAGTGGGAGTGGGAGCCTTCGCATCGTGCGGTTTCCCGATGCCTTCGGCGACCAACTCGCGTACGTGGTCGAAGTCGACGTGCGCATTGTTCTTGGTCGTGATGTTGACCGTGCGAACGTTGCCCTTCTTCATGGTCTCCGCCAGTTGGGCGAACGCCGGCAGGTCGTCCTGCGGCATATCCAGGGAGATGTTGTTCTTGGCGACGTTCATGATGCTGACGAAGTTGGTCAGGAAGGTCATGGGGCTGGCCTGACCGATGAGCGCGTTGACCATGCAGCGCTGACGACGGGTCCGGTCATCGTCGCCGTTCTCGACCCGGCTACGGGAGTACCACAAGGCCTGGTAGCCATCGAGTTTGTGATAACCCTCCGGGATCCGGCCGGTGATGCTGCCGGGGATGACGTAGCCGTTCGCGGTCAGCTTGCCGCCAATGGCGATTCCGCCCTTCGGCACATTGATATAGACCCCGCCCATGGCGTCGACCAGCTGTTGAAAGCCGGCGAGGTTCACCACGACGCTGTAGTCGATGGGCAGGCCGGTGATCTCGCCAACGACCTGCTTGGTCGTGGTCCACCCCGGGTGGCTGTCGGAGTCAGGGAACAGATCGCGGTGGTTGTACTCGGCCTCGACCCACACTGCGTCCATCAGACACGCGTGCTGAGGGCAACGGAAACCGTCCGGGTAGATCTTGTGCAGCGGGTTGTCCTCGGGGAAAGGAACACCCTCGAAGTTGCGCGGGATGCTGATCAGCGTCGTATCGCCGGTCCGCGTGTTGATGCTGGCTACCATCAGCGAGTCGGTCCGCACCGCCCAACGGTCGGCCCCCGCGTCCGAGCCGATCAGCAGCAAGTTGACCCGGGGAGTATCGGCCCACGGGTCGTCGCCGGTCACCGGGCCATGCGCGGTGGTGTTGGTGTGATCGGTGAAGATGGTGTTGAACGTGTCCTGCGTGACCAACACGTACCGAGTGGCGGCGGTGGCCGGAGCAGCGACGAGAAGGCACATGACGAAGGCAAAACCGCGTTGCAACCATTTGGTCTGCTTCGGCCAGCGCAGATCCATCGTCTCGCGGGCGGTCAGCAGGATGCCGGCCAGCCAGAGCAGGCCGCCGATGGCAAAGAGGAAGAGCAGGAACCACAGGCCCTTACCGGTTCCGAGCCGACCCGCACCTTGGACGACTCCGCCTTTGAATAGCACGAATCCCAGCACCACGGCAGCGACTACGAACACACCGAGCAGAGCGATGCCGACGCGGCGGGCCTTGGTGAAGATCAGCCCCAGCCCCGGGATCAGGGTGCTCATGGCGATCAAAGTCAGCGCTCGGCGTACGTCATAGGAACGCACCGTGCGCGCGGCGTGCCGACTCGCCGGGACGTCGTCCGACGCCGGCGTCGTCTGCGGGGACTGTGTGCGACTACCCGCTGCGCCCTGCCCCGGCAGCCGGTGTGCTGTGAACCCGCCGTTCCCCCCAGGGGTGCCAGGGTGTTCTGGCATCGAAAAGTCTCACTTTCAAACGGTGTGCATCAGCATTGTCGCGTATGCAACGTCCGATCATTGCATTCTGCGCTGAGCATGCCATGCCAACGGGCGATAACGGGGTTGCCGCGGGGCGGATCCAGGGGATCCGCAGGTTCGGGCCGGGCGGCCACATCAACCGACCCACAAACGACGAACGGACCCGCGTTTTCCGTGGGTCCGTTGTCGTCGATGTCCGCAGACATCACATCGCGGAGGCGGAGGGATTTGAACCCTCGATGGGGGTTTAGCCCCAAACCCGCTTAGCAGGCGGGCGCCATAGACCAGACTAGGCGACGCCTCCTCCCTCGGCCCTCGGGCCGAGTCGCCCACACCGCCGCAGCAGGTGAGCGACCGCAAGGCTACCGGCCGTCGGAGCGCGCTCCAAACCGGACAGGTCCGCCCGCCGTGCGGGTGAGGCGCCCGATCGACGTACGGCGAGAGGCTGGCTGGATCAGCAACCAACAGAAGGTGCCCCCATGCCTGGTAAGAAGCGCGACCCCGGCCCCTCGGTCAAGGACGCGGAACTCTACGAGAAGCTTCGCGACGAAGGCAACTCCAAGGAGAAATCCGCCCGCATCGCCAACGCAGCGGCCAACACCTCGCGCAAGGCGGTCGGCAGGAAGGGTGGCAAATCACCCAGCTACGAGGAGTGGACCAAGGCCGAACTGGTGCAGCGGGCGCGCGACCTGGACATCAAGGGGCGCTCGACGATGACCAAGGACGACCTGGTCAAAGCGCTCCGCGACCACTAGGAAGATCAGCAGAACGTGGCTGCCTTCGTCTCCCCACCGGTGATGGGGGTGACCTGTAGACGGCACGGATCGATCGCGTTCGCGCTCAGCACCGACTGCACGGTGGCCTTCTGCGCGGAGGTGATGGCCGGCGTACGGGAGATCACGAAGGCACTGGATCGAGCCGGGTCGGTGATCACCGCCCAGTCGTAGGCCGCGCCGAGTCCGATGACCTGGTAGTTGGTGCCGGTGTAGATCTGTTGCCCGAACAGTTTGAAGAACGACACCGCCAACTCGGAGTTGGCCGGCGCGTTCTGCACCTTGGCCTTGCCGGTCACCACGCTGCTGGAGCCCCAGTAGGTGGTGCACGCGTTGCGTACGCCGACCGTCCCGTCCGCGTTGGCGGTGTAGGTGGCCGTCGAGTCCTTGGCGCATTGCAGCGAGAACCACTGCGGGATGGCGGCTACCTGGTACCACTGGCCGAGGTAGCGCGACAGATCGACCGAGGCGACGGGCTTGGTGGGTGCGGGCGCGGCCGACGCGGTGACGGTGCCACCGGCGAAGAGCAACGCGCTCGCGGCGGCAACGGCTAGGACTCGGGTGGCTTTCATCAGGACTCCCTCTCGATGTACCGGTGGCTTGAAAGCTATGACTCGTAGCCGGTCGGATCACCCCCGAGGGGGTACACGTGTGAGTCACGCCACAAGGACCGCCCCGGTATGTAACGCGCCCGCAACCTGCCCGAACAACCCCGGAATCACGCCGGACCTAGCGTCGAATACGACTGGGCGAACGACGGACGGAGCGCGAGATGAAGGCCATCGTCATAGGTGCGGGAATGGGCGGGCTGAGCGCGGCGATCGCACTCAAACAGGCTGGCTTCGAGACCGAGGTCTACGAGCAGGTCACCGAGAACAAACCGGTCGGCGCGGCGATCTCCGTGTGGTCCAACGGTGTGAAGTGCATGAACTACCTCGGCCTGCACGAGCAGATGGTCAAACTCGGCGGGGTCATGGATTCCATGGCGTACGTCGATGGGCTGACCGGCGAGAGCATGTGCCAGTTCTCGTTGGCTCCCCTGATCGACCAGGTGGGGCAGCGGCCGTTCCCGGTGGCACGGGCAGAACTGCAGTTGATGCTGATGCAGGAGTACGGCGTCGATGACATCCACTTCGGGATGCGGATGGTCGATATCGCCGACGACGGCTCGCAGGTCACGGCGACCTTCGCCGACGGGTCGACGGCAACCGGTGATCTGCTGATCGGGGCCGACGGCGCCAAGTCGATGACCCGCGACTACGTCCTGGGCGCGCCGACCGAGCGGCGCTACGCCGGCTACGTGAACTGGAACGGGCTGGTTCCGGTCAACACCGACTTCGGCCCCGCGGACCAGTGGACGACGTATGTCGGTGAGGGCAAACGCGTCTCGGTGATGCCGGTCTCGGAAGGCCGGTTCTACTTCTTCTTCGACGTGCCCCTGCCGGCCGGTCTGGAATATGACCGGTCCACCGCGAAGGAGGTACTCACCGAGCACTTCGGGCACTGGGCGCCGTGGGTGCAGTCGCTGATCGCGACGCTGGATCCGATGACCACCAACCGGGTGGAGATCTTCGACGTCGAGCCGTTCCACACCTGGACCAAGGGCCGGGTCACCCTCGTCGGGGACGCTGGACACAACACCACTCCCGACATCGGTCAGGGTGGCTGCTCGGCGATGGAAGACGCCATCTCGCTGTCAATTGCCCTGCGGGTCAACACTCTTGGGGTCGAAGACGCCTTGCAACGATATGAGAAGAAGCGCACGGAACGGGCCGGTGACCTCGTCCTGCGGGCGCGCAAGCGGTGCGACGTGACGCACGCCAAGGATCCGGCCGCGACGCAGGCGTGGTACGAGGAACTGCGCTCGGAGGACGGAACCGGCATCATCCGGGGCATCGTCAGCAACATCGAGGGCAACCCGTTGGACTGATTCTCCGCCCGTAGGGGGCGACTCGATCCGGCGTACGGTTGAAATATGACGACAGACGCGGACAAGCCGAAGGTACGGATCGAGCGGGACTCGATGGGTGAGGTCGAGGTCCCCTATGACGCGAAGTGGCGTGCGCAGACGCAGCGGGCGGTGACGAACTTCCCGATCTCGGGGCAGCCCATCGAGCGGGAACTCATCGCCGGTCTGGCCCTGATCAAGGGCGCGGGTGCGCGGGTCCGCGCGGCTCGCGGAGTGCTGGATCAGCAGAAGGCGGATGCGATCGCGGCAGCGGCCGCCGAAGTGGCACAGGGCGATTGGGACGATCAGTTCCCGATCGATGTGTTCCAGACCGGGTCCGGGACCTCCTCCAACATGAACGCCAATGAGGTCATCGCGACACTGGCGCAGGGGAAGCTGGGTGCGCCGGTGCACCCCAACGACGACGTGAACGACCCGCTGTCCAGCAACGACCAGTTCCCGTCGGCGATGCACGTTGCGGCGACCAAGGCGGTGGTGAACGACCTGATTCCGGCGCTGGAGTACCTGGCCGCGGCGCTGGAGGAGAAGGCGAGTTCCTTTGCCACAGTAGTGAAGTCGGGTCGCACCCACCTGATGGACGCAACGCCCGTGACCCTGGGTCAGGAGTTCAGCGGCTACGCCGCCCAGGTGAGGTACGGCGTGGACCGGCTACGCGGCGTACTGCCCCAGGTCGCCGAATTGCCCCTGGGAGGTACGGCGGTCGGAACCGGGATCAACGCACCCGCTGGATTCGCGGGTGAAGTCATCACCTTGCTGGCCAGGGAGACTGGGCTGCCGCTGACCGAGGCGCGCAACCACTTCGAGGCGCAGGGCGCTCGCGACGCGCTCGTCGAGTTGTCCGGGGTGCTGCGCACGATCGCGGTGGGGCTCAACAAGGTCAGTAATGACATCCGGTGGATGGGTTCGGGTCCGCGCACGGGACTGGGCGAGATCCACCTGCCGGACCTGCAACCGGGGTCCTCGATCATGCCCGGCAAGGTGAATCCCGTTCTGGCTGAAGCGATGTGCCAGGTGGTTGCCCAGGTGATCGGCAATGACGCGGCGGTCGCGTGGGGCGGCGCCGCTGGGAACTTCGAGTTGAACGTGATGCTCCCCGTCATCGCACGTAACGTGCTGGAGTCGATCCGCTTGTTGTCCAGTGTCACAAGGGTTTTCGCGGACAGGTGCGTCGATGGGATCGAAGCGGACGCGGAGCAGTGTCGGGCGTACGCGGAGTCCTCTCCCTCGATCGTGACGCCGCTGAACCACTTCGTGGGGTACGACGAGGCGGCCGCGATCGCCAAGCAGTCTCTGAAGGAGCGCAAGACGATCCGCGAAGTCGTCATCGAGCGCGGGCACCTGAAGGACGGCACCCTGACCGAGGAGCAGTTGGACAAAGCCCTCGACGTGCTGTCAATGACGCACAACTGACGGGGCGCTGAGGGCCTGCTGGGGCCACTGTCAAGCAGGCTGCGGAAGGTGGAACGTTAGTAACATCACACCGGCTCATGCGGACCGCGGAAACCACCAACTATTCGCATAAAGCAACGGATACGATCGCTTTAAGACGAGTTTACGGTCTCTTTACCCTCGATCGTGGTGATGTTTGTTCGGTTTACACCGGTTGAGGACTGCGCGTTGCGCTCCTCTGAGTTTCCTGCAACTTCAGGACTCCCGATTCCGGTGGCTCCTATCTTGGTCCTGTCGGTCGTCGTTGCCCGGCTCCCTTAGAAACACCCCGGCGTGGCGTCATGAGTTGACGCCGTGCATGTGTAGAAGCGGACCAAGCTGATGACCGACATTACGAATTTGAGTCGTGCTCTATCCGTCGCACCGGATACCGAGAGCCCTGCAGATTGGCGCCCGGCTCACCGACGCCGAGTGCTACTCGCTGACGCTGCGATCTTGCTGATTGCGGTGATCGGCGTCCAAGCGGCAACCGAGACACACCTTCTCGCCACGCCGGCCCTTGCTGACGTATCCAATTCTTGGCGGTGGATCCTGGCCGGCCTGCTGCTCGTGGGCTGGATGGCCACGACCGCGGTCGCTGGTGCCTACGACAGTCGATTGCTGGGCAGCGGATCCGAGGAGTACCGCCGGCTGATCCGCGCCGCCGTCGAAATGACCGCGGTGGTGGCGTTCCTCGCGTTCCTCTTCCGCCTCGAAGTGGCGCGCAGCTTCCTTGCGCTCAGCGTGCCATTGGGCGTGATCATGCTGGTGCTCGCCCGGGTGGGATGGCGTCGCTACCTCCTGGTGCAACGCAGTAGTGGACGCCTGTGCTCGACTGCCCTCCTGGTGGGCTCGCGGGACGCCGTCGGGGAGGTGGCGACCCAGTTGTCGAGGTCGGAGGTCAGCGGCTTCACGGTGGTCGGCGCCTGCGTGCCCGGGGGTGTGGCCGGTGACGAGGTCGAAGGAACCGGGACGCCTATCGTCGGGGACGTCGCCGACGCCGTACAGGCACTCGGGCGGGTCGGTGCCAGCACCGTCATCATCGCCAGTACGGACTCGCTGTCGCCGACCAAGGTCCGGGAGATCAGTTGGGCCCTGGAGCCCGGACGGCAGCACCTCGTCGTAGCCCCCAGCTTGATCGACGTCTCAGGCCCCCGGATCCTCACCAGGCCGGTCGCTGGATTGCCGCTGATGCACGTTGAGACGCCCCGGATGACGCTGGGTCGTCGGATAGGCAAGCGGACACTGGACATCGTCGGGGCCGGCGTACTTCTCGCGGTGGCCAGCCCGATCATGCTCGTCGTGGCTCTCATGATCCGCATGACCAGCAACGGCCCCGCGCTCTTTCGCCAGGAACGGATCGGCAAGGGAGGTCATCCCTTCACCATTTTCAAGTTCCGGACGATGCGCCAGGGAGCAGACGCTGAGTTGGCGACGCTTCTGGCCGCACAGGGTTCTGATGGAACGCCCCTGTTCAAGGTGACCGACGATCCCCGGATCACCCCGGTGGGACGGCTCCTGCGGAAGACCTCACTCGATGAGCTTCCCCAACTCTTCAACGTCCTGGCGGGCACGATGAGCCTGGTGGGTCCCCGCCCGCAGGTTGCCCGCGAAGTCGCGATGTACACCTCGGCTGCGACCCGGCGGCTTCTGGTGCAGCCGGGAGTGACCGGCTCGTGGCAGGTCAGCGGCCGCTCGAACCTGTCCTGGGAAGAAGCCATGCGGCTGGACCTGTACTACGTAGAGAACTGGTCGCTTGTGGGCGACCTGGTCATCCTCGTCAGGACGGTGCGTGCGGTGCTGGCCCGGGAGGGCGCGCACTAGTTCGACCCTGCGTCAGAACTCCGTGGGGATCGCCTCAGCCGCGTCCTGCGCGGTCGTGGCGGTCGGATCCATCCAACGGCGCAGCAGCACGAACCGGACAGCAGTCGCGATGAAGTTGCCCAACCCGACCGTGACCGTGGCCCAGAACGTCGATGCGCCGGGCGCCACGTGGTGCAGGATCACCAGCGCCACGGCGGTCACCGCCCAGGTCACTGCCAGCAGGGCAAGGCTCTGCAACTGCACCTTGGCATGACCCTGCGACCCACGGACCCCGAAGGTGAAGTACCGGTTGGCCGTCGTGTTGATCACCGTGGAGAGCACGAGGGCCACGAAGTTGGCCAGCTGCCTGCCCATGAACTGGTCGAAGAGCGCAAACAAGCCCAGGGCCAGAACGGTGCTCGCAGCCCCGATGATCGCGAAGCGAACCACCTGACCGGACAGCACGCGTCGGCGGCTGCTCACGGATCGTTGCTGGTCGTCGGTGCTCATCGGCTCGCTCCTATCGCGTCGCTGGTCTGGCCGGGTGTGAGGGTGGCCGGTGAACCGGGTTGACCGGGGCTGTGGGGATCGGCGCCGGACGCCGCATCGGCTCCGACAGTAGTGCTGCTTCCTGGCCGGAGCGGAATCGTGATGGTGAAGACGGTGTCCCCCGGTTGTGAGTGGACCTCGACGGTGCCGTGATGGGCGGCAACGACCGCGCTGACGATGGACAGCCCGAGACCGGTGGACCCTTCGGTGCGGGTACGCGCTTCGTCGCCGCGGGTGAACCGTTCGAAGATGCGGGGCACCAAGTCGGGGTCGATACCCGGTCCGTTGTCCGCGACGCTGATCTCGACGTGATCATCCACCGTCCGGGCGCGGGCGACCACTGTGGTCCCGGCCGGTGTGTGCCGCCGCGCGTTGCCGAGCAGATTGATGATGACCTGACGCAGCCGGGCCTCATCGCCCTCGACTTCGACCGGTTCGTCGGGCAGATCGAGTTGCCAGTCGTGATCGGGGCTGGCCGCGTGGGCGTCGCCGATGGTCTCCAGCAGGAGGCGGGTGACGTCGACGGTGGACCGTTCCAGTGGCCGGCCGGCGTCGAGGCGGGCGAGCAGGAGGAGGTCCTCCACCAGGGTGGTCATGCGGTCGGCTTCCGATTCAATGCGACCCAGAGCGTGCGAGACCGTCTGGGGGACAGGCTCTTTCTCGCGCCGGGACAACTCGGCGTACCCGCGGATGGATGCGAGCGGCGTACGCAACTCATGGCTGGCATCTGCCACGAACTGTCGAACCTGCAGCTCGCTGGCATAGCGCGCGTTCAGCGCGTGGTCGACGTGGTCGAGCATCTCGTTGAGCGCCAGACCCACCTGGCCCACCTCGGTGCCCGGATCGGTGTCCGCCTCGGCGACCCGGTCGGACATCTCGACCTTGCCCTCCGAAAGCGGCAGGTGCGACACCCGGGTGGCCGTCGCGGCAACCCGTCGCAGCGGCTGCAAGGTGCGGCGCACGATCCAGGCCACGCCGGCCGCGACCAGGAGGACGCCCGCCCCGGACAACAGGGCGATGGCCAGGGCCGTGCGTGCGACGGTGCTGGTGACCCAGTCGACGGGAACGCCGATCACGCTCGAGACCTGCACCACCGTCCGATCGGACAGTGAGGTGCCGGTGCGCACCGACTGCTCGTTCTGCACGGCCACGACCCGGTAGCGCCCGAGGTCGCCGAGGGAGATGGTGGTCGGCGTACTTCCGATGCCGGCGCTGCGCAATTGCGACACCTGCTGGGAGGTCAGTGCGATGTTCTGCCCACCGAGGCGGGTCACGTAGGCCCGGGGTACCTGGGTACCTGTCTCGTAGTCGTATTCGGAGACGACGGTGTCGTTCGGACCAAGATCCACCCGCAGTGAGCCACCGTTGCCGGGACTAGCGCCCGGACCCATTCGATCGCCAGGACCGTTGGCCAGCATCTGTGCGCTGGAGGTCAGTTGCTGGTCGACCTGGTTCATCAGGGTGTTCCGCAGCGCCACGACCGTGAGACCGCCGACGGCGGCGGTCGTGATGAGGAAGAGCGCGATCAGCGAGACGACCAGCTGCGTGCGCAGCGTCCATCGGCTGGGGTTGGCGGTGAAGGTCACGAGGACCTGCCGATCAGGAGCTGGCGGGTTTGAGCACGTAGCCCGCGCCGCGCATCGTGTGGATCATCGGCGCCCGACCGGCATCGATCTTCTTACGCAGGTAGGAGATATAGAGCTCCACGACGTTGGCCTGACCACCGAAGTCGTAGTGCCAGACCCGGTCGAGGATCTGCGCCTTGGACAGAACGCGCTTGGGGTTGCGCATCATGTAGCGCAGCAACTCGAACTCGGTCGCCGTCAGACTGATCTCCTCACCGTCCCGGGTGACCTCATGGCTGTCCTCGTCGAGTTTGAGGTCGCCAACCACCAGCACAGAGGAGGAGTCCTCGGTCAGTTGGACCGAGCGACGCAGCAGCGCGCGCACCCGGGCAACAACCTCTTCCAGGCTGAACGGTTTGGTGACGTAGTCATCGCCACCGGCGGTGAGGCCGGCGACCCGGTCCTCGACCGAGTCGCGAGCGGTCAGGAAGAGCACGGGCAGGGTCGGGTCGTCGTCGCGCAGCCGGCGCAGGACCTCCATCCCGTCGAAGTCCGGCAGCATCATGTCCAGCACGACGGCGTCGGGTTTGAACTCCTTGGAGGTCTTCACGGCGCTGGTGCCGGTGGCGGCGCTCTTGATCTCCCAGCCCTCGTAACGAAGGGCCATGCTCAGCAACTCGGTCAGGTTGCTCTCGTCGTCGACGACCAGGACGCGGACGGGAGTACCGTCCGGACGCTTCAACGTGGATGTGCTCATAATGTCCAGTCTCACGTCGGGCACTATGTGTGCGCCAGGGCCAACCTGTGAGAAATCTATGGACGGTCTGTGCCGCCCTGTCTAGTGACTGAGCTCAGGGATGATCGATTTGGCGATCATGAAGTAGATCAGCAGACCGGTGCCGTCCACGATGGTCGCAATCATCGGAGCCGACACGACAGCAGGGTCGATCTTGGTCTTGGTCAGCAGCAACGGCAGGATCGAGGCGACGAAGGCCGACCACAAGACGATCGCCGCCAAGCTGACCGCCACGGTGATCATGACCGGCCAGCCCACGCCGAGGGTCCACGCGCGCAGCAGTCCTACCGCTGCCATCGTGGCCGAGATCATCACCGCCGCACTCAGTTCCTTGGGCAGCACCTTCCCCAGGTCACGCAGTCGCACCTCACCGGTCGATGCGGCGCGGACCAGGGTCGTGGTGATCTGGGTACCGGTGTTACCGCCGGTGCCGACCAGTAGCGGAATGAAGAAGGCCAGACTGACAACCGCGTCCAGTTCGTCCTCGAAGTAGCGCAGCACCGTGCCGGTGTAAGCCTCGGCGATGAACAACACCAGGAGCCAGACCACGCGTTTGCGCCACAGGCGCACCGGCGACGCTTGCAGGTAGGGGACCTCCAGAGGTTCCGATCCACCCTGTCGCTCGGCGTCCTCGGTGTTCTCGTCCTCGACGATGTCCGCGGCGCGGTCGGCGGTGATCACACCGAGCAGACGCCGGTCCTTGTCGACGACCGGCAGGGCGGCCAACCGGTTGTCGGTCAGGGTCCGTGCGGCAACCTCGTCATCGGTGTCCGCCTCGACAGCGATGATGTCGGTCTCGGTGAGGTCAGCCACCTGGGTGCCCGGAGCGGCGAGGACGAGCTGTTGGAGGGACACCACGCCGAGCAGCCGACGTTCGTCGTCGACCACGTACACGTAAGCCGCGACGAGCGAATCCACCGGTGCCGCTGCGGTCTGGAGGCGTAGTTGGGTCAACGCGCTCTCGACGTCCTGGCCCTGCGAAATGACCAGCGCCTCGGGCACCATGTGCGCGGCCGCGCTCTCCGGGGGCCAGGAGAGCAAACCGTTGAGCACCAGTGCCCGCGCCGGCGGCAGCGCCCCGATGAGGGAGGCGGACGTCGGTTCGGGAATCTCGCGCAGGATGTCCGCAGCGATGTCCGAATCGAGGCTGGCCAGCAGTCCGGCAGCCGCGACGGGGCTGGCGGAGGTCAGCAGGTTCGCGGCAGTGCGGGGTTCGATGACGGCCAGCAGCCGGTCGGCGAGCTCCGGGTCCAGGCCGGCCACCAGGCGGGCGCGGTCAGGAGCGGCCAGGTCGCGCAGTTGACGCTCCCGCTCGCCACGGTCGGGAGTGTCATCGAGCCATTCCTCAAGAGCGGCCGGGTCAGGTGTGGTGATCGCTGATGCGAGAGTAGGCACGAGCTAACGCTAGGGGAGGCACCCGGTGGCTGGCTGGAAAATCCGACCGGCCCGCCCGAATTCGTCTGCGCTTGTGGGCTCGTCCGCCTCGGGTCGGTGACATGGGAGGATGGGGCCCCGCACGCTCAACCCGCACAGGAGAGTTGCCACGTGGCAAAATCCGCACCGCCGAAACACCCGTTCTGGTTGCGTTGGACCACTCTGGCTCCGATTCTTGCGCTGATTCCGCTGCCGTTCACCTGGGGCCAGCACCTGGGCCCGGTCTGGATCGCGGTCGTCGCGTTCCTGCTGGTGGGTTCGGTGCTTGCCGCAGTGCAGCACGCGGAAGCAGTCGCACATAAGGTCGGCGAACCGTTCGGATCGTTGGTGCTGGCCGTGGCCGTCACCGTGATCGAGGTCGCCCTGATCGTGACGTTGATGGTCAGCGGCGGCCAGGACGCTTCGACGTTGGCCCGCGACACCGTCTTCGCAGCCGTGATGATCACCTGTAACGGGATCGTCGGCATCTCGTTGCTGGCCGGCTCTATCAAGCACGACACCGTCAACTTCAACGTTGAAGGTACGGCGACCGCCCTGGCCTCGGTCGCAACTCTCGCGACCGTGTGCCTGGTCCTGCCGACCTTCACGCTGGGTGCTCCGGGACCGGAGTTCACCGGGTCGCAGCTGGTTTTCGCCGCGGTGTGTTCGCTGGTCATCTACGGGTTGTTCGTGCTGACGCAGACCACCCGGCACCGCGATTTCTTCCTACCGGTCGATGAGAACAACGAACTGGTCGACATGTCCGACGATCACGCGGAGCCGCCGTCGACGCGGTCGGCGTGGGCGAGCTTCGGTCTGTTGCTGGTGTCGCTGGTCGCCGTGGTGGGGCTGGCGAAGGTGGAGTCCAAGCCGATCGAGGAAGGGGTGGCCGCGCTGGGCTTCCCGCACTCCTTCGTCGGTGTGATCATCGCGATGCTGGTGCTGTTGCCCGAGTCGCTGTCCGCCGTGAACGCGGCGCGTCGTGATCGGGTGCAGATCAGCCTGAACCTCGCGTACGGGTCGTCGATGGCCTCCATCGGTCTGACAATCCCGGTCATCGCGCTGGCGTCCATCTGGTTGCCGGTGCCGCTGCATCTGGGCCTGGGGCCCATGCAGATCGTGATGTTGGCGCTCACCGTCGCGGTGGGCATTCTGACCGTGGTGCCTGGTCGGGCGACGCGGATGCAGGGCGCGCTGCATCTATGGATTCTGTTCGCATTCGTGTTCCTGGCCGCGAATCCCTAGCCGGCCGGCCGACCGCGCAACTCAGCCCGCAACTCAGCCGATGAGCGCCGAGTCGTTAGCCCCGACGGTCACGACTTGCTGGTTTCTGCCCGCTGGCGGCGTTGACGAGCGGTCCGGGCGGACGACCTGGATTGGTCCGGAGCCCCGGAGTCCTTCCGCGAGATCTTGTTCAGGATGATCCCTCCCGGCACCGCACCCGCGGTCGTGAGGGAGTCCAACGCACGACTGAGCTGCGGCCGACTGGTCTTATTGGCCTCGACGACGACCAAGGCGGTAGCAGACGCACCGGTCAACGCGACTGCGTCGGCAACCGACAGCAGCGGCGGGGAGTCCACCACCACGAAGTCATAGCTCGATGCGCAACTCGCGAGGACCTCACTCATCTGCGATGAACCCAGCAGTTCGTTGGGATTCTCCGGCAGTTCGCCCGAGGTGAGTACGGAGAGCTTGGCCACGCCGGACGGTCGCACCGCGTCGGCCAGCGTGCAGTCGCCCATGAGGACGTCCGTGAGGCCGGGGTCCTCCGAGAGGCGCAGACTTCTGGCGATCGCGGCCTCGTGCAGATCGGCGTCGATGAGGACGGTGTTCTTGCCGGCCTCTGCGAGGGCAATGGCCAGGTTTGCTGCAACGGTGGTGCGTCCATCGAAGCGCTCGCACGAGGTGACTACGAAGATATTGCCCAGCGTCGACTGCAAGAACTGGATGTTGACGCGCAGCGCGTGAAACGCGTTGCCGCCGAGGACGTTCTGCAGCCCGTGCAGGGCAACCAACGAGTCCTTGCCGCGTGAATCCAGCGGGATGGCGCCGATCTGTGCCACATCGGTGGCGCGGCGCAGATCAGCGGTGGTGCGAATCTTGGTGTCATAGGCCGATCGCAGCAGCGCCGCGATGACGCCCAGGATGAGGCCGGTGATACCCCACAGGACCGCTGTTGACTTCAACGGCGGCTTGATGGTGACGGTGTTGTCGGCAGCATTTTGGATAGGGGTCACGACCACCTCGCTCTTGGAGGACCCGGCAGGGGTCTCAAGAGCCGTGATCGACGCTGCGAGGTGCGTCTGCTCCGAGTCGGCGATCTTCACGACCGACGAGGCATCGCTGTCGGTGGCCTGGATGACGAGGACCGTGGTGTTCTCAGGATTGCTCAACGTCAGCTTGCCGGCGACATCCGCCGCAGACATGTTCACGTCCTTGCCGACGGCTTGGAGCACGTAGGGGGTGGAGCCCAGATGCAGGTAGCTGGCAATTCTCGACTGCACGAACGTTCCCTGCGCGTTCGTATCAGTCTGCGTTGTGGTGAGTCGCGGAGACAGGAGTAACTGTGCCGTCGCGGAGTACGTCGATGGCCGGGTGAGCGACCAGGCGATGGCCAGGGCGCTCCCGAGAACGCCACACAGAATCACCATCAGCAGGCTTCTGCGGATAGCCCGAAGGATGTCCAATAAATCCACGCTTGAACCGTTCTTTCGCGGGTCGGAAAATCATGTCACAGTCGGTCGGAGAGTTCTCGGAGACGAAAAATCACGTGCTTCCCTCGTGGGCGCCCACGACGGCGGCGGAGGGTGCGGGTGCACGACGCAACCCGGAGCGTTCGAAGGTGCTGAACAGCGCCTCTCGATGGTGGCCGGCCACCGCCGCTGGTGAGTATTCCCGCGCCCTGGCCGCGCGGCGTACCGCATCCTCGGGAACCCAGTCGCGGTTCGCAGCCGCCACGAGCGCTTCGGCGAGGGCAACAGGGTCTTCGGGCGGCACGAGGTCACCGACAACACCGTCCGTAATGATGTCGGAGGGTCCGAAATCACAATCAGTCGCCACTAACGGGAGACCGAATTGAAGCGCCTCGACAAGCGCGACGCCGAATCCTTCCCATCGGGAGGCAAGGACGAAACACCCGGCTCCGGACAATTTTTCGGTGGGATTCTTGACGAAACCGGAGAATTCGACACTGTCGTTCAGATCGAGGTCATTGGCGAGGTCTCGCAGTTCTTGTTCTTGCGGCCCTGTTCCCACAAGATCGAGGCGGGCGTTTGGTAGGCGGGTGCGTGCCATGGCGAACGCCCTCAGCAAGACGTCCTGCCCTTTTTGATACGACAACCGGGCGACGCATACGAACCGGAATGGGTCTTCTGGTGGCCGGGGCTCGCCGTGCAGGTCACGAACCGGGTTGGGAAGGTTGGTGACGGTGACCTGGTCAGGTATCACCGTGCGTACTTTCCGCGCCAAGGACTCGGAAACGGTATAGACCGCGGAGATCTGCGACCGCAGCAGCCTGCGCCACGCGACGAAGGCCAGCCGGGTCCGAACGGTACCGTCGCGTTCCTCCACCAGCGGGTTGCCGTGCAAGTGGCACACCAGAGCGCCCACGCTGACCCCGCGGGTGCCCAGCCAGGTCATCACGGTCGCTTCCACCTGGGGAACGACGACGACGTCGTAACGTCCGGACTTGATCAGCCGACGCACTGGCACAGGCATCTGCAGAAGACGGGGAACATTGAGGATATGGGCCGTGTAAGCAGCCGCATCAATGGCCGGTTCGTCATATGACGAGCAGTAACCGACGTGCACGTCCAGATCATCGAAGTTCTTCGCCAGCGCATCGGCCACCTCGTGAACGACCCGCTCAATACCGGCGAACGAAGCCGAAGGCGAAACCAGGTACAGCACTCGTAGCGCGTTCACGTCCCAGCCCCCGCCTCGGCGTACACCTGGTCGTAGTCCTTGGCCATTCGATCCACGCTGAAATAGTCCGAGCCACGAGCTGATCGTTCCCGCCACTGGGCGAGCGCGGCGGGCGAGCCCATCAACTCGCGCAGCGCGTCAGCGATCGCCGACGGGTCCTGCGGGGGCACCAGATGTCCACTCGCGCCGTTCTCGAGCACCTCAGGGATACCGCCCACGGTTGATCCAACAACTGCGCAGCCCGCAACCCGGGCCTCGATCACGGTGAGGGGGCAGGGATCGGCGAGCGACGCGGCAACCACGATGCTTGCCTCGTCCAGTAGCGGCCACGGCGTCAATGTCGAACCCAGGAAGTGAACGTTGTCCTGGATGCCCAGCGAAGCGACCTGCTGCTCCAAGTCCTCGCGCGACGGGCCCCAGCCGACGATGTTGAGGTGCCAGTCCGGAAAGTCCTTGTGTACCAACGCAAACGCATCGATGGTGTCGTTCACCCCCTTGCGCGGATGCAGTCCCGACAACGTCATCACGCAGGGGGTCTGCATGGGCCCGATGTCGTCTACCGGCAAGGTCATTCGTGCTGACTGAGCCGTGGCATTCAGGACTACTGAGACACGTTGGTCCGAGAAGCCCCGCTCCAACAACTGGGTCCGCTCCGCGCTGCTGACGGCCACGACGCGCTTGGAGAGTCGCATGAGCCCGGAGTGCTGGTCGAACGAGTTGTGCATCGTGGCGACGACAGGGCAGCGGAACACGGTGGCAACCGGCCGGGCGAGTACGACGGTCGACATCATGTGGGTGTGGAGAACATCGGGTCTGACGCGCGAGGCCAGCTTCAGTAGCGCCGCCTCGTACTGCACGGCGGTGCGGACGTTGACCGGCTCCGGCAACGGCGTGACGTGAACTCCCTGCTCTCGCAGGAGATCGTCGTACGAGCCCCGGGCGCTGGCGAAGTACACCTCATGACCCGACTTCGCCTGAGCACAGGCGAGATCGACGGCCATGTGGACACTCCCGTTGCCCCGCACCGCGTGTTTGAGCAGATGGACGATTTTCATTGGTCCCCTGGTGCCTGGAGGCTGTTATCCGTCGGCGCGAGCCGGGACTCGGGGGAGGGTGCAGCCCCCAAGGCTCGTTCCGCGTGATGAGTGGATACCCGTGCTGTCGGTTGATATGCGAAGGCTCCCTGCTTGCCCAGCGACTCGATTCCGTGCGAGCCCAGCAACGAGCGCGCGTCCGCCGCGCGGGCGGCGCTTCCGAGGGTGTAGATGGGGTAGGCGTTTTCGTGGATGGCGTCCCCTTCGAGTTTCAAGCTTCCGGAGAACAACCCCATCGACGCAACGTGCGAGCGGAAGTCGGCGTCGCAGTCGGTGGCGGCCAACGGCTCTTCGCCGGGAACTTCCACGGAGAAGTACTCCCGGCCATCGACCGTGCCGTAGAAGTCCGAGTGGACCGTCAATCGTTTCCACGCGCCCCCGTAGGAGAAGTTGTAGAGCACCGAACTGTCGAAACCCTTTGTGCCCTCGAAGCTGTAGAAGAGGCTCGTGAGGGTGACCGAGGGAAGCCGGACCGGCTGTTCGCCGATCAATTCCAACGCCGCCGGGATCGGGATGGTCGAGATGACACGAGGCGCGCGCAGCGCTCCTGCTGCAGTGTGGACGACGAACCCATCGTCAGTGCGCTCAATGGATTTGGTCGCCGTCCCGAGATGCACCTCGGCTCCAGCACTACGCAACCTGTCGACCGCAGGTTGGTAGAGGGCCGGAAAACCCTCCCGGCACCGGACCAGTTGGGTGTTGGTCCGTGGCTGTTGCTGCCCGTTGCGGGCGGCGATCACGTGGCGCAGCGCCTTACCTGCCCGGCCGTACTCGGCGATCCACATCATGCGGGATCGGGCGAAGTCCAGGTCTATCTGGTCACCTGGCATCCCGCAGAAGCGCTCGATGTAGTGGTCCAGGCCGCTGCGGTGGGCCAGTCGATCACCTAGCCAGTAGTGCGCAAAGTCGGCAGCCGTGTGTTGCCTGCCGCGCATCAACACGCGGTTCTTGGCGATGGAGGCCACGATCATGGAGCACTCCCGGGGCCCTGCGTCCAGCAGGTCGTCCCGGACGGAGAACGGATAGGTCGTCACCCTTCCCTGCGGGTTGACCCGGGTCCACGTTGGTTGGATCGGCACATACAGCGATAAGAGCTCGGGGAAGTGCGCCAGGAGGGGGGAGTCATCCTGGAAGATCAGGCTGCCGATGTCGAAGGTGTAGCCCCCGATATCGAAGCTTCGATGGTTTCCGCCGACCTCGGGGAACTCATCCACGATCGCGACGCTGTCCGCTCCCTGCCGCAGGAGCACCGATGCAGAGACCAGGCCGCTGATGCCAGCGCCCAGGACAATGGCGGAGTACGTCCCCGGCCCGCTCATGCGGCAACCCGGTGAGCAGAATGGGCTACCTGTGGCAGGTCACCTGGTTTCGCGGCGTGCTGGAGTTTGTGGGCCGCACGGTCCTGTTGGATCTTTGCGGCCGCGAGTACTCCAAGCGTCATCCAGAGCAGGCCAGTGGGATCGGAGAGGTCCGGGCCGGCCACGGCCTTGGTCACCAGCAGGGTGATCAACACCCACAGCGCTGGCCGAGCCTGCCGGATCGACAGTGAGCTGTAGGCGATGAGGGCGATGGCTGCGACAAACAACGCGGTTCCGACGATGCCGGTCGTGCTGACCAACGTGGCGATGAACGATGATGCGCGGCCCGAGCCAAGACCCACGCCCAACCCCCACGTCTCACCGAACACGTTGTACGACGCGACGTTGGCGTCCGTGCGTTCGGAGAAGGACGCAGTGCTCACCTTCCCGTTGAACGCCGAGAGGACAGTGCGCGCCGCTGGAGCTGCCAACCAGGTCAACGCCAGGACCACGAGGCAGCCGACGATCGCGGTGCCCAGGCCTACGCGCGCTCGAGCGACTGCGAACTCGAACGCGCTGAGAGCCAGCAGGATCACGGCCACAACCGCGCCCGCGATGATGAACGTCGTCGAGGTCGACACCGCCCCCAGAAAGGCCGCGACACCAGCAAGGATCAGCGGGGGGAAGCGGCGGACTCCGCGCAGCTGGCCCGCGCGGGCCAGCCCGTATGCGATGGCGACCAATGCGCTGCCGGCAAGGGCCGATGGCTCGGAGAAGATGCCCCGGAACCGAGGTGCGCCCCCTGGTGCAGTCTCGATGTAGGTAAGCGTTGGAGCGTTGTCGAAGACTCCGGCGGGGAACCACACGTGCAACTCAGTGGCCAGATAGCGCCACATCGATAGGGCCATCGCCAGGGACAGCGAGATGCCCAGGATGCGCGGGCCGGTGCGAGGGTCACGCGCCAGGATGATGACCACTGCGACCCCGAGGATGAGGTAGGTCAACTGGGCGATATTCGACGACGTCAGACGTCCCGCCTGCAGGATGTGGTGATCCGGGGTAACCGTCACCAGCCCGTCGAACAACGCCGGGGCAAGGACCGCCAGTCCGACGCACCAGATGATGAACGTGATCAACAGGGTCGTGCCGGGAATCTCCGGGCTGCGCAGATCCTCGATGTCACGGCGGAACATACTGCGCAGCACAGTGTCGATGACCGCGCAGCAGGCAACCGCATAGAAGGTGTAAATCACCAGATCGCCATGAACAAGGGCTGCGCCAGCTGAGGTAGAGCCGCCTATTGCAAGCGCTACCCCCCAGCTCCTATTCAGGGCCCCGTAAATGACCACCAGAATGGTGACCGCCGTGATAACGCTCACCGTTTGATGGTAGGGGAACCGCCGCTGCGGTTAGGTCGTAGTTGGAATACGTGACCTTTATCGCTGATTGCTGGGAACGCGACTCACCGTCCCGCCAAACTGGTAACTTCGCGCGAAGTTGCCCTGTCGCTTCGTGGTTGGGAGTCACTCCTCATGGCCGGAGCTATCGTCCACGAATGGATCTCCGTGACCGGTGGAAGCGAGAACGTTCTCGAGGTCATGAGCGGGGTGTATCCGGACGCGAAGGTTTACTGCCTGTGGAATGACTCGACCGGCAGGATCGAACCCAGCCGGATCGAAGAGACGTGGCTGGCTCGGACACCACTGCGCCGATCGAAGGCGGCGGCGCTGCCGCTGATGCCGCTCGCGTGGCGGGCGGTTCGCAATCCGGAGATCGAGTGGGCCCTCATCAGTTCGCACTGCTTCGCCCACCACGTTGACTTCGGTCGTCCGGACCTGCCCCGATTTGTCTATGTTCACAGTCCCGCGCGATATGTGTGGAACCCGGAACTGGATCTGCGGGGCCAGCAGCGTCCGGTGCGCTGGGCTTCGCGAGGTCTGCAGAAGGTGGACCGCCGTCGCGCTCAGCAAGGGGCGATGTTCGCGGCCAACAGCGAGTGCGTGCGCGATCGCGTCCGAACGGCATGGAACGTGGATGCCCGGGTGATCACCCCACCGGTCGAAGTCAGCGCCATTCAGTCAACGGAGTGGACCGCTCAGCTGAATGAAGATGAGCAGAAGATCCTGGGATCCCTCCCCGAGGTCTTCGTGCTGGGTGCCTCGCGCTTCATCCCCTACAAGCGCCTCGATCTGGTCATCCGGTCGGGCGAAGCGGTCGGGCTCCCTGTGGTGCTCGCCGGCGCCGGGCCCGAAGCAACTCGACTCCGAGCCCTCGCCGAGGTGGCAACCGTCCCCGTGACCTTCGTGGACTCTCCGAGCAACGCGTTGCTTCGGGCGCTGTACCAACGCGCCGAGGTGTTCATTTTTCCGGCCGTTGAGGATTTCGGAATCATGCCGGTTGAAGCGATGGCGGCCGGAACTGCGGTCGTGGCCCAAAGTCGGGGCGGTACGGCCGAGACCGTCGTTCCCGGGGTTTCGGGTGCCGTCAGTGATTTCGAGGACACGACCGCCATCCGACGTGCTGTCCAGGCGGCGCGCGAGGTGCCGGCTGACAGTGTGCGTGCCCACGCGCAGCAGTACTCCCGTGAACGATTCGAGGAGGAGATCAAGCAGTGGGTGACGCCGTGACCGCGCCGGTCGTCGTGAACGGCGCCTTCCGCTCCCAACGCGTGACAGGCCAGCAGCGGTACGCCCGCGAGATCGCCGATCGGCTGACCACGTTAGGGGCCTTCCGTGAGGTGGTCCCGACGGGTCGATGGGCATCGTCCGCATCGCGTGAATGGCTCTGGACGCTCACGCAACTGCCGAGGGTCTCCGGCAGCGGGATGGTCTCTTTGACCTCCCGGGCGCCGGTGAGCAAACGACAGGTGCTGACGGTGCACGATCTGTTCGTCCTGACCAACCCCGAATGGTATTCGCGGGGGTACGTCGCAACTCACGCTCCCGTTCTGCGGGCCCAACTGGGCACCGCGAGCGCTGTGGTCGCGGTCAGTGATCCGATAGCACGGGACGTGCAGGCTCGCTTCGGTGGTGAGATCGCGGTAGCCCCCAACGCACCCAGTGAGGTCTTCACGGCCCGGCCCCAGGACGACCTCGAGGCCGCAGTAGCGACACTGGGTCTGCAGGTCGATAGTTTCCTTCTCTGTGTCGGCAGCCTTGAGCCGCGCAAGAATCTGAGTCGTATCGTGCAGGCGTACGCGGCACTGCCGGCGTCGGCCCGAAGTCGCTACCCGCTGGTGCTCGCCGGTGGGTCGGCAGACATCTATCGGTCGGCGGACCTTCCCTCGGTGGATGGGGTAGTCACCACGGGGTACGTATCGGACGACGTCCTTCGGATGTTGTACCGGGCATCCACGGCAGTCGTGTTCGCCTCTCTCGCAGAGGGATTCGGTCTGCCTCTGGTGGAGGCTGCTGCGGCCGGCGCGCGACACCTGGTGATATCCGACCTGCCGGTGTTTCGGTGGATCTGTGGCGACGGAGCGTGGTACGTCAACCCGGTGCAAGAGGCCGCGATCACCGAAGGACTGCGCGCCGCGATCGACGGCCGCGTGCCGACACTGACCGTTGATCTTCAGCGGTTCACCTGGGAGCAGTCCGCAGCGACTGTCGCCCAACTGGCCACCCGATGCGTGGGGGAGAAGGGGACATGACCGAGACTGCGCTGAGCGGCCCGAAGGATGCTGCCGGACTGAGAGTTGCGATCGTGATGGCTTCGGCCGGGCGCGCTGAGCTACTCGGGCAGGCGCTGGACGATCTGCTCAAGCAGAGCTATCCGGTCGCCGCACATGTGGTGTCCGTGCCCGATGAGGACAGCCTGCCGCGCGATGTGGACCCCACGTGGCAGGTCGTCAGCGGGTCACGTGGGCTGACCGCGCAACGCAACGCCGGACTCGACGCACTGCACGACATCGACGTCGTGTTCTTCTTCGACGATGACGCCGTCGTGCACAACGACTACATCAGTGCTGCAGTCGACTACTTCACCGACAACCCGCAGTGCCTTGCCATCACCGGAACGGTGCTCGCCGACGGCGTGATCACGGGTGAGATCGATCGTGACCCGGCCCTCGAGCTGGTCCGCCGCTGGCGCCCGTCACCGAACGGCCCCACCTCCCGCCCATCGCGCACCCTGTTCGGTGCCAACTTCGCTATTCGCATCGGCAAGGTTCCTGACCTGCGTTTCGACGAACGACTGGTCCTCTATTCCTGGTTGGAGGACCACGACGTCGCGCGCCGCTTGGGCGCCGTCGGTGATCTTGCCAAAATCTCAGACGCCGTGATCGTGCATCGGGGAGCGTCCTCAGGGGGTCGCACCAATCACCTGCGCCTTGGCTACTCGCAGATCATGAATCCGGTGTATCTGCACCGGAAGGGGAGCTTTCCGGTGTGGCTCACGGCGTGGGAGATCTTCAGACCGACGGCGAAGAACGTTGTGTATGCTTTTTACGGGCCACAGCGTTCGTGGCGGCGGGTTCGCCTCGCTGGCAACGCTCGTGCCGTCGGGGATGCCTGTCGTGGACGTATAACGCCGGAGCGAATCGTCCAGTTCTAGTTCAGAACTCACAGAGATCAGTTCACGCCTTCTCCATCAGGTCCACTCTCGCGGAGCACCGCAGGAAGACCAGCTATGAGAACTTCGGTAGTGCGAACCGTCGGTGGCGTCGTCGCATTGAGTCTGCTGGTAGTCACCCTGATCGCGGCGGCAGCGAACCGGGCCAGTTCTGAATCGGTTTCCCTCACCGCGTCCTCCACGGCGCGTGGCACCAGTGTGTCCGCGTTGATCGATGCCGCGGAGAAAATCCCGGCGCCGGCGGTCGCACCCTATGCCGGGGTCGGCGCGGCGGCGAATGACCTTCGAAACCCAACCGCTGCCGACTTCGCCCGTCCCGCGACGGTGTGGCGTTCGGTCGGCGCGGCGGTCGGATCGTGGGTCGAGTTCACCTGGCCGAAGTCGGCCAGGGTCAATCACCTCCGGGTGGACGCGGCGGGCGGCGCAGCGGGGTCTTACAGCCAAGCGCAGCTGTCCTTCGATGGCGGCAGCCAGATTCTTGTGGTGCCGGACCGGCACGGCAATGTGTCGCTCAGTTTTCCGCAACGTTCGGTCCACTCGGCGCGACTTTCCTTCATCGCCGCCCCCAAAGAATCCACCCACGTAGCACTACAAGCGGTGGCCATCGACGACAAGGGTCCGTCCGCGGCACCAGCCACGGTGATCCCGGTACCGACCCTCACCTCGTCGGGGTCGTTGCCTGGCACGTCGCCGGCCGCCGCGGTCGACGGTTCGATCGCCGCCGGTCAACTGGGAGCAGTGTGGCGGGCACCCAGCGGGAGCACCTCCTCGTGGTTGGCCGAGACCTGGGCCACCCCGGTGCTCGTCAGCGCCCTCCAGGTCGCCGGGCCGTCGGTCGCCGTCCCCGCTCAATCGGCGACTGTCACCTTCAGCGACGGCACGAGTGTTCCTGTGGTCGTAGGCTCCGGCAGTCAGCCGGTCAGCACGGTGGCGTTCGCTGCGCGGTCGGTGCGGTGGGCCCGTCTGCAGATTTCGGGTACGAACGCCGCGATCGGTGAGTTCAGGTTGATCCCGTCAGGGACCACGCCACCAACGTGGCCGACAACTTCCGGTATCACCACCACGTCCCCCGCCGAGACTGCAGCGTGCTCGGCGAATGCCACCGCCATCGGGACTGCACCCTCAGCCTCCCAGCTGGCTCTCGTGTGCCCCGCCACGGGCACGGCGGTCAGCGGCTCAGCTCGGGTCGTCATCGCCGGTCCGGTCGGCGCGACGGTCACCGCCTCCGCATGGGTATCCGGCCCCAACGCAGTTCGTCAGATCTCGAGCGCAGTCATTCCGGCCTCAGGGCGCTCTGTCTTCGACATCCCGACCGCCTCGCTGATGGCGGGGCCGGTCGGGATCAAGTTTGTGGCCAGCACGTCAAGCACTCCGCTCTATGTGCAGCTGGTCAATAGGACCGGCGTCGCGGTCGCTGGCAAGAGTTACGCGCCCGGTGGCATGACATTGCAGTTCTCCGACGACTTCACGTCGCCGCTTTCGGTGTCTGCCTCGGGTTCCTCCGCGAAGTACGCAGCGCTGAAACCAGATGGGGGCGGGGGCGCGCAGTTCGGGGATGCGGTGTTCTCCGACCCCGCCGGGGGCAGCGGGTTGTTGTCCACCAACAACGGCAACCTGGTGATCAGTTCGCAGAACACCACGACGGATCCCAACGGCTGGGGCCGTAAGTACGCCGCCGGCCTGATCTCGTCGACGCGGGTCGGCGGGTCGGGATTCGCGGCGCAGTACGGATATTTCGAGGCCCGCATCCTGGCGCCGGCAGGGACGGGGACCTGGCCGGCGTTCTGGATGCTGAACTCCCAGAGCGCGGTGGCTGGTCAGAACAGTCACTCCGGCGAAGTGGATGGCGTCGAGCTGTACGGCAACTATCCGATGGGCAGCTGTCACTCGATGCACAACTGGCCGGCCACGGATGGACCCATCACTGGTACCGCCTCGTGTTTCTCGGGTAACGGGGCAAGCGATTGGGCGCTGACCTGGCACACGTACGGCGTCCGGATCCGCCCGGGGGGCGCCGACTATTACATCGACGACAAGTTGGTCGCGAGCCACAACGGTTTAGTCCTGGACAGCGCGCCGTACTTCTTCATGGTCAACCTCGCCCTGGGTGGGGGCTGGCCGGTCAACCTGAGCCCCACGGGTGGAGTGGTGTCGATGTACGTGGACTGGGTGCACGTCTACAACTAACCCTGACTGGGCGCAGGAACCTTCACGCCTCTCCGCCACAGTTTGCGCTTGCCCTGCGCGAACCGCGCCGTAATCAGCCGGGTCGCGACGGGACGCGGAGCGGCGAGAGCCACTGCGCACCAGCCCGCTACGGCGAGCCGGTAGCGGGCCGACTCCGGGCCGGGTGAGAACGGGGACCGGATGGTGTCGATCAGCAACCGGTGCCCGCAATCCCCTGGGACTGCTGGTAGGTCAGGACGCAATCGATGGTTGGCGACGCGTAACTGCAGCAGGTGTCGTCCTCGGCGCAACGGTGCCAGATCCGGCGGTAGACCGGCCACCTCCCGGCTGTATTCATGCCGGTGCACCGCGGTGCCTACCTGCTCGGAGAACGTCGTGTCGCTGGCCAGGAGATAGCTGATGTTCGCGCCGTGCCGGCGGTACTTGACTGCGGGAGTCGAGATCGATACGACATCGCCCAGGTACGGGGCCGCCGCCAGGCAGGGTGAGTCGATGGCTCGGCCGCAACGCGCGTAATCCAACGGGAACAGGCGGTCCAGGAAGTTGCGGCTGTAGGCGTTGCCTGACCCCGGTGGAGTCGGGTACTCCGTGGTTGACGTCATCCAGTGACGGATCTGGACCGGCGTGGGCGGTACGGCCAGATCAGGGTAGATCTGGCCCGTCGGCGATCCGTCGGCATCGATCGTGATCATCGGGAACTGCACCTTGCTGACGCCGGGGTGCCACACCTGCTGGACAAGTGTTGCCACGTTCGGCAGGAGGGCATCGTCGGAGTCCAGGAAGATCACGACATCGCCGCTGGAGGCGGCGTACCCGACGTTTCCGGCTGAGTACTGTCCCCCGTTGTCCTTGAAGATGGCGGTGATCCGGTCCCCGTACTCGGAAATGATCCGGCGCGAGTCATCGGTCGATCCATCATCGACGACGATGATTTCCTTGTCGGGCCACTGCACGGCCAGCGCGCTATCGATCGCCTCACCGATGTAGGCGGCGTAGTTGTAGTTGGGAATGATGATGCTCAAGCGCTGCATCGGCGCGGTCGCGCTGGTCGCCGAGGTGGTGACCTGGTTCATGGCGTCGGCCTCTTCCGTCGGCGGTGGACCCGTCGGGCGACGTAAGCGGCCTCTACGCCGAGCAGGAGCGGGATCCGAAGTTTGGTGCCGGAGCGAGTGATCTCGCCCTCGCGCCACATCGATGAACCTCGCAGCGCTGCCAGCGGACCGTTCCAGGCCCGGAGATGCCACGTCTCGTCGCGCCCGAAGTCGTGCGATCGAACACCGATCATGAGGGCGTCAACGGCCCGGGCGTCGGGAAGCACCAGAGCCCGCTGGAAGCGGCGCCATGCGGCCGGCACGTCCTGCGCCAGTCGGGTCGCCGAGTCGGTCGGCAGATCGTCCAGGTAGGACACGACACCCGCGAATGCGGTCTGCGCAGTCGGCTGGATCCGGGCCCGGTAACCATCCCGTTGCAAGTTTGAGACAGGCCCGTCCGGACCGGGAGCGAATGTGCGAACACTCGGCAGCTCGGGTTCGAAGAGCCACTCGATGTATTGCCAGTAGCGCAGGAGGGCGGTGTGGGCGAATTCGACACGGTAGTCGGCTGATTCGGTCAGCAGACCGTAGGAAGGGACAGCTGTGGCGCCGCGCAGTGGTCGGAACGAGCGAGCCATCAACGCGGTCGAAAACGTCACGTCGGGGAACGCTTCGGCCAGGAGCTGGCCGGTCGTGCCGTACAAGCCGGTATCCACCAGCATGATGTGACGACGAGCGCCGCTCACCTGCTGCAGGTGGGTCTGGAAGAGCGCGGTCTGGTCAGTGATCGCGGCGTGGGCGGCGTCGCGGAACGCCGGACTACGCAGCGCCTCGAGGATCTGCGTGCCGGTCGTCGAGGTGGTTTCGTCCGAGGGGGTGTCGATGCCGCAGATGGCATTCACCGCAGGTTGCAACCCTCCTCGCTCGAACTCGTAGTGCAGCGCCGCTGCTGCCGCAGGTCCAAGAACGCCGCTCTCGAGCGGCTCGACGAGAGCAGCGCGCAGCGCAACCAGTCGCGACACCATGAAGTCGCTGCCCGCGATGGCTGGTGTGAGTTTGGTTGCGGCGCAGAAGTGTTGGAAGCACAAGTTCATCCGCAGTCCACCGCGAGCGCAGAAGAGCGCAGCGAATCGGTCTGGATCGGGTAGCAGGGACTGCAGGTCCCACAGGCGCAGGCAGAAGTCCGCGACGATGGGCCCGAGGACCGTCCGACCGAACTCTTCCTGCGCCGTAGCCTTCGTCATCGTCGCCGGATCCAGGTCTGGCGCGCGGAGCGGATGCGGCCCAGATTCCGAGCCCTCGCCGTACGCGCGCTCATGGGCAGATGCATCGCCTGCCACCCGGCCCGGGTCGCCATCTCAACGTCGGAGTGCCATGAGTCGCCGACATGCAAGATGTCCGATCCGGGGGTGGCTTCCGCCGCGGCGACAGCGGGAAAGAGGTGACCGCGGTGTTTGGTGGCCGACATCTCGGAGCTGGCATAGATCCGGTCCACCGGGACGTAACCCACCACGGCATCGAACAGTGTGCGGATGTCCTGCGCGCTGTAATAGGTGTCGGAGGTGGCGATCACGCGGGTACCGGCGTCCCGGAGTTGCGCGACCACCTCCAATAGTTCGTCGTTCGCACTCAGGTGGTCTTCATCGGTCGCGACCTCGTAGTCGGCGAACACGTCTGCTGCATCCGCGGGCAGGCCGAGGGCAGCCACGCAGGTTGCCGTGATCTGTCGGAGCTTCACGTCGCTGTTGGGGGCGCCCAGATGGAGCGCTCGGTACGCGTTGTCGTGCGATATCCAGCGCATCCGGGTGAGCGCGTCTCCTGAGACCCCCAGCTGCTCGGAGGCCAGGTGACTTGCCTCGCGGAACCGTTGGGTCTCGGTCGAACCGTCGCGCAGGAGCAGCGTGTCAAAGACGTCCAAGGACAGCACCGAGTGCTCCCCGCTGCGGATTCGTTCGACCACCTGGTCGAACGCCGTACGGTCATGGTGCTTTGCGCGCGATACCCGCCCGTGCCGCATGGGCGACAGTATGCCTGCGTACCGATCAGCGGCGGCGGGTAAATCACGAGCATGTAAGCAACTCAACAAGGGCAGCTACTCGGCGAGGACCAGGAGGGAGTACCCGCCCAACACCCGTACGGCGACATCCGGGTTGGCTTTGAAGGCCGCTCGTCGTGGGAAGGCCATGATCTTGCTGGATCGGGCTTGGTTGGGCAGTTCCAAACGGCTGGCGGTGTAGAAGTGGTCGATGACCCGGTAACCGGTATCCCTTAGCGCCGCCAGCGCGCTGTCCTTGTAGAAGTAATGAATGTGACCCACGCCTTCGCGCAATCCCATGATCGGGGTGCTGCGCGCTACGGACTGGGCCGATATGTCCAACGGGATGTGGAAGATCTTGTACTTCGCTTTGGTGCGTAGCTTCGTCAGAAAGCCGTAGAGGTCATCGACGTGCTCGATGACGTCGATGGTGAGCATCAGATCGTAGGGCGTGATGTCCTCAGACAGCAGGTCACCAAGATGGAACGAGACGCGCTCCGACCCCTTGTCGACGGCGCGTTGGTAGGCCGCGGGAGCGATCTCGTAACCGTCGAACTGGGCCTGGGGAAACTCCTCCGCGAGGTTGAGAAGGATTTCACCGGTACCACAGCCGATCTCGCAGATACGTCCTTCGCCCAGGCCGTGGCGCCGCATCATCGTGGCGATCTTGCTCGCTTTCCACGGCGAATCTTCTTCGTGCCAGCTGGGGTTGTTGGCGCCGTACTCTTCGCCTTCGTACATGTCTTTCATGCGCGCTCCTGAGGTGGGGCCGGCGGACTTGGACGTGCGCCTCCCTGCGGCGCGCGGTTGACACCGCACCGTGATCGTAGGTGGACGCCATCGCCTTCTGGTGGGCTTTCTCCAGTTTTTGTAGCGCATCGCCGACAATCACATCGGGATAGGTAACTGCAGCGTTATGAGGATCACATCGCGGTGAATGTCCCAGCCGCTCAACAGGCCACGCCACGCCGAAGACCGCCGGTAGGCTCGCCGGGGTGAGCGTTATCGCTGTCGGCGACGCGGATGCCTAGCTCTACCGATCGGTCGCCGCGGCCAGCCACTCCCGCCGCCAACCCCTCGTACCGCCGGGGCGTTGTCATGGTGGCGGCTGCCAGCTCGATCGCTCCGATCGTGGGCCTCGTGGCCTCGCCGTTGCTCTCCCAGAACCTGGGTGTCGACGGCAGAGGCGCTCTGGCCGCGGCGCTGGCGCCCAGTCTGATGCTGATCGAGGTCGTTCACCTGGGTATGCCGGACGCCGTCGCGTACTTCTCCGCGAAGCATCCGTCGTTTCGCCGCAGGGCCGTCGTGCTCGCTGCCCTCATGTCACTGCCCGTAGTCGTCCTCGGGGTGGTGGTTGTCATGCTGACAAGCCCATTCCTGGCCAGCGGCTATGAAGGCCTGACCACGCTGATCAATCTCGCTGCGCTGTCGGTACTACCGATCGTCATGATCGGGTTCCTGCGGGGCGCGGCGATCGGTGCCCAGCGGTGGACGATGACCGCCAGCGAGCGCGTGCTGAACCCCGTGTTGCGGATGGTCGGACTCGTCGCCTGCGCTGTTGCTGGGGTTCTCGACCTACGGAACGCACTGCTGGTGATGATCACCGCTCCCTTGCTCGCCGGGCTGCTCTACCTGCCACTGCTGCGGGCGCCGGCCCGGGAGGCGGGAGCCACGCTCGATGCGCCCAGCGCCAGAATGCTGCTCAGCTTCGGCACGCGGTCGTGGATCGGAGGCATTGCCACGATGCTGATGGCGCGGCTGCCTGAGCTGCTGATTGCACCACTGTCCGACTTCGAGCAACTGGGGCTTTTCGTCGTCTGTCTGACGATCAGTGGAGTCCCGTTCGTGGTTGTTTCCGCCATTGCCCAGGTGGTCTTCGGCTCGAACGCTGCCGAGCGCAACGACGACCGCCTGCTGGGCACCTCCAGTGTGAGTTTCGTGATGGCAGTGGCTATTTCGCTGGTGCTGGCCATCACAGTGCCGTGGTGGATCGAGCCCATCTTCGGGCGTGGTTTCCAAGCTGCGGTAGTTCCTACGTGGATCGGTCTGCTCAGCTCCGTGGTGCTGGTCCCGGCCATGATCGCGGGGTCGGGCATCATGGCCGCCGGTCGACCCGGTCGTCGCTCGATCGCCTTACTCCTGGCGTTGGCCTGCTACACGGTGCTGCTGCTGGTGATGGTTCCGTCGACAGGTGCCACCGGGGCGGCCTGTGCGGATCTCGTCGGCAACCTCGTCGTCGGCGGCTATTGCATCCGCGTGTGTCAGCGCGACCTGGGGATGTCGCCGTGGCGCTTCTTCATTCCACGCCGCCATGACCTACTGCGGCTGCGGGATGCGGCAACGACGCTGGTCACTCGCCGTCGCTCCGCCTAGCCGCACTCCGGCCCCGTGGAAGGCCCGTGGAATGAGGACCCGCAGTCACCGTGCGGACGAGGCGACCAGATCGCGGTTGACGTACCACGCATCCCACTGGGAGTACTGCGGGAAGACTCGCTCCAACCCGTGGTCGGCGAGAAGGGCATCGATCGGCCCGGCCGTCGCCTCGTTGTGTTCAACGCTCATCAGTGAGATCGAGCGTGCCCCCAGATCGAAGTTGGCGAGAATTTCCAACTCGCTGCCCTCGGTGTCAATCGACAGGTAGTCGATATGCGCAGGCGCTTCGTACTGCGCCAGCAGATCATCGAGACTGATGGTTTCGATATCCAGCTCGCGACCGCTTTCCCGGGCGGAGTCGAAGTGTCGACCGGCAGAGAAGTCGGCGATACCGCTGAGCTCGGGGTCGGTCGAATCTGTGGCGATGAAACGGACGGTTTCGCCCGACTTGGCGGCGACGCACCGGGTATCAATGGCCACGTTGCGGTTGTCGTGCAGCGCACTGTGCCAGACCGGGTTGGGCTCGGCGAGGATGCCGGTCCATCCGAACTGGTTCTCGAGTATCCAGGTATTGCTGTTGGTCTTGCCGTCCGTGGCACCGAACTCCACGAAGAAGCCCTCGCGCAGGTCCCCTAGTTCGAAACGCACCCACAGGTCTTGCAGGATCTGCGAATGGGATTGGGTGCGGTGCGCGGCCACGAACGCCAGGAACGCCAGATTGGGGTCGACAAGCAGTGCCTCGGTTTCTGGACGCCGCAGCCGCAGGGAATTGAAAAGCTTGCGCTGCGCCGTCGGGTTGGCGATCAGGCGGTGACCAATACTTGCTCCGGCCGAAACGGTTTGATTGGTAATACGGCCCATAACGACTCCGATCCAGGTGCTGCTAGAAGTTTCTCAACGCGTCATAACCCTGGAACATAGATGTTCAGGGAGAGATCTGTGCCGCGTCCGCCGGTGGGTGTGACTCACGTCGCAGTGAGCGGACCAGCCGGGCCGGACTACCGACGTACAGACCGTCGGGCGGCAGGTCTCGGGTGACGAGGGATCCGGCGCCGACGACGCAGCCGGCGCCGATCGTCACCCCCGGTAACACCGTGACGCCTGCCCCGAGCCATGAACCAGGGCCGATGACAATGGGCGCGCTGGTGATGTCCCCGGCTCGCCGTTCCGCTGCACCGATCCGGTGCGATGAAGTCAGGAGGGTCACGTTCACGGCGAGCCAGCAATCATCGCCGATGGTCACCTTCTCGAACCCGTCGATGGTCAGTCCCGCGTTGATGAAGACCCGCTGGCCAAGCACCAGTCGGGTGGTATTCATCCAGCATCCGGGACCGATGTCCACAACGCTTCCGATGCGGACTCCGGACGCTCGCCAGGCGAGGGTGCGCAACTGCTTTCCCAACCAGGGCGAGGCACCAGCCGTATTGATCAAGCTACGGGCCAACCGGGGATGCACAGTGCGAGTGTGGCATCCGCTGCGGGCCACGTGTGCTGGGATTGCGCGAATTGCAGTGAGCCGAGCAGGCCACGTCATCGTGACGGTTACCCGACCGTGAATTTCTTGCGAGCGGACCATCCGGTTTTTGCGTTCACCGTGGAAGCCGGACCGGCCGCCGGTAACGTTCGGCCCATGTTTGCTGTGGTCTCGCAGAGCCGCTGGTGGTCTTGACGTGCTGCCGGGCCCGGTCATGCGTCGCGCAGATGACCGCGCGGATGATGCCCGTCCGACCTACCGGGAGTGCTTACTGGCCGGGGCCGGCGGGGATGACCTGATAGCGACTGCTATTGCCAACTCAGCCCGGTCGACTCGTCTGAATTACGAGTCAGAGGTCGAACCGGGCATCCGGACGGTCGCCTCGAGTGTTGTCGGCCCGCTTTTCACCGCGTTCGTCCTCTGGGTCGTCCGTGACGCGGCGCAGCGCGGAGCCACCGCCGTGCACTTCCTCGCACGCGATGGCCAGATCATGGTGCCGATCGCCCAGCAGATCGCAGATTGGCTGGGCGTCGACATCCGGATGACGTACACCCTCGCCTCCCGTCAGGCGTTCCTGATGCCCGCGCTCCCGGTCGATAGCAGCGATCGCGAGTTCGTGGAGGCTGCGCTTGAGCTGGCCTACTACGACGAGATCACGCTGGAGGAGTTCCTCGCCGCCCTGCGCCTAGGAGCACAGCAGCGCGCTGAGGTGGCTCAGCACAGCGGTCTTGGCCTCGACGTTCCCGCGTCAGCGTGTGGGCCGCAGGCTCGCAGTGCCCTGAGCCGGGCGTTGCTCGCGCCGGGCATCGTGTCGATCCTTCGCCGTACGGCGGTGCGCGAGCGATCTGCCACGCTGGCCTACCTGGAGGAGGTTGGTGCTTTCGAGGCAGGCGAGTTCCTCGTTGTCGACCTCGGATGGAGGGGGACGACGCAGCGACGGCTGCGGCACCTGCTCGGCGACCGCGTCCGGATCGTCGGCTACTACCTCGGGTTGGGCAACTGCGTGCTCGACGACAGCGATATCGCGCAGGCGTGGCCTGCCGAACGCGGATGGAAGACCTCGCTGCTGGAAGCGCTTGCGACCTGCGACCACACAACCTTGCGCAGCTTCGTCCCGGACGGGGACGCAGGGTGGGTGTGTGATCCGCCGATCGAGGAGGACACTGCTGCTATTGAGTGGGGTGCGCGGCAACAGCAGGAGATGGCAGCCGAGTTCACCCGCCACTTGTTGGCGACGATCAGCGCCGACTCGGTGGACCTCGACGAATTCCAGCGGATGGCCTCGGCGGCCGCGATCACTTCCTACAGACACTTCTCCCGGACGCCCACTCGCGCGGAGGCCCAGGCCTATGGCGCGTTGGTTCACGACGCCCGGTCGACCCACAACGGTGGTCACGAACTGGCACCGGCAGTCACGAGTCTGCAATGCCTGCGGCACCTTCGCAGCCAGCGTGAGCGAGCGCAAGTCTCCCGGTGGTACGAAGGCTCCCTGGTCCGTTCCAGAGCGGTGATCCCTCTGGCGCTGGCGACGGTATTGCGTGGGGTTGACCAGGTGCAGTTGCGACAGATCCGCCGCGAGTCTCCCTTCTCACGCTGACCGCTGGGCGGCTGCCGAAGGAACCACCGGGCACATCGAACCGTAGGCTGGGGGCGTGCCGACCTGGAAGCGCTGGGGGAACGACAACATTCCCGAGGTGTTGCGCACTCTCGGCACGACCCGGCCCGAGCCACACCCCGACCCGACAGAGTCGAATGCGGTGACGCAGCCGGTTGACTCGTCCGTCGTCGAACGAGCCGTCTACCTCGACGGTCGTCGGGTCGACCGTCCGGAGACGATCGGTGAGGTTCGCGACTGTCTCGCTCTGCACGAGACGGAGGCGGGCAGCGCGCCGATGGCGTGGATCGGCGTACATGGTGCCAGCGAGGATCAGATCCACGAACTGGCGGCCACGTTCAACCTGCACCCATTGGCCGTCGAGGACGCGATCCTGGCCCACCAGCGACCCAAGATCGAGCGGTACGGCGACACTCTCTTCGTGGTGTTGCGGGCGGCGACCTATGAAGACCGCACGGAGACAGTGACTTTCGGTGAGATCCACGTCTTCCTCGGCCCCGACTTCGTGATCACGGTCCGGCACAGCGCGGAGCCCTCACTGAAGCCGGTGCGTGAACGGCTCGAAGCCAATCCGGAGCTGCTGGCGCTGGGGCCGGAAGCCGTGCTGTACGCCGTTGCGGACTATGTGGTGGACGGTTACGGGCCGGTGGTCGCCGGTCTGGAGAACGACATCGACGAGATTGAAGCGCAGGTCTTCGAGTCCGACCCGACGGTGTCGCGGCGGATCTACGAGTTGTCCCAGGAGGTCCTCGGATTCCAGCGGGCGGTCCGCCCCTTGCTGGACGTGCTGCATCGCATCGAGGAGGGCTTCCCCAAGTACGGCACGAAGGAAGAACTGCAGAACAACTTCCGCGACGTCGCCGACCACGCCACGATCGTGGCCGAGCGGGTCGGTGGATTCCGCGAGTCCCTGGCGAACATCCTGACCTTGAACGCGACCATGGTGGCGCAGACCCAGAACGAGGAGATGCGCCGGCTGACCGAAGCGGGGATGGCGCAGAACGATGAGGTCAAGAAGATCTCGGCGTGGGCGGCGATTCTCTTCGCACCGTCGCTGATCTCCGGTATTTACGGTATGAACTTCGCGTCGATGCCCGAGTTGAGTTGGGCCGAGGGCTACCCGTTCAGCCTGCTGCTGATGGTCCTGGTGTGCGGGACGCTGTACTTCCTGTTCAAACGCAACAAGTGGCTGTGACACGAGTCCGGGGGCTCCATGACTCGTGGTCATGAAGCCCCCGGACTGGGTGGGCCAACAGCGCCCGGTTGATCAGGCGTTGGCGGTGACTGCGGTGATGACCGCGTCGCGGTCGATCTGAGCGAGTACGGCGCTCAGGGCCGGATCGTCGGACTGAAGCAGAGCGACCAACACCTTGTCGGCGCTCAGTTGCGGGCCGCCGAATCCACGGCGTCCGCCGCGACCCGGGCCACGCCCGCCGAACTCGCCCGGGCCACGCCCGCCGAACTCGCCGGGGCCGAAACCCCACTCGCCCGGACCCGGCCGCATTCCCTCCCGGGGGCCGCCCGGTGCGAACCGGTGGTGGCCGTGGTGTCCGCGGCCACGAGGACCGCGCTCGCCACGAGGACCGCGGGGGCCCTCCTCGCTGAAGTCGCGGGGACCGGCCTCGCGCTCCTCGTTCAGACGCTCCTGCGCATCGTCGAGCCGGCTCTGCGCGAAGTCCATTCTCGCCTCGTGCATCAGCGTGGTCACCACCTCGCGCAGTTCGGGGCTGAACCGGCGCATCGGGCCGAGGCGCTCGCTGCGCGGGCCACGCCGACCGCGGCCACGACCGCGCGGGCCGAAACCGTCGCCCCGCCGGCCACCGCCCCAGCCGTCGGCGATATCGGTGCCGAAGCGTCGGCGTACGGCGTTCCGGACGGAGTCCAGGTCGATGCCCACGGCAGCCAGCGCTTCACGGTCGGCCGCCAGGTCGTCGTCCAATTCCTCATCGTCCGAGGCGGATTCGGCCTCCGGGGCAGGGGACGGGTTGGCTTCGTGGTAGGCGATCACGGCTGCCTCGGCAGTCGGGAAATCCAGACCGGCCTGCATCAGCGCACGAGCCGCGTCACCGCGGACGTTGGCCAACAGGCCGAGCAGCAGGTGGTCGGTGCCCACCTGGTCGTGGCCCAGCGTGCGGGCCTCGTCGATCGCCTGCATGACGGCGATCCGGGTTTCAGTATCGAAACGGTTGAACATGTGGTTCTCCTTGAAAAGTTGTGGGGAGGCACTCACTGCGAGTGCTTCTGATGCACCGCCTGGCGGCTGACCTGCAGCACGTCGGCGATGGCCTGCCAGCTCCACCCTTGGGAGCGGGCGCTAGCGACCTGGACCTGCTCGAGGCGATCGGCGAGTTCGCGCAGTGCCCGCACAGCGGTCAATCCGGTGCGTGGGTCCAGGCTCGTGGCCTGCTGCGCAGCGTCGCTGAGTTCGTTGCTCGGAGTCTGCTGGTCGCTCATGATGTGAAGATTACTTGACACCTAGGATCGTGTCAACTTTTCATGACACGACATCCACGCGCATGCTCAGTTCGTGATGGGTTTGGGTGCGAATGGCTGGTTTGGGCGACGCGAACACGCCATGCGTATCCGAACCCGAAAAGGAAGTCGGCCGGCGGGGTCGGGGTCGGAAGGCGCGACGTCAGCGGCGGTGGTGCCGGCCGATCGGGATGATCAGCGGGGTCCCGGAGACCGGGTCGGAGATGACCTGGGCGGCGATCCCGAAGACCTGCTCGACGACCTCGGGGTTGACCACATCGGCGGGCGCCCCCTGGGCGACGATCGAGCCCTTGTGTACGGCGACCAGATGGGTTGCGTAGCGCGCCGCCAGGTTGAGGTCGTGCAGGACCATCGCCACCGTCGTCCCACGGTCGCGATTGAGCTCGGTCACCAGATCCAGCACGTCGACCGCATGCGCGATGTCCAGGGCGGAGGTGGGCTCATCCAGGAGGAGCAGGTCGGTCTGCTGGGCCAGCACCATCGCGATCCAGACCCGCTGCCGTTGGCCGCCGGACAACTCGGCGACGGCCCGGTCGGCCATATCAACGGTGCCGGTCACTTCGAGCGCCTCGGTGACCGCACGCTCATCAGCGGCTGACCACTGCTTGAACATCCCGTGGTACGGGTGCCGGCCGCGGCTGACCAACTCGGTGACCGTGATGCCCTCGGGAGCCAGCGGCGACTGCGGCAGCAGGGCCACCGTGCGGGCGACCTCCTTGCCCGACATCGCGTGAATGTCTTTGCCGTCCAGCACAACTGAGCCTGCGGTGGGCTTGAGCAACCGGGTCAGGCCGCGCAACAGTGTGGACTTGCCGCAGCCGTTGGCGCCCACGATGGCAGTGATCTCACCATCCGGCAGCGCGAAGGTGAGGTCCTCGATGACCCGCCGGTCGTCGTACCCGAGGCTCACCCCGGACGCCGACAACCGGCTGGTGGTCACGGGAAGGGCAGTCAGCTCAGCCATCCTTGATCGTCGCTCTCGACTTCAGCAGCAGGAAGATCAGCACGGGAGCACCTGCGATACCCGTGATGACGCCCACTGGCAGGTTGGTGTTGGGGATCAGATAGGTGCCGATGTAGTCGGCCCCCACCACGGTCGCGGCTCCCACGAACGCCGCCACCAGGATGTTGGGCCGTCCGCCGCACAACCGGCGGGCGATCGGACCGGACAGCAACCCGATGAATGCGATGGGACCGGTCACCGACGTGGCCATCGCGCACAGGATGACCACGAGGACACTCACGGTCAGCCGCAACCGAGCGGCGTTGAGGCCCAACGCCAGTGCGGTGTCGTCACCGAGTTCGAGCAGCCGCAGACCGTTGAGCGAGGCCACCAGCAGCGGCAGCAGCACAGCGACGGTGATCGCCAGGCGCAGCACACCGTCCCACGGGATGACCGAGAGACTGCCGGTGAGCCAGACCATCGCATCCTGTGCCCGGTAGATGCTGGTGCGCTGCAACATCCACTGGATGAAGGAGGACAGGCCGGCCGAGATGCCGATGCCGATCAGGATCATCCGGTACGTCGCGGCGGAGTCCCGTCCGGCCAGCAGGTTGATCGCGGCGGCTACGAACATTCCGCCGAGCAACGCGGCCAGCGACATGGACAGGCCCGACCAGCCCAGGACCACCAGCGCGAAAACCGCTGCGGCAGAAGAGCCGAGGGTCACCCCGAGGACGTCAGGGCTGGCCAGCGGGTTGCGCAGCATCGTCTGGAAGGCGGAACCACTGGCTCCGAACGCCAGACCGGCGAGCGTACCCGCCACGGCCGCAGGCAGTTTGGACTCCATCAGGATGAACGTCGCCGGTGGCATCTGCGCGCCGCCGAAGGCGATCCGGAAGAAATCCGGGATGGTGATGGTGAAGTCCCCGAGGAGCACCCGGGCGGCAAACAGCCCGAACCAGATGAGGATGACCACAGTCAGGACGATCGACGTACGCCGAGTCACCCGTTTGCGGGTCGAGCGCACCTTCTCGATCGACTCGGGTCGGATCTCCTGCGACAGCAACGTCATGCGACAACCACCCCCGGACGACGCACGAGGTAGATCAGTACGGGCACGCCGACCACTGCGGTCAGGATGCCGGCGGACACTTCACCCGGCGGTGAGACGACGCGGCCGGCGATGTCCGCGACCAGCAGGATCACCGGTCCGAGGATGACGCACAGCGGCAGGATGGATCGGTAGTCCGGGCCTCGCAGGATGCGTGCGAAGTGCGGAATCACCAACCCCACGAAAGCGATCGGCCCGGCGATCGAGGTGGCACCGGCAGCCAGCAGGACGGCGCCCAGGGCGATGATGGCCCGCGCCCGCAGGACGTTGTGCCCCAGGGTGGTCGCCATCTCGTCGCCGAGGGCGAGTGCGTTGAGGGCCGGTGCACCGGCGAAGACGATTAACGCGCCGACGATCAGGAAGGGCAGCGTGGCCGGCAGGACGGCGGCCACGTCACGGCCCCCGATCGAGCCCACGGACCAGAACCGGTAGATGTCCAGGGCACCCTGGTGGGTGACCAATAGTCCGGCGACCAGACCGGTGGCTGCGGCGCCCATCGCGGCGCCCGCCAGCACCATCGTGACCGGGTCCGGTCCGCGGGCCCCGGCCGAGGAAATCAGATAGACCAGGACCGCCGCGATCGAGGCGCCCAGGAGGGCGAGAAGGACGAACGACAACTGACTGGTCGCGATCCCGGTGGTCAGCCCGATCACGACGGCCAGGGCGGCACCGGAGTCCACGCCGAGCAGACCGGGGTCGGCCAACGGGTTACGGGTGATGCCCTGCATCGCCGCACCGGACAGGGCGATCGCGATGCCGACGATCAGGCCCATCAGGGTGCGCGATTCGCGGGACTGCACGATCGCCTGCACCTCGGCGGTACTGCCGCCGAAGATCGCTTTGATCACCTCGATCGGCGACAACGACTGTGCACCGATGGCCAGGGACAACATGACGGTGACGGCCAGCATCAGGATGCTGACCGTCACGGCCACGGTGGAACGTTTGGTCACGAGACCTTCGCCGCCGCCTTCGCCAGGTCAGGGACGAACTTCTCGATGGCGACCGGGATGCTCAGCGTCGTCGGCACACCCATCGTCAGCGAGATCGCATTGTCGGCTGCCGCCACGTAGGTGTCTGACTTCACCGACGGGATCTGACTGAGCAGTTTGTCGGCCTTGATCTTGTCGACGTCGCCGGCTGCGGTGACATAGAACACCGCAACGTCCGCATCGGCCGTGCCCGCCTTCTCCGCGGACACATCGGCGTAGAACTTGCCCCTGTTCGCGGTCTGCAGCGTGTCAACGAACGCCGGTGTGGTGAAACCGAATTCGTTCAACATCCGCGGCCGGTTGTCCAGCGGGAGATAGACGCTGAAGCTGGCGTTGCTGGTCGGGTCGAGGTAGAGCCACGTGGCCGTCTTGCCCTGGATCGCCGGGTACTTCGCCTTGGCGTCGTCGATCAGCTTCTGGGTCTGGGTCTCCAGTGTGGCGGCCTCGGACTTCTTGCCCACCGCCTGGCCGACCATCTGCAGGGACTGTTGCCACGTCGTACCCCAGGCGTCCCCGGGGTAGGCCACGGTCGGGGCGATTTTGGACAACTTGGCGTACTCATCGGCCGTGATGCCGGAGTTGGTGGCCAGGATCAGATCGGGGGTCGCCTTGGCAATCTCGTCGATCGGCAACTTGTCGGCCGCGCTGTACTGCTGCGGGAACGGCTTGCCCAGCTTCTCGACCGCGGCGTCGAACCAATCGGTCGACTTGCGCGCGTTGCCACCCCAACTGGTCGCCGGCACGAGGATCGGCAGGACACCCAGGCTGACCAGCATGTCCTGGTCGGTCTCGGCGACGGTCGCGATGCGGGTCGGCGCCTTGGTGATGGTCGTCGTACCCAACGCGTGCTTGATGGTGACCGGGAAGGCGTTCGCGTCGGCGCTGCCCGCTGCACTGCCCGTCGTCGGGCTACCACTGGTCGAGCCCGTGGAACACGCGGTGAGCGCGGCGCCAGCCGCACCGAGACCAAGGACGCTCAGGAGGGTGCGCCGGGAGACGCTGTAGTCGCTCATTTCGCCTTCTCCGCCGCCGCGCCGAGTTTCGGCAGGGAGGTCTCCAGTACTACTGGGATCGACAGGACGGTCGGGCTGTTGAGTGCGTTGGTGTCCTGACTGGTGGTGAGGTAGACAACCGCGCCGTTCTTGATGGCCGGAATGGCTGACAGCAGCGGGCTCTTCTTCAAGCCGTCGAAGTCGGACTCGGTCTGGCCGAGCACGAGCACGACCTGAGCGTCGATGGTGCTGGCGGCCTTCTCGGCGGAGATCGGTGCGCCGTAGGCCTTCGGGTTGGCCTTGGTCAGATCGGTGACGAATTGCGGTGTGGTGAAACCGAATTCACGCATCAGGGCTTGGCGCGGGTCCAGCGTCGTGGTGCTGTAGATCTTGCCGGCGTCATTGGGGAAGAAGCGCAGCAGAGCGATTGTCTTGCCCTTGATCGCGGGGTATTTGGCGACGGCCTCGGCCACCTGCTTCTCCAGGTCGGCCTGTGCCTTCGCGGCTGCGTCCTTCTTGCCCAGGGCCTCGCCGGCGATCTTCAGCGTTTCCTGCCAGGTCGTGCCGTAGGGGATGCCCGGGGCGGCGACGGTCGGAGCGAGCTTGCTGGCCTTGGCGTATTCCTGCTCGGTCAGCCCCGAATACGGGCCGAAGAGCAGATCCGGGGTGGCCTTGGCGATCTCATCGATCGGCAGCGACTCGGCCTGCTTGTACTGCGCCGGGTAGTCCTTGCCGAGCTTCTTGACCGCTTCGTCGAACCAGTCGGTCGAACCCCGGGAGTTGCCGTCCTCGCCCCAGGAGGGGACCAGGACCGGGACTTCACCGAGCACGGCGAGGTAGTCCTCGTTGCCGATACCGAACGTGGCCATGCGGGTGGCAGCCTTCGGGATGGTCGCGGTGCCCAGCGAGTTCTTGATCGAGACCGGGAACGCGCCCGCGTCGGCGGCGGCCGTGCCGCTGCCGGTGGCGGACGGCGAGCTGCTGCTGGTCGAACCGGTCGAGCACGCGGCGAGGGCCGCGCTGGTGCCGAGAGCACCGAAGGCGCCGAGTACGGCGCGACGAGAGACGGTCATGCGGATGCGATCTCCTGAGTAACGGTGACAGGGGCCTTTAGGCAGGCAAGGCTAACCTAAATCATCGTCGGGGAGTCGCGTCAAGCAGGGGTGCTTCGAATCGCGGGTTTGGTCACCGATTGCCGTTCCTGCTCAACGGAATCGGCAATCGGTGACCAAACCGGGTGGTGGGCTTTATCGGCTCCGGGGCGTCACGGCAGGTAGTACGTGGGGTTCGGCAACTTCACCGGCACCAGCGCACTTCCGCCGATCAGGTCACTGAACTGGTCGCCGAAGTTGGCGATGATCGTGTAGCCCTGCGACTGCACGTGCGCCCGGGTCTGCGACTTGTACTCGATCGTCGTGCACTTGGCGGCCGCGCAGTTGATGTAGCTCGGCTGCTGACCCGTGGCCCACTTGGTGTAGTAGTTCTCCGGGGTGAAGCCGGTGTAACCCACCTTGGCCAGGTTGCCCAGGGTGGCGTCCTTCTGGGCCGCACCGCGACCGGTCAGCCCGATCAGTGTGCAGCCGGCCTTGTCGGCCGCGTTGACCAGCGTGGTCATCGCCGGAGTCGCCGGGAACTTCTGGCCCTGCACCCACACGTCCTGCAGCGCGGGGTCGAAGTTGAAGTGCATGGCGTTGTCCTCCATGTCGTACGTCCACAGCGTGGTGTCGTCCGCATCGAGCACGATGGCCGGCTTGGCGCCGAACCGTGAGCCCAGGGCGCAGGCCGCGTTGAGGGCCGGGCTGATCGTCTGGGTCAGCCGGGTCAGCTCCGTGATGTACGGCGAGCTGGTCTTGTTCGCGATCCCCGTCGAGTCCGCGTTGTAGTAGGTGCGGATCGTCGACTTCACCGAGTCGATGTTCGGAATGCCCGCTCCACCAACGGTTTTCCCGCTCGAACCGTCTGCCTTCATGGTGAAGTGAGTGCGCGGCGCCAGCCACGGCTCGCTCATTCCCGGTAGATCAGGGGAGGGCAGGTAGTAGGTGGGGTTGGGCAGCTTCAGTGACCGATCGGCGTACCCGCCCTGCAGGTCGGAGAACTGGTCGCCGACGTTCAGGGCGATGTCGTAACCCAGGGACTCGATGTGCTTGCGGGTGCCCGCCTTGTACTCGACGGTCGTGCACTTCGCGGCGGCACAGGTGATGTAATCCGGTTGTGCCCCAGCCCATTTCGTGTAGAAGTTGGTGGAGTTGAAGGCGGTGTAACCGACCTTGGACAAGTTGCCCAGCGTCGCCGCCTTCTGGCTGTCGCCGCGACCGGTCAGGCCGAAGATGGCGAAGCCGGCGCTCTGTGCCGCCTTGACGAAGGTCACCATGCCCGGGGTCGCCGGGAACTTCTCGCCCTGCACCCACACGTCCTGCAGGGCAGGATCGAAGTTGAAGTGCATGGCGTTGTCTTCCATGTCATACGTCCACAACGTGGTGTCATCCGCGTCCAGGACGATGGCCGGCTTCTTGCCGGACTTCGCACTCTTGGCGTACATCGCCTTCAACTGCTTGGCCGTCTTGCCAAGGAGGGAGGACATCTCATTGATGTACGGCGAGCTGGTCTTGTTCGCGATCCCCGTCGCGTCCGCGTTGTAGTAGGTGCGGATCGTCGATTTGACCGAGTCGATGTTCGGAATGCCTGCTCCACCAACGGTTTTCCCGCTTGATCCGTCAGCGGCCATCGTGAAATGGGTGCGCGGCGTAAGGAACTGATCGGTGAACTGGCTCAGGCTCTTGACGGCAGCGTCCGGGACCCGCGGGGTCGTGCGGGCGTCGGCAGTGCCGGCGAGGCTGAGCAACGGGAGCGTAGCTGCGACGACAAGCGCTGCCGCAGCTGATTTGGATCGGGGCATGGGTGGCGCACCACTTTCCGGGTCGGTTTTGGCGGACTTTCCGACGCTAGTACGACGTTCCGGGGCTGCGGGGTCTTCGCGACCGGTCAATCCGCAGCGCATGGGAGCATCGATCTCAACGGAGAGGATGACGATGACGGTGAACGACGGCGAACGGCCGATCGAGGCGGGTATCCGCACCGATTTCCGCTCGCAGATGTCCTACGGCAGTTACCTCGATCTGGAGCGACTGCTGTCAGCGCAGCATCCGGTCAGCCGCCCCGAGCATCCCGACGAGTTGCTGTTTATCGTGCAGCACCAGACGACGGAGCTGTGGTTCAAACTCGTGCTGCACGAGTTGCGCGCGGTGCGCACCTACCTCGATGCCGACGACGTCAGCCGGGCCCGCAAGGCGCTGGCCCGGGTCAAGCATATCTTCCGCACGCTGGCCGAGCAGTGGTCGGTGCTGGCGACTCTCACCCCGAGCGAATACGCCGAGTTCCGTGGGTCCCTCGGCTCGTCCTCCGGATTCCAGTCCTACCAATACCGGGCGGTCGAGTTCATCCTGGGCAACAAGAACGCCGGGATGCTGCGGGTGTTCGAGAGCCAGCCGGAGGCGCACGCCGAACTGGCCGAGTTGCTCGAGGGACCCACGGTGTACGACGCGTTCCTGGCCTTCCTCGCCCGAGGAGGGCACGACGTACCGCAATCAATCCTGACCCGGGACGTCACCCGGGCCTGGGTCCAGGACGACGCGTTGCTGCCGGTCTTGGCGCGGATCTACCGGGACACCTCGACGTTCTGGCCCGAATACGCGACCTGCGAGGACCTGGTCGACCTGGAAGACGCGTTCCAGTTCTGGCGGTTCCGGCACCTGCGCACGGTGCAACGCACCATTGGTTTCAAGACGGGCACGGGCGGTAGTTCCGGAGTGGACTTCCTGCGCCGGGCCCTGGACCTGACCTTTTTCCCGGAGTTATACGCAGTTCGCACGTTGATCGGCGATTAGTCGCCTCGGATCTGGCAGTCTGTGCGCATCGTCCAGTCCGGGAATGGGGAACTATGTGCTTCAACGCCACTGCGAGTTTCGTCGGTGCGGGGATCGTGCTGACCGCAGGCGTCGGCTCGCTGGCGCTGGTGCGTGACAAGAGGCAGATCCCCTTCGCCACCTTGCCGCTGATCTTCGGCCTCCACCAGTTCATGGAGGGTGTCACGTGGCTGAAGCTGGACAACCAAGCGCGCCACGGTGAGGTGCAGTGCCTCACCGGCTACGACGTGCACCTGTGGGTGCTGATCGCGTGGGCACTCTTCCCGCTGATCGTGCCCTGGTCGGTGTGGTTCATGGAGCGCGATCCCCGGCGGCGCAAACTGCTGCTGATCCCGTCCTGGGTGGGCACGATCCTGTTCGTCTACATGATGTATCAAGTCCTACAACCGGCTATCCAGGTGTCGGTGAACGGCGGGAACCTGGACTACGTCCTACCCGGGTTCAGCCCGGGGATCCTGGCCTACCCCTACGTTTTCGCGACCTGTATCGCCCCTGCGATGAGCAGTTATCGCTACGTGGTCATGGTCGGCGTGGGCAACTTCATCGCGATGACGATCGCCGCGTGGATGAACGTCAACGACTACGCCTCGATCTGGTGCACCTTCGCGGCGTTCCTGAGCATCATCATCTTCCTGCACTTCTGGCACGAGCGCCGTGTCGAGGGACGAACGCCGACTGGAAGTCCGCCTCGTGATCCGGTCGGGGCGACCTGAGGGTTGATTGATTGACGCCAGGTGCATCCTGCGGGGGCCTTGCGACGGAGAAGGTAGCGGGTACCTGTCGGTGCCCAGCCATCTGATCCGAGAGGTTCTCTGATGAAAAAGCGTCATCTCGTACCCGTTGCCGTCGCTGTCGCACTGGCGGTGCCCGCGCTCGCGGCTGCTCCGGCGTCGGCCCAGACCAAGGCGGCTGCACCTGCGGGCAGCCGCAGCCTTGCGGCCTACCTGACCGCGGGCGGCGTGGGCTTCGACAACAACCCGTTCGACTACGACATCGTGACGGCGGCGGTTCTGGCCGTCGTCAAGGCCAAGCCGAACAGTCCCGTCGCACTGCTGGCGAATGGCAACGTGCCCCTGACGGCGTTCCTGCCCGAGGACTTCGCCTTCCGGAACCTGGTCCACGACCTGACCGGGAAGTGGGTGCGCTCGGAGCAGCAGGTGTTCAACGTCGTGGCCGGCCTGGGGATCGACACGGTCGAGCAGATCCTCGAATACCACGTCGTACCAGGCAAAACGATCGACGCCGTGACCGCTCTGCGCTCGGACAACGCGGTGCTGCCCACCGCGCTGGCCGGCAAGACGTTCACCGTGGACGTGCTCAAGCCGTTGCCGCTGATCCGGTTGAAGGACAACGACCCGAACGCGGCGGACCCGTTCGTGAACCTCTTCCAGATCAACCTCAACTACGGCAACAAGCAGATCGCGCACGGCATCACCGCGGTGCTGCGTCCGGCCTATCTCTGACCCGGCTCACCGAGGAAGGTACGCCGGGGCGCTCACCCGCGTCTCGGCGTACCTTCCCAAGCCCCACCACGGATGGCCGCATTGTGGTTGGCTGACGGCGTGCCGCCAGAGGGGGACTCGCGCGCGGACGCCGAACTGTCCGCACGGTTGGCGTCCGGGGATCCTGATGCCCTCGCGGAGATGTTCCAACGGTGGGGGACACTCGTGCACACCATCGCCCGGCGAGCCCTCGACGACGCGCACGACGCGGAGGACGTCACCCAACAGGTGTTCCTGGCCGCCTGGCGCAGTCGCCATACCCTGGTGCCGGGGCATGGTTCACCTGCAGCGTGGCTGGTGGCCATCACAAAACATCGCATCGCCGATGTGCGCCAGCAACGGCAGCGGGCCCGGCGCAACCTGGATGCAGCCATCCTCGACGCATCGGCTCCGCCGGTGGGCGATGCGGACCTGGCCGACCAGATCTTCGTGGTGCACGAACTGGAGCAACTGGGCGATCCGCGGGCGGCCATCCTGCGGTTGGCGATCATCGAGGATCGGCCGTACGCCGAGATCAGTGAACACCTGGGCATCCCGCTGGGTACGGTGAAAAGTCACGTCCGGCGCGGACTGGTCGAACTACGGAGGCGGTTGAAGGAGAGCGGCGATGGCGCACCCTGACGACGAAGCCCTGGCCGCCGTTGCGCTCGGTGACTCTGTTGACGGCGTGCCCGAGCACGTCGCAACCTGCGAACAGTGCCAAGTCACCGTCGCGCAGTTGCGGGTGACGCTCGGGTTGGCGCAGCAGGCGCCCGAGGACCTGGAATGGCTCGCGCCGCCACCCTCGGTGTGGCCGGCGATCCAGGCGTCGACCGGTCGGGCTACGTCAACGCGGCGGTCGTGGCCGCGCAGACTCGCCGTGGCGGCTGCTGTCGCGGCGGTGGGCATCCTGATCGGTCTGGGCACCGGCCGCCTGGTGTGGGGAGATGGACCGGGATCGACAACCGTCAGCCAGGTCGCGTTGGACACGTTGGACACCGGCCAGCAGGGTGGTTCGGCCCAACTCATCGACTCCCGGTCGGGCATGGCGCTGCGCATCGACACCACCAAGCCGTTGAACGCCGGTGACGGGTATCTGCAGGTGTGGCTGCTGAACACCGACGGCAAACGCATGGTGCCGGTGGGGGTGCTGCGTGGCGAGGGCGTCGAGACCTTCCCGATGAGTGCGAGCCTGGTGAAGAGCGGCTACCTGATCGTCGACATCTCCGAGGAGAAGTACGACAACAACCCGGCACACTCGGGTAACAGCCTGTTGCGCGGCAAATTGACTGCGTAGACATGAGAAAGGTCCCGGACGCATCCGCCCGGGACCTTCGTGCACTGTCTCAACTCAGTACGTGCACCCGTAGGGATTCGAACCCCAAACCTTCTGATCCGTAGTCAGATGCTCTATCCGTTGAGCTACGGGTGCTTGTCATGCGACGCCCTACTCTAGCCGGTCGGGGCGTCAGTCGCTAAATCGGCCGATCCCCCGCCATTCGTATCCAAACCCGGGGGAGGGCGCTAGGCGGCGTAGGGGCGGGTCGCGATGCCACCGATACCGGGGCGGCAGGTGAAGACCGCTCCGGCCAGCGGTTGCTCACCGTCAGGGACGTTCTCGCGGGTCGTGGTGATGAACAGCGTGCGCAGGTCGACTCCGCCGAAGGTGCAGGCGGTGACGTTGGTGACCGGTAGTTCGATCACCTCGTCCAGCACGCCCGCGGGCGTGTAGCGGTGCACCGCCGATCCGCCATAGAGAGCAACCCACACGCCACCCTGCTCATCGACGCACAGTCCGTCCGGGAACCCGCCGACCGCGACGAACCGTCGCCGCCGGGTGAGGCCGGTCGCCGACGACCAGTCGAAGACATCCACCTGGCCGGTGGGAGTGTCGTTGTAGTAAGCCAATTCGCCTTCCGGCGACCAGCACAACCCGTTGGAGATCGTGACCCCTTCGAGTACGGCGCTCGCGGCCCCATCGGTGCCCAACCGCCACAGCGTGCCGGCTCCGGGTGCCTGCGAGTAGGCCATCGTGCCGCAATAGAAGTTGCCGTCGGGGTCGCAGCCGCCGTCGTTGAACCGGAGCCCGGGATCGGCCCAGAGGTCGGGCACTGGCGCGAGATCTGTCAAAGACGAGGTCCGCCCGAGGCTGAAGCCGCGTTCCGTGGCGACGACCGCGCCGCCCAACGATCGTGGTCGAAGCGCTGCCGCGACACGACCCACGTGGACACGGGATACCGACCCGGACGGCGAGAGGGTGAGGACGTCGCCGGCCAGCAGGTCGACGTACTTGAGGGCGGAGAATCCATCGCGCCCGAAGCCCGGATCCCATTCGGGCCACCAGACCGGACCCTCGGCGTGGAATGCCTGGGGTGGTCCGACGGGTTCGGCGCGCATCAGCTCAGACGTCCTCGGCCTCGGCGGTTGCGGGGTCCCACTTGGTCAGTCCCCGCTCGGCCCAGGCGCGGCGTTTGATGGCGCGCCGCGCTTCGTCGCGGTAGCGGGGCGAGAGGCGTTCGACGTAGAGGTGGCCGTCGAGATGGTCGGTTTCGTGCTGCAGCGCCCGGGCCAACGTGCCGCCGGTGGATTCCAGCACCACCGTGTTGCCGTCGAGATCGGTGCCGGTCACGCGAGCCCAGTCCGAGCGGGCCGTGGGGTAGTGCTCGCCGGGCACCGACAGGCAGCCCTCGAGACCTTCGCGCGGGTCGGGGTCGCCGGGCGGCACCGCACCCTTCTCCAACACCGGGTTGATCACGACGCCACGGTGCTGCACGTCGTCACCGTCCTCGCAGTCGAAGACGAAGATCCGCCACCGGACCCCGACCTGGTTGGCAGCCAGCCCGACCCCGTTGGCGGCATCCATCGTGTCGAACATGTCGGCCACCAGGGTCCTGATCTCCGGGGTGACCTCACGGACCTTCTTGGTCGGTTGGTGCAACGCCTTGTGCCCGATGATCGTGATGGGCCGGACTGCCATGCGGGTCGTGCCTCCTGCTGGTGAATGACTCGGCGCTAGTCAATCACGATCGTTGGGGTCACTCGGGTCCCACCAGGGATTGCGAACGTCCTGCCGGGGTGCAGCATCCTCGCGACTGACGTTCCAGGCCTGCACCTCGGGGCTGAACTCGTGTGTCTCCGCAGGTTGCGGGCCGCGCAGGATGCGCTGCCGCAGTGAGCCTTTCGGCTCGGTGGCGGGGCGCGGCTGGTAGTCCGGCGATCGGCGTACGGGCACCTGGGTCGAGTCGTAACGTTCGGCTGGCCGGCGTGCGGCGGTCGCACGGTCCCCGCGCACGCGCACCGTGACCGGCTCCAACTCCGGCGGCAGGACGCCCGGGTTGGTGACGTCCGGATCGTCGGACAGGAACTGCAGCCGCGGGTCATCGTCCGGATCCTGCGAGGTGAAGATCTGCGCGCACAGCGTCTGGTAGACCGCTTGCGGCTGCGGTACCCACTCGATGCGGTGCAGCGCCTGGTCCTGGCCCGCGCTTTCCATGATGAACGTGCCGTACCCCAGCGCACGCCCGACTGGTGAACGCACGAAGGACATGTCCGTGACCTTGCCCATCGGCATCATCATCGTGCGCCGGAAAAGCACCCCCTGGCGCAGGATCAGCCGCTTATCTGTCGCGACGAACCAGTCGAACCGGCGCGCGATCACCTGCCACATCGCATAGAAGACCAGCGAATACAGCAGGATCCAGCAGACGTTGACCAGCCCGCCCCAGTTCGCGGGGGCGAGGCTGTCGATGAGGAACGTCAGCACGATGGCGGTGACGATGCCACCGGCCAGGCTGGTCCACCGGCTCCAGTGCTCGTGCGTGGCCACCACGACCCGTTCACTGGGCAGCAGCACGTCCTTGAGCTGACGCTGGGCGCGCGGGTCGACGAGCGTCATGCCCGGATCGCCTAGCTGTGCAGGACTTTGTTGAAGAAGTCCGCGATGCCACGGAATCCGGAGACGATCATGTTCCAGACGGTGTGGACGATGTCGGCGGCCTGCTGCGGACTCTGCACGATCGCGTAGATCACGAAGGCAACCACCAGCAGCACCAGCAGCTTCTTGGCGTTCGCGAGGGCCATGGTGATCTCCGGGTTGACGGGTGCAGCAAGAATGAGCGCGGTCGCGCCACTTGTTCAGTGTGCCAGAAGTGACGCGTGTGACTGCTGTGGAGAGGCTTCGGAGTGTCGGGTTCGTCGTTGGGTGAGGCGCTGGATGCCGCGACGCGGGGTGTGCCGGTGGCCCAGTTGACCGCCGCTGTGCGCCGGTTGAGCGACCGCTACCGGCAGGAGTCGCCTGCCTCCGCACCCCTGATGGGTTCGGCGACCGACGTCCTGGCCTACGCGGCGTACCGGATGCCAGCCACGTACGCCGCGTGCCGGGCGGCGCTGTCCTTCCTGCCTCCCGACGTGGCCGTGTCGTCCGTCCTCGACCTGGGCGGCGGGACAGGTGCCGTGGCGTGGGCGGCGGACTCGCTGTGGCCCGGTGCGCGTACGACGATCGCGGAGCAGGTGCCGGCGGCCCGTTCGCTGGGGGTCGAGTTGGCGACCGACGGCCCGGCGGTGACTGCACTGCCCTGGCAGTTGGGGATGCCGCTGGACGTCACTGCTGATCTGGTGGCGGCGTCCTACGTTCTGTCGGAACTGACTGAGGCGCAACAGGATTCGCTGGTTTCCCTGGCGCTATCCCAGGCCCGGTCGGCGGTGCTGGTGATTGAGCCAGGCACGCCGGGTGGTTATCGGCGGATCCTGCGGGTGCGCTCGCGGGTGCTGGATGCCGGGTGGCAGATCGCTGCGCCGTGTCCCCACGCCTCGGAGTGCCCGCTGGTGTCGCCGGACTGGTGTCACTTCGCGGTGCGGGTGGCGCGCTCTGCCCTGCATCGGCAGATCAAGGGCGGCGACCTGTCGTACGAGGACGAGAAGTTCAGCTATCTGCTGGCGGTGGCTCCTGATGTCGCTGTGCCGCCGGCGGCGTCCCGCGTGCTGCGGCATCCGGTGAAACGCAAGGGTCTGGTCGAGTTGACCCTGTGCCGCCCGGACGGTTCCGCCGGTCGCGAGATCGTGTCGAAGAAGCAGGGATCGCGGTACCGCTCGGCGCGTGAGGTGGCGTGGGGCGACGAGTTCGCCTGAGCAGTCCGCTTCTTCAACCGGGTTCGGATACGGATGGCTGGTTTGCGTCGATCGAACCAGCCATCCGTATCCAAAGTGAGGTGGGAGCGCAGTCACAAAGGAATGTTTGACAGTTGCCGCCCCGCAGGGCAGACTCTCCAACATGTCTTTGGGAGATGGCCCGACGAGCGACACGGCAGCGGATAGCCGACAGCGGTCGTCACTGCGGGCGATGGCGCACCCGCTCCGTCTGCGGATGCTGTCGCTGCTGACCGGCGCCGAGTTGAGTGCCAGTGAGGTCGCGCGCGAACTCGACATCACCCAGGCCAACGCGAGCTACCACCTGCGGGCGCTGGTCAAAGCGGGCTATCTGATCGAAGCGGGCACCGAGAAGGTGCGCGGCGGAGTGGCCAAGAAGTACCGGTACATCGTGGGGCAGATGCCCGCGGACCAGCACCGCTACGAACCCACGGACGCCGACTTCGAGATGTGGCTCGCAGCGCACCAGGTCGAGTTGCGCCGTCGTCTGATGGACCGTTCCGCGCAGATCTTCGACACCGATGCCGAGGTCTGGCTGGATCCGGCCGACTGGGAGCAGGCCCGTGACCTGGTGAAGCAGGCCTCGCTGCTGGTGCACGAGCAGGCGAAACCGCCGCGGACGCAGGGCACGAAGCGGGTCAACTTCATGGCGATGCTGTTCGAGATGGACTCATGAAGCGCAGCGCAAAGCTCGGCGTACTGCGTCATCGGCAGTTCCGCTGGTTCTTCGCCTCGGGGGTGACCAACACCCTCGGCAGCATGATGACGCCGATCGCTCTCGCCTTCGCGGTGTTGGAGATCGAGAACTCGGCGGGCGCCCTCGCCAGGGTGCTGGCGGTGGAGATGACCGCCAACATCATCTTCGTCCTGTTCGGCGGGGTCGTCTCGGACCGACTACCGCGACGCCTGGTGCTGCAGACCTGCCGGATCGCGATGGCCGTCGTCCTGGGCACCCTCGCGGCACTGATGTTCACCGGACACGCCACGATCGGGTGGCTCATGGTGCTCGGCGGATTGGCGGGCGGCATCAGTGCCTTCTCGTTGCCGGCGTTGCAGGGGATCGTGCCGCAGCTCGTGCCGGAGGGGGAACTGCAGGAAGCCAACGCGCTGATGTCCTTCGTGCGCAACGGTTCCAACTTCCTCGGCCCTGCGCTGGGTAGTGTCCTGGTCGTCGCGGGCGGCCCGCAGTGGGCGTTCGTCATCGACGCGTTGACCTTCGTGGTGAGCAGCTTGCTGTTGCTCCCAGTCCGGCTGCCGCCGCCGGCCGCGGGGGCCACCAGTTTCATCACCGACCTGCGCACCGGGTGGGGTGAGTTTCGCTCCCGTACCTGGCTGTGGGTGATCGTGCTCGCGTTTTCCATCCTCAACGCCATCCAGTCCGGCGCGATCACAGTGCTCGGTCCGGTCATCGCCAAGAACCACGATTCGTTGGGCATCAAGGGCTGGGGTCTGGTGCTCAGTGCCGAAGCGGTCGGCATGTTGCTGATGTCCTTGGTATTGCTGAAGGTTCGGCTCAACCGGCCGCTGCTCAGCGGGATGCTCGGGATCAGTCTCTTCAGCATCATGATGTTCATGCTCGGCCTCGATCCGGTGACGATCCCGCTGATGGTCGCGGCTCTGGTGGCCGGCGCCGGTATCGAGACCTTCGGCACCGGTTGGAACGTCGCGATGATGCAGAACGTGCCGGGCGACGTGCTGTCCCGGGTCGTCAGCTACGACATGCTCGGCTCGTTCATCGCGATCCCGGTCGGCATGCTGCTCTTCGGGTGGCTGGCGACAGTTGCGTCCACCGAGATGGTGCTGGTTGCGGCCGGAATCGTCTATGCCGCAGTCGCTCTGAGCACTCTGCTGGTGCCGTCAGTCCGAAACCTGCGCCAGCACAGCGCGGAACCGGCCACCGAAGCGGCGCTGTCCCTGCCAGACTGAGGGCCATGCCTGAGCTGAGCCGGCCCGAGACGCCGCGGCACGCGTTGTCGATGACGGTGCTGATGACTCCGCAGTACGCCAACTTCAGCGGCAACGTCCACGGCGGGCAGATCCTGAAATTCCTCGATGAGGTCGCCTATGCGTGCGCCAGCAAGTACGCCCGGCAGTACGTCGTCACCCTGTCGGTAGACCGCGTGGTCTTCCGCGAGCCGATCCACGTCGGTGAACTGGTGACCTTCGATGCCGGGATCAATTACGTCGGCCGCACCTCGATGGAGGTCGGTATCCGGGTGACCACGGAAAACGTTGCGACACAGAGCATCCGACACACGAACACCTGCTACTTCACGATGGTCGCGCTGGACGCGGACAGGCGACCGATCGCCGTACCTCCATTTGAGCCGGTCAGCGAGGTCGAGAAGCGGCGCTGGAACGACGCGCTCCGCCGCCGGCGCGTGACCCAGGAGGTCGAGCAGGCCCTCGAAAGCGATCAGTCGACCACGCCGTAGAGCCGGTCACCCGCGTCACCCAGGCCGGGCACGATGTACCCGTGCTCGTTGAGGCGTTCGTCGACGGCGCCGGTCACCAGGGTGATCGGGATCGTCAGGTCGGCCAACTCGTTGCCGACAGCCTTGATGCCTTCGGGTGCGGACAGCAGTGTCACGGCGGTGATGTCATCGGCACCGCGCTCGGCCAGGTAGCGGATCGCCATGGCCAACGTGCCGCCGGTCGCCAGCATGGGGTCGAGCACGTAGCACTGTCGCCCGGTCAGGTCATCGGGCAGCCGGTTGGCGTAGGTGATCGCCTGCAGCGTCTCCTCATCGCGCTGCATCCCCAGGAAGCCGACCTCGGCCGACGGCAGGAGGCGCACCATCCCGTCCAGCATGCCCAGACCCGCGCGCAGCACGGGCACCACCAGCGGCTTGGGGTTGCTCAGCTTGATCCCGGTCGTCGGGGCGACGGGCGTCACGATGTCCTTGGGCTCGACCCGCACCTCGTGGGTGGCCTCGTAGGCCAGCAGCGTGACCAGTTCGTCCGCGAGCCGGCGGAAGGTCGGGCTGTCGGTCTCCTTGTCCCGCAGGTAGGTCAGCTTGTGGGCGATCAACGGGTGATTGGCGACGAGGACGCGCATGCCTGAGACTTTACGCGTGGTGGGCGATGAGGATGGCCAGTACGCCGAGTGGCTGGGTCTGGCGCTGGACCAGGCTCGCGTCGCCCTCACCACCGATGACGTACCGGTGGGCGCGGTCATCGTCGATGCGGAAGGTCTCGTGATCGGCGTCGGACCGAATCGCCGTGTCGCAGATGCCGATCCGCTCGCGCACGCGGAGATTGTCGCGATCCGGGCAGCGGCCGCCACCCTCGGGCACTACCGCCTCGATGACTGCACGATCGCGGTCACGCTGGAGCCGTGTCTGATGTGCGCGGGCGCCATCATGCAGTCCCGCATCTCGCACATCGTCTTCGGCGCGTGGGATCCCAAGGCCGGTGCGTGCGGCAGCGCGTGGGACGTCATCGCGCAGAATCCGTCACCGCACCGGGTCGATGCGGTGGGCGGGATCCGGCAGGCCGAATGCGCGCAGCTCCTCACGGACTTCTTCCGCGCGCGACGCGGTTAGCGGCTCACTCCTGCCAGGGGTAGAACGGCGGCATATCGGTGGAGGTGCGACCGGTGAACTCGGTGTCGCGCTTCTCCAGGAACGCCTGCACGCCCTCCTGGCCGTCGGCGAAACTCGTGTAGTACATCGCCAGGGAGTCGATCCGGTGAGCCTCCATCGGATGCGGTTGGGCGCTGTTGCGGTACATCATCTGCCGGGTCAGGGCGATACCGACCGGCGAGCGGCCGTCGATGAACTTGCGGGCGAGCTCGTACGCCGCGGGCAACAGGTCCTCGGGTTCGTGCAGCGACCGGACCAGGCCACCCGCCAACGCTTCCTCGGGGGAGAGGATGTCCGCGGCGTACGTCCATTCCAAGGCCCGGGAGATGCCCACGATGCGCGGTAGGAACCACGACGAGGTGGCCTCGGGCACGATGCCCAGGCGGCCGAAGACGAAGCCGATCCGCGCTTTGGTGGAGGCCAGGCGGATGTCCATCGGCAGGGTCATCGTTGCCCCGATGCCCACGGCGGCGCCGTTGATCGCGGCGATCACCGGCTTGGTGCACGCGTAGATCGCCAGGGAGACGCGGCCGCCGGTGTCGCGGACCCCCTCGAAGATCGCCGGGTCGTCGAGGCGCTCGGTCAGGTCCTGCACGGTCGGCGCGAGGCCCGGGGTGAGGCCGAAGACGTTGCCTTCCTTGGTGAGGTCCATACCGGCACAGAAGGCCCGCCCGGCGCCGGTCACCACGACGACACGCGTGTCGTCGTCGGTGCTCGCGCGGGTGAAGGCGTCGACCAACTCATTGGCCATCGTGACGGTGAAGGAGTTGAGCTGCTCGGGTCGGTTGAGGGTCAGCGTGCAGATCCCGTCCACGACGCTGTAGTCCAGGGTTTCGTAATCGCTCACCGGTCGATCATCCCGCACCTTCCGATGCGGCGAGTTGACGGGTTGACGACTCAATGTCTACTCTCCGGATAGGCATTGAGTGTCGGTGACAAGCCCTGGCTGGCCGACCAGCAACCCTCGTTCCGCGGTGGGGTGCTCCAGGTGAAAGCCCGGCCCGTTAGCGAACCCGCGCGGGCAAGCGCGTTGACGCGACAGCGGTTGCGTTACAAAGGCTTGTGATGACAACGACCGAGACTTTCACCATCCCGGTGCCGGTTACTGACGCGGTACTGGACAACCCGGCGTACTTCGCCCTGAACGGTCCGCAGGCCCACTTGGCCGAGCGATCGGGCACAGCGGTTCGTTACCCCAGTGATGTCAGTCCGTTCGCAGCGCTGCCATTGCCTGCGACACAGGAGAATTGGGCCGACCTGCGCCAGCTGGTCGACGGTCGCGTGGGAGTGTCTGCCGGTGTTGAATGGGGCGCTCCGCAGGAATGGCACCTGCATGCACCTGTCGACGGCGTGCAGTTGTCCGGCGCTGATGTCGTGGGCCGCCCGGATGAGGAGGCAATCGTCCTGACCCACGATGACGTGCCGGAAATGCTTGCGCTCGTGGAGCGCACCAAGCCCGGGCCGTTCCTGCAGCGGACGATCGAGCTCGGGACCTATCTGGGCATCCGCCGCGACGGTGAATTGATCGCGATGGCGGGGGAACGGATGAAACCGCCTGGCTGGACAGAGGTTTCGGCCGTGTGCACCGATGCGCGGTTCCGCGGGCAGGGCCTTGGCGGGCGGTTGGTGCTGGCAGTGGTGGCCAACATCCAGGCCCGCGGTGACCGGGCGTTCCTGCACACCGGTCGGCGGAACGTGAACGCGATCCGCCTCTATGAGTCCCTTGGTTTCCGGCTGCGCCGCGCAGCGCAGTTCGGCGCGATCCAGGCGCCGGTGTAGCTCTCCTGGTCCGCGACATGCCAACGGCCGGGGGCTGCGTGCCCCCGGCCGTCGGTCGGCTTCAGGAAGCCGAGCCCTGCAGCGACCCGTTGGGGTTCAACAGGACTGGTCTGCTCTGCGGACGTTGCCAGAAGTCCAGCAGGCTGGTGAAGTCGTGCGCCCGGGCATCGAACGAACCGTTCCCGAGAGCCGGGACCCGCCAGTTGTGCTCGATGAACTTCAGCACCGAGGTCTGCTCCAACTGCGTGTGACCCACGTAATTGCGCTTGCTGTACGGCGAGATCACCAGGAACGGCAGCCGGGGACCGGGACCGCACCGGTCCTGGTAACCGGCAGTGGCCGCGGGGCCACTGGTGCAGGTCGCCGAGTTCAGCGCCGCGTCGGTTGACCCGTTGAGGACCGCCGTGGACTGGTGGTCATACCAGCCGTCGGAATCGTCGTAGGCCACCACGATCGCCGTGCTCTTCCAGTCCGGCGACTGCTCGATGGTGTTGATCTCGTCGACCAGGAAGTGCTGCTCGTCGATGGGGTCGGAGTACGCCGCGTGGCCGTCCTGGTACTCCGGGGCCTTGACGAAGCTCACCGCGGGCAGGCTGCCGTGCTGCGCAGCCTGGTTGAACCAACTGAGGTCGTACTCGTGGTTGGCCTGCCCGTTGTGACCTACTTCCGCCAGCGATGTCGGCGGCAGGTGGTGCGGGTTCGAGGTGGACTTGAAGTACTCGAACGGGTTGTGGTGCGGGCTGTAATCCACGACCGACGCCCCGGCGAGGTTGGTGTGCGCGGCTGCGCACGCGGCGTACGTCGTGCCGTTGCCCGCCTGGGTGCTCGGTGCGAACCCACCCTGGAACCAACCCCAAGTGACGCCACGAGCGTTGAGCTCGTCACCGATGTTCTGACCGGACATCGAGCCGAGGTTGTTGGTCGAGGTGTGGTTCTTGTCCGAGCAGTCGTCGTAGGCAGGGTCGGGGTCGTTGGTGACCGTGCCGACGCCGGAGGCGGTCGCCCCGGAGACCACGTAGGAGTCGGTCGTCGGCTGCAGCGTGGTCGGATTCACCGCCGTCACGCCGTAGGTCTGCCCGGCGATCAGGTTCAATGCGCCGGGGGTCGACGGGCCGTAGGTCGTCCCGTAGGAGTTGTCCGACATCGCGTAGTGCTGGGCGTAGTTCCACAGCGCCGTCACGGTGTTGCCGTCGTAATAGCCCATCGTCAGGCCGGGTGCGCCGAAGAGGCCGGTGCACTTGTCGACGCTGGTGTTCTGGACGAACTGGTTGTTGGCCCCGCTGTTGGCGGCCTTCTGCTCTGGTAGGTAGCTGTGGTTCTGGTCGCAGGTCGCGGCCTGGTCGGCGCTCAGCCGGAACGGCGCGTAGAGGTTGGCGTTGCTGCTGATCTTGCCGGCCCGCTGCTCGGTGTTGATGTTGTGTGGGGTCCTCGGGGAGGCCGTGAAGGTCGTGCCGTCGGTGTTGGCGGCGTGCGGGTAGGTGCCGAAGTAGTGGTCGAAGGAGACGTTCTCATCGAAGAGCACCACCAGGTGCTTGATGGGGGTGGCGGTGTGAACGGCCCCGTGGCCGGGACCGGGGTGGTGCTGCCACGGCCAGGCCGAGGCGGTCGACATGCCGACGGCGGTGGTCGCGGCGACCGTCGCCGCTGCTGCGGGGAGCAGCAGGCGTCGCTTGCTCATGCGGTACTTCCTTTCGGTGGAGGAGGACTACGCCAACAGGGCGCTGGCGTAGAAGTCGGAGTGGTCGCGGACGCCCGGCAGGGCGAAGAAATAGCCGCCGCCCGTCGGCGTGATGTAGTCCACCAGCGGTTCGTCCGCGAGCCGCTTCTGCACAGCGACGAACTGCCGGTCGAGGTCCTGTTGGAACGCACCGAAGATCAGACCGAGGTCGAGGTTCCCGGTCTCGTCGACCCCGCGGTCGTAGGAATACGAGCGGCGCAGGATACGACTCGAATCAGTCTGCGGTGTCCGGGGATTCGCGACCCGGATGTGACTGTCGAGCGGTATCGCCGTGCCTTTGGGGTCATCGGTGTAGTCGGGAGTGTCAGACTCGTGAACGCCGCTCAACGGTGCACCGGTGTCCTTGCGCCGACCGAACATCCGCTCCTGCTCGCTGACCGAGACCCGGTCCCAGAACTCCACGTGCATCCGGATGATGCGCACGACGTGGTAGCTGCCACCGCTGGCCCAGGACGGCTCAGCCCCACCCGGCTGCACCCACACCAACCGGTCCATCTCCGCACTATCGGTGACGTCCGGGTTGGCGGTGCCGTCCTTGAACCCGAGCTGGTTGCGCGGTGCTCCTGACGGTCGGGCCGGAGGAGTGAATCCGTCGATGCGCCAACGGATTTGCATCGAGGATCGCGTAGCGCGGCAGATGTCCCGCAGGGCGTGCAGCACCGTGTCGCGGTCAGGTGCGCTCAGTGTCAGGAGCAGGTCGCCGTCGCATTCGGCGGGGTCCAGCCGGTCGTTGACGAAGGTGTCCATGGCCCGTAGCCGAACCGGCTTCGCGCTGGCCAGGCCGAACCGTCCGTCGAACACACTGGCCCCGAGACCGACAGTGACCTGTAAACCGGACGCCGGCTGCTCCGGGCCCATCGTGCCCGAATCAGTCGCGGGTCCCGCGATGCCCACCGGTCGCGACGGGCCGCCTGTGGTGAGCGCTCTGGCCCGTTCGGTCAAGACCTTCATCAGCGCCGCCAGTGCGCTGCGGCCAGTGATGGTCAGGTCGAAGGCAACATGGGCCGAATTCGCCTGCGGTTGCTCAAGAATTCCCGCCTGATGGGAGCCGTGGAACCCAACGGCTGCCGATGGTACGGCGCTCGAGGTTGCCGCCGCCGCCTCGCGTGCCGCCACAACACCTCCCAGCCCGACGGCACCCGCGGCGGCCGAGCCGGCCAGCAGTTGGCGGCGGTTGACCCCCGTCACGGCACGATCCGGGGTTCGAGGATGGTGGCCACGGGTGCGAGGAGTTCGCACAATCCGGACAGGTCGGCGTCCAGGGTCTCGCGCTGTCGCCGGCTTGCGTGGCGCCAGGACGGGATAGCCGATGCTTGCGAATGGGCCTGCTGCAGTAGTGCTTCGGTCCGGGACAGGTCCGGGTAGCGGGGGGCGAGCAGCGGACGCAGACCGGTCAGGAGTTCCTCGGTGGCGTCGAGCTGTTCGGCCACGGCTGCCGTCGTTGCGTCGCTGCCGAAGTCGTCGACGCCGGAGAGGGTCTGTTGCACTGATTGTTCGGCGATCTCGTGGGTGCGCAGAACCAGCTCGCCGGGGTCGAGTTCGGTGTGTTGCACGGTAGTGCGCAGAGCCTGGACGTCGCTGGTCAGCCGGGATCCGAGCGGGGTCAGGTCGGACAGAGACTGACCGTGCCACAGGCCGTATTCGATGCGGTGCAGGCCGGTCCAACCGGTGTCGTTCACGCCGTGCGGCAGCCCGTCGGGCAGGCCGGCGACCTTGTCCGCGCCGGTCCCGAACGCGCCGTACGCCACTCCCATGCTGTTCCAGGTCGCATACGCTGCGCGCCAGGACCGTTCGGCCTGGCTTCGGTCGCCGGAGCGCAGGGCGGCGGCCAGGGCCTCGCTCTGCTGTTGGAGGGTCACCAGGCGTCCCGCGATCAGCCGTGAGTCGGCGATGGCGTACGGCGCGAGGTCGCCACTGGTCACCGGGCGCACCTGGGGGCTACCGGCCACCGCGCCTCCGGTGACAGTGACCGCCGGGCCGGCAACCGGGTCGGCGTCGTCCATGGTGCAGACCACGTGATAGGTCCCCGGCGCCAGGACAGCGTCGAGAGTGCCCCAGGAGCCGGGACCTACCGGATCGGCCTCGGCCAGGATCGCGCCGTCCGTGGTGTCCAGGTACGCCTCTCCGGAAGAGGTGTCTACGTTGTGGATCTGGACGCGGACGGTTCCGGCGGTGGCGTGGCTCCACCCCTGCCCGCAGTGGCTGAGCGACATCGCCGCCACGGCACTGGCCGGCGCGGCGTTGGGCGTCGCCGTCGCGGACGCCGCAGCGCTGTGTCGGGGTTCGCTGCAGGCGCTGAGCAGAGCTACCGCTGCCAGAGCGAGACCGAGCAGGCGCACATCGCTGAGGCTAGGTGCGGATTTGGCGACTTCAGCCGGGGTTTACCGAGCGTTCCCTGCCCGTTGGATGAATTGGGAGGCTATCTTCAGGAAACCTAGCCGGGTCGCCCGGCTCCCTTAGAGCGAGCCGCCCTTCTCCAGGGTTTCGAGCTCGTCGTCGGTCACCTGCAGCGCGGGTGCGGCGGCGATGTCGGTCGGGTCCTCCGGCTCGTCCGGCTGGAACCAGTTGAAGAACAGGTTCAGCAGCACGGCCATGATCGCGCAGGCCGAGATGCCGGAGCCGAAGATGGTGTCGACCCAGGCGGGGAAGTTCTCGTAGAAGTTGCTGGAGACCACGGGGATCAGTCCGAAGGCCAACGCCGTTGCCACGATGATCAGGTTGTTGTTGCCCTGGTAGTCGACCTTCGACAACGACCGGATTCCCGACGCGGCGACGGTGCCGAACAGCACGATTCCGGCGCCACCCAGAACCGGTTGCGGGATCATGTTCACCACTCCGGCCAGGAACGGCGACAGGCCGAGGAGGACGAGCACACCGCCGCCGATCGCGACAGCGAACCGGCTCTTGATGCCGCTGATCGCGACCAGTCCGACGTTCTGCGCGAACGCGGTTGCGGGGAAGGTGTTGAAGACCGGGGCGACGGTCGTGGAGATCATGTCCGCCCTCAACCCGTCCGCTACTCGCCTGGAGTCCACCTTGGTGCCCACGACCTCACCAACGGCGATGATGTCCGCGGTGGTCTCGACCATGATGACCAGGATCACGACGGTCATCGAGACGATCGCGCCCACCTGGAAGGTCGGGGCGCCGAAGTGGAACAGGCTCGGGAAGGCGAACGCGCTGGTGCCTTTGATCGAGTCCGCGTTGCCCTTGCCGACGATGAACGCTGCGATGGTGCCGATGATCAGACCCAGCAGGATCGCCGTCCGGGACAGCACGGCGACCTTCATCAGCACCAGGATGACCAACAGGGTGAAACCGGCCAGCAGGATGTTGCCGACGTTGGCGAAGTCGGCGTTGGGTTTGCCGTTCAGTGTCGGCTGGCCGGTGATCCAGCCGGCAGCCACCGGCATCAGGGACAGACCGATGATGGTGATGATCGAACCGGTCACAACCGGTGGGAAGAGCTTGACGATCATCGAGAAGAACGGGGCGATGACCAGGCCGATCAGACCAGCGATGATGATCGCACCGAACGCCGCCTGCATCCCCGCGTGACCACCGCCTTTGCCCAGCACGATGGTCAGCAGCGTCGAGACCGAGGCGAACGAAATACCCTGCACCAGAGGCAGTTGCGCTCCGAAGTACGGCACGCCAAGGGTCTGCAGCAATGTAGCGAGGCCGCTGATCAGGAGGGCGCAGGAGACCAGTAGGCCCTTTTCGGCGCCGCTCAGTCCGGCCGCGCCGCCGATGATCAGCGGGACCGCGATCACACCACCGAACATCGCCAGGATGTGCTGTACGCCGTACCCCAGGGAGGGGAGCCACCCGAGCTTCTCGTCCTCGGGCCGGACGGTGTCGACTGTCGTCATGGTCCGACGCTAGGCCCGCGTGCACCCGGGTGGGTTAAGGATATGTAACCGTTTGGGTCCAAATGTGTGCACCCAGAGGTACACGTCGCTACGACCGAGTGACCACCAACCACGTCGCGACGGCCGGCTCGTCGGACTGGTTGGACAACCGGTGCGGCAGGGCGCAGCTGTAGGAGATCGAGTCACCGGCTCGTAGCAGGACCCGTTCCTTGGGGAAGTCGATCGTGAGCTCGCCGCTGACGACGGTGCCCACCTCAAAGCCCGTGTGGGTGTTCAGTTCGTGCATGTCGCCCGCAGTGCTGTGCGGCGGGTAGGTGGACTCGAAGAAGTCAACGCCATGGGTGCGGCCCGGAGACAGTCGCCGATAGCTCACACCGCCCTCCAAGGTGACGGTTTCCATCTCGAGGCTTCGACGCAATGAATATGACTGTGCCGCAGCCATATCCGGAGCATCAGGAGTTGGTGCTTCGGTTTCCCCGAAGAGCTCGAGCACGGTCACATCCAGGGCGCCCGCAATGGCGAAGAGTCGGTTGACCGATGGCCGCAGGAGACCGCGTTCGATCTGCGACAGCGCGCTGGCAGAGATGCCCATTCGGCGGGCAACCTCCCGCAACGACAGTCCTTTGCGTTCTCTGACCTCGCGAATACGCATGCCGGCCAACTGCGCGTCGAACTCATCCAGCGCGCCCGCCTCGATCGACGTACGCACCTCGTCAGTAGCCAGCTCGTCCCGTGTCACGAAAACGCCCCCTTGACGAATTTGTTAACCCGTTTGTAACCTACACCACGCTGTTAACTAATAACTTAACACCCGTGCCGACGGTGTACACCGCCGACCTGCACGCTACCAGCCTGATCGGTACCCCACCCGGGTGGACCGATCCTCCCGGCGCAGCGCCGCGCTCCCATCCCATCGCCCGAATTACCTTGGAGCAGTCATGGCCACTGAAGCAGTCAGCTGGGACGACCTGCCGCACGACCTCGCCGAAGCCGCAGGGCTTCCGCCGGGCGCCGGTGAGGTGAAGTCCGCCTACGACCCGGCCCTCACCAACGAGGACCTCGCACCGTTACGCAAACAGACCTGGTCGACGTACAACATCTTCGCGTTCTGGATGTCCGACGTGCACAGCGTCGGCGGATATGTCACCGCCGGAAGTCTTTTCGCCCTCGGCATCGCCAGCTGGCAGGTGCTGGCCGCATTGCTGATCGGCATCACGATCGTCTTCTTCTTCTGCAACCTGGTCGCCAAACCCAGCCAGCGCACGGCGGTGCCCTACCCGGTGATCAACCGGGCGGTCTTCGGCGTGAAGGGTGCGAACATTCCCGCGATCATCCGGGGGTTCATCGCTGTCGCCTGGTACGGCGTGCAGACCTTCCTGGCCGCAGAGTCGCTGAACATCATCTTCTTGAAGTTCATCCCCAGCTCGGCGAGCCTGCTCGAGCACAGCTTCCTCGGCCTGAACGCACTGGGGTGGATCTCCTACGCCATCTTGTGGGTTGCTCAGGCGGCGCTGTTCATGACCGGCATGAACACCATCCGTAAGTTCATCGACTACGCCGGTCCGGCGGTCTACGTGGTGATGATCGCGCTGGCGATCTACCTGGTGAGCAAGGCCGGGTGGCGCAACATCTCGCTGAACCTGTCCACTGGCCCCCAACTGTCGTTCGCAGCGTCGATCCCCGTGATGCTCTCGGCAATCGCCCTGGTGGTCTCCTACTTCTCCGGACCGATGCTCAACTTCGGCGACTTCGCCCGGTACGGCAGGTCGTTCGCGTCGGTGAAGAAGGGCAACTTCTGGGGTCTACCGGTGAACTTCCTGTTCTTCTCGATCCTGACGGTGATCTGCGCGTCGGCTACGGTGCCGGTCTTCGGCAAGCTCATTACCGACCCGATCGCGACGGTGCAGGCCATCGACTCGCGGTTCGCGATCCTGCTCGGCGGTCTGACCTTCGTCACCGCGACCGTGGGTATCAACATCGTCGCGAACTTCATCTCGCCGGCCTTCGACTTCTCCAACGTGTCGCCCCAGAAGATCAGTTGGCGCATGGGGGGAATGATCGCCGCGGTTGGCTCGGTGCTGCTGACCCCGTGGAACTGGTACAACAACGACACCGCGATCCACTACACGCTCGGGGTTCTGGGTGCACTGATCGGCCCGCTGTTCGGCATCCTGATCGCCGGCTACTACATCTGCTCCAAGCAGAAGGTCCTGGTCGATGACATGTTCACCATGTCGCCGAAGGGTAAGTACTGGTTCAAGGGCGGTTACAACCCCAACGCGGTCATCACGGTCGCGGTCGCGGGTCTGATCTCCATCGCCTGTGCGGTGCTGCCCAAGACCTTCGCCGACCTCGGCTGGTTCGACATCAGCAAGCTCAGCGACTACTCGTGGTTCATCGGGTGTGGCCTCGGGTTCGTGCTCATGGTGCTGCTGGAGCGGGCCAATCCACAGTTGCCGGTCCTGTCCGGTGACGACCCCAAGGTCAGCGACGGTGCCGGGCATCCGGACCGGGTCCACCACATCTCCGATTGCGCTGAGGACATCGCCGCCAAGAAGGGCGTCGCAATGTCCGCCGGCCACTGACGACTCCCGGGTCGGGGTGGGAGTGCGCCCGCCCCGACCCGGGTCACCAACGCTCAACGACGAGCAGGAAGGTGTCCCATGCACATTCGTCTGATCAACCCCAACACCACGTCCGCGATGACCGACCTGATCGGCCGGTCGGCCGCGGGCGTCGCGGGCGCAGATGTCACGGTCGACGCAGTCAATCCCTCGATGGGCCCGGCGTCGATCGAGTCACACTACGAAGAAGCGCTCGCCGTGCCCGGGCTGCTGGAGCAGATCGCGCTCGGAAACGCCTCTGGCGTCGACGGATTCGTGGTTGCCTGCTTCGGTGATCCGGGTCTGGACGCGGCGCGGGAGCTCAGTAACGGTCCGGTGCTGGGGATCGCAGAGGCCGCCTTCCACGCCGCCGCCATGGTCGGTCGCCGGTTCAGTGTGATGACCACCTTGAGCCGGACGCGTGGTCGCGCGCAGGAGTTGCTGGACCGTTACGGCTTCGCCGACCACTGCGCCGGGGTGCACGCGTGTGACATCCCGGTGTTGGAGCTCGAGTCACTGGGTGAGGACGGTGTGTACGGCATCGCCAAGGCGTGTCGCGAGGCCGTCGAGCGCGACGACTCGGACGCTGTCGTGCTGGGTTGCGCTGGGATGGCGGACTTCTGCGCACAGATCAGTCAGGTGGTCGGGGTGCCGGTGATCGACGGCGTGGTCGCGGCCACCGGCATGGTGCAGGGCCTGATCCGGATGGGCGTGACGACCAGTCGCCGGGGTGAGTACGCCGCGCCACCGGTCAAGGAGATGACCGGGCTGTTGGCTCCGTTCGAAATCCACTGACGTACAGACCTTTTTGACGCCGCTACGGCGTCAAAGGGGGGGTTGGCTGGGAGCTGCCGATCGACGTACGCCGATCGGCAGCTGACCGGGACCGCTAGGCCGGCGCCCCCACGTGCTCCCTGGATTCGGCGCCGACCTCCCGGGCCTGCATGAACACCTCAGTGCCCTTGGCCATCGCCGGCTGATAGGTGCGCATCAGCTGCTGATAGGCGGCCGAGCGCGGCGAACCGTGCTTGCGCTCGAACTCGCCGGCGAGGGAGAACATCGAACCCGGGATGGCTCCGGCCTGCGTCATGCGCTGGATGCCGAGGTCGTGGGTCTCCCGAGACAGGGAACCGCACGCGTCGGCGATCACGAGAACCTCGTAACCCCGTCGGAGGCCACCCAGGACGGTCTGCAGCACGCAGCCCTCCGTGGAGATTCCGCCGATGGCGAGGCGCTTGTTGCCAGTGGCCTCGATCGCGGCATTGAAGCCGTCGTCCTCGAACGCGTTCGTGGCTCCTTTGCGGATGACGATGTCGTGATCGCCGATGACTTCCAGCAGTTCGGGATACAGACCGCCGGATGGTTTGTCCGTCACCCCTCCGGTCACCACCAGACCGCTGTTCATCAGCAAGGCAGTGCTCGCCAGGCCGAGTGCGTTGTTCAGGTGCAGGGCCAGGTCGTGGGAGCGCAGCAGGTTGGCAAAGCCGATTCCGTAGTCGAGCAGGACGATGGTGGTGTCCTCGGGGGTGAAGGGCTCGGGGATGTTGTTCATCGTGACTCCTTGGTTGGTGGTGCTGGGTGGTGAACATCCGGCGCGGGGCCGGACAGCATCTGGGCGATGAGTTCATTGACCAGGTCGGGACGGGTGGCGAACGCGAAGTGGTCCACGTGCGGCAGCTCGACAAGGTAGGAGGTCGCGATCTGGTCGGCCAGGTAGCGGCCGACTGCCACCGGCACCTCTTGCCCGGCGGTGCTGGCCAGGATGAGCGTCGGTGCCTCGATGCGGCGCAAGAGATCTCGGTCGTCGTCGCGAGCGATGGACTCGAAGAATCCGAGCAGCGTGCGCACACCGGCGGCCAGGCTCATCGGCCGGAACCAGTCGGAGATGCGGTCCGCGGTCGCCGTGTCGACGTCGCGGAAGACCAGCGCCGGGTCCAGGACCGCGTCGGTCATCGCCTCGATCCGACCGTCGGTGGCCGCCTGCACGAAGTAGGCGATCCCGGACTCGTCGAAACCGAACGGCCAGTCCGGACCACGCATGAAGCGGGGTGATGCGTTGATGACGACCAGCCGATCGACCGCGCGAGGATTTTCCGCGGCGTAGCGCAGCGCGACATGCCCACCGGAGGCGAATCCGACGACGGTGACGTCGTCCAGTCCAAGCGCCTGCGACAGCGCCGATAGGTCGTCAACGTAGAGCTGGGTGACCTTGTCGGCGCCCTCGGGCAGGGGACTCGAGGCGCCGTAGCCACGCAGGTCCACCAGCACGTTGCGGGTGCGCCCGGCGAAGTGGTGCAGCTGCAGGCGCCACGAGTCGGAGTCCAGGGGCAGCCCGTGCACCCACAGCACCACGGGGCCCCGGTCGCCGACGAGCCGGTACGCCAGCCGGCCGCCGTCCGCCAGGTCGAGGAACGCTCTGGTCATGGGTAGGGCTCCTGGTCCAGGCCGGGCACCCGCACCCGCTGCGGGTCGCCGCCGGCGGCGAGCAGGTCGCGGGCCGCGATGTCGGTCACCGCCCCCGACAGCAGTTGGCGGGGATCCTCCATGACCAACCGGAGGCGGCCGATCAGGGCTGACCAGTCAACTGCACCAGGCGCATTCACTGCGTCGCTGCCAGCGGGGTCATACGGCGGGCTGGCCGGGAACATCGCACCGCCCAGCTGGACGACGGCGCGGGTTCCGGCCCAGAGCCTGCGGTAGGTCTGCTCCAGAGCCACAACTTCTTCTTGCTGACCCTGGCCTGCGCTCACCGGAGGCAAGGTCGGGGCGTGCGGCGCGACGTACAACCGCTCGAGCGGGAGTGCGCCGTCAGCGGTGGCCAAGATGATGCGGGCGATCGAATTCGTCTGCCACGTCACGCCGGCCGTCGGACGGCCCTGCTGGCCGGCCACGATCACCATGGCGCGGGACCAGTCGATACCCAGCCCGCTCAACCAGGTGCCGAGCCGGTAGGAGATGTCCAGGCCGACCAGGTAGAACGTTGCGACCATGACCCGGTCGAGGGAGACCGGTAGGTCGGGCCGGTCCTGCAGGATCTCGGCCACCAGGTGCTGGTAAGTCAGCCGCTGCGGATCGTCCAGCACGGCTTCCAGCCATTGCGTGGTCAGCCCGAGGCTGTAGTCCACCATCCGCGCGATGGCCTCCTCGCGACCGCGGTAGGCCTCGACCCCGATCCGGTCGCGCCACAGGGCCGTGCTGTTGGCGGCGCGGGCGTCCTGCGCGGCGGCGAAGAGCCGCTTGGCATCCGTGGTCCAGTCGTGGTCGCCCTCGCGCAGAGCGACGAGGGAGGCCAGGGCCGGACCGAGGTGGGAGACGCCGGCCAATTCCTTGAAGCCGCGGGTGGACTTGCGAAAGCCCAGGACCTGGGGTGGCTGTCCTGACCCGGGATACAGAACCAGGTCGGTGGCCGTTGTCACCAGCAGCGGGTCCGGGCTGCTCAGCTGAGCGGCCATCGCACTCACGTGGCTGCCGATACTGTCCGGGCCGGCCGTGTAGGCCGCGTAGAGGTCGAGGAGTTCGGGACTGCCGCCGAACGTCTGTTCAGTGGTCATCCCAGTTCCAAGCGGTAGACGATTGATGGGGTCCGGAAGCGGACGTCGGCCGCCAGACTGTTGGACACCGCGACCAGCGCACCGCCCTCGTCGCGCCAGCTGGTGACGTCGGTGCCACCGTGGGTGGGAAAGGTGGCGACCTCGACGAGCTGGTCGTCAATCCACTCGTAGAGCAGTGAGGTCAACGCGGTGTGCGGCTGCCGGGGTGTGCCCTCGATGAAGTTGATGCGCACCACGAAGAGCCGGCCGTCCGCTTCCACGACCTCCCACTCACGTGCGGCTGGTCCCGAGAGTCGTTGGTGTGCAACGAATTTCGACCCATCCCAGCGCAGCACCGCCGAGCTCTCCTGCAGGCTGGCCACCAGGAGGTAGTCCTCGCCGTCTCGCGTCAGGTGGGCGAACGCCCGACCCTGGCCGCCCGCCGGCAGCAGCTCCTGGTGGTCGACGAAGCGATCACCCGACCAACGCAACAGGACGCTGGGGCGGAGGTGGTCGGCGTACGCCAGGAAGTCGTGGCCGCCGACGTGGAAGTGGGCCCAGTTGTAACCCCACTCGGAGTCCACGTCCTGGAGTGGGACGAATCCAGCGCCGTCCCAACGAAAGATGCACGACGATCGCTCTGCGTCGCCGGGAACCAGCGACGGTGACACCCCCTGGGCCAGCGCGAGAAAGTGCTGCTCGCCGATCTGGAAGTGTCGCCACTGCTTGCCCGCCAGACCCGGCACCGACCAGAACGGGGTGAAGCGTTCCCCGTCCCACTCGAAAACCGTTTGAGGGACAGTCCATTCGTAATCGCCTGGCTCCCGCCCGGCGCGCAGACTCGCGACCGCAAGGAAGGTCCGTGATCCGACTGTGAAGAGTTCGGCGTCCTCCCCGCCCGGGACCGGTAGCTCCTGCGCGGTCCGTGCGACCTCGGCCACGGCGTCCCAGTGCAGTAGCAGGGTGGTGGCTTCGTCGCTGTCCCCACCATTCATGTCAGGTGGGAGGTCAGGTACGTCGATCGCCAGCTGGGGCACGACCAGCAGGTGCTGGTCGTCAACGACGCGATGCGCGACGGCGCGAGCACCGGACGTGTCGAGCTGGGCGATCGGCCGAAGCCGTACGTCGCTCACGGCGCGGGAACCTCGAACAGGGCCATCAGCGAGCACATCGCGTGGTAGACGCCCATGACCATGCACAGGTCGAACAGTCCTTCCGGACCCACCGCCGCCACCGCTGCGCTGTAGGCGTCGTCGTCGACCCGGTGCTTCGTGGCCAACTGCCACGCCGCTTCCGCCACGGCGTGCTCGTCGCCGACCAGCGACTCGGGGACCTCGCCCGCGCACAGGCGGATGACCTCCTCCTCGGAGAAGCCCAGCTCCCGGGCCTGCCCGAACTGGGCGTAGAGCTCGTAGTCGGCCCGCCATACCCCACCGGTCAGCAGGATCGCGATCTGCCGGATGCGTGGGGACAAGGTGGTGCCGGCGGACTCGGCCACCTGCAGATCCGAGATGCTCGTGGCCAGTTCGGGATGCAGCAACAGAGCGTTGAACGGTCCGATGAGCCGCTTGTCCTCGGTCGCTGCCTGGACGCCGATGCTGTCGGCGAACTTGACCCAGGTGGACATCAGGTGGTCGTAGAGGTCGCGCTGCGCGGGGTCGAGGTGTACGGGGTCGGCCAGGGGCAGGCGACCGCCGAGGTCGGCGGCGCTCACAGCGTGTCCTGGTGTGCCGAGGAAAATTCGATGCGCACCAACCGGGCCGGCCGCAGCTGACCGTCGGCGGGCAACTTGATGACACCACCGTCGGTGGGGGCGTAGGCGACCCGGCCGTAGTCGCCCGGGCTCCTACCCCAGTCGATGCTGGTCGGTCCGATCAGGGCGTCGGTGAACGGATCACCGGCGGCCGGCCGCTGGTCCGGCGCCGGGCGGTTCGGATCCAGCGGTGCGCGTTCGATGATGTGGTCCGGGTGGCGTGCGATGTAGGCGACGCCCAGATCTTCATCGAGGCAGAGGTCGTCACAGTTCACGACGTCCGCTAGCTTCTCGACCGGTCCCGTGGGCTCATAGCTGTCGGGGTCGATAGCAACACGCGCGAAGACCCCGAGTGACGAGGTGGCCCAGTAGACGTGTTGGGTCTTGGGGCCGAAGGCCAGCCCGTTGATGCCGGGGAAGGGCACGCTCTGGGTGTCGGAGAACTTCACGTCCGGATGACCACCCCCGGCCGCCATGGATTCATCCTTGAGCCAGACGCTGGCCGCCACGGTTCGTGCGTCGTCGGTGACGTCGAGTCGCCAGATCAGGCCCTCGACGCAGTCGGCCAGCAACATCACGCCAGGCCCGACCAGAGCAGCGCCGTTGGGGCCGGCCGGCGGGTCGAAACGGAACACGGTGGTGGTGGATACCGGTTCGCCAGGGGTCCACCCGCGCAGGTCGAGGCGGCGTAGGACTGCATCGCCGTACGTCGTCACCAGGAACAGATCGGGTTCCACCTCGACCAGGCTCTGGGCCAACTGCTCCTCGTCGAAAGTCTCGAGCAGGACGGGTTCGACCGGCAGCGTCCCGGACGGTGCGGGGACGTACCACAGCTGGCGCTGCGGGGAGGCGACGACCAGGATCGAGCCGTCGGCCCGGACGGCCAGGTTCTCCGGCATGGTGTGCAGCGGAAACTCGGCGACCGTGGTGATGGTGGGTTGCGATGTGTTCATCGGCAGTTCCTCCTCGTTGTCGTTGTCGGACACTTCTCACCGTGCATCGGTTGCGGGGTGGCTGGCTTCAGTCACGTGACTGCACTTGCCCGGGTGTTTGCTCAGGCGCACGATCGGGCGGTGGGCCCAGGGCCGCGAAGATGCGAAGGTGGTGCGGTGAGTGGTCGCCCCTCGTCGCCCGGACCGATGCTGGCCGGTCGCGACCGCGAGATCGCCCGGTTGCGGCGCATGGTGCAGACATCGGGGGACCACGGTTTCGTCGCGGTGGTCCGCGGGCCGATCGGATCGGGCAAGAGCGCACTGGTGGCGGACTTGGACACCTGGGCCGCGGCGGCGGGGGTCGAGGTCCGGCGGACCGGCGGCGCGGCAGCGGCGCAGCTGCCGCCGTACGCCGCTCTGCATCAACTGGTAGGGGCTATGGCGTCCGAGCTCCCGGCCACAAGCCCCTTGCGCGAGGCGTTCCGCTTCGGCGCCGAGTCACCACCCCCGGCCTATGCGGTCGCCTTAGCCGTGCTGGACGTGCTGCGCAGTGGCCTGGGCGTGCGCCGCGGTCTGCTGATCGTCGACAACCTCGACCGGATCGACGTCGCCTCACGGCAGGTGGTCACCTTGCTCGCCGACCGCATGAGCGAGTTGCCGGCCCTTCTGGTGCTGACGACCAGCGAGGAGCAGGCCGATGGTTTGGTCGACGGAAGTTTCGAGTCGCTACGCCTGGATCCGCTCGACGATTCAGCCGCCCGCCGGGTCGTTCGTTGGCTATCGCCTGAATTGACCTGCGAACAAAGGCAATGGGTAGTCCGTGAGGCGGCCGGCAATCCGCTCGCGATCCGTACGCTGGCCGCCGCGGTCGTGGGTCACGCGGTCGACGGCCCCGGGAGCCGGGTCTACGGACTGACCGCACCAGGAGTCGATCTGGACGGGCTGCCCGCCCCGACCCGCGAGATGTTGCTGTTGGTGGCTCTGGAACCACAGCTGCCGGTCTCCGGGCTGCCGTCGCCGGACGTGCTGGCGACGGCCGTGCAGCGCGGGGTCTGCGATGTGTGCGACGACCGCGTGCGATTCAGGCACCCCCTGACCGGGGCGGTCCTGCGCCAACAGGTGCGACCTGACCAGCTGCAACGAGCCCATAGTGTGCTGGCCGCCCTGACCGCGCTTCCTGCACCGCAGCGCGCCTGCCATCGCGCACTGGCGGTCGCGGACCCGGACGCCGCGCTCGGCCGGGAACTGGCTGAAGTCGCCGTCGTCGCACTACATCGCGATGAAGCGGACCTCGCGCTCGACGCGCTCGAACTCGCGGCGCGGCACGCGCTCGACCCGGCGCTGCGGGTCGACCGTCTGATCGCCGCCGTCACGTTGGCGGTCGACCTCGGATTCACCGCACGCGCGGGCCGGCTGTTGCGGTGGGCAGCCGACAGCGGGCTCGGTCCCGTCGAGCGGTCCGTGGTGGTGACGTACGGCGAGTTGCTGGGTGCCCGCGGCGCGCGGGGTGAGCGCGTTGCCCAGGGCGCACTGGATGTTCTCTCGCGCCTTGAGGGAGCGTGCGAGACCCGAGAGCTGTTCTCTCCGTTGCTGTTCCGGACGTTGTACCGCACCCGACTGGAACCGGGGACGCGGACCGAGCTGGCACGCGGAGTCAGTGCCGGCTTCGGTGACGGCATCCTGCGGCAGGCGCTCCTGGTCCACGCCGACCCGATCGAGCACGGGCCCGCCTTTGTGGAGATCGCCCGGCGGATCGCACCAGCCGACGTGCCGGACCCTCGGCTGTTGCACATGGTGGCCAGTGCGGCCTCCGCCGTCTGGGCGCCGGACCTGGCCAGCCCGTTGGCGCGGGCTGCGTCCCAACGGCTCCGCGCGGCGCGCATGTGGGGGCTGTTGGCGGAGTCGCTTACCGCGGAGGCGTCGATCGCCCTCCGGCTGGGCAACGTGCGTGAGGCGGCGATTCGGCTGCACGATGCTGACGAGCTCGCTGGCAGTGAAGTCCTCTCCGTCGGTCCCGCACTGGCCGCTACTCGTGCGGCTGTGGAGGCTCAGTTCGTCTCGGAGACAAAGGCATTGGCCACTATTGATGCGGTCCGCGGGCAGATCATCGGGTCGGTCGTGGATCCGGTGCTGGCGGTCGTCGAACTCGCCAACGGTCGTGTGCTGCTCAGCGGCGACCGATTCCAGGAGGCGTACGACAGCTTCTGGCGGGTGCATGACCCGTCGGATCCCGCCTATCACGAGTATCTTGCTGGCTGGGCGATCGCCGACCTGGTCGAGAGTGCCGTGCTGGCGGGTGTCGACCTCGCACCGATCCGGCCGGTCGTTGATCGGTGGGAACGGATCGCTGCCCGACTCGGAACCCGCGAGCTGATCGGCCAGGTGTCCCTGGCGCGGGCCCTGCTTGCTGCCGATGACGCCGCCGAGGAGCTGTACAACGCGTCCATCGATCGTGCGACCGGGTATCAGCGGGCGCGGGCACTGCTCGCCCACGGGATGTGGCTACGGCGCAGCCGGCGGGTGACAGAGGCGCGGCGCCCGCTCAAGGAGGCTGCCGACGTGCTCCGGGCGCTGGGTCAGCTGCGCCTGGTCGAGCGCGCCGATCGCGAGTTGCGCGCTGCCGGCGTACCGTTCGATGGCGGCGCCCAGAACCCGCTGCCGTTGACCGCGCAGGAGGACCAGATCGCCCGGTTGGCTGCGGACGGAATGTCCAACAAGCAGATCGGCGCGATGCTGTCACTGTCCCCGCGCACGGTGGGCTCGCACCTGTATCGCATGTTTCCCAAACTCGGGATTACCGCACGATCCCAGCTTCGCGACATTCTCCGTGCGGAAACCCGCTGACCTACAGCGTCAAAAGGTGGGGGGGTGAGGGGGTGGCGGAGAGCTGCCGATCGACGTACGCCGATCAGCGGGCTGGGCCGCCTGCGCTCGTCCACCGCTGGTGGATGGCCTGGCGCCCTGCTTCGGACAGTTCGCCGAGCAGCCGCAGCCTTGCCATCCCACCGTCGGGATAGACGTCGAGGCGGGCGAAAGCGATCTCATCGGAACTGTCGACGCGGAAGCGGTGCCGGGTGTCAGGCTGCAGGCGGGTCTTGGGCAGGATCTCGACCTCCTGGGAGCGATCCGCCGACCACCCGGTCACCCGAGCCCAGCCGGGGGCGTTGCCCAGGAAGTAGCGGGTGTCCAACTCGACGACACCGACGGTCCCCGGTCCGGCCAGGCGCACCTCGACCCAGTCGTTGCCGTCGTCGCGGCGCCGGGAGGTCTCCCAGCCCTCACCCATCAGCCGGGCGTTGCCGGGCATGATCAGGTTGGTCGGCGAGGAGTAGAACATGTTGGAGCAGCCGGCGATCCCGGCACCGCAGTCCAGCGCGGCGAGGTTGACGTTGACCCGGCCGATGAACTGCGGGTCGGCGACTACTTCACCGTGCACCCGCAGCCGCGCGATGCCGCCGTCAGGGTGCATACAAAGGCGCACGTGGGTGACCAACCGGTCGCAGTCCACGTCGAAGGAGTTCAGGTCATCGCCCTTGACCGCGGATCGGGGCATCAGGTCGAACCAGTCGGTGTCCTCCAGCTCCTCAGCCGAGGGGTAGCCGTCGATGACCGCACCCTGCACGGACACCTCCGGCGGGTAGTTGCCCTTGAAGTAGGCGGTGTCGACGATGATGCCGCGCACCACACCGGGAGCGCCCAATCGCACGATGGCCCAGTCGAATCCGGGTTCACGGCGGCGACGGGTCTCCCACCCGTCGTACACCTGACCCTTGTGACCGAAGGTGTAGGTGGAGTAGGTCGGCTCCTCCGGCTTGATGAGGTTCTCCTTCTCGGCGAACAACTCATCGTTGGCGGCCACGACCCCCGAACCCATGGCGCGGGAGGCCAGATCGGGCAGGACCACGAAGTCCGGCAGATCCGCCTCGGTCGCGAGGCGCCGGCTGCGGCGGTTGGGTGGGGTCATCGTTCTCCTCGGATCAGGAACTGCCCGTCGGGGCGTTCGATGGTGGCCGGTGCGCCGCGCAGCCAGACCCGGCGGGCCACACCGGACAGCGAAACGCCTTCGTAGGCAGTCAGTTTGTTCTTGTGCTGCAGATCGGCGGCGTGCACGGTGTAGCTCTGCGCGGGCGCCCACGCGACCAGGTCCGCGTCCCGGCCGACCTCGATCGCACCCTTGCCGGCCAGGCCGACCAGCGCGGCAGGGGAGGTGCTCATCCACCGCACGACATCGGTGAGTGCAAAGCCGCGCCGCTGGGCCTCGGTCCACACCGCCGCCAGGGCCAACTGCACCGACGCGACACCGCCCCAGGCCGCGCCGAGGTCACCGGACTCGACCAGCTTCAGATCGACGGTGCACGGCGAGTGATCACTCACGACGATGTCAATCGTGCCGTCTGCCAATGCTTCCCAGAGGGCATCGCGGTTGGCGTCGCTGCGGATCGGGGGGCAGCACTTGTGCGCCGTCGAACCGTCACGGATGGTCTCGGCGGCGAAGGTCAGGTAGTGCGGGCAGGTCTCCACAGTCAGAGGCAGGCCCTCGGCCTTCGCGGCTCGGATCTCCGGCAACGCTGCTGCGCTCGACAGGTGCAGGATGTGGGCGCGGCCACCGGTCGCTCGGACTGCTTCGATGACGGTGCGGATCGCGGTGACCTCACTGGCGTCCGGGCGGGACGCGGTGAAGTCGGTGTAGCGCGGCCCCTGTGCGACAGGAGCTTTGGCCAACTCGTCGCCGTCCTCGGCGTGCACGATCATCAATGCGCCGAGCTCGGCGGTCCGGGCCAGATAGGTCGTGAACTCGGCCGTCGACAGCGGCGGGAACTCCGGGACGCCGGAGTCCACCAAGAAGCACTTGAAGCCGAAAACCCCTGCGCTGTCTAGTTTTTCGAGGTCGTCCAGGTTGCCGGGGATCGCGCCGCCCCAGAAGCCCACGTTGACGTAACACTGACCCGAGGCAGCATCCTGCTTGGTGTGCAAGGCGTCCACGGTGACCGTGGAGGGCAGGCTGTTCAGGGGCATGTCGATGATGCTGGTCGTCCCGCCGGACAGGGCCGCACGGGTCGCGGTGGTGAAGCCCTCCCAGTCGGTGCGACCAGGCTCGTTGACGTGCACGTGGGTGTCGACGCCACCGGGGATGAGTACCTCGTCGGCGCCCAACTCGACGGTTTCCGTTGCAGCCCAATCGGCGTCGAATGGCCCGACCTGCGCGATCCGGCCGTCCTGCACGGCTACGCTCACCGGGCCGGTGCGCACATCGTCACCCGAGCCGACAACGGAGTCGTGCGCCCGCACCACGAGATCGAAACTCACCACGTCAGTATCCCCGCTCATCGGGTCAGTCCGGTCAGTGCGTCCTGGTCAAGACCGGTGCGGTCGGTGACCTCCGCCTGGCTGAACGCGCCGCAGGCGATCCCGCGCAGCAGAGCGCTGGAGAGCATGCGGGCGGTGGCCGGTTCGTCCATGACGTCCCCCCCGATGCGTTGCACGTACGCCGCCAGTCGGGAGCACGCGGGATCGAAGGCCCGGCGGAAGAACAGGTAGGTCGCGGCGTACCGGGACACCAGGTGCCCCGGCGCCATGTCCCAACCCTGGTAGATGCCCCGGACGAGCGAGCGCTGGACCAGGTCGGCGTGCAGCCGCCACGTCGCGAACGCCTGCTCGGCGGTGCCGAACGCCACCACGTTGGTGGAGCCGTCGGACAGTCGCACGCCGGTCTGTGCTGCTGCGACCTGCATGACGTTCTTGGCGTGGTCGGCGACCGGGTGGTCCAGCGACTGATAGGCCGCGGCAATCCCCAGCCCCGCGGAGTAGTCGAAGGTGCCGTAGTGCAACGAGGTGACCCGGCCGCGCCCGGCATGCACCATCGCCGCAACGGCCGCGGTGCCGTCCGGGGCCATGATCGCCTGCGCCGTCTCGACCTGGATCTCGAAGCCGATGCTGCCGGCCGGAGCGCCGAGTGCTTCTTCAAGAGCGTCCAGGGCGTCGGCCATCGCGCTGACCTGCCCCACCGAGGTCACCTTGGGCAACGTGAGGGTGAGACCCGTTGGCACCTGGCCGTTTTCGATGACTCCAGCCAGGAAGCCGGCGAGGGTGCGAACCCCGCGGTCGCGGGTGGGTGCCTCGAAGGACTTGAACCGGATCCCCCACCAGGGTGGGCGGATCCCGGCAGTCCGTTGATCGGCGTACGCCGAGAGGCAGCTTTGCAGGTCAGCGTCCTCGACCGCGTCGGGCCGGCGCCCGTAGCCGTCCTCGAAGTCGATCCGCAGGTCCTCGATCGGTTCGCGCTGCAGTTTGGCCACGATGAGCGGGTAGATCGGCTCGATGTCCGCCACCGGCTCGCCCAGGGCGGCAGCCAGGGTCGCGGCGTCTGGCGCGTACGCGGTCAGCAGCCGCAGTGCCTCGTCACCCCAGGCCCGCGGCAGATCGGCGCTGACGCGGTCGCCGGGGACGTAGACGGTATGGATCGGTTGCCGGTCGGTGCGGTCACCGGGGTAGCGGGCGGCCAGGTCGGCGTCGGCCTCGCGCAGCGTGTCGTCCAGTTGACGCTGCAGCGCGGTGACGATGTCTGTCTGGTCCATGGGCCCTCCCGGATAGTTTCCGAAATACGGAAATATGTTTCCACTCGACGGTACTATGGCTGTCAATGGTGGTCGGCGCTCTACGCTGGGCGCACCGAATCAGGACGAGGGGCGATGGCGCAGAGCAAACCGGGTGGCGTGCAGTCGGTGACCCGCGCCCTGGACATTCTCGAGGCTATCGATGCCGCCGGGGGCGAACTGGCGTTGATCGAGATCGCCGCCGCCAGCGGTCTGCCGACGCCCACGATCCATCGCCTGGTGCGCACCTTGGTCGACCGCGGTTACCTGCGGCAGTTGCCCGACCGGCGCTACGCCCTCGGCTCGCGACTGATCCCGCTCGGCAGTTCCGCATTGACCGCGTTCGGCTCCCGCAGCACGCCCGAATTGCGCCGTCTGGTCACTGAACTCGGCGAGACGGCCAACCTTGCGACCCTCGACGGCGACCAGGTGGTCTACGTCGGCCAGGTGCCCTCGCCGCATGCGATGCGGATGTTCACCGACCTTGGCCGTCATGTGCACGCCCACTGCCGGGCCACCGGGAAGGCGCTGTTGTCCCAGTTGCCGGACGAGCAGGTCCGCACCGTGTTGCGGCGGGCGGGCATGCCGGCACTCACGCCCCACACCATCACCGACCCGGACGAACTGCTGGCCCAGCTGGCCACCGTGCGCGAACGTGGCTGGGCCGCGGACGAAGGCGAACTGGAGGACGGCGTGGTCTGCCTCGCGGTGCCGGTGCCCAGCGCGACCGCTCTGCTCGCAGTCTCTATCTCGGGCCCTGCGGTCCGGGTGGATGAGCGGGTGCGCGCGCGCGCCGTACCTCTCCTGGTTGAGGTCGCCGCTGACCTGGCCACGCACCTCGACGTCGCCTCCGCGTGACGTCGGCGACAGAGTTGTCGCCAAACCCTTGACAGTGACCCGCGTCACTCTTTAGTTTCTTGATACGGAATAGCAATTTCGCAGAATGGAATCCGATGAGCGAGTCACTCGAGGTTGGCACCTTCAACGCCCTGCCTGCCGCTGACGCCGGCGAGTGGTTGGAGCAGCTGTGTTCCGCGCCCCGCTGGGCCGCCGGGGTGGTCGACGGACGCCCGTACGCCGATCGCGGGACTCTGCTGGCAACCTCCGATGCCGTGTTCGAGGGTCTGGATCCCGCCGACCTGGATGCTGCACTGGCCGGCCATCCGCGCATCGGCGACAAGGTCTCCGCGGACGGGCACAGCGCCGATCTGTCCCGCTCCGAACAGTCCTCGATGGGCGACGCCGACGATCAGGTGAAGGCCGCCCTGCGCGAGGGCAACATCGCCTACGAGCAACGGTTCGACCGGGTCTTCCTGATCCGCGCGGCCGGCCGCTCACCGCAGGAGATGCTCGAGCAGTTGCAGCGGCGGCTGGGCAACGACGACGACACCGAGCTCGCCGAAGTGCGTGAGCAACTGCGCCAGATCACCCGTTTGCGACTCGAAGGAGCCATCAAGCCATGAGCTCGTTATCCACCCACGTCCTCGATGCGGTAAGCGGCACCCCGGCCCCCGGCATCGCGGTCACCGTGACCGGACCCGGCGACGCACCGATCAGCGCCGGAGTGACCAACGAGGACGGCCGGATTGCCGACCTCGCGCCCGGCGGTCTGCCGCACGGGATCTACACCATCAGCTTCGCCACCGGTGAGTACTTCGACCGGATCGGCGTCGCGGCCTTCTATCCGAAGGTCGACATCACATTCGCGGTCAGCGACGACCGCCACTACCACGTGCCAGTCCTACTGAGCCCGTTCGCCTTTTCCACCTACCGAGGGAGCTGACAACGATGTCCTACGTCCTGGGATACAACCAATACGGCAAAGCCGAAGTGCACGTCGTGCGCGTTTTCCGCGACGACCCGACCGCGCCGCACGACCTGGTCGACTACAACGTCAGCGTCGCGCTGACCGGTGACTTCGACGAGGCCCACCAGACCGGCGACCAGGCCAAGGTGCTGACCACCGACGCGTGCAAGAACACCGTCAACGCCTTCGCCAAAGAGGCCGGGGACGCGGTCCGTCAGCCGGAGTCGTTCGCGCTGGCGCTGGCCAACCACTTCGTCGACGACGTGCCGCAGGTGGAGACCGCCCGGATCAACATCGAGGCCTTCCCGTGGGTGCGCTCGCACGGCAACCCGCACGCCTTCGTCAAGAACGGTGACTATGTGCGGACGGTGACCGTGACGCGTCGCGGCTCCGCTCCGGCGACCGTCGTCAGTGGGCTGAAGGACCTCACCGTCCTGAAGACCACCGACTCGGAGTTCCACGGGTTCTACCAGGAGAAGTACACGACGCTGCAGCCGACCAACGACCGCGTCATGGCGACCGCGATCAAGTCGCAGTGGGCGCACTCCAGCAACGACAAGGACTGGGGCGCATCGTTCGACGCGGTCTTCGATGCGGTGACGGCAGCCTTCGCGGGCGCATACAGCTACGCCCTGCAGCACACCATCTGGGAGATGGGCCAGGCCGCGCTCGACGCGGACGCCACCATCGCCGAGATCCGGATGAGCTGCCCCAACAAGCACCACTTCGTGCTCGACCTGTCCTCCTTCGACCTGGAGAACAACAACGAGGTCTTCCACGCCGATGACCGGCCTTACGGGCTGATCGAGGCGACCATCAAGCGGACTGCCGATGTGGATGCCTCCGCGGCGTACGACCCGGGTCAGGCCTGGTCCGAGGCCGCTGCCAAGGTGCCGGCTGACGCATAGTCCGGCGATCGACGTACGGCGAGGGCTCACCTCCTCGTCCTGCCACCGGCTTCGGGACGGGTTACCCCACGACTCTTCGGATCGTGGGGTAGCCCGTCCCAGACGTGTCGAGAGCCGGACGTTGGCCACCCCTCGCCAGCTACCAATCTCCGCCTGGTGGAAGTTTCTTTTCATTTTTCCTTGACGCGGCGCCGAATGTGACTAGGCTCACAGAGTCACCGCGGGTGTTTGGCATGGATAACCAGTCGCGGATCGTCGGTCAGCAAAACCATGTCTGCTGGTGGTGTCATCGCCGCCAGCTCTCGAGCGGAAAGGTCCGCTATGACCACAGTGGCAGCGCCTCCTCGCAAGGCCGTCCACCCCGTTGACGAGGTGCTTCCCGCACCGAAGCTGGCGATCTACGGCTTGCAGCACCTGCTGGCGTTCTACGCCGGCGCCGTCATCGTCCCGATCCTGCTGGCCAGCGGTATCGGCCTGGACACCAAGCAACTGATCCACCTGATCAACGCCGACCTGTTCACCTGCGGTATCGCCTCGATCATCCAGTCGATCGGCTTCTGGAAGGTCGGCGTCCGGCTGCCGTTGCTGCAGGGCGTCACCTTCACCGCCGTCGCCCCGATGATCACCATCGGCCTTGCGGCGGGCGGTGGCACCGACGGCCTGCTCACCATCTATGGCTCGGTCATCGTCGCCGGTCTGGTCACCTTCCTGGTGGCGCCGTACTTCGGCAAGCTGGTGCGTTACTTCCCACCGGTCGTCACCGGCACGGTCATCACCGTGATCGGCCTGTCGCTGCTCCCGGTGGCCGCGGGCGACGCCGTCATGGACGCGAACGGGAAGGCGGACCCGACCAACGGCCGCAACCTCTGCTACGCCATCGGCACCATCCTGGTCATCGTGGCGCTGCAGCGGGTTTTCCGCGGCTTCATCGCCACCATCGCCGTGCTGATCGGACTGGTCGGCGGCACCGTGATCGCCTGGATGCTGGGCGACGCCACCTTCAGCGAGGTCGGCAGTTCCTCGTGGGTGGGCGTCACGACGCCGTTCTACTTCGGCATCCCGAAGTTCAGTGTCGTCGCGATCATCTCGATGATCATCGTCATGATGATCACCGCGGTGGAGACCACGGGCGACGTCTTCGCCACCGCCGAAATCGTCGAGAAGCGAGTTGATTCCACCGATGTGACCCGCGCACTGCGGGCCGATGGTGTTGCCACCTTCATCGGCGGCATCCTCAACTCCTTCCCCTACACCTGCTTCGCGGAGAACGTCGGGTTGGTGCGCCTCACCCGCGTCAAGAGCAGGTACGTCGTGGCGACCGCTGGTCTGTTCATGATCATCCTGGGACTCCTGCCGAAAGCAGGCGCTCTGGTGGCCGGGATTCCCAAGCCGGTGCTCGGTGGTGCCGGGCTGGCGATGTTCGCCACCGTGGCCGTCGTCGGTATCCAGACGTTGTCGAAGGTGGACTTCAACGACCACCGCAACGTGATCATCGTGGCGACCAGCCTCGCGCTGGCGATGCTGGTGACCGCGCAGCCCGGTATCGCCAAGGCGTTGCCGGACAAGCTGCAGGTCCTGCTGGGCAGCGGCATCACGATCGGTAGCATCGCGGCCTTCGTGCTCTACATGATCTTCTACCACGTCGGTAGTGATCGAGGGCCGGCTGTCGCAGGCTCGCCGGGCAACCTGATCCGTCTGGAGCAGGTCAACGAGATGTCCGAGGACGAGTTCGCCCAGACCTTCGGCAGCCTCTTCCAGGGCCCGGACTGGGTGGTGCACCGTGCCTACGCGCAGCGGCCGTTCAGCGACACCGCGGATCTGCGACGGTCCTTCCAGGAGGCGCTCTTCGCGGCGACCCCCCAAGAGCAGGCCGAACTGATCGCCGGCTATCCGCGACTGGGTTCGGACGAGGTCATCGAGGGCACTGCCGGTCCGGCGTCGCAGGAGGAGCAGTCGCTGCGCGGGCTGACCCACCTCAACGGCGATGACCAGCAGCGGTTGGATGCGTTGACCTCGGCCTACCGGGAGCGCTTCGGCTTCCCGTTGGTGGTGTGCGTGCGCGACGAGGGCAGCTTCGACCAGATCATCGAGCACGGCGAACGCCGGCTGCACAACTCGGTGGTCCAGGAGCACAACAGCGCAATGGTGGAGATCGCCAAGATCGCCGGGTATCGGTTCGACGATCTGGTGGCCGAGGCCAACCCGCTACAGGCGGCGGCCCTGAGTCACCTGAGCACACCGCGGGACCGCTGACAGCGGCGGCCTTCCTCGGCTTTGGGACGGGTTGACCCACGTCTTCAAAATTTGTGGGTCAACCCGTCCCAAACCGGTCGACAGCCGTGGGGCGTAGTGTTCGACTGTCGATCTAAATCCGTATGGTGGAAAATGCATTCCAAAGTACACTTCATGTGCGGTAGTGTGTGACCCGCCTCACAAGGTCGTTGCTCGTTCGACATGGATAACCGGGCGACTTCCTCGATCAGACCAACCATGTCCTCGGCTGCTGTGGTCCCCTTAGAACGGGATCCGCAGCGCGGCGGGGACGGAAGCGAGATTCGAAGGAGGCCGCGATGCGTGCCACGGTCAACGGGAGCACCACGTCACTGGATGAGGTGACGGCCCACACCAACGCCCTGGACTGGTTGCGCGAGCAGGGGTTGACCGGCGCCAAGGAAGGCTGCGCGGAGGGGGAGTGCGGAGCGTGCTCGGTCCTGGTGGCCCGGCCCGACGTCGACGGCAACACGACCTGGACCGCGATCAACGCCTGCCTCATCCCGGCCCTGTCGCTGGAAGATCAGAGCATCGTCACGGCCGAGGGTCTGGGCGAACCCGGCCAGTTGCATCCGGTCCAGCAGGAGATGGCCGTCCGCGGCGGATCGCAGTGCGGCTACTGCACCCCAGGCTTCGTGTGCAGCATGGCCGCGGAGTACTACCGCAAGGACCGCACCCCAGCATCGGACGTCGGTGCCGAGGCCGACGAGCACGGCGAACACGAGCGTGGCCCCAACGGATTCGACCTCCACGCCCTCAGCGGAAATCTGTGCCGGTGCACCGGCTACCGACCGATCCGGGACGCGGCGTACGCCCTGGGCACTCCCGACAGCACCGACGAACTGGCGCAGCGGCGCTCGCAGGCCGCTCCGGCGCCCGCCCACACCGACGTGACGGTGGCCGGTGCGCGGTACGTACGACCGGAGTCGTTGACCGAGGCGATCGACCTCCTGGCTACCGGGGAGACGGCGCAGCTGGTGGCCGGATCCACCGACTGGGGTGTCGCAGCGAACCTGATGATGACCCGCGCGACGACGCTGATCGCAATCGACCGCCTTCCGGAATTGCGCGAACTGACCGAGGACGATGGTGGATTCACGATCGGCGCTGCGCTCACCCTGTCCGAGGTTGAAAGTCGCCTTGACGGGCGGATTCCGCTGTTGGACAAACTCTTTCCTCAGTTTGCCTCCCGCCTGATCCGCAACGGGGGAACCTTTGGCGGCAACCTCGGGACGGGGTCACCGATCGGGGATACCCCGCCGGCCCTCCTGGCGTTGGAGGCGTCGCTGGTGCTGGCCGGTCCCGCCGGTGAACGGACCGTGCCGCTGGCGGAGTACTTCACCGGATATCGCCAGTCGGTGCGGGAGAAGGCCGAGATCATCAAGGCCGTCGTCATCCCGAAGCCATTGGCGGCGCACACCGCCTTCCAGAAGATCGCCAAGCGCCGGTTCGACGACATCTCAAGTGTCGCAGTCGGATTCGCCATCGATCTGAGCGACGGCATTGTCGCGCGGGCACGTATCGGGCTCGGCGGCGTTGCTGCCACACCACTACGGGCGACTGCCGCGGAGGCGGCCCTGGAAGGGCGCCCGTGGACGGCCGAGACCGTGCGCGCGGCGGCCACTGCCCTGGCCGATGCAGGTACGCCGATGAGCGACCACCGCGCGAGCAGCGCCTACCGCACGGCGATGCTGCGCACGTCGTTGCACAAGTTCTTCGTGGAAACCACGTCCGTGCAGGAGGTCTCGGCATGAGTTCGTTGTCCCAGCGCCCCGCCAATCCCGTTGTCGGCGAGTCCATCCCGCACGAGGCCGCCAGTCTGCACGTCACGGGACAGGCGCTCTACACCGACGATCTTGTCATCCGGACCAAGGACGTCCTGCACGCCTGGCCCGTCCAATCGACCCACGCCCACGCGCTCGTCACCGCGGTTCGAGTCGACGACGCGCTGGCCGTCCCCGGCGTCGTCCGGATCCTCACCGCAGACGACGTCCCCGGGGTCAACGACGCCGGCGTCAAACACGACGAGCCCCTCTTCCCCAGCGAAGTGATGTTCCACGGACACGCGATCTGCTGGGTGCTCGCGGACACGTTGGACGCTGCCCGGGTGGCTGCCGGCAAGGTCGAGGTCGACTACGAACCGCTGCCCGCGATCATGACGGTCACCGAGGCCATTGCTGCGGAGAGCTTCCAAGGGGCGCGACCGCACATGGAGCGCGGCGACGTGGCGGCCGGATTCGACGAGGCCGCGCACGTTTTCAGCGGCGAGTTCGAGTTCAAGGGCCAGGAGCACTTCTACCTGGAGACCCATGCGGCGCTGGCCCAGGTCGACGAGAACGGGCAGATCTTCATCCAGTCCAGCACCCAGCACCCGAGCGAGACCCAGGAGATCGTGGCCCACGTGCTCGGTCTGGCCTCCCACGAGGTGACGGTGCAGTGCCTGCGGATGGGTGGTGGCTTCGGCGGCAAGGAGATGCAGCCACACGGGTTCGCCGCCATCGCGGCACTGGGCTCCATCCTCACCGGCCGGCCAGTTCGCCTGCGGCTCAACCGAACTCTGGACATGACGATGTCGGGCAAGCGGCACGGCTTCCACTCCGAGTGGAAGGTCGGCTTCGACGACGACGGCCACCTGCTGGCGCTCGAGGCCACGATCACCTCCGACGCGGGGTGGAGCCTCGACCTCTCCGAACCGGTGCTGGCCCGAGCGGTCTGCCACATCGAGAACGCCTACTGGATCCCCAATGTGTCGGTCGACGGCCGGATCGCACGCACCAACAAGACGTCGCAGACCGCTTTCCGTGGGTTCGGTGGACCTCAGGGGATGCTGGTCATCGAGGACATCCTCGGCCGGTGCGCACCGTTGCTCGGGGTCGACCCAGCCGAGTTGCGCGAACGCAACCTCTACGGGCCGGGGCAGACCACGCCGTACGGGCAGGAGGTCACTCAATGGGAGCGCCTCGGCCGTGCCTGGCAACAGGCCTGCGGCCAGGGTGGATTCGCCGACCGCCAGCAGGAGATTGAGAAGTTCAACGCGACGCACGAGCACACCAAACGCGCCATCGCCGTGACGCCGGTGAAGTTCGGGATCTCGTTCAATCTGACTGCGTTCAACCAGGGCGGCGCGCTCGTGCTGGTCTACAAGGACGGCTCGGTCCTCATCAACCACGGCGGCACCGAGATGGGTCAGGGGCTGCACACCAAGATGCTTCAGGTCGCGGCCACGGCGCTCGGGGTGCCGCTGTCGACCGTGCGGCTCGCGCCCACTCGTACCGACAAGGTGCCGAATACCTCTGCTACGGCGGCGAGTTCGGGTGCCGACCTCAACGGCGGTGCGGTCAAGAACGCGTGCGAGCAGATCATCGAGCGGCTGCGGCCGGTCGCGGCACAGCACTTCGGGGTCAACCCGGCTGATGTGCGGTTCGATCATGGTGTGGTCTCTGCGATCGGCAGCACCGCGGATCCGCTGCCGTGGGCCGAACTCACGAAACGTGCCTATTTCCAACGGGTTCAGCTGTCCGCGGCTGGTTACTACCGCACCGAGGGTCTGCACTGGGACTCCTCGACGATGACCGGATCACCGTTCAAGTACTTCGCCAACGGGGTGGCAGTCTGTGAGGTCGAGGTCGATGGCTTCACCGGGGCCTATCAGACGCGCCGGGTGGACATCGTGCACGACGTCGGCGACAGCCTCTCGCCACTGGTCGACATCGGCCAGATCGAGGGTGGATTCGTCCAGGGCGCCGGTTGGATGACCCTGGAAGAACTGGTCTGGGACGAGTCCGATGGTCCGCGTCGCGGGCGCTTGGCAACCCAGGCCGCCAGCACCTACAAGCTGCCGAGCTTCTCGGAGATGCCGCAGGATTTCCACGTGTCGTTGTTGGAGCAGGCCCACGAGGAGGGCGCGGTCTACGGTTCCAAAGCGGTCGGTGAGCCGCCCCTGATGCTCGCGTTCGCCGTACGGGAAGCTCTTCGGCAGGCCGCCGCCGCGTTCGGTCCGGACGGCGCGAGCGTGGACCTCGCGCTTCCGGCGACGCCCGAGGCCGTCTACTGGGCGCTGGAGTCGGCGCGGTCGGGTCAGGCTGATGGCAACGTACGCCGCGACAAGGCTGCCGTTGATCCCGAACCGATCCCGGGTGGTCACCCGATGCGTCCCGAATCCGAACGGGTCGCGGCTGCCGAGCAGCCCCAGCCGGCGGGGAGCCGGCCGTGAGTTGGGTGTCGGAGGTCGCCGCAGCACGGGCGCGCCGCGAACCGGCCGTCCTGGTGACCGTGATTGTGTCGCGGGGGCACGTGCCACGTGACGCCGGTGCCAAGATGCTCGTCACCGCGACCGCTGAGAGCGGCAGTGTCGGTGGTGGCAACCTCGAGGCCACGGCGATCGAGAAGGCCCGTGAGCTGATCGGTGGTGGTGAGAGTGCCCCGGTAACAATGGAGTTCGCGCTCAACGAGCACGCACCGGTCGAGCACGGCACTCAATGCTGTGGCGGTGAGGTGACCCTGTTGATGGAGCCGATCCTGCCGGTCCCGGCGATTGCCATCTTCGGGGCCGGGCATGTCGGGCTGGAGTTGTCACGGATTCTGGTCCGGCAGGACCTCGACCTGCATCTGATCGACTCCCGCGCAAACGAACTCACGCCTGAGCGCTTGGCGAGCCTGAACGATCCGGTCGGCACGGTCACGATCCACCATTCGCCGGTGCCCGAACTCGTCCTGGGTCAGGTGCCGCGCGGCACTCACGTGCTGATCATGACCCATGATCACTCCGAGGACATGGCGCTGTGCGACGCCGCGCTGCGCTGCGGGCACCTCGGCAGCATCGGTCTCATCGGGTCCCGGTCCAAGTGGCGCCGCTTCGAGAAAAGGCTGCTGGCCGAGGGACATTCGCCGGAGGCCGTCGGCGCGATCAGCTGCCCGATCGGTCTGCCGTCAATCAGCGGCAAGGAGCCGGCGGTCATCGCCCTCAGCGTGGCGGCGCAGTTGGCATCGCAGTTGGCGATGGTGGAAGTGTGAGGACCCTCTATCGCGCCCGGGTGTTCGACACTTCGGACAGCCCGTTCGAGGGTGGGCAGTTGCGCTCCGGCGAGGACGTCGGCCTGCTGGTCGAGGACGGAATCATCACGGCCCGTAGTGAGTTCGCGGTCGTGCGGGCCGACGCGCCGGACGCTGACGTTGTCGATGTGCGCGGCGGCGTCCTGATCCCCGGCCTGATCGACACCCACGTGCACTTCCCGCAGGTGCACGTCATCGGCGGTCTGGGTATGCCGCTGCTGGACTGGTTGGAGTACTGCGCACTGCCCGAGGAGGCGCACCTGGCCGACCGCAGCTACGCCGAGCAGATCGCCCGGGAGTTCCTGTCCGGCCTGCTCGCCGCTGGCACGACCTCAGCGATGGTCTTCGGCGCGCACTACGCCTCGGCGATGGACGCCTTCTTCGCCGAAGCGTCCCGTGTCGGGATCCGGGCCACCGCGGGTCTCGTCGTCAGCGACCGCATCCTGCGATCGGACCTCCTGACGACCCCGAAGCGGGCCTATGAGGAGAGCCGCTCGTTGATCGGCACCTGGCACGGCCGCGGGCGGCTGCGTTACGCGGTCACCCCCCGCTTCGCACTATCCGCGTCCGGGCCGATGTTGGAGTCCTGCCAGCAACTGGTCAAAGACACCCCGGATCTCTTCGTCACCTCACACGTGAACGAGAACCACCGCGAGATCGCCGAGGTAGCAACGCTTTTCCCGGACTCACGGGACTACGTCGACTGCTATGACCGGTACGGACTGCTCGGCCGACGGACCATCCTGGCCCACAATGTCCACCCCAAGCCCGCTGAGCTGTCGGCGCTGGCGTCCGCATCGGCCTCGGTGTCCCATTGCCCGACCAGCAACTCCTCCCTGGGCAGCGGCTTCTTTCCGCTCAAAGAGCACCTCGCTGCCGGAGTCCGCGTCTGCCTCGGCAGTGACGTCGGAGGTGGCACCGGTTTCAGTCTCTTCAAGGAGGGGCTGCAGGCGTACTTCGTGCAGCAACTCCTCGGCGAGGCCGGGGTGCCGCTCACGCCAGCACATCTGCTGTACCTCGCGACGGCCGCAGGCGCGCAGGCGCTCGACCTGGCCGACACGGTAGGTGACCTGTCCGTCGGGAAGTCCTTTGACGCCGTACTCCTCCAGCCCCCAACGGGATCCACACTCGACGTGTGCCTCAGAAACGCAGCGGACCCGAGCGATGCGTTGGCCAAGATCTTCGTCCTTGGCACGACGTACGACGTGGCTAAGGTCTGGATCGGCGGCGACCAGGTGCGGTCGCGCGACTGAGTCCGGTTGAAGCGGACGCGCTCGACCTCAGCTCAGCCCGCCAGGGTGGCCTCTTCGCGGTCGGGCTCGGCGGTGGCGAGTTCAGCCTGCGGCAGCGGACGTCGCCGGAAGAAGGCGGCAGTGACGGCGCCGGAGACGTTGTGCCACACCGAGAAGATCGCCGGCGGAAGCGCCGCCGCCGGCATCGAGGCGAAGTGCCCGGCGGCCAGTGATGCGGCGAGCCCGGAGTTCTGCATGCCGACCTCGAAGGCAAGCGCTCGGCGGGCGCGGTGGTCGAGCCGGGCCGCTTTGCCGGACAGGTATCCGAGGAAGAGCCCGAAACCGTTGTGCAGCACCACGGCGACGAAGACCAGCAGGCCAGAGGTGCGGAACGCAGCAGCACTGTGGCCCATCACGATTGCGACGATCAGTGAGATCGCCGCAACCGAGATCCACGGGAAGACGCCCGAGATGCGGTCGACCCAGCGCCCGGCGAGCAGACGGATCACGACGCCGAGGATCACCGGGATCAGCACGGTCTTCACGATGTCGAGGAACATCGAACCCGCCGCTACGTGCAGGTAGGAGCCGGCGAGCCACAGCGTGAGTAGCGGGGTGAGGACCGGGGCGACCAGGGTCGACAAGGTGGCCACGGAGACCGACAGGGCGACGTCGCCCTTCGCCAGGTACGTCATGACGTTCGAGGCCGTGCCGCTCGGTGCGCAGCCGACCAGGATCACGCCGACTGCCAATGCCGGGCTCAGGCCGAGCGCGTGCGCGATCGCCCATCCGGCGAGCGGCATGATGACGTAATGCGCCACGAGGCCGAGCAGCACTACCCAGGGACGCTTCGCGATGCGCGCGAAGTCCGGCGGGGTGAGCGTGACACCCATGCACAGCATCACTATCCCCAGCAGGTAGGGCACTTGGCCGGTGAACGGGGTGAAGGTGTCGGGAAGGAGATAGCCGGCTGCCCCTGCGGCGAGTACCAACAGCGGGAAGATCGTGACGGCGATGAGTGCGCTGCGGTCCTGGCGCTGCGACGGATTGTTTGAGGTGCTATCTATCTCTGACACGGTGACGGATGTTACCCCAGATCGTCCACGATGTGGAACGTAGGTCTCGCGATGTGATCGGCCCTCGTTCGTGGGTGAGGCGCCGGATCGGCGCCGACCAGGTCGTGGGCGGTTAGATAGCGACGATGCGGATGAGTCGCTCGGTTCCGACGAAATCGTCAGGGTTCCGTGTGACGAGTACGGCACCCAGGTCCGCGGCTACTGACGCAAGCAACAGGTCGATGCGGCGGGGTCGCGGGTTGCGGGTTGCGTTACGGACGGCCGCCGCGATAGCTCCGTAGAGGTGGGCGGCGTTGGACGAGTAGGGATTGGGTCGAACTGGGTCAGGATGCTCCGATACCTGGCCTCTCGCGCGCCGGCGATGATCGGGTCAGCATGGTGTTGGCCGTAGGCCAGTTCCGCACTAGTCAGCGTGCTGATCGCGGCCCGGGTGGCGATGCTGGGGATGGCATCGGGGATGTCGATGACACGCGATGTATCCAGGAGTGCGAGTTCGTGGTCAGGCGCGACTGTTCAAGGGGTCGTCGTCGATGAAGTTGTCGCCGTCGCGAATGTCTGCGAGCCACTTGCCCCGATCAAGCCGACTGTCTGGTTCGGAGAGCAGAGTGTGTGTCTCTGGGAACCGTGGTGGACGAGACGTTGCCACGTGGGGCACGACATCGGCGACGGGTTCTCCGTTGCGGGTGACCACGAAGCTCTCACCAGCAGCGACACGCTTCAACACCTCGGCGTTGTTGTTGCGTAGCTCGCGCTGCGGGATCCGGGTAGCCATGACACCAGTCTGCCGGTCCCGTAGCGCGACCGTTGCAATCAGCGGGCTCGGTTTAGTGCATAGCAAGTCGCACAGCGAGGGCGCCCATGGTGGCGGCGATGGTGCCGTCGATGACCGGCCACGTGAGCGGACGCCGGAAGAGCGGGCGGAGCAACCGCGCGCCACCGCCGAGGGCCACGAACCACAACGCGCTGGCCGAGATCGCGCCGGCCGCCACCCACCAGCGACCGACCGGATGGGCATTGGCCAGCGACCCGATCAACAGCATCGTGTCGAGGTAGACGTGCGGATTCAGCCAGGTGAAAGCGGCCGTGGTCAGCAGGACAGTCCGCAGCGTGGCCGGGGCACTCGGGGTCGCGTCGAGACTGGCCGAGGAGCGTACGCCGTGTAGACACCTTCTCGCCGACAGCGCCGCGTAGCCGATCAGCCAGGTCACGCCAAGCCACTGCAAAACCGTGAGCAGCCACGGGACGCGCGAGGTGAGCGCACCCAGACCCGCGACGCCGGCGATGATCAGCGCGGCGTCGGAGGCGATGCAGAGCACGACCGCCGGCGCCACGATGCGCGCGGGTTCACTCAAGCCGAGGCGCAGCACATACGCGTTCTGCGCACCGATCGCCACGATCAGGCTGAGGCCGGTCAGCAGGCCGATGAAGAAGAAACTCACGACTTGAGCATGCGTGCGCCGTCATATGAAGTCCAGCGAATGATTCTTATGAAACATTAGCCTTACTTCATGACGCCCGACGCCATCCAGGTGCAGACCTTTGTCGCAGTGGTCGACCACGGCAGCTTCGATGCCGCCGCACGGGTGCTGAACGTGACCCCGTCGGCGGTCTCCCAACGCATCCGCGCCTTGGAGAACGCGCTGGGCCAGACCCTGATCGAGCGAACCCTGCCCACCCGGGCTACCGCCTCCGGCACTCGGCTGCTTCGTTACGCCCGTCAGTTGCAGGTGCTGCAGGACGATCTTGCGGGTGACCTCGCCGCCGACGCCGCCGGGGTACGGGCGGTCAGCATCTCGGTCAACGCGGACTCCCTGGCCACCTGGTTGCTGCCGGCCTTCGAACGCGTGACGCGCGAACACGGGATCACCCTCGACCTGCACCGTGAGGACGAGCAGTCCAAGGCGGCGATGTTGCGCGCGGGCCGGGTGATGGCTGCCGTCACGGCGGATCGCCGTCCCGTCGTGGGCTGCCGCAGTAGCCGGCTGGGAGTGATGCGGTACCGCGCAGTGGCCAGCTCGGCGTACGTCGATGATTGGCTCAGCGGGCGTCCTCATCTCGCGCAGGGCGCCCCGATCGTCACCTTTGATCGGTCAGATGACCTGCAGCACAATTACTTTCGGGCAAATAGCGGCGAAACCCTCGACGCGCCACGACACTACATCCCGTCGACGACCGAGCATCGGTCTGCGGTGCTGCTCGGACTCGGCTGGGGGATGATCCCGGAGATCTTCTGCTCCTCGCTCTTGGGCGACGGCTCGTTGGTCGATCTGACCCCCGGCCGCACGCTCGAGGTGCCGTTGTACTGGCAGCGGTGGAAGGTCCAGTCCGGGCTGCTGGACACGGTCACCGAGCTGGTGACGGCGGCGGCCCGCTCGGCGCTGGGCTGACCTGTTAGCTGGGAGTTCGCTGGGATTTTCGCCCCCGTGTATTCCTGTCCCGCAACGGATCTCGTCATAAATGCAGATACGTCCAAGGAGGCCATCATGAGCAAGACATCCACCGCGACCAGCGAGTTCAAACTGGGCAAACTCCCCGCTCGACCGGATGCCGTCAGTTTCAAACTCACGAAGTATCTCGAGCCACGGCTGTTGCCCACCCCGCCGGCGAGCTTCGGCCACGACAGCGGAGTCGCACCGTGGCAGATGCTGGGCAACGACCACGTGGGTGACTGCGTCATCGCCGGGGGCCTCCACGAAACCATGCTCTGGACCAAGAACGGATCGCACGAGGCAGCGGTGAGTACCGAGGCAGCGATCACGAACTACTCGGCGATCACCGGGTACGTCCCCGGGCAGCCCGACACCGACCGGGGTACCGACATGGCGGTTGCCGCTTCCTATCGCCGACACACCGGCCTGGCGGACGCGAGCGGTCATCGGCACAAGATCGCGGCCTATCTGGCGTTGACTCCTGGAGATGTGCAGGAGCACCTGTTGGCGATGTACCTCTTCGGTGCGATCGGGGTCGGCGTGCGGTTCCCGGAGTCGGCGATGCAGCAGTTCCGCGATCATCAGCCCTGGGATGTCGTGCCCGGATCCCCGATCGAGGGCGGCCACTACATCCCGGCGGTGGCCCGGCGGTCCGGTCACTTCGTCATCGTGACGTGGGGTCGGGAGCAGGCGATGACCGATGCGTTCCTGCAGGAGTACAACGACGAGAGCTACGCCTATGTCTCGAAAGAGTATCTGCGACAGGGGCGTTCGCCGGAAGGCTTCAACATGACGCAGCTGAAAGCGGATCTCGCCGCACTCAACTGACGAGTGCGCCGGCACCCAATGGGTGGTGCCAAGTCCCCGTGTGCGGAGTAGAAGGGGGCGATGGCACAGACGCAGGGGGACCAAGAGCTCGGCACGATCACCACCGATATACCGGCCCGGTTGGACCGGTTGCCGTGGGCGCCATGGCATTGGGTCATCGTCATCGGGCTGGGCACGGTGTGGGTGCTCGACGGCCTTGAAGTCACGATCGTCGGCAACCTGTCCGACGTCCTGAAGGATTCAACCCACGGGCTCGGACTGAGCAGTTCCCAGATCGGCCTGGCCGGCGCGGTGTACGTGGCGGGATCGTGCATCGGAGCACTCTTCTTCGGGCAACTCACCGACCGCTTCGGCCGCAAGAAGCTCTTCATCATCACGTTGCTGGTGTACCTGGTGGGTACCGTGCTCACCGCCGCGTCGATGAACCCGGCGTGGTACTTCGCCTGCCGCTTCATCACCGGTTTGGGCATCGGCGGGGAGTACGCCGCGGTGAACTCCGCGATCGACGAGCTCATCCCCGCCGCCTTCCGCGGGCGGATCGACATCACCATCAACGGGTCCTACTGGGTGGGGGCAGCCGCTGGTTCGCTGCTGACCATTCCGTTGTTGGATCCCCAGTTGGTCAACCCGGAGTTCGGTTGGCGGTTCTGCTTCGCACTCGGCGCGATCCTCGGGATCGGCGTCCTCTTCGTGCGGCGCAATGTGCCGGAGTCGCCCAGGTGGCTGTTCATCCACGGCCGGGAGGACGAAGCCGAGAAGATCGTCGCCGACATCGAGAAACGGGTGGAGAAGGAGGATGACGTCTCGTTGCCGGAGGTCGACGAGACGCTCAAGATCCGCCAGCGGCACACCATCGGGTTGCCGACGATCGCGCGGACCGTCTTCACCGAATACCCGCGGCGCACGATCCTGTGTCTGGGCATGTTCATCGGGCAGGCATTCCTCTACAACGCGTTCTTCTTCACCTTCGGCGACACGTTGCAGACGTTCCTCGGCGTTGGTCAAACCGGTTGGTATCTCGCGGCATTCGCGATCAGCAACTTCGCCGGTGCATTGATCCTCGGCCCGCTCTTCGACAAGGTGGGGCGCAAGATCATGATCTCCGCGACGTACATCGTCTCGGGCGTCATCCTGGCCATCGCCGGGCTCGTGCTCGGCAACCTGACCGCGGTCACGCTCACGATCTTCGGCATGGTCGCCTTCTTCGTCGCCTCGGCCGGTGCCAGTTCGGCGTACCTGACGGCCAGCGAGATCTTCCCGATGGAGACCCGGGCGCTGTGCATCGCGTTCTTCTATGCGATCGGCACGGCGGCCGGTGGCATCAGCGGTCCGCTGCTCTTCGGCAAACTCATCGACAACGCGACCGCGACCAAGGACATCACCGGCATTGCGCCCGGCTACTACCTGGGGGCGGCGCTGATGGTGATAGGTGGGATTCTGGCGCTGTTCCTGTCGGTGGACGCCGCGCAGAAGTCGTTGGAGGACATCGCGCCGCCGATCAGTGAGGTGAAGTAAGAGCGGCCCGTTCTGCGTCGGTGAGCGGTAGCGGGTTGTCGGCGGCGGCGATCAGGCCGTGCAGGGTGTCGGCGAGAGCGGGCAGGTCCGCCGGCTTGAGTCCGAGGCGCCGGATCATGATCAGTGGCACGTGAACTGCCCTGTCGCGTAGGGCGATTCCGCGCTCGGTGAGGTCGATGTCGAGGGTGCGCTCGTTGCCCGCTTGTCGTTGCCGGGTCACGTAACCCTCTCGCTCCAGGCGCTTGATCAGCGGAGTGATGGTGCCCGGGTCCAGGCGCAGCGCGTCGCTGAGTTGCCGGTTGGACTGCGGGTGGCGTTCCCACAGCGCGAGCATCACGAGGTACTGCGGATGGGTCAACCCGAGCGGCTCGAGCACCGGGCGGTAGGCACCGATGATGCCCCGGGCGGCGAGGGCCAGGCCGTAGCAGACCTGGTTCTCCAGGGCGAGGGGGTCGTCGGACACGGGGTCAGTCTACCGATAGTTGGTGTACCAAGAATTGGTATACCCTCGGGTGGCATGAGCGAGGCGCGACCAACACCCATTCCTGCCGAGACGACGGGATTATCGCTGGGCTACCGCTTTGTCTGGCGGCTGCAATACACGCTGCTCGCCTGGGGTGGCCCCGCTCAGATGCCCCTGCACCGTGACCCGCGTGAGCGCATGCGCCGCGAACGTACGGCGCGTGTCCGGGCCGCGCTACCCAGCGAGATTCAGCCGGACTGAGGTTTCAGTATTTCGTCGTAGCCGAGGTCGAACTCGATGAAGTCCTCGACCGCTTGCCGGAGCCAGTCGTAGAACGTCGCGTACTCGCCGCGGTTCTCGTAGCCGGGTGAGGCGTAGTCGTGAACGATCGCGACCACTTCGCTGCCGCGATCCAGATCCCAACATGCGCAGTCATCGTTATCCTGACGCGCCGCGAAGGGAAGCAACCGGCGGCTCGGGAACCGTTCAGCCAGACCGCTGCGCTTGTCCTGCACTTGTGCCCCGTCGAGCACATGCCATGGCTCCAGGGTGAGCAAGCCGCATTCGATAAGCCTGATATATCCGTGCGGATACCAGAAGCCACCAGGTAGATCGTCTGGCGGCAGGGCGTTCGCCATGTGCCCTCCCTTTTCAATGCGCATCTTCCGAGTGTTCAGGTTGACCGTTATGCGCTGTCGCCATGAGCGGAGGTCGCACGTGAGAGATCTACCAGTTCTTGAAGGTAACTAATGTTGCCTTCGCGGGCCGGCATGTCGGAGGGTAGGTTCGCCTCTGAGTACGGAACGAGTACCTGATCCATGATTCGTAGCACCTCCTCGCGATGCTCGGAAGGAAGCTGCTCCAGGAAAAGGCCTCCGAAATTGTTTCGGATGATGAAACGCAGATCATGTGCGAGTTGTGGATCCTCGGTATTGCGAGCGATCACCTCCAGCACCCAGTCGAAACACCAGGACGCCGCCGACCATGCGCGGTCCTTATCGAAGAAGATGGCTCCTGCCATTACATCCCTCCTTGCTTGACATACCTCTACGTCGGTGAGGCTGCTGACCGACGGACGTGGCAATACTGCCGCGCCGCTGGTGGGGATGCTCGAGCATCGTGGCGTTTCCGTCGCTAGTCGAGGTGTTCCGGGCCGGGGACGCAACGACTCGTGCCGGTTTCGTCGATTGTCGCTGAGACGGCGTCGATGTCCTGAGGCATCTCGTGGCGGAGGGAACCGTCGCTCGTCGCTGCGCTCCTCGCTCCTTCTAAATCCCCGACTCCAATGAACGAAGAAGGACCGCACCCCTCGCTTGCGCTCGGAGCACGGTCCTTCTTCGTTGGCGGTGGCGGAGGGATTTGAACCCTCGGTGGACTTTCACCCACAAACGCTTTCGAGGCGTTCTCCTTAGGCCGCTCGGACACGCCACCGCCGACGAGGGTACCCGAACCGCGGTGCCACGCCCAAAACGCCGAGCCGAAGTGGCGCCTACTCGTACTGCGCGCAGTCGGCCGGCAACGTCTGGGTGGGGGTCGGCGTACTGTCGCTGACCGACGGGGCCTCCTCGCCGAGCACGACGTCCACCGAGGTGCCCGTGCGCCCGTCCTGCTGCAACGTCGCGCCGGGGAAGAGCGGAAGAACGTACTGCTTGGCGTACGCCGCGCCCTCGGTCCCGAAGCGCAACTCGCCGACGCCGTCGATCTGCTCGCCGTACGGGTCATTGCTCACCGCGCCCACCGAGAAGTCCCGGGACCGCAGCGCCGCGGCCGTCCGCTTGGCCACCCCTTTGTCCTTCGAGGCGTTGTAGACGTTCAGCGTGAACAGCGATTGCGGCGCCGGAGGCGGGGTGGTGCGGACGCAACT